>NZ_AUBS01000003.1:0-103521 GCF_000429365.1 Pseudodonghicola xiamenensis DSM 18339 | reverse complement strand
CTTCGGCTTCGGCTTCGGCTTCGGCTTCGGCTTCGGAAGACGACTCTTCTCTCAGCGCTCCGGCGTCAATCTCCGTATCGGAGGTCTCGCCGGCCTGTTCCCCGGTCTGATCGCTGCCAGTTCCGGTTTCGATGCCAGGCTCGACCTTCGGCTTGCCCTCGGTCTCAAGCTCAGGTTTCGGATCGGTCTTATCGGCCACCCTGAAATCCCCTCCGATTCACAATGAAATAATCAGACGCTATGCGCTTGTCGCACCCTACTGCGCGCGGTCCGGCCCCTCAACCCGGCACGCCACGGCGGCCAGATGTTCGACAGCCACGCCAACCCCCGGCGAATCCGGCGTTTTCGCCACTTCGACAGCCGCAGCCTCCATGTTTTCAACGTTTTTCGCCGCGGCCTGGCTGATCGGGGCCAGGTAAAGCGGCGCGCAGCCGGCGAAAATTTCGGCAAAATGTCGCGCCGTTCGAGGGGAGAACAACGGCACAATTAACGGCTCCGTCCCGGCAAGCACCCCCTTCGCCGCCTCGCTGAGCGGTTCGAGGCGCTGATCGTAAAGCGGCAGGGCCCGGGTTTCGATCCCCCGCGCGCTGAGCCGTCCGGCGATATCGCCCCGGCTGTGCATGCCACGCAGATGCAAAAGCGGCCCTTCGGGCACCAGATCGGAAAGCGCGGCGATCAGATGTTCGGCATCGGGACAGGTCAATATCACCTGCCAGCCGACCGCCTGTGCGGCCCGGGCAGTCTTCACACCGACGCAATAGGCGGGCAGATCGCCCCCGGGCCCGGCACAGGCCACCCCGTTGGCCGAGGTGAAGATGACCCCGCCGATCCCAGCGGTGTCCACATCCACCCCAAGTGGCACGATCGTCATCAGCGGGCTGTAGACCGGCGTCAGCCGGGAGCGCAGCTCCCCGGGCAGGCCGGCGACGAAAGCCTCGGCCTCGGCACGCGGGCGGGTCATCAGAAGGATCGTCATTTGGGCCCCGGGATTGTTTGGCGGCTGACGGAGTGTTACCTGCGGCAGGGAAACAAGACAACGGCCGGGGCCATGGCGGACGCGATCACCATTCTGGGGCTGGAAAGCAGCTGCGACGATACTGCCGCCGCCGTGGTGCGGCGGGACGGGCAGGGGGCGCATATCCTCTCTTCCGTGGTTTACGGGCAGACCGAGCTGCACAGTGCCTTCGGCGGCGTGGTGCCCGAAATCGCGGCGCGGGCGCATGCCGAAAAGATCGACCTTTGCGTGACCGAGGCGCTGGAACGCGCCGGCTTGGCGCTGGCGGATGTGGACGCCGTGGCGGTTACTGCCGGCCCCGGGCTGATCGGCGGCGTGCTGGCCGGGGTGATGTGCGCCAAGGGCATCGCCGCGGCGACAGGGCTACCGCTGGTGGGCGTCAACCATCTGGCCGGCCATGCGCTGACCCCGCGGCTGACCGACGGCGTGGGCTTTCCCTATCTGATCCTCCTCGTCTCCGGTGGGCATTGCCAATATCTGATCGCCAAGGGACCGGAGGAGTTCACCCGCCTCGGCGGCACCATCGACGACGCCCCGGGAGAGGCCTTCGACAAGGCGGCCCGGCTGCTGGGCCTGCCGCAACCGGGCGGCCCCTCGGTCGAGGTCGAGGCGAAGATGGGCGATCCCAGGCATTTCCGGTTTCCGCGCCCGCTGCTGGACCGCGACGATTGCAACCTTTCGTTCTCGGGCCTCAAGACGGCGCTGTTGCGCACCCGCGACCAGATCGTCGCCGAAAAGGGCGGGCTGACGCGCGCCGACCGCGCCGATCTTTGCGCCGGGTTCCAGCAGGCGATCGTCGATGTGCTGGCGGAAAAGACCCGCCGGGCGCTGCGGATCTATCTGGCGGAAAACCCTGCCGATCCAGTACTGGCGGTGGCCGGTGGCGTGGCGGCGAATGGCGCCATTCGTGCCGGGTTAGAGACGGTTTGCACCGAGATGGGCGTGCGCTTCACCGCGCCGCCGCTCAAGCTTTGCACCGATAACGCGGCGATGATCGCCTATGCCGGGATCGAACGCTTCGCCAAGGGCGAACGTGATGATCTGACCCTGATGGCCCGGCCGCGCTGGCCGCTCGACAATACCAGTCCGGCGCTTCTTGGCGGTGGCAAGAAGGGGGCCAAGGCATGAGTGTTTCCGTCCTCGGCGCCGGGGCCTTCGGTACGGCCCTGGCGATTTCGCTGGCGGGGAAGGGGGCGGTGACGCTCTGGTCCCGGGATGCGGGCCATGTGGCCGAGATGGCGGAAAGTCGTGAAAACGCCCGCCGCCTGCCCGGGATGCCCTTGCCCCAAAACCTCAATGTGACGTCGGAGCTGCAGCAGGCGGCGCAAAACCGCGTCCTGTTGCTGGCGGTGCCGATGCAGCAATTGCGCCGGATGCTGGATGCCCATCGCGCCGAGCTGACCGGCAAGGTACTGGTCGCCTGCTGCAAGGGGATCGAACTGACCACCGGCCTTGGCCCGATCGAGGTGATGCGCGAGGCGCTGCCCGAGGCCCACCATGCACTGCTGACCGGACCCAGCTTCGCGGCCGATATCGCCATGGGGCTGCCCACGGCGCTGACCCTGGCCTGCGCCGATCCGGATCTTGGAAAATCCCTGCAACAGAGCCTGAATACCGCCAATCTGCGCCTCTATCGCACCACCGATACACTGGGGGCGGAAATCGGCGGGGCGTTGAAGAACGTGATCGCCATCGCCTGCGGCGCGGTGATCGGCGCCGGGCTGGGCGATAGTGCCCGCGCCGCGCTGATGACCCGCGGCTATGCCGAAATGCAACGGCTGGCGCGGCATCTGGGGGCAGAGGCGGATACGCTGGCGGGGCTATCTGGATTTGGCGATCTGGCGCTCACCTGCACCTCGACCCTGTCGCGCAATTACCGGCTGGGGCTGGCGCTGGGGCGGGGGGAGGTCTTTGACCCCACCGTCACCGTCGAAGGTGCCGCCACCGCCCATGCCACAGATGCCAAGGCCCGGGCCATGGGCCTCGATATGCCGATCACTGCTTGTGTGGTCGGGCTATTGGACGGAAAACTCACCCTCGACGCGGCGATGACCGCGCTTTTGACCCGACCCCTCAAGGAGGAATGA
This sequence comes from Pseudodonghicola xiamenensis DSM 18339, assembly GCF_000429365.1. Taxonomy (GTDB): domain Bacteria; phylum Pseudomonadota; class Alphaproteobacteria; order Rhodobacterales; family Rhodobacteraceae; genus Pseudodonghicola; species Pseudodonghicola xiamenensis. The sequence goes on along the minus strand of NZ_AUBS01000003.1, from coordinate 100,419 downwards.
CATGCTGATCGCCCTCATCGCCCGTGACAAAGCCGGCGCGCTGCAAATCCGCAAGGACAACCGTACCGAACATCTGGCCTATCTCGATGCGACCGGCGTGGTATCGCAGGCAGGCCCGCTGATTGTCGATGGTGACATGATTGGATCGCTGGTGATCCTTGACGTCGCCGATATGGCCGCAGCCGAAGACTGGGCCGCAAACGACCCCTATGCCAAGGCCGGCCTCTTCGACAGTGTCGAGCTGATCGAATGGAAGAAAGTGGTCTGATGGCCTATTGGCTGTTCAAATCCGAACCCTCGACCTGGAGCTGGGCCGATCAGGTCGCCAAGGGGACCGAGGGCGAGGAATGGGACGGCGTGCGCAACTATCAGGCGCGCAATTTCATGCGGGCGATGAAGCTGGGCGACAAGGGCTTTTTCTACCACTCACAGAGCGAGAAGGCGATTGTCGGGCTGATCGAGGTCTGCGCCGAAGTGCATCCCGACAGCAAGGCCGGAGATCCGCGTTGGGAATGCGTCGATATTCGTGCATTAGAGCCTGTTGATCGCCCCGTCACGCTGGATCAGATCAAGGCGGATCCGGCGCTGGCCGATATGGTACTGGTCAAGAATTCCCGCTTGTCAGTACAACCGTTGACCGAAGCGGAATGGCGCCATATCTGCACCCTGGCTGGGGTGTCACCAGACTGATCCCGACAGAAATCAACGAAAGATGACAAAAGGGGCGCCCCGTGGCGCCCCTTCGCATTGCAGTCTTCCACCTTACTTGGCAGCCAGCAGTTCCGGCACCGACAGCAGGATGAATTCGTTGTTGGCGGCCACACCCGGCTCCCGCCCGCCGGAGAACGGCAGGTTGTTGTCGTTGGCGACGATGATATGGGTATCGTCCAGCGCGATCACGTCCTCGATGGTGAAGAACGGGAAGGTGAACGGACCTTCGGCTGGTTTCATGCCGGCCAACGCCTTGCCATCCGGGTCGGCGATGTTCAGCAGGTCGATATGGCCGATGCGGCGCATGAAACCATCCGCGTCGATATCGGCGGTGTCGACCAGAACGATGTTCTTGACCTTCGCCGGCTTCGGATAGCAGGCCGAGGTATCGGTGGCGCCGTCGGCGCAGGCGCGGGCGGCATCGCCTTCACCGTTGTCGCGTTCGATCACCAGTGCGCGGGTGCCGTCGATGAAGTTGAAGTCACCGATCGCAGTGGCGCCTTCGGTCAACGCGAATTTCACGCTTTCCCCGGTCCATTCGGCCTTGTTGGTGTCAAATTTGATGACCCGCAGGAAGTTGCCCTCAGGCTTGCCGTCTTCGCCCAGGATCGGCTTTTCCAGCATCGCCCAGAGCAAGCCGGTACCCGGCTGCAGCGCCATGCCTTCATAGCCGCCGGACCGTTGCACCTGATAATCCTTGCCGGCTTCGGCGGGGACATAAACGCTGTAGGTGTCGGGGCCGTGCAGTTCCTTGCCGTCCAGCATGGTCGGGTAGACCGCCTTGACCACACCGTCGAGCCCGGCGCGAATGATATAGGGGCCGAACTCCTCACCGATCCAGACTTCGCCGTTCAGCACCTGGATCGACTCAAGATCAAAGTCGGCGCCGGTCAGATAGCGGCTCTTGCTGCCATCATAGGTGATGCGGAAGGGCACCTTATGGTCAGGATCCGACAGAAAGATGGTATCGCGGCGTTCGACCGTGCCATTGGCGAAGTCGGGGGCCATCTTGTGGAAGAACAGCATCGCGTCGGGGGAATTGCGCTTGCTGCCGAAACCGTTGTCGGTCAGCGCATAGATGCTGCCGTCTTCGGCCAGGTTCATGGCGAAACCGGACATGCCCTGCATCGGCTGGCCGATGAACGGCAGCGCGATACCGGTGTCGTGACCACCATAGCCCTTGCCGACATTGCCCATGACGCTCATCGGCTGATCATTGCGGGTCTTGCCGGTGAACTTGCCGGAAATCCAAGTGTCGCGCGGCGCGTCGGCAGGCGGGGTGATCAGGGTCAGCGCCGGGATATAGGCATGCCCGGCCAGGGTGGCGGGAAAGGTTTCTTCCGCGATGGCAGGCGCGGCAAGGGCGCTGGCCAAAGCGAGAACGGAAAGCGAGAGACGCATCGTGAATATCCTTTTGGATGTCGTGATGCGCCGGAGGTACGCGGGACAGGTAACAGACACATTGCCGTGATATGTCGGTTATGTAACCTGGCAGCCGATCTTTTCGCGCCGCTGCGTCATTCTCTCAACAAGCTGAAAAGCGGGAATAAATATCTTCCCTCGCGGCATCTGCCGAACATGAAAACGCCCCGCAGTGCGGGGCGTTTCCAAAGACCTGACGGTCGTCGATCAGTAACGGTAATGTTCCGGCTTGAACGGGCCTTCCGGTTTCACACCGATATAGGCAGCCTGCTCCGGCGTCAGCTTGGTCAGCTTGGCGCCGACCTTGGCCAGGTGCAGGGCCGCAACCTTTTCATCCAGATGCTTGGGCAGGATATAGACTTCGTTCTTGTAGTTCTCGCCCTTGGTGAACAGTTCGATCTGCGCCAGAACCTGGTTGGTGAACGAGGCCGACATCACAAAGGACGGGTGGCCAGTGGCGTTGCCCAGGTTCAGCAGACGCCCTTCGGACAGCAGGATGATGCGGGCGCCCGAGGGCATCTCGATCATATCCACCTGGTCCTTGATGTTGGTCCACTTGTGGTTCTTCAGCGCGGCGACCTGAATTTCATTGTCGAAGTGGCCGATGTTGCCGACGATGGCCATATCCTTCATCTCGCGCATATGCTCGATGCGGATGATGTCCTTGTTGCCGGTGGTGGTGACGAAGATGTCGGCCTTGGCGACTTCGTCTTCCAGCAGCACGACTTCGAAACCGTCCATCACCGCCTGCAGGGCACAGATCGGATCGGCCTCGGTCACCTTCACCCGGGCGCCGGCACCGCGCAGCGACGCGGCCGAGCCCTTGCCGACATCGCCATAGCCGCAGACCACGGCGACCTTGCCGGCCATCATGGTATCGGTGGCGCGGCGGATACCGTCGACCAGCGATTCCTTGCAGCCATATTTGTTGTCGAACTTCGACTTGGTGACAGAGTCGTTCACATTGATGGCGGGGAAGGGCAGGTGGCCCTTTTCCATCATCTGATACAGGCGGTGAACGCCGGTGGTGGTTTCTTCCGAAACGCCCTGGATCATGTGGCGCTGCTTGGTGAACCAGCCCGGGCTGGCCTCAAGCCGCTTCTTGATCTGGGCGAACAGCGCGACCTCTTCTTCCGAAGTGGGGGTGGCGATCAGATCGGTTTCGCCCTCTTCGACCCGTGCCCCCAGCAAGATGTACAGCGTAGCATCGCCGCCATCGTCAAGGATCATGTTGGCGCCGCCTTCCTCGAATTGGAAGATACGGTCGGCATAATCCCAATATTCTTCCAGCGTTTCGCCCTTGATGGCGAAAACCGGCGTGCCGCCGGCGGCAATCGCCGCAGCCGCGTGATCCTGAGTCGAAAAGATGTTGCACGACGCCCAGCGCACATCGGCGCCCAACGCCACCAGCGTTTCGATCAGAACCGCAGTCTGGATCGTCATGTGCAGCGACCCGGCGATGCGGGCACCCTTCAGCGGCTGCGCTTCACCGAACTCCTCACGCAGGGCCATCAGCCCCGGCATTTCGGTTTCGGCGATATCGAGTTCTTTGCGGCCGAAGTCGGCCAGCGCGATGTCCTTAACGATATAGTCGGATGCCATGAATTCGGGTTCCCTGAATAGCAAGCTTGTCGCCAGATATCATTCGTGGGGCCCGCGGACAAGCTTGCGGCAAGCGGGGCCTGGCCGGTTCAGCCAAGCCCCGTTGCGCCGATGCACGGAAAGGGTACATAAACGGCACCCGACTCCCCGTTCAGACTCCGTGAAGGTAATCCCGCATGAAACAGCCCCGCGCCTGGCAACGCATGCTTTCCGGCCGCAGACTCGATCTGCTCGACCCGACGGCGGTGGATATCGAAATTGCCGATATCGCCCACGGGCTGGCCTTCGTCGCCCGCTGGAATGGGCAGACACGGGGGGATTACGCCTATTCGGTGGCCGAACATTCGCTGTTGGTCGAAACCCTGTTCGGTCGCATCGCGCCGAACGCGCCGGTGAAATGGCGGCTGGCGGCCCTGCTGCACGACGCGCCGGAATATGTGATCGGCGACATGATTTCCCCGGTGAAGGCGGCGGTGGGCTCTGGCTATGGCGATCTGGACGCGCGGTTGACCGCGGCGATCCATATCCGCTTTGGCCTGCCGGCGGCGATCCCCGCCTCGGTCAAGCGGCAGATCAAGCGCGCCGACAGGATTAGCGCCTGGATGGAGGCGACCCGTATCGCCGGTTTTTCCGCCGCCGAAGCCAACAAGTTTTTTGGCAAGCCCGATGCAGCATTGATGGAAGGGCTGGATATCCGGCTGCGTCCCCCTGTCGAGGTGCGCGCAGAGTTCACCGCGCGACACGCCGATCTTCTGGCCCGGCTGGATTAATCTGCGGCGGCTTCTTTCGCCGCTGCGCGCCGGGCACGACGTTCCTGGCGCATCGCCCGCACCCGCAGCCGGACATATTCCGGTGACTCGACGAAATCCTCGTTTCCGCCCAGCCCCTTGTCTTTCAGGATTTGCTGGCGCTCGGCCTCGGTCAGGGTGGGCCAGTTCAACCCCTCGCGCACGAAACCGGTCTGGCCCAACACCCGGGCCAGGACCGCGTGGTCAATCTCACCAAAGGACAGGCGGTTGGATTTCTTCTGTTCCGCCTTCACCCATTCAGTGCGCAGCGCATTGATCACCACCGGCTCAGACCCGCAGAAATGCACCACATTGGCGGCCAGCAAGTTGTTGGCAGCGGATTTGCGCCGCATGATCATCGCCACCGGCTGATCGGCGCGGCCGACCATGGCAAAGAGATGCAAGGCCGAACCATCCGCCGCAATCACCTTCTTCGCTGCCTTGTAGCGGGCAAGCTGGGTGGCGATGTCATGGTTCTGGGGATGGAAGATTTCATAGCCTTCCGCCTGCAACAGCTCTTCCAGCCGTTCCTCGCCCAGAAGCCCCCCCTTGCCGAGCCCGAGCGCAGAGCGGGAGATATAGATCTTCTCAGGCCCCTCGGGCCGGATATCCTTGGCAAAGCGCTGATGGATCGCATCGCGGAACTTGCGGGTGCCGGCGGTGATCGCCCCCAGGCCAAACCCCTGTCCGGGCACCACCAATTCATCGACCAGCGTCGGGCCAGTCGCCACCTTGATCGGCAGACTCGGCGCCATCTGGTCGACGAAATCGCGCTGAAACCCGCGCACCATATCGCCCACCGCGGGGCGCTTGGGCATGAACAGGATCCCCTCGACCGGCTGCTCAAGCTCATTGAGCGCCCAGAGACGAGAGGAACTCTCCACCAGGAAATGACCGAAATGCGCCCAGAGCACCCCACCCCAGAGCCAACGACCCGATAACGCTTCGGAGACCTCGGCCGGAGGCTCGGGTTCGGTGGTCAGCGGGCGATACTTGCGCCACAGCGCGCCATGCGGGCAATAACGGCCATGGGCATCCAGAACCCCGGCGGCCTGCACAAAACCGCTTTCAACCGGAGGAACCACGATGGCACCATTCAGCGAGACGATTTCTTCCGACCAGCCGCCTTCCGGCCAGGGCTGATTTTCGGGCCCGAGCCCCTTTTCATCGGACATCGGTGTCCTTTCAGCGCGGGCTGCGCTTGGCCAAGATGCGTTGCAGAGTGCGGCGGTGCATGTTCAGCCGTCGCGCGGTTTCCGACACGTTGCGATCGCACAGCTCGTAAACCCGCTGGATATGCTCCCAGCGGACACGGTCTGCGCTCATCGGGTTTTCCGGTGGTGGTGGCAGCGCCGCACCGTTGGACAAAAGTGCATTGGTGATATCGGTGGCATCGGCAGGCTTAGACAGATAATCCGTGGCGCCGATCTTGACTGCGGCCACTGCTGTGGCGATGGCGCCATATCCGGTCAGAACGACAACCCGGCAGTCCGGGCGTTTCTCGCGCAGCACTTCGACCACATCAAGCCCATTGCCATCCCCGAGCCGCAGATCGACCACCGCATAGGCCGGAGGTCGGGCTGTGGCGATCGCCTTGCCGGCAGCAACCGATCCGGCCATCTCGATCTCGAACCCGCGCTTTTCCATCGCCTTGGCCAGCCGCCGCAGAAACGGTTCGTCATCGTCGACCAGAAGCAGGGATTTATCCGCTCCGATCTCTGCCTGCAGTGCCGCCTCGGACATTTTCATTCCCCAACAATCGCTCTCGTTTTGTTGAATATCACTATTAGCCCCACGAAATAAAAGATCAAAGGGCCAAACCAAAACCTGAGGGAATAGTCGCTGAAGCCCCGGCGATCTTTTCACATTTTATCGAGAAAACACCCGATGCTGTCCGCCATCGCCTCAGGAGAGGCGTCGCGACGGAAGAATTCGACAAAGCCGTCGAACGGCAGCACCAGATAGGAAAAGGTAGAATGGTCGACCAGATAATAATCGTCGTCCTGGCCGGGCTGCCGCTTGTAATAGGTCTTGTAAGCCTGGCTCGCCGCCTTCACCTGTTCGGCGCTGCCGGTCAGGCCGATCATCCGTTCGTGCAGGTTATGGGCGAAATCGCCGACCACCTCGGGGGTGTCGCGCTCTGGGTCGATCGAGATGAAGATCGGCGTCACCATCTGGCCGCGGCTTTCCAGGATGTCGATCGCCTCGGCATTGCGGGCATTGTCCAGCGGGCAAACATCGGGGCAGAAGGTATAGCCGAAGTACAAAAGCGACGGCCCGGTGATCACATCCTTGTCGGTCACCGTCTCGCCCTTTGAGTTGATCAGGGTGAAGGGCCCGCCGATCTGCGCCGTGCCTCCGGCCACCTGGCTGGAGCGGCATTGCGCGAAACGGTCGCCGCCCCCGAGCGGGCGGCTGACGAACCAAATCGCCCCCAAGCCGACAGCAGCGACGACAACGGCAATAATGGCATAGATGCGGGTCATGATAACGGGCCCTTTGCGTAACAATGATTGATCCTTGCAGCCGGGAGACCTATCACCATCCCGAGCCGATGCAACAGACTTAGACCTTTCATGTCGGAATCCAATGTGGGCATTTGGCGCGGGCAGGAGCGCGGCGGCTGGATCAGGCTGCGCACGCTGATCCTGCTGCGTTGGGTCGCGATCGCCGGCCAGCTGGGGGCCATCGCGGCCGCCCAGATGATGTATCATCTGCAGCTTGATCTTGTGCTTTGCCTGCTGGCCGTCGGCATTTCCGCCGCCGGCAACCTGCTGGCGATGCTGCTCTATCCTGAAAACAAGCGGCTGTCGGAATTCGAAAACTTCCTGATGGTGCTGTTCGATCTGCTGCAGCTTGCCTTCCTGATCTACCTCACAGGCGGGCTGAACAACCCTTTCGCCATCCTGCTGCTGGCCCCCGTCACCGTCTCGGCCAACGTACTCGGGCTACGCTCGACGCTGATCGTCGGCGGCATGGCGATCCTTCTGGTCACGCTGCTGGCAGAATTTCACGTACCGTTGCGCACCCAGGAAGGCTTTTTGCTGCGCATTCCCGATCTCTTCGTCTTCGGCAACTGGGCGGCCATCATCATCGCCACGGTTTTCATGGGGGCCTACTCGCAACGGTTGAAAAGCGAAATGGAATCGATGTCCGAGGCGCTGGCCGCCACCCAGATGGCGCTGTCACGGGAACAGAAGCTGACCGATCTGGGCGGTGTCGTCGCCGCCGCGGCGCATGAGCTGGGCACGCCGCTCGCCACCATCAAACTGACCAGCGCCGAGCTGATAGAAGAGCTCGACGATCAGCCCGATCTGCGCGAGGATGCCCAGCTGATCCGCGATCAGGCCGACCGCTGCCGCGATATCCTGCGCAACATGGGCCGCGCCGGGAAGGACGATCTTCAGATGCGGCAGGCACCACTGAGCGCCGTAGTGCAAGAGGCGGCCGAACCGCATCGACATCGCGGCAAGACGGTGCATTTCAGTGAAAGCCCCGGCCCCGGCGGCAGCCCGCAACAGCCGTCGATCCTGCGCCTGCCCGAAGTGATCCACGGGCTGCGCAACCTGATCCAGAACGCGGTGGATTTCTCCCATGCCAATGTCTGGGTGGAAACCCATTGGACTGACAACAGGATCTGGATCCGCATCCTCGACGACGGCGAAGGCTATTCGCCGCAGGTGATCGGCCGGATCGGCGATCCCTTCATGCGCCGTCGCAAGGGGGAGCCTGAAAGCAAGACCCGCCCGGAATACGAGGGCATGGGGCTTGGCCTGTTTATCGCCAAGACCTTGCTGGAACGCTCGGGGGCGAGCCTGAGCTTTGCCAACGGCAGCGATCCCGACCAGCACCGCGATACCATGGCGGAACAAAGCGGTGCCATCGTCCGGGTCGACTGGCCCCGCAGCAAGATCGACGCCCAGAACGGAGAATTCGCCCTGCCTCTGGGGGAAAACCAGCCCATCGAAATCTGATTAACCCTGAAGCCCGACGACAGGCTGCACTGTCGCCAAAATGTCGTTAATATATTGATAACCATTTCGCCGCAGCATCGGACCGGCGATGGCGTTAACGGCGGGGGCCCTGATATGAACGACATCCCTATCGGCGACTGGGCCGCTCTGGCGGTGATCTGTCTGGCCAGTGCTTCACTGGCAGTCTTCTGGCTGGCACCACGCCGGGCAGAGAGGCAGGATATCCTGCCCTATGACGACAGTTTGGAGCCCCGAGGATTTCTGAATGACGATCCGGTGTTCATCTTCGACGGCACCGAGCTGATCGAAGCCACCTCGACCGGGCGGGCGATCACCGGCGATCCCGACGACGGGGTGAGCTGGCAGCAGGTGCGGCGACAGCTTCTGCCCAGCTTTCCGGCCTTTCCCGCCGATCCCGCCCTTGTGCGCGAGGCCGGTCGGCTGTCGATCCCCTCGCTCGACGGCGAACCTCCGTCCGAGGCGGTCTGCGAATGGATCGACGGGGTCACCAGGGTGCATCTGCGTGCCGGCGCACCGTTGTCCGTCGCCGACCTGCCTCATCTCGAACAAGAGCTCGATATCCTGCGCGCAGCGACGAACGCAGCACCCTATCCAGCCTGGCGATTGACCCTGGACGGTCAGGTGACCTGGTGCAACACCGCTTATGCGGCACTGGTGCGCAAGGTGCGCGGCCGCGATGCCGACACAGCCCAGCCGCTGTTCCCCGATCTGCCGATCCGCGAGATTTCGGAAAAACGCAAGCTGCGGCAGGCCATTGATTTGAAAGAGGGTGATCAAAAACTGTGGTACGATCTCTGGCTGATCCCGCAGAAATCCGGCTGCCTGTGCTATGCGATGGACGTGAACGCCGTGGTCGATGCCGAGGCAGCGCAGCGCAATTTCGTCCAGACCCTGACCAAGACCTTTGCGCAGCTGTCCATCGGCCTGGCGATCTTCGACCGCAACCGGCAACTTGCCCTGTTCAACCCGGCCCTGATTGACCTGACATCGCTGCCGGCCGATTTCCTCTCGTCGCGTCCCAGCCTGATGACCTTCTTCGACCGGCTGCGCGACAGCGCGATGATGCCAGAACCAAAGGATTACAACAGCTGGCGTCAGGGACTGGCCCAATTGGTCGAGGCCGCTGCGAACGGGCAGTATCAGGAAACCTGGTCGCTGCCCTCAGGCTCGGTCTATTCGGTCAGTGGCCGGCCGCATCCCGACGGCGCCGTCGCCTTCCTGTTCGAGGATATCACCGCCGAAATCACCCTGACCCGCCGCTTCCGTGCCGAGCTCGAGCAAAATCAGGCGGTGCTCGATACGCTGGACGAGGCGATCGCGGTCTTTGCACCGGATGGCACGCTGACCTTCTGCAACGCCCCCTATCGCGATCTCTGGGGGGTCGATCCCGACAGCAGCTTTGCCCAGTTCACCATCACCGACGCGATGCGCAACTGGCAGGATCACAGCCGTCCCACCCCGGTCTGGGGCAAGCTGCGCGATTTCGTCGCGACCCGGGAAAGCCGCGCGCCCTGGCGGGCCGAGGCCGAGCTGAAGGGCGGCGGGATGCTCGATTGCCACATCCGCCCGATCAAGAAGGGCGCTACCATGGTTCGCTTTGCCCGGCGCGTAGCCGCGACCGTACCGGCCCCGGCGCCCAGCGCCGATTGATCCCGCTTGCGGGCGGCGGGCGGCGCGGCCATTGTGGCGCCATGATCCATCCTCCCGTTTCCCTGCACCTGCCCGATCCAGAGGCCACTGCCAGCCTTGCCACCCGTCTGGGCGCGCTTCTGCGTCCGGGCGACTGCCTGCTGCTCGAAGGCGCGATCGGCGCCGGCAAGACCCATTTCTCCCGCGCGCTGATCCAGTCCCTGCTGGTCGAGCCCGAGGATGTGCCCTCACCCACCTTCACATTGGTACAGACCTATGACACCGGCGCCGGAGAGATCTGGCACGCCGATCTTTATCGTCTGACCGATCCCGGAGAGGTCGAGGAACTGGGGCTGACCCAGGCGATGGAAGAGGCGATCTGCCTGATCGAATGGCCCGACCGTCTGGGCGATCTGGCGCCGACCACCGCCTTGCGGTTGAGCTTTGCCACCGACAGCGATAGCGAGGACGCTCGTGCCCTCACGCTCGACTGGACCGATGCGGATTGGACGGCGCGACTGGCGCAACTGGAAGAGATCCGCGATGACTGACCGCGCACCCCTGGCCACCACCTTTCTGAACGGCACCGCCTGGACCGACGCCCTGCGCGCACCGCTGGCGGGCGATGCCTCGAACCGCCGCTATGAACGGCTGCGCCACCCCGGTACCGGCAAGACCGCCGTGCTGATGGATGCGCCGCCCGAAAAGGGCGAAGACGTGCGCCCCTTTGTCACCGTCTGCCGCTATCTGCGCGACCTCGGCCTTAGCGCGCCGGAGATCTTCGCCGAAGACACAGAAGCCGGGTTCCTGCTGCTGGAGGATCTGGGCGACGATCTGTTCGCCCGTGTGCTGAAGACCAATCCCGGGCTAGAAATGCGGCTCTATCAAGGGGCGACCGACGTTCTAGTGGCCCTGCATGCGGCCGAGCCGCTGCCGCTGGCCCAGTACGGGCCGGACCTGATGGCCGATCTTGCCGGGCTCGCCTTCAGCAAGTACCGCAAGGGCATTCTGGGCGACGAGGGCAGCACGGAGCTGGCGCGTTTCCGCGAACAATTCGAGGGAATCTTGGCCGATACCACCGGCGGCCGCCACGTGGTCTGCCTGCGCGACTATCACGCCGAAAACCTGCTGTGGCTGCCTGACCGTGACGGTCTGGCGCAGGTCGGGCTTTTGGATTTCCAGGACGCCATGCTGGGGCATCCGGCCTATGATCTGGTGTCTATGCTTCAGGATATCCGCCGCGATGTTCCGGCGGGGATCGAGATTTCGATGCTGCAGCATTACATCGACGCAACCGGTGTCGACGACCACGCCTTTCGCACCGCCTATGCCGTGCTGGGGGCACAGCGTAACCTGCGTATCCTCGGGGTCTTCGCCCGGCTTGCCACCGATTATGGCAAACCGCATTATGTCGATCTGATCCCGGCGGTCTGGGCGCATCTGACGCGCGATCTGGAACACCCAGCCCTTGCCCCGGTGGCGGATCTGCTGCTTGCGACGCTGCCGGCACCGACGCCGGAAGCCCTGAACAGGTTGAAATCCGCATGATCCGCAGCCGCAGACCCAGCAGCCCGCAGGCCGCCCTGCTGTTCGCCGCCGGCTTTGGCACCCGGATGGGGGCGTTGACACAGGATCGCCCGAAACCGCTGATCGAGGTCGCCGGTCGGCCCCTGATCGACCATGCGCTTTCGCTGATCCGGCCCTTGGGGCTGGGCCATGTGGTGGCGAACCTGCACTACAAGGCCGAGATGCTCGAGGCGCATCTGGCACCCTTGGGCGTCAAGACCTCGGTCGAGTGGCCCGATATTCTGGACACCGGCGGCGGGCTGCGTCAGGCGCTACCGCTGCTGGGGCCGGGGGAGGTTTTCACCCTGAACAGTGATGCGATCTGGGCCGGACCGAACCCGCTGGAAATGCTGCGCGCTGCCTGGGACGCGAGCCAGATGGACGCGCTGCTGATCGGCATAGCCCCGGATCGCGCGCTTGGCCACAAGGGGGCAGGGGATTTCACCTGCGATGCCGAGGGGCGGGTGATGTCGCGCGGTCCCGGGCTGATCTATGGCGGCGCGCAGATCATCTCCCCCAAACTGCTGGATCAGGTGCCAGAGCGGGCGTTTTCCCTGAACCGGGTCTGGGATCTGATGCAGGCCCAGGGGCGGCTTTTCGTGCTGGAATACCCTGGCCAATGGTGCGACGTCGGCCATCCCGACGGGATCGCACTGGCCGAAACCTTGCTGGCCGAATCCCTGCTGGCGGATACCCATGTTTGACCCGGGCGCCACCCCGCGTGTCTTTGCCCTGCCCTGCGGAGTGGATTTTCCCCGCGCGCTGATCGACGGGCTGCTGCAACGCATGGCAGGCCAGCCACCCGAGGCGCTGGCCCGGGTCGAACTGGTGGTGAACACCCACCGCATGGCGCGACGCATCCGCGATATCTTCGACGCCGGCGCACCACTTCTGTTGCCACGCGTGTCGCTGCTGACCGATCTGGGAGCGCATGGCGGGCTCGATACCCTGCCACCGGCGGTTCCGCCATTGCGCCGGCGGCTGGAGCTGACGCAATTGATCTCGGCGCTCCTCGACCGGCAGCCGGATCTGGCGGCGCGCGCCTCGCTCTACGATCTGGCGGACAGCCTCGCTGGCCTCATCGACGAGATGCAGGGAGAAGGCGTCTCGCCCGAGGATATCCGTAATCTCGATGTCAGCGACCTGTCCGGCCACTGGGCCCGGGCCCAGGCCTTTATCGGCATCGCCGACGATCTTATCGGCTCGGAAGGCGAGGCACTGGATCCGCAGGCGCGGCAACGGCGGGTGGTCGAGGATCTGATCGCCCGTTGGCAGATCGCCCCACCGCAACACCCGATAATCCTGGCAGGTTCCACCGGGTCGCGCGGCACCACGTTGATGCTGATGCAGGCGATCGCCCGGCTGCCGCAGGGGGCGCTGGTGCTCCCGGGCTTTGATTTCGACCAGCCGGCAGAGGTCTGGAAGACGCTGGAAAAGGCGCTGACGGCGGAGGATCACCCGCAATACCGGTTCCGCAAGATATTGGACGGGCTGGAGATGTCATCGGATCAGGTCATCCGCTGGACCGGAGAGGAACCGCCGGCCCCCGCGCGCAACCGGCTGCTGTCCTTGGCGCTGCGCCCGGCCCCCGTCACCGATGCCTGGATGGCCGAGGGGCCGGGGCTGACCGATCTGGATATCGCCACCGCCGATCTGACGCTGGTCGAATCCATGAGCCCGCGGGACGAGGCGCTGGCCATCGCGCTGCGGCTGCGGCAGGCGGCAGAGACTGGCCAATCCGCCGCGCTGATCACCCCCGACCGGATGCTGACCCGGCAGGTCACCGCCGCGCTGCAACGCTGGGACATCACGCCCGACGACAGCGCCGGCCAGCCGCTGCACCTGTCGCCTCCGGGCCGTTTCCTGCGCCATGTAGCCGAGCTGTTCACCCAGCGGCTGACCGGTGAAACCCTGCTGACGCTGCTGAAGCACCCGCTGACCCATTCCGGCATCGACCGCGGCGATCACCTGCGGTTCACCCGCGATCTGGAACTGGACCTGCGCAAGCAGGGGCCGGCCTTTCCCGATGCCATGAGCCTGTCACGCTTCGCCGCCCGTCACGACCCCGAGGCGCTGGCGACCTGGTTGGGCTGGCTGACAGCAGGCTTCTGCGACCGGCAGCGCCTTGGCGAACGACCGCTGACCGATTGGATCGCCGATCTGCGCGCGCAGGCCGAAACCATCGCCGCCGGCCCGACCGAGGGCAGCGGCGGGCTATGGCAGAAGAACGCCGGCATCAAGGCACGCGCTGTGCTGGACGCGCTGGAGCGGGAGGCGGAATTTGGCGGCACGATGACGGCGCGCGATTTCGCCGATCTGCTGACCGCGCTGTTGCAGGGCGAAGAGGTACGCGACCGCGACGCGGCCTTTGGCGGCATCATGATCTGGGGCACGCTTGAGGCGCGCGTCATGGGCGCCGATCTGCTGATCCTCGGCGGGTTGAACGAAGGCAGCTGGCCGGAACCCGCCCGCCCCGATCCCTGGCTGAACCGGCAGATGCGCGACCGCGCCGGGCTTTTGCTGCCGGAGCGGCGGATCGGTCTTTCGGCGCATGACTTCCAGCAGGCGATTGCCGCTCCAGAGGTCTGGCTGACCCGCTCGCAACGCTCGGACGATGCCGAAACCGTGCCCTCGCGCTGGCTGAACCGGCTGGCGAATCTGCTGGCCGGGCTGCCCGATCAGGGCGGGCGGCAAGCGCTCGACGACATGCGGGCGCGAGGCCGCGTCTGGCTGGGCTGGGCCCGCGCGCTTGAGGCGGTGACGCCAATTGCCCCGGCGCCGCGCCCCTCTCCGCGCCCGCCGGTAGCGTCCCGCCCCGATCGGCTGAACGTGACCGAAATCAAGCGTCTGATCCGCGATCCCTATGCCGTCTATGCCCGCCGGGTGCTGCGGCTGTCGCCGCTCGATTCGCTGGTACAGGAACCCGACGCGCTGCTGCGCGGCACCGTGCTGCATGAGGTTTTCGAGAAATTCGTGCGCGACGATCTGGGCGCCGGTGCCCCCCTGAACCGCGAAGCGCTGATGGCCCGCGCCACCGAAGTGCTGGAAGAGCACGTGCCCTGGCCCACCGCCCGGGCGCTCTGGCTGTCCCGGCTCGGGCGGATTGCCGAGGCTTTCCTCTCCGCCGAGGCGGTTCGTCAAGAGGCGGCGATGTCCAGCACCTTCGAACAAGGCTCTAAAATGGCGATTTCGCCGCCCGGCGTCACCCTTGTGGGCCGCGCCGACCGGATCGACATGGACGCGCGCGGGGCGTTGACGCTGTACGATTACAAGACTGGCACACCACCGACCCGAGACCAGCAAGCGAAGTTCGACAAACAGTTGCTGATCGAGGCCGCGATGGCGGAGGAGGTGGGCTTTGGAAATCTGGCCCCCGCGCATGTGAACGGCGCAGTCTTCGTCGGCATCGGTGCGAGCTACAAAGAGGTGCCGGCACCCTTGGACGAAGAACCGCCGGCCCAGGTGCTGGAGGAGCTGCGCAAGCTGCTGATCGCCTATGCCCAGCCCGATCAGGGCTATACCTCGCGCCGGATGCTGTTCAAGGACAGTGATCACGGCGATTACGACCACCTCGCGCGGTTCGGCGAATGGGACCGCGCGACAGAGCCTGAACCGGAGGATCTGGCATGAGCGCGCGGGACGAGGCCAGCGAACGCCAGGTGCAGGCGGCGCGGCCCGATGCCTCCACCTGGCTGGCGGCGAATGCGGGATCGGGCAAGACCCGGGTGCTGACCGACCGGGTGGCGCGGCTCTTGCTGGCGGATGTCGAACCGCAGCATATCCTCTGCCTCACCTATACCAAGGCGGCGGCGAGCGAGATGCAGAACCGCCTGTTCAAACGGTTGGGCGAATGGGCGATGCTGGGGGACGAGGGGTTGCGCGCGCAGCTCGTCTCTCTCGGCACCGAAGGGGCAGTGCCGGCGGATCGTCTGGCCCATGCCCGCACGCTTTTCGCCCGCGCGATCGAGACACCGGGCGGGCTGAAGATCCAGACGATCCATTCGTTCTGCGCCTCGCTCCTGCGGCGGTTCCCGCTCGAGGCCGGGGTGAGCCCGCAGTTCACCGAGATGGAGGATCGCGCCGCCAGCTTGCTCAGGGCCGAGATCGTCGAGGATTTTGCCGATGGGCCCGAGGCGGGGCTGATCGCCGATCTGGCCGATCACCTGACCGATACCGATTTCGACAAGCTGACCGCCGCGATCACCGCCAGGCGAGCCGCCTTTGCAGAACCGTTGCAGCGCGACGGCCTGCTGGCGCTGTTCGATCTGCCCGCAGGCTATGACGCCGACGCGCTGGAGGCCGAGGTGTTTCTGGGCGGTGAGGCGGAACTGATCCACGACCTTTGCGCCGTACTGGCGGGCGGCAAAGCGACCGATCAGAAGAACGGCGCCGCGCTTTCCACCCTCGGCGATCCCGGTCTGGCGATCCTGCCGGAGCTGGAGCGCATCTTTCTGACCGGCGCCTCGGCGAAAGAGCCGTTTTCGGCCAAGTTAGGGTCTTTTCCGACCAAGGATCTGCAAAAGACCCACCCCGATCTGATGGACCGGCTGGAGCCCTTGATGCTGCGGGTCGAGGCGGCGCGGCCGCGTCGTCTGGGGCTGGAAGCGGCGCGAAAGTCACAAGCGCTCCATGCCTTTGCCGCGCGTTTCCTGCCGGAATACGACCGCCGCAAGCAGCTGCGCGGCTGGCTCGATTTCGACGACCTGATCCTGAAGACGCGGCAGTTGCTGAACGACCCCGGCGTCGCCGCCTGGGTGCTCTACCGTCTGGATGGCGGCATCGATCATATCTTGGTGGACGAGGCGCAGGATACCAGCCCCGAACAATGGGAGGTGATCGAGAAGCTGGCGCAGGAGTTCACCTCGGGCCAGGGCGCGCGGGCGGATGTGGAACGCACGATCTTCGTCGTCGGCGACAAGAAACAGTCGATCTATTCCTTTCAGGGGGCGGATCCGGATGCCTTCGACCGGATGCAGGCGGAGTTCGCCGCCCGGCTGGACGGGCGCGGCACCGGCTTGCAGGATCTGACGCTGGAATTCTCCTTCCGCTCCTCGCAGGCGATCCTGCAGCTCGTCGATCTGGTGTTCGAAGGTCGGGCCGAGGCCGGCTTTCCCAAAGACTCGCTGCACCGGGCGTTCAAGGCGGATCTGCCCGGACGCGTCGATCTCTGGCCGCTGGTCGAGAAGGTCGAGGAGGATGACGACCGCGACTGGACAGATCCGGTCGACCGCCCCGGCGCGCGGCACCATACCGTGGTTCTGGCCGACCGTATCGCGCGCGAGATCAAGGCGATGATCGACCGGGGCGAGACGGTGCCGGTCGATGGCCCCAAGCCTGGGAGCTTCCGCCGCCGTCCGGTGCAGGCGGGGGATTTCCTGATCCTGGTGCAACGCCGATCCGAGCTGTTTGCCGAGATCATCCGCGCCTGCAAGGCCGCAGCCCTGCCCATCGCCGGCGCAGACCGGCTGAAGGTGGGGGCGGAACTGGCGGTCAAGGATCTGGCGGCCTTGCTCCGGTTTCTGGCGACGCCCGAGGATGACCTGTCGCTGGCCACCGTGCTGAAATCGCCGCTTCTGGGCTGGGGAGAGCAGCAATTGTTCGATCTGGCCCATCGGCGCACGCGCCCCTATCTGTGGCAAGCCTTGCGCGACCGGGGGGCAGAGTTTCCCGAAACCCTGGCCTTTCTGAACGATCTGCGCGACCAAACCGATTTCCTGCGCCCCTATGACCTGATCGAACGCATCCTCACCCGCCACGACGGCCGCCGCCGCTTGCTGGCGCGACTGGGGGCCGAGGCCGAGGACGGGATCAACGCACTTCTCTCCCAGGCGCTGGCCTATGAACGCAGCGCGATTCCCAGCCTCACCGGCTTCCTCACCTGGATGGAAACCGACGATCTGGAAATCAAGCGCCAGATGGGCAGCGCTGGCAACATGATCCGGGTGATGACGGTGCATGGTTCCAAGGGGCTCGAGGCGCCGATCGTCATCCTGCCCGACACCGGCAAGCGCCGCGCGCCGCAGCCCGATGAGGTGATGATGGCCGGGCAAACGCCGCTGTGGCGCACTGCCGCGGACCGGATGCCGCCGGTGCTGACGGCGGCGCGCGACGCGGCTCAGGCGCGGCAGATGAACGAACGGCTGCGGCTTCTCTATGTGGCTTTGACCCGGGCGGAAAAGTGGCTGATCGTGGCGGCGGCGGGCGATTTGGACAAGGCCGGAGACAGTTGGTACCAGATGACCGAGGCCGCGCTGATCCGCGCCGGCGCGGTCGAGGCCGCGCTGCCAGGAGGGCAGGGCCTGCGCTATCAGCATGGAGATTGGACGGCGGCAGAGCTAGAAACCACCGCGCCCGTGACCGAAACGCCGCCTCCCCCCCCCGATTTCCTGAAAAGCCCGGCTCTCCCCCGGCCCGAGCCATTGCCCAGCCTCAGCCCCTCGGACCTCGGCGGCGCGAAGGCGCTGCCAGGCGATGAAGGTCTGGACGAGGAGGCAGCCAAGGCGCGTGGCACCGCGATCCACCTGCTGCTGGAACATCTGCCCGATCTGCCGCGTGATCGCTGGCAACAGGCAGCCGGGGCCCTGCTGCCCGATCTGGAAGACCTGGAGCGTGATGACATCCTGGCCGAGGCCACCGGCGTGCTGACCGCCCCGGCGCTGGCGCCGATCTTCGTCGCCGAGGCGCTGACCGAGGTGCCGATGACCGCGCCGCTCGGTCCCCGGCGGCTGCATGGGGTGATCGACCGGCTGATTGTTGCATCCGATCACGTTCTTGTTGTCGATTACAAATCGAACGCCACCGTGCCCGCGCGCGCCAATGACTGTCCCGAGGCGCTGCTCAGGCAGATGGGTGCCTATGCCGTGGCGCTGGAACAGATTTTCCCCGGCAAGCGGATCGAGACCGCGATCCTCTGGACCCGCAACGCGACGCTGATGTCGCTATCCCCGGAACTGGTGGCCGCGGCCCTGGCGCGGGCAGGCCGCCTTGACGCGATCCTATCCGACTCCTAACTTCTGCCCCCAAGCGCATCTCATCCAGGAGACAGATGATGTCCACCGTTGCCGTTACCGACGCCACTTTCGAGCAGGAAGTAAAACAATCCGATGTCCCCGTCGTGGTGGACTTCTGGGCCGCCTGGTGCGGTCCCTGCCGTCAGATTGCCCCGGCGCTGGAGGAACTGGCCAAAGAATACGACGGCAAGATCAAGGTCGCCAAGATCGACGTCGATGAAAACCCGAACCTCGCCGCCTCGCTGGGCGTGCGCGGTATTCCGGCACTGTTCATCTTCAAGGATGGCCAGGTGATTTCGAACCGGGCCGGCGCGGCGCCCAAAGCCTCGCTGCAAAGCTGGATCGACGAGTCGATCTGAGCCGGGCTGCCTGCCGATCGAACGTCAAAGGGGTGCCTTACGGCACCCCTTTTTCATTGCAAAACAGGCTGTTCCGCCGTTCGGGGATGAAAGCCTCAGCTCTCGATATCCGCGATCATGTCGACCCGCGTGGCATGCCGGCCGCCTTCGAATTCGGCATTCAGGAAGGCGTCGACGATATCCAGCGCCAGGCCTTCGCCCACCACACGGGCACCAAGTGACAACATGTTGGCATTGTTGTGCTGGCGGATCATCCGGGCCGAGAAGCTGTCAGAGCAAACGCCGCAGCGGATACCCTTGACCTTGTTCGCCGCCATCATGATGCCCTGGCCGGTGCCGCACAGGATGATACCCAGCGCGCAATCGCCCGAGGCGACACGCTGCGCCGCCGCTTCGCCGTGCTTGGGGTAATGCGTGCTTTCCGGCGTCGTCGGGCCGATATCGACCACCTCCCACCCCTGGTTGGCGATATGCGCCGCGATGGCCTGACGCAGGTCAATGGCGGCGTGATCACTGGAGAGAACGATGCGCTTTCTGGTGGTCATGGAGGTCGTTCCGTTTTCCGAGGCAGATGGATGCCTGGGTTTGGCCGAATGTCGATCCCGCTGTCAAGCGATCCACCGGGACAGATCCGGGCCAAACGGCATGAAAATCCCCTGAAACCGTCCATTCCGCGGGCCAGTCAGAGGATCAGACCGGCCAGCCCGCGGCCCGTAGCCGCGCCGCGATCTTCTCCCCGGCCTCGGGCCGGCCAGCGTTGATCGACATCTGCTGCCAGAACCAATGCAGATAGGCGGCATAATCCGGGCGATGCGCCGGCGCGGCGGCTAACGCGGCATCCGCCCCCATCCGCGTGGCATCAAGCGCGATATGGGAAAAGTCGGAGCGCGCGAACAGCACCGCCGGCTTGCCGAAGAAATAGCCGTTGAAGGCGGCAGAGGAATTCTCGGTCACCACATAATCGCAGCCCTGCAACAATGGCTCCATCCCGCCCAGGCGGATCTCAAGCCGGGGATGGTCGTGGGCCAGATCGTCCAGCACACGCCGTTCTTCCTCGGAATAGACTTCCTTCGGATGCAGCGCCGCCACCACCGGGCGGTGCTCCGCCGCCAGAACAGCGCACAGCATGTCGACCGGCGCGCAGCTTTGGAATGAACGTTGCTCAAGCAGACGGCCCTGCAGCGGGACATAGACGAACCCCTCGCGACCGGCCCGATCGGGCCGGTCTCCGAACAGCCGCTTGCGCCAGAAGCGATAGAACCGGCGCGCCTCGGGCTTTGGCACCGCTTCGGGATCGAAGCGGCTGCGGGCGACCTCCCATTCCCAGCGGCGAGCGCTGCGCTCGATCGCCCAGAATGGGTAATGATAGACCCGGCGCAGCGTCACCGCACGGTCGTGCGTTGGCTCGGCCATATGAAAGATTGCATAGCCGTCGCGGTTGGCCGAGACCGCGCGCTCCACCTCGCTGTCCGGGCGATAGGAAACTGAAAACCCTGATTTTCCAAGAACTTCAGATATCAACGACAGGAAATTGTGTCGCCCGGCCTCAGCGCTCTGGCGCAGCCCGTCCTCCAGATAGAATGTCGCATGTCTCCGTCCGCTCATATTCGTCACGCTAGGCGAGCGGCGTATCGGCCACAAGCGACGAAACCCGGGCCGCCCTTGTGCCGAGCGAATGCGCCGTCCATATAGTTGCCCAATGATCAGGAGGCACAGATGAGCACAGATAGCTTTCCGGGCTGGCACGGCACCACCATCATCGGGGTCCGCAAGGGCGATCAGGTGGTGGTCGCGGGCGACGGCCAGGTATCGCTGGGCAATACAGTGATCAAGGGAACCGCCCGCAAGGTTCGCCGCCTGCATCCCGGCGGCTATCAGGTGGTCGCGGGTTTTGCCGGCTCGACCGCCGATGCCTTCACCCTGCTGGAACGGCTGGAGGCCAAGCTTGAGGCCACACCGGGGCAACTGGCCCGCGCGGCGGTGGAACTGGCCAAGGACTGGCGGACCGACAAATACCTGCAAAAGCTGGAAGCGATGTTGATCGTAACCGATGGCAAGGATCTCTATGTCATCACCGGCGCCGGCGACGTGCTGGAACCCGAACATGACGTGGCAGCGATCGGCTCGGGTGGCAACTATGCGCTCGCCGCGGCACGGGCGCTGATGGACAGCGATCTGACCGCCGAAGAGATCGCCCGCAAAGCAATGTCCATTGCCTCCGATATCTGCGTTTTCACCAATGGAAACGTGATCGTCGAAACGATTAATGGGTAAGAAACTTCGAAGTTTCTTATCGAAATTCTTCGAAGAATTTTGGGCCCCGCCCCAGAGGCCAAGAGGATCGAAATGACCAACCTGACCCCCCGCGAGATCGTGTCCGAGCTGGACCGTTTCATCATCGGCCAGCAGGACGCTAAGCGCGCCGTGGCCGTGGCGCTGCGCAACCGCTGGCGGCGCAAGCAGCTTTCCGACGACCTCAGGGAAGAGGTCTATCCCAAGAACATCCTGATGATCGGGCCCACCGGTGTCGGCAAGACCGAGATCAGCCGGCGGCTGGCGAAACTGGCCCGCGCGCCCTTCATCAAGGTCGAGGCGACCAAGTTCACCGAGGTCGGCTATGTCGGTCGCGACGTCGAGCAGATCGTGCGCGATCTGGTCGACAGCGCCATTATCCAGACCCGCGAATGGATGCGAGACGAGGTCAAGGCCCGCGCCCAGCAAGCGGCCGAAGATCGGGTCATCGAGGCGCTTGCAGGCGAACACGCCCGCGAGGGCACGCGCGAGATGTTCCGCAAGAAGCTGAAGGCAGGCGAGCTCGACGATACCGAGATCGAGCTGGAGGTTGCCGATACCTCGAACCCGATGCCGATGTTCGACATTCCCGGCCAGCCTGGCGGCCAGATGGGCATGCTGAACCTGGGCGATATCTTCGGCAAGGCCCTGGGCGGGCGTACCACCCGCAAGAAGATGACGGTGGCCGACAGCTATGAGGTGCTGATTGGCGAAGAGGCTGACAAGCTTCTGGATGACGAGGCGGTGACCCGTGCCGCGCTGGAATCGGTCGAACAGAACGGCATCGTCTTTCTCGATGAGATCGACAAGGTCTGTGCCCGCGCCGATACCCGTGGCGGCGATGTTTCACGTGAAGGGGTGCAGCGCGACCTGCTGCCGCTGATCGAGGGCACCACCGTCAGCACCAAGCACGGACCGGTGAAAACCGACCATATCCTGTTCATCGCCTCGGGCGCCTTTCATATCGCGAAACCCTCGGATCTGCTGCCCGAACTGCAGGGACGTCTACCGATCCGGGTGGAGCTGCAGGCGCTGACCGAAGAGGATTTCGTGCGCATCCTGACCGAGACCGACAATGCGCTGACCCGGCAGTATACCGCACTGATGGGCACCGAGGAGGTCACTGTCGACTTTACCGAAGACGGGATTCACGCTCTGGCCCGCATCGCGGCGGAGGTGAATCAGTCGGTCGAAAACATCGGCGCCCGCAGGCTCTATACCGTGATGGAACGGGTGTTCGAGGAGCTATCCTTCACCGCGCCCGATCGCTCGGGCGACGCGGTGACGGTAAATGCCGACTTCGTCGAGAAGAACCTGGGCGAACTGGCGAAATCCGCCGATCTCAGCCGTTACGTGCTCTAGACGCTCCCCTCTCTGCCGCTATCGTGTAGACCGGCGGCAGAGACCACACAGGCAGAGGCGCGAGAACGTGAATCGCAGGCGGATGATCATGCTGATGGCAGCGACCGGGGTCTCTGCCTGCAACGACCGTTTTCATGCGCCGATCGTGCCAGCCTCGGAAGGGATCGGCGCCATTGAGCCGATCTTCGTCGCGACCCAGCGCAAACCCGACCCGACCGGATGGTTCAGCCCGGCCCGATCCGAGGAAACCCGGTATCTGTCGCTCGATGTGTCGATCCCGCCCGGGCACAGGAAGGGGCGAATTGAAAACGGCTTTGACCATCCCGACCCCCAGAAGGATTTCACCATCGCCGCCCGGCAGGATATCGCCGGACGCCAGGCCTTTCGCGCTGCACTGAGCCGGAAGCTGCGCCAGTCGCCCCCCGACAGGCGTGAAATCGTTCTCTATATCCACGGCTATAACAACAGCTTTTTCGATGGTGTTTTCCGTACCGCGCAGATCATGCACGATTTCGACGTGCCGGCGACGGCAGTGCATTTCTCCTGGCCGAGCGCGACCCACCCGCTAGGCTATACCTATGATCGCGACAGCGTCCTGTTCGCGCGCGATGGGCTGGAACAGCTTCTTTATGATCTGCGCGCCGTCGGGGCGCGGCGCATCGTGGTGGCGGCGCATTCGCTGGGCACCATGTTGCTGATGGAAACCCTGCGTCAGATCGAAATCGCCCGCCCGGGCTGGAGCAAACAGGCGCTTGGCGGCATCATCCTGATTTCGCCAGATCTGGATATCGAAGTCTTCCGCATGCAGGCCAAGCGCATCGCCGGGCTGCCGCAGCCCTTCGCCATCTTCACATCCAGCCGCGACAAGGCGCTGGCGCTGTCGGCACGGATCAACGGGGCAGGGGCGCGGCTGGGCAATCTGACGGATCCGACCGCCTTGGGGGATTTCCCCGTCACGATCATCGACGTCAGCCAGTTCAACGCCAGCAACAGCCATTTCACCGTCGGCACCTCACCGGCGCTGATTTCGCTGCTCTCCGACAGCAAGACCTTGGACGTCGCCTTTCAGGGTGACCGCGCCGGGCGGTCCGGCCTGTTGCCCGGCACCGTCCTGTCGGTACGCAACGCCACCCAGATGATCCTGTCGCCGGATCTGCTGATCCACAAGATGTGAGGCCATCGCCAACGGCGCCTGTTACCGGGCCCCTTGGCATCGTAATCAGCACCTCCCGGGCGCAAGAATCTCTGGCAATGCCGCCAGCAGGAATTCATCCTGATAGTGCCCTGCAGCAAAGGACAACCCGACAGGACATCCCTGGACCGTCAACAGAGGGACCGAGATCTCGGGCAGGCGGGCGACGCCGGAAAACGCCGTCAGCGTCATCGTCGGTGTATAAAAAGCCGTCACCGCGTCGAGCGTTGTCAGCGATCCTTTCAGAGGAGCAATGCAAGGGGTGGTGGGAAAGCAGATAACCGTTCCCTCGGGCAGCGCCGCATTGATCCGATCGAACAACCATTCGCAGCGCGTCAGACTGTCAAGCGCCCCGATCCGATCGAAATCGCGCACATTGCCATAGGCCATGGACAAAGCCGCCCCCAACCCGGGCCGGGCAGTTTCGACCCAATTGCCAAGCGTGCTTTGAAACTCCGCTGTCTGCAGATCACGCAGCGCCCTCAAGTTGCAATCGCTTAATGGGATGTCTTCACCAACAAGCTGCGCAAAGCGGATCGGCTCTGCCTGAATGCCTGTTCGGCGCGAGATCGCGTCCAGCGCCGCATAGACCTGCACCTGTACAGCCTGATCCGCGATTTCGACCCCATCGGTCAACACCAGAAAGCGACGCAGCGGCGCCACCGGTTTCGTCGGGCTGCGCAACAGCACGCGCGCCACGGCGTCAAGCTGTCCAAACTCGGATGCCAGAATGCCCACCGTGCTGACACCCGGCATGAAGGGCAACACGCCTGCCTCGGAAATCCGGTGAAGAGACGGGCGCATCCCCCAAATTCCACACAGGCTTGCCGGGACCCGCACAGACCCGCCTGAATCCGTACCGATCGAGAAATCAGCCAACCCGTTGCCGACAGAAGCCGCCGACCCACTTGAGGAACCACCGGGGATCCGATCAGGCGCGCGGGCATTGCGCGGTGTGCCAAAGAACTGATTTTCCCCGTCGAGGCTATAAGTCAGCTCGTCCGCCACGGCCTTGCCGACACATCGCGCTCCCGCGGCCAGAAGCTGATCAACGCAAAGCGCATTGTGTACCGGCGCCGGATGGGTATCGCGCCAGGCCGGGCTGCCATAGCCGGTTCGATGCCCGGCGATATCTATATTATCCTTCGCCGTGAATCGCATCCCGCTTAGCGGACCTGCTTTCAGAGCCGGGAGGTCGAGACGCTCAACAAGCGCACCGTAAGGATCAGGGGCTGGATTTTGGGTCATGGCCCTTAGGAATATCCCAGCGGTCCGAACCAGCCAAGGCACAAATGGAACCCATGCCTCGGGCGGTTCCTTTCAGGATCAGCGGTTACGGCGCAGATAAACATAATAGGCGCCTTCACCGCCATGGCTGATATGGGCCTGGGCCACCTGCAACACCACTTGCGACAGGGGCGGCATCGCCAGCCATTGCGGCACATTATGCTTGAGCACCCCGCGCGGGGTTGGGATCGGGCCATCGTCCTTGGCGCGTTTGCCCTTGCCGGTGATCACCAGAACCAGCCGGTGATCCGCGGCATGCGATTGCAGGATGAACCGTGTCAGCGCCGGATGTGCCCGATCCAGACGCATGCCGTGCAGATCAATCCGGGCATCCGGCACCAGCTTGCCGCGCTTCATCCGGGTAAAGGCCTTGCGGTCCATCCGCACGGGCTGCCCTGAAATGCGATCATGCAGCGCCGGTTTCAGATCGTGACGTCCGGGCAATCCCGCTGCGGTCTGGCCCATCCGGAACGGTTCGAAGGAAAACGGCTCCTCAATCGGGGGCGTGGGCTTTGGTTGCGGCTTTTGCAGCAGCGGCGCCGGCTCGGACTTGGGCGCAGGGTGCAACCGCTCCGCCCGTGCGGCAACCCGGCGCCAGAGTTCAAGCTCCTCGCCCGATACCTTGCGACGGCGCGCCATCACGCGCCCCCATCGGGCAGCAGCGCATAGGCGCGCTGGATCGGCATCAGCACCAGCATCCGCCCAGGATCGCGCATTCGTCCGGCGATCTGGCCAGCGCCTTCGCCGGTGCCAAAGAAAACATCCGCCCGCTGCGCTCCCTTGATCGCCGATCCGGTATCCTGCGCGACCATCAGCCGGCGGATCCGCGCCTCGCCCTCGGTCTCGAGCCAGACAGGCGCGCCCAGTCTCACATAGGCGGGGTCCACCGCAATGCTACGCAGGGGGGTGATCGGCCGATTCATCGCGCCCAAAGGCCCCAAATGATCGCTAACATGGCTGATCTCGCGGAAGAAAACATAGGATGGATTATGATAAAGAAGCTCTAGCCCGGCCTCGGGATTGCGGCGCACCCAACTGCGGATCACCTGGGCACTGACCTGATGCGCGGCATAAATCCCGCGGCGCACCATTTCCACCCCGATCGAACGATATTGTTGCCCGTTCGACCCGCCGTAACCGACCCGCAGCGAGCTTCCGTCCTGCAGATGAATCCGGCCAGATCCCTGAATTTGCAGAAAGAACAATTCAACCGGATCATCGACCCAGGCGATTTCCAGGCCACGGTTCTCCATCAGCCCCGATGTCAGGATTTCGCGCCTGCTCAGCCAGGGCGCCTGGTTCCTGGCCTCCGGCGGCATCCGGTAGAGCGGATAGCGGAACCGTGGTGTGGCAACCCGCGACCCCTCCAGTTCCGGCTCGAAATAGCCGGTGAACAATGGGTCTCGCCCGTCGGTGATCAGAACCGGTCGAAAGAACAGTTCGAAAAATGCCCGCGCGCTTTCGGGCTTCTGCTGCTGTCCCAGCGCGCAAAGGCTGTGCCAGTCCGAATCGTCCATGTCCGGACAGGTTTCCAGAAACACCGACAGCGCCGCAGCGTGATCGTCTTCAGCCCATCCGTCCAGTTCATCGAACCGCAGGACTTCGTGACTCGGCTCCGCCTCGGCCGCGCAGGTGACATCCGCTGCCATCACCAGAGCACCGGCCAGGCAGAGCGCACGGATCATAGATCCGTGGCGACAAGCAGCCAGTTCGGATCGGAGCTGCCCATGGTGCGGGCGAAGGTCCAGCTGTCCTTTTGCCGCTTGACCGAGGTCGGGCTGCCCTCGACGATCTCGCCGCTGCGGTCCCGCACGACCGAGGTCAGCTCTCCGACAAAGCGCATGGTGATCTCCGCCCGGTTGGTGTCCTTCTCGAAACGGACATCGGCAATCGCGGTTTCGCGCACGCCGATGAATTCCGCCTCGATGCTCAGACCCTGATCCTCGCGCGCGGCCAGACCATCGACAAAGCTCTGATACACATCGGGGGCGAGATAGGCCTGGATATCGTCAAGCGTGCCGTGTTCGTAGGCCATCAGGATCATCTCATAGGCACCACGCGCGCCCTGGACAAATTCGGATACCGAAAACCCGGGCTCCACCCGTTTCATTGCGCTCAGGGCTTCGGCCTGGGGGGTGCCGTCGTCGACATGATCGGTGATATCGCGATCCGGGCCGCCTTCGATCACTTCGAAATCCGGGCGGTCTATTTTGGCTTCGGGCTGCTGCGGCGCCTTCGGCTTTTCAAAGCCATCACGTGTCCCCAACACGTTTTTCAGCCGCAGGATCAGGAAAATCGCGATGCCGGCAAGCACCAGAAGCTGGATCAAAGGTGAATTCATTTGGTCCTCGTGTCAGGCGTTGGGCTTTGTAAGGCAAGCCGTTGGACCCTATGTAGGTGAGGGGCAGGGGTTAGTCCACTGTTCCGGACATGCGAAAGGAGCCGCTGAATGTACCTGTTTCTGGCCTTTCTGGCCGTGCCGATCATCGAAATCGCCCTGTTCATCCAGGTGGGCGGGTTGATCGGGCTGTGGCCGACACTGGCAATCGTCATCTTCACGGCAGTGCTGGGGAGTTGGCTGATGCGCAGCCAGGGACGGTTGGCAATGGGCCAATTGCGCGGGTCTTTCCAGCGGCTCGACGATCCGACCGAGCCGCTGGCGCATGGCGCGATGATCCTGGTCGCCGGCGTTCTGCTGCTAACGCCGGGATTTTTCACCGATGCGATGGGCTTTGCCCTGCTGATCCCGCCGGTTCGGCGGGCAGTGTTTCGGTTCGCCCGATCCCGGGTGAGCGTGGCACAGTTTCAGATGGGGGGCGCGACCATGTACCGCGCCGGCCCGCAGGGTAGTGGGGCCCACGACCCATTCGGACCGCAGGGTGATGTGATCGACGGCGACTTCACCGAGGTGAAGCCCGGCTCCCAACCGCGAAAGACACCGCCGTCGGGTTGGGTCGAAGGGCCCGATCAGCGCCGGAGTTAACCGGGTCCGCAGCATTGAGATGCGCCGAGCAAGCTGGTAAGCAATCGGCAAACCGATGTCAGGGAGATCCCCCATGTCCGAAAACGGCGCAAACCCGCAGCCGCAACAGGCGCCCCAGGTCCAGATGCGGATCCTGGGACAATACGTCCGCGACCTGTCCTTTGAAAATGTGATGGCGCAACGCGGCGCGGCTGGCGAAGTGCAGCCCGATGTCAGCGTTCAGGTCAATCTCGATGCCAAGAAACGGCAGGCAGATGACCAATATGAAGTTGTCATCAAGCTGAAGGTCGAATCCAAGGCCAAGGGAATGAGCGATGTGCTCTTCCTGCTCGAGATCGAATATGTCGGCGTCTTCTTCGTTCAAGGCGTGCCGGAAGACCAACTGCACCCCTTCCTGCTGATCGAATGCCCGCGCCAACTGTTCCCGTTCCTGCGCCGGATCGTCAGCGACGTGACCCGCGATGGCGGTTACCCGCCGCTGAACCTGGACAACATCGACTTTGTCGCGATCTATCGCAACGAACTAGCGCGGCGTCAGGCCGCCAACGGCGAACAACCGGCAGACGCGTAATCCTCACGGCATGGGGCGTTTCGCCCCAGAGGCCCTGAAAGCCATACAAAAGGCGCCGTCATGGCGCCTTTTTCGCGTTCAGGCCCGGCGCCAGAGCGGATTATCACCCAATTTGTCCAAAAACGCCTCATGCGCGGCGTTTTCCTCGGCGCTCAGCCGCGACGGCAGCGCTGTCGGGCGCGGTTTCGGACGCCAATCGTTTTCGGCACTGGCAGCCCCCCGGGTCTCTATCACATTCAGCGCGAAATCCGGCTGCCGACCGCCGATCAGTTCCAGATAGACATCGGCGAGGATTTCGGAGTCGAGCAAGGCGCCGTGCAGGGTCCGGGCAGAATTGTCGATCCCGTAGCGCCGGCACAGCGCATCGAGCGAGACCTGCGCACCGGGAAATTTCTTGCGCGCAATGGCAAGGGTGTCGATCGCCTGTTCCCAGGGCAGTTCGGGCAATCCCATCCACTTCAGTTCGGCATTCAGGAATTTCATGTCGAAGCTGGCGTTATGGATCACCAGCTTGGCATCACCGACGAAATCGAGAAACGCCTGACCAACTTCCGCGAAAAGCGGCTTGTCGCGCAAAAACTCCTCGCTCAGCCCGTGGACGCGAAAGGCATCTTCAGGCATGTCGCGCTGTGGGTTGATATATTGGTGGTAGGTCTTGCCGGTCACCACATGGTTGTGTAGCTCGACCGCGCCGATTTCGACGATCCTGTCGCCAGAGAAAGGGTCGAAGCCGGTGGTTTCGGTATCGAGTACGATTTCACGCATGAGCGATCCTCCTGCGGATATCCGTCACGATGTCATGAACCTGGACCCGGGCATGCTCCAGCGTGTCGGTCTCCACGACATAGTGGGCCCGTGCGCGTTTTTCATGGTCCGGCATCTGTTTCGAACGGATATGGTGGAAATGTTCCCGGCTCATCGTGCCCCGATCCATCACCCGGGCCTCCTGGATATGGGCCGGGGCGGTCACGGTGACGGTGGCGTCCATATGGGCTTCGCCGCCACCTTCGAACAACAAGGGGATGTCGAAAACGACGATATCCGCCGTGGAGGCCTGACGGAAGGCGGCGCGATCCTCGGCCACCAGAGGGTGAACGATGGATTCGATGGTCTTCAGCGCTTCGGGACGTTCCATGATGATCCGCTTCAGCGCCGCGCGGTCGACGCTGTCGCCAATCACCGCCTCGGGGAAGACCGCGCGCATCGGTTCGACTGCGGCACCACCAACGTCATAGAGGCGGTGAACCGCCGCATCGGCATCCCAAAGCGCACATCCCTCCTCGACGAACATCTTCGCCGTGGTGCTCTTTCCCATCCCGATCGAACCGGTCAGGCCCAGAGAAAAGCTCATCCCAGCACCGCCTCGCGGGTGGCCTCGTCAACCTCGGGCTTCTGTCCGAACCAGCGCTCGAACCCGGGCACAGCCTGCCAAAGCAACATGCCAAGCCCGTCGACCGTTGTCGCACCGGCCGCATCGGCGGCTTGAAGAAGATGCGTTTTCAAAGGGTTATATACAAGGTCCGTTACAACAGTATGCTTGTCTATCCCATCGAGCGGCACCCGAAGTTCGGGCTTGCCCAACATCCCGAGAGAGGTGGTGTTCACCACCAGCCTGGCCTCAGCGATGATATTTCCGGCCTGCACCCAATCGACCACCCGCAGACGGGCACCGAAATCCTCGCGCAGTTGATCGGCGCGGGTGCGGGTGCGGTTGCTGATCAGAACCTCAGGCACCCCGGCATCGAGCAGCGCACAGATCACCGCCCGCGCAGCGCCGCCAGCGCCAAGCACGGCCGCCGGCCCGGCCTTGGGGTCCCAGCCGGGCGCACCACGGCGCAGGTTTTCCATGAAGCCGTAACCGTCGGTGTTATCAGCGATGATCTTGCCCTCAGCGCCAAAAGTCAGCGTGTTGGCTGCCCCGATCAGCGTGGCGCGATCGGTGACCTGATCGGCCAGTGTCAGCGCCCTTTCCTTGTGAGGAATGGTAATGTTGCACCCGACGAACCCCATCTTGGGCAGGGTGCGCAACACGGTCTCCAGATCGTCGGCCGCCACCTCCATCGGGATGTAATGACCTGCGATCCCATAGGTCTTGAGCCAGTGACCATGCAGAAGTGGAGATTTGGAATGGGCAATCGGGCTGCCGATCACCCCGGCCAGCGGAATACGGCTTGGCGTCACGATTCGATTTCCCCCCGAAGCGTCAGGTAGTTGAGAAGTTCCAACAGTGGCATACCCAGAACGGTAAAGTAATCCCCGTCGATCACGGTGAAAAGCCGCACACCTTCTTCTTCCAGCTTATAGCCACCGACGGCGTGGCGAATGCTGTCCCAGTTCCGCGCGACATAATCTTGAAGATAGGCGTCCGAACTGTCCCGCATTGTCAGCCGCACCTGACCGACATGGCGCCAGTCCGGTTTTCCATCGCGGCAAAGCACTGCGGCCGACAGCAATTTGTGCCGCTTGCCCCGCATCGCCCTGAGCTGCGCCAGCGCCTGTTCCGGCGTTTCGGGCTTGGACACAAGTTGGCCGTCGAATTCCAGCACCTGATCACAGCCCAAGACCAGCGCCCCTGGCATCTTTTCGCTGATCTTGCGCGCCTTCATCTCTGCCAGGGCGTCAGCCACGTCCCGGGGCGGGGCGGCTTCGGCCAAAAGCGCCTGTTTTACAGCATCTTCATCGACGCGTGGTGGGACAACGGCGACCTCAAGACCGGCGTTTCGCAACAATTGGGCCCGGATTTCTGAACCGGAAGCAAGCACGAGAGAGACAGGCATGTGGATAACTCGGTGAAAGAAGCACGTATGATGCAGGGGCGTTTTCTAGGATATCTGCCCCCCGGCGCAACCCCCGGGGAAAACTGTCGTCTTTCACGGCAGATCTGCCTGAGTCCTCCCCGTTGGATAAGGATAACCCGGATCCTCGGGATAGATTGGGTTCTACGCTTTTGTCCCTGAGTTATCCACAGTAGTTAACAAATCTTAAGATCGCCATCTTACTGAAATATATGGATGTTTCATGACATCCCGAGAATCACACCGCAGATCCGCGTTTTCTGTCCCCAAGGTGGATAAGTGACGGTACAGATCAATAATCCACCGGATCTGGGACTCCCTACAAAATCATCATCCTTTTTTCTTTTCTTTCTTTTTATTAGGAAGACCCCAGCCCAGGAGGGACCGACAAGATGCCCGATGCCATCACTGATCTGCTGTTTGCGCTCTACCCATGGATCAAGGCCTTCCATGTCATGGCGGTGATCACCTGGATGGCAGGGATTTTCTATCTTCCGCGGCTTTTCGTGTACCACGTGGAGCAGGCTGAGAAGGTGAACGGCGCCCCTGACATCTTCCTGACCATGGAATACAAGCTTTACCGCTACATCATGCGGCCATCGCTCTATGTTACATGGGCCTGCGGTCTTCTTTTGGTGGCGACGCCGGGCATCGTGGACTGGAGTTGGGTCTGGCCCTGGACCAAGGGCGCCTCGGTCATCGCGATGACGGGGTTTCATTTCTGGCTTGGCCGGCAGGTTCAGGCCTTTCGCAATGGAGAAAACAGCCTGACAGGCCGTCGCTATCGCATGATGAACGAAGTTCCGACGCTGCTGATGGTGGTGATCGTGCTTTCGGTCATCGTCCGATTTTAGCAACCGGCGTTCGGAACATTTGACTCACGGGCAGCGCTTCACTATGAACGCGCCCAACATGCCCGTCCGGGCGCTGTGCCTTCCTGAAGTTGTTGATCACCGCCCCTTATTTTCCAGGGGACCAAGGGCCATACCATCATGACAGTTGAATCCCTGAATCTCGCCGATCTCAAAGCCAAAAGTCCCAAGGATCTCCTCGCCATGGCGGAGGAGCTGGAGATCGAGAACGCCTCGACCATGCGTAAGGGCGAGATGATGTTCCAGATTCTCCGCGAACTGGCGGACGAAGGCTGGGAAGTCGGCGGCGATGGTGTTCTCGAGGTGCTGCAGGACGGATTCGGATTTCTGCGCTCGCCCGAGGCCAACTATCTGCCGGGTCCGGACGATATCTATGTCAGCCCGGACATGATCCGGCAGTATTCGCTGCGAACAGGCGACACCGTCGAAGGCCAGATCAAGGCGCCGAACGACAACGAACGCTATTTTGCGCTGACGAATGTCACCAAGATCAACTTTGAAGAGCCGGAAAAGGCCCGTCACAAGATCGCTTTCGACAACCTGACCCCGCTTTATCCAGACGAGCGGCTCAAGATGGAGATCGAGGACCCGACGCTCAAGGACCGGTCCGCCCGGATCATCGACCTGGTGGCGCCGATCGGGAAAGGGCAACGGTCGCTGATCGTGGCGCCGCCGCGGACCGGTAAGACGGTTCTGTTGCAAAACATCGCCCATTCGATCGAACGGAACCATCCAGAATGCTATCTGATCGTTCTTCTGATCGACGAACGGCCGGAAGAAGTCACCGACATGCAGCGCAACGTGAAGGGGGAGGTCGTGTCCTCGACCTTCGATGAACCGGCGACGCGGCACGTTGCTGTGTCTGAAATGGTCATCGAAAAGGCCAAACGCCTGGTCGAGCATAAGCGAGATGTTGTTATTCTCCTTGATTCGATCACAAGACTTGGCCGTGCCTTCAACACCGTGGTGCCATCCTCTGGTAAGGTGTTGACCGGCGGTGTGGATGCGAATGCTCTGCAACGGCCGAAACGCTTCTTCGGGGCGGCACGGAATATCGAAGAAGGCGGATCGCTTACCATCATCGCGACGGCGCTGATCGACACCGGTAGCCGGATGGATGAGGTGATTTTCGAAGAATTCAAGGGCACCGGTAACAGCGAAATCGTTCTGGATCGCAAGATTGCCGATAAGCGGGTCTTCCCGGCGATCGACATCCTCAAGTCCGGTACCCGAAAAGAGGATCTGCTGGTCGACAAGGTGGATCTGCAGAAAACATTCGTGCTGCGTCGCATCCTCAATCCGATGGGGACGACCGATGCGATCGAATTCCTGCTGTCGAAACTGAAGCAGACCAAGAGCAACACCGAATTCTTCGATTCCATGAACACCTGAGCGCGGGATTTCCGCGCGGAGCCCGAGGATGGACACGATCTTCGCTTTGGCCACGGCCCGGGGAAAGGCCGGCGTGGCTGTCATTCGCATTTCCGGCCCGTTGTCGCATATGGCGGCAGCACGGCTGGCCGGAGAAGATCTGCCTGCGCGTGGTATGACGTTGCGATCGCTTCGTGACGAGAATGGCGCGCCGCTGGATGAAGGGATGATCTTGACCTTCTCGGCTCCGGCCAGTTTCACCGGTGAGGATGTTGTTGAGCTTCAGGTTCATGGTAGCATGGCCGGCGTATCCGCGATCTTGTCGGCTTTGGGACGGATCGGGGGGCTGCGTCTGGCTGAGCCTGGGGAATTCACCCGGCGGGCATTGGAAAACGGAAAGCTCGACCTGGCGCAGGTTGAAGGGCTCGCCGATCTGATCGACGCCGAAACTGAGGCGCAGCGCAAGCAGGCGCATGCGCTTTTGCAGGGCGCTCTCGGAGATTTGGCCGAACGTTGGCGCCGCGATTTGATTCGCGCCGCAGCGCTGATCGAGGCGGTCATCGACTTTGCGGATGAAGAGGTTCCGACGGATGTCACCCCGGAGGTTCGGGACCTTCTTGATCGCGTTGAAGTGGACCTGAGAGGGCAGATCTCGGGTGTGCGGATGGCTGAGCGGATTCGAGAAGGATTCGAAGTTGCGATCGTTGGGCGCCCGAACGCCGGGAAGTCGACGCTGCTGAATGCTCTTGCGGGGCGTGATGCGGCGATTACCTCTGAACACGCTGGTACGACCCGCGATGTCATCGAAGTTCGGATGGACCTGGCCGGTCTGCCTGTGACCTTGCTGGATACCGCTGGATTGCGAGAGACCGGGGATGCGGTGGAGGGGCTTGGGATTGCTCTGGCCCGTCGGCGTGCGGAGGCCGCGGACTTGAGAGTGTTTCTTGTCGAAGTTGGAGAAACGCTTGAGGTCGAAGCACGCGAGGGGGATATTATCGTTCACCCGAAGGCTGACCAGCGGACGGACAAGACGAACGCGGTGTCCGGCCGGACGGGGGAAGGGCTGGATTGGTTGGTTCAGCAGATTGAAACAGTTCTGGCTGTGCGGTCCTCTTCGGCAGGGATCGCAACGCGGGATCGGCACAAGGCGGCGATGGAGCGGGCTTTGGCCGGTCTTCATTCCGCCCGCGCTATTCTTGAACAGGGCCCCGAGATGTATGATATCGCGGCAGAAGAGTTGAGAAATGCGATTCGTGCCCTGGAATCTCTTGTCGGGCGGATCGACGTTGAAAATCTTCTGGACGAGATCTTCGCCAGTTTTTGCTTGGGCAAGTGAGGAGTGTTTCACGTGAAACATTCGGACATGGATGTGGTTGTCATCGGGGGTGGCCATGCAGGCGCTGAGGCGGCTCACGCTGCTGCGCGGCTGAGGGCCCGAACCGCGCTCGTAACCCTGCGCCGTGACGGCATCGGCGTAATGTCATGCAATCCGGCCATCGGCGGTCTTGGAAAAGGCCACCTGGTACGCGAAATCGACGCGATGGATGGCGTGATGGGTCGCGTCGCCGACAAGGCTGGAATCCAGTTTCGCTTGCTGAATCGACGCAAGGGGCCGGCCGTTCAAGGGCCGCGAGCCCAGGCTGATCGCGCGCTCTATCGCGCGGCGATGTTGGCGGAATGCGAGGCGCGCCCGGCGCTCGAGATTGTCGAAGGTGAAGCTGTCGATTTTCTGATGCAGGGAGATCGCGTTTCTGGTGTGGTGCTCTCCGATGGCTCAGAGATTCGCGCCGCTGCCGTGGTCCTGACGACAGGTACATTTCTGCGTGGTGTTATCCATATTGGGGATGTGCAACGCCCCGGCGGGCGGATGGGGGATAAGCCATCGGTTAAACTGGCCGAGCGGATCGATTCCTTTGATCTTCCCCTGGGGAGATTGAAAACCGGCACGCCGCCGCGGCTGGATGGACGGACCATCAACTGGGATGCGCTCGACAGCCAGCCCGGGGATAACGATCCGGTGTTGTTCTCTTTCCTGTCGAAACGGGTAGAGGCACCTCAGATTTCCTGCGGGATTACCCATACAAATCCGCAAACTCATGAGATCATTCAGAAAAACCTGAAGCGTTCCGCGATGTATGGCGGCCACATCGAAGGGGTCGGGCCGCGATATTGCCCGTCGATCGAAGACAAGATCGTGCGTTTTGCGGACAAAAGTTCACATCAAATCTTTCTGGAGCCGGAGGGGATTAACGATCACACGGTCTATCCCAACGGGATCTCGACCTCTCTTCCGGTCGATGTGCAGGAATCCTATGTTCATTCGATCTTTGGCTTGGAAAAGACCACGATTCTGCAGCCTGGATATGCCATAGAATATGATTTCGTCGATCCGCGCGCCTTGAGCCTGCAGCTCGAAGTCAAGAACGTACCAGGACTATATCTTGCGGGGCAAATTAATGGAACCACAGGATATGAGGAGGCCGCCGCGCAGGGGCTGGTGGCTGGGCTGAATGCTGCGCTGTCCGCGCAGGGGAGGGCGCCGATTACCTTCCGACGTTCAGACAGCTATATCGGTGTGATGATTGACGATCTCACCACGCGCGGTGTCGCAGAGCCCTATCGTATGTTTACCTCGCGCGCTGAATTCCGGCTTTCGCTGCGTGCGGATAACGCCGATCAGCGGCTGACGCCGTTGGCGATTGAGATCGGATGTGTGGATGAACAGCGCAGATCTGCCTTTCTGGATAAGATGGACCGTCTGGATACTGCACGCGCGCGGATGATCGGTGATAGCTATACACCCAAGCAGGTGGCAGAGGCTGGAATTCGGGTGAACCAGGACGGGACTCGAAGGACCGCGATGGAAATACTGGCATTTCCAGATGTTGGGTTCGATGACATTCTCGGGCTGGACCCTGAGCTTTCTTCGGTCGATCTCGAGATGCGGCAGCAGCTTGAACGGGAAGCACTTTACGCGAACTATATCTCTCGCCAGGAAAAGGATATTCAGGCGCTGCGGCGGGATGAAGAACGTGTCATTCCAGCAGGGTTTGATTATTCGGTGATGGATGGCCTGTCGAACGAACTGAAATTGAAGCTTTCGCGTGCTCGACCGGAAAATCTGGCTCAGGCGGCGCGTGTTGACGGGATGACGCCAGCGGCATTGGCATTGCTGCTGACCCGAATCCGCCGGGATGTTCAGGTGAAATCAGCATGAGTGCGGACGATGCCCTTCTGGCAGAGTTGGATGTTTCACGTGAAACATTGAGCCGCCTCGAGCATTTTGCCGAGATCCTCAAAAAATGGAATCCTCGGATCAATCTGGTGTCCCGCGCCAGCCTGGAACAGCTATGGACACGGCACATCATCGATTCGGTTCAGGTCTTTCGCTGTGTGAAACCCAATGGACATTGGGTCGATCTGGGAAGCGGTGGCGGATTTCCCGGGGTTATCGTGGGTATCCTTGCCGCTGAGGAAGCTCCGGAACTCACG
Organism: Pseudodonghicola xiamenensis DSM 18339; assembly: GCF_000429365.1. Lineage (GTDB taxonomy): Bacteria > Pseudomonadota > Alphaproteobacteria > Rhodobacterales > Rhodobacteraceae > Pseudodonghicola > Pseudodonghicola xiamenensis. The sequence goes on along the minus strand of NZ_AUBS01000003.1, from coordinate 63,120 downwards.
ATCACCTTGGTTGAAAGCGATCAGCGGAAATCAGCTTTTTTGCGAACGGCAGCGCGGGAGTGCGGAGTAAAGCTTGAGGTGCTGTCTGAGCGAATCGAGACGGTAGAGCCTCAAGACGCGGATATTCTGTCTGCCCGTGCCCTGGCAGATCTGGACACATTGTTGGGGTTTGCGGAACGGCATTTGAAGAAAAACGGCGTTGCGTTGTTCCCCAAGGGAATTTCCTGGGGAAAAGAATGCGAGCAAGCGCGGCTGAGATGGAATTTTTCGGCGGAGCCTATTACCAGTAGGACTGAGCCCGATGCGGTGATCTTGAAAATCGAAGGAGTGTCGCGTGTCTGATCTGTCCCGCCCGGAGGGGCCGAAAATCATCGCTGTCGCCAACCAGAAAGGCGGGGTGGGGAAAACAACCACTGCAATCAATTTGGCCGCTGCTTTGGTTGAATGCGGAAAACGCGTCCTTGTGGTGGATATCGACCCGCAAGGGAATGCTTCGACAGGTTTGGGGATCGAGCCTGAAGATCGGGAAATGACCACTTACGAGCTTCTGGTCGAGGACGTTCCGCTGGAAGATGTCATTCATCCGACGGACATCGACGGGCTTTCCATTGTTCCGGCGACAATAGACCTGAGTTCGGCCGATATTGAACTGATGGCAAATGAAAAGCGCAGTTTTCTCTTGCATGATGCCTTGCGGCAGTCAGCGATGGACGAATTCGGGTGGGACTATATCTTGATTGATTGTCCTCCGTCGCTCAACTTGTTGACGGTCAACGCGATGGTGGCGGCACATTCGGTTCTGGTGCCTTTGCAAAGCGAATTCTTCGCGCTGGAAGGCTTGTCGCAATTGATGCTGACCATTCGGGATGTACGGCAGGCGGCAAATCCTCAGCTCAGGATCGAAGGGGTGATCCTGACGATGTATGATCGTCGCAACAACTTGTCGCAGCAGGTCGAAAAGGATGCGCGCGACAATCTTGGCGACCTGGTCTTCAAGACGATGATTCCCCGAAATGTCCGGGTGAGCGAGGCACCATCTTATGCGATGCCGGTTCTGAACTATGATCCTAATTCGCAAGGCGCGGTTGCTTATCGGGCATTGGCGCGTGAATTGATTGGAAAACACGAAAAGATCGCCGCCTAAGCGGCGCGGAGGGGCCTTGATGCAGGACAATAAAAGAAACAAACCCCGTGGACTGGGCCGTGGGCTGTCAGCCCTGATGGCGGATGTAACGGCAGATCCGGTGGCAACGGGCGATCTGGGAACGAGACGGCCTGACATGCTGGTGCCGATCGAACGGCTTAAACCTAACCCAGATCAGCCGCGGCGCACCTTTGATCCCTCGGATCTTGAGGATTTGACCGCGTCGGTTAAGGAAAAGGGGATTATTCAGCCTCTTATCGTGCGTCCGAAAGGGGGCGATTACGAGATCGTCGCCGGGGAACGCCGCTGGCGTGCGGCACAGAAGGCGCAGCTTCATGAAGTACCGGTGCTGGTTAGGGAATTCGACGATACCGAAGTTCTTGAAATCGCTATCATCGAGAACATCCAGCGGTCTGATCTGAATGCGGTGGAAGAAGCGGCGGGCTACCGTCAGCTTATGGATAAGTTCGGTCATACGCAGGAAAAGCTGTCGGATGCCCTGGGCAAGAGCCGCAGCCATATCGCCAACCTGATGCGCCTTTTGTCTCTGCCTGCGGATGTGCAGGAGCTGGTGAAAGAGGGGCAGTTGTCTGCCGGTCATGCACGGGCGCTGATCACCTGTGAAAATGCGTCTGAACTGGCCAAGCAGGTGGTGCGCGGCGGGCTTTCGGTGCGGGCGACCGAGGCCTTGGTGAAAAAGCAGCAGCGTGGCGATCAGCCGGCGATGGAAAAGCCCAAGCCGGCAAAACCCGAAAAAGATGCTGATACCAGGGCGCTAGAGGCAGATCTGTCGGCTATGCTGGGCATGAAGGTCAGTATTGACCATAAGCCCGGCGGTGAAGCCGGGCAGATTAGCATAAAATACGACACTCTGGATCAATTGGACGAGATCTGCGGCCGGCTTAACGGCTAGGACGGGTCCAGAGGAAGATCAGAACGCAAGACAGAACCACGGCCTGGATGATCAGGACCGTGGTTTTGACATTGAGGGCCAGAGAAATCCCGAAGACCGCCACGATCGACAGGGTGGCGAGGCGTTTGGCCCGGGGACGGATCACGCCGGATCGGTTCCAATCCTCGATGAGTGGGCCGAACTGGCGATGTGACAGAATCCAATTGTGCAATCGTGGTGAGGATTGCGAAAATAGGAAGGCCGCAAGTAACAAGAAAGGAACGGTCGGGAGGAGAGGCAAGACAGCCCCGAGGATGGCCAGACCAACGCTTAGGATGCCCAATCCAGCCCAAATAAAACGCATGATTTACTCCGCCAACAGCTCCCGAATGATCGCGTTCAGAACCGGGCGGCCGTCTGGGGTGACCACCAGCCGCTGATCCTGAAGGCTGATCATGCCCAGATCTGTCAGATAGTCCATTCTTTCGGAAGGCAAGGGGTGGCCGGAAAGCGCGGCGAATCGACCCATATCTAGACCTTCTGTAAGTCGAAGACCCATCATAAGGTATTCATTTGCCTGATCTTGTGGTGTGAGGCGATCACGAACCGTTTCTCCAGAACCAGCGGCTGCCGCCTGCAACCAGGCAGAGGGATTGCGCAGGCTTTCGGTCGCCAGCTTCTGGCCTTGCAGCGTGATCCGTCCATGCGCCCCGGGGCCGACACCAACGTAATCACCATAGTGCCAATAGATCAGGTTGTGCCGGGATTCAGCGCCTGGGCGGGCGTGGTTAGATACCTCATAGGCGGGCAGGCCTGCGGCATCGCAGATCTCCTGCGTGGCGAAATACATATCGGCGGCGCGGTCGTCATCAGGCAGGCCCCGCAGCTTGCCGGCATTGTAGCGATCGCCGAAGGCAGTGCCCTGTTCGATGGTGAGCTGATAGAGTGACAGATGATCCACCGCCATTGATAGCGCTTCGTGCAGTTCGGCGCGCCAATCGGCGAGGGTCTGATCCTGTCGGGCATAGATCAAATCGAAACTGACCCGGTCAAAGCAATTGCGGGCGATATCGAAGGCGGCACGCGCCTCTGCCACCGTGTGAATGCGCCCCAAACGGCGCAGATCAGTGTCGTTCAGCGCCTGCACGCCCATGGAAATGCGGTTGACCCCGGCATCGCGATAGCCGGCAAAGCGCCCGGCCTCAACCGAACCGGGGTTGGCCTCGAGCGTGATTTCGATGTCATTGGCAAAGGGCCAGTGGCGCCGCGCTGCCTCGATCACCGCGGCGACGGTTTCGGGCTCCATCAGGCTGGGCGTGCCTCCGCCGAAGAAGATCGCGTTCAGGACGCGGCCCGGGGTTTCCTGCGCCGATCTCTCCAGCTCGCTCAGATAGGCTCTGATCCAGGCCGTCTGGTCGATTTCACGTGAAACATGGCTGTTGAAATCGCAATAGGGGCATTTGGCCTGACAGAAGGGCCAATGCACATAGAGGCCAAAGCCCCCATTGCGCCAGTCGTCAGTTGAAACAGCCGGCAACGAAGGCCTCCACGGCCTTGGCACGATGGCTGATCTTGTTCTTTTCCTCCGCCGGCATCTCGGCAAAGGTGATGTCATAACCATCAGGCACGAAGATCGGGTCATAGCCATGGCCCTGGGCTCCGCGCATCGGCCAGGTCACCTGGCCAGGCACGACCCCTTCGAATACCTCGTCATGGCCATCAGGCCAGGCCAGAACCAGAGTGCAGCGGAACTGCGCGGTGCGGGGATGGGGCGCATTCCTCGCTTCCAGCTCATCATGCGCGCGGGTCATCGCCATGACGAAATCGCGCCCGTTCGGGGTTTCGGCCCAATCGGCGGTATAGACCCCGGGCGCACCGTCGAGCGCGTCAATGGTGATGCCGGAATCATCCGACAGCGCCGGCAGGCCGGTGGCCTTGGCCGCCGCATGAGCCTTGATCCGGGCATTGCCGACAAAGGTATTCTCGGTCTCTTCCGGTACGGGCAGGTTCATCTCTGCCGCGCCCACCACACTCACCCCGAAGGGAGAGAGCAGCTCACGCATTTCCTCCAGCTTGCCGGCGTTATGAGTGGCGATCAGCAGCCGGTCGCCGGTGAACTTGCGGGTCATTCGGTGGCAGCCTTCTGTGCGGCGACGAGTTGCTGCGTGCCTTTTTCCGCCAAATCGAGCAATTCGGTCATCTGTGCCCGGGTGAAGGTGGAGCCTTCAGCGGACATCTGCACTTCGACCAGACGGCCTGAGCCGGTGATGATGAAGTTGCCATCAACGCCGGCCTCGGAATCCTCGGGGTAGTCCAGATCCAGTACCGGTTGGCCGGCATAGATGCCACAGCTGACGGCGGCGACCGGGTCGATCAGAGGATCGGAAAGCACGGCGCCGGCCTTCATCAGTTTGTTCACAGCCAGGCGCAGCGCCACCCAGCCGCCGGTGATCGAGGCGCAGCGAGTGCCGCCATCGGCCTGGATCACGTCGCAATCAACGGTGATCTGGCGTTCTCCCAGCGCGACCCGGTCGACCCCGGCGCGCAGGGCACGCCCGATCAACCGCTGGATTTCCACCGTGCGGCCGCCCTGTTTGCCGGTTGCCGCCTCGCGACGCATGCGGGTGTTGGTCGAGCGCGGCAGCATGCCGTATTCGGCGGTCACCCAGCCCAGGCCCGAGCCCTTGATGAAGGGGGGAACCCGATCTTCGATTGTCGCGGTGCACAGCACATGGGTGTCGCCCATACGGATCAGACAGGACCCTTCGGCGTGTTTTGTCACGCCCGTCTCGATTGAAACCGGGCGCAGTTCGCTTAAATCTCGTCCAGAGGGTCGCATGGGAATTCCTTTGTTAGCCGGGGTCGGGATACCGTCGGGCAGGGTCTGTATGCAAGCCCGATTGACCCGTGATTGACCTTCGTGATCTGTGGGTCATAAGGATGCCACCGTCAGGGGTGATGCAGATGAATGACGCGACAAAATTGCTGGAAGAGCTGAACGACCGGTCCCGGGAGGTTTTCCGCCGGGTGGTCGAAAGCTATCTGGCCAGCGGTGAGCCGGTGGGAAGCCGGACCTTGACCCGATCGCTGAGCGAGAAAGTCAGCGCCGCGACGATCCGCAATGTGATGCAGGATCTGGAATTTCTGGGTCTTCTGGGGAGCCCGCATATCAGCGCCGGCCGGGTGCCGACGCAGATGGGGCTGCGGATGTTCGTCGACGGATTTCTGGAGGTGCGCGATCTGAACCCGATGGATCGCGAAAAGATCGACGCCACCATGAGCCGTAGCAATTCCGCCGATGTCGGCGGCCTGCTGGATCGGGTCGGCGCCGCGCTGTCGGGGGTGACGCATGGCGCCTCTCTGGTGCTGGCACCCAAGCACGAGGCCGAGATCCGCCATATCGAATTCGTTTCCCTAGCTGCGGACCGGGCGCTTGTGGTGCTGGTTCTGGCCGACGGCCATGTGGAAAACCGGCTGTTCACGCCGCCGCCGGGCCAGACGCCCAGTTCGATGCGTGAGGCTGCGAATTTTCTCAATACGCTGATCGAAGGCCGTACTCTGAGCGAGGCGCGGGAGGTGATCCGCACCGAGATCGCCGCGCGGCGTCAGGAGATCGACAGCCTGGCCCGGGAGATGGTGGAAAGCGGCTTTGCCGTGTGGGACGAGGGGGCAGGCGATTCCGCGCGGCTGATCGTGCGCGGGCGGTCGAACCTTCTGGCCGAGGACGGATTCGGTGAGGAGTTGGAACGGATCCGGACGCTGTTCGACGATCTGGAGCGCAAGCGCGATATCGAACAGTTTCTCGATCTGACGGAAGAGGGCGAAGGGGTCCGGATTTTTATCGGGTCGGAGAATAAACTTTTCTCACTTTCGGGTTCCTCTTTGGTGGTCTCTCCTTATATGAACGCTGATCGAAAAATTATTGGCGCGGTGGGGGTGATCGGCCCGACGCGTCTGAACTACGGGCGTATCGTTCCGATTGTGGACTATACGGCACAGCTGGTCGGCAAGATGATTTCCGACCGGAGTTAGAGGTGAAATATGGCAGAGCCCAAGAACGACGATTTTCTGGACGACATCGAAGCCGCCGAGGCGGAGGAGCTTTCCGAGGAAATGGCCGAGATCGACGCCGATCTTGCCGAGATCGATGCCCTGCGGGCGGAGCGGGATTCGTTCCGCGACAAATTCATGCGCGCCTTGGCAGATGCCGAAAACGCCCGCAAACGGGCAGACAAGCAGCGCCGCGAGGGGGAGCAATACGGCGGGTCGAAGCTGGCCCGGGATATGCTGCCGGTCTATGACAACATGAAGCGCGCCCTGGAAGCGGCGAGCGATGAGCAGCGTGAAGGTGCTGCGGCGCTGATCGAGGGGATCGAACTGACCATGCGCGAACTGCTGAATGTCTTCAGCAAGCATGGAATTCAGCTCGTCGCGCCTCAGGTCGGGGACAAGTTTGATCCGCAGCTGCATCAGGCGATGTTCGAAGCGCCGGTTCCTGGTACCAAGGCCGGGGATATCATCCAGGTGGCGGCTGAAGGGTTTTTGCTGCACGATCGGCTGTTGCGCCCGGCGCAGGTTGGCGTGTCGTCGAACCCCGGGGCCTGAGGTCGAACGCGCCCTGATGGGGCGCGTGCCTCCGGCGGGGATATATAAAGCCAGAAAAAGATAGGATAGGCGCCCATCAGGGCGCCTTTTTTGTCAACCTTCGGCGGTTTGCTTGAGCCGATAGAGCAAATCGAGCGCTTCGCGCGGGGAGAGGTCGTCCGGCCGGATGGTTTGCAGCATCTCTTCGACGGCAGAGACCTGAGCAACCGGCGCGGGCGTCGGCGGTGGTGGGGCGGCGGCGAAGAGCGGCAGATCGTCGATCAGCGCCTTGGGCTTTGCGGCCCCTTCGCGATCTCCCTTTTCCAGCGCATCGAGCACGGTGCGCGCGCGGGCGACGACCGAAGGGGGAAGCCCCGCGAGTTGCGCCACCTGAACCCCATAGGACCGGTCAGCGGCGCCTTTGGTAACCTCGTGCAGGAAGATCACCTCGCCTTCCCATTCGCGGACGGCGACGGTTGCATTTTCGACGCCGCTGAGCTTGCCGGCGAGCTGGGTCAGCTCGTGGTAATGGGTGGCAAAGAGAGCGCGGCAGCTATTGACGTCGTGCAGATGCTCGAGAGTCGCCCAGGCGATGGACAGCCCGTCATAGGTGGCGGTGCCGCGGCCGATTTCATCCAGGATCACCAGGGCGCGGTCGTCGGCCTGGTTGAGGATGGCTGCGGTTTCGACCATTTCGACCATGAAGGTCGAGCGGCCCCGGGCCAGATCGTCGGAGGCGCCGACGCGGCTGAAGATCTGGCTGACCAGACCGATATGGGCGGCGTTCGCCGGCACATAGCTGCCGATCTGCGCCAGCAATGCGATCAATGCGTTTTGCCGCAGGAAGGTTGATTTACCGGCCATGTTGGGGCCGGTGAGCAACCAGATTGCGGCATCGACGTCGGCACTGAGATCGCAATCGTTGGCGACAAAACTGCCCTGACTCTGTTGACGCAGAGCCTGTTCCACCACCGGGTGGCGACCGCCCTTGATATCGAATGCACGGGAATTGTCGATCCGCGGTGGGGTCCAGCTTTCGGCGCGGGCCAGATCGGCGAGACTGGTGGCGAGATCAAGTTCGGCCAGGCCGCGGGCGGCGGCATTGAGCTGCGGGGCTTGGGCCAGAACAGCGTCGGAAAGTCTTTGATAGAGCCTTTTTTCGATCTCCAGGGCCTGGTTTCCGGCATTCAGAATGCGGGTTTCCAGTTCCGACAGTTCGACGGTGGTGAAACGGATCTGGTTCGCAGTGGTCTGGCGGTGGATATAGGTTTCCGACAGCGGTGCGGCCAGCATCTTGGTCGCGTGAGTGGTGGTGGTTTCGATGAAATAGCCCAGGACGTTGTTATGCTTGATCTTCAGGGTCTGAACGCCGCTGTGTTCGGCATATTTCTTTTGCAGGCCGGCAATGACGGACCGGCCTTGATCGCGCAGGGTGCGGGCCTCGTCCAGCTCGGGATCGTAGCCTTCGGCGATAAACCCGCCGTCGCGGGCGAGAAGTGGCGGTTCGGCGATCAAAGCAGTCTCTAGCAGAGCGGAAAGATCGTCAAAGCCGGACAGCGTGTCGGCGGCGTCGCGCAGATGATCGGGCAGGTCGCAGGTGCCGCAGGCCTCGGCGATCTCGGCGGCCTGACCCAGGGCGTTGCGGATTGCGGCCAGATCGCGCGGTCCGCCGCGTTCAAGCGACAGGCGCGACAGGGCACGGTCGATGTCCGGGGTTTTTCTGAGCCGGTCGCGCAGATCGGTTGCGAACATATTGTCATCGACAAAGCGTGTGACGCTTTCCTGCCGGGCATGGATGGTGGCCAGATCGCGGCTGGGGCTGGACAGGCGCTGTTCCAGCAGCCGGCCGCCGCCCGGGGTGACGGTGCGATCCATGACCGACAGGAGAGAGCCTGCGCGGCCACCGGACAGGCTTCTTGTCAACTCAAGGTTGCGCCTGGTTGCGGCGTCGATCTGGACGATCCGGTCCTGTGCCTCGCGTTCAGGCGTTTGCAGTAGCGGCAGTTTGCCCTTCTGGGTGATCTCCAGATAGTCGATCAATGCGCCCATGGCCGAAAGTTCGACCCGGGTGAAGGTGCCGAAAGCTTCGGTCGTGCCGACATTGTAGAGGCTGCAGATACGCTTTTCGGCGGCGGTGCTGTCGAAACTGGCGCGGGCCAGTGGCGTCATCGAGATCCCCAGATCGGAAACCAGGCCATGTTTCTCCTGTTCCAGGGTTTCGGGCAGGATCAGTTCCGAGGGGGCGAGGCGGGCCAGCTCGGGCGACAGCCGCACCGGGGTGATCGGCATCACATGAAAATCGCCGGTCGAGATATCGGCCCAAGCCAGCGCCGCCTGATCGCGAATTTCCGCATAGGCGGCAAGAAAATTGTTCCGCCGCGCCTCGAGAAGTGAATCCTCGGTCAGCGTGCCGGGAGTGACCAGCCGCACCACATCGCGCCGCACCACTGACTTAGAGCCACGTTTCTTGGCCTCGGCCGGGCTTTCCATCTGTTCGCAGACAGCCACGCGAAACCCTTTGCGGATCAGGGTCAGCAGGTAGCCCTCGGCGGCATGGACAGGCACACCGCACATCGGGATATTGTCGCCCGCATGCTTGCCGCGTTTGGTCAGGGCGATATCCAGCGCCTCGGATGCCGCGACGGCATCGTCGAAGAACATCTCGTAGAAATCGCCCATGCGATAGAACAGCAACGCATCGGCATGCTGTTCCTTGATTTCGAGATATTGTGCCATCATGGGCGTGACGGTGGACAAGGTGACTTCCCCCTTGGTTTGCGAGTGGGGGCGACCTTACAAATGCGTCCGGGGCGGCGAAAGGCGAAAACGCATTGCCGTTGAGATGCCCTTTGCGCTGGGATAAGAGAGCCCGACCTACCGAGGAGAGTGTCAGAATGGCCAAGTCGAAAGTCACCGCAGAAGAGGCGCTTGCCTTCCATCTCGAGCCCACCCCGGGCAAGTTCGAGATCCGAGCGACCGTGCCGATGACGACGCAGCGGGATTTGAGCCTGGCCTATTCTCCCGGAGTGGCGGTGCCCTGCGAGGCGATCGCGGAAAGCCCTGAAACCGCTTATGATTACACCAACAAGGGCAACCTGGTGGCGGTGATCTCGAACGGTACCGCAGTTCTTGGCCTGGGCAATCTGGGCGCGCTGGCCTCGAAACCGGTGATGGAGGGCAAGGCAGTGCTGTTCAAGCGCTTCGCCGACGTCAACGCCATTGACCTCGAGCTCGACACAGAGGACCCGGAAGAGATCATCCGCGCGGTCAAGCTGATGGGCCCGACCTTCGGCGGTATCAACCTCGAGGATATCAAGGCGCCGGAATGCTTCATCATCGAACAGCGTCTGAAGGAAGAGATGGATATCCCGGTCTTCCATGACGATCAGCATGGGACAGCGGTGATCTGTGCCGCGGGTCTGATCAATGCGCTGCATATCTCCGGCAAGAAGATTGAGGATGTTAAGATCGTCCTCAATGGCGCCGGTGCCGCCGGGATCGCCTGTCTTGAGCTGCTCAAGCGAATGGGGGCGCAGCATGACAATTGCATCATGTGCGACACCAAGGGCGTGATCTATCAGGGCCGTACCGAAGGCATGAACCAGTGGAAGTCTGCCCATGCGGCAAAGACCGAACTGCGGACGCTGGAAGAGGCGATGGTGGGTGCCGATGTCTTCCTTGGGGTGTCGGCCAAGGGGGCGGTGACCCAGGAGATGGTCGCCTCGATGGCTGACAATCCGGTGATCTTCGCCATGGCCAACCCGGATCCGGAGATCACCCCGGAAGAGGCGCATGAGGTGCGGATGGACGCGATTGTCGCCACCGGGCGCAGCGATTATCCGAACCAGGTGAACAACGTTCTGGGCTTTCCCTATCTGTTCCGCGGTGCGCTCGACATCCATGCGCGCGCCATCAATGACGAGATGAAGATCGCCTGCGCCCATGCGCTGGCCGAACTCGCGCGCGAGGATGTGCCGGACGAGGTGGCGCTGGCCTATGGCAAGGCGCTGAGTTTCGGCCGCGATTACATCATCCCGACGCCTTTCGATCCGCGTCTGATCCATCGGATTCCGGTTGCCGTGGCGCGGGCCGGGATGGACACCGGCGCTGCGCGGCGGCCGATCATCGACATGGATGCCTATGAGCTGAGCCTGAAGTCCCGGATGGATCCGACGGCTAGCATCCTGCGCAGCCTGAACACCCGCGCCCGCGCGGCGCAATCGCGCATGATCTTTGCCGAGGGCGACGATCCCCGGGTGTTGCGTGCCGCTGTCACCTATCAACGTTCGGGCTTCGGCAAGGCGCTGGTAGTTGGCCGCGCAGACGATGTGAAGGCCAAGCTCGAGGCCGCTGGCTTGGGCGATGCGGTGCGCGAGCTCGAGGTGGTGAACGCCGCGAACACCACGCATCTGCAGGCCTATAAGGATTTTCTCTACGAGCGGCTGCAGCGCAAGGGGTTCGACCAGAAGGACGTGCACCGGCTGGCAGCGCGCGACCGCCATGTTTTCGCTGCGCTGATGCTGGCCCATGGACACGGCGATGCGCTGGTGTCGGGGGCGACGCGGAAATCGGCCCATGTCCTGGAACGCATCAATCATGTGTTCGACGCCGATGCCGCCCATGGTGCCGCCGGGATCACCGCCGTGTTGCACAAGAACCGTATTGTCCTGATCGGGGACACCCTGGTGCATGAATGGCCGGACGAAGAGGATCTGGCCGATATCGCCACCCGGGCCGCCGGTGTGGCCCGCCATATGGGGGTCGATCCCCGGGTTGCCTTCGTGTCGTTCTCGACCTTCGGCTATCCGGTGTCGGAACGGGCCGAAAAGATGCATCTCGCCTCCGACGTGCTCGACCAGCGCCGGGTCGATTTCGAATACGAGGGCGAGATGACAGTGGATGTGGCCCTGAACGCCAATGTGCAAAAGGCCTATCCGTTCCAGCGTCTGACCGGACCTGCGAACATCCTGATCGTGCCGGCGCGGCATTCGGCGAGCATCTCGGTCAAGCTGATGCAGGAAATGGCCGGCGCCACGGTGATCGGCCCGATCCTGACCGGTGTCGACAAGCCGATCCAGATCTGTTCGACGGTGTCCACTGCCAATGACATCCTGAACATGGCGGTGCTTGCGGCCTGCGGCATCGGCTGATCCAATGGCGATCTGGAACCTGGGCTCGATCAACGCCGATATGGTCTATTCCCTGCCGCATTTTCCCGCGGCGGGGGAGACTTTGGCGGCGACGGGCTTTGACAGGTTCCTAGGCGGCAAGGGCGCGAATATGTCGGTCGCCGCTGCCCGCGCCGGTTCCCATGTCGCACATATCGGTGCAGTAGGGGCCGATGGCAGCTGGTCGATCCGGCGGCTGATGGAATATGGCGTGGATACCCGCCATATCGTCCAGGTGCCTGAGCCGACCGGCCAGGCACTGGTTTTCGTCGATCCGACCGGAGAAAACCAGATCGTCATCCTGCCCGGCGCCAATCGTGCCATTCCCGAAACGGCGATCCAGGCCGCTCTGGCCGAGGCTGCGGCCGGCGATACGCTCCTGATCCAGAACGAAACCAATGCTCAGGCGATGGCGGCCCGGATCGGCCGCGATCTGGGGTTGCGCGTCGCCTATGCCGCCGCTCCTTTTGAGGCAACGGCGGTGCTGGCGGTGCTGGCTTTCCTCGATCTCCTGATCCTGAACGAAATCGAGGCGCAGCAATTGCAGCAAGCCACTGGTCAGGCACCCGAGGCGCTGCGGGTGCGGGATGTGATCGTGACCCTGGGCGCCCGCGGCGCCCGACATATCGACACTGGAACGGGCGAAATCCGCGATTATCCGGCGATCCCGGTCACCCCGGTCGACACCACCGGGGCAGGGGATACCTTTACCGGATATGTGCTGGCCGGGCTCGATCGCGGCATGGCGTTGCCGCAGGCGATATCTCAGGCGATGCGGGCAGCGGCCATCATGGTCACCCGACACGGCACCGCCGATGTCATTCCGGACCTTCGGGACGTGCAGGAAAGCCGATTGGGCTGAACCTTCCGCGCTTCGCGACGATGGGTCAGCTCAGATGGCTGCGGGGCAGGGTATAGGCTTGCGCGTCGGGGCGGGCGGTGACGAACATCACGGTTTGGGAACAGGGCTGATCTGCACGGGCGATCTCGGCGTCATGGCTGGCGGCATGGCTGGCCACGGCTCCGATCACGATGAAGAACACCAGTGCCAGAGTTTTCAGCAGTTCGATTCGTTTCATGTCGTCTCCCTCCTTCTTTCGCGGAAGTCCTGCGCTAGGCTGACGCCTGTGGCGTGTTCCCGCAAGGGGATGCAATCAATCGTCACGAGGAGGTGAGCCAAGTTTACCCCGCCGCCGGGTTTTTTCCGTGCCCTTTTTCTGGCTCCAAATATCCCCGCCGGAGGCACGCGCCCCTCGGGGCGCGTTGATCTGTCCGCAGATCCTGCGCCTCTGCGCGACATCATGAAAAACCGGTTTCGCGCACGCTGGTCGCGGTCTAGCGTCCTGGAGGAAGGAGAGTTCGCGATGACCGACAAGATCACCACCCATCAGGCGCAGGAAGATGCGCGCAACGACATGATCCTGATCTATCTGAACGGCCGCATCGTTCCCAAGGCCGAGGCGCTGGTCAGCGTCTATGACAGCGGCTTCATGATGGGGGACGGGGTGTGGGAGGGGCTCAGGCTCTATGACGGCTGCTGGGCCTTTCTCGAGGATCACCTCGACCGGCTGTTCGAAGCCGCCAAGGCTATCGACCTCGATATCGGTCTGGATCGCAATGGGGTCAAGAATGCCTTGTTCGAGACACAAAAGGCCAATGGCATGACCTCTGACGCCCATGCGCGTTTCATGGTCACGCGGGGGATCAAGACGCGCCCCTTCCAGCATCCGGCGCTGTCGCAACAGGGGCCGACGGTGACGATCATCATGGAACATTCCAAACCCTCGATCCCGCGGCCGATCCGCCTGGCGACCGTGCCGCATATCCGTGGCCTGCCGATGAGCCAGGATCCCAAGCTGAATTCGCATTCCAAGCTGAACTGCATCCTCGCCTGTATCGCCGCCGAAAAGGCTGGCGCGGACGAGGCCTTGATGCTCGACGTGCATGGTTTCGTGAACACCACCAACGCCTGCAACTTCTTCATCGTGCGGAAGGGGGAAGTTTGGACTTCGACCGGCGATTATTGCATGAACGGCATCACCCGCCAGAAGGTGATCGACGTCTGCAAGGCCGATGGAATCCCGGTCTTTGAACGCAATTACTCTCTGGTTGATACCTATGGCGCCGATGAGGCGTTTCTGACCGGCACCTTCGGCGCCCAGACACCGGTGGGGGCAATCGACGGCCGCCAGATCGGCAGCGGAGAGATGGGGCCAATGACCAAACGCATTCGCGCGCTCTACAAGGCATTGATCGAGAAGGAGTGTGCCTGATGCGGATTGCCATGTGGTCCGGGCCGCGGAACCTGTCCACCGCGATGACGTATGCCTTTGGCAACCGCGCCGATTTCGCCATCTGGGATGAACCCTTCTATGCCCCCTATCTGGCGACGACGGGGATCGACCACCCGATGCTGGCCGAGATCCTGGCGGCGCATGAGACCGATCCAGACAAGGTGGCGGCGCGCTGCATCGGCTCTATTCCTGGGGGAAAGCCGCATTTCTACATGAAGCACATGCCGCTTCACATGATCGAAGGTTTCCCGCTCGATTGGGCGGCGGGGTGTGTGAACGTGCATCTTCTGCGGCATCCGGCCCGGGTGGTGGCGAGCTATGCGGCCAAGCGCGAGAACCCGACGCTGGACGATATCGGCTTTCGTCAGCAGGTGGAGCTGTTCCAACGGTTCCCCGGCCCGGTGATCGACAGCGCCGATATCCGGGAAGATCCCGAAGGCATGCTGCGCGCGCTTTGTGCCGAGATCGGCCTGGGTTTCGATCCCGCCATGCTGCATTGGCCGGCTGGGCCACGCGCCGAAGATGGCGTCTGGGCAGCGCATTGGTATGGGGCGGTGCACCGGTCGACAGGTTTTGCCGGTGCCGAGGGGCCATTGCCCGGGCTGAACGGCCCGGCCGCCGCCCTGGCCGAGGCGGCGCTGCCCTATTACGAGGAACTGGCGGATAAGCGGATTTTGCCCAGATAGCCCTTGTCAGATCCTAGCCAGCGCAGATTCCAGCTTCATTGTCATCGCCGGATTTCTGCTTTGTCCAATCCCCCGGTCATCGGGGTCAGCTTGCCCTTGAGCAGTTTCTTCAGGTTCTCGGCGCTGAGCTGGATGGTGCAATCAGTGTCGCGATCCTCAGTGTTGGCGCAATTGTCGGCTAGCGCCGGCGCACCGCAGATGAATTTCAGTGATCCGTCGAATGTCTTGCCGGCGAGGGAGTCGCTGATGGCATCGGCGATCTGGGTCAGCAACTCCGGCCTCCGGTCTCCGGTCGTGGGGCGCCAGCCAGATTTATCCCCGGGGCCGGGCGCGAACCTCTGGTCTTGACGGGCTAGGTTCACCGAGCGCCGCTCAGCCCGACGTCCTCAAAAGAAAATGCCCGCCTCAGCAAAGGCGGGCATTCCCGGAAAACTCAACGAATGACGTCGAGAGAGGCTGATCAGCCCTTCACCCGCTTGTTGCGGACCGCGATCAGTTTCAGGCGCAGCGCGTTCAGGTTGATGAAGCCTGCCGCGTCCTTCTGATCATAGGCGCCGGCGTCTTCCTCGAAGGTCACGTGCTTTTCGGAATAGAGCGAATAATCCGACCAGCGGGCGACGGTGCGCGCCGAGCCCTTGTAAAGCTTCAGCTTGACGGTGCCGGTGACATATTCTTGCGTCTTGTCGATCAGCGCCTGCAGCGCCTCGCGTTCGGGGCTGAACCAGAAGCCGTTATAGATCAGCTCGGCATAGCGCGGCATGATCGAATCCTTCAGGTGGCCGGCGCCGCTGTCCATGGTGATCTGTTCGATGCCGCGGTGGGCTTCCAGCAGGATGGTGCCGCCCGGGGTTTCATAGACGCCGCGGGATTTCATACCGACGAAGCGGTTTTCCACGAAGTCCAGAAGGCCGATGCCATGCTTGCCGCCAAGTTCGTTCAGCTTGGTCAGGATCGTCGCGGGCGACATTGCCTCGCCATTGATCGCCACCGCGTCGCCTTTTTCGAAGGTCACTTCGATGAATTCGGGTTCGTTCGGCGCCTCCTCGACAGGTACGATGCGCTGCGCGACATAATCGGGCGCTTCAACGGCCGGATCTTCCAGCACCGTACCTTCAGAGGAGGTGTGCAGCAGGTTGGCATCGACCGAGAACGGCGCCTCGCCACGTTTGTTCTTGGCGATCGGGATTTGGTTCTGCTCGGCGAATTCCAAAAGCTTGGTCCGGCTGCTCAGCTTCCATTCGCGCCAAGGTGCGATCACCTTGATCGCAGGATCGAGCGCCGCGACGCTCAGTTCGAAGCGAACCTGGTCATTGCCCTTGCCGGTCGCGCCGTGGGCGACGGCATCGGCGCCGGTTTCTTCGGCGATCTCGACCAGACGTTTGGAGATCAGCGGCCGCGCGATCGAAGTGCCCAGCAGATAGAGCCCTTCATAGACCGCGTTGGCGCGGAACATCGGGAAGACGAAGTCCTTGACGAACTCTTCACGCACATCCTCGATATAGATGTTTTCGGGTTTGATCCCCAGAAGCTCGGCCTTCTTGCGGGCGGGCTCCAGCTCTTCTCCCTGGCCGAGGTCGGCGGTGAAGGTGACCACCTCGCAACCGTATTCGGTTTGCAGCCATTTCAGGATGATCGAGGTGTCGAGGCCACCGGAATAGGCCAGAACGACTTTCTTGGGCGCGGACATGGAGGGTTCCCTGTAATAGAATGACGAATGGGGCGTAGCTGTTTTTCATCAAAGGGGCAAGGCAGGGCGGGGTTGACCGCATTGATCGGCTGCATTGACCTCTGGTGTGGGGCGCTCTATCCGATACAACCATAGCGATATTGAGAGAGACCATGGTTATTTCGATTTTCCGCCACGCGGTGAAAATGATCTTCAGCGACATGGGCGCTACGCTGCGGATTTCCATTCCGATGATTGTGCTGCTCGTGGTGCAGGTGCTGGTCTTCGCCATGACGGACAGCGAAGCGGATCAAAACCCGGGCTGGGCATTCTCCCTCGACATCTTCAACCTGATCGCCTCTCTCTGGGTGGCGGTGGCCTGGCACCGCTATGTGCTGATGGAACACTATCCGCAAGGCTTGATGCCGGAGTTTCGCAGTCGCGAGATGCTGGTCTACTTCGCCAAGACCCTGTTGTTGATCGCGATCACGGTCTTGCCGGCTGGGGTTGTTTTCGCGCTGATCCTCAATGTGGGCACGCCGGAACCGGTGAGCGTGGCGGTGTTGATCGTTCTGGCCCTGGTCCTGATCTGGGTGACGATGCGGCTGTCGGTGCTGTTGCCTGCGGCGGCCATCGGCCGGCGGTTGACGATGGCCGCGGCCTGGCGTGCCACGCAACCGATTTCGCTGGGGGTGATCGGGCTTGTTCTTCTGATCATGCTAACCTCTGCCGTGTTGTTCATTCCGGTCTTGCTGGTCTCCTTGGGGACGTCGGTCTTCATCGGGATCGCCGGCGCGATCGTGGTGCAGTGGTTCTGTACCTTGCTGTCGCTCAGCGTGCTGACAACGCTTTATGGTGTCTATGTCGAAGGGCGCGCCTTGGACTAAAGGATGGGGCGGCTATGTCGATCTAGCGCTTGCCTTGTCCCGGCCATTGCGGCAGGGAAATGGAATGACCAGTTTTCAGGATATGGCGCGGATTGCCGAGCGCGCGATGCGCGAGGTCTTTCCCGAAACCCCGCTGCAGCGCAATGCCCATCTGTCGGAGAAATACGGGGCAGACATCTGGCTGAAGCGCGAGGATCTGAGCCCGGTACGCAGTTACAAGCTGCGCGGCGCCTTCAATGCCATGCGCAAGGTGCTGGAGGAGCACCCTGAACAGATGCTGTTCGTCTGCGCCTCTGCCGGAAATCACGCGCAGGGCGTGGCCTACATGTGCCAGCATTTCGGCGTCAAAGGTGTGATCTTCATGCCGGTGACCACGCCGCAGCAGAAGATCCAGAAAACCAAGGTGTTCGGTGGCGAGGCGATCGAAATCAAGCTGATCGGCGACTATTTCGACGATACCCTGGCCGAGGCGCAGCGGTTCTGCGTCCAGGAGGAGGGGCATTTCCTGGCCCCCTTCGATGATGCCGATGTGATCGAAGGCCAGGCCAGCGTCGCGGTCGAGATCGCGGTGCAGATGGGCCGGGTGCCGGATCATGTCATCCTGCCGGTCGGTGGCGGCGGTCTGTCCTCGGGGGTGCGCGGGTTCTTCGGGCCGCGGTGTCGCTATTCCTTTGTTGAACCTGCTGGCGGCCGCAGTCTGGCGGCGGCGCTGGCGGCAGGGGAGCCGGTGATGCTGGACCGGGTGGATTCCTTCGTTGACGGGGCGGCTGTGGCCCGAATTGGGGCGTTGCCCTTCGCGCGTCTGGCGGATGTTGATCCGAAAGATGTGCTGTTCGCGCCGGAAGATCGCATCTGCACTACGATGATCGAGATGCTGAACCTCGAAGGGATCGTGTTGGAACCCGCCGGCGCGCTGGCGGTGGATGCGCTGGCCGATGTGGCAGATGACATCCGCGGCAAGGCGGTGGTTTGTGTCACGTCGGGCGGGAATTTCGATTTCGAACGTCTGCCCGAGGTCAAGGAGCGCGCGCAGCGCTATGCCGGGCTGAAGAAATATTTCATTCTGCGGCTGCCGCAACGGCCCGGAGCGCTGAAGGATTTTCTGGAGATTCTTGGCCCCGAGGACGATATCAGCCGGTTCGAATACATGAAGAAATCGGCACGGAACTTCGGGTCTGTGCTGATCGGTATCGAAACGATGCGGCCGGAGAATTTCGGCCAGTTGTTCGCACGACTGGATGCCGGTGGCTATACCTATACAGACATCACCTCGGACGAGACGCTGGCGCAATTCGTGATCTGACCGGCTTGGGGCCGGTCAGCGCGGGGCAGTGTCAAGCAGCGAGATGATCGCGCAGCCCATCGAAGAAGACGGCCTTCGATTTTTCATAGCCCTCGATGATGGCCGCGAGGTCGACCTGTTCGGCCTTGCCTTCGGCTGCCATGCGTTCGCCATCCTGGCACAGATCCGAAAAAGTGGCGAAGCCAAGGTTCAGGGCGCTGCCCTTGAGGAAATGCAGATCCTGCTCCAGTTGGCTGCGATCGTCTTCATCGCGCAGCCGCGTGACCACACCTTCGACCTCTTCCAGAAAAAGGTCGATCACTTCCTGAAAATCGTCAGCTCCAACCTCGTCGCGTAGTTCATTCACGCGTGTCCACAAAATCATGATACACCCAAAATCTGATATCCCAACCTGGAGGGACCCTAATCGCGTGGCGGTAAATAACTGGTTAAGTAGGGGTGGTTCTGTTGTATGCGGCGAAGACATGCCGTTTCACGCCATGTTAAGGGCTAAGGTGAATAGTGCGGGAACCGGTCTTGGGCCGGTGGTGTATCATAGGTCAAGGCGGGTGCTGTTTTCGCATGAAGGGTGATATCGAGATTCAGCAGGCATCGCGGACGATCGGCCGGGTTCTGGTCGTCGATGACAGCCGCCTTCAGCGCCATATCCTCATGAGCTCCCTCAAAAAATGGGGGTTTGAGGTGATCGAGGCCGAGAGCGGCGAACAGGCGATGGACATCTGCCGCAACGACCCGCCCGATGTGATCCTGAGCGATTGGATGATGCCGGGGATGAGCGGTCTGGATTTCTGCCGCGCCTTCCGCACCCTGCCAATGGAGGGGTACGGATATTTCATTCTGCTCACCTCGAAGAGCGACAAGAACGATATCGCCAAGGGGCTGGACGCGGGCGCCGACGATTTTCTGACAAAGCCGGTCAATTCGCATGAGCTGAGGGCGCGGATCTCGGCGGGTGCACGGATTCTCAGCATGCAGCGGGAGCTGTCGGAAAAGAACCGTGTGATTTCCGAAACGCTCGACAAGCTGCGCAAGGCGCATGATGCGATCGACAAGGATCTGATCCAGGCCCGCAAGATCCAGGAATCTCTGGTGCCCGAGTTCACTCATGTTTTCGGGGCCTCGCGGGTCAGCCTGTTGTTGAAACCCTGCGGCCATATTGGCGGTGATCTGGTTGGCATGTTCTCGCCGGGGGCGGGACGGGTCGGCTTTTACGGTATTGATGTATCTGGTCACGGCATCACCTCGGCGATGATGACTGCAAAGCTGGGGGGATATCTGTCCAGCACCTATAACGATCAGAATGTGGCGATGGAAAAGCGGCACGAAAGCTTTTACGCGCTGCGCCCCCCGGTCGAAGTGGCGCGTATCCTGAACGATCGGGTCACCGCCGACACCGGGGTCGATGAATATTTCACCATGGTCTATGCCACCGCGGATCTGAAGACGGGCCGGGTGCAGATGGTGCAGGCGGGCCATCCCTATCCGCTGCTTCTGCGCGCGGATGGCAGGGCCGAGTTTCTGGGCGAGGGCGGGGTGCCGGTCGGATTGCTGCCGAATGTGGATTACCAGCAGTTCGAGACCGATCTTCTGCCCGGTGACCGGTTGCTGATCTATTCCGACGGGTTCACCGAATGCCGGCTGGCCGCTGGCGGCATGTTGCAGCAGGAGGGGCTGCTCAAGCTGGTGCGCCGCTGCGATGTCGGCCAGTCCGGGCAGGAGCTGCTTGAGGATCTGTTCTGGGAACTGCGCCAGATCATGGCGCCGGGCGAGGGGATGGAGGACGACATTTCCGCCACCCTGTTCGAATATAACGGCCCATAGGGGGGGCATGCCGTTCCCGATGGGGCAAGACCCCGGGCGATGGATGGGGCCGGGGCGCGTTGACCTTTGCAACTGTGCCCTAGTTTTTCAGTAACCCCAGTGCCAGCCGGGCGGCGAAATGGCGGTCTCCGGCGTTGCCCAGGCGTTCGGCCGCCTCGATGGTATCCATCCACAGCGCACGGTGACCGGGTTCGCTGGGGGGCCCCATGGGACGGATTGGCGAGGCGATGAAGATCAGGCAGATCTTTTCGGCCCAGAGATCATATTCCGGCATATAGGCGAAACGGCGAAAAACGCCTGCCCGACGCGGGCGGCCGATCAGCCAGCCGGTTTCCTCGAACACCTCGCGATGCAGCGCCGCAAAGGGTGATTCGCCCGGGTCTATGCCGCCGCCGGGCAATTGCAGATCGGGGGCGGGATTGGCCTGTTCGGTCAGCAGCAGTCGCCCGGCCCTAGGCAAAAGCGCATAGGCCCCGACCCGCCGGCGATAGCTCTGGTTGGCGTGGGGTGGCTCTCCGAACCGTCTGATCATGTCTTGGCCCCTTTCCGTCCTGCCTCTTTCATCGCGGATACTTCCGACTATATTGCAGGGCAACAGCCGAATTGACGGCATATAAGGACATCTCATGGCCATCGCATCGAAACTCGCGTGGGACGATACCGTCCTGCCTTTCCAGCTTGACGTCTCGGACATCCGCGGCCGGGTCGCCCGGTTGGACGGGGTGCTGGACGGTATCCTGAAACAACATGATTATCCGCCCCAGGTCGAGGCGCTTGTTGCTGAAATGGCGTTGCTGACGGCGCTGATCGGCCAGACCATCAAGCTGCGCTGGAAATTGTCGCTGCAGGTGCAGTCGAATGGACCGGTGCGGATGATCGCCACCGATTATTACGCCCCGGAGGAAGAGGGCGCGCCGGCGCGGATTCGCGGCTATGCTAGCTTCGATGCCGACCGGTTGCAGGGCAACCGGCCTTTCGATCAGATCGGCGCGGGGTATTTCGCCATTCTGATTGACCAGGGATCGGGCGCGGCGCCCTATCAGGGGATCACGCCGCTGGATGGGACGTCTCTGTCCGACTGCGCCGAGGCCTATTTCGCCCAGTCGGAACAGTTGTCCACCACATTCAAGCTGAGTTTCGGAAAATCGACCGAAGCCGGCGGCAGCGAACATTGGCGCGCCGGGGGGGTGATGATCCAGCACATGCCCAAGGCCTCGCCGTTGATGGCCGAAGGTGAGCGGCACGGTGAAATCCTGCGTCCCAGCGATCTGATCCGGGACGAGGACGGCGACGATTGGAACCGGGTGAACATCCTGCTCGGCTCCGCCGAACTGATGGAGT
This sequence comes from Pseudodonghicola xiamenensis DSM 18339, assembly GCF_000429365.1. Taxonomy (GTDB): domain Bacteria; phylum Pseudomonadota; class Alphaproteobacteria; order Rhodobacterales; family Rhodobacteraceae; genus Pseudodonghicola; species Pseudodonghicola xiamenensis. The sequence continues at coordinate 41,334 of NZ_AUBS01000003.1, read as the reverse complement.
TGATCGGGCCGCGGGTGTCGCCCACCGATCTGCTGATTCGCCTGTTTCACGAGGAACAGCCGCGGGTCTTCGACGCCCAGCCGGTGCGCTTCGGCTGCACCTGTTCGGAAGAGCGCGTGCGCCAGAGCCTGTCGATCTATTCGGCGAAAGACATCGCCACGATGACGACCGAGGATGGCATCGTCACCGCCGATTGCCAGTTCTGCGGCGCGCATTACGAGCTCGATCCCGCCACGCTGGGGTTCGAGGCCGGCGAGGTGGACGATGCTTGACCTGACCCGTGATCCGGTTTCGCAGCTCCGTCTGGCGCTGGAGCGGCCGGGTCAGGCCTCGTCCGATTTCGATCTGAACCCGGAATTTCGGCTGCCGGGCGGGCGCAAGCTGCGCCCGGCGGCGGTTTTGATCACTGTTACCTTGGCGACCGGGGTGCCCCAGGTGGTGCTGACCAAGCGGTCTTCGGCGTTGAAGAACCATCCCGGCCAGATCGCCTTTCCCGGCGGCAAGCGGGAAGAGTATGACGCTGATGCCGCCGCCAATGCATTGCGCGAGGCCGAGGAAGAGATCGGCCTGCCGCATGCCATGCCGCGCATTCTGGGCAGTCTGCCTACGCACGAAACCGTCACTGGGTTCGAGGTGACGCCGGTGCTGGCGGTGCTGGACCAACCGTTCACGCCGGTCGCCGATCCGTCTGAGGTGGCGGAGGTTTTCGAAGTGCCGTTGAGCCATCTGATGCAGCCGGACAATTATCTGATCGAGGCCCGTATTTGGCGCGGCATGCGGCGGCATTATTTCACGGTGCCTTACGGGCCTTATTACATCTGGGGTGCCACAGCTCGGATGCTGCGGCAACTGGCAGTGCGGCTTGAAGCATGATGCGGATCTGTGCCGACTGGCTGGCCAATCCGGCGACGCAGGCGGTTTGCGCCGCGCTTGAAGCGGGGGGCGCTCAGGCGCTGTTCGTTGGAGGCTGCGTGCGCAACACGCTGATGGGGGTGGCGGTCAGCGATATCGACATCTCGACCGACGCGCGGCCCGAACGGGTGATGTGGCTGGCCGAGGCTGCGGGCATCAAGGCGGTGCCCACCGGCATCGACCACGGAACGGTTACCCTGGTTCAGGACGGTATCCCGCATGAGGTGACGACCTTTCGCCGCGATGTCGAAACCGACGGACGCCGCGCGGTGATCGCCTTCGCCGATCGGGTTGAGGAAGACGCGGCGCGGCGCGATTTCACCATGAACGCGATCTATGCCCGCTCCGACGGCACGGTGCTGGACCCGCTGGGCGGGCTGCCCGATTTGCAAGCGCGGCGGGTGCGTTTCATCGGTGAGGCGCGCGATCGCATCCGCGAGGACTACCTGCGCAGCCTGCGCTATTTCCGCTTTCATGCCTGGTACGGCGACGATGCGGCGGGGTTCGACCCGGATGCCCTGGCGGCGATTGCCGAAAACCTGGACGGTCTTGCCAAACTCTCCCGCGAACGGGTGGGGGCAGAGCTGTTGAAACTACTTGCCGCGCCCGATCCGGCGCCGTCGGTGGCGGCGATGCGGTCGACGGGGGCGCTGGGGCAGTTGCTGCCCGGAGCCGATGATCGGGCGTTGGCGCCCCTGGTGCATCTTGAAGGGCAGGCGGGCGCCGCCCCTGACGGGTTGCGCCGGCTTGCAGTGCTGGGCGGGGTCGATGTGGCCGAAAGCTTGCGGCTGAGCCGGGCGCAGGCCAAGCGGTTCGATCAGATGCGCGAGGGGGCCAGCAGCCTGCTGTCGCCCGCGGAACTGGGCTATCGGCTGAAATTGCCGGATGCGCGCGATGCGCTGTTGCTGCGGCAGGCCTGGAACGAACAGCCTTGGGCGGAGGCGGCGAACGATCAGCTTGCGACAGGCGCCGGGGCACGTTTTCCCGTCACTGCCCGTGACCTGATGCCGGCCTATCGGGGCGCCGCACTGGGCGCCCGTCTGGCCGAACTGGAAGGTCAGTGGATCGCCTCGGGCTTCACGCTGGACAAGGCGGCGTTGCTTTCGGGCAACAGCTAGCGGCAACAATTATGTGCTGCGAACATGTAACGGGGTGACAAGCGCGCCCCGATTCGCTACGCAACCGTCATAACCTTATTGGAGAGATGCACATGTATCACGGGATCTGGAACAGCTTTAGCTGAGACACCGGCCCCCGTGTGCGCGGTGATCAGCACCGCCATCAATACATCTGCATGCCCTAAGCCCCTTCTCGGAGCACCTCCAATATGTTTCGTTTCTTTGAAAATCTTGTCGATCCCTATGGTCCTTATGCGCAGGATGACCGTCCGCCGACCCGCGTCTGGCCCTTCCTTGGCGTCTATGCGCGTCCGTTCCATCGCGTCTTCGTCTGGACCGCATTGTTGTCGATCCTCGTCGCGGGGATCGAGGTCTGGCTGATCTATTATATGGGCCGTGTCGTCGACATTCTGGGCGGCGAGCCGGCGCAGGTCTGGGCCGATCACGGGTGGGAACTGATCGCGGTCGCGATCTTCATCCTGTTCTTGCGCCCGGCGATCCAATTGGTCGACGTGCTGCTGTTGAACAACGCGATCCTGCCGAACTTCGGCACGCTGATCCGCTGGCGGGCGCATAAGCACGTGCTGCGCCAGTCGGTCGGCTGGTTCGAGAATGACTTCGCCGGCCGCATCGCCAACCGGATCATGCAGACCCCGCCGGCGGCGGGCGAGGTGATCTTTCAGATCTTCGACGCGATTTCCTTCTCGATCGCCTATTTCATTGGGGCCGGCGTGCTGCTGATGGCGGCCGATCCGCGGTTGTTGCTGCCGCTGGTGGGGTGGCTGGTGCTTTACGGTCTTCTGGTGCGCTGGACCATCACGCGGGTAGAGCCGGCGTCGAAGGCGGCCTCTGACGCGCGTTCGGCGATCACCGGGCGGGTGGTCGACAGCTATTCCAACATCCATTCGGTCAAGATGTTCGCGCATCATGATCTTGAGCTGACCTATGCCAAGGAGGCGATCGAGGACTCGCGCCGGACCTTCCAGACCGAGATGCGGATTTTCACCGTGATGGACGGCACCTTGGTGGCGCTGAACGGGGTATTGATCATCGGCGTGGTCGGCTGGGCGATCTGGCTGTGGATGATGGGCGAGGCCACCGTCGGCGTGGTCGCCGCTGCCACCGCGCTGACCCTGCGGCTGAACGCGATGACCGGTTGGATCATGTGGGCGCTGACCACCTTCTTCCGCCAGCTTGGCGTGGTGGCGGAGGGGATGGAGACCATCGCCCAGCCCATCGACCTGGTCGATGCGCCGAACGCGACCGATTTGAAACTGACCGAGGGCAAGATCGAGATCCGCGATGTCTCCCACCACTATGGGCGGGTATCGGGGGGGCTCGATCATATCGACCTTACGATCCTGCCGGGCGAAAAGATCGGTCTGATCGGTCGATCCGGCGCCGGCAAGTCGTCTTTGGTCAAGCTGCTGCTCAGGTTCTATGATGTGGAAACCGGGCAGATCCTGATCGACGGGCAGGACATCCGCGCGGTCACCCAAGACAGCCTGCGCCGCCATATCGGCATGGTGCAACAGGACAGCTCGCTTCTGCATCGCTCTGTGCGCGACAACATCCTCTATGGCCGTCCCGATGCGACCGAGGCCGAGGTGATCGCCGCGGCCAAGCAGGCGGAGGCGCATGAGTTCATCCTGACGCTGGAAGACCCGCAGGGGCGGCGTGGCTATGACGCCCATGTGGGCGAGCGTGGGGTGAAACTGTCCGGCGGCCAGCGGCAGCGGGTGACGCTGGCGCGGGTGATCCTGAAGAATGCGCCGATCCTGCTGCTGGACGAGGCGACCTCGGCGCTGGATTCCGAGGTCGAGGCGGCGATTCAGGAAACCCTCTATGGCATGATGCAGGGCAAGACCGTCATTGCCATCGCACATAGGCTTTCTACCATTGCAGAGATGGACCGTATCCTGGTGATGGATCACGGCCGCATCGTCGAAGATGGGCCGCATGACGATCTGCTGGCGAAGGGCGGGCTTTATGCCCAGTTTTGGGCCCGGCAGTCGGGGGGCTTCCTGAACCCGGAAGCAGACGAGTGAGAGGGATGAGAAGGGTGAGATTATGAAAATTTCAAACTGGATCGACCCCTTCCGCCCCGCCGACGGTCCGCCGCCGCAGACCCTGCTGGCCTTTATCCTCTGGTGTCTGAAAGGTGCCTGGCCGGCGCTGATCTTCGCCACCGTGGTGTCCTGTCTGGCCGGCGGGTTGGAGGCGGGGACCGCCTATATCCTGGGCTTCGTGGTCGATACCGCGGTGGGGGCTGGGCCGGACAAGCTCTTTACCTCGGCGAATGCGATGAAACTGGCGGCAGCAGTGGGGTTCTTCCTGCTGGTGCGGCCGATCCTCTTTGGCATGTCCTCGGCTGCGAACTCCATCGTGGTGGGGCCGAACGTCAATCCGATGGTTCTGGCGCGGCTGCACCGCTGGACGCTGGGGCAATCGGTTCAGTTCTTCGACGATGATTTCGCCGGTCGCATTGCGCAAAAGCAGATGCAGGCGGCGGGGGCGGTCACCAATGTGGCGGTGGAATCGATCAACGTGGTGGCCTTTGCGCTGGCCTCGGTGGTTGGGTCGCTGGTGCTGATGACGGCGATCAGTTGGCATGTCACGGTTGTTTTCCTGCTGTGGTTCGCGGCCTATATCCTGACCATTCGCTGGTTCTTGCCGCGGGTGCGCAGCCGTGCGGCGGGCCGTGCCGGGGCGCGGGCGGTGGTCTCGGGCCAGATCGTCGACACCATCACCAACATCAAGACGGTCAAGCTGTTCGCCCATGCCGATCATGAAGATCGCGCCGCGCTGGGCGCGCTCGAAGGGTTCCGCGACCGGGCGCTCGGGTTCGGTCGTCTGGCGGCGCTGTTCCGCTTCTGCCTGATGTGCCTGGCCGGGCTGCTGCCGGTGCTGCTGATCGGCGTGACCCTGCTGATGTGGCGGCAGGGCCTGGCGACCGAGGGTAATATCGTCGCCGCCGGGGCGGTGGCGATCCGGCTGTCGCAGATGACCGGCTGGGTCAGTTTCGCGCTGATGGGGGTCTATTCCGACGTGGGCGAGATCGAGGACGGCATGCGCACCCTGACCCCGCGCACCCGGCTGGCCGATGCGCCCGACGCGACCGAGTTGAATGTGCCGGCAGGGGAGATCGTTTATGATCACGTGGGCTTTGCCTATGGTCGGAAATCCGGCGGGGTGTCGGATATCGCACTGACCATTGGCGGCGGTGAAAAGGTGGGGATTGTCGGCGCCTCCGGCGCTGGGAAATCGACCTTGGTGTCTCTGCTTCTCAGGCTCTATCAACCAGAACAGGGGCAGATCCGGATCGACGGCCAGCCGATCGAAAGCGTAACGCAGGAAAGCCTGCGTCGCCAGATCGGCATGGTCACGCAGGAAACCGCGATGTTCAACCGGTCCGCGATGGATAACATCCGCTATGGCCGGCCCGATGCCACGGATGAAGAGGTGAGCCGCGCCGCCGAACAGGCAGAGGCGCATGATTTCATCCTCAAGCTGCGCGATCACATGGGCCGCGAGGGGTATAAGGCGCATCTGGGCGAACGTGGCGTGAAGCTGTCCGGCGGGCAGCGGCAGCGGATCGCGCTGGCCCGCGCCATCCTCAAGGACGCGCCGATTCTGGTGCTGGACGAAGCGACCTCGGCGCTCGACTCCGAAGTGGAGGCAGCGATTCAGGTGGCGCTCGACCGGGTGATGCAGGGCAAGACCGTGCTTGCCATCGCACACCGGCTGTCGACCCTGTCGGAAATGGACCGGATCATCGTGCTGGATCAGGGCCGGATCGCCGAGGAAGGCACGCATGAGGAGCTTTTGGCGCAAAACGGGCTCTATGCCGGGTTCTGGGCGCGGCAGTCGGGCGGGTTCCTGGGGGCCGAGGCGGCGGAATGAAACGGGTGATGATCGTGGGCCAGCCCGGGTCGGGCAAGTCCACGCTCGCCCGCGCCTTGGGGGCGCGGAGCGGCCTGCCCGTTACCCATGTGGATCACATCCATTGGCAGTCCGGCTGGGTCGAACGCCCGCGCGCTGAGCGGGTCGAGATGGCGCTGGCGGTCGAACGCGGGCCGGAATGGATTTTCGAAGGTGGCCTGTCGGAGACCTATGATCACCGGCTGTCCCGCGCCGATACGCTGATCGTGCTCGACCTGCCGCTTTGGCTGCGCGCCTGGCGAGTGTTGCGGCGAACCCTGCGCCATTATGGCCGGACCCGTCCGGACCTGCCCGCCGATTGCCCGGAACGGTTTGATGCAGAGTTCTGGCGTTGGATCTGGGACACGCGGCAGACGGCAGCGGTGAAGAACCGGGCGCTGATCGGCCAGGTGGGGCCGGGGGTTGCAGTGCATCACCTGACCGGCCCGCGCGCGGTGCGCCGGTTCCTGTCAACTCTCGACGCCGGGCGCAAATCGGGGCAGAAGGCGCGACATGGAACAGGTCACGATTGAACGGCTGGGGCATCAGGGGGACGGCATCGCGCCGGGCCCCGTTTTCGTGCCCGGAACCCTCCCCGGTGAGGTGGTGGAAGGCGAGATCTCGGGCGGGGTGATGACCGCGCCGAAGATCGTGACGCCAGCGGAGACGCGGGTGAAACCACCCTGCCGGCACGCGAAATTCTGCGGCGGCTGCACGCTTCAGCATGCGAGCGACGATTTCGTCGCCGGCTGGAAGGTCGATGTGGTGCGCAAGGCGCTGGGCGCGCAGGGGGTCGGCACCGATTTCCGGCCCATCGAAACCTCGCCGCGCCAGTCGCGCCGGCGCGCCACCTTCGCCGCGCGGCGGACCAAGAAGGGCACGCTGGTGGGTTTTCATGGCCGCGCCTCGGATACCATCGTCGAGATTCCCGATTGCCAGTTGCTGCGTCCCGAACTGATGGCCGCCCTGCCGGTGATCGAGGCGTTCCTGACCGAAGCCGCCAGCCGCAAGGGCACGCTGGCGGTGACGGTTACGCTGTCTGTGGTCGGGCTCGATGTCGCGGTGACCGGGGGCAAACCGCTCGACGGACCACTGCAGATGGTGCTGGCGCAATTGACCGAAGCGCATCGGCTGGCCCGGTTGACCTGGGAGGGGGAAGTGATCGCCCTGCGCGTACCGCCGGCGCAGCGTTTTGGTGCCGCGCAAGTGGTGCCGCCGCCGGGCGCCTTCCTGCAGGCGACGGAGGAAGGCGAGGCGGCGCTGTGGGCGGCGACGCAAGAGATCGTCGGCAATGCCCGCCGGGTGGTCGATCTGTTCGCCGGTTGCGGCACCTTTTCCCTGCCGTTGGCCGAGCGGGCCGAGGTGCACGCGGTCGAGGGCGACCGGGCGATGACCGCGGCGTTGGAGGCCGGATGGCGCAAGGCGCAGGGGCTGAAGCGGGTGACGACCGAGGCACGCGATCTGTTTCGCCGGCCGTTGATGCCGGACGAGCTGAAACGATTCGATGCCGTCGTGCTCGACCCGCCGCGCGCAGGCGCCGAGGCGCAGGTTGAGGAGCTGGCCGAGGCCAAGCCGCCGGTGATTGCCTATGTTTCGTGCAATCCGGTCACCTTTGCGCGGGATGCCGCGCGGCTGATCGCGGCGGGATATCGCCTGAGCTGGGTACAGGTGGTGGATCAGTTCCGCTGGTCAACCCATGTGGAGCTTGTCGGCAGCTTCACCCGCACCGATATGTGAGCCGACCAACAGCAACAGACTGATTTCAAGGAGCGTTTTGGCATGATCACCGCCCCCCGCCTGAAAGGGTTTCTCGACCATCCGGCCTTTGGCCGTTTCATCACAGGGGTGATTCTGGTCAATGCGGTGCTGTTAGGGATGGAAACCTCGGATCAGATCATGGCGCAGGCCGGCGATCTGATCGTGCTGCTCGATTGGATCTGCCTGACGATCTTCGTGGTGGAAATCGCGTTGAAGATCACTGCGCGGGGCTGGCGATTCTTCACCCAGGGTTGGAACCTCTTTGATTTCACCATCGTGGGGATTTCGCTGGTGCCCGGGGCGCAGGGGCTGTCGGTGCTGCGGGCGCTCAGGATTTTGCGGGTGCTGCGGGTGATCTCGGTCGCGCCGCGCCTGCGCCGGGTGGTCGAAGGGTTCATCACCGCCCTGCCGGGCATGGGCAGCGTGTTCCTGCTGATGGGGATCATCTTCTATATCGGTGCGGTGATTTCGACTCAGCTCTTTGCCGCCAGCTTTCCCGATTGGTTCGGCACGCTGGGCCGCAGCGCCTACACGCTGTTCCAGGTGATGACGCTGGAAAGCTGGTCAATGGGCATTGTTCGTCCGGTGATGGATGTACATCCGCAGGCCTGGATTTTCTTCGTGCCCTTCATCGTGGTGACCACCTTTGCGGTGGTGAACCTTCTGGTGGGGTTGATCGTGAATTCGATGCAGGATGCCCATCAGGAAGAGGATAATCTGCGCACCGATGCCTATCGCGATGAAGTGTTGTCGCGGCTTGAGGCGATCGAGCAGCGGTTGCAGGCTTCCAGCGCCGGCCCCGACAAAAATTGATTTCAAACTTGGTGCCACAGCGGTATTTTCCGGGCTGAGCAGCCGGGTTCGGAACGACCGAATCCGTACATACAGGCAGAGATTTCACCAATGAAACGTCGTCTTTTCACCGTCGGGGCCCTTGCAACTGTGGCGTTGGCAGGCTGTGCCTCGCGCAGCAAGTTCCAGCAGTATAATGGGCCCGATGTGACTTCGATTGTGGTCAACAAGGGCGCCCGCAAGCTTTATCTTCTGCATGGAGAAGAGGTCCTGCGCGATTATCAGGTCGGGCTGGGATTCGCTCCGGTGGGGCACAAGATGTTCGAAGGCGATGGCCGGACGCCGGAAGGCACCTACCGGATCGACCGCCGCAACCCGCGCAGCGAATTCTATCTGTCGGTGGGAATTTCCTATCCGAATACTCAGGATCGGGCGCGGGCCGCGGCGATGGGCAAAAGCCCGGGCGGCGATATCTTCATCCACGGTCAACCGCTGACCTATCAGCCGAAAAAGCAGGACTGGACCGCCGGCTGCATCGCGGTGAAGAATGAAGAGATCGAAGAGATCTATGCAATGGTGCGTGATGGCACCGCGATCACCCTGCGGGCCTGACCCGCAGGGGAGAATGGTCTGACCGGACGGAAATGTCCCGGGGCGCGGGTGGCGGGTTACAGAACCGGCGCCCGCCCGCTGCCCATCAGCAGCGTCCACCAGATCTTGCCGGCAGGTTCCTGATACCAGGCAAAGCCCAGATCTCGGGCGTTCTTGTCCAGCAGAACGGCACGGGTCCCGGGCTCGTCCATCCAGGCGGCCAGGGTTTCCAGCTCGGTCTCGTAGGTCTCCGATATGTTTTCTCCCAGCATCTCGCCGTAGTAGCCGGCACGCCGGACCCGGTCGAGCGGCGACGATCCGTCAGAGCCGAAATGCCAGGGGCGGTTTTGGACCGACATATCGCGCGAATGCGTCGCGGCGGCGGCGGTGAGCTGCGCATTCAGCGTGACCGGCTGCAGCCCGGCGGCCTGACGCAGGGAGTTGACCGAATCCAGCATCCGGTACTGGATCTTCGATACGTCGCGGTTGCGGATATGATAGACTTTCGTGGACAAGCCACTGGCACTGCTGCCGGTGCTCTGAATGCCGCTGCTCGTATCACAGGCGGCCAATGCCAGAAGGCTGACAAGCAGAAGCGAAAGAAGGCGCACGATAATCCTACCCGGTTTGTGAAACTTGATCCCCTGCAATTAGCGCGCCTGTGCAGCGCAGGCAAATCTCCTGATCGTGAGGAGGGGCGGCCGCACGCGGTTTGATTTGCGACTGCGGCTTTCTGGTCATATCATGCCGGATGTCGGGGACATTTGTACAAAGGGTATACCGTTATGTCGAAATCCTCTTCTCGTCGCGGGTTTCTTGCCGGAGCGGCCGCCTTGATCGGAACGCCCGCATTGGCCACCCAGCCGGTGCAGGTGGTGGATATGGGGCAGGACTATGATCCGCTGCGCCCGCCGCCCGAACCTGAACCGCCGGTGCGCCACAATATTTCCAGCTTCCGTGCCAAGCATTGGCAGCCTTATTTCAGCAATCTGAACAATGGTGCCATTCTGGTCGACACCCAGTCTCGCGCCTTGCATTTCTGGTCGCAGGATCATCAGACCTATCTGCTGTTTCCGTCCAGCGTGCCCCTGTCCGAAGAGATGACACGACGGGGGCGGACCAATGTGGTGCGCAAGGTCGAAGGGCCGGGCTGGGCGCCGACCCCTTCGATGAAAAAGCGCAATCCCGAGTGGCCGGATTATATCCCTCCGGGGCCGGACAATCCGCTGGGGACGCATGCGCTTTATCTCGGGTGGAAGTATTATCGCATCCACGGCACCCATGATACGCGCAAGATCGGGCGGCGGTCGTCGAATGGTTGTATCGGGCTTTATAACGCGCATATCGCCGCGCTGTTCGCCCGGGCCAAGGTCGGAACGCAGGTGTTGCTAATTTGACGACATCACGCTGCCGAGAGGGGCGTTTTCTCTAACAAGCGTTTGCAATTCAGCCGGATAGCTGCTTAGAAAAACGCACGAGGTAAGTCTTTGGTGCGTGGTTCCGGGAAACCGCCCGCGCGAACTCTGGAGGTCAACATGAAGAAACTCGTTCTCGCCGCCGCTCTGGCTGCTGCTGCTTCGACTGCTTCGGCCGGCAACCTGGCCGAGCCCATCGTGGAAGCTCCCGTGGTCGTCGAACAAACCACTAGCTCGTCCAGCGGCATCCTGGTGCCCCTGCTCCTGCTGGTGCTGGTTGGCGCCGCTGTTGCAAGCAGCTAATCGCTGTACAACAGGATTCAGAAAAGGCGGTGGGTTTCCCATCGCCTTTTTTGTTGTCTTCAGCCGGGACGAAGAGGGCCCGTACGGGCCCGATGAGGGGTGGCAACCGGCGTCTTAGTCCAGCCAGCCGGCCAGATTCTCGCCGATCACCGTGCTCAGCGCGGCGACATGGGCCGCGTCGTCGTTAAGGCAGGGGATATAGGTAAAGCTTTCACCGCCGGCGCCGGTAAAGCTGTGCTTGATCTCTTCGTTGATCTCTTCCAGCGTCTCGATGCAGTCGGCCGAAAACGCCGGCGCGATCACCGCGATGCGTTTCTTCCCCTGCCGGGCCAGTTCGGCCACATGTTCGACGGTATAGGGTTTCAGCCATTCCTCGGGTCCGAATTTCGACTGGAAGGTGGTGACCAGATCGCCATCGCCCCAGCCCAGCCGTTCTTTCAACAGCCGAGTCGTTTTCTGGCACTGGCAATGATAGGGGTCGCCCAGTTCCCTGAGATAGCGTTCCGGCATACCGTGATAGGAACAAACCAGAACGTCGGGCCGCACTTCGGCCTTGGAATAGGCGCGTTCGACCGATTGCGCCAGGGTGTCGATATAGGCGGGATGGTCGAAATAGGCGGGCACCGTGCGGCTGGCAGGTTGCCAGGCTTCCTGCATCAAGGCGCGAAAGAACTGGTCGTTCGCCGTTGCGGTGGTGGCGCCCGCATATTGCGGATAGAGCGGAAAGAACAGGATGCGGTCGCAGCCGGCCTTGACCATCTCGCGCACCTTCGACGGGGTCGAGGGGTTGCCGTAGCGCATGCAGAAATCAACCATCACCCGATCACCATAACGCTCTGACAGCGCAGCGGAGATCTTGGTCGTCTGTGCCCTCGTGATGGTCATCAACGGGCTTTCGTTCAGCTCTTCGTTCCAGATCGACTTATAGGCGGCACCGCTGGAGAACGGTCGTTTGGTCAGGATGATCAGTTGCAGCAGCGGCTGCCATTTCCAGGCCGGATAGTCGATGACCCGCTTGTCGGACAGGAATTCGCTCAGATAACGCCGCATCGGCCCATAGGAATAATGATCCGGTGTGCCGAGATTGGCCAGAAGCACCCCGACCTTGCGGCTGGGAAACGCGGGGTGATCGGCGGGGGCATGGGCGGGGCGGGCGGTGTCGGTCATGGCTCGGTCTTCCTGCTCGCTATGGGACTGTCTGGCAAATAGGTGTGGGGCCGGTCGGGTCAATCCGGCAGCTTGAATTCCATCGCCTGCAGCGCATCGGCCAGCCGGGCCTTTGCCGATCCCGGGCGCAGCGGCTTTGGTTGGCTTTCGTCCGGTGCCCAGCCGGTGAGGCAGACCATTTCAAAGCTGGCACGCAACCGGCCCGAGCCGGCGGTGAAATGGTCTGCATAAAGCTGGTTGGCACGGTCGAAAACAGCGCGCCGGGTCGGGTGATGCAGGCGGGCCGTCATGACATTGGTTTCCGCCATGCCGCGCAGATCATGCATCAGGTGCGCAAGGTCGCGATATTCCGCGGTCAGCGTCAGGCTGTCGGCCACCGGCAACGCCAGGCCAGCGCGTTGCAGAAGCGCGCCCAGATCCCGGATTTCGCCCATCGGGGCAACCCGGGGCGACAGGCCGCCGGTCACTTCGCTTTCGGCCTGGCCCAGAACGGCGCGCAGCTCGCTCAGTGTTTCGCCGCCCAGCATCAGCACCAGCAGGAACCCGTCGGGTTTCAATGCCCTGCGGCATTGGATGATCTGTCCGACCGGATCGTTGGCGACATGCAGGCACATGGCATGAATCGCCAGATCGTGCTGGCCGGGCTCCAGATCCAACGTGTCGTCATCGCTGATAATCCGCGCTTGGGGGAAGGCCTCGCGCCAGATTTCAGCGAAGGGCGTGACGATAACCGGAGCGGTAAAGACTCTCTTAACCATAGAAAGGCGATCCTGAACCTCCTCCACCGCGGCACGGTGCAGGAACAGGCTGTCGTCATTGGCGCGGGCCCGGCGGGCCGTCAGGGCGGCGCGATCGAACAGGGGGGGAGCGGATGCGGCTGTCATGTGCGGTAATTAAGCCTTTGCGCCCGGTGTTTCAAACGGCAGTTTCGTTGATTTATCCGCCGCGCTGTCTGGGCTGCGGCACCCTGGTCGACAGCGATTTCGGCCTGTGCAGTGCCTGTTGGCGTGACACGCCGTTTATCGGCGGCACGGTCTGCGAAAGCTGCGGCATCCCGTTGATGGGGGCGCCTGACGGGCATCGGATCGACTGCGACCATTGTCTGGATCACCCTCGCCCCTGGCAGAACGGTCGGGCGGCGCTGTTATACTCTGATCAGTCGCGATCTCTTATATTGGGTTTGAAACATGGAGATCGCCAAGATGTTGTAGGTCCAGCCGCCCGCTGGATGGCCCGGGCTGTCCGGCCAATCCTGCGCGAGGGGGCGTTGATCGTCCCGGTGCCACTGCATTGGACCCGGCTGTTGCGGCGGCGGTATAATCAGGCGGCACTGTTGGCGCGGGGTCTGGCGGCGCAGACGGGATTGGAGCATTGCCCCGATCTGCTGCATCGGCATCGCCGTACCAGAAAGCTCGAGGAGGCGTCGGCGGAGGAACGTTTTGCCGCATTGGCCAGCGCCATTCGGGTGCATCCGGGCCGCGCCCGGCGGATCGCCGGGCGGGCGGTGCTGCTGGTCGATGACGTGATGACCTCGGGTGCGACGCTTTCGGCCTGTGCGATAGCCTGTCGCGAGGCCGGTGCCGCCGTTGTCGATGTGGTGACACTGGCACGCGTTGCATTGGATGACTAAATCCCCGAGAAAGGGAGGGCATCCAGAGGGCACGCATATGAAACCCGTCGAAATCTATACCTCGCCGATCTGCGGCTATTGTCACGCGGCCAAGCGGCTGCTGAACCAGAAGGGCGTCGAATATTCCGAAGTTGACATCTTCGCCCATCCCGATCGCAAGCCGGAGATGATCCAGCGGGCCAACGGGCGCCGGACTGTGCCGCAAATCTTTATCGGCGATACCCATGTGGGCGGCTGCGATGATCTTTATGAACTGGAGCAGGACGGCAAACTCGACCCGCTGTTGGCGGACCAATGAAGACGGCGCTGCTGCAGCTCTGTTCCGGGGATGATCCGGCGGACAATCTGCGCCAGGTTCAGTGGATGCTGGCCGAGGCCGCGGCGGAGGGGGTGAAATTCGCCCTGACGCCTGAGGTAACGAATTGCTTTTCGCCGAACCGGGATCATCAGCGTAGCATGCTGCGGACCGAGGAAGAGGATGAAACCCTGCCTGCCCTGCGTCAGCAGGCGGAGGAGCTGGGCATCTGGCTGCTGATCGGATCGCTCGGGCTCAAGACCGGGGATGCCGACGGGCGGTTCGCCAACCGGTCGTTCCTGATCGGGCCCGATGGCGGCATCCGGGCGCGTTATGACAAGATCCACATGTTCGACGTGCAGGTTACGCCTGAGGAGACCTATCGCGAATCAGCCGCCTATCGGCCCGGTGATCGCGCCGTGCTGGCGCAGACCGATTTCGCGCCGGTGGGGATGACGATCTGCTATGACATCCGCTTTCCGCATCTCTATCAGAAACTGGCGCTGGCTGGGGCCAGGGTGCTGACGATTCCGGCGGCCTTTTCCCCGGTCACCGGTGCCGCGCATTGGGAAGCGCTGTTGCGGGCCAGGGCGATCGAGACCGGTTGTTTCGTGCTCGCCCCGGGCCAGACCGGGATGCATCCGGCGACCGCGGGCAAGCCGCGTGCCACCTATGGGCACAGCATGGCGATTTCCCCCTGGGGCGAGGTGCTGGTCGATGGCGGGACCGAGGTGGGGCTGCATGTCTTCGACATCGAGCTGGATCAGGTCGAGGAAGCACGCCGCAAGGTGCCGTCCCTGTCCCATATCCGGGCCTTCGACGGGCCGTGATTCGGCCCTGTTGCCCAGCGAGCGCGCATGAGTGAAGATCCCAACACGCCCCTGGCCGTGGCCCTGTTCAGTGAGCTGCTGATCGCTGATCAGCTGCTGCGCAACCGCCTTGGCCGGGTGTTGCCGAAGGGGATGGAGATTTCGCATTTCTCCGTCCTCAATCATCTGGCTTTCGTGCAGGACGAACGCACTCCGGCACAGTTGGCGGATACCTTCCATGTGACGCGCGGGGCGATCACCAATACCCTGAGCAAGCTGGAATGGGCGGGTTACGTCCATATCCGTCCGGACTGGGATGATGCCCGGCGCAAAATGGTGGCAATCAGCCCGGCCGGCCGGCGGGCCCGGGATCAGGCGATTTCCGCGATTGCGCCGATGATCAGCCAGATGGTGGGGGAATTGGGCGTCGACAAGGTGCGATCGGCGTTGCCGGTGCTACGCGATCTGCGCGGGCGGTTGGAGAAGGAAGGCTAGGGGCGTCTCTTGGATCAAGGGTTTGCCCGCCCCCTGGGAGGGCGCCATCTCAGCGTCTTGCGCCGAACCGATGAAAAGCAAGATGGGGCTGTTTCGCTCCGCTCAGATCGGCGAGCGCACCCACCCAGGGCCGGGCGCGGCCCTTCGCGCCCAGTTGCCCTGAAAACAATGCCTTACCCGCGTTTCACACTAGCGGTCACATAGTTCACGCTGAGGTCGCGGGCCGAGATCGACCAGCTCCAGCTCAGTGGATTGAACACGAAGCCCTTGCGGTCGACCGGCTCCACCCCGGATTGCTGCAAGAGCGCAATCAGCTCGTCCGGCGTGATGAATTTTGACCATTCATGCGTGCCCCTGGGCAGCCAGCGCATGATCACTTCGGCGCCGATGATGGTCATTGCATAGGATTTCGGATTGCGGTTGATGGTCGAACAGATGTGCAGCCCGCCCGGCTTCAGCAGGTCGCGGCAGGCGGTGAGATAGGACAGCGGATCGGCCACATGTTCGACCACCTCCATGTTCAGCACCACGTCGAATTGTTCGCCGGCGGCCGCCAGCGCCTCGGCCGTGGTGTGGCGATAGTCGATCTCAAGCCCTGATTGTTCGGCGTGAATTCGGGCCACTGGCAGGTTCTTCTCGGCGGCGTCGGCACCGATCACCTCGGCCCCTAGGCGCGCCATCGGTTCCGACAGCAGCCCGCCGCCGCAGCCGATATCCAGAAGGCGCAAGCCGGCAAAGGGGGCGGGGACAGTCAGGTCGCGGTCGAATTGGCCGGCGATCTGGCCGGTGATATAGTCCAGCCGGCAGGGATTCAGCATGTGCAGCGGCTTGAATTTGCCGGACGGATCCCACCATTCCGCCGCCATCGCCTCGAATTTGGCGATTTCCGAAGGGTCGACCGTGGATTCAGACGCTTGCATTCCGTTCACCGTTCGCTCTTTTATCCGTTGAAGGTATATAGGTCAGTAATGGACAAATTCCCGGATCAAAAGCGCGCAGTGCAGTATCTCTACCCGCCGGTCGATGCGTTCGATCAGCGCATGCTCGACGTGGGCCAGGGCCATACGGTCTATATGGAGCAGAGCGGCAATCCAGATGGCATCCCAGTGGTGGTGCTGCACGGCGGCCCCGGCGGCGGCTGCAGCCCGGCGATGCGGCGCTATTTCGATCCGAAGATGTATCGGGTGATCATGTTCGACCAGCGCGGTTGCGGCCGGTCGCGGCCACATGCCTCGGTCAAGGACAACACCACCTGGCATCTGGTCGCCGATATCGAACGCATCCGGACCCTGCTGGGGATCGAGGCCTGGGCCGTCTTCGGTGGAAGTTGGGGCGCCACCCTGTCGTTGATCTACGCCCAGACCCACCCCGGCCGGGTTACTCATCTGATCCTGCGCGGCGTCTTCTTGATGACCCAGGCAGAGCTGGATTGGTTCTATGGCGGTGGTGCCGGCAAGTTCTGGCCCGAGGTCTGGGCGCGTTTCGTCGCGCTGATCCCGGACGAAGAGCGTGGCGATATGATCGCGGCTTATCACAAGCGGTTGTTTTCCGGAAATATCTCGGAAGAGATCACCTATGCCCGCGCTTGGGCGTCTTGGGAAAACGCGCTGGCCTCGATCCATTCGCACGGCCATCCCGGCGAGACGCCGGGGGATTACGCCCGCGCCTTTGCTCGGCTTGAGAATCACTATTTCGTCAACGGCGGGTTCCTTGAATTCGACGGCCAGATCCTGGCCAACATGGGGCGGATTTCCCATATCCCGGGTGTGATCGTCCAGGGCCGCTATGACATGATCTGTCCGCCCACCGCCGCCTGGCGGGTGAGCGAGCTTTGGCCGGCGTGCGATCTGACCATGGTGCGCCACGCCGGCCATGCGCTGTCCGAACCCGGGATCAGTGCCGAGCTGGTGCGCGCGATGGACCGCATCGCCGAGGATCTGCGATGACCCGGATCGACCGCCGCGCGCTTTTCACCTCGGGTGCCGCTGCCGCGTTGCTGGCGGCCTCCGGCGTGTCTCTGGCCGCGGCGCCGCGCCCCGGGGGGCATCTGCGCCTGGCGGTGCCGCGCGACGGGTCGCTGGATCGGGTGGCGCGCGGGGCCATGTTCGACGGCTTGACCGAAATCGGCCCCGACGGTGCCCTGCGCCCTGAACTGGCTGCAAGCTGGACCGGTAGTTCCGATGCCCGTCGTTGGCGGTTCGAACTGCGCGAAGGCGTTGCGTTTCACGACGGCCGTGCGCTGGGTATCGAGGATGCCGTTGCCTCCTTCCGCGCCTGGGAGGTGCCGGGCGTCACCCGGATCGAGGCGGAGCGGCCCCGGACCCTGGTGGTCGAGCTGGTCAAGGGCGATCCCGATCTGCCTTATCGCTTGGCCGCGGCAGAGCGGATCGTGGCCCGGGCCGGTGCGCTGGATCTGCCCCTGGCCGAGGCAGTCGGCACCGGCGCCTATCGCGTCGAGCGGGCGCAGGAGGGGCGGCATTTCCGGGCCACCCGGGTGGACGGTCATTACAAGCAAGGGCAGGCCGGCTGGGCCGACAGCGTTGAAATCATCGTGATCCCGGATGCCGCCGTGCGCGCCGAGGCCCTGCGCGACGGTTTTGTCGATGTCGCGGCGCTGCCGGCGCCCGACGGGTTGCTTGAGCGCGGTGATTTCCTCTATCATCCCTCGGCCCAGGATATGGCGCTGGCGGCCCGCCGGGGGGTCGGTATTCCCCGCAAGATCGGCATGCGCGCGCCGCTGGACGATGGCCGCATCGCCGAACGCTGGTGGCTCGCTTAAGCCACCCGCTGCCTGCGTCTGGACTTGGGGCTTGAAGATTCGCCTCTATGGGCGTATATGCCCCTCAACAGCGGCGCGTCGGGCTCTCTGGGCTCGGGGCACCACCGGATAATTCTGACGGGCCGCGCGCCCGTTTTTTTGTGTTTGGATGATATGACCAACGATCTGATAGCAAAGGCCGCCATCGACCGTCGCCTGGCCGAGATCATCACCCCGGTGATCGAGGATCTGGGGTTCGAGCTGGTGCGGATCCGGCTGATGTCCGGCAAGAGCACCGTTCTGCAGATCATGGCCGACCGCCCCGAGGGTGGGATCGAGGTGGACGATTGCGCCGCCATCTCGAACGCCGTGAGCGCGGTTCTCGATGTCGAGGACCCGCTTATTGATGCCTATACGCTGGAGGTTTCCAGCCCCGGCATCGACCGGCCGCTGACCCGGCTGAAGGATTTCGACATGTTCGAAGGCTATGAGGCCAAGCTTGAGACCTCTGAGCTGATTGACGGGCGTCGCCGGTTCAAGGGGGTGCTGGCCGGGATCGAGGGCAACGAGGTGCTGATCAACCTCGAACAGGATGGCGAGGAGGTCACCATCGGGCTCGACTTCGACTGGCTGAGCGACGCCAAGCTGGTGCTGACCGATGAGCTGATCAAGGAAATGCTGCGCCAGCGCAAGGCTGCGGGGCAGCTTGACGAAGACAAGTTTGACGAAATCGAGACCGAAGGGTCCGCGCAGGAGGACATGTGATGGCAATCACTTCCGCAAACCAGCTTGAGCTGCTGCAAACCGCCGAGGCGGTTGCCCGCGAAAAGATGATCGACCCGTCGCTGGTGATTGAGGCGATGGAGGAGTCGCTCGCGCGTGCGGCCAAGAGCCGGTACGGCTCGGAGATGGACATCCGTGTCAGTATCGACCGCAAGACCGGCAAGGCCACGTTCACTCGGGTCCGGACCGTTGTCGAGGATGACGACCTGGAGAATTACCAGGCGGAAATGACCGTCAAGCAGGCCAAGCAATATATGGCCGATCCGCAGGTGGGCGATCAATTCGTCGAAGAGGTTCCCCCGGTTGAAATGGGCCGGATCGCTGCTCAAAGCGCCAAGCAGGTGATCCTGCAGAAGGTGCGCGAGGCCGAGCGTGATCGCCAATACGAGGAATTCAAGGACCGCAAGGGCAGCATCATCAACGGTGTCGTCAAGCGTGAGGAATACGGCAACGTCATCGTCGACGTGGGTGCCGGCGAGGCGATCCTGCGCCGCAACGAGAAGATCGGCCGCGAAAGCTATCGCCCGAACGACCGCATCCGTTGCTACATCAAGGATGTGCGTCGCGAACCGCGTGGCCCGCAGATCTTCCTCAGCCGCACCGCGCCGGAATTCATGGCCGAGCTGTTTAAGATGGAAGTGCCGGAAATCTATGACGGTATCATCGAGATCAAGGCGGTGGCCCGTGATCCGGGATCGCGCGCCAAGATCGCCGTGGTGTCCTATGACAACTCGATCGACCCGGTCGGTGCCTGTGTCGGGATGCGCGGCAGCCGCGTGCAGGCCGTGGTGAACGAACTGCAAGGCGAAAAGATCGACATCATTCCGTGGTCGGACGATATGCCGACCTTCCTGGTCAACGCGCTGCAGCCGGCCGAAGTGTCGAAAGTTGTGCTGGACGAGGAAGCCGGTAAGATCGAGGTCGTGGTGCCCGAGGAACAGCTTTCGCTGGCAATCGGTCGTCGCGGTCAGAACGTGCGTCTGGCCAGCCAGTTGACCGGTCTGGACATCGACATCATGACCGAGGAAGAAGAAAGCGCCCGCCGCCAGAAGGAATTCGAGGCACGCACCAAGCTGTTCATCGACACGCTCGATCTGGACGAATTCTTCGCACAGCTTCTGGTTTCGGAAGGCTTCACCAGCCTTGAGGAGGTCGCCTATGTCGATCTCGACGAACTGCTGGTGATCGACGGCGTGGACGAGGATACTGCGGAAGAGCTGCAGGCGCGGGCCCGTGATTATCTGGAAGCGCAGGCAAAAGCCGCGCTTGAAAACGCGCGCAGCCTGGGGGCCGAGGACAGCCTCATTGATTTCGAGGGGCTGACACCCCAGATGGTGGAGGCGTTGGCCAAGGACGGCATCAAGACGCTGGAAGACTTCGCCACCTGCGCCGACTGGGAGCTGGCCGGTGGCTGGACCACTTCGAACGGCGAACGGATCAAGGACGAAGGTATTCTGGAGCCCTTCGACATGTCGCTGGAAGAAGCGCAGAACATGGTCATGTCGGCGCGCATTCAGCTTGGGTGGGTCGACCCGGCCGAACTTGAGACCGAAGAAGAGGTCTCGGAAGATGCCGAAGGCGGACCGGCCTCAGTGGCTGGCAACGAGGAGGCCGGAGCCTGAGCTCCGGTCCCGTGGGGATTGACATGGGTCGCGGTGGCGTCTTGAAAGACCGCGAAGACGGTCCTGAACGGAAATGCATCGCCACGGGCGAGGTACAGCCGAAATATGGGCTGATCCGTTTCGTGGCAGGTCCCGGTGGCCAGGTGGTGCCGGACCTTGCTGGAAAGTTGCCGGGTCGGGGGGTCTATGTGGCCTCGACCCGCGCGGCGCTGGAACAGGCGGTGGCGAAGAACCTTTTCGCGCGCGGTCTGAAGCAGAAAGTCGACCTGCCCGAGGATTTGCCCGGGCAGGTCGAGCAATTGTTGGCGCGGCGGGTGGTCGATCTGATCAGTATGGCGCGCAAGTCGGGGGATGCGGTCGCTGGCTATGAGAAGGTCAAGACCTGGCTCGACAAGGAAGAAGCTCAGACGTTGATCCAGGCGTCTGACGGCTCCGGGCGGGGGAAGTCGAAACTGTCCACCCCCCACCGTGGCCATTATATCGGTTGGCTTACCGCAGACGAACTAGGCATGGCCTTTGGTCGTGAAACTGTGATACATGCGGCGCTCGCCTCTGGTGGACTCGACAAACGTGTTGTAGAGGAAGCGCAACGCTTGCGCGGGTTGCGCGAAACGGACGGCGGCAGGGGCCGCCGGGAAGGATAAGTAGCTTTATGAGCGATAGTGACGGCAAAAAGACCCTGGGTCTGCGTGGGGGTTCCCATTCGGGGAACGTGAAACAGAGCTTCAGCCACGGGCGGACCAAGAACGTTGTGGTGGAGACCAAGCGCAAGCGTGTGGTCGTGCCCAAGCAGGGTGCGGGCAAGTCGTCCGGCGGTGGGTCTGCCCGGACGGGCGATCCGTCGCGCCGTCCTGCCGGCATCTCCGATGCGGAGATGGAGCGCCGTCTGAAGGCCCTGCAGGCCGCCAAGGCCCGTGAGGTCGAGGAAGCCCGCGAGCGCGAGGCCGAGGAACGCCGCCGTGCCGAAGAGCGCGAGCGCCTGCGGGCCGAGAAGGAACAGAAAGAGCGCGAACAGCGCGAGGCTGAAGAGCGCGCCCGCGCCAAGGCCGAAGAGGAAGAACGCCGGCGTGCTGAGGAAGAGGCCGCCGCGAAGCGTGCCGCGGCCGCTGCAGCGGCTGCCGCCGAGCAGCCGGCCGAACGCAAGGCGGACGGCGCGCGTGGGGGCGCGGCCAAGCAGGCCCCGGCCTCCGCGCAGCAACCGGTGCAGCGCAAGTCCGAACGCGAGCGTGAACAGCAGGCGCGCACCCCGCGCAGCAAGACCCGCGACGAAGGTCGCCGCTCGGGCAAGCTGACCCTGAACCAGGCCCTGACGGGTGGCGAAGGTGGGCGGCAACGGTCGATGGCCGCGATGAAGCGCAAGCAAGAGCGGGCGCGGCAGAAGGCCATGGGCACGCAAGAGCGTGAAAAGATCATCCGCGAGGTTCAACTGCCCGAGACGATCGTCGTCAGCGAACTGGCGAACCGGATGGCTGAACGCGTTGCCGACGTGGTCAAGGCCCTGATGAACATGGGCATGATGGTCACGCAAAACCAGTCCATCGACGCGGATACCGCCGAGCTGATCATCGAGGAATTCGGCCATAAGGTCGTCCGTGTTTCGGATGCCGACGTCGAAGACGTGATCCAGCACGAAGCGGACAAGCCCGAGGATCTGCAGCCGCGGCCGCCGGTCATTACCATCATGGGCCACGTCGACCACGGCAAGACCTCGTTGCTGGATGCGATTCGCAACACCAGCGTGACCACGGGCGAGGCCGGCGGGATTACCCAGCATATCGGCGCCTATCAGGTGAAGACCGACAGTGGTGCGGTGCTGACCTTCCTCGATACGCCGGGCCACGCCGCCTTTACCTCGATGCGTTCGCGCGGGGCTCAGGTGACGGATATCGTGGTTCTGGTCGTGGCTGCCGACGACTCGGTCATGCCGCAGACGATCGAGGCGATCAACCACGCCAAGGCGGCCGGAGTGCCGATGATCGTGGCGATCAACAAGGTCGACAAGCCCGAAGCCAACCCTGACAAGGTGCGCACCGAGCTGCTGCAATACGAGGTCGTGGTCGAAAAGATGTCCGGCGAGGTGCAGGATGTCGAAGTTTCGGCCATCACCGGCCAGGGGCTGGACAACCTGCTGGAGGCCATCGCGCTGCAGGCGGAAATCCTTGAGCTCAAGGCCAACCCCAAGCGGGCAGCCGAAGGCGCAGTGATCGAGGCGCAGCTTGACGTCGGCCGTGGTCCGGTTGCCACCGTTCTGGTGCAGAACGGTACGCTGCGCCAAGGCGATATCTTTGTCGTGGGCGAACAATACGGCAAGGTTCGGGCGTTGGTGAACGACAAGGGCGATCGAGTGCAGGAGGCTGGTCCGTCGGTTCCGGTCGAGGTGCTGGGCCTGAATGGCACACCCGAGGCCGGCGACGTTCTGAACGTGGTCGATACCGAGGCGCAGGCCCGTGAGATCGCGGAATATCGCGAAAACCTGGCCAAGGAAAAACGCGCTGCCGCCGGTGCCGCCACGACGCTGGAACAGTTGATGAAGAAGGCCAAGGACGACGAAAACGTCTCTGAGCTTCCGGTTCTGGTGAAGGCGGATGTGCAGGGGTCGGCCGAGGCGATCGTTCAGGCGCTGGAAAAGGTCGGCAACGACGAGGTGCGTGTGCGCGTGCTGCATTCGGGAGTTGGTGCCATCACCGAAACCGATATCGGCCTGGCAGAAGCATCGGGCGCCCCGGTCATCGGCTTCAACGTGCGGGCCAATGCGCCGGCACGCAGCGCGGCGAACCAGAAGGGTGTGGAGATCCGCTATTATTCGGTGATCTACGATCTTGTGGATGACGTGAAAGCGGCGGCTTCCGGTCTGTTGTCGAACGAGATCCGCGAGAACTTCATCGGTTACGCCCAGATCAAGGAAGTTTTCAAGGTTTCCAACGTTGGCAAGGTCGCCGGCTGTCTGGTCACCGAAGGTGTGGCGCGTCGCTCTGCCGGGGTGCGTTTGCTGCGCGACAACGTGGTGATCCACGAAGGCACGCTGAAGACACTCAAGCGCTTCAAGGACGAAGTGGCTGAAGTTCAGTCCGGGCAGGAATGCGGCATGGCCTTCGAGAATTACGACGATATTCGCCCCGGCGATGTCATCGAAATCTTCGAGCGTGAGGAAGTCGAGCGTAATCTCGACTGATCCACCGGGCGATCAGGATCAAACAAAACGGGGCAGCGTGGAAGTGCGCTGCCCCGTTTTTTGTTTTCGACCTATCGGTCTGCGGTGTCAGGCGCAGGCCTTAACCGGTTGTCCTTCGTACACCTTCTGACCAACGCGAACGGCGATGCGGCCGTTCGGCAGGGCGCGAACGAAAACCCCCTGCACAGAGATGCAACTGCTCACGATGATGGTGCGAAGCACGTCAACTCCTCCCTCAAGAAATGACATGCTGAGAATACATCAAAAGGTGTATTTCGCCCTATACACAAAATGATGAAAAAACCGTCCGAAATTCGTCTTGTTTCACAAGATCTGGGTAGCTCATGACGATGCCGGCGCTTGGAATACCGGCGTTATAGCCAGTCGCGCAGGATCGGGATCAGTGGGATGTCGGCTGGCGGCATCGGGTAATCGCGCAACTCGGCCGGTTTGACCCACTTCAACACCTGCCCTTCGCGGGCCTGCGGAATACCGCTCCACTTGCGGCAGGCAAAGAGCGGCATCAGCAGGTGGAAATCCTCATAGCCGTGGCTGGCAAAGGTCAGGGGTGCCAGGCAGGAGGACCAGGTGTCGATGCCCAGTTCCTCCTGCAATTCACGGATCAGCGCCGCTTCGGGCGATTCGCCCGGCTCCACCTTGCCGCCGGGAAATTCCCACAGGCCGGCCAGAGATTTGCCTGCCGGGCGCTGTGCCAGAAGCACGCGCCCGTCCGGGTCGATCAGCGCGACGGCGGAAACCAGGACGACTTTCACGACCGGTAATCCGCGTTGATTTCGATATACCCGTGGGTCAGGTCGCAGGTCCAGACGGTGGCCTTGCCGGAGCCGAGACCCAGATCGACGGCGATCACCAGGTCTTGCCCCTTCATATAGGCGGCGGCCTGATCCTCGCTATAGTTGGGAGAGACCCAGCCGTTTTCGGCCACCAGAATGTCGCCGAACCGGATGGTCAGGCTATCGCGGTCGGCTGCGGCTCCGGATTTGCCGATTGCCATGACGACGCGGCCCCAGTTCGGATCCTCGCCGGCGATGGCGGTCTTGACCAGCGGCGAATTGGCAATCGCCAGGCCATGGATCTTGGCATCGGCATCGCTGGCCGCGCCGGTGACACGGATTTCGACGAATTTCGTGGCGCCTTCGCCGTCGCGAACAACTTGTTGCGACAGATCCAGCATGACGCTGTTCAGCGCCGTTTCGAAAGCGGCATTGCCGGTGGCGTCGACGCCGGCGGCACCGGTGGCGGCCAGCATCAGGCTGTCTGAGGTCGAGGTATCGCTATCCACCGTTATGCAGTTGAACGTGGTCTCGGTCAGTTTCGACAACAGCGCCTGCAGTGCAGCCTGATCATAGGCAGCATCTGTGAAGATATAGACCAGCATGGTTGCCATATCCGGTGCAATCATGCCCGACCCCTTGGCGATACCGGCGATTTTCACCGGTTTGCCGTCGATCTCGATTTCGGCGGTGGCACCCTTGGCGAAGGTGTCGGTGGTCATGATGGCGCGGGCGGCGTCTTCGATCGCCGCATCGGACAGCGCGCCATTCAACTCTTCGAGCTTGGTGATGATCTTTTCGTGCGGTAGCGGTTCGCCGATCACCCCGGTCGAGGCGGTGAACACACGGGACTGGTCGACGCCGGTCACCTTGGCGACGGCGGCGGTGATCTCGGAGACCGAGGCCTGGCCGTAGTGGCCGGTAAAGGCGTTGGAGTTGCCGGAGTTCACCAGGATGGCCGCCGGTCCGCCGGCGGGTTGGCCAAGTTTGGCCTGGCAGTCCAGCACCGGAGCCGAGCGGGTGGCAGATTTGGTGAAGACGCCGGCGATGGCGGTGCCGGGTTGCAGCACCGCCAGCATGACGTCGGTTCGGCCCTTATATCGCACGCCCGCCGCGGCAGAGGCAAAGCGAACGCCGCCGATCAGCGGCAGTTCAGGAAAATACGCAGGTGCCAGCGGTGAGACATGCGAGATAGTGGCCAAGATTTACTTCCTTACCAGATCCAGATCCTGGATCATTGCCGGGTTCAGCCCTTCGATTTCGGGCCGTGTGACTTCGGCGTTATCTACCAGTTCCTTGACGTGATCCGCTACGGCTTTTTGCTGCAATTCGGCGGCAAGCTGATCGTGCACCTCTTCAAGGGACGGTGCCGCTTTCTCGCGTTCCTCGTTCAGCTTGACCAGGTGCCAGCCGAATTGGGTTTTCACCGGTTGCGAAATCTCGCCGGGTTTCATGGCCATCACGGCATCTTCGAATTCCGGCACCATCATGCCTTTGGAAAACCAGCCCAGTTCTCCGCCATTGGGACCCGACGGGCCGGTGGATTTGGATTTCGCCATTTCGGTGAAATCGGCGCCGTCTTCCAGCTCCTTGCGGATTGCCTTGGCCTCATCTTCGGTCTCAACCAGAATATGCGCCGCGTTATATTCCATCTCGTGATAGTCGGCGCCGTATTTGGCCTCGTAAGCGGCCTTGATGGCATCTTCGCTGGCGGCGGCGGTCATGATCTTTTCGATCTGATCGCCGGCCAGAAGCTGGCGGGTTTCATTGGCCAGGGCGATCTTGGCGTGCAGCGTCAGTTCGGGGCCATGTTCTTCGGCCAGAACGGTTTGCTGGATCAGCTGTTCCAGGATGGCGTCATAGAGAACGTCGGGCGGCAGTTGCTGGTACTGTTGCGGCAAGGTGGTGCGCGCAACGATGACCTGGCCCAGGGTGATATCCTGTCCGTTGACGGTGGCGACGACGGTTTCGGCAGTGGGGGCCGGGACAGCCGGGGTTTCGGCTGCGGCGGTCTCGGCCGGGGCTTCCGTCTTGGTTTCCGCCAGTGCGGGCACCGCCATCAGGCCGGCCAGCGCCAGCGTGGTAAGACCTTTGAACATTGAATCTTCCTATTCCTTGGGGAACCGCGGCAGGGCGCGGCGTTGACACTGTTTCCACTGCCCCTTACATCGCCTTAGGGCCGAGGTCAGGACCGTTTCCCCAGGTATCTATGGGTTGCGCGCAGGGCGGGCAAGCCTGACCAGAACACGATCAAGTTAGAGCCGCGGAGGCAATATGCTGGGTATCGGAACTCTCGCCAAGAAGGTCTTCGGGACACCGAACGATCGCAAGATCAAGGCGACGCGGCCTCTGGTCGACAAGATCAATGCGCTCGAACCGGAGTTCGAGACCCTGAGCGACGAAGGCCTTCGCCAGAAGACCGGGGAGCTACGTCAGCGCGCCCAAGGCGGCGAAAGCCTGGACGATCTTCTGCCGGAAGCCTTTGCAAACGTTCGTGAAGGTGCGCGTCGGGCGCTGGGGCTGCGGGCCTTCGACACCCAGCTTATGGGCGGCATCTTCCTGCATCAGGGCAATATCGCCGAGATGAAGACCGGCGAGGGCAAGACCCTGGTGGCGACCTTCCCTGCCTATCTGAACGCACTCATGGGCAAGGGCGTGCATGTCGTCACGGTCAACGATTACCTGGCCAAGCGTGACAGCGAATGGATGGGCAAGGTCTTTGCCATGCTCGGGATGCGGGGTGCGGTGATCTGGTCGGGGATGAGCAACGAGGAAAAGCTCGATGCCTATTCCGCCGATGTCACTTATGGCACCAACAACGAATTCGGCTTCGATTATCTGCGCGATAACATGAAGTCCGAGCTGAACCAGCTCTATCAGAAGCATCACTTTTACGCGATCGTGGACGAGGTCGACAGCATCCTGATCGACGAGGCGCGCACGCCGCTGATCATCTCGGGGCCGGCGGATGACCGATCTGATCTCTATACGGTGATTGACCAGATCATTCCGCTGCTGTCCGACGATCACTTCACCGTCGACGAAAAGGCCCGCTCGGTGACCTTCACCGAAGAGGGGAACGAATTCCTCGAAGAGCAGCTGCATGCCCGGGGGCTGCTGGAAGAAGGCCAGACGCTCTATGACCCGGAAAGCACGACCATCGTGCACCACGTCAACCAGGGCCTGCGCGCGCACAAGCTGTTCCAGCGCGACAAGGATTACATCGTCCGCAACGGCGAAGTGGTGCTGATCGACGAGTTCACCGGCCGCATGATGGCGGGGCGGCGTCTGTCCGAAGGTCTGCATCAGGCGATCGAGGCAAAGGAAAACGTCCAGATCCAGCCAGAGAACATGACGCTGGCCAGCGTGACCTTCCAGAACTTCTTCCGGCTTTACGACAAGCTGGGCGGGATGACCGGGACGGCCACCACCGAAGCCGAAGAATTCGCCGAGATTTACAAGCTCGGCGTGGTAGAGGTGCCCACCAACCGCCCGATCGCCCGGATTGACGAGGATGACCAGGTGTTCCGCACCGCGGCGGAGAAATTCCGTGCCATCATCGAAGAGACCAAGGCGGCGCATGAAAAGGGCCAGCCGGTTCTGGTCGGCACCACCTCGATCGAGAAATCGGAAATGCTCAGCCAGATGCTGCGCGAGGCCGGGGTGCCGCACAATGTGCTGAACGCCCGCCATCACGAGCACGAGGCCGAAATCGTTGCCGATGCCGGGCGATTGGGCTCGGTGACCATCGCCACCAACATGGCCGGTCGCGGGACCGACATCCAGCTTGGCGGCAACGTCGAGATGAAGGTGATGGCGGCGCTGGAGCAGAACCCCGATGCCGACCCGGCCGAGGTGCGCGCCGAGGAAGAGGCCAAGCACGCGGCCGAGAAGCAGAAGGTTCTGGACGCCGGCGGCCTGTTCGTCATCGGTTCGGAACGGCACGAAAGCCGGCGGATCGACAACCAGCTTCGGGGTCGTTCGGGCCGTCAGGGCGACCCGGGGCGCACCGTCTTCTTCCTCAGCCTCGAAGATGATCTGATGCGGATCTTCGGGTCGGAGCGGCTCGACCGGGTGCTGAAGACGCTGGGCCTGAAGGAAGGCGAGGCGATCGTTCACCCTTGGGTCAACAAGTCGCTGGAACGCGCGCAGGCAAAGGTCGAGGGGCGCAACTTCGACATGCGCAAGAACATCCTCAAGTTCGATGACGTGATGAACGATCAGCGCAAGGTGATCTTTGCCCAGCGGCGCGAGATCATGGCAGCCAATGATCTGTCCGAGGTCGCCGCCGACATGCGCCATCAGGTGATCGACGATCTGATAGACGCGCATATGCCGCCGCGCAGCTATGCCGACCAATGGGACACGCCGGGGCTTTATGCGCAATGCATCGAAAAGCTCGGGATCGACGTGCCGGTGATGGAATGGGCCGCCGAAGAGGGTGTCGATGACGAGGAGATCCGCGAGCGGCTGATCAAGGCCTGTGACGAGGCGATGGCGAAGAAGGCGGTCGATTTCGGCGCCGAGAACATGCGTCAGATCGAAAAGCAGGTGCTGCTGGAGACCATCGACGCGAAATGGCGCGAGCATCTGGTGACGCTGGAGCATTTGCGGTCGGTCATCGGGTTCCGCGGCTATGCGCAGCGCGATCCGCTGAACGAATACAAGACGGAAAGCTTCCAGTTGTTCGAAGGGATGCTCGATACCCTGCGGGAAACCGTGACTCAGAAGCTGGCCCATATCCGGCCGCTGACGGAAGAGGAGCAACGGCAGATGCTGGCGCAATTCGCCGCCCAGCAGGCCCAGATGCAGCGCCAGGCCGATGAGGCCGAGGACGCGGCCGAAGAGGCGCAACTGGCGCTGGATCAGGGCGAGGGGCCGCTGCCGGGCTTCGATGAAAACGATCCCACAACTTGGGGTAATCCCGGACGGAATGACAAATGCCCTTGCGGCAGTGGCAAGAAGTTCAAACATTGCCACGGTCGGTTGGCCTGATCCCGGCGGGGTCACGAAACTGCCCGAATGAGTCCTCCCGGCGGCCATATCATGGCCGCCTTTCGGGGGCAGATATTCCTCAACCCGTTTTGTGGTGGAGGATGCGTTCATGTCCAAGCTTCGTCTGATTGCGCTGGCCGGCGGTACGTTGGTCTGTGCCCTGGGGATCGGCTATGCGATGCAGCGGTTCGTCCCGCTGCCCGCCGCGTCGCTTCCGGCGAACCGGATGGCCGAGGCATCCGCATCCGATACAGGCCTGCCGTCGGTGCAGAGGGGTGCCGCGCCCGTCGCGCCTGCGGACCCTGTTGTTCCGCAGCCGTTGAAAGCGCCTGCCCGGGCGGCAGAACCACTTGAGATCGGCAAGATCGCCCTGACATCGGCCCCGCCGCCCGAAGCCCCGGCTACCGCGGCCGATGTGGCGGGGTCCGATGCCCCGGCATCGGGTTGTGAGGTGACGGCGGAGGCAATGGCCCGTCCCGGTGCGCTGGTCGAGCTTGTGGTCCATGCGCCCTGCATGGCAGCTTCTCGGGTGGTGATTCATCATCACGGCATGTTCTTCGCCGAACTGACCGACGACGATGGCCGGCTTGAGCTGGTGATCCCGGCCCTTGCCGAGAAGGCGGTATTCATCGCAGCCTTCGACAATGGGGATGGCGCGGTCGCGCTGACGCAGGTGCCCGATATCAACGATTTCGACCGTATCGCGCTGCAATGGGCCGGCGCCGAGGGGTTTCAATTGCATGCCCGCGAATTCGGCGCCACCTATGGGCAGCCGGGCCATATCTGGTCGGGGCTTTCTGCGGCGGAGTTGAAGCAGGAGCCCGCCCTTCATGGAGCCGTGGTTCGCCTAGGGGCGCCGATGGCGCTCGCCCCGCTGACGGCCGAGGTCTATTCCTTTCCTGCCGGCCAGTCGGATCGTGCTGGTTCCATCGCCCTGACTGTCGAGGCCGAGATTACCGCGCAAAATTGTGGCCGTGACATTTCCGCCCAGTTGCTTGAGCGTCAGGCCGAGGATCGGGTCAAAACCCGCGAGCTTGAGCTTTCGGTGCCCGACTGCGACGCGATCGGAGATTTTCTTGTGTTGAATAATCTGTTGGATGACCTGAAGATCGCGGCGAAATGATCCGCGATTGAATTAAGGCTTGATATGTTTTGGCATCGTGCGGCGGCTTTCGCCGCACTCATTCTTTTTGTCGCCGCCCGCCCCCTGCTGGCACAGGATGTTACCCTGACATCGCCTGATGGGGCGGTCGAAGTCTCGGGCACGCTTTTGGGATTCGATGGCGAGTTTTACCGGCTGGATACCAAATATGGGGAGCTGACAGTCGATGGTTCTGGTGTATCCTGCCTTGGGCCGGGCTGCCCCAATCTGACGGATTATGTCGCTGAACTGGCGCTGTCGGGGTCTTCCACCATGGCCGATGTGCTGTTGCCGGCCCTGATCGAAGGTTTCGCTTTGCGCAATGGCTGGCGGGCCACCCGTGAAACGAGGGGGCCGCGGGATTTCGATTACAAGCTGTCACGCGGCGACAATGGTGCGCGGATGGCGGTGTTCAATTTTCGGGTCAGCAATACTGACGAGGGCTTTGCCGATCTTCTGGCCAATGAGGCCGATCTGGTGCTGGCGCTGCGTGAAATCCGGCCTGATGAACGCCAGCGGGCCTTCGAGGCGGGCATGGGGGACATGACCGACCGC
Source organism: Pseudodonghicola xiamenensis DSM 18339 (assembly GCF_000429365.1). GTDB lineage: Bacteria > Pseudomonadota > Alphaproteobacteria > Rhodobacterales > Rhodobacteraceae > Pseudodonghicola > Pseudodonghicola xiamenensis. The sequence goes on along the minus strand of NZ_AUBS01000003.1, from coordinate 10,308 downwards.
AACCGGTCCAAGGTGCTGGCGCTTGACGCGATGGTGCCGGTGGTGGCGCCGGGCAATCCGCTCAGGCAGATTTCCACAAGCGATCTGGCGCGTATTTTTGCCGGCGAGATTCTGAGCTGGGCCGATCTGGGCGGTCCGGATGCGCCAATCGCGCTGCATCTGCCCGAGGCCGGGTCCGGCCTATTGCAGGCGATGGAAGACCGGCTGCTGCGTCCGGCGGGGCTGACATTGACCGAAGGCGTGGCGCGGCACGCGCGCAGTGGCGATCTGGCCCGCGCGGTGGTGGCGGATCCCTTTGCCATCGGTATTGCCAGTTTCGCCGAAACCGGGATGGCACGGGTGCTGCCACTGACCGGAGCCTGCGGCTTTTCGCTGGCGGCCAACCGGCGCAGTATCAAGACCGAGGATTACCCGCTGGTCGCGCCGATGTTCCTTTATATGCCGGCGCGGCGGTTGCCCAAGGTGGCGCGGGAATTCCTGCTTTACGTGCAGAGCCCGGCAGCGCAGATCGTGATCCGTCGCGCCGGATTCGTCGATCAGGCGCCAGAGCGGATTACCGTCGATGCCCAGGGCGACCGGCTGGCCAATGCGATTGCGTCGGCCGGGGCTGAGGTCCCGCTGGAAGAGCTGCAGCGGATGATCACCACCCTGCGACCGCTGACGCGGCTTTCCACCTCGTTCCGCTTTGAAACCGGTTCGACCCGGCCTGACGCTCAGTCGCGCGCCAATATCGACCAGCTTGCCCGGGCGCTTGAAATCGGCGCGTTCGATGCGCAGAGATTGCTGTTCGTCGGATTCAGCGACGGTGACGGACCGGCCGAAGGCAACCGGGCGATCGCGTTGAAACGGGCCGAAGCCGTGCGCGATGCGGTTCTGGTCGCTGCCAAGACAGTGGATCTCGATCGTGTCGAGATCGGGGTGGAAGCCTTTGGAGAAGCTTTGCCGATGGCCTGCGATGACAGTGATTGGGGCCGACAGGTCAACCGCCGGGTCGAGGTCTGGCTGCGCTGAGGGTCACAGATACCCCTCGGCGCGAAAGCTGAGCTCGGTGGATTTCCCGACGATCAGATGGTCGTGCAAGGTGATGCCCAGGGTTGCGCAGGCATCGTGAATCTTCTCGGTCATGCGGATGTCGGATTGCGATGGGCTGGGGTCGCCCGAGGGGTGGTTGTGCACCAAGATCAGCGCTGAGGCGTTCAGTTCCAACGCGCGCTTGGCGACCTCGCGCGGGTAGACCGGCACATGGTCGACGGTCCCGTGCGCTTGTTCCTCGTCGGCGATCAGCGTGTTCTTGATGTCGAGATAGAGGATACGGAATTGCTCGGTCTCACGATGCGACATCGTGGTGTGGCAATAGTCCAGAACCGCGTCCCAGCTTGAGATCACATGCCGCTGCATCACCCGGGCGCGGGCCATGCGGTGGGCCACGGCCTCGACGATCTTCAGATCGGCGATGGTGGCAGGCCCGATACCCTCGACCGTTTCCAGCCGTGCCGGCGGTGCCGCAAGCACCCGGTTGATGTCGCCGAAATGATCGAGAAGGGGGCGCGCCAGCGGCTTCACGTCGCGCCGGGGGATCGAGCGGAACAGCAGAAGCTCCAGCAGTTCGTAATCCGGCATTGCTGCGGCACCGCCCTGCAGGAAGCGGTCGCGCAGCCGTTGACGGTGATCGCGGATATAGGACGGCAGCCGCCCCGATGATGATGGCAGGGCGACTTCCGGTGCTTCATCCGGCGCGAACAGCGACGTGCGGGCGTCTTGAAAGGCATCGGGCGGGCTCATGGTCCGAGAGGATGCGCGCGCAAGGTAAACGTATGGTTAATAATTCGGTGGGGAGGTCTGTCTGCTCTTCTTCTACCGATTCTGGGTGGAGGTCTTTGGAAAAGAAAAACACCCGCCAGCGATGGCGGGTGTTGTGGCAGGTCTGGGGGTGTTCCGGGGCTTTGCCCGTTCGCAAGCGAAACGCTCCACCGGAGCGTTTCCAAGAGGCTTGCTTACCCTTTCATGCTGTCCCAGAAGGATTTGACCGAGGAAAAGAAGCTCTTGCTTTCGGGGTTGTTATCCTCGGAAAGCGCATCGAATTCCTTCAGCAGCTCCTTCTGCTTGCTGGTCAGGTTGACCGGGGTTTCCACCTTCAATTCGATGTACATATCGCCCTTGCCGCCGCCGCGCAGCGCCGGCATGCCCTTGCTGCGCAAGCGCATTTGCCGGCCCGACTGGCTGCCCGCCGGGATCTGCACCCGACCGCGGCCGCCGTCGATCGTTGGCACCTCGATGGCGCCGCCAAGCGCTGCGGTCGTCATGCTGACGGGGACATGGCAATAGAGGTTCACGCCATCGCGTTCGAACAGCTTGTGCGGCGCCACTTCGACGAAGATGTACAGATCGCCAGACGGCCCACCGCGCATTCCTGCCTCGCCCTCACCGGCAAGCCGGATCCGGGTGCCGGTTTCAACGCCGGCGGGAATATTGACGCTGAGCGCGCGATCCTTTTCGGTCCGCCCGGCACCACCGCAGACTTTGCAGGGGTTCTGGATGATCTGCCCGGTCCCGCTACAGGTAGGACAGGTGCGTTCCACGGTAAAGAACCCCTGTTGCGCCCGCACCTTGCCCATGCCCGAACAGGTGGGACAGGTAGTGGGTTCCGAGCCACCTTCGGCACCGGTCCCGTCGCAGGCCGAGCAGGAGACCGAGGTGGGCACGTTGATCGTCTTCTGAATGCCCGAATAGGCCTCTTCCAGGGTCACCCGCAGGTTATAACGCAGGTCCGATCCGCGGGTGGCACGCTGCCGGCCCCGCTGACCGCCCATGAAATCCCCGAAGAGATCGTCGAAGACGTCGGAAAAAGCGGAAGAAAAGTCACCGCCGCCACCAAAGCCGCCGGCACCGGGGCGCGGTCCGCCGCCCATGCCACCTTCGAAAGCAGCGTGGCCGAAGCGGTCGTAAGCGGCCTTTTTCTCCGGGTCTTTGAGAACGTCGTAAGCCTCGTTCACTTCCTTGAACAGGGATTCGGCGTCCGGGTTATCCTTGTTGCGGTCGGGGTGAAGCTCTTTGGCCTTTTTGCGATACGCCTTTTTCAGCTCGTCAGCCGATGCGCCTTTTGAGACCCCGAGAACGTCGTAATAGTCACGTTTTGACATCGGTCATTATCCTCTCCCCGGAACGTAAGCGGGCCGGCCCGGGTCCCGGACCGGCCCGTCTTCGTCCGGTGTTACGCCTTAGGACCGTTTCTTGTCCTCGCCGAGGTCTTCGAACTCGGCGTCGACGATATCGTCTTCACCGGGGCCGGCATCGGCGGCGGCAGGCTCGTCGCTGGCTTCCTCTTGGCTGGCCTTGTAGATGGCCTCGCCCAGACGCATTGCCACTTCGGTCACGTTCTGGATCCCCGACTTGATCTTGTCGGCGGTGACGTTGTCTTTTTCCAGATCGTCCTTCAGCGCGGCCAGGGCCAGTTCGATTGCCTCGACGGTCGAAGGATCGACCTTGTCGCCATGGTCCTCGATCGACTTCTCGGTCGAATGGATCAGGCTTTCGGCCTGGTTCTTGGCCTCGATCAGCTCGCGGCGCGCCTTGTCGGCTTCGGCGTTGTCCTCGGCATCCTTGACCATCTTTTCGATGTCATCGTCGGACAGACCGCCCGAGGCCTGGATGGTGATCTGCTGTTCCTTGCCGGTGCCCTTGTCCTTGGCGCCGACCGACACGATACCGTTGGCGTCGATGTCGAAGGTCACTTCGATCTGCGGCATGCCGCGCGGGGCCGGCGGGATGTTTTCAAGGTTGAACTGACCCAGCAGCTTGTTGTCCGCTGCCATTTCGCGTTCGCCCTGGAACACCCGGATGGTCACGGCCGACTGATTGTCCTCGGCGGTCGAGAAGACCTGAGACTTCTTGGTCGGGATCGTGGTGTTACGGTCGATCAGCCGGGTGAACACGCCACCCAGGGTTTCGATCCCCAGCGACAGCGGGGTCACGTCGAGCAGGACCACATCCTTGACGTCACCTTGCAGCACGCCGGCCTGGATTGCGGCGCCCATGGCAACCACTTCATCCGGGTTCACACCTTTGTGCGGTTCTTTCCCGAAGAACTTGGTCACCTCTTCGACGACCTTCGGCATCCGGGTCATACCACCGACCAGCACCACCTCGTCCACGTCGGAGGCCGAGATGCCGGCGTCTTTCAGGGCCGCTTTGCAGGGGTCCATCGACCGTTTGATCAGGTCGCTGACCAGAGATTCCAGTTTGGCACGGGTCAGTTTCATGACCATGTGCAACGGGGTGCCGGTCTTGGCGTCCATCGAAATGAACGGCTGGTTGATTTCGGTTTGCTGGCTGGAAGACAGCTCGATCTTGGCCTTTTCGGCAGCTTCCTTCAGACGCTGCAACGCCATCTTGTCCTTGGTCAGGTCGACGCCATGCTCTTTCTTGAACTGGTCGGCCAGATAGCTGACGATCCGCATGTCGAAGTCTTCCCCGCCGAGGAAAGTGTCCCCGTTGGTGGATTTCACTTCGAACAGGCCGTCGTCGATTTCCAGGATGGTGACGTCGAAAGTACCGCCGCCGAGGTCATAGACCGCGATGGTGTGGCTTTCTTCCTTGTCGAGCCCGTAGGCCAGCGCGGCAGCCGTCGGTTCGTTGATGATCCGCAGCACTTCCAGACCGGCGATCTTGCCGGCGTCCTTGGTGGCCTGACGCTGGGCATCGTTGAAATAGGCGGGCACGGTGATGACGGCCTGCGTCACTTCCTCGCCGAGATAGCTTTCGGCGGTTTCCTTCATCTTGCCTAGGATGAAGGCAGAGATTTGCGACGGTGAATATTTCTCGCTATGCGCTTCGACCCATGCGTCACCATTGCCGCCATCGACAATCGTGTAGGGGAGGTGGTTCTTGTCGCTGGCAACCGCCGCGTCGTCAAACCGACGACCGATCAGGCGCTTGACGCCGAAAACGGTGTTGTTGGGGTTGGTCACGGCCTGACGTTTCGCGGCCTGACCGACCAGACGCTCTTCATCGGTGAAGGCGACGATCGACGGGGTGGTACGCGCCCCTTCGGAGTTTTCAATGACCTTGGGCTGCGAGCCGTCCATGATGGCGACACAGCTGTTGGTGGTGCCAAGGTCGATCCCGATAACTTTGCTCATGTGTTTCGATCCCTTATTGCATTCAAGGCGATTACCCGAGGTCCGAACCCGTTTCGGCATCCTGACCCCGATTCCGGTGCACTCTGGCCTGCTTCCGGCGGCTTGATGCCGGGCGTGCCATTGCGCGTCCAGCCGTATATAGGAAGCGGGAAATGGGCCTGCAACCATCCATGCCCCCTGGATTTCACGAATCCGTGATGGCGCGTGCGTTTTTTTGCAAGGCTCTGGGGATGTAGGAGTTTTGGGCGATGGCGCGGCTGGTGATCCGCGATTTCGTGGTGTTGAAATCTTGGCTGGACGCCGCCGGGCAGGCCGAGTTGATCGAGGCCTTGCGCCCGGTTCTGAAGGCCGTGCCGCCGTTTCATCCAACGACCCCGTCGGGCAAGGCGATGTCGGTCCGGATGACTTCGGCCGGACGGCTGGGATGGCTATCGGACAAGGCTGGGTATCGCTATGAGGCGCAGCACCCCAAGGGAATGGGCTGGCCGGAGATACCGGAACCGATCCTGCGGCTTTGGGATCAGGTGACCGGGCTGGACCGTCGGCCCGACAGTTGCCTGATCAACTATTATGGCGAAGGCGCCCGGATGGGCCTGCATCAGGACAAGGACGAAGCCGATTTTTCCTGGCCGGTGGTTTCGGTGTCGCTCGGCGACGACGGGTTGTTTCGCATGGGCAATCCGACACGAGGCGGCAAGACGGAATCGATCTGGCTCAGTTCCGGGGACGTGGTGGTGATGGGGGGGGCGGCGCGGCTGGCCTATCACGGAGTGGACCGGATCCGCTTCAAATCCTCGCGCCTGCTGCCGCGCGGGGGGCGGTTGAACCTGACGCTCAGAGTGGTGGAGTAGCGGCGCAGCCTCAGCGCCGCGCGCTCCAGCTCAGCGAGGCATGGCGGCGGGTGTAGAATTCGCCCATCAGCCCGATCATCGTCAGCACGATCCCGACCCAGAGCGTATAGTGCCAATTGGTATTCATCGGATTGTAGTTGATGAAAACATAGCCGCGCGCCTGGTCGATGGTGTGAAACAGCGGGTTCCAGGAAAAGATCGGCAGCATGTAGCCGGGCAAGTTGTTGGCCAGGAACATCTTGCCCGAGGCGATCATATTGGCCCGCTGGTAGATGGTTGAGATCAGGCCGACGGCCGTCGGGAACCAGGGCCTGAGCGCCAGCAGCACCAGCCCGACCGCGCAGCCGCTGAACCAGGCCAGCATCAGCATTGCAAAGGCGCCGGCGGGGTCCTCGATGGTGATCGGCTTGATGGCGACGTGATAGCCGAACAACAGCACGAACATCGTCAGCACCTGGATATAGAGCGATCCGACCGCGGCAGCGGAAATCGAGATCACCGTATTCATCGGCGCGTGCTGCATCATCGGGTGGTTGGGCCCCTCGGACTTGACGACGGCGCCCACCGCCTTGGTGTGGCACATGAAGAGGAAAATCCCCGACATCATGTACAGCAGGAAGTCGCCCCGCACGGCAGACCGGCGCAGTCCGAGAACGGAGAACATCAGATAGAATGCCAGGACGAAAACCACCACTTGCAGCATGTTCTTGCCAATGGCGATGAAGGCGTTGCTGTGTGCCGATCGAACATGGCGGACAACAGAATGGAAGATCAGCTCCAGAATCGTCAGGGCGCTGGAGAACTTCGAACTGTTCGACCGGTATTGAAACATTGCCACCCTGTCCTGTTGCACTGTCCGCGGGACCACGGAAACCTTGCCGATCCGGCCGGCCCGCAGCATAAGTGACCGCAGATGTATTGTGAACCAAGCGCAAAATTGGAGCTTTTTTGTGGAATATGATGCCTTAATTCCCGTGATCCGCAAGCTCGCCATCGAGGCGGGGGTGAAGATCATGGAGATCTATAACGCCGACGACTTCGCCGTGAAGGTAAAATCGGATGACAGTCCGGTGACCGAAGCAGACGAGGCGGCGGACGAACTGATCTCCGCAGGGCTCCGCGCGGCCTTCCCTGATGTCATGCTGGTGACCGAGGAACAGGCCGGATCGCACAAGCAGAAGGGCGACACCTTCCTGATCGTCGATCCGCTGGACGGGACCAAGGAATTCGTCAACCGCCGCGGCGATTTCACCGTCAACATCGCGCTGGTCGAGGCCGGCGTTCCGACCCGGGGCGTGGTCTATGCGCCGGCGCGCAACCGTATGTTCTTCACTCTGGCCGATGGATCTTCGGTGGAGGAGACCGGCGCCTTCGATCCCGGCGTGATGGGCGATATCACTCCGATCCACGTGGCCGATAGCGACAATGACGCGCTGATGGTGGTTGCGTCGAAATCGCACCGCGATCAGGCGACCGACGATTACATCAACAAATACAAGGTTAAGGACAGCAAGAGCGCAGGCTCTTCGCTAAAATTCTGCCTGGTCGCCACCGGCGAGGCCGATCTTTATCCGCGGGTTGGCCGTACCATGGAGTGGGACACGGCCGCCGGTCACGCCGTGCTGCTGGGCGCCGGCGGCAAGGTGGTGCGTTTCGACGATCACACGCCGCTGACCTATGGCAAGGATGGCTATGCCAACCCTTTCTTTATCGCCTACGCCCCTGGCGTTGAGCTGAAGGAAGCGTGATGTCCGTCCTGGTCGCGATTCCGGCGCGCTTCGCCTCTACCCGCTATCCGGGCAAGCCGTTGGTGGAACTTAAGGGCGCCTCGGGTCAGGGCAAAAGCCTGATCCAGCGCAGTTGGGAAGCGGCCAGCGCCGTTCGTGGGGTCGACCGGGTGGTCGTCGCCACGGATGACGATCGTATCCGCGAGGCGGCGGAAAGCTTTGGCGCCGAGGTGGTGATGACCTCGACCTCCTGCGCCAATGGCACCGAGCGCTGTGCCGAGGTGCTGGATAACCTGGGCGGTGGCTATGACATCGTGGTCAACCTGCAGGGCGACGCGCCCCTGACGCCGGCCTGGTTCGTCGAGGATCTGGTCGCGGGTCTTCGCGCCGATCCTATGGCCGAGGTCGCCACCCCGGTGCTGCGCTGTGACGGTCGGGCGCTGAACGGTTTTCTCGACGATCGCAAGGCCGGGAGGGTGGGCGGAACCACTGCCGTCTTTACCCGGGAGAATCATGCGCTCTATTTTTCGAAAGAGGTAATCCCCTATACCGCGCAGCGCTACGCGGACGACGCGCCGACTCCGGTGTTCCACCATGTCGGCGTCTATGCTTATCGCCCCTCGGCACTGGGCGCCTATCCGCGTTGGGACGCGGGCCCGCTGGAGGGCCTCGAAGGGCTGGAACAGCTCCGCTTTCTCGAACACGATCACCGTATCCTCTGCGTCGAGGTCGAGGCGCGCGGCCGCCAGTTCTGGGAGCTGAACAACCCTGAGGATGTTCCGCGTCTGGAAACCATGATGCGCGAGATGGGCGTGGAATGAGCGCGCCGCTGACGATCTCGGTCGTGATCGTCAGCCGGCATCGTCCGCAAGCGCTGCGCCGCTGCCTGCTTGGGGTGGCGCAGCTGCGCTATCCCGCCTTCGAGACGGTTGTGGTGGCCGACCCCGATGGTATGGCCATGCTGCGTGCCCTGCCGCTGGCAGAGCGGGTCAAGCAGGTGGTTTTCGATCAGCCCAATATCTCGTCGGCGCGCAACCTCGGAGTTGCCGTGGCGGCGGGCGAGATCGTCGCTTTCATTGATGACGATGCCGTGCCCGAACCGCTGTGGCTGGCGCATCTGGCCATGGCTTTCGCCGATCCGCAGGTGGTGGCGGCGGGCGGTTTCGTGCGCGGGCGCAACGGGATTACCTTTCAGTCGAAGGCCGCATCGGTGGATTGGGCGGGGCATGAAACGCCGCTCGATGTCGATCCTGATCGGATCACCGTGCTCACTGCGCGGCCCGGCCACGGGATCAAGACGGAAGGCACCAATATGGCGATCCGTCGCGAGGTGCTGGCGCGGCTCGGCGGTTTCGATCCGCGCTATCGTTTCTTTCTGGACGAGACCGATCTGAACTTGCGGCTGGCGGAAGAGGGGGCCGTTACGGCGATCGTGCCGCGTGCCGAGGTGCACCATGGCTTTGCCGCCAGCGCCCGGCGACGCCACGATCGGGTGCCGCGCGATCTGACCGAGATCGGGGCGAGCTGGGCGGTGTTTCTGCAGCATCATTGCCCCGAGGGCCGGCGCGCGGCGGTCTGGGCCGATATTCGCCAGGCCGAACGACAGCGCGCGCTGGATCATATGGTGGCCGGGCGTCTGGAGCCGCGCGATGTCAGGCGGCTGCTTGCCGGGCTCGAGGCCGGCCATGCCGAGGGGCTGACACGGGGGGCCGCCCCGCTGTCGCCCCTGGTCGTGTCGCCAGAGGCATTTCGACCCTACCCGATCCGCGCTGACGCTCGAAGCCTGGTGTTCGCCGGACGCAGCTGGAACCGGCGACGGTTGCGCGCCGATGCCCGGGCGGCGGTGGCGGCGGGCAATGTGGCAACGCTGATCCGCCTGTCGCCGACCGCACTCTATCATCGTGTACGGTTCACTTCCGAAGGAATCTGGGAGCAGGCGGGCGGGCTTTTCGGGCGCAGTGACAGGGGGCAGCCGTTGTTCCGGCCGTGGCGGTTCGCACCGCGGATCCGGGTCGAGATTGCACGGATTGCCGGCGTCCGGGGGCTGATGGAGCCTGATGCGGCGGCTCTCTCTTGTGGTGCTGAAATGCCGTGAGTGGGAAATTTTTCGCGCAATGGCCATGTTTTCCGGCAGATCGTCCGTGCTATCGCTTGGAGCGGAGATTGAATTGTCTCCACTCAGGTCGAGGGAATTATGCGTAGGAAAGTAACGAAGGCGATTTTTCCGGTCGCAGGGATGGGAACACGGTTTCTGCCGGCGACGAAATCGGTGCCGAAGGAGATCATGACGCTGGTGGACCGCCCGCTGGTGCAATATGCGATCGACGAGGCGCGGGCGGCGGGGATCAAGGAATTCATCTTCGTGATGTCGCGGGGCAAATCGGCGCTGGAGGATTATTTCGATCACTCGCCGGTGCTGGAGCAGGAGCTGAAGCGCAAGGGCAAGACCGAGCTCCTGGAGCTGCTGCGGTCGACGGATATGGAGTCCGGCGCGATCGCCTATATCCGCCAGAACAAGCCGCTGGGGCTGGGCCATGCGGTGTGGTGCGCGCGGCGGCTGATCGCCAACGAACCCTTTGCGGTGATCCTGCC
>NZ_AUBS01000002.1 GCF_000429365.1 Pseudodonghicola xiamenensis DSM 18339 | reverse complement strand
ATTTGTTCCAGTAATAGACAAACTTACTGTAAAATCAAAAGCATACCCCAACAGTGTACTGACTTCGACAACACGATTGATCAACGAGCAGGAACTCGCATTTTACTCCGTGAAATACGATGCATCCTGCCCGTCGCGACGGTCAAATACCTCGCGACGTAGAGCCCTTATTCGGATTGGTGGTCATAGCACAAGCGAAACACCCGGTCCCTTCCCGAACCCGGCCGTTAAGCGCTGTCGCGCCAATGGTACTGCGTCTTAAGACGTGGGAGAGTAGGTCGCCGCCAGTCCTAATAAGCGCTCTAATTCCTCTCTATAGCGATCAATATCCCAATATATGTCGATGACGAAATGCTGACGGCGTCTGCGCCACGCGTTTCGCGCGTTGAAAGTTGGACATCAGTTCAATATTCAGAATCCTGCACGCAACGCGGTGTTGCACATCAATGCGCAGGGTTATCATGACGTTGAAATCACGCTGGACGCTGATCATCATTCTCGTCGTGGGGACCGTGCTGGCCTATAGCCTGTGGCGTCGGGCCGAAGGCACCGATCTTCCTGTCGGAATTGCCAGCGGTAACGGTCGGCTGGAGGCGGTGGATATAGATATCGCGGCCAAGACTGGTGGGCGTCTGAAAGACGTGTTGCCGCAGGAGGGCGATTTCGTCACCGAGGGACAGGTGGTGGCGCAGATGGATACCTCAGAGTTGATGGCGGAAAAGGCTGAGGCCTCGGCGCAGCTTCGCCGGGCCGAGATCGGCATTGACACGGCGCGCAGTGTCGTCACCCAGCGCAGGGCCGAACGCGAGGCCGCAGAGGCCGGTGTCGAGCTGCAGCAAGCGGTTTTGGATGCCGCGACCAGCCGTCTGGCACGGTCGGAACATCTGGTTCGGAGCAATGCGATCTCGCAACAGACCCTGGATGACGATCGTGCCTCGGAACGCCAGGCGCGGGCCTCTCTGGCGTCGGCGCGGGCCTCGGTGGCGGCCTCGGAGGCCGCGATCGGTGCGGCTGAGGCGCAGGTGATCGACGCCGAAGCCGCGGTCGAGGCCGCACGAGCCTCGGTTGCCCGGGTCTCCGCGCAGATCGACGATGCCACCCTGACCGCGCCGCGTGACGGGCGGGTGCAATACCGGCTGGCACAACCGGGCGAAGTGCTGGGCTCGGGCGGGCGAGTGATCAATATGGTCGACGTCTCTGACGTCTACATGAGCTTCTTCCTGCCCACCGAACAGGCCGGACGGGTGGCCCTCGGGGCCGAAGTGCGATTGGTAATGGACACTGCCCCGGACGTGGTAATCCCGGCCAGGGTGTCTTTCGTCGCCGATGTGGCGCAGTTCACCCCGAAAACGGTGGAGACCGAGAAAGAGCGGCTGAAACTGACCTTTCGGGTTCGCGCCCGGATCGCGCCGGAGCTGCTGCGTCATTACATGGAACAGGTGAAGACCGGCCTGCCCGGCATGGCCTATGTCAAGCTGGACCCGACGACCCCCTGGCCTGAGTTTCTCAATCGTAACCTGGTGCAGTAATGGCGGCGGCGTCGGTGGTCCGCAGCGGGGCGGTCACGCTCAGCTACGGGGCGGTTCGGGCGCTCGACACGGTCAGCCTGGATATCCCCGCGGGGCGGATGGTCGGGTTGATCGGACCCGATGGTGTCGGCAAGTCCAGCCTGCTGGCGCTGATCTCTGGTGCCAGGGCGATGCAGCAGGGTGAATTGCAGGTTCTGGGCGGCGACATGCGCAGTACCATGCACCGGCAAGCGGTCTGCCCGCGTATCGCCTATATGCCGCAGGGACTGGGCAAGAACCTGTATCAGACCCTGTCCGTCTTCGAAAATGTCGATTTCTTCGGTCGGCTGTTCGGCCTGGATCGGGCCGAGCGCGAGGCGCGGATCACTGATCTGCTGACGGCCACCGGGCTCGAACGGTTTCGCGATCGGCCGGCCGGCAAATTGTCGGGCGGCATGAAGCAGAAGCTGGGCTTGTGCTGCGCCTTGATCCACGATCCCGATCTGCTGATTCTCGATGAACCTACCACCGGTGTTGATCCACTATCGCGCCGTCAGTTCTGGGACCTGATCGACCGCATCCGCGCTGGCCGTCCGGGGATGAGCGTGATCGTCGCAACCGCCTATATGGAAGAGGCTGCCGGCTTTGACTGGCTGGTGGCGATGAATGCCGGCCAGGTTCTGGCGACCGGCACCCCGGCCGAACTGAGACAGCAGACCGGCGCGGCGGATCTGGATGCGGCATTCATCGCGCTGTTGCCCGAGGCCGACCGCATGGGGCACCGCCGGGTCGAAATCCCGCCGCTTGATCATGTTGCCAGCGATTACGCCATCGAGGCCGAAGGGCTGACCATGCGGTTTGGCGATTTCACTGCGGTGGATGACGTCAGTTTCCAGATCCCGCGTGGTGAGATCTTCGGGTTTCTCGGGTCGAATGGCTGCGGCAAGACGACCACGATGAAGATGCTGACCGGGCTTTTGTCGGCCAGCGAGGGCCATGCCAGGCTATTCGGTCAGGAGGTGAAACCGCAGGATATCGCGATTCGCCGCCGGGTCGGATACATGAGCCAGGCCTTTTCTCTCTATGGTGAGCTGACGGTGGCGCAGAACCTCGATCTGCATGCGCGGCTGTTCAAGCTGGACGAGGCCCGCATCACGCCGCGAATCCGTGAAATGGCCGAACGGTTCGACCTGACCGATGTGATGGGGGTGCGACCGGATGCCTTGCCTCTGGGGATACGGCAGCGGCTGTCGCTGGCGGTTGCCATGATCCACGCCCCCGATATCCTGATCCTCGACGAGCCGACCTCGGGCGTGGATCCGGTGGCGCGAGATGCATTCTGGCAAATCCTGGCAGAGCTGTCGCGCAAGGACGGGGTGACGATTTTCGTCTCGACACACTTCATGAACGAAGCGATGCTCTGTGATCGGATTTCGCTGATGCATGCGGGCCGTGTGTTGGTTTCGGACCAGCCACAGGCGATCGTCGAGGCGCATGGCGCCGCGACGCTGGAAGACGCTTTCATTGACTATCTTGAAGCGGCCATCGGGGAAACCGACGCCGCGGCTGAGGCTCCGGCGCCCACTGGGCCCAAACAGAACCGGGGTGCGCCGTCCAGGCGCATCTTCGATCCGCGTCGTATGTTCAGTTACGCCATGCGCGAAACCATGGAGCTGCGCCGCGATCCGATCCGGGGAACGCTGGCAATCCTCGGATCTCTTATTCTGATGCTGGTGATCGGGCTCGGCATCAACATGGATGTCGAGGATCTGAGCTTTGCGGTTCTGGACCACGATGACAGCAAGATCAGCCAAGACTATGTCAATCAGCTTTCTGGCTCGCGTTACTTTATCGAACAGTCGCCCTTGCTGGATTACGCTGAAATGGATCGTCGCATGCGGGAGGGTCGGCTGGATCTGGCATTGGAGATACCGCCGCATTTCGGCCGCGATCTGTTACGGGGCAAGGATGTTGAAATCGGCGCCTGGATCGATGGCGCCAATCCCACCCGGGCCGAGACGGTGCAGGGTTATGTTCAGGGGATGCACGCCTATTGGCTGACTGAAAGGGCACGCGAGGAATATGGCGATGCCGCCGTGGCCGGAGATTTCAGCCTTCAGCTCCGCTATCGCTATAACCCGGATATCAAAAGCCTTGTTGCCATGGTGCCGGCGGTGATCCCGTTGTTGCTGATGCTGATCCCGGCGATGCTGTCGACCCTGTCTGTGGTGCGTGAAAAGGAACTCGGGTCGATCACAAACCTCTATGTGACGCCGGTCACCCGGCTGGAGTTCCTGCTGGGCAAGCAATTGCCCTATACCGCGATCGCCACGCTGAATTTCTTTTTGATCACCGCGGTGGCGATCTTCATCTTCAAGGTGCCTTTTACCGGCAGCTTCCTGGTCTATGTCCTGTCGGGCATTCTCTATGTCTCCGCCGCAACCGCGCTGGGGCTGGTTGTCTCCGCTTTCATGAAAAGCCAGCTTGCCGCCGTTTTCGCCACTGCGATGGGGACCTTGCTGCCGGCGGTACAATTCTCCGGTTTGATTGATCCGGTTTCGTCCTTGCAAGGGCTGGGGGCGGTGATCTCACGTATATATCCCACCACCTATTTCATGACGATTGCGCGCGGCGCCTTTTCCAAGGGGCTGGGCTTTGCCGATCTGGCCGCTTCGATCTGGCCTTTGGTGCTGACCATTCCGGTGCTGTTGGCAATCGCCACGGCGCTGATGCGCAAGCAGGAGAAATAGGATGGATCTGGTCAATATCCTGAATCTCGGGATCAAGGAGATCCGGGGCCTCCTGCGCGATCCGATCATGATGTTTCTGGTGGTCTTCTCGTTTACTGTGCAGATCTACACCTCGGCCACGGCGGTGATCGAAACGTTGAACCGGGCCCCCATCTCGGTGGTGGATGAAGACGATTCGCCAGTGTCGAACCGGATCATCCAGGCGTTTCAGCCGCCCTATTTCACCCCGCCGGTCCTGATCACCCAGGGCGAGATGGATCGCCGGATGGATGAGGGGCGCGATACCTTTGCCCTTGATATCCCGCCGGGGTTCCAGCGTGATCTTCTGGCGGGCAAGGTGCCCGAAATTCAGCTCAACGTCGATGCGACGCGGATGGCGCAGGCGTTCTCAGGCTCGGGTTATGTGCAGCAGATCGTCGCCGCCGAGGTGAATGAATTCCTCAATCACTACCGGTCGTCCGAACCGCCCTCGGCCGATCTGGTGCTGCGTGCCCGTTACAATCCTACCCTGAACGGCGGCTGGTTCCAGGCGATCATGGGCATTTCCGACAGTGTGACCCTGCTGGCGCTTGTCTTGGCTGGCGCTGCACTGATCCGCGAACGCGAACATGGGACCATCGAACATCTTCTGGTCATGCCGGTGACACCGCTTGAGATCATGGTGTCCAAAATCTGGTCGATGAGCCTGGTGGTGCTGGTGGGAACCGCGTTTTCCCTGGTGGTCATGTGCGAATGGCTGCTGGGCATTCCGGTCAACGGATCCTTGGCGCTTTTCCTGCTGGGGACGGCACTGCACCTTTTTGCCACCGCGTCGCTGGGGATTTTCCTGGCGACCGTGGCGGGGTCGATGCCGCAGTTCGGGATTCTGATGATCCTGGTGCTCTTGCCGCTGCAGGTGCTGTCTGGGGCGCAGACGCCCCGGGAATCGATGCCGCAATTGGTGCAGGACATCATGCTGTTCGCCCCCAACACCCATTATGTGATCCTGTCGCAATCCGTGCTGTTCCGGGGGGCCGGGCTCGACGTGATCTGGCCGCAGATGATCTGGCTTGCGGGGATCGGCGCGGCGCTGTTCTCGATCTCGCTGCATTATTTCCGGCGGTTTCTGAAATAGGCCCTCGGCCCATGTCGCGATCGCAATGCGGATCGTTGCGGCAGGCCTCAGCGGAGCGGAGGGATACTGATGGCGAGAAGCCCGCGCAGGCGGCGGCAGCCGGTGTCGCGGGCAGCCAATTCCCTGAATCGCTTTGCATCTTTCTTTCGGGTCTGCACATAAGAAGACAGGCTCCCGCAGGGGGAGGGCCTGAACACGCCTGCATCAGGAGGGACTGCGGCACATGACATCCGTGCGCCAGGCCGATACCCATCATGCCCGGATCCTCGAGGACCTGCGCCAGAAGATCGTCGAAGGGGTTTGGCAGCCGGGTTATCATCTGGCCAAGGAAACCGAGCTTGCCGAAAGCTACGGCGTGTCGCGGATGACCATGAACAAGGTTCTGACCCAGCTTGCGCAAGAGGGTTTCCTGATCCGGCGCAAGCGGCGCGGCACCTTTGTGGCGCAGCCGCGGGCGCAATCGGCGGTGATGGAAATCAACGACATCGAGGAAGAAGTCCAGGCGCTCGGGTTGCCCTACGACTGGAAGCTGCTGCAATGCGAGACCCGCACCGTCAGTGAGCTGGAGCGGCGCAGTCTGGATGTACCCTCGTCAGAGGATATCGCGAACGTTCTCTATATCCAGGGGCTGCATCTGGCGCGGCAGGAGCCCTTTTGTCTGGAAACGCGGATCATCAACCTCAACGTCGTGACCGCCGCCCAGGGTGAGGATTTCAGTCGTCAGAGCCCGGGCATCTGGCTGTTGAAATCCATGCCGTGGAGCAAGGCCAGCCACAAGGTGCGGGCGATCAATGCCAGCGGTCGCGACGCCAAGCTTCTCGAGCTGCCAGTGGGCGGCGCCGGGCTGGAAATCCTGCGCAAGACCAAGGTCGGTCAGGATTGGGTCACCTATGTGCGCTTGCTTTATCCCGGCGAGATGCACCAGCTTGTGGCCGAGTTCGAACCCGGCCTGCCGGCGGGTGGCGCTGGCCCGCGGTCTTAGGTCCTCCCGCTGATCTCGATCAGCCGGGCATCGTCACCCGGAAGATCGGCCCAGGCTGTTTCTGGCATCCCGTTCAGAACTGCCAGATCATGCGTCTCCAGCCCCAGCGCGGGGATCTCTGTGAGTGCGAAGAGGTAACGCGCCACCACCGGGCCGGAGCAGACGCCGGGCTGATCGGGTGCCCGTACCGAACAGGCATAGGGTGCACGCACCATCACATTGAGATCGAGCAGCGGTTCGCCCTGAAGCTCGGCCTCGCAGGGGCGGGAGCCGGAAAAGGCCACTGCCTCGCTCTGGCGCGAGATGGTGATATCGGCACCATCCCCGAAGTGCAGTATCATGGCGCCGCCAGCAATCACGCTGAGGGATCGTTCGACACCGGGAAAGATGGAAAATGGCCCGGATTGTGTCACCCGGGCGGTGCTGATGCGCCAGTCGAATGCGTCGAACCCTGCGCCCTGCGGGACACAGAGCACTTCGGCGGTCAGCCCGCCTCCGTTTTTCCAAGGGGTGAACGGCCGTTCGGCCGCGCGGAGGAGCTGCTCGGGGCGGGTCATCATTTCTCTCCCAGAATGCGCGGCAGCCGCAGCCCGTGTTCCCGGGCGCATTCGATCGCCTCGGGATAGCCGGCATCGGCGTGGCGCCAGACGCCCGAGGCCGGATCGTTCCACAGGACCCTCTCCAGCCGTTTGGCGGCCTCGGGGGTGCCATCGGCACAGATCACCACCCCGGCGTGTTGCGAAAAGCCCATGCCGACGCCTCCGCCATGATGCAGCGACACCCAGGTCGCCCCCGACGCGGTGTTCACTAGCGCATTCAGAAGCGGCCAGTCGGAGACCGCGTCCGACCCGTCGCGCATGGCCTCGGTCTCGCGGTTGGGGGAGGCGACCGATCCGCTATCGAGGTGATCGCGTCCGATCACCACCGGCGCCTTCAGCTCGCCCGAGGCGACCATTTCGTTGAACTTCAGCCCGGCGCGGTGGCGGTCGCCCAACCCGATCCAGCAGATACGGGCAGGCAGGCCCTGAAAAGCGATCCGGTCGCGTGCCATGTCGAGCCAGCGGTGCAGATGGGTGTTTTCGGGGAACAGCTCCCGCATGGCCTGATCGGTCTTATAGATATCCTCGGGGTCGCCTGACAGCGCGGCCCAGCGGAACGGGCCGATGCCCCGGCAGAACAGTGGCCGGATATATGCGGGCACGAAGCCGGGGAAGGCGAAGGCGTCCTCCAACCCCTCTTCCTTGGCCATCTGCCGGATGTTGTTGCCGTAATCGAGCGTCGGAATACCGGCGTTCCAGAAGCCGACCATGGCCGCCACGTGATCCTTCATCGAGGCCCGCGCCGCGCGGTTCACCTCTTCAGGTTCGCTTTCCTGCCGGGCACGCCATTCGGCGACGGTCCAGCCCTTCGGCAAGTAGCCGTGGTAGGGATCATGCGCAGAGGTCTGGTCGGTGACGATATCGGGGCGCCCGTTCGGCAGCGGCTCTCCGGCCTGCATCCGGCGCAGGATTTCGGGAAAAACCTCGGCGGCATTGCCGATCAGCGCGACGGATTTCGCTTCTCCGGCTATGGTCCAGCGTTCGATCATCGCCAGCGCCTCGTCCAGCGAATGAGTCTTCTCGTCGCAATAGCGGGTGCGAATGCGGAAATCGGCGTGGTCCTCGTCGCATTCCACCGCCAGACAGCAGGCGCCTGCCATGACCGCGGCCAGCGGCTGCGCGCCACCCATGCCGCCCAAGCCTCCGGTCAGGATCCACTTGCCGGTAAGTTTGCCGTCGTAATGCTGGCGCCCGGCCTCTGCGAAGGTCTCATACGTGCCCTGCACGATGCCCTGTGCCCCGATATAGATCCAGGAGCCGGCGGTCATCTGACCGTACATCATCAGGCCTTTCTTATCGAGCTCGTTGAAATGCTCCCATGTGGCCCAATGCGGCACCAGGTTTGAGTTGGCGATCAGCACCCGGGGCGCATCGGCATGGGTGCGGATGACCGCGATGGGCTTGCCGGATTGCACGACCAGGGTTTCATCGGCTTCCAGATCCTTGAGCGTTGCGACGATGACGTCGAAATCCTCCCAGGTGCGCGCGGCGCGACCGATGCCGCCATAGACCACCAGCTCATGCGGGTTTTCCGCCACATCCGGGTGCAGGTTGTTCATCAGCATGCGCAGCGGCGCTTCGGTCTGCCAGCTCTTGGCGTTCAGCTCGGGGCCGGTGGGCGGAAATATGTCGCGGGTGTTGTGACGGGAGGTGCTCATGGGGAATCCTTTCAGTGGGGCGCGGCCTCGGCCGCAATCAGGATGTCGTCAGGCGTTTGGTCGGCCGGCTGCGGCGGTCCGCGCTGGGGGAGAAGATTGGCATGTCAGAAGACGTCCGGCAGATGCTGCGCGACATCCGAGACCAGGGCGCCGCTGTGGATCAGGTCGGTCGCCGCGGACAGGTCCGGTGCCATATAGCGATCCTCGGTCAGTGGCGGAACCTCGGCCCGGAGGCTGGTGATCGCCTGGTTCAGTACTGGCGAGGTCCGCAGTGGCCCGCGCAGGTCGATCCCCTGCGCCGCGGTCAGTGCTTCGATCCCGACGATGTGAAACAGGTTCTGCGTCATCTGCAGCAAGCGCCGGGCACCATGGCAGGCCATCGACACGTGGTCTTCCTGATTGGCAGAGGTCGGGGTCGAATCGACCGAGGCCGGATGGGCGAGCTGCTTGTTCTCGCTCATCAAGGCGGCAGAGGTCACTTCGGCAATCATCAGCCCGGAGTTGAGCCCGGGTTTCGGAGTGAGGAACCCAGGAAGGCCGAAGCTCAGCGCCGGGTCGACCAGCATGGCGATGCGGCGTTGGGCAATGGCACCGATTTCGGCCACTGCCAGCGCGATCTGGTCGGCGGCGAAGGCCACCGGCTCGGCATGGAAGTTCCCGCCCGAGACGACCTCGCCGTCCGACAGTACCAGCGGGTTGTCGGTGGCGGCATTGGCCTCGATCTCGAGTGTCCGGGCAGCCTGGCGCAGTAGATCGAGACAGGCGCCGGAGACCTGGGGATGGCAGCGCAGGCAATAGGGATCCTGCACCCGTTCGTCGTTATCGACATGGCTGTTGCGGATTTCCGATCCATCCAGCAGATGACGCAGCGCGCCGGCCACGTCGATCTGGCCCTGATGTCCGCGCAGGTCGTGGATTTCGGCGGCGAAGGGCGCAGTGGAACCCATCGCCGCATCGGTCGACAGCGCGCCGGTCACGATCGACCCCTGCAACGCCCGGGTGGCGCGGAACAATCCCGCCAGGGCCAGGGCGGTCGAGACCTGGGTGCCATTGATCAGCGCCAGCCCCTCTTTCGCCGAAAGGGAGATCGGGGCGAGCCCGGCCTGTTCCAGCGCCGCCCTGCCGGGCAGGGGGTGGCCCTGATAGAGCACCTCGCCCTCGCCGATTAGCACGGCGGTCATATGGGCCAGCGGCGCCAGGTCACCGGATGCGCCGACCGATCCCTTTTCCGGGATCAAGGGCAGCACGCCCCGTTCCAGCATTGCCTGGATCAGCCGGACCACCTCGGTGCGGATGCCCGACGCCCCGCGCCCCAGCGACATCAGCTTGAGCGTCATGATCAGCCGCACGATTTCGGGGGGGAGAGGGGCGCCGACACCGCAGCAATGCGACAGGATCAGGTTGCGCTGCAATGTCGCCACGTCCGCCGCTTCGATGCGGATCGAGGCGAGTTTGCCAAAGCCGGTATTCACCCCGTAAACCGGTGCGTTGCCCGCGGCGACCTCTTCGATCCGGGCGGCGGCGCGCTCCATCCGGGGAAACGCCGTGTCGGACAGGGCGGCAGGGCATTGTTGCCAGTAGATTTTCGCAAGCGTCTTCAGCGTCACGGCGCCGGGGATAAGGATTTCAACCATTCTGAACGGATCCTTTGAAGATACGGGTGTGGAGCGGATTGAAGCCTGCCCGGTTCACCAGTTGCGCCGGCGACGCGGCATCCCAGATCGTGAAATCGGCGGAGAGCCCGGGCAGCAATCGCCCGGTTTCTTCCGTCAGCCCGAGCGCGCGGGCGGCATTCGCGGTGACGGCCTGCAGGCATTCCCGGACAGTCATTCCGAACAGGACCGCCCCCATGTTCATCGTCAGCAGAAGTGAGCTGATCGGAGAGGTGCCAGGGTTGCAGTCGGTCGCCAGCGCGATCGGAACGCCGGCCTGGCGCAGCAGATCCAGCGGAGGCTTGCGGGTTTCACGCAACATGTAGAAGGCGCCGGGCAGCAGAACTGCCACAGTGCCCGAGGCGCGGATCGCCGCGACTTCTTCGGCGCCGGCATATTCGAAGTGATCGACCGATAGCGCACCATAGCGTGCAGCGAGGTCGGTGCCGCCGGATCGGCTGAGCTGTTCGGTATGAAGTTTGACGGGCAGGCCGAGCGCGCGGGCGCGATCGAACAGCGGTTCGATCTCTGCCGCCGAAAAGGCGATCCCCTCGCAGAAGGCATCCACCGCGTCCACCAGCCCCTCGGCGTGCGCGCGGTCGAGCCCCTTGATCGCCACCTCATGGATATAATCCGATTTACTGCCATCGAAATCAGGGGGCATGGCATGGGCGGCCAGCCAGGTGGTCTTGATCCGCACGGCGCGGCGGTCGGCCAGGGCACGGGCCGCGCGCAGCATGGTCAGCTCGGTCTCGACGGTCAGCCCGTAGCCGGATTTGATTTCCACGGTCGAACAGCCTTCTGCAAGTAGCGCATCGAGCCTGGGCAGGCTTTGTGCCACCAGCCCGTCGACATCGAGCCCGCGGGTGTCGCGCATCGAGGCGGCGATGCCGCCGCCGGCGCGGGCGATTTCTTCATAGCTGGCCCCCTCGAGTCGCATTTCGAACTCCCGCGCGCGGTCGCCGCCATGAACCAGATGAGTATGGCTGTCGATGAAGGCGGGGGTCACCAGCCGGCCGTCGCAGTCGTGGATTTCGCCGCCGTCGCGGGACAGCCCGGCGCCGATGGCGGCAATGCGTCCGCCTTCGACGACGATGTCTTGCAGGTGCTCCGTTCCGGAGAGGCTGGGGCCCAGCCTGGCGTTGATCCAGATGCGTTTGCGCGACACGACTCTCTCCTGCTGTTGGAGTTTTCATTAAGTATATACATAATTGAGCGCTGCGCAAAGCTGAAACTGCAGCGGCTTTGCGAGGGAGGGCGCTGCGCCGGATATGCGGCGGCGCCCATCCAGGATATCACAGGCCTGGCGCGGCGAGCAGCCGGGTCAAGGCGTCGAGGAACTGGGTGTTTTCAGGGGGCAGGCCGGCGGAAACACGAATGAAGCTCTCATATCCCTCTTGTTTCCAGGGTTTGACGATCACCCCGGCATCAAGCAGCCGATCGGCCAGTTCGGTCGCGGGCCGGCCACAGTCGACGAACAGGAAGTTCCCTTTCGACGGCAGCACCGTCAGGCCCAGATCGCTCAGGGCGGCCGCCATCCGGTCGCGTTCGGCCAGACTGTCCCGAACTCCGGTCTCCACATGTTCGGGCTGATCCAGCGCGGCCAGTGCCGCGGCCTGGGCCACGGCGTTGACGTTGAACGGCGTCCGGACCAGATTCATGCCGCCGATCAGATCGTCGCTGTTGCTGAACCCATAGCCAATGCGCAGGGCGGCAAGACCGTAAGCCTTTGAAAACGTGCGCAGGATCAGCAGCGGCTTGTCATGGTCGCGCAGCCAGCGGGTTGCTGGTTCGAAATCGCCGCCCTTGGCGTATTCGACATAGGCCTCGTCCAGGCACAGCACGCTATCGGGGTGTTGCGCGGCAAGCAGGCGGGCGAGGTCATCGGCCGACAGCCACAGGCCGGCGGGGTTCATCGGATTGGCCAGTAGGATCAACCGGACCGGGCGGGCGGCGGCGGCAAGCAGCGCGTCGATGTCGATCCGGTGGTCGTGGGTCAGCTCGATTCGCGTCACCGCTGCGCCCATCATCTGTGCGTAATCTTCATGTAACGGGAAAGAGGGGTACAATGTCACCACCTCGTCGCCGGGCTGTAGCAGGGTGCGGGCCAGCACGTTCAGAAGGTCTTCTGAACCGTCCCCGAAAATCATCCGCTCGACAGCCACGCCGGTTTCGTGGGAAATCTTTCGCGCCAGGCGTCCGGCTGTGGGATCGGGATAGAGAAAGGCCGTTTCGACGGCCTGAGCCATGGCGGCTTTGACCTGGGGAGAGATTTCATGCGGGTTTTCGTTGGAACCGAGTTTGGCGATGGGGCCGCCGCCGCAGCGGTCCGCGACGGCCTCGAGGCTGAGGCCCGCATTGTAGGTTCGTAAAGGTGCGAGTTCCGGGCGCAGTTTCACATGGGGCGCAGTCATGAAGCTCTCCGTTGATGCGATGCGAATGAGGTTTTATAATTAAGTATATACATAGTGGGGGCGTTGAAAGCGAGAATGGATAACTCAATCGACAAATATCTGGCGGAGCAGTTCGGGTTTCGCGGCCGGAAGATTCTGGTCACCGGGGCAAGCCGGGGCATCGGGCAGGCGTTGGCGCTGGGCTTTGCCCGGGTGGGCGCCGATCTGGTGCTGACGGCGCGCGATGCTGCATCTCTGGACGACACGGCCGCTGCTGCACGTGATCTGGGGGCCGCGGTGCAATGCCTCGGCATCGATCAGCGCGATGTCGGCGCGGTGCGGGCGCAGCTTGCCGGGCTGCGCGATGTGGATGTGTTGATCAACAATGCCGGGATCGAACAGGTTTGCGACGCCGCCGATATCGACGAAGCGCTGTGGGATCGCATTGTCGATACCAACCTGAAAGGCGCGTTTTTCGTCGCTCAGACGGTGGCCGCGGGGATGGCGGTGCGTGGCGCCGGGGCGATCGTCAACCTGGCTTCTCTGACTTCTTTCGTCGGCGTGCCGACGGCGGTGCCTTACAGCGCGTCGAAATCCGGGGTGCTGGGGATGACGCGGGCACTGGCGGCGGAATGGGCGCCGAAAGGCATCCGGGTGAATGCCATCGCGCCGGGATATTTCCATACCGGGCTGACCGATGTGTTCTATGAGGATCCCGATTGGGTGGCGGCAATGACAGCCAAGGTGCCCTTGGGGCGGCTGGGAAAACTCGACGATTTGATCGGGGCGGTGCTGTTTCTTGGGGGGAAGGCTTCCGCCTATGTCACTGGTCAATGTATAGTCATTGACGGTGGATATCTGTCTACGATTTAGGCGATTCCTCGCAAACCCTGTCTGAAACCGATTGGTCCCCAAATAAGTATATACAAATTGGTGCCGATCCCGTCTAGTCTATCATTGCGAGACTATCCTCGAGGAGAGGTGAGAGAATGAGAGCGAGTCCGATCCTGTCCGAAGTGACGAAGACGGCGGTTGCCGGGCAAAGCCATGCGGTCCGCGTGCGCGATGTCACGATGGATTTCGGGTCAGGTTCCTCTCCTGCGGTGGACCGGGCCTCTTTCGATCTGGAAAAGGGCAAGTTTCTGACCATTCTGGGCCCGTCCGGGTCGGGCAAGACCACGCTGTTACGGATGATTGCCGGGTTTCAGCGCCCGACCCGAGGCGACATCACCATCGGCGGTAAGCCGGTCGATGCGGCGCCGCCGCACCGCCGATCCGTTGGTATGGTGTTTCAGAAACTGGCGCTTTTCCCGCATATGACGGCGGCCGAGAATGTCGCCTTTCCGCTGAAGATGCGCCGGTTCAACCCGGCGAAGACACCGGCCCGGGTTCGCGAATTCCTCGATCTGGTCAAGCTGGGCGATTTCGGCGGACGGCGGGTGAACGAGTTGTCGGGGGGGCAGCAGCAACGGGTTGCCATCGCCCGGGCATTGGTTTTCGAACCCGAACTGTTGTTGCTGGACGAACCGCTGGCCGCGCTCGACCGCAAGCTGCGCGAAGAGATGCAGCTTGAATTCCGCCGCATCCAGCGCGAGCTGGGGGTGACGACCATAAATGTCACGCATGATCAGCGCGAGGCGTTGGTGGTTTCCGACGATATCATCGTCATGGATGGCGGGATCATTCAGCAGCACGCCAAGCCTGTCGAGATGTATCGCGCACCGGAGAATCTGTTTGTGTCCTCGTTTCTGGGGGTGTCCACCTTCATCGACGGGCAGGTGGCCGAGGGCGGGATGCACGCCGCCGATGGCAGCCTGCTGCGGGGCACGCCGGTTTCGGTCGGCTTGCAGACGGGGCAGCGGGGGCGTGGTGCCATCCGGGCCGAACAGATCCGGATCGATCAGGATCAGGGTGGGCTGTCGCATTGCGACACGGTTCTGCAAGTCGCGATCAAGGATGTGATTTTCGAGGGCGAACGGCTGCTTTACACCGCCGCTTCTCCGATTCTGCCGGGGGTCGATTTCCAGATCTATCACCACGATCCCGAGGCCTTCGATCTGTATGAGGTCGGCCAGCAGGTCTGGATCGGCTGGAAGGCAGGAGATCTTAAGGTTTTCAAAGCCGCAGATTAAGAAGAGCGGCACTTCACCAACTGGAGGACTGAGATGTCAAAGAAACTCACACGTCGCACGATGCTGCAGGCGGGGATGGCGACCAGCGGCGCGGCCCTGCTGTCGGGCCTGCCTGCCAGCCGTCTGTTCGCGCAAGAGCCCGAAAAACCGAAGGAAATCATCGTGCGCGCCTGGGGTGGCGAATGGGTCGAGGCGTTGAAGAAGGGCGTTTCTGATCCGTTCACCGCGATGACCGGTATCGCTGTTCGCCACGATCTGACCGAGGATAACGAAATCCAGCCCAAGCTCTGGGCGGCGGTGGCGCAGAAGCGGATGCCTCCGATCCACGTCAACTGGGACACCACCACCAACGCCACCAAATCCGCCCTGCGCGGGGTGACTGAGGATCTTTCCGATCTGTCCAACCTGAAGAATACAACAGAGCTCGCCAAGCCGGTGGGGCTGGATGGCTATCCCATCGTCAACACCTACGGCTATGTCTATGTGCTGGCCTATCGGCCCGAGGCCTTCCCTGACGGGGCGCCGACCTCCTGGAAGGACCTGCTGAATCCGAAGCTCAAGGGGCGCATCGCACTTTACAACGACGGTATCGGGTTCCACTTCCCGGCGCAGGTGGCCGGTGGCGGCAAGCTGTCCGACATTCCCGACAACATGGAAGCTTGTTGGGACTTCGTGCGTCAGATCAAGGCGCAAGAACCGCTGCTGGGAGAAGACCCCGATTTCACCAACTGGTTCCAGAACGGCGAGATCGACGCGGCCTGCACCATTTCGACTAACGCGCTGGCGGCCAAGAAGAACGGCATCGACCTGGCCTGGACCGTGCCGGTCGAGGGCTGCAAATTCGATACAGATGGTCTCTGGGTGCCCAAGGGCCTGCCCGAGAACGAACTCTACTGGGCCAAGCAATATGTGAATTTCGCCCTGACCAAGGAGGCGCAGCAGGTCTGGCTCGACGGGCTCGGCCTGCCGGGGGTGGTGCCGGGGTTGACCCCGCCCGCCGGTCTCGAGGCGGATCCCTCCTACCCGACCACGCCCGAGGATTTCGAACATCTGATCCGGATTTCGGCCAAGGTTCAGGTGCAGAACGAAAGCGATTGGTTCGCCCGGTTCAAAGAAATCATGCAGGGCTGATCCCTGCCACTAGATGATAGCGGGCGCGCCCTTTCCTGCGCGCCCGTCGAATGCCCCGAAGACATCCGAAGACACTGGCTGCGGCCGGTGAAAGGCGCGGCCCCCCGGGCGATCCGGCTCCGGGGCGGCTGCATGGTTCAGGACCCACCGGAATGACCACTGACCCCGATAATTCAGATTTCCGCTATCCGCTGCGATGGCGCCTGATGGATGGCGCCGAACGGTTGCTTGAAATCGTCTGGCCCAGACGCTTTGGTCGTTTTACCGGCTGGCTGCTGCTGTTGCCGGCGTTGCTGTTGGTGGGCATCCTGGTGCTGGGCCTGTGGCAGATGGCCGAAAGTTCCCTGCATGTGCTGGACCGCAATACCTTCCTGCCGTCCGAGGAGTATACGCTCAGCAATTACGGCACGATCTGGCAGAGCGCGACCTATTTCAAGGTGATCTGGCGATCGGTTCAAGGGGCGGTCTGGACGGTTGTTTTCACGCTGCTGCTGGCCTTTCCCTTCGCCTATGTCCTTGTGCGCACGCCGCGCGCCTGGGTGCGCAAGCTGTTGCTGATCGCGTTGTTCCTGCCGTTCTTCATCGGCCAGGTGGTGCGCGCCTATGGGATCTTGATCGTTCTGGGCACCTCGGGGGCGGTGAACGATGTGTTCGGTCTGATCGGCGTGGGGCCCTATCGGTTGCTGTTCAATTTTCCCGCCGTGGTCTTCGGGCTGGTGCAATACATGTTGCCCTTCGCGGTGCTGATGCTGGCCCCGGCGCTGACCTCGATCCCGCAGGAGACCGAAACGGCCGCCAGTTCTTTGGGGGCGAATTGGTTGCGGTCGATGCGCCATGTGGTGTTGCCGATGGCCAAGCCTGGGATCGTCGGGGCGAGCCTGGTGGTCATGACCCTGTCGCTGACCGATTTCGCCATGCCGGCGATGCTGGGCGGGGGATCGCAGGATTTCATCGCCAATGCGATCTATGACCAGTTCTTCCGCACCGCGGATCAGGGGCTCGGATCGGCACTGGCGCTGTTGCTGGTGGCGCTGGGCTCGGTCCTGGTCGCGGTCATCATCGGGCTGTTCGGCGCCGGCACCCTCGGAATGGGAGAGAAGAAATGATCAGCGCAACGCAGCGGCGGGTGTTCTGGGGTCTGGTCTGGTTTTCGATCCTGGTTCTCTCCTTGCCCACCATCATCGTGCTGGGGGCTTCGGTCACCAGCGGCAATATGATCGCCTTCCCGCCTGAAGGGTTTTCGCTGAAATGGTACGAAAAGATCGCCCTGGCCCGCGATATCCGCGGCGCCTTCGGCCGGTCGCTGATCGTCGCCTTTGTCTGTCTGGTGATTTCGGTGCCGGTCGGGACCTTTGCCGGCATCGCACTAACCCGCTATCGGTTGCGTTTCACCAGCCTGATCCAGATCTATCTGCTGCTGCCCTTCACCATCCCGCTGATCGGGTCGGGGATCGGCATGATGCTGGTATTCGGTAATTGGGGCATCCTGGGGCATGTCTGGCCGGTGGGGCTGGCCTGCGCGGTGATCAACCTGCCGTTCATCATCTGGTCGGTCTCTTCCTCTGCCGCAGTTCTGGATTCCGATCTTGAGCTGGCCGCCGCCAATTGCGGTGCCGGGCGGATCGAAACCTTTCTGCACGTGACCCTGCCCGGGGTGATGCCGGGGGTGATCACCGGCGGCCTTTTGATGTTCGTGCTGGCGATGACTGAATTTCTGGTCAGCCTGCTGCTGACCGACGCGCGCACGGTCACCCTGCCGGTGCAGATCTACAACAACATCCGTTCGATCATCACGCCCGACCTGGCGGCGATCTCTTCGGTCTTCGTGGTGGTGGCCCTGATCGCGGTCTGGTTGCTCGACAAGCTCGTGGGTCTCGAAATCTTTCTCAAATCCAAATGATGCGGCGGGCGGCTGCTGGCCGTCGGCGCAACAGGAAAGGAATCCAAATGTCTCAAGTCAATGTCCAGCGGCTGAACTCCCTCACCGCGGAAGAGCGAGCTGGGCTGGTCAAACGCTCGGAATCCGATCTGTCCTTCTTTCTCGAGAAGGTGCAGCCGATCCTGGACGCGGTGCGGACTGAGGGCGACGAGGCGCTGGTGCGCTTCGGGCGCGAGCTCGACAAGGCGGCGGTAACGAAAGACACGCTGAAAGTATCCGAGGCCGAATTCGATGAAGCCTTTGGTCTGGTCGACGACAAGGTGATCGAAGCCATCCGCTTCGGGATTTCGAACATTCGCAGCTTTCACGAGGAACAGGCGCCCGAGCCGATGTGGCTGAAAGAGGTGCGCCCGGGCGCTTTCGCCGGTGACCGCTTTCTGCCGATCAATTCGGTGGCGCTCTATGTGCCGCGGGGCAAGGGCTCGTTTCCTTCGGTGACGATGATGACAGCGGTGCCGGGCGTGGTGGCAGGGGTGCCGAACCTGGCCATCTTCACCCCGCCGGGACCTGACGGCAAGGTCGATGCGGCGACATTGGTCGCGGCACGGATCGCCGGGGTCGAAACCGTCTACAAGGCCGGGGGGGCGCAGGCCGTGGCGGCGGCGGCCTATGGCACCGAAACGGTCAGGAAGGCGCATAAGATCGTCGGCCCGGGCAGCCCCTGGGTGGTGGCGGCCAAGCGGCTTCTGGCCGGTGTGATCGACCCGGGATTGCCGGCGGGCCCCTCGGAATGCGTCATTCTGGCGGACGATACCGTATCGGGCGGTCTGGCGGCGCTGGATCTGCTGATCGAGGCCGAACATGGCCCCGACAGCTCGGCCTGGCTGGTGACCAGCTCGGAACGCGTGGTGGCCGAGGCGCTCGAGGCATTGCCCGAGCTTTGGGGGCAGATGACCGAACAGCGCGTCGAATTCTCCCGCACGGTGCTGACCGGGACATCGGGCGGTATCGTCCTGGCCGAGACGATGGAGGATGCCTGTGCCTTCGTGAACGAATACGCGCCCGAGCACCTTGAAATCCTGTCGACCAAGCCCTTCGAATATCTGGGGGATATTACCGAGGCTTCGGAAATCCTGATGGGCACGCATACGCCGGTGTCGATCGCGAATTTCGCGCTGGGCCCGAATGCCGTGCTGCCGACGTCGCGCGGGGCGAATACCTACGGGCCGCTGTCGGTCAGTGATTTCGTGCGCCGCAGCTCGATCGGCTATGTCACCGAAAAGGGCTTTTCGCAGATGGCATCCGCGGCCAAGACACTGGCCGAATACGAAGGCTTCTCGTCGCATGCCAATGCGGTCAGCGATATGCGCCAACGCTTTCTGAAGGGCTGAGCGATGCGTGCGGTCCGGCTTTACGGTGTCGAGGATCTGCGGGTCGAGGACATCGCCCCGCCGGCGCCCCCCGCCGCGGATGAGGTGAGCCTGTCGCTGACGGCGGCGGGCATTTGCGGCTCTGATCTGCACAACTTCCGCACCGGCGCCTGGATCTCCCGCGCGCCCTCGGTTGCGGGCCATGAATTCACCGGTGTGGTCACCGCCTGTGGTGCGGGGGTTGCCCATGTCTCGCCGGGGGATCGGGTGATCGTCGACAGTCGCTATCTTTGCGGTGAGTGTCCGGCCTGCCGTGACGGGCTGGGCCAGGTTTGCGAAAACCTGGGTTTTCTCGGCGAGATCATCGACGGCGGTTTTGCCGAGGCCGTGACCCTGCCTGCGCGCAATCTGTTGCGCGCGCCAGGCGGGGTGGCCGACCGGCATCTGGCGATGGCCGAGCCGCTGGCGGTTGCCCTGCATGCGCTGCGCCGGTTGTCGGCGCCACAGGGGGCGGTGATCGCGATCACCGGATGTGGCCCGATCGGCGGGCTTGCCGCGCTGCTGGCGCGGCGGGCCGGGCATCCGGTGCAGGTGATCGACCGCAACGCGGCGCGGGCGAGCCTTGTCAGCGCCGCGACCGGGGCCGAGATCGCCACGCTTGAGGATCTGCCGGTCCAGCGTTTGCACCACGCCATCGAGACCACGGGGAACGCCACAGTGATAGGGGCGCTGATCGCGGTGGTTGCGGGGGCATCCTCGATCGCTCTGGTCGGCATCGGCGCCGCATTGCCTTCGGTCGATGCGGTCACGCTGGTCGAACGCGAAATCTCGCTGCTGGGCTGTCATGCCTTCACCGATCGGGATCTGGCCGACATTCGCGATATGCTGCCGGAGCTGGCCGGCGCGCTGGATGCCTTCATTGCCGAGGAGATCGGCCTTGACGAGGTGCCGGATGCCTATCGCCGCCATATCGGCGCCGAGGTGGCCGGACTGAAAACCATCATCCGTTGTCAGGAGGGCTGAGAATGGCGATACCCGCATCACGCACTGCGCAGATCCGGGCGCTGGCCCGGCAGGACGCCGCCGCCGCCGAGACCGAGCTGGAACAGTTCATCGCCGGGCTGTTCGACATTCCGGTGACCGGTCTGCGGATCAACTTCGATCAGTATTCTCTGAATTCGCTCAACGGGTTCTTTTCCTCTGACGGCAAGGATTACTTTTTCAAGTTCCACCAGGAAGAGGGCGAAGAGGAGATGCGCGGAGAATATTACCGCGCTGATATCTTGGCCCGCGCTGGCCTGCCTGTGGATCAGCCGATCTATATCTCGACGCTGCCGGGTGAACAGCTTCTGGTCTATGCCCGCCGGGACGAACAGCGATTTTCCGATGTGCTGTTCGATCTTGACCGGGCGCCGGATGCAGAGGCGGCCGCCCGGGCAGTGCCGGCCGAGGCCGAGCTGAACGACAGCATCCTGGATTGCGCCCGCCGCACATTGGGTCCGATCACGGCAGAGCAATCCGCGGCCGAGCCGATTCACCGGTTGTTTCATGAACGTCTGGTCGATCCTGGGGATCGGCATTTTCCCGGCGGCCGGCTGGCCAAATTCTATGTCGGCAAGCGTTTCGATTTTCCCGGGGGCGTGTCGATCGGCTGGGACCGGCTCAGCACCGCGGGGCCGGTGATCAACGGGCTCGAATATGATCGCAGCCTGGGAGAGATGTTCGATCTGGCACACCGCCGCTACGCGCCGGCACGCTTGGCGGACGCGGGGGGGATCGTCGCCCATGGTGACGCCCATAACGCCAATGTCTGGTACGAACGCGGGGCCGAGGCGGATCACCTGTCCTTTTTCGATCCCGCCTTCGCCGGCGACAAGGTGCCCTCGCTTCTGGCCGAGGTGAAATCGACCTTTCACAATATCTTCGCGCATCCGCTCTGGCTCTATAATCCCGAGATGGCGACCGAGACCTATCGCGCCTCGGTTCGGCTGGAGGGCGACCGGGTGCTGATCGACACCGATTGGCGGATCAGCCCGCTGCGGGCCGATTTGCTGCAGGCCAAGGCAACGCATTTCTGGAAACCCTGGCTGCGCGAGTTGGCTGATAAGCAGCTGCTGCCCGAGGATTGGGAGGACGTGATCCGCATCGGCCTGTTCCTGTCGCCGACGCTGGTCATGAACCTCAATGCAGGCGAGGGCGGTGAGCGGCATACGCCGGTGTCTTCGGCCATCGGGCTGTCGGTGGCCCTGGCGGCGGGATCGCGGCCAGTGTCGGGGGAAGATATCTTTACCGCCTTCTTCGACCGGGTGCGCCCATGATGCGTCAGCTCGAGCGGCGTGTGGTGAATGTCGACGACTTTGCCCGTCTGGCGCGGAGACGACTGCCGCGGATCTTCGCGGATTATATCGAGGGTGGGGCATTTTCCGAAACCACCCTGGCGCGCAACCGGGTCGGCTTCGATCGCTATGCCCTCAGTCAGCGGGTGTTGCGGCCGCTTGCCGATCCAGAGCTGTCGGTCAGTCCGGGCGGGCGAAAGATGGATCTGCCGTTCGGACCGGGCCCCGTGGGATTTCTGGGGCTCTACCGGCGTGATGGGGATGTGTCCGTCGCACGCTCTGCTGCCCGTCACAATGTGCCCTATGTGATGTCGACCTTTTCGATCAACGGGCTTGAGACCATCACCAGGGCGACCGGGCGGGCCCCGGATTTCCAGCTCTATCTCGATCGCGATCCCGAGGTGAACGCCTCATACCTTGCGGCCTGTCGCGCCAGTGGGGTCGAACAGATTTTTCTTACCGTGGATACCGCGATCACCTCGGTGCGTGAACGCGACGTGCGCAACGGGTTTCGCAGCGTCGACCGGATCACGCCGGCGCTGCTGTGGCAATTCGCCCGACGTCCGGCATGGTCCTTTGAAATGCTCAGGGGCGGTTTCCCCGAGGTCGAGCTGGTGGCGGGGCGGCCCGAATTCGGCAAGGGTGCGCTGGCGCAGGCTGGCAACCTGTCGGCCCGGCTCGACAAGGATCTGACATGGGAGAAACTGCGCCGGCTGCGCGACGATTGGCAGGGCCGGCTGATCATCAAGGGGATATCCGATCCCGCCGATGCCGAGCGGGCGCGTGCCGAAGGGGTGGATGGGATCGTCCTGTCCAATCATGGCGGTCGGCAGCTCGATCACGGGATGGCGGCGATTTCCCGCGTCGCAGACATCCGCCGGGCGCTGGGAGAGGGCCCTGTGCTCTATGTCGACAGCGGGTTCCGCCGCGGTTCCGATATCGTCAAGGCGCTGGCGCTGGGCGCGGATTTCGTCCTGATGGGGCGCCCCTTCGCCTGGGCGGTCGCGACCGGAGGCGAGGCAGCGGTGGATCACCTGTTCCGACTGTTGCGCGCTGAGATCGGGATCACCCTGCAGCTTATGGGGCTGTCCAGCCTGGCAGAGCTGCGGCAGGAGGGAAATCTGGTTCTGCCGTTTCAGGCCTGAAGGCCGGCGGCCCTCTGCGCCCTCGGATTGACGCGCGACCGCGCGATGTGAGGGGCGCAGAGGTACCGGCCAGCGCCTGGTGTCAGACGGCAACACCGAAGAGCGTGCCGACCAGCGCCGTTGCTGCCATGGCGAGTGCGCCCCAGAAGGTGACGCGGAACGCGCCGCGCACCATTCCGGCCCCCCCGGCCGAGGCGCCAAGTCCGCCCAGAACCGCCAGCGCCAGCAGGGTGGCCACCGCGACGATCAGCGAAATCTGCATGGGCGGCGCCAGGATCGCCACGATCAGCGGCACCACTGCACCGACCGAGAAGGTCAGTGCAGACACCAGAGCCGCCTGGATAGGATTGGTGGCGATCGTTTCGGAAATTCCCAGTTCATCGCGGGCATGGGCGCCAAGCGCGTCGCGTTCGGTCAATTGATGCGCCACTTGTTCGGCCAGGTCTCGGTCGAGCCCTCGCTCGACATAGATCATCGTCAGTTCCTCCAGTTCTTCTTCCGGCATGTCCTCAAGCTCGCGTCGTTCGCGCGCCAGATCGGCCTGTTCCGCATCGGCCTGCGAACTGACTGAGACATATTCGCCGGCCGCCATTGACATGGCGCCGGCGACCAGACCGGCAAGGCCGGCCAGCATTACTTCGGTCGCGCCGGTGCCGGCGGCGGCAACCCCGACCACCAGGCTCGAGGTCGACACAAGGCCGTCATTGGCGCCCAGAACGGCGGCGCGCAACCACCCGATGCGATGGACCATGTGATTTTCGGAATGGCTGAGGCGGCTCATTGGCGCGATCCTTCTGGCTGTGTGTTGGAGAAAGAGAGGTGTCGGAGACGGGTCTATCAGAGTCTATGTCGGCGGTTCAGCGAAAAGCGTGCCGATGCCAAGGGGGGTGACACCATCGGGGCCACGCGACAGGAATAGCGCGCTCAGCCCCATCCGGCGGGCCAGGGCCGCCCCCTTCTCAGTGCCCAGCACCATCAGCGCGGTGGCCCAGGCGTCGGCCTCGGCGCAGCGGGGCGCGACAACGGTGACCGAGGCCGGAGATGCCTGCAGCGGCGCGCCTATGTGCGGGTCCATGGTATGCGACAGCCGTTTCCCGCCAACCTCGACCCAATGGCGATAATCGCCCGAGGTGGCGACGGCGGCCTCTTCCAGCGCCAGCATCGACTGCGGGCTGCGGCGGTCATGGTCGGGCGCCTCGACCGCGACGGTCCAGGGCTGGCCGTCGGGGCGCAGCCCCAGCGCGCGCATCTCGCCGTCGATGCCGACCAGCCCGGCGGGTACGCCCTGCTGGCGCAGCACCTCGGCCAGTTGATCGACGCCGAACCCCTTGGCGATGCCGTTCAGGTCGATCTGCAGCGGTGCCTCCTTGCGGATGCGCCCGCCGGCGGGGTCGAGCGTGAGGATCTCATGCGCCGGGCGCCGGTCCGCCTGCAAGGCAGCGCGGATGCGCGCGGGGTCGGCCGCTTCGGGGCCGAAGCCCCAGGCGGTGACCGCATCGCCCAAGCCCAGATCGAAGGCCCCGCCCGAGGCGGCGCCGACCGTCAGCCCCAGTTGCAGCACCTGCATCAGTTCGGGCGGCACCGCGACCCATTCGGCCACCGGCGCCGCGTTCAGGCGCAGCAGATCGCTGTCGGGCTTCCACAGCGACATCTGGGTATCGACCCGGTCGACCGCGGCCTGCAGCGCCGCGCGCACCGGCGCGGCATCGAAGGGCTCGGGCGCAAAGACCAGCGCCGACCAGCGGGTGCCCATGGTGGGGCCGTTCAGCGCCTGGCGGGTCTCAGTAGACGTCTTCGACATAGCGCCCCTCTGCCTTCAGATCGGTCGGTGTGGTGCCAAATGGCGCCAGAACCTCGGCCAAGGCGGTGGTGACGCCGCTGGCCATCTCGCGTCCGCCGCAGACCAGCACCCGGGCGCCGTCGCGGATCAGCCGGGCCAGCTCGGGCCCCTCGCGGCGCACCAGGTCCTGCACATAGGCGGGGGCTGTTCCGCGCGACACCGCCGGCAGCAGCCGGGTCAGCCGACCGTCCTGCTGCCAGGTGGCGAATTCTTCGCGATAGAGGAAATCGCTGTCCGGGTGCCGCAGGCCGAAGATCAGACATGCGGGCCGGTGCCGGGTATTGCCGCGCAGGAAACCCGCCAGCGGCGCCACCCCGGTGCCGGCGCCGATCAGGATCAGCGGCGCCTTGCCCGGGCCGGGTCGGAAATCCGGATTGCGGCGGATGAAGGCCCGCACGCTGTCGCCCGGTTGCAGCGCCATCAGCTGTGCCGAGCAGAGCCCGCCGGGGTGTTTCTTGACCGCGATCTCGACAAAGCCGTCGCGGCAGCCGGAGGCCAGCGAATAGAAGCGCGCCACCTCGGAACCCTCGGGCAGCACGCCCAGCAGGTCGCCCGGGGCGAAGCGGCCGAAGCCGCGCCCGCTCAGCCGACACCAGAGCGATCGGGGCGGCAGGGCAAAGCGCAGGATGGCGGTGGGCGCCTGCACCTCGGCGCCATAGTCGCGGCGCGAGATCAGGCTGAGCGGCAGGCTCGCCGGGATCACCGGCACATGCGCCAGCTCCAGCTCCAGCCCCAGCGCGGTGCCAAGGGCGCGGCCCCAGCGGGCGAAATCCTGCGATGACTGGCGGTCTACGGTGTCATAGGGGATCAGTTCCTGCCAGCCGCGGGCGCGGGCCGTTTCAGCCAGCTGCCCGGCGAAACCGCAGAAGGCGGGAAAGCTGCGATCGCCGAAGCCGAGGACGGCCAGCGCCACGCCGGGACGCGCCGGCAGTCGTTTCAGCCGGTCGAGGAACCCTTTGGCGGATGCCGGGGCGGCGCCCTCGCCATAGGTGGCGGCAAGGATCAGCAGCCGTTGCGCCCGGGCATAGCGATCCGGCAGGAAAGAGGACATCGGCGCCACATGGATGCTGTGACCCTGAGCGCTCAGCGCCGCTTGCAGCGTGGCGGCAAAGCCCCAGGTGGTGCCGCTTTCCGATCCGACCAGAATCACCGTGTCGGCCCGCCCCGGCGCCACGTTGTGGCGTATCCGTGGCCGTCCGCGCCGGCCCGCAAGCCAGAGGATCACCCCGGTCACTGCCATCGTCGGCACGCCGAGCGCCATCAGCCCCAGGAGCAGCCCCAGCCCCGCGGCCCCCTGACCGGTGTGCAGCATGTAGATCGTCTCATAGGCCCGTTGCCAGCCGCTCAAGTCGGCCCAGGCCAGCGTGGCGCCGGTGCCCTGGTCGATGTATCCGCTGCCCTGGGCGGTGGTCAGGCTAAAGACGTCGGTGGTATCGCCCGCATAGGGAAAGGATAGATCGCGCAGCTCGGACACCGGCGTCTCGGCCAGCAGGGGCATGTCGCGCAGGGGCGCGTCGATCTGGCCACTCACCTCCGTCGGAAAAGCGGGGGTGCTGTCGCCCTCGGGCAGCAGTCCGAAGGTCGAGGCGGTCATCCACAGCGCAGTGAGCGAGGAGAGCAGCAGCGCCGGCAGGGCGATACGGGCGATCTCCACATGCAGCCGCCCGGCCAGCGGGCCGCGCAGGTGGGCGAACCAGCGCCGCCAGCCCCCTGTCCGCCGCACCACCAGCAGCGCGCCCGAGAGGCAGAGAACCAGCATCATCGCCGCCCCCGCCGCCATGGTCAGCCGGCCGCCATCGCCCAGAAACAGCGATCGGTGCAGGTTGGTCAGCCAGCGCAGGGTCTGATTGGGGTCCGCCGATCCCGCCGCCTGGCCGGTGGCCGGGTCGATCACCGCGGCGCCGGGTTGGCCATTGTCGAACCAATAGGCGGTGATCTGCCCCGAAGGCGCCCGCCGGATTTGTTCCACGCCGGGATAAGCGGCCTGAATCCGGCTGGCCAGATCGGCGACGCTCTGGCCGCTCACCGCTTGCGGCGCGGCCAGACGCTCCGCCGCCGGAAAGACGGAGAGCGTCGCGCCACTCAGCGCCAGCAGCGACAGCAACAGCGCGGCCAGCAGGCCGGGCCAGCGGTGAACGAAGCGGAGCATCGCGGGCCTCCGTCAGTATTTATAGGTGAAATCGGCGATATAGCGGCGGCCCTTGACGGCGCTGCCGGCGCCTTGGGCGGTCAGCGGCACGGCAATTTCATTGGGGCTGTCGCGCATGTCCTCGACCGCGGCGTCGATATGCAGGGTATAGCCCGCGTCGAATAGCGCATCCGCCAGATCGAGCGTGATCTCAAGCTGCCGCCCGGCGCCGACGCTGGCGCCGGTGATGCCGTTGATCTCGGCGGTATCGCCGCCGGTGGCGCGATACCAGTCGGTGAGGTGCTTGTAATACTTCGACTTGCCGCCAGCCATCCACAGGCTGCCGACATAGGCGCCCGAGGCGTCGGTGACGTAATAGGCCAGATAGGCGCCGTCACCGCCGTAATTCGTCATGGCGGTGGTGAAGGTCACCGGCCGGGCCAGCGCGATCGCCGGAGCGGTCAGCGCGGTGGTCAGGGCGAGGGTGGTCAGAAGGGGTTTCATGCTGTCTGCCTTTCAAAGGTGGATGGCGGGTCGCCGCGACTATGTCAGTCTGACCTGACGGCTCGCTGATATCGTCGCAGCGTTTTGTGGGTCTGTCAGGCCACTGATTGTCAATTGACCTGGACCTGCGGCGCTGCGCCGCTGCCGAACAGCCCGTTTTTCGGCGGCGCGCTGGTCCCGGCGGGGGCCGGGTTCATGCCGCCACGGGCGCCGTCATCGTCGTCGTCATCATCGTCACGATCCTTGCGGGAATGGCCATGCTCTTTCTCGCCATCGTCGTCATCGTCGTCATCGCTGACGAACCAGTGGCGCATCCCATCGCCGTCTTCCCCGAAGAGAGCGGCGAAAACCCCCTTCTCTTCGTCGGGGCGGCGGGTGTCGCTCAGGGCCGGCAAGGCGATCACGGCGGTCAGCGCCGTCGAGGCAGCGAGCAGGGCGATGGTCTTTTTCATGTCGGGTCTCCTTGTCATCCGATGACCCAGATTTGCACCCGCAGTCTGAGGCTTTCCTGACGGCGGCGCATTTTCTGCGTCAGCCTGGCGTCAGGAACGGAAGGGTCAGTTTCCCTTGCCGTGGTCACGATCGCGATCGTGATGTCGGTGTTCATCATCCTCGTATTCGATCTCCAGCACATCGAGCGTGGCCGGATCCAGCTTGACCTCGATCCGGCGACCGTCTGCATCTTGACCCTTGATCTCGTAACAGCCGTCATCGATCTTGATGCGGCGAACGGCCCAGCCCTTGCTCTCGGCCAGTTGTGCCACTGCCGCCCGGGGCTGCCAGTCTGCCATGGGGACATAGCAGTCGTCCCCGGCCCGCGCGGCTCCGGTCAGGGCGGTCACGGCGGCAAAGGAAATGATGACCAGCGATTTCTTCATGTGGCATGCTCCGTCCAGCGGCAATGTTCGCATGATATATGGCAGCCCAAGCTGACGATATCCTGAAGACCCCCTGTTGCGGCGGTCAGCTTGCTGTCAGATTGATCGCCTAGGGGCATGGGAAACAGGAAAGGCCCGGGGACGCATGCGCATTCTGTTGATCGAGGATGATACCGTTCTGGGCGCCGCCGTGCGCGATCAGATCGCCGGCGACGGCCAGTCTGTCGATTGGGTGACCCGGCTCGACGCCGCGACCGAGGCGCTTTCTGGCACAGGCTATGATCTGATGCTGCTCGACCTCATGCTGCCGGACGGGCGCGGCATTCCCTTTCTCAGGGTGCTGCGAGCCCGGGGGGACGTGACGCCGGTGATCATTCTCACCGCGCTCGACCAGATCAGCGACCGGATCGAGGGGCTGAATGCCGGCGCCGACGACTATATGGTCAAGCCTTTCGATCTGGCAGAGCTGTCGGCGCGCATCGGATCGGTGGCGCGGCGCTATGCCGGCAATCCCAATCCGATCATCACCCATGGCGGGCTCGAGGTCGATCTGGCCGCGCGCTCGGTCCTGCGCGAGGGGCGACCGGTGACACTGACCGCGCGGGAATGGGCGCTGTTCGAGGCCTTTCTGCAGCGTCCGGGGCAATTGCTGTCGAAAGCCCAGCTTGAAGACAAGCTTTATGCCTTCGGTTCCGAGGTCGAGAGCAATACCATCGAGGTGCATGTCAGCCGGCTGCGCAAGAAGCTGGGCGCCGGGGTGATCGAGACCGAGCGCGGCCTGGGCTATCGGCTGGGGGCGGGATGACAGGGCCGCGCAGTCTTCAGGCCCGGCTGGCCATCGGCATCGGGCTGGTGCTGACGATCCTGTGGCTGGCCGCCGCCTCGGTGACCGCGCTGGTGCTGCGTCGCGAGATGGACGTGGTCTTTGACGCCAGCCTGCAGGAGACCGCGCAGCGCCTGCTGCCCCTGGCCGCGACCGAGATCGTCGCGCGCGAGGACGAAGGCGTGACCCAGCGGCTTGGCGCGATCCGGGCGCATGACGAATTCTTCACCTATCTGGTGCGCGACGGGCAGGGCCGTATCCTGCTGCAATCGCACAGCGCTGATCCGGCGGTGTTCCCGGCCTATGATGGCCCCGGCTTCCGGCAGAGCGCCACACACCGGTTTTATAACGACGATGCGCTGCGGGGCAGTATCCGCATCACCGTGGCTGAGCCGCTGGAGCATCGGGCAGATGTGGCCCGGGAGCTGCAGATGGGGCTGGGATTGCCGCTGTTGATCGCGCTTCCCGTGGCGCTGATCGCGGTGACGCTGAGCGTGCGGGCCAGCCTCGGCCCGCTGCGGCGGTTCCGCGCTGCGTTGGCCGCGCGTGGCGCACGCGATCTGTCGCAGGTGCCGGCCCCGGATCTGCCTGCCGAGATCGCACCGGTGGCCGATACGATGAATGATCTGTTGGTGCGTCTCAGGGCCGCCTTCGATGCCGAGCGCAGCTTTGCCGCGAATGCCGCGCATGAGCTCAGGACGCCGCTGGCCGGGGCCATCGCCCAGGCGCAGCGCCTGAAGGCGGAGACCGCCGACCCCGAAGCGCGGCGCCGCGCCGATGACATCGAGGTGACGCTGAAGCGTCTGACCCGCGTATCGGAACGGTTGATGCAGATGGCCCGGGCAGAAGGCGGGCGGCTGCGCGGCGATCACCCATTGGATCTGAGGCCGGTGCTGCAGATGATCGTGCAGGATCTGGGCCGGCAAGCGCCGGACAGCAGGCTTGAATTGACCCTGCCGAAATGGCCGGTGCTGTCCGATCTCGATCCAGACGCTTTCGGGATTGTTCTGCGAAATCTGACTGACAACGCGCTGCGCCATGGGCGCCCCGGTGCTCCGATCCGTATCGGTCTGAGCTCTGACGGGCGGCTAAGCGTCGCCAATGAGGCGCCGGTGCTGCCGCGTGACGTTCTGGATCGGCTGGCGCGGCGGTTCGAACGCGGCACGACGCAGGGTGGCGGCAGCGGTCTGGGTCTTGCCATCGTGGCGACCATCGCCGAGCGCACCGGAGGGGCGCTTCGCCTGGTGTCGCCACTGCCGGGGGCCAAGGACGGATTTTTTGCCGAGGTGCAGTTGCCGGTTGCTGTGAAAGAAAAAACTGTCTTGGGGCCGACAAAATTTTCTGAGGCCGACGTATAATATGAAGCTGCGGTATCCGCGCGGTCTTCTCGTGTGAAGCAATCGCCACACGAGCCCATGGGGCAAACGAGAAAGATGAGATTATGACACGAACGAATTTGCAGATTTTCTGGGGCTTTTGGGCCGCGATCGCCTTGCTGTGGCTGGCGGTCAGCCCGGAAATCCTGACTGCCTCGGGCATTTTTGCGCTGCGTGACTCGATCATGCAGTGGTCCGGCGTTGTTGCCATGGCGGCGATGAGCATTGCGATGATTTTGTCCCTGCGACCGCGCTGGGTCGAACGGCGGCTGGGCGGTCTGGACAAGATGTACCGCTTTCACAAATGGCTCGGGATCGGGGCGCTTGGCCTCGCGGTGTTTCACTGGCTCTGGTCGGAGGCGCCGAAATGGGCGGTGGGGGCCGGGCTGCTTGCGCGGCCGGAGCGCGGGCCTCGTCCAGAAATCACCGATCCCGTACAGGCGTTCTTTCGCTCGCTGCGCGGCACTGCCGAGGGGCTCGGCGAATGGGCCTTCTATGCCGTGGTGATTCTGCTGGTGATCGCCTTGGTCAAGCTGATCCCCTATCGGTTGTTCCGATATACGCACCGCGTGTTGCCCGTGGTTTATCTCGTGTTGGCTTTTCATTCGGTGGTGTTGATCGACTATGACAAATGGATGACCCCGCTGGGGGCAATCATGGCGGTGCTGATCCTGCTCGGCTGCTATGCCGCGCTGGTTTCGCTGTTCGGGGCGATCGGTCGCGGTCGGCGGGTGACGGGTGAGATCGTCGGCCTGCGGAACTATGCAGGCGTGCGGTCGCTGGAAAGTGAAATCCGTCTGCGGCCGGGTTGGGCCGGGCACCAGGCCGGGCAATTCGCCTTTGTCACCTCGAACCGGTTGGAGGGGGCGCATCCCTATACCATCGCCTCGGCCTGGACACCGGAAGATCCCACCGTGACTTTCGTGACCAAGGAACTGGGCGATCATACCACTGGCCTTGCCGAACGGCTGAAGGTCGGTCAGGAGGTGACCGTCGAGGGCCCATATGGGTGTTTCACCTTCGATGATGGGGCGCCGCGCCAGATCTGGATTGGTGCCGGTATCGGGATCACCCCGTTTCTGGCCCGGTTGAAGGAACTGGCCCAGGAGGCGCCGGGGACCGAGCGCCCGGAAATCGACCTGTTTCATTCGACGCGCGAGGTCGATGAGGCCGCGTTGGAGCGGATCGCTGCCGAGGCCCATGCTGCCAAGGTGCGTCTGCATTTGCTGATTGATGCGCGTGATGGCCGTCTTGGCGGTGAACGTATCCGCGAGGCGGTGCCGGGCTGGCGCGAGGCCAGCCTGTGGTTCTGCGGGCCAAGCGGTTTCGGCAAGAGCCTGCGCGAGGATTTCGCGCAGCAGGGGCTGAACGTCGATCGCAATTTCCATCAGGAATTGTTCGAGATGCGCTGACTGCCCGCTATCGCTGTCGGTTCGCTCTAGGGGACCACGGCCCGTGATGGTGCGGGCCGTGGTCTTTTGGAACTTGTGGAGGTTGCCGGCGCCGGGGCGGTTCCGGCGTTATCCGGCCGACAGGGCGATGGCCTGGGCCCAGCCGGTGATCCACAGCCCAAGCCCGAAGGACAGATGTGCAGTCATGCTGTTGCGCCGCGCCACCCAGGGACGTGGGGTCGCGCGGGCGGCGATGCCAGCGCCAAGGCAGGGGTGTAGCAGGAAAAACGGTGCGCCCACCGTCGCCAGCCCGAAAAGCAGCGCCGACGGCAGGCTGGGGCCGGCCCCGGGCGACAGCGGTGCGATCAGCAGAAAGGCCGCGGCGAAGATGATGCCGATCAGATAATGTGCTGCCCATCCCAAAGGGCGCTCTCCGGTGATCGGGGGGCTCTTGGTGATCGGGCGATGCACAAGCCGCCCCTTGGGCAAAGAGCCGAGCCAGCGCCCCACTAGGGCATAGTCCAGCGATGGTGTGTCAAAAAGCCGGCGGCGGGCCAGCGCCACGAGATCCATGATCAGCGTTGCCCCGGCGCCGAGGAACGTGGCCTCGAAAGCCAGCGGCAGGATTTCAATGTCGGTCAGCGGCATCTTGGTGGTTTCCCTTGCATATCAAACGATGCCCGGGGCCATGCCACTTGAAGCCGGCTTGAGGTCAAGCCCGTGTGGCTTGAATTCGCCAAGGCCGATGGTTTCGCGATGCTCCGGCGGGGCCTGTCTCTCTGCGGGCGTCTGTGCCGCATATGACCTCGTCGATTGTCCTTTTGCCGGCCAAGGCGGGGGCGCCTTCCATGAGGAAATCGCGCCCCTGCGGGATTGACGAGTGGTCGTTGTCACATGCGGCGCGATCGCCTCAAAGATTATTGCCTCGGACAGCTTCGGTGCGGTGCCTGCGTCGGCCCTGCCATGTCCTGTGCACAAAGGCGGCGATGAACATCGCGGTCAGGATCAGGATGATGGTGGGCCCTGGCGCGCTGTCGAGGAAGAAGCTGACATAGACCCCGCCCACCGTCGCGGTGGCACATAGCGCAACGGCGGTTGCCAGCATGGCGCCGAACCGGCGGGTGAGCAGAAAGGCCGTGGCCCCTGGGGTGATCAGCAACCCCACCGCCAAGATCAGCCCGGTGGCCGACAGCGTCGCCACGATGGTCAGCGACAGCGCCGCGAGCAGGCCATAATGCAGCAGTCCGACGGCAAGGCCAGAGGCTTTCGCCTGGGCCGGATCGAACGCGTGCAGCATCAGATCCTTCCAGCTCAGCAGCAGCGCCGTGGTCACCACAAGGGAGATCAGCCCGGCGGTTCTGAGATCCGTCGCTTCGACCCCGAGCATATTGCCGAAGAGGATATGATCGAGATGTACGTTGGTTTGGATCGCGACATAAAGGACGATGCCCAGCCCGAACATGCCTGAGAAGACCACTCCCATCACCGTGTCCTGTTTTACTCGGCTGTTGTCCGACAGATATCCCGTCGCCAGCGCCGTCACCATGCCGGCACCGAAGGCGCCGAGGATCAGCGGCAGTCCCAGAATATAGGCCAGAACGATCCCTGGCAGCACCGCATGGCTGACGGCGTCTCCCATCAGGGCCCAGCCCCGCAGCACCAGGAAACAGGACAGCAGCGCCGTGGGCACCGAGATGATCAGAGCGATCCAGAAGGCGTTTTGCATGAAGCCGAACTGAAACGGGGCCAGCAAGCTGTCCAGTATCATGCCTGGCCCTCCCGCAGCGCCTGCGCGGCCTTGCGCCGGGCCGCCAGGTGCCCGTGTTTCGGCGCCCAGACGAAGGCGATGAGAAAGATCAGTGTCTGCAGGATCACGATGATCCCGCCGGTCGCGCCATCCAGGAAATAGCTGGCATAGGCGCCGGTGAAACTGGTCATCGTACCGATGGCGACCGATGTCGCGATCAGTCGGGGAAAGCGGTCGCACAGCAGATAGGCGGTGGCGCCGGGGGTCACCACCATCGCGATGACGAGAAAGGCGCCGACGGTCTGCATCGCCGCAACGACGCAGGCCGAGAGCAGAACGAAGAACACCGCCTTCAGCGCCCCGGGTCTGAGCCCGACCGAGCGGGCGTGGTTCTCGTCGAAGAAGACGACCATCAGATCCTTCCACTTCAGCGCCAGAACCGCGAGAGAGACGACGCCGATG
Source organism: Pseudodonghicola xiamenensis DSM 18339 (assembly GCF_000429365.1). GTDB lineage: Bacteria > Pseudomonadota > Alphaproteobacteria > Rhodobacterales > Rhodobacteraceae > Pseudodonghicola > Pseudodonghicola xiamenensis. The sequence goes on along the minus strand of NZ_AUBS01000002.1, from coordinate 390,300 downwards.
ATCGCCAGTTGCAGGGTGTCCTCCGGAGCGATTGCCAAGATGTTGCCCATGGTGATGGTCTGGATCGACACCGCCATCGGATTGACCGAGGCCATGAACAGCCCAAGCCCGAAGAAGGAGGTGAAGATCACGCCGATGATCACATCCGCTTTCAGCCCGGAGCGATCCGACAGGAACAGCATTGCCGCCGCCGCCAGCCCGCCCGACAGGAATGCCCCCAGGGCGAAGGGCAGGCCCAGCAGATAGGCGCCGGCGACGCCCGGCACCACGGAATGCGATAGCGCGTCTCCGATCAGGGACCAGCCCTTCAGCATCAGATAGGCGGAGAGAAAGGCGCAGACCGCGCCGACAAGGGCCGACACCCACATGGCATTGGTCATGTAGCCATAGCTGAAAGGCTCCAGAAGCGGGCTCATTCGCTGTCCTCCGACAGGCGGATTTCGTTGCCGTATTGCACCAGGGGGCGTTCGTCATCGGTCAGGATCGACAGTCGGCGCGTGTCGTCGTCCTGATGCAGTTCCGCCCCGCCCAGAGAGAAATGGTGCAGAACACCGCCGAAGGCGGCTTCGAGAGCGGCGCGCGTAAAGGTGGTTTCGGTGGGGCCAAAACCCAGGACCGTGCCCTTCACCAAGATGGTGCGATCACAGAATTCCGGTACCGAGCCGAGGTTGTGGGTCGATACCAGCATCACCCGGCCCTCGTCGCGCAGCGCGCGCAACAGGGCGATGATCTGCTCTTCGGTTTTCACGTCGACCCCGGTGAAGGGTTCGTCAAGCAAGATGACCTGCCCGTCCTGTGCCAGGGCCCGGGCCAGAAAGACCCGTTTGCGCTGCCCGCCGGACAGTTCGCCGATCTGGCGGTGGCGATAGGCCGTCATGCCGACCCGTGCGAGCGCCGTCTCCACCGCGTCGCGATCTTGCCGCGATGGGCGGCGCAGCAGGCCCATATGGCCATAGCGGCCCATCATCACCACATCCTCGACCAGTACGGGAAACGACCAGTCGACTTCTTCGGACTGAGGCACATAGGCGATGAGATTTTGTTTCAGGGCCTGTTTCACCGTCATGCCGAGGAGGCGGATATCGCCCCGGGCAAGCGGGACAAACCCCATGATCGCCTTGAACAGGGTCGATTTCCCGGCCCCATTGACACCGACCAGGGCGGTCACCGTACCGCGCGGAATTTCGAAGCTCGCGTTATGCAGGGCTGTGTGTCCATTGCGATAGGTGACGGTCACATCACGGGCCATGATCCCGCTGCTGGTGGCGGAGGGCGCCGGTTCGGAGGGAGGCTGTTGCATCTGCTGTCTCTCCTCAATTTCCGGCCGCGGTGAGCCCGTCAACGACGGTCTGCGTGGTGACCTTGAGCAGGTCGAGATAAGAGGGCACAGGCCCGTCGGGCGTGCTGAGGCTGTCGACATAGAGCACGCCGCCATATTGCGCGCCGGTTTCTCGGGCGACCTGTCTGGCCGGGGCGGTGTTGACGGTGCTCTCGCAGAAGACCACGGGGATCTCATTCTCCTCGACCGTGTCGATCACCCGGCGCACCTGTTGCGGCGTGCCCATCTGATCGGCGTTCATCGGCCAGAGGTACAGTTCCCGGAGGCCTAGATCGCGGGCGAGATAGCTAAAGGCCCCTTCGCAGGTGACCAGCCAGCGCTGGGGCGCGGGCAGGGCGGCGATTTCGGCTTTCATCGGTTCCAGTATCGCGCGCAGCCTGTCCTTATAGGCGGCGGCGTTCTGCATGTAGGTGGCAGTGTTGCCGGGATCGCGGGCCGAGAGCGCGGTGGCGATATTGTCGACATAGACCATCGCGTTTTCAAGCCCCATCCAGGCATGCGGGTTGGGCAGCCCCTGATATGCGCCGGCGGCGATCGGGATCGGGTCTATGCCTTCGGTCAGGGTGACCGATGGGATGTTGCCCAGATTGCGGAGGAATTGTTCGAACCAAAGTTCGAGATTCATGCCGTTCCACAGGATCAGGTCCGCGTCCTGCGCCTGGAGCAGATCGCGGGGTGTCGGCTGATAGCCGTGGATCTCCGCCCCGGGCTTGGTGATCGAGACTACATCGGCGGCGTCGCCGGCCACCTGGCGCGCCATATCGGCCAGAACCGTGAAGGTCGTGACCACCTTGATCCGGGGGGCATCTGCCCGCGCGTAGCCCGCCATCAGCGCAGCGGTAACGGCGGCCGCGATCAGCAAGCTCAGGGATTTGGGCATGGAATGTCCTTTCATGGTCGTTGCGCTGAGGCTTAGATGCGAGTGATTCGCATATATGAGTAACCTTTCCTTCTGGTAATGCAAGTGCAATGCGTTTGCATCTTCGGGGCCGTCGCCGCGTGGTGACCTTTCCGGGGGGCTATGCTAGGGCTGCAGGACGGTGGCGCGGCCAGGCGGATCGCGGCCGGTTTGCAGATTTCGACGAAGAAAGGCCGCGTGGCATGACCAAGGCGCACCCGACATTGACTGAACGTTGCCGGCAGGAAGGGCTGCGTCTGACCGGACCGCGTCGGGTGATCCTTCAGGTGCTGGAGGCGTCGGACGATCACCCGGATGTCGAAGAGCTGCATCGTCGCGTCGAAGCGATCGAACCGGGCGTGAATATCGCCACGATCTACCGCACGGTGAACACCCTGGCCGAACACGGGTTGATCGAACGTCACAGCTTTGCCGATGGCCGGATGCGGTTCGAGATCGTGCCGGAAACGCATCACGACCATTTCATCAATGTCGAGACCGGCGAAGTGGTCGAATTCCGCTCGGACGAGATCGAGCGCATCCAGGAAGAGATCGCCCGGCAGTATGGCTTTGACATCGTCAGCCATACGCTGGACATCTACGTCAGGCCTAGAAAGGGTTGAGCCCGCGCGGGCGGGCTTGCCGGTTCAGTCGCTTCAGCGGGTGGTGGCAGGCGTCTTGAATGGCTTCATGCCTTCGCGCGCCAGTTCATCGGCACGCTCGTTCTCGGGGTGGCCGGCGTGCCCCTTGACCCAGGTCCAGGTCACCTTGTGTTGGTGCTGTGCTGCATCCAGCCGTTTCCACAGCTCGGCATTGGCGACGGGCTTCTTGGCGGCATTCTTCCAACCGTTCGTCTTCCAGCCGAAGATCCAGCCGGTAATGCCGTTCTTCACATAGTTGCTGTCGGTGACGATGGTGATTTCGGTCGGCCGGGTCAGGCTCTCCAGCGCGTTGATTGCCGCCAGAAGCTCCATCCGATTGTTGGTGGTCTGCGCCTCGCCGCCCTTCAGTTCGCGTTGCTTGACGATTTCGGAACCCTCCATCGCGCGCAGCAACACCCCCCAGCCGCCGGGCCCGGGGTTTCCGGAGCAGGCACCATCAGTATAGGCGAAAAGCTTAGCCATTGCAGATCACCGTGATCAGATCGGCCGGGCTGCCATCCAGCCCCTTGCCCTGTTCGCGTGTCTCGCTAGCGGGGGTAAAACCCGCGGTGCTTAGATGATCCATCAGCGCCTCATGCGTGTAGTAAGTGTAGTGCCGGCCGATCTGGTCGCGCGCCTCGCCTTCGCCCAGCTTCATGCCGATGGCGAATTGTCCGCCGGGTTTCAAGGCCTGGCGCAGGGCCGTCAGATGGCGGGGGAAATCCGAGCGCGGGGCGTGCAGCAGGCAGAAGCCGGCCCAGATGCCGTCATAGATGTCGGTGCCTTCGATCTGGTCGAAGGTGGCTTGCCTGGCTGTGACGCCGGGGGCGCGGGCGGCCAGCGCGATCATTTCCGCCGAGGCGTCGGTGGCGTCGACCCTGAGGCCGGCCTCGGCCATCCGCGCCGAAGAGGTGCCGGGACCGCAGCCCAGATCCAGCACGCGACCGCCCGGGGGGCAGGCGGCGATAAAGGCGGCAAGCTGGGGGTCGCGGCGGACATAGCGCTCGTTCCGGGCGGCATAATCAGCGGCGCGGCGGTCATAGACGGCGATGGTTTCGGGATCGCTCACAAATAGACCTCGACGGCGAGACTGCCGATGATGACAATGGCCATCGGCAACCGCAGTCGCAGCCACCAGGAGGGCACCAGCCGCCAATAGGCGAAGGCGAGATCCAGCAGGGTCAGGCCTGCGAAACCGAAGATCAGGTTCATCGAGTCAGAGACAGGCCCGCTCCCGTTGACCACATAGGCCCAAACCACCGGAACGATCGCCAGGATGAGGGCGGCAACCCCGAGGGCGCCACCGGCGCGACCGGCATTGCCCCAAAGCGCGCCGCAGAAGAAGCAGAGCATCGCCGAGCCGAAGAAGAGCTGCACATAGGGTGCCACGAAGCGCGGCCCCAGCCGGGCCGCTCCCCAGGCGGTGAGATCGGGGCTGAAATGGGTGGCGATGCCCCAGACGAAGGGAGCAAGAGCCAGAAGACCCAGCAAACGGGCGGTGGTGGGGACGCCGCGCAGCATCTCAGATCCGCTCCAGGGCCAGACGGCCGGCCAGGGCCGCGAAAAGTGCCGCAAAGGAGCGGTTGAGCCAGCGCATCACCCGCTCGGATCCCAGCACCAGGGCGCGGGCCTGTGCGGCGCAAATGCCGTAAAGTGCGAAGACCGCCAGCGTCATCGCCATGAAGATGCCGCCCAGCCCCGCCATCTCGGCCGTCGCGGTGGATGGATCGCCCGACAGGAACGGCGGCAGCAGTGCCAGGAAGAAGACCGACAGCTTCGGATTCAGGATGTTGATCAATGCGCCGCGCCGGGCGATGCGCCAGCCGGGTTCCCCGCTGCGTTGCGCCGCGACGCTGAGCGCGCCGCCCGATTTCAGCGATTGCCAGGCGAGATAGAGCAGATAGGCGACGCCGGCGAATTTCACCGCGTTGAACAGAAGGGCCGAGGCGTGCAGGATTGCCGCCAGCCCCAGCGTTGCCGCCAGAAGATGCGGCACGATGCCGAAGGTGCAGCCCAGAGCCGCCCAGAGCGCAGCGCGGCGCCCCTGCCCAAGGCCGAGCGCCAGAGTGTAGAGCACCCCGGTTCCCGGTGCGATCACCACGACGAAGGCGGTCAGAAGAAATTGCAACGACATCAGGCGGGCTCCCTCAACACACGCGGGACCTTGAATTCCACATTTTCTACCGCGGTCTCGACGGTTTCGATGGTCACGTCATAGCGGGCGCGGAAGGCGTCGATCACCTCGTTCACCAGCACTTCGGGGGCCGAGGCGCCGGCGGTGATGCCGACGCTGCTGATCCCGTCCAATGCGCGCCAGTCGATATTCTCGGCCCGCTGTACCAGTTGCGAATAACGGCAGCCGTTCTTGGCGCCGACCTCGACCAACCGGCGAGAGTTCGACGAATTCGGCGCGCCGACCACCAGGAGCGCATCGCACTTCTGCGCCATCGCCTTCACCGCCTCCTGACGGTTGGTGGTGGCATAGCAGATGTCTTCCTTATGCGGCCCGACGATGGCCGGGAATCGTGCGCGCAGGGCGGCGACGATTTCGGCGGTGTCGTCTATGCTGAGTGTGGTCTGGGTGACATAGGCGAGCTTTTCGGGATCGCGCACCTCGACATGGGCGACATCGGCCGGGGTTTCGACCAGCAAGACCTCGCCCTCGGGCAACTGGCCCATGGTGCCGATGGTCTCGGGGTGGCCGGCATGGCCGATCATGATCATCTGCAGCCCGTTGTCGGAATGCCGCTGCGCCTCGATATGCACCTTTGACACCAGCGGGCAGGTGGCATCGACATAGACCATCTGCCGCCGCGCCGCTGCGGCCGGCACCGCCTTGGGCACCCCATGGGCGGAAAAGATCACCGGGCGATCCTCTGGGCAGTCCTCAAGCTCCTCGACGAAGACGGCGCCCTTGGCGCGTAACCCGTCAACCACGAACTTGTTGTGCACGATCTCGTGCCGGACGTAGACCGGGGCGCCCCATTTCTCCAAGGCCATCTCGACGATCTTGATGGCACGGTCGACACCGGCGCAGAATCCGCGCGGGGCGGCCAGATAGAGGGTTAGGGGCGGTTTGGTCATGGCGCGGTCTCCTTGCGCCCTGAGAGGTAGAGCGTTGGGGCCAGATGGTCCAGAGCGGGCCATAGCGCTCCGGCCCGAAAAACGGATGTCTCGGGGGCGATGTCAGATGGCAGGGAGGGCGATGTCAGAGGCCTTTTGGCGATGGCTACAAAAGCGTCTGATCTGGATCGCGCCCTGTCGTGCATTGTTTGCGCCAAGGGGCGGCTATGGCTCGTTATGTGCAGGTTCTGGTCGGCGCGGAAGAGGGCGGGCTTTATTGCCCGCCGACGTGTGCGATGTTTCGGCTGTCGCTATTCATTTCGCGCGGAGGGCGCCCGATCACGTCCTTCAGCTCTTCCAGCTCGATGAAGTTATCGGCCTGACGGCGAAGTTCGTCCGAGATCATCGGCGGTTGGCTGCGGATGGTCGAAACAACCGAGACCCGTACGCCCTGGCGTTGCAAGCTGGCCACCAGCGGTCGGAAGTCCCCATCTCCCGAAAACAGCACGATGTGATCGACCCGCGGCGCCAGTTCCATCGCATCCACGGTCAGCTCGATATCCATGTTCCCCTTGACCTTCCGCCGGCCCATGCTGTCGGTATACTCCTTGGCCGGTTTGGTCACCATGGTGAAGCCGTTGTAATGCAGCCAATCCACCAGTGGGCGGATCGGAGAATACTCGTCGTTTTCAAGTAGGGCGGTGTAGTAAAATGCGCGCAACAGCTTGCCACGCCGCATGAATTCCTGGCGCAGAAGCTTGTAGTCGATGTCGAATCCCAAGGCCTTTGCGGCGGCATAAAGATTCGATCCATCGATGAACAGCGCGAGCCGTTCGTCTTTGTAAAACATCAAAATGTCCTTCCGGTGTGACCATTTCGCCGTGGTGTTCCGTGAGTGAGTGATTAAATCTGGCAAAATGATATTACCAAAATAGGAGAATTCGGGTGCGCCGCAAGGTCCGTATCAACACGAAAGCCGTTCTCAGATGACTGAAACGCGCTTAAAAGCGCTGGTTGCGCTGGGTGCGAACCTGCCTTCGGTGGCCGGGGCGCCAGCCGAGACCCTGGTTCAGGCCATTGACGCCCTGCCGGCAGAGGGGATGGTGATTCGCGCCGTCAGCCGGTTTTTCGAGACCCCGTGTTTTCCGCCGGGAGCCGGACCGGATTATGTCAATGCGGTCATCGAGGTCCGAACCGCCTTGACCCCCGAGCAGATTCTGGCGGCGTTGCATCGGGTCGAGATGCACTTTGGTCGTGACCGGCAGGTGCGCTGGGGAATGCGGACGCTGGATCTGGATCTGCTGGCGGTGGATGGGTTGGTTCGTCCGGATCGCGAGACGCAGGCGCGCTGGCGTGATCTGCCGGATGCCGACCAGCGCCGGCTTGCGCCTGATCAGCTGATCCTGCCGCATCCGCGCCTGCAGGATCGGGGATTTGTATTGGTGCCCCTGGTCGATATCGCGCCGGACTGGCGCCATCCGCTGCTGGGACGCACGGCTGCCGAGTTGCTGGCGGCGCTGCCGGCGGAGGAGCTGGGACAGATCACGCCGATATGACGCTTGATTTTCAGGATATCGTCTTGTCAAGAGAGGGATTCGCCATTACAAAACACCGTTCCGGACCCAAACTTGATTATTGGAGAGCTCCCCATGGCCCGCGTGACGGTTGAAGATTGCGTAGACAAGGTTCCGAACCGGTTCGAGCTGGTGATGCTGGCGGCACATCGTGCGCGCGAGATCTCCTCGGGGGCCGGGCTGACCGTCGATCGCGACAATGACAAGAACCCTGTCGTTGCCCTGCGTGAAATCGCCGAAGAGACCCAGAGCGCCGATGAGCTGCGTGAGCGTCTGATCGAGTCGAACCAGAGCCAGATCGAGGTTGACGAACCCGAAGAGGATTCGATGGCCCTGTTGATGGGGGCCGAGGCCGACAAGCCGGCCGAAGATGATCTGACCGAGGAAATGCTGCTCCGCAAGCTGATGGAGGCCCAGGGGCAGGGCTGACCTCGGATGAGGATGCGGACGAAATGATATCGGCTGAAGATCTGATTGCGCTGGTCCGCAACTACAATCCGAAAACCAATGCTGACAAGATCACTGCCGCCTATGACTATGGGCGGCAGATGCACGAGGGCCAGTTCCGCCGCTCGGGCGAGGCTTATTTCAGCCATCCGGTGGCGGTGGCGGCAATCCTGACCGAACAGCGGTTGGACGATGCCACCATCATCACCGCGCTTCTGCATGACACCATCGAGGATACCAAGGCCAGCAAGGCCGAGGTTGCCGCGCGCTTCGGTAACGAGGTGGCGATGCTGGTCGACGGGGTCACCAAGCTGACCAACCTGCAACTGTCCAGCCGCGAGACCAAGCAGGCGGAAAACTTCCGCAAGCTGTTCATGGCGATGTCCAAGGACCTGCGGGTGATTCTGGTCAAGCTTGCCGACCGTCTGCACAACATGCGGACGATCAAGGCGATGAAGCCGGAAAAGCAGGTGCAGAAGGCCCGCGAGACGATGGATATCTATGCGCCACTGGCCGGCCGCATGGGGATGCAGTGGATGCGCGAGGAGCTGGAGGATCTGGCTTTCCGCGTGTTGAACCCGGAAGGCCGCCAGTCGATCATCCGCCGCTTTATCATGCTGCAGCGCGAGACCGGCGATGTGATCCACCGGATCACCGGCGATATGCGGTTCGAGCTGGAACGCGCGGGGATCGACGCCGAGGTCTTCGGACGGGCCAAGAAACCCTATTCGATCTGGCGCAAGATGCAGGAGAAGAATCAGGGCTTTTCCCGGCTGTCGGATATCTACGGATTTCGCATCATCACCGGCTCGGAGGAAGACGCTTATCGCACGCTGGGGGTCATCCACCAGCGCTGGCGGGCGGTGCCGGGGCGGTTCAAGGATTATATCAGCCAACCGAAGTCGAACGGTTACCGGTCGATCCATACCACCGTTTCGGGCCGTGACGGCAAGCGGGTCGAGGTGCAGATCCGCACCCGGCAGATGCATGACGTCGCCGAAACCGGGGTGGCGGCACATTGGTCCTATCGCGATGGGGTCCGGTCCGAGAACCCCTTTGCAGTCGATCCCGCCAAATGGATCGCCTCGCTGACCGAACAGTTCACGGCGGAAGAGGACCACCAGGATTTTCTCGAAGCGGTAAAGCTCGAGATGTATTCCGATCAGGTGTTCTGCTTCACGCCGAAGGGCGATGTGGTCAAACTGCCGCGCGGGGCGACGCCCATCGACTATGCCTATGCGATCCACACCCGCATCGGGCATGCCTGTGTCGGTGCCAAGGTGGATGGTATCCGGGTGCCGCTGTGGACCCGGCTGAAGAATGGCCAATCGGTCGAGATCATCACCGCCGAAGGCCAGATGCCGCAGGTCAGCTGGCTTGAGATCGCCACCACCGGCAAGGCGCGCACCGCGATCCGGCGTGCCCTGCGCGAGCTGGACCGTGGCCGGTTCATCAAGTTGGGGCAGGAACTGGCACGCTCGGCCTTCGATCACGTCGGTCGCAAGGCCACCGACAAGGTGTTGGAAACCGCGGCCCGGCACCTGCGGCTGAAGGACCGGGACGAGCTGTTGGCGCGGCTTGGCAGTGCCGAACTGTCCACTCATGACGTGGTCCAGGCGGTTTATCCAGAACTGATCCGCGACGAGGGGGATCAGGTTTCGCCGCGTCGCGCGGTGGTCGGGCTGGAGCCGGGCCAGAGCTTTGAGCGCGCGCCCTGTTGTCAGCCGCTGCCGGGCGAACGGATCGTCGGCATCACCTATCGCGGCAAGGGGGTGGTGGTGCATACCATCGACTGCGAACGGTTGAGCGAGTTCGAAGAGCAGCCCGACCGCTGGGTCGACCTGCATTGGCACAGCGGCACCCACCCGGCGGTTTATGGGGTGACATTGGATCTGACCATCGGCAACGATGCGGGGATGCTTGGGCGCGTTTGCACGTTGATCGGCGAGAAGAAGGCCAATATCAGCAATCTTGTATTCGTTGACCGAAAACCGGATTTCTATCGCCTGCTGGTGGATGTCGAATTGCGCGATGTCGAGCAATTGCATTCGCTGATGCTGGCGCTCGAAGCCGAGAGCGATGTCGCCGCACTAGAGCGGTATCGGGAAAAGCCACCGATCCGCGCCACTGCGGGCTGACGCCAGAGGGCAAGAACGAAGGGGGACGACGCCGTTGGTTTTCAAGCGCCGGGATCGCCGTTCTCTGCTTCAGATCCTGACGGAATTGGTCTATCCGCGCGGCGGCTGGGGGCGGGCATTTCTTTATGTCCAGCACCGGGTGCGACGGTTGCCGGATACGCCTGAACGTATCGCGCGGGGCATCTGGGCCGGGGTATTTACCACTTTCACGCCGTTTTACGGGTTGCATTTCGTTGTGGCCTTTCTGATCGCGCGGATGATCCGCGGCAATATTCTGGCAGCGCTGTCGGGAACGTTTTTCGGAAATCCTCTGACCTATGTCCCGATTGGGATCATCTCTTTGAAAACCGGGTATTTTTTTCTTGGCACCAAGTTCGACGAGGGGCGGCATCGCAGTTTTTTCGGAAAATTCGCGGATGCCAGTCGCGATCTTAAGGACAATATCGTGGCGCTGTTCACCCATGGCCAACCCAATTGGGAAGGGCTCAGGGTGTTTTATCACGAGATTTTCTTTCCCTATCTGATTGGCGGGCTGTTGCCCGGGATCGTTGCCGGCACCATCGCCTATTTCCTCAGCGTGCCAGTGATCCGGGCCTATCAGCACCGGCGCCGGGCCAAGATCAAGGCCAAGTTCGAGGCGATCAAGAAAAAGGCGCAAGCAGAGGCTGACCTTGGTGCGAAGGCGGATTAGTGTCGGCGCGACTCGTCTGACAAGGATCCTCAAGCCATGACCGTTCCTCCCCTGCGTTTGGGCGTCAATATTGACCATGTGGCCACCGTGCGGAACGCCCGCGGCAGTGCCTATCCGGAGCCGCTGCGCGCTGCCAAGCTGGCCGAGGCCGCCGGGGCCGATGGCATCACCGCGCATCTGCGCGAGGATCGCCGTCATATCGTCGACGCTGATATCGAGGCGCTGGTCGATGGGCTGCGTGTGCCACTGAACTTCGAGATGGCCGCCACGGCCGAGATGCAGGCGATCGCCCTGCGGCATCGTCCCCATGCCGTCTGCATCGTGCCCGAGAAGCGCGAGGAGCGCACCACCGAAGGCGGGCTCGAGGTCGCGGGTGATCAGAACCATCTGACCGATTTCATCATGCCCCTGCGTGATGCCGGCTGCCGGGTGTCATTGTTCATCGGGGCCGATCTGGCGCAGATCGAGGCCTCGGCCCGGATCGGCGCGGCGGTGGTTGAACTGCACACCGGGGCCTATTGCGATTTCCACGCCGAGGGCCGGTTCGATGAGCGCGACGAGGAGCTGGAGCGCCTGCGCGAGGCGGCGGTGTTTGCCCATTCGCTGGGCCTAGAGGTGCACGCCGGCCATGGGCTGACCTATGACACCGTCGCCCCCATTGCCGCCATGGCGGAGGTGCGGGAGTTGAACATCGGTCACTTCCTGATCGGCGAGGCGATCTTCCGCGGCCTCGATCCCGCGATCCGCGAAATGCGTCGCCTGATGGACGAGGCCCGCGGCGGGACCACGGCATGATCGGCGTTCACCTCGGCCTGATCCTGCTGGGCTGGATGGTGGCAAGCGGCAGCCCGGGGCCGGCGACCTTGGCGATCTCCGGCACCGCAATGCTGCATGGCCGTCGGGCAGGGCTGGCTATAGCGGCGGGGGTGGTCTGCGGTTCGGCCATCTGGGGCATTGCCGCCGGGCTGGGGTTGAACGCGATGATGCTGGCCAATGTCTGGGTGTTTGAGGCGATGCGCTATATCGGCGCCGCATATTTGTTGCTCCTTGCTGTCAAATCGCTGAAGAGCGCGGTTCGGCCGAAACCCGCCGCGCCGCTGGCGGCGGCCGGTCATCGGTTGTTTCTCAAGGGGTTGCTGATTCACCTGACCAACCCCAAGGCGATCCTGTCCTGGAGTGCGATCTATGTCATCGCGCTGCCGCTGGATGCGGGCAGTGCACAGATCTGGACGCTGTTTGCCTGCCTGATCGCAACCAGCATCACGGTCTTTTCCGGCTATGGCCTGCTGTTTTCGGTGCCGCGTATCGCACGCGGTTACGGTCGGTTGCGGCGCTGGTTCGATGCCTCCTTCGGACTGCTCTTCGGGGCCGCGAGTGCCGAGATTCTCACGGCTCGGTTGCGGGTGTGACATGATCCTCGGCATCGGTACCGATCTGGCCAATATCGACAGGATCGCAGGCACGCTGGAGCGGTTTGGCGACCGGTTTCGTAACCGTGTCTTCACCGAGCTGGAGCAGCAGAAGGCTGAGCTCCGCCGCGATACCGCCGGCACCTATGCCAAACGCTGGGCGGCGAAGGAGGCTTGTTCCAAGGCTCTGGGCACCGGGCTCAGGATGGGCATCTCCTGGCGCGACATGGCGGTCAGCAATCTGCGGACGGGGCAGCCGGTGATGCAGGTCACCGGCTGGGCGGCGGAGCGGTTGGCCGAGATGACACCCCCGGGGCATGAGGCGATCATCCATGTCACCCTGACCGACGATCACCCCTGGGCGCAGGCTTTCGTGGTGATCGAGGCGCGCCCCCTGACGGGGGATCAGGCAGGCTGAACGGTGCTGCCGGACGAGGCTCACGAAGGGAAGGCTCACAAAGGATTGAAGCGCCCGACCCCAGCGTCAGTTCGGGCGTGGGGCCGGGCCCGTGCCGCCCGGGAAATCGCCCACGAGGCAGTGGTGTGGTTATGCTCTGTCCCGGGGCGTTGCGCCGGCTGGCCCGGTGCGGGGGCGGGCTTCGCCTTGACACCGGCGGGGCTGGGTCCCATGACATGCCGGTATTCTTACCAGAGCCCGGAGGGCCGCATGGCCAGCAAGACCAAACAGGGAAGCGCCTTCGTCGAGACGGTCAAAACCATTGTCTATGCGCTGCTGATCGCCGGCGTTTTCCGGACCCTGTTCTTCCAGCCCTTCTGGATTCCGTCGGGCTCGATGAAGGACACGCTCCTGATCGGCGATTTCCTTTTCGTCAACAAGATGGCTTACGGCTATTCTTATGCCTCCTGCCCGTCGATCCGAATCCCTGCGATCGGCATCAACCTGGATGCCGAAAAGCTCTGCGGGTTTCTCAAGCGCGATGAGGGCCGCTTTCTGGGGCGCGAACCCGAGCGTGGCGATGTGGTGGTCTTCCGCCATCCGGTGACCGGGGCCGATTTCATCAAGCGCTTGATCGGTCTGCCAGGGGATCGCATCCAGATGATCAACGGGGTGCTGAACATCAACGGTACGCCGGTGAAGCTTGAGGATGCGGGCTATTTCGAAGAGATTTCCGAACCGCAGGGGCCGCAGGGCTATCGCCCGCGCTGTGAAAACGGCCCGGTGGGCGAGGGCGGTTCCTGCCTGAAATCGCGCAAGATCGAAACCCTGCCGAACGGGGTCAGCCATGATATTCTGAACATCGGTGATCAGGCTTCGGATCACACCGGGGTCTATACTGTGCCCGAAGGCTATTATTTCTTCATGGGCGACAACCGCGACAACTCAGCTGACAGTCGCCTGCCGCAGGCCGCCGGGGGTGTCGGTTTCGTGCCGGCTGAAAATCTGGTCGGTCGTGCCGATCGCATCATGTTCTCTTCCGCCGGGCGGTCCATGCTGTTCTTCTGGACCTGGCGCGGAGATCGGTTCTTCAAGGCGATCAAGTGAAACTCTCGGGCGATCTGAAGGAGTTCGAAGGCAGGATCGGGCATCACTTCGTCCGAACCGAGCTTTTGGTACGGGCACTGACCCACGGCTCGGTGTCGTCTCCGACCCGGGCCGACAACCAGCGGCTTGAGTTTCTGGGCGATCGGGTTCTGGGGTTGGTGATGGCGGAGGCGCTGTTGAAAAGCGACACCTCGGCCAGCGAGGGCCAGCTGGCGCCGCGCTTCAACGCGCTGGTTCGCAAGGAAACCTGCGCCGAGGTCGCGCGGGAGATTGATCTGGGCGCGGTGCTGAAGCTGGGCCGATCGGAAATGATGTCGGGCGGTCGGCGCAAGCAGGCGCTGTTGGGCGATGCGATGGAGGCGGTGATCGCCGCGGTCTATCGCGATGCCGGGTTCGATGTCGCCCGTGCGATGATCCTGCGGCTTTGGGGCGCGCGGATCACCACGGTCGAGGCCGACGCCCGCGATGCCAAGACGGTGCTGCAGGAATGGGCCCAGGCGCGCGGGCTGCAACCCCCGAAATACTGCCAGATCAAACGCTCCGGCCCGGATCATGCCCCCGAATTCACCATCGAGGCGCAGCTGTCGACAGGAGAGACGGCGCAGGCCGTTGCCGGATCGAAACGTCTGGCCGAACAGGCCGCTGCCAAGGCGCTGCTGGAACAGGTCGACGGCGCCGAGTGAGCCTGTTGCGACGAGTGCGGGGGGCGGTGTGGATTACACCAGAACCCGCCGCATGATCGGGCGCGTTTCCGATCTCCGCGCAACTTCGGTGAAGCCTGCCTCCCGATAGGCCTGGGCAAAGCCGGTCCAGGCATAGACCGCCGGGTATTTCGGCTTCGGGCTGTCGATCGGGTATCCTTCCAGAATACGTGCCCCGCGTTCGCGTGCAAAGTCGCAGGCCGCCCGCAGCAGGGTAACCGACAGTCCCTGACGCCGAACCCGCTTGTCGACCAGAAAGCACGACACGCTCCAGACCTCGGCGTCATCCACCGGCTTCAGGATGCGTGATTTTGCCAGCCTGGGGAAAGCCATCCGCCGGTCGATCTGGATCCAGCCGACAGCCTCGTCCTGCCGATAGGCGACAAGTCCCGGAATATGCCCGCTGTCGAATATCCGCCGCATCGCCTCGCGGTTGCTCGCGCCCATTCCGGCTTCCATTTCCTTGCGCGGCAGGCGCCACAGCATGCACCAGCAGCCGCCGCAGCCGCCCTTGTCTCCCATGACGGCGGAAAAGCCCTCCCAATCGGCGGGGCGGATGTCAAAGCTCATGCCGGCTCCTCTCTCGATGCGTGCCATTAGGGCCTTGGTGTCAGGATGTTCTTGCCATGTTCCTGCGGAAATTCAAAGTGCCGCGGCGGCCCCGCCTGATGGAAACCCCTTTGTGAGCGCAAGCTGAGTGCGGTTTGCTCTTTTCTGAGGTGGCTTCCGGTCTTGTTCGGCTCTGGTCATTAGTCCTATGATCCTCTATCCGGAGGCTCGCTCAACCAGAGGATCCCCATGACCCAACGCGCCGGTTTCGTCGCCCTGATCGGAGAGCCCAACGCGGGCAAGTCCACCCTGACCAACGCCATGGTGGGGGCCAAGGTGTCGATCGTCACCCATAAGGTGCAGACCACACGCACCCGTATCCGCGGCGTCGCGATGGAGGGCGAGGCGCAGATCGTCTTTGTCGACACGCCGGGCCTGTTCCAGCCGCGTCGCCGGCTGGATCGCGCCATGGTCGCCGCCGCCTGGGGCGGCGCGGCGGATGCGGATATCACCGTGCTGATGGTCGAGGCGCATCGCGGCGTCACCGATGGGGTGGAACGCATCCTCGAAGGGCTGGAAGAGATCGGCAAGGGCCGCAAGGTGGCGTTGGCCATCAACAAGATCGACCGGGTGAAATCCGAGGTCCTGCTGGGCCTGTCGAAAGAGCTGAACGATCGTTACCCCTTTGCCGAAACCTTCATGATCTCGGCCGAGCGGGGCCATGGCATTGCCGATCTGCGTAAATGGCTGGCACGGGAATTGCCCGAACACCCCTGGCTCTATCCCGAGGATCAGATCGCCGATCTGCCGATGCGGATGATCGCTGCCGAAATGACGCGTGAAAAGCTGACGCTGCGGCTGCATCAGGAACTGCCCTATCAGCTCACCGTCGAGACCGAGAATTGGGAAGAGCGCAAGGATGGCTCGGCCCGGATCGACCAGGTGATCTATGTGATGCGCGATGGCCACAAGGGCATCGTGCTGGGCCACAAGGGCGAGACGATCAAGGCGGTTTCCAAGGCCGCGCGGGAAGAGCTCGAGGAATTCCTCGGTCGCCGGGTGCATCTGTTCCTGCAGGTGAAGGTGCGGCCGAACTGGCTGGAAGAGGCCGAGCGCTATTCCGAGATGGGGCTTGAATTCAAGGACGGGAACTGAGGCTGATGCGGCTGACTGCCCGGATCTGGGTCGATGCCTATCTGACCCGCCTGCGCCTGGTCGATATCCCCGCCTTCGTCACCGCCCATGGCGATGACACCGCCGGCGCGGTTCTGGTCAAGCTCAACACCCTCGACGGGCAGGCCACTGCCTTTCAACGCTCGTTCGATCTGATGACCGGGGACCGCAAATGGATCGAACTGGCGAGCGGAGAAGAGCGCACGGTCGATGAGGCCGTCGCCCGCCAGCGCAGTTTTGATCCCGACCTCTGGGTGATCGAAGTCGAGGACCGCCGTGGCCGCCATCTGCTGGACGAGGACGGTCTGAGCTGATCGGGTTGCCGGCCCCGCCACCCTTGCGGGCGCCACCCCCTCGGGTATCCTGACAGAGAGAGCGGGCCCTCCGGGCTCAGGGGCGAGAGGCGGCGCAAGATGGAGTGGCGGGATCACGGCATATTGCTGAGCATGCGCCGCCATGGCGAAAGCGCAGCGATCATCGAGGTCTTTACCGAAGATCACGGTCGCCATGCCGGCGTGGTGCGCGGCGGCGCGAGCCGCAAGCTGGCGCCGATCCTGCAGCCGGGGGCGCAGCTCGATGTGCAATGGCAGGCGCGGCTGCAAGAACATATCGGGAGCTATCGGGTCGAACCGCTGCGCAGCCGTGCGGCGGCGGCGTTGTCGGGGCGCCTGTCCCTGGCCGGGCTGAACGCCGTCACCGCGCTTTTGTCCTTCTGCCTGCCCGAGCGGGTGCCGCATCCGGGCCTCTATCGACGCAGCGAACAGCTTATGGACCTGCTGGGCCAGGACGACATTTGGCCGCTTGCCTATCTCAACTGGGAACTGGCGCTGCTGGAAGAACTGGGCTTCGGCCTCGATCTGTCGTCCTGCGCCGTCACCGGGCTGACCTCGGGGCTGGTCTATGTCTCGCCCAAATCCGGCCGGGCGGTATCGCGGGCCGGGGCTGGCGATTGGGTCGACCGGTTGCTGCCGCTGCCGCCCTGCCTGTTGGGCGAGGGGCCGGCGCCGGATGCCGAAGTGGCCGAGGCGCTGCGCACCACCGGCTATTTCCTTGCGCATCGCCTGGCGCCGGCGCTGGGGCATCGCGCCCTGCCGGAGGCGCGCGGCAGGTTTGTTGATCTCTTTTCCCGCCGGCTGTGATCTGCGGGGCGACACTCTGTCCCTTGCTCCTGCGCCGATCTCCGTCTCTCATGGCCGTGTCGAACAGGAGGGTGGCCATGGACGAGATGCGCGAGGGCGAGCAGCGGCTGGGCTTCGATCCGGGCGACAAAGGCGTGGCCCAGATCACCTTCATCGGACATATCCGTTCGGATTGGGCGCGGGGCAGGGCGCCGCGCAACCTGACCCAGTCGCGCGAACAGGGCGGTGGTCGCGCGCGGATCGAGCTTGATCCCGCTTATGCCTGCGGCCTGCAGGGGCTCGAGGTCGGGCGCTGGATCTGGGTGCTCTACTGGATGGATCAAAGCCGCCGCGACCTGATCGTGCAGGCGCCGCGCCATGGCTCGGGCCCGCGCGGTACCTTCGCTCTGCGCTCGCCGGCGCGGCCCAATCCGGTCGCGATGGCCTTGGTGCGGGTCACAGCGCTCGATTTCGAGACTGGAAAGATCGGCATCGACGCCACCGATGCCTTCGACATGACCCCGGTGATCGACATCAAGCCCTGGTTCGAGGGCATTGATATCCCGCCAGCCTCCTAGAGCGTGCCCGGTCCCTTCTTCTCGTCCGAAATACGGCGGGGGAGGCGCGGCGCCAGCCGCGACGGGGGCAGCGCCCCCAACCGCACGCCCATCCGAAAGCGCCCCGGAAAACGAGAAAGGCGCCTCGCGGCGCCTGTCCCGGTGGGTTGTCATCTGTGGTCGACGGCTCGGGGCGCGTCGGTTCCCCGGGCTACGCCCGTTCGCCAGTGAAAACAGTCCTCCGGACTGTTTCCCGGGCGTGTCTCACCCCAAGAGCCGCCGGGCGATCACCTGCGCCTGAATCTCGGCAGCGCCTTCGAAGATGTTCAGGATCCGCGCGTCGCAGAGGATGCGGCTGATCTTGTATTCCAGCGCAAAGCCGTTGCCTCCGTGGATCTGCAGCCCGTTGTCGGCCGCCGCCCAGGCGACGCGGGCGCCCAGCAACTTGGCCATCCCCGCCTCCAGATCGCAGCGCTTGTCGTGGTCCTTCTGCCAGGCCGAATAATAGGTGAGCTGACGCGCCACCATGATCTCTACCGCCATCATCGCCAGCTTGTCGGAGACCCGCGGGAAGTTGATCAGCGCCTTGCCGAACTGCTTGCGGTCGAGCGCATATTGCATCGCCACGTCCAGCGCCGATTGCGCCACGCCGATGGCGCGGGCGGCGGTCTGGATGCGGGCGCTCTCGAAGGTCTGCATCAGTTGCTTGAAGCCCTTGCCCTCTTCGCCGCCCAGCAGGTTCTCGCCCTTCACCTTGAAACCGTCGAAGCCCAGCTCGTATTCCTTCATGCCGCGATAGCCCAGAACCTCGATCTCGCCGCCGGTCATGCCGGGGGTGGGGAAGGGGGCTTCATCGGTGCCGGGGATCTTCTCGGCCAGAAACATGCTGAGGCCGCGGTAATCGGTGGTGTTCGGATCGGTGCGCGCCAGCAGCGTCATCACATGGGTCCGCGCCGCATGGGTGATCCAGGTCTTGTTGCCGGTCACCTCGTAATCTCCGGCGGCATTCTTCACCGCCCGGGTGCGCAGCGAGCCCAGATCAGACCCGGTGTTCGGCTCGGTGAAGACGGCGGTCGGCAGGATTTCCCCGCTGGCGATCTTCGGTAGCCAATGTTCCTTCTGTTCGTCGGTGCCGCCGGCCAGGATCAGCTCGGCCGCGATCTCGGACCGGGTGCCGAGGGAGCCCACGCCGATATAACCGCGCGAGAGTTCTTCCGAGACCACCACCATCGAGGCTTTCGACAGCCCCAGACCGCCAAGGTTCTCCGGGATGGTCAGGCCGAAGACGCCTAGCTCGGCCAGCTCCTCGATGATTTCCATCGGGATCAGCTCGTCTTTCAGGTGCCACTCATGGGCGAAGGGTTCGACCTTTTCCACCGCGAAACGGCGGAACTGGTCGCGGATCATCTCCAGCTCTTCTTCCAGCCCGGTGGCGCCGACGGTGGTTTCCGCCGCACGCTCCTGCATCAGGGCGACCAGACGGGCCCGGGCAGAGGGTGTGTTGCCGCCGGCCACCAGCGCGGCGACGGTGGCGTCATGCAGCGGCGCCATGTCCTCGGCGCTCAGCCCCAGTGCGGTCAGGCGCAGAATTTCCCCCTGGCTCATCGGGATGCCGCCCTGCATCTGGGCCAGGTATTCACCACAGGCGATCTGGTGGATCAATTGTTCCACCTCGCCGAACTTGCCTTCGGCCTGCAGCCGCTCGGCCCAGGCCTGCATCTGACGCAGCGCCTCGACATAGGTGGCGAGCCAGGACAGCCCGTGGGCGGCGGCCTGATTTTGTTCCAGCAGCGCCGCCGAGACCTTGCCGCCCTCGCTCAGCGCGTCACGCAGTTTCGCCTTGGCGACATCCATCACGATCACGGCAGAGGGGATCGCGGCGCCGGTCAGTGCCAGCAGGTCGGGAAGAAGGGCGGTCTGGGTCATCGGCTTGGGCTCCTGATCATCATGAGACATGAATCATCCGCGCGGGCGGCGGTCGATTGCTCCTAATTCTTTCGCAGTCGCAGCGCAACAAAAATTCATTCAAGTCTCTGGTCGGGTTCGATAGTTGCGCGACGTATTTTGCAGTGCAGCGCCGTCCAGGGATGATAAGACGGGCACATGGATATGATCTCAGCCCTGATGAGTCCCGACCAGATGATCCTTGCCTTCGCTCTTGCCCTGGTGGCTGGGCTGGTGAAGGGGATGGTGGGCTTTGCCCTGCCCCTGATCCTGATTTCGGGGCTGAGCACCTTTCTGCCCCCCGAGGTGGCGCTGGCCGGGCTGATCCTGCCGACGCTGGCGACCAATGGCATTCAGGCGCTGCGTCAGGGTGTGGAGGCGGCGATCGGGTCGATCAAACGGTTCCGGCTGTTCCTTATCGTGGGCGGCCTGTTTCTGATGGCGAGCGCGCAGATGGTTTCGATCATCCCAGTGCAGGTGATGCTCTTGGTGCTGGGGGGGCTGATCACGCTCTTCTGTCTGATGCAGCTTGTCGGGATGAAATTCCACATGGCCAAACCCTCCTCCCGGATCGAGGCGATGGTGGCCGCTTTCGCCGGCACCATTGGCGGTGTCTCCGGTGTTTGGGGGCCGCCGACGGTGGCCTATCTCACCGCCATCGGTACGCCGAAGATCGAACAGGTGCGGGTGCAGGGGGTGATCTACGGGCTTGGCGCGCTGGCGCTGCTGGGGGCGCATCTGGGGTCGGGGGTCCTGAATCGGGCGACGCTGCCCTTCTCGGTGGCGCTGCTGGTGCCGGTGCTCTTGGGCATGTGGCTGGGCGGTCGGGTGCATGATCGGATCGAACAGGCCACCTTCCGCCGGCTTACCCTGGTGGTGCTGCTGATTGCCGGGCTGAACCTGGTTCGTCGCGCCCTGATGGGCTAGGCCCTGAACTCTCAATAGGGTGTTCCGCCGATCCGGGGGGCTGGCATCGCCAAACTCCAACCGAGGCTCCCCGAGGGATGAAGGCCGCACACCAAGGGGTCTGCCTTGCCTGTCATAGTCGAGATGCTGATCGTGTTTCGCACGAGGAAGGCGGGGCTTGGTAATGCGTCCGACGCGCACACCGATCAGCGCATCTGCTGGGGGGGTGGTTCAGGTTGCGCCGATCCTCTGGCCCAGGCGCGCGCTGGTTGGTGCCATGGCCTGGGACGGCGCCCGCAGGGGGGCGACCGGGGGATGGCGCATATCGGCTCCGGCGATTGTTCGAAGCCATTCGGCTGGGCGACTGCGGCCTTTACCATCCGCCACATCCGCCCCCGGCCTTCAGGGGCCAGCCACCGGGACAGGCACTCAACAATCTTGCCGGCTTCCGCGGCTCGCGGCGTGCTGCCGCCCCCTGAAAGGTTTCGGAGGGCGGCGCTATCGCGTCATGCGGTCAGATCGACCAGCGCAGCCTCGGGGGCGTTCTTCTTCACGGATTCGATGCCGTTGTCGCGCGCGGCGGCGCTGCTGTAGGATTCGCTGGTGCCGATCACCTGGCCGTTGGTGGCCTTCAGGTTGAACATCGGCTTGCCGGAACTGGTATCCTTGCGCTCATAGCGTTCGTCGACCGGGGCATTCTTGCGCACCGATTCGATACCATTTTCGGCACTGGCACGTTGTTTGTAACCCTCGCTGGCAAGAATGATCTCGCCGTTGCCCGCCTTCAGGCGAAAGCGGAACTCGCCCGCCTTGTCCTTGTAGAGTTCGAATTTGCCTGCCATTGCCCGGCCTCCCGAAATTAACATTACAACTTTGGCGACTATTCCCCAGGATGGCTGCTACTGCAATCGTTCGGTTAACCGTCCTGTTCGCCGTCCTTGCGAGACTGCTGCGCTTCCCACAGGTCGGGGCGACGCACGCGGGTGATCTCTTCGGACATCTGCTGGCGCCAGTCGGCGATCCGCCCGTGATGGCCGGACATCAGCACCTCGGGGATCGGGCGGCCCTTCCATTCGGCGGGGCGGGTATATTGCGGGTGTTCCAGAAGGCCGGCGGAAAAGCTTTCCTCCTCGGTCGAGGCCTGGTTGCCCAGCACACCGGGCAGCAGCCGCACGGTCGCGTCGATCAGCGCCTGGGCGGCAATCTCGCCGCCGGTCATCACGAAATCCCCGAGCGAGACCTCCATCACCCCGTATTCCTCAAGCACGCGTTCGTCGACGCCTTCGAAACGGCCGCAGATGAGGGTGACGCCATTGGTCCGGGACAGGCTGCGCATCATCGCCTGATCCATCCGCCGGCCGCGGGGCGACAGATAGATCAGCGGCCAGTTGCGGCCGGTGCCGGCCATGGCTGTTTCGATCGCCGGGCCGAGCACATCGGCGCGCAGCACCATGCCGGCGCCACCGCCCGCCGGCGTGTCGTCAACATTGCGGTGCTTGCCAATGCCCCAGCGGCGCAGGTCCAGTGTTTCGAGCTGCCAGAGCCCTTCCTGCAGGGCCTTGCCGGTCAGACTCTCGCCCAGGACGCCGGGAAAGGCTGAGGGGAAAAGGGTTATGATCTTGGCGGTCCAGGCGCCGTGAAGCTCTGGCGTCGGGGTGATCAGTTCGCGCGGCGTCAGCGACGGGCGGATCGCCATCCGGCCCAGCGACCGGCTGGGGGCTTTGGGTGTGCCTTCGGGTGTGTCGTCAGTCACGGCTGGTCTCCTGCGCGGCGTTGAGGATGGCGCGCTTGGCAGCCTGGCGCGCGTCGCGGTCGGTGTAATCGCGGTTGGCGGCCAGAAGTGCAAGCAGAACCGCATCGCTGGCGCGGGCATTGGCCCGGGGCACCGAGACAAGGGTGGCCTGAACAGTTGCCGGGACACCACAGAGATCGAGAAGGCGCGCCGCGGGCCCCAGCGGCGTGTCGGCGCAGTGCTCCAGCCAGATGCGATGAAGCGGGCAGGGCAGCGCTGCCGCAACCCGATCAGCCGCTGCCGCCAGATCGGCGCCGGCGCGGGTGTCGGTCGCGAAATCTTCCCAGTCGCGGGTGAGCGAGGAGGATTTCACATGCTCCCAATAGGCGCTCCGCAGCCAGCTTTCGGGGCGGCGCAGGGTCAGGCAAAAGCTGAGCGGGACGCCCGGATGCACCTGGGCCACGATCTTGGCCATTTCAGCGGCCAGCACCGGGGCCGCGCTGTAATCCGGGATCCCGTCGCGCCCGGGCAGATGGCCGGACAGCTCCTCAGCCGAGAGGCAGAGCACCCGCTTCGGCATGTTCCCCAATCGCTGCAGCAAGTCGCGAAAGCGGTGGGCGAATTTGTCCAGGGTGAAGGGATCGCGCCAAGTGGAATAGCCCCGAGCGGCATGCAGGAGGTCGGGCATTTGCGGGCCCAGAACCGTGCGCAGATAAGGCTTTAGCGCCGCCCGGTTCCGGCGCAGAACCTGTTGCAGGGTCGAGGTTCCGGTCTTGTGAAAACCGGGATGGATGACGATGGCGCACGGCATCAGCCCCGCCCCGTCAGCAGCGCCTGTTTCGCGGCGCGCAGCGCCCTGTCGTCCAGATTGCTGCGGTTGAGCGTCAGAAGTTCGGCGGCGCAGTCGGCAGGGGCGGAGGTATTGGCCGGCGGGTGCGGCTTCAGAGCTGCACGCAGGGCGGTCGGCAGGTCGCAGAGATCGAGCAGCGGGTCGAGCGGCCCGAGCTTGCGGGTCCGGCTCTGTTCCAGAGCGGCGCGATGGACCGGCACCGGTGCCACTGCAGCGGCGATGCGGTCGACAACAGCCTCCAGATCGGCTGCGGCGCGATAGCGCGCGGCAAAGGTGTTGGCGTCCAGCTCCATCCGGCAGGCGCGCAGGTGCTGGGCGTGCAGGCTGGCCAGCCAGGCCTCGGCCGCGCGGGTGGAAAAATACAGCTCGGTACGCAGACCGGGCCAGAGCTGCCGCAATGTTTCGACCGTCGCGTGCATCAGGACGGGCGCGGCGCCATAGCTTTCCACCCCGGAACGCCCCGGCATCTGACCGGCCAGATCCTCGCAGGACATCAGCAGCGGGCGGGGATCGTCGCCGGTGATGTCGAGGCCTTCCTCCAGCGCCTGGGCCAGCTCATATTGGAACAGCGCCAGTTCCAGCGGATCACTGGCGATCGAATAGGCGCGGGCCGCGCGGCCCGCGGGTTGCAGGGCGGCGCGGGGGATCAGCCGCAGACAGGGGGCGAGCGTTTTGGCATTCCGTTCCAGCGCCTTCTGCAGTGTGGTGGTTCCGGTCTTGTGGAAACCGGCATGCAGGATCACCCTCATGCGTCGCGATCCGCCTCGGTGGTGGTGGCCTGGGTCACGCGGGCGATCAGCGGGATCAGCGCCGGCAGGGTTTCGGCGCGGTGGCGCAGGGTTTCGGGCGTGGGCAGGGCGCTGACCGGTGCGCCTTCGTCCAGAAGGGTCTTGATCAGTTGGACCAGATCGCTCTCGATCGCGGGATCGCCGCTTTGCAGCAGAAGATCGAAGGCAAAGCGCAGATCGGCCCCTTCCGCCACCAGCCATTGGCGGATCGGAGGCCGCAGCAGATAGCGGATCATGGCGCGGTCGACGGCGGGGTCGCCTTCGCCGATTTCCTCCAACAGGATCGGAAAGGCGCGCGGACCGGTACGGTCCTCAAGCTCCTGCACGATGTCGTCGCAGCTCTCGGCCCGCGCATCGGCGGGCAGCGCCCAGAGCGCGGCAATGGCGCGACCGGTGGCTTCGACAACTTCCGGATCGGGGGCATTGGTCTGCTCCCTCTCCTCGAAGGGCGCGGGCGGGTCGATGTCCTCCAGCGCCTCTTCCAGCAAGTCCACCGTCTCGTGCGGGTCGGGGTCGGCGGGATGGCGCAGGATCAGCAGTGCGGCCCCCAGGCCGGTCAGCGCCAGCGGCAGCCAGAGCGGCAATGCCAGCGGCCCGCCGAGCCAGGTCAGCGCCAGCCCCGCCGCATAGAGTGCCAGCACGAGAAAGCTCTGGTTCAGCAGCAGGGCCATCAGCGTCAGGGGCAACGGCGTCTCGGGGCGTGGGGGCAGGCGGCCAGCCATGATCCTGGCCAGGAAGGTCAGCGCGATCAGCACGGCTGCCACTCCGGCGGGCGCATCGGACCAGCCCGCGAGAAGCGGCCCCGCATAAAGCGGCACAGCCATCAGGGCATGGGCCCTGCGGCTGTATGCCCGGGTCATCAGAGAAGCCCCTCGGGCGGGTCGGCGATGATCCGCCCGGCGTCGAGATCGACAGTAGGCACATGGGCGCGGGTGAAGGGCAGAAGCACGGTGGCCGATTGGCCCGGTGGCTGCAGTTCCAGAAGATCGCCGGCGCCGTGATTCTGAACATCCTTGACCCGGCCCAACAGGGTGCCGCCGGTATCCAGGACCTCGAGCCCGATCAGGTCGGAATAATAGAATTCATCATCGGGCAGCGCCGGCAGCCGGTCGCGCGGGGCAAACAGCAGAACGCCCCGCAACGCATCGGCCTCTTCCTTGGTTTCCACCCCGCCAAGGTGGGCGGCAAAGCCGTTCTTGACCACGCGGGTCAGCACCACCGGAAAGCTCTGGCTTCCGTCCTCGGTGGTCAGCGGGCTGTAAGTTTCGATATCCTCGGGATTGGCGCAATAGCTTTTCAGCCGCACCTCGCCCCGGACGCCGAAAGAGCCGGCGATGGCGCCGACACAGATACGTTCCTCAGCAGGCGATATTGTCATGGGGCCTCAGCGTGTTTCGATGGGCAGGTCCGCGGCGCGGTGTTCCCAGCCCTGTTCTTCCAGTTCCGGGGTCTGTGATACATCTTCGGGATGGCCGAGGCAAAAATATCCGATCAGCCGCCAGCTTTCCGGCACGTCGAATGCGCGGTTC
This sequence comes from Pseudodonghicola xiamenensis DSM 18339, assembly GCF_000429365.1. GTDB lineage: Bacteria > Pseudomonadota > Alphaproteobacteria > Rhodobacterales > Rhodobacteraceae > Pseudodonghicola > Pseudodonghicola xiamenensis. Next base: position 364,749 of record NZ_AUBS01000002.1, on the reverse strand, counting down.
AGCGCCTCTGGGTCGAGCACCGAGACCCAGCCGAGCCCCAGCCCCTCGGCGCGCAGGCGCAGCCAGAACAGGGTGATGGCGGTGACCACCGAATAGCGGCGCATCTCGGGCATGGTGGCGGCGCCCAGCCCGTGGCCCTTTTCCGTCGTCTCGTCGCAATAGAGCGCGAGCTGCACCGGGGCCTCTTCCATCCCAGACAGCTTGAGCCGGCTGTAGAGCGCGGCGCGTTCGCCATCATAGCCGGCTAGGGCGCGGGCATTGGCGGTCTTGAAATTCTGCAGAGCGGCGGCGCGGGCGGTATCGCTTTCGATCCGCAGGATGCGCCAGGGTTCGCTCAGCCCCACCGAGGGAGCGAGACGAAAGGTGGCAAGGCAGCGCAACAGCTCCGCCTCGTCCACCGGATCTTGGCGGAACCGGCGCACGTCGCGCCGGAGCCGCATCAGCAGATCGAGCTGGCCGCGAAACTCGGCAGAGAATTCCGGGTCCCGCGGGGCCACGATCTTACTCTTCGGCCGGAGCCGCAGCGGCTTCTGCAGCCTTGGCGGCTTTCTCTTCGGCGCGTTCCTGGGCTTTCTTGCCCGGGACGGCTTTATTCGGGTTGCTGCGGGTTTTCTTTTCCAGAACGCCGGCGGCTTCCAGCATGCGGGCCACACGATCGGTCGGCTGGGCGCCCTTGGCAAGCCAGGCTTTGATGGCGTCCAGGTCCATCTTCACGCGCTCTTCGCTGTCTTTCGGCAGCAGCGGGTTGTAGGTGCCCAGCTTTTCGATGAAGCGGCCATCGCGCGCCATGCGGCTGTCAGCGGCGACGATGCGGTAGAAGGGGCGCTTTTTCGACCCACCGCGGGCCAGACGGATTTTCATTGCCATTGTGGTTTCTCCTTTGATGGCGTTGACCGGATAACTTCCGGTTATTCCTGGTGTTTATTGATCCAGAGGATCATTCTTGGTGTTTCTTGTGGTGGCGGATGACTTCCTCAATGATGAAATTGAGGAAAGCCTTGGCGAATTCGGGGTCCAGATCGGCCTTGATCGCCAGGTCTTCAAGCCGTGCGATCTGCGTCGCTTCGCGCGCCGGATCGGACGGGGGAAGGTCGTGTTCGGCCTTGAGCTTGCCGACGGATTGGGTGTGCTTGAACCGCTCGCCCAGAGTGTAGACAAGGATCGCATCAAGCCGGTCGATGCTTTCGCGGTGCTCTTTCAGCAGGGCGGCGGCGCGGGTGGCGTCGATCTGGGCGGCGTCAGTCAATGGGCCATCCTTTCGGTTTGAACAGCGGGTCGGCGTAATGGCCGATCTCCATTTCGATGCCATGGGCCAACTGGCTGTCTGCCAGCGCGGCGGGCGCGGGGTGGCGATAGACAACGTCGTTGCCGTCGACCGGGGTGGCTGCGGCATCCTTCACCGCGCCCAACCGTTCGGCCAGACGGATCGAATCGAGGTTCTTGGGGTCGATATAGCTGACCGCCGTGTCCCAGCCGAGCGCGCCATAAAGGTATCCGCGCACCGCATGGGCGGCCTCGAGCGCGATACCGCGGCCTTCCTTGCCGGGCCAGATCACCCAGGCGATCTCGGCCTCGGGCCACATCGCCGGTTTCCAGCCGCCGGCCATGCCCAGGGTTTCGTCGGTATCGCGGTCGTGGATCATCCACATGCCATAGCCGCGGATCTGCCAATGCCCGATCTCGGCGGCATAGAGCATCCAGGATTCATACGCGTTCAGCGGCCCGCCCATGAAGCGGGCGCGATAGCTGGTGAAGGTCGCCTTGAAGGTCGGGTAATCCTGCGGCTCGGGGCCGCGCAGGATCAGCCGACGAGTCTCGATCACCGGAATCGCAGAGGGGGCGAAGGACAGGGGCATCAGAGCGTCCCCTGCTTCGGATGGCGCCAGACCTGGCAGGGATGGCCCATGACCTCTCCATCGCGTTCGACCTCGGCGCCCAGACGGGCGGCGAGTGCCTGCGAGCGTGCGTTGGCAGGGTCGATATAGGAGATCACCCCGTCGAGCCCGAGATGCGCTGCGCCATAGGCACGCGCGGCCAGCGCTGCCTCATAGGCCACGCCCTTGCCCTCGGCGGCGGCATAAACATGCCAGCCCAGTTCCGGTTCGTCCCAGCCATAGGCATTGATGAAGCCGACCCGGCCCAGCGGGGTGTCGTCCGCCTTGTCGGCGACCAGCCACATGCCATAGCCGCGCAGCGCCCAATGACCGAGCGAGGCGCTGAAGCCGCGCCAGGCAAAGGCGGGCTCTTGCGGGCCGCCAATGAAGCGGCTGCGATCCGAGGCCATCAGCGCGGCGTGGGCGGGAAAGTCGCTTTCGCGCGGGGCGCGCAGGATCAGCCGTTCGGTTTCGATAACGGGAATGGGCAATGCGAAACCGGTCATGCCGTGCCCTCCCGCGTCTTGGCGCGCGCATCGGGACCCGGATGGCGAAAGCGCATCTCGATCCCATGGGTGACGTTTTCGAAATCCGCCTCGTGCCAGGCGCCCAGCCGCTCGGCCAGCGCGACAGAGCGCGCGTTGCCGGGGAGGATATTGCTGGTCAGCGTAGTGAACCCCATATGGTCATAGGCATAATCGCGCGCAGCCTCGGCGGCCTCGCGGGCTAGGCCCTTGCCTTCGCTGCCCGCAAACATCACCCAGCCCAGTTCCGGTTCGGACCAGCCCTCGGGGGCCCAGAGGCCGACGATGCCGATGATGTCGCCGTCCTGGGTTTCGACCGTCCAGAAGCCGTAGCCGTTCAATGCCCAATGACCGATGTTGCCGGCGAACCAGCGCCAGGCGTCGTTGCGGCTCTTGGGGCCGCCGAAGCCCCAGCTGCGCGCTTCATCGGCGAAGAAATCGGCGACGGGGCCGAAGTCGCGCGTTTCCGGTCCGCGCAGGGTCAGTCGTTCGGTTTCCACGGTGGGGATGTCAAGGCGCAGCGCGGTCATGCGTAGGCCTCCATCCCGCCGTCCGTCAGATCGTCGGGGCCGGGGTGGCGCCAGATCTGCATTGGCCCATGGCGTTCGTGCACGAAATCGCCGTCATGCCGGGCGCCCAGCCGTTGGGCAACCTTGGCCGAGGCGATATTGGCGGGCTTCACCAGGCTTATCACCGTTGGCAGCCCCAGCATCGCATAGGCATAGGTGCGCGCCGCGGCGCCGGCCTCGGTGGCATAGCCCTTGCCTTCGTGACCGTTGAACAGATCCCAGCCGATTTCCGGTTCGGGCCAGCCTTCGGGGTCGAACAGGCCGACCATGCCCACCGCCTCATCACTGCCCTTGGCGGTCACGGTCCAGCGGCCGAAGCCCTTCAGCGTCCAATGGCCGATCTCCATCGCCAGCATCCGCCAGGCGCCTTCTGCCGTCAGCGGCCCGCCGACGAAATCGGCGCGCGGGCTGGCGTAGAAGGCGGCGAAGGGGCGGAAATCTCGCGGATCGGGTGCGCGCAGGATCAGCCGTTCGGTTTCCAGTGTGGGGATGGTAAGGCTATAACTCATGCCAGCGCCCTCAGGTCGTGAACGATCACCACGTCGCCCGGATCCTCGCCGACACCCTCGGGGTCGATCACCCCGCCAAGGCGCAGGCCGAGCGCGATGGAGCGCGCGTTGTTCGGGTCGATGATATTGCTGATCCGGTCCCAGCCGAAATTGCGCCGGGCCCAGAGCATGACGGCACGGGCGGCCTCGGACGCGATGCCGCGACCCTCGGCCTCGGGCACCACGAACCAGCCCAGTTCAGGGCCCGGATAGCCGTCGGGTTCATAGATGCCGACCTCGCCCAGATATTGGCCGCTGGCTCGGTCGTCGATGCCGAAGGGACCATAGCCGCGCAATTGCCAGATCGCCACGTCCGCGGCCCAGACCCGCCAGGCCGCGTTGCGCGACATCATCCCGCGTTCATAGCGGGCGCGTTCGGTCGAGAAGAACTCGGCCCAGCGTTCGAAGTCGGAAAGCTTGGGCGCGCGCAGGATCAGACGATCGGTTTCCAGCGTCTGGATGGTGAAGGCGGTCATGCGCGGCCCCCTTGTGCCTGCGCAGGATCAACATGATGCACCACGCGCCCGGCGCGTTGCGCCGGGCAATCAATCCCGTGTCTGTTGATCCAAAGGGTCATCGCAACCTTACTTCTTCTTGCCGAAACCGCTCAGCCCCGAGGGCAGGCCCATGCCGCCACCCAGGCCCGGCAGACCGCCCGGCATCTTGCCGCCGAGCTGCTTGGCCGCCGCTTCCAGCGCCTTGGGGTCCATCTGCGACGGGTCCATGCCGGCCGGCATGCCGCCGCCCTTGCCGAACATGCCCGACAGCGCCTGTTTCAGCATCTTGCCTTTGCCCATCTTGCCGATCTTCTTCATCATGTCGCTCATCTGGCGATGCATCTTCAGAAGCTTGTTCAGATCGCTGACATCCATGCCGGCGCCGGCGGCGATGCGTTTCTTGCGGCTGGCCTGCAAAAGCTGCGGATTGGCGCGTTCCTTCTTGGTCATCGACTGGATCAGCGCCACTTGCCGCTTGATCACCTTGTCGTCGAAGCCGGCTTCTTCCACCTGCTTGGCCATCTTGGACATGCCGGGCATCATCGACATCATGCCTTCCATGCCACCCATCTTGAGCATCTGCTCGAGCTGCATCTTCAGGTCGTTCATGTTGAACTGACCCTTGGCCATGCGGCGCATCATCTTTTCGGCCTGCTCGGCCTCGATGGTTTCCTGCGCCTTCTCGACCAGGGCGACGATATCGCCCATGCCGAGGATGCGGCCGGCGATCCGGTCGGGCTCGAAGGTTTCCAGCGCGTCCATCTTCTCGCCGAGGCCGACGAAGCGGATCGGCTTACCGGTGACCGCGCGCATCGACAGGGCGGCACCGCCGCGGCCGTCGCCGTCCATCCGGGTCAGGACAACGCCGGTGACACCGATCTTGTCGTCGAATTCGGTGGCGACATTTACCGCGTCCTGGCCGGTCAGCCCGTCGACCACCAGCAGGGTTTCGCGCGGCTTGACCACGTCGCGGACATCGGCGGCCTGCTGGATCAGCTCCTGATCAATGTGCAGCCGGCCCGCGGTGTCGAGCATATAGACATCATAGCCGCCAAGGCTTGCCTGGGTCTTCGCCCGCTTGGCGATGGCAACCGGGTCCTCTCCCTTGACGATCGGCAGGGTATCGACGCCGATCTGATTGCCCAGGATCGCCAATTGCTCCATGGCCGCCGGGCGGTTGGTGTCGAGCGAGGCCATCAGCACCCGCTTGCCGTCGCGATCCTTCAGCCGCTTGGCGAGCTTGGCGGTGGTGGTGGTCTTCCCAGAGCCCTGCAGACCGACCATCAGGATCGGTGCCGGCGGCGTGTCGATCTTCAGCTTGCCGGGATCGCCCTCGCCGCGCAGCACGTCGACCAGTGCGTCATGCACGATCTTGACCACCTGCTGGCCGGGGGTGACGGATTTGGTCACCGCCTGGCCGGTGGCCTGGTCCTGCACCTTTTTGACGAAATCGCGGGCCACCGGCAGCGAGACGTCGGCCTCAAGCAGCGCGACGCGCACCTCGCGCAGGGCAGTCTTGACGTCCTCTTCGGAAAGCGCGCCCTGTTTGGTGAGCCGGTCGAAGACGCCGGAGAGGCGTTCGGATAGATTTTCAAACATGCCCTCGGCCTCCTATGCCGGTTTCCATGTGTCGCCCCCAAGGTAGGAGGTGACGGCTCGATTCACAAACACCCCGGGGATGGGGCAGGGACAATCCCAAACGATTTTGCCCCCACGGGCGAAACTCGCTGGTGGGGGGCGATCCCGGCATATGGGCCGGGACCGGAAGGCCTGATGCTTCCGGATTTGGGGTAGGCGTTACGCGGTTTGCAGTGCTGAGTCAAGTTTTGCTGGCCAAAACCGATCCCCGGACGTGGCAAGCGGGCCCGCGGCAATGAAAACGGCGCGCCCCATGAGGGCGCGCCGGTGTCGGGCTGCAGAGTGGTGACGGGAGAGGCGCCCGACGGATCAGGCTCAGGCGGCCAGCGCGTCGACCTGGGCCTCGGCGGCCTTCAGCGTCGCTTCGGCGTCGAAGACCATCTGGTCGGCATGGACGAATTGCACGTCGGTGATGCCGAAGAAGCCCAGCATGTGGCGCACCCAGCCCGAAGCGAAGTCGATGTCGGAACCGAATTCGGTGCCGTCCGAGGTGAAGACGACGATGGCGCGCTTGCCTTTCAGCAGGCCTTCGGCGCCGGCTTCGGTATAGCGGAAGGTTTCGCCCTTGCGCGCCAGATGGTCGAACCAGGCCTTGAGTTGGCCCGGGGCGCTGAAGTTGTAGACCGGGAGGCCGATCAGCAGCACGTCGGCGGCGCGAACCTCGGCCAGCAGCGCGTCGGAATAGGCGGCGATTTCGGCCTGGCCGGCGTTGCGGCTTTCGGCCGGGGTGAAGATGGCGCCGATCCAGGCGCCGTCGATCGCCGGCACGCCGGCGGATAGATCGCGGGTCACCACTTGGGCGCCCGGGTGGGCGGCGAGCAGCTTGTCCTGGGTGCGGTCGAGCAGTTTTTGCGAAACCGAAGCCTCGCCTTTGATCGAGCTGTCGATGCGAAGAATATTGGTCATTTTCGAAACTCCGGTTGAGTTGTGGTCGTTGCTTGCAACAGAGGAGATACTCCTTGCGTCTACGAACACAATTGGAGAGGCTGAACAGGAATTGTGATTTGGTGCACATATGAAGCTCGATAATTGGGACGAAATCCGGACCGCCTATCAGGTGGCGCGCATGGGAACCGTCAGCGGCGCGGCTGAGGTTCTGGGGGTCCATCATGCCACGGTGATCCGCCATATCGACGCGCTTGAAACCCGGCTTGGGGTCAAGTTGTTCCAGCGTCACGCGCGCGGCTATACCCCGACCGAGGCCGGGCAGGATCTGCTGCGGGTGGCGCAGGCCACCGATGACCAGTTCAGCCAGCTTATCGGCCGGCTAAAGGGGCAGGGGGATGAGGTGACGGGGGAGCTGGTGGTAACCTCGCTGGCTTCGCTCTCGCCGCTGCTGGTGCCTGTGATGACAGAATTCCAGCGGGCTCACCCCGGGCTGATCGTCCGTTTCCTGACCGGCGAACGCCTGTTCCGCCTGGAATATGGCGAGGCGCATGTGGCAGTGCGCGCCGGATCGGCGCCGAACCAGCCTGACAACGTGGTGCAGCGGTTCGCCGATCTGCCGATCGCGGTCTATGCCAGCAAGTCCTATATCGCCGCCCATGGCCGACCCGAGACGGTCGAGGATTTCGCCCATCACCGCTTTGTCGGCGACGACGATCCCGATACCCGGGCCCCCTTCTCGAAATGGTTGCAGGCCCACATCCCGGCCGAAGCCGTGACCTTTCGCTGCAACAGCGGCGATGCGCTGCAAGAGGCGATCCTGGCCGGGGCCGGCATCGGCTTCATGGCGGTCTGGGAGGCTTCCCGCCACGAGGACCTGGTGCAGATCATGCCGCCGCAGCCGGATTGGTCCGGCGCGCTGTGGTTGGTGACGCATGTGGATTTGCACCGCACCAACAAGGTGCAGGCCTTCCTGAAATTTCTCAAGGATCGCGCCCAGGGCTGGTATCCGGAATGATCCGCCGGGCAAGCGGGCTGTCGCTGGCCCATCTGAGCCCCAGGGCACAGGGGCATCTGGCAATGCTGACCTTTTCGGCGTTGGTGGCCGGGTCATTCTCGCTCGGGTCGCAGGTGGCCAACCAGATCGCACCGGCAGCGCTGAATGCGGCGCGCTTCGCCATCGCGGCGGTGGTGATCGGCGCGCTCGCCGCCACCACAGGCAAGTTGAGACGCGAGGCCTTCGCCGCCCCTTGGCGCTATCTGCTGCTGGGCGGGCTGTTCGCGGTCTATTTCGTGCTGATGTTCGAGGGGCTGAAGACGGCGGCGCCGGTCAGCGCTGCGGCGGTCTTTACCCTGACGCCGATCCTGGCTGGCCTGTTCGGTTGGGTGTTGCTTCGTCAGGTGACCAGTCGGCGCATGGCCTTGGCGCTGGCCATCGGCGCCGCCGGCGCGCTCTGGGTGATTTTCGACGGCGATTGGCAGGTGGCGCAGCGGGTTCATCTCGGCAGGGGAGAGGCCATCTATTTTCTCGGCTGTATCGCCCATGCCGTCTATACGCCGATGGTGCGCAAGCTGAACCGGGGTGAGCCGGCGGTGATGTTCACCTTTGGCATGTTGCTGGCGGGCTTTGTGCTGCTGACGCTTTACGGTTGGTCCGACATCCGCGCCACCGACTGGCTGGCGTTGAAGCCGATCGTCTGGATCGGTCTGTTCTACCTGGCGATCTTCGCCAGCGCGACCACCTTCGTCCTGTTGCAATTCGCCACGCTCAGGCTGCCGTCGGCCAAGGTGATGGCCTATACCTATCTCACCCCCTCCTGGGTGATCCTGTGGGAAATCGCGCTTGGTCATGGCGCACCCTCGGGGTTGGTTCTGGTTGGTGTCCTGTTGACGGTGGTGGCGCTGGTGATGTTGCTGGAGCAGGAGGGTTAGGCGCCGGGCGCGTCCTTTGTTTCCATCGGCTCCGCTTCGGAAAGCTCGACTTTCAGGAACCGTTCGAAGGCCTCGAGGTTGACCGGCTCGAACTGGCCGAAGCTCTGCATCCAGACGCTGGCGGTGCGCAGGGCGTCGGGTTCCAGCTTGCACCACTTCACCCGGCCGCGCCGTTCCTGGCTGATCAGCCCGGCGCGGGTCAGGATGGTCAGATGTTTGGAAACGGCCGCCAGCGACATCTCGAACGGGGCGGCCACGTCGGTCACTGCCATGTCGTCTTCGAGAAGCATGGTCAGGATCGCTCGCCGGGTCGGGTCGGCCAGGGCGGCGAATACGCTGTCGAGAGGATCGGCCATGTGGCTCTCTTGCTGCGGTGGACGGCAATCGTCAACCTTTCGGTTGAATATGCCCTTTCGGGCGATTTCGCGCCAGAGCCCGCGGTGCCGCGCCAGGCCTGTGCTGTGGGGTTCTAAAAATATCAAGATATAACAATGGGTTGCGACATCCTCATTCTTCACATTCTAGCGATTGACTCCTCGCCCCCCAGCCCTTAGCACCATCCGCGACGACAGCGTGGGGACCATCGGTGACCGAGGACGACCAAAAGCAGCGCCTCGCGCGGCTTGAGGCGCGGCTCGCCAAGGCCAAGAAGGCTCAGGAGCCGAAGCCCCGCGTGGACGAACATTATTCTCAGGCGAACCTTGCCTGGCGGATGGTGATTGAACTTGTGGCCGGTCTCGGGATCGGTTTCAGCATCGGCTATGGGCTGGACAGCCTGTTCGGGACTATCCCGATCTTGCTGGTGACATTTACATTGCTGGGTCTGGCTGCAGGCGTGAAGACGATGCTGCGCAGCGCCAAGGAGATCCAGGAGAAGATCGAGGCCGACGAGGCTTTGAAACAGACAAAGGCCGAGAAGGCCGCGCAAACGACTAGGGCTGACGAGCCCGCGCGAGAGGACGAGAGGGACTGAACGTGGCAACCGAAGCGACTGGTGCAGAACACGCCGCCGAGACCGGCGGTCTGGTATTCCATCCGATGGATCAGTTCATCGTGAAGCCGCTGTTCGGTGGCGACACGATTGCCTGGTACACGCCTACCAACGTGACCCTGTGGATGGCAATCGCGATCTTGGTGATCTTTGGCCTGCTGGTCATGGGCTCTTCCCGCCGGGCCATCGTGCCGTCGCGGATGCAGTCGATCGCGGAAATGGCCTATGGCTTCATCCACAAGATGGTCGAAGACATCTGCGGCAAGGACGGGCTGAAGTTCTTTCCCTATGTGATGACGCTGTTCATGTTCATCGTCACCGCGAACTTTCTCGGGCTGATCCCGATGTCCTTCACCCTGACGTCGCATTTCGCCGTGACCGTGGTTCTGGCGCTGCTGGTCTTCCTGACCGTGACCATCGTTGGCTTCGTCAAGCACGGCACCGCGTTCCTCGGGCTCTTCTGGGTGTCGAGCGCGCCGCTGGGCCTGCGCCCGGTTCTGGCTGTGATCGAACTGATTTCCTACTTCGTCCGGCCCGTGAGCCACTCCATTCGTCTTGCCGGCAACCTGATGGCCGGCCACGCGGTGATCAAGGTTTTCGCGGGTTTCGCCGCGCTGACCCTGGTCAGCCCGGTGTCGGTGCTGGCGATTACCGCAATGTACGGCCTGGAGCTGCTGGTCGCTTTCGTCCAGGCCTATGTGTTCACCATTCTGACCTGCGTCTACCTCAAGGATGCGCTGCATCCGTCGCACTGACGCCGGACCGAACTTCACCTAAAGACTGACAAACTTTCCATCGTAAGGAGATATCAAATGGAAGGCGATCTCGCATACATCGGCGCTGGCCTGGCTGGCATGGGTTCCGGCATCGCGGCCCTGGGTGTGGGCAACGTGGCAGCCAACTTCCTGGCCGGCGCACTGCGCAACCCCTCGGCGGCAGCTTCGCAAACTGCCACCCTCTTCATCGGTATCGCATTTGCGGAAGCTCTGGGCATCTTCTCGTTCCTGGTTGCCCTGCTGCTGATGTTCGCCGTCTAATCCAACTCCGGAACATCTGATCCTTACGGTCGGGCAGCGCGGGCGACAGAGCCGGCGCTGCCCGATGTAGGCTAAGTTCCCAAGGAGGACGACATGGCAACACAGACACACGACGCCGCTGCCGATATGGCCCATGGCGCCGCTTCCGGCGGGACCGGCATGCCGCAGCTCGATTTCACGAGCTTTCCGAACCAGATCTTCTGGCTGGCTGTCACGCTTGTCGTGATCTACCTTGTCCTGTCGCGCGTCGCATTGCCCCGGATCGGTGGCATTCTGGCCGAACGGACCGGGACGATCACCAACGATCTGGCGGCAGCGGAAGACCTCAAGGCGAAGGCCGTCGAGGCCGAAGAAGCTTATAACAAGGCGCTGAACGAAGCCCGGGCCGAAGCGCAGCGGATCGCTGCCGAGGCGCGTGCGGAAATTCAGGCCGACCTGGACGATGCCATCGCGAAAGCAGATGCCGGTATCGCCGAGAAGGTCGCGGAATCCGAAAAGGCGATTGCCGAGATCCGCGCCGGCGCGATCGAAAGCATTCAGGCCGTCGCCAAAGACACCACGGCCGAGATCGTGACCGCCCTGGGGTTCCAGGCGGACGAGGCGGCCGTCAATGGCGCCGTCACCGACCGGATGAAAGGATAAGAAGGATGCGTAACCTTTCCGCTCTCATCCTGATGCTGGCGGGCGCGAGCCCGGCCCTGGCCGCATCCGGTCCGTTCTTCTCGCTGCATAACACCAACTTCGTGGTGCTGCTGGCGTTCATCGTCTTCGTGGCGATCTTGGTCTATTTCAAGGTTCCGCGCACCATCGGCGGCCTGCTGGACAAGCGCGCCGAGGGGATCAAGTCCGAGCTGGACGAAGCCCGGGCGCTCCGCGAGGAAGCCCAGACGCTGTTGGCCTCTTACGAGCGCAAGCAGAAGGAAGTGCAGGAGCAGGCGGGGCGCATCGTCGCCAACGCCCGCAGCGATGCCGCCGCCGCGGCAGAGCAGGCAAAGCTCGACTTGGAGAAATCCATTGCCCGCCGCATGGCTGCCGCGCAGGAACAGATCGCTTCGGCCGAATCCGCCGCGGTCAAGGAAGTGCGCGATCAGGCCGTCGCCATCGCAGTGGCTGCCGCCAATGAGGTGATCGCCAAGCAGATGAGCGCCGCCGAAGCCAACAAGCTGATCGACGACGCCATCTTGGAAGTGGACGCCAAGCTGCACTGAGCCCTGGGCGAAGTGACATGACATCAGGAAACCCGGCCATCGTGCCGGGTTTTTCTTTGCCGTTTCGGTCTGGGCAAGTCCTGACCGGGCAGGGGGGCGCTGCCCCCCTCGCCTGTGGCGAGTCCCCCGGGATATTTTCAGCCAGAAAAAGTGGGGCGTTTAGCCCTTGCTGCTTTCGTGTTCGAGCCGCAGGCGCGCCACGGCTTCGTTGCGGTCGGCGCGGTGCCGATCCTTCAGCGCCTGCTGGACGTAGTCGAGATGGGTCTCGACCGCGGCGCGGGCGGCCGCCGGGTTGCGCCGCTGCAGCGCATCGTTGATTGCCCGGTGCTGGTCGAGCAGGGTGGCGCGGGAGCTGGGCTGTTTGAACATCACCCGGCGGTTATAAAAGACGCCCTGTTGCAGCAGATCGTACATCGCGCGCATCATGTGGAGCATCATCACGTTATGGCAGGCGTCGATGATCGCGGAATGGAATTGGGCGTCGAGCCTGGCCTCTTCTCCGGCGGTGTTGGGGCCGCCTTGTATTTCTTCCATGCGGTCGAAAACGGTCTGGATCACCTTGAGATCGCTGTCCGATCCCCGCCGGGCGGCGCGTTCGGCGGCGAGCCCCTCCATGTCGCGGCGAAACGAGAGATAATCCAGGGCCGCCTCTTCATGGGTGGAGAAGAGCCGGGTCAACGCCGGCGAGAAGGCGGAGCCCAGGACCTCTGCCACGAAGATGCCTGAACCGGCCCGGGTGGTCAGCAGCCCCTGGTTTTGCAGTTCGGCCACCGCGGCGCGCAGCGAGGGGCGCGATACTCCGAGCCGCGTCGCCAGATCGCGTTCCGGCGGCAATCGTTCGCCGGGGCGCAGGATGCCACGGAGAATCAGATCCTCGATCTGGCGCACGACCGAGCGGGAGAGCTTTTCGGACTGGACTTTTTGAAACGGCATTTGCCTTTTGACGCTGGGAATGTGGGGATTGGTCAAATCATATGACCACCCAGGGCACAAGGCCACAGGCTGTTCCGGTAGCATCAAAAAGCGCATACCTCCTTTGTTGAAATAATAGGTCAGGAAGGTTGACATTTGCTTGCGAAAAATTACTTTGCGCAACCGGAATAAAGGCCAGGAGGTGCGGCGATGTCCCTGCAACAGATCTTTGCTACCCGCGCGGCGCGGATGAAGGCATCGGAGATCCGCGAGCTGTTGAAGCTGCTTGATCAGCCGGGCATCATTTCCTTCGCCGGCGGGATCCCCGATGCGGCGCTGTTTCCGGCCGATGCCTTTGCCGAGGCTTTCGCCGATGCGCTGACGCCGGAACGTCAGGCGCTGGCGCTGCAATACTCGGTGAGCGAAGGCTATCTGCCGCTGCGCCAGTGGATCGTCGGGGAAATGGCGCGGATCGGCATCGCTTGCGATGTCGACAACGTGCTGATCACCTCGGGGTCGCAGCAGGCGCTGGATTATCTGGGCAAGCTGTTCCTGTCGCCGGGCGATACCGCACTGGTGGGCTGGCCGACCTATCTGGGGGCGCTGGCTGCCTTCAATGCTTATGAGCCGCATTACGATCAGTTGAACGTCAACGGCAACCGGACGGTGGAAAGCTATGTCGAGGCGGCCGAGAAAAACGGCGGGACGGTGAAATTCGCCTATCTGTCGGCGGACTTCGCCAACCCCACGGGTGAGACGCTGGATCGCGCTGCGCGAGAGCATCTTCTAGACCTGGCCGAGGGCGCCGATTGCGCGGTGATCGAGGATGCGGCCTATCAGTCGCTGCGCTATGATGGCGAGGCGATCCCGCCGATCCTGGCGCTTGAGATCGCGCGGAAGGGCAATATCGAAAACTGCCGTACCATCTATTGCGGGTCGTTCTCCAAGACCCTGTCGCCAGGGTTGCGGGTTGGCTGGGTTGTCGCGGCGCAGCCGGTGATTTCGCAAATGGTTCTGCTCAAGCAGGCGGCGGATCTGCATTCCTCGACCATCAACCAGATGGCGGTGTGCGAGGTGGCCGAGCGGTGCTTTGATGATCATGTCGCGCGGATCCGCGAAGTGTATCATCGTCGTCGCGACGTGATGCTGGAGGCGTTGGCAACCTACATGCCCGAAGGGGTGGAGTGGACCCGACCCGAGGGCGGCATGTTCGTCTGGATCACCTTGCCGGAGGAGGTGGATGGGGCCGATCTTCTGGCGCGGTCGCTGGAGACTGAAAAGGTCGCTTTCGTGCCGGGGCGGGCCTTTTTCGCCGATGCCAGTAACGGCAATACCATCCGGCTCAGTTTCTCGGCGATGAAGGAAGAGCTGATCGTCGAGGGGATCCAGCGTCTGGGCCGGTTGCTGCGCGGGCTCTGACGCTCGGCAACGGCGGCAAAATCTGATACGCTCGCATAGGTTGTGTCCTGAGGGAGGCGCCTATGCGGGGGTTTTGCGCTTTATTGCTGGTTGTCGCGGGCTTGGCGGCCTGCAACAGCCCAAGCGCGTATTTTCGGGCCGCGCCGGTCAGCCGGATTGCGGTCGACGGGTCGGTTTTCGACGTGCGGGTCCGTGGCACCCTGGCCGAGGCGATCCGGGTCAATTCGCAATATGCCCCGCGTTTCGGGCCAATTCGCGCCCGGGCCGGGTTGGCGATGGAGCTGGTCAGCGGTTGTCCGGTGAAACGGGTGTTGGGGGACCAGGCGCAGGCCACCGGCAAGCTGTCCTGCCCTCGGCCGTCGCGTCCTTCGGCGCGGGAAATCTGCAGGCCGCTGGGGCAGGTGCAGGGCCGTGACGGGCGCCGCTATCCGGCGTATGATTGCGGCTTGGGCAGGCCGGGCTAGGTGGCGGAAGGCGGCCGGTTACGTCAATATCTTGGGGATAACCTCGTGTTCCCCGCCAGATGCAGCGGCAGACCTGTTGACTCTCGGTTGGCCGGATGCACAAATTTCCAGTTCAACGGAATCAGGATGGTCCGCCTTTGCGCTTCACCCGTCTCAGACTGACCGGCTTCAAAAGCTTCGTGGATCCGACCGATCTGATCATCGCCGAAGGGCTGACAGGGGTGGTCGGGCCGAACGGCTGCGGCAAGTCGAACCTGCTGGAAGCGTTGCGCTGGGTGATGGGCGAGACGCGCGCCAAGGCGATGCGTGGAGCCGGTATGGAAGACGTGATCTTCGCCGGTGCCTCGGCGCGCGCGGCGCGCAATTTCGCCGAAGTGGCGCTGACCATCGACAATGCCGACAGGCTGGCCCCTGCCGGGTTCAATGATGCCGATTCCCTGGACGTGGTGCGCCGGATTACCCGGGATGCGGGCTCTGCCTACAAGGTCAATGGCAAGGATGTGCGGGCGCGCGATATCCAGATGTTGTTCGCCGATGCCTCGACCGGGGCGCATTCGCCGTCGCTGGTGCGGCAGGGACAGATTTCCGAACTGATCAACGCCAAGCCCACGGCGCGGCGGCGCATTCTTGAGGAGGCCGCTGGGATTTCCGGTCTTTATCAGCGCCGCCACGAGGCCGAGCTGAAACTGCGTGCGACCGAGGCCAACCTGACACGCGTCGATGATGTGCTGGAGCAGTTGGGCGGGCAGCTTGGCCAGCTCGCGCGTCAGGCGCGGCAGGCAGCGCGCTATCGTGAGATCGGCACGCAGCTCAGGCTGGCTGAGGGCATGTTGCTCTATCGCCGCTGGCGCGAGGCGGATGATGCGCGGGTCGCGGCCGAGGCGATATTGCGCGAGCGGGTGACCGAAGCCGCGCGGGCCGAGGCTGCGGCGGGGCAGGCCAGCCGGAACCGGGCCGAGGCGGATGAGGCGATGCCGCCGCTGCGTGAAGAGGAAGCCATCGCTGCGGCGATTTTGCAGCGGCTTCAGGTCGAGCGGGATGCGCTGAACGATCAGGAGGCGCGGGCGCGCAAGACCATCGAGACGCTGACCGCGCGGATCGACCAGCTTTCCCGCGACATCGAACGCGAGGCCGGACTGAACCGCGATGCTGGCGAGACGATCGAGCGGCTGGAGTGGGAACAGCGAGAGCTGGCCAAGGCTGGCGAGGGCCAGGAGGAGCGGCTGACCGAAGCGTCGGAGCTGGCACATGAGGCGGCCTCGGTCCTGCAGGAGCGCGAGGAAAGCCTGTCGCAGATGACCGAGGATGTCGCCCGATTGGCGGCGCGGCACCAATCGGCGCAGCGGTTGCTGGACGACAGCCGAAAGACTCTGGCGCGGTCGGAGGCCGAAGAGGCCCGCGCAACCGAGGCGGTTGAGGCCGCCGAGGAGGCGGTCGAGCAGGCGGAGGAGGCCTTTGAAACGGCCCGCGAGGCGGAAGAAGAGGCGCGCGATGCCGCCGATGCCGCCGAAGAGGCGCTGAACGCGGCGGAGGAGTTGCGGGGCGAGATTCAGATGCGCGAGGCCGAGGCCCGCGCCCATCGGTCTGAGGCCGAGGGCGAGGCCGGCGCGCTCAGGGCCGAGGCGGCGGCATTGGCCAAGCTGGTGGCGCGCGATACTGCCGAGGGCGGCCAGGTGCTTGATCTGCTGCGGGTCACGCCCGGCTATGAAAAGGCACTGGGGGCCGCGCTGGCCGACGATCTGCGGGCGCCTGTGGTGGCGGCGGAAGGCCCCTCTGGCTGGACCCGGTTGTCGGGGTATGATGCAGCCCAGCCCCTGCCCGAAGGCGTGGCGGGCCTGTCTGATTATGTCACCGTGCCGGAGGTTCTGGCCCGCCGCATCTCCCAGATCGGGGTGATCGAGGTGGCTGAGGCGCCGCGCTTGCAGCCGCTGCTGAAGCCAGGGCAACGGCTGGTGACGGTGGCCGGCGATCTCTGGCGTTGGGATGGATTCCGCGCCTGGGCCGAGGACGCGCCCTCTGCCGCCGCGCTGCGGCTGGAGCAGTTGAACCGGCTGGAGGCGTTGCAGCAGGAGCTGGAAGAGCTGACCGCCCGGGCCGAGGCTGCGCGGGCGGCCCATGAGGAGCTGAACCGCAAGTTGGCGGATGTGACCGAGGCCGATAAATCCGCGCGGGCTGCGCGCCGCACTGCCGACCAGCGGGTGGCCGATACTGCCCGCGCTCTGAGCCGGGCGGAGGCCGACCGCAACTTGGCGCGGGGCAAGTTGGAAAACCTCGGGCTTGCCGTTACGCGCCACAAGGAAGAGGCGATGTCTGCCCGGGCCCAGTTGCGCGAGGCCGAGGCGGGGATGGCGGAGCTGGGCGATCTGGATACCGCCCGGACCCAGGTCGAAGCTGTCCGTCAGACGGTGGAGGCGGCGCGGATCACCATGCTGACGCGCCGGTCCTCGCATGACGAGCTGCGCCGCGAGGGCGAGGCCCGGACACGTCGGACCCAGGAAGTGGCGAAGGAACTGAGCGGCTGGCGCCACCGGTTGGAGACTGCTGGTCGCCGTATCGCCGAGCTGGAAGAACGCAAGGAAAGCTCGGAAGAGGAGCTGTTCGAGGCCCGGGCGGTGCCCGAACAGATCGCCGAGCGGCGCGAGGAACTGGCCGAGCAGAGCGAAAACGCCGAGGAGCGCCGGGCGCGGGCCGCCGATGCGCTGGCGGCTGGCGAAGCGCGTCAGCGCGCGGCCATTCAGACCGAACGCGATGCCGAACGCCATGCCTCGGACGCGCGCGAGGCGCGCGCCGCCGCCGAGGCCCGCACAGAAGCCGCCCGCGAGACCGTCGCGGCCACCGCCGAGCGCATTGCCGAAGACCTGGAGAAAACTCCGCAGGAACTGCTGGAAAGCCTTGATGTCGCGCCGGGTGAGATGCCCTCTTCCGACGTGCTGGAGGCGGATGTGAACCGTTTCAAACGCCAGCGCGAGGCGCTTGGGGCGGTCAACTTGCGGGCAGAGGAAGACGCCCGCGAGGTGCAGGACGAATTCGACACCCTGTCCACTGAAAAGACCGATCTGGAAGAGGCGATCAAGGCCCTGCGTGGCGGAATTGCCGGGCTGAACCGTGAGGGGCGCGAACGCTTGCTGACCGCCTTTGAACAGGTGAACAGCAATTTTGCCCTCCTGTTCACCCATCTCTTCGGCGGTGGCGAGGCCAATCTGGTCATGGTTGAAAGCGAGGATCCGCTCGAGGCCGGGCTTGAGATCATGTGCCAGCCGCCGGGCAAGAAACTGTCGACCCTGTCGCTGCTGTCGGGGGGCGAACAGACGCTGACTGCGCTGGCGCTGATCTTTGCCGTGTTCCTGGCCAATCCGGCGCCGATCTGTGTGCTTGACGAGGTCGACGCGCCGCTGGATGACGCCAACGTGACCCGTTTCTGCGATCTGCTGGACGAGATGTGCCGCCGTACCGAAACCCGGTTCCTGATCATCACCCACCACGCCGTGACGATGAGCCGGATGGACCGGCTGTTCGGGGTGACCATGCAAGAGCAGGGGGTGAGCCAACTGGTCTCGGTCGATCTGAAAAAGGCTGAACAACTGGTGGCGTGATCGGCTTCCGGATCAAATTTTCACTCGAATTTCGTAGATTTGTGGCGCTTTAATGGATCATGAACCTTGGTCTTCCGCTGCTGAGTCTCGGCCTCTGGCTGCTGCCCGCGTGTCTTGTCGCGCAGGACTGGGGCCTGTTGGGGGGGACACCCTGGCCAAAGACCTCGCCGATGATGTCACCGCAGCCGTTCTATGATCCGAAACGGCCCTATCTCGCTCCTGACGGATCGGTGCGGCGTGGGTATGAGACCGAGGGCCTGACCTATGACGGTCGAACCGATTTCGGGCTTTTGGCGCTGCGCCCGGATGGCAAGATCTGTGTCGAACTGGGGGTGGGGGGCAAAAGCTGCGATTTGTACCTGAAGGATGGGCAGATGCGCATGCTGCTGGGCGATGGGCAGGGCAGGTTGCCCTTCCGCTTCGAATTGGGCGTGGGGAACTGAGCGGTCCAGGGCCGTGGCGTGGGGTGCTGGGGTTCTGGTTCAACCCTGCCTCGCGTGCTGTTCTCCGGTCGCGACGCCCCGCGGCGGAAGCAGGTGAGGAGCCTGACAGAAAACACCTATTGGAAGTGGGGGGCAATCGCGGTCGTGACCGTGGTGCTGACCGCCGTTCGCCTTTGCCCGGCCATTGAGATCGGGCACGAGAAAGGCCCTGCGGAGAGGCATCTCTGCAGGGCCAACTTTTTTTGGGGGGCTGACCGAAACCTATCGAATGCTCAGAAGAGTGGGCGCCCCTTCCCGACAAGTAAAGCCCGCTGCCTCAAAGCCGGTTCAGCAGCGCCATTGTCGGCCAGGCATCGGCAGGCAGCCCCAGGCGTTTCTGTTCCGCCTGAACGGCGGCACGGGTGCCGGCGCCGAGGATGCCGTCGATCTTGCCGACATCATAGCCGCGCGCCGCCAGCTTCTGCTGCAGCCGTTTCATTTGCGGTCCGTCGAGCCCGGGCTCCGGCGTGCCGGCGTCATAGATCGCGCTGCCCTCCAGCCGGTTGGCGAAATAGGCTGCCGTCAGCACATAGGTGAAACTCTGGTTCCATTCGAAATAGACGTTGAAGTTCGGATAGGCGATGAAGGCCGGCCCCTTGCGCCCCTGCGGCAGGATGATCGAGGCGGGCAGGCCGCCCTGTGCCAACTTGCCTTCGCGTGGTCGCACCCCGCGCTTGGCCCAATCGGCGACCGTCAGGTTCTGGCCCGGGCCGGTCAGCGACCAGTCGAGATCGGCAGGCACGGTGACTTCCTGCAACCAGGGTTCCCCCGCGCGCCAGCCCAGATGCGACAGCATCTTGGCGCCTGACATCAGCGCATCGGGGGCCGAGGTCTTCAGCCGGACATGGCCGTCGCCATCGCCGTCGACGCCGTTGATCAGGATGTCGCGCGGCAGCATCTGCACCATGCCGATTTCTCCCGCCCAGGCACCTGTGGTGCGGGCGGGGTCGAAATCACCGTGTTCGTAGAGGGTAAGCGCGGCAAAGATTTGCGGCCGGAACAGCTCCGGTCGGCGGCAGTCATGCGCCAGGGTGGTCAGCGCGTTCAGCGTGTTGAAATCGCCCTGGAAGCCGCCGAAATCGGTCTCGAAGGCCCAAAAGGCCAGCAGCACACCGCGCGACACGCCATAATCGCGTTCTATCCGCTTGAAGGTGGCATCGTATTTCTTCGCCATGGCGCGGCCCTTGTCGAGCCGTTGCTTGGAAATCAGCCGGCGCGAGAATTCGATGAAGGGTTTCTGGAACACCCCCTGGGCGCGATCTGCTTTCAGCACCTTGGGATCCTGCTGCACGCCACTGAAAAACGCGTCCACCGTGGCCTGCTTGTGGCCGGCGGCGACGGCTTCGGATTTCAGCCCCTTGACGAAGGCGGGGAAGGGGCCGCCGCATTGTGCATGGGCGGCAGAGGCCATCAGGCCGAGAGCGAGAAGAGGGGCGAAAACACGCATGAAATCAATATCCTTTATACGTAGGTCTTAGACTAGTGGCAGCGCCAGCGCGGCGGCAATCACAAGGCCGAGAGTGCCGATCCAAATCCGCCAGAGCAGCCGAACGGCGGCGTCGATCTGGGCCGGCCCGATCTGGCGGCGGCCCTGGCCGTTGACCCAGGGCAGGTCTCGCATCTCGCCATGATAGCTGCGCGGCCCGGCCAGGGCCACGTCCAGGGCGCGGGCCATGGCGGCCTCGGGCCAGCCGGCGTTGGGGGATTTGTGGCGCCGGGCATCTGCGGCGATCTCGGGCCAGCGGGGCAGTTGCCCGGTCAGGGCCGCGATCAGCAACCCGGTCAGCCGCGCCGGGATCAAGTTCAGCAGATCATCGGTGCGGGCGGAAACCTTGCCGAATTCCTCGTAGCGGGCATTGCGATAGCCGATCATGCTGTCGGCGGTGTTGATCGCCTTGTAAAGCATCAGCCCCGGCAGCCCGAGGATCAGGAACCAGAAGGCCGGGGCGATTACCCCGTCAGAGAGGTTCTCGGCCGCGCTCTCGATGGCGGCGCGGGTGACCTGCGCCTCGCTCATCTGTGCGGTGTCGCGGCTGACGATACGGGCGACCATGGCGCGGCCCTGCGGAAGTGACTGCCTCAGGCCATGGCCCACGGCGGCGACGTGATCGGCGAGCGAGCGTTGCGCCAGAAGAATGGCGGCGCAAAGGATTTCGACGACCCAGCCCAGCCGGCTCAGCGCCTCGCCCAGGGTCAGCGCGCCAAGCGCGAGAATGGCGGTGACGAGCGCCCCTTTCAGCACCTTCGCCCCGCCCCGGTTCAGCAGCCGATCGAGGAGAGAGATCGCGCGTCCCATCAGCACCGCTGGATGTGGCAGCCGGGACCAGAGCCAGTTGGGTTCTCCCAGAATGGCGTCGATCACCATGGCCAGGGCAAGCATCGCGGCGGTGGTCACAACGCGCTCTCCAGCCGGGTCCAGCCCTCGGCAGGCGGCAGGCCGAGGCGGATATAGGTATCTGAATAAGGGAAAATGCGACTCCAGACATGGGCGCGGGCCAATCGCTCCTGCCAGCGGGCGGCGTGATCAACGCGGTAGAGGCGGAAGAGATCGGTGCCGCCCGCCACCTCGGCGCCACCTGCCCGCATCAGCGTATCGAGCCGCCGTGCTTCCGTCGCCAGCCGGGCGCGGGTGGCGGCGGCCCAATCCACGTCTTCCAGAGCCAGGGCGCCGACCCGCAGCGCCGGGCCGGAAACCGCCCAGGGGCCGGTCAGATCGGCAAGCCGGGCGATGGTGTCGGGGCTGGCAATGGCGAACCCCAGCCGCAGGCCGGCCAACCCCCAGAACTTGCCGAAGCTTTTCAGAACCACCCGCCCGGGTTGGTCGGCGAGGGCGAGCAGGCTTTGGTCCGGGCAGATGTCGCAGAAGCTTTCGTCTATCACGGTCAGCGGCGCGTCGACATCTTCGGCCTGCCACAGCCGCCCATCGGGGTTGTTCGGGTGCACGATCACCCGCGCCTCGGCGGGTCCATCATCCACGATCTGCCAGCCCTGCGCGGCGAAGGCGGCGGCATGTTCGTTATAGGTGGGCATCACGATCCGCACCCGCCCCGGGGGGGCCAGTGCAGGCATTCGCGCGATCAGGGCAGAGGCGCCGGGCGCCACCAGCACGGCGGCCCCGTCGGGCACCTGCCAGAACCGGCGGGCGGCGGCGATCAGGCGGTCCTGCGCTGCGCGGTCGGGCAGGGCGGTCCAGTCGCCCGGCGTGAAGGTTGGCAGCGGATAGGGCTGGGGGTTGATCCCCGTGGACAGGTCGATCCAGTCGGGCCGGGCCCCGCCATGGCGCGCGATGGCATCGTCCAGTCCGCCGCCATGGTCGCGGGGCGTCGGGGGCAGGGGCGTGGAGTGGGACATGTCAGGGCCGTTCCGAGGGTTGCGTCAGCCTGCTTGAACCGGATCTGACCGGCCGGCACAAGCGCTGGCTCGGGTACAACTTATGCGTGACTTGGAGCGAGAGCGGAAATTTGATAAGATGACAACATCGGACACAGAAGGGGATCGTTGCGCGATTTCCGGCAGTCGGGACATCCGGGCGGGACCATGAGAATCTTGATCGTTGAGGGGGAGCCCGAGCTTGGAGGGCTTTGGGCGCGCCACTTGCAAAGGCAGGGCGGGCAGGTGTCCCTGGCCTCGACGCAGGAGGCCGCAATTCTCGAACTGCAGAGCCGGCCTTTCGATATCATCGTGCTCGATCTGGTGTTGGAAGGCGGCAGTGCCCTCGCGGTGGCCGATTTTGCCAGTTTCCGCTGTCCGGAGACGCGGGTCATCTTCGTGACCGATACCACCTTCTTTTCGGATGGGTCGATCTTTGCACACAGCGCCAATGCCTGCGCCTATGTTCAGAGCCATACGACCCCTGAGGATCTGGCTGCCATTGTTGAGCACTACGGCTCGGTTCGGTGAGGCGGGGGGTTATCCCCGCCCGTGCGCCGCTCCGAAGTCGGGCGTCGTCAGCACCGGGACGATCCGGTTCGGATTGATGGTCTGGTGGCTGTAATAATAGTGGCGCACGATATGCGCGATCCCCACCGTTCCGGCGACGCCCGGCCGTTGATACAGCTCGCGGGTATAGGCCCAGAGATTGGGGTGATCGGCGATCCGCGCCCTGCTGCATTTGAAATGGTGGTGATAGACCATGTCGAACCGCAGCAGCGTGGTGAACAGCCGCCAATCGGCCTCGGTCAGCCGGTCGCCCATCAGATAGCGATTGCGAGATAGACGATCGTCCAGCCAGGCGAGGCTGTCGAACAGCGGCGCTTCGGCGGCCTCATAGGCCTCCTGCGTGGTGGCGAAACCGCATTTGTAGACACCATTGTTCACCGTGTCATAGACGCGCGCGTTGACCGCCTCGATCTCTTCCCGCAGGTCTTCGGGCCAGTAATCGTCGGTGTTGCCGGTGATCCCGTCGAAAGCGGAATTGAACATGCGGATGATTTCGGAACTTTCGTTCGACACGATGGTTTCGGTCTGCCTGTCCCAGAGGATCGGTACCGTCACCCGTCCACTGTAGTCGGGTTTGGCGCGGGTATAGAGCTGATGCGCATAGTCGAGCCCGTGGAGCCTGTCGCCGGTGGCGCCATGGTCGTCGGTCAGAAACGTCCAGCCCTGATCCAGCATGTCGGGATGAACGACCGAGACGCCGATATGATCCTCCAGCCCCTTCAGGGCGCGAAAGATCAGGGTGCGATGGGCCCAGGGGCAGGCCAGGCTGACATAGAGGTGATAGCGACCCGATTCGGCGGCAAATCCACCGCGGCCCGATGGGCCGGCGCTGCCGTCCGGGGTGATCCAGTTGCGGAAGGCTGAGGCCGAGCGTTCGAAGCGCCCGCCTGTGGCTTTCGTATCGTACCAGACATCCTGCCAAGTGCCGTCGACCAGCATACCCATCATGTTCTCCTTCCGCTGTGTCCTGACACCTAGGGGCTTTGGGCGGGCCGGCCCAGAAAAACTTGCGCGCAAGTCTTCTGCATCGCTGCACAATCGGCCGGAGAGCGCAGGCCCGCAGAACGGCGGTTTTCTGTCACACTCCTGCCGAATCTCTGAGCGAGACTTGATTTTGTGCCGGTTTGGCGCAGGCTTATCCCTAGGCGTTCCCGGGAGGACCGAACCATGACGACCTATCTGTCGAAAGAGCTGAGCGAGGGGTTGGCCGCGGCGCGGCTGGCGGGGTTGAAAAAGGCCAGCCGCCTGAGGGTTCTGGCCGATGACACCTTTTATCCGGTGTTACAGATGTGGAAGGATGGGTTTTCGGTCGAGGCATCGGAAGCCGCGCATCTGCGCGGGTTGGTCGATCTCTACGAGGGGAGCCGCCATCTGTATCAATGCCTGATCGTCGCCGCCGAGGAAGAGGCCGGCGAGATGCGCTTTGATTTCAAGCGCCACACCGCGGCGAGCGAGACGGCGCCGCTGGTCGACTACAGCCGCGAACCGGATGCGCCCGCAGGGCTTCTGGCGCGGCCTGAGTGACACCGGACGGCAGCTTTTATCGTGTCGCGAACAGCGGGCTGATGGTGTCGAGAATGATGGTGAGGGCCTCGCGGTTCTCGGTCGTGGTCTGCGAAGCTTCGAATTCGGCCAGTTCGACCCCGGCGATCTGTTGCGGTGGCAGGGCGTCCAGAATGGCCTTGCTCTGCGTCGGCAGCAGCCCGTCGGGCACCTTGTAGGCGGCGGGGACGAAATCGGGCTCCAGAACGTCCCAGTCGATATGGATCCAGACGGGGGCGCTGCCGATCTCTCTTAGCACGGTCTCGGCGGTTGCTTCGGCCGGGGGGATGACCCTGACACCGGCCTGCCGCAACAGCTCTTGCTCGGGGCGGTCGATATCGCGGGCGCCGATCAGGATGACCTGTTCCGGGCGCACCCCGGCGCCGTGGCGGTCAGGGCCGCCCCTCGGATCGCGCCCGGTGTCCGGTCGGCGATGCGGCCCTGAGAAAGGATCAAATCGAACGCCGGGGACTGCAGGGACGTTTTCTGAAACTTGGAATGGTGTCTTCTTGCCGCCAGGGCGGTGAGACGGTGATGGTCCGGTCGCGCCGGCGAGGGGCGCCAGACCCGTCGCAGCGACAGGCAAGGCGCCTTTGCCTTTGGGGCGGTTACTGCAGATCGGCGAAGGCCGCTTTCAGCCGCTCGCAGGCCTCGGCGATCCGGGCCCGTTGGGTGCCCAGGTTGAACCGCAGGAAGCTGTCGCCGCCCAGGCCGAAGGTCGGCCCGTGGTTGGCGGCGATCTTCGCGTCCTTCTCGACCCGGGCGGTGAATTCCTCCCGGCTCATCCCGGTGTCGGAAAAATCGACCCAGGCCAGGAAGGTGGCCTCCAACGGCATCGACTTCAGTCCCGGGATGGCATTGACGGCGGCGTCGAACAGTTTCCGGTTGCCGTCGAGATACTCCATCAGCTCATCGACCCAGGCCGCGCCCTCGGGTGAATAGGCGGCGATCGCAACCGCCTGTCCGATCGAGTTGGGCGATAGGTGCAGCGCCTCCATCCGGTCGGCGAAGGGCGCGCGCAGACCGGCGTCGGGGATGATCACATTGCCGGTATGAAGCCCCGCGACGTTGAAGGTCTTCGACGGGGCGGTCAGCATGATCACCCGGTCATTGGCGGCAGTGTCCACCGCGGCCATCGGGATGTGCTTTTGCCCGGGATAGATCAGATCGTGGTGAATTTCGTCCGAGACCAGAAGCAGGTCGTGTCGCTTGCAGAAGTCGATCACACCCTGCAGCTCGGTACGGGTCCAGACCCGGCCACCGGGATTGTGCGGTGAACAGAAGACCACCATCTTTGCCTTGTCGCTCACCTGTTTGTCCCAGGCGTCGAAATCCAGTTCGTAATGCCCGTTGTCGTTCACCATCGGACATTCCACCACCACCCGGCCGGCGGCGCGGATCACCTTGGCGAAGGCGTGATAGACAGGGGTGAACAGCAGGATCTCGTCCCCCGCCTCGGTATAGGCATCCAGGCACATGCCGACCGCATTCACCAGTCCGGTGGTGGTAAAGATCGCCTCGGGGGCGACCTCCCAATCGTGGCGGGTCTGCATCCACCAGCGGATCGCGTCGGTATAGGGTTTGCTGCAATCGACATAGCCGAAGACGCCATGCGCCACCATCTCGCCGATCTTGTTCAGGATCACGTCGGGCGCCTTGAAGTCGGTGTCGGCCACCCACATCGGGATTCCCTCATCGGCGGAGACGCCATAGATCGCCTCCATCCGGT
Source organism: Pseudodonghicola xiamenensis DSM 18339 (assembly GCF_000429365.1). Taxonomy (GTDB): domain Bacteria; phylum Pseudomonadota; class Alphaproteobacteria; order Rhodobacterales; family Rhodobacteraceae; genus Pseudodonghicola; species Pseudodonghicola xiamenensis. The sequence continues at coordinate 338,966 of NZ_AUBS01000002.1, read as the reverse complement.
CCCATTTGGCGCAATCGGTGCCGCGCCGGTCCACTAGCTCATCGAAATTCATGGGGGTCGTCATCAAGTGTCTCCGTCTGCTTGGGGCGGAGGCTAGCGGGAATGACACCGGGTGCAAGGGGGGCGTTGCGATAGGGCGTGTCATCGCCTACATCAGGTCCATGAAACGTCCGATCCTTATTCACCCCGATCCCCGCCTGAAGAAGGTTTGCGCGCCCGTCGCCGATGTGTCGGACGATCTGCGCAAGCTGGCAGACGACATGTTGGAAACCATGTATGACGCGCCAGGCGTCGGGCTGGCCGCGCCGCAGGTCGGTGTGCTCGATCGTTTGATCGTGCTCGATTGCGTCAAGGCAGAGGGCGATGCGCCGCGGCCGCTGATCATGTTCAATCCCGAGGTGATCGCTTCGTCTGAGGAATTGAACACCTATGAGGAAGGCTGCCTGTCGATCCCCGAGCAATATGCCGAAGTGACCCGCCCCAAGGTGGTGGATGTCCGCTGGATCGACCGTGACGGCAAGGAACGAACCGAGACGTTCGACGGACTTTGGGCGACTTGTGTGCAGCATGAGATCGACCACCTGAACGGCAAGCTTTTCATTGATTATCTAGGGCCGATGAAGCGGCAGATGATCACCCGCAAGATGCAGAAGCTGAAGCGCGACAGGGCGCGGGGCTGACATGGTCGCCTTGCCGATCCTGAAGTGGCCCGATCCGCGGCTGGCACAGCGCTGCGCGCCCGTCGGCGCGACGGAAGAGCTGTCCGAACTGATCGCCGAGATGTTCGCCACCATGTATGACGCGCCCGGCCGCGGTCTCGCCGCTCCTCAGGTCGGGGTGATGAAGCGGTTCTTCGTCATGGATGTCAGCTGGAAGGAAGGCACGCCCAGCCCCGAGGTGATGATCAACCCCGAGATCACCGACCGATCCGCCACGCTGATCGAGGGGGAGGAGGGCTGCCTGTCGATCCCTGGCATCACCGCCGTGGTGGCGCGGCCCGACTGGGTGGTGATGGACTGGACCGATGCCGAGGGCCAACGCCAGAGCCGCAGGCTCGAGGGGTTCGCTGCCCGTTGTGCCCAGCATGAGCTGGATCACCTCGATGGGTTGGTCACATTCGATCGTCTCGCGCCCGATGCGCGGGATGCTGCGCTGGCGTCCTATGCACGAAAGTCGACCGCATGACCGTTCGCATCTGCCTGCCTTGGCCCGACAAGCGGCTGCGTACCCCGGCCGAACCGGTCGAGGCGATCACCGACGACATTCGCGCGATCTGGACCGACATGATCGACACCATGGAGGCGATGCCCGGTGTCGGGCTGGCCGCGCCGCAGATCGGCGTGATGCTGCGGCTGGCGGTGGTCGATGCCTCGGACAGCCGGGGTCAGGCGGTGCGCATGGCCAATCCGGAAATTCTTCATGCCTCGGTCCAGCCGCGCGTGCATGAGGAGGCGAGCCCGAACCTGCCCGGTGTGTCGGCCAAAATCGAACGGCCCCGGGCAGTGACGGTGCGCTTTCTGAACGATCAGGGCGAGGCCGAGGAGCGGGATTTCGTCGGCCTCTGGGCGACCTCGATCCAGCATCAGATCGACCATCTGAACGGTCGGATGTATTTCGACAATCTCAGCAAGGTCAAACGCGACATGCTGCTGCGCAAGGCCCGCAAGCTGGCCGGCTGATCGGTCAAGTGACGCGGCGTTTTGGCCAGTCCGGGTGATTTGGGAATTGCATCCCTCCGGTGCTTCTCGCCTGCTTTGGGCGAGGAGAACCAGTCAGGGAGGATGAAAATGACTGAGACCGCAATGGATTTCATTCCCTTCGAGAGCTTCGAGATCGGCCAGGTGCAGAACTTTGGCGCCTATGCGGTGACCAAGGAAGAGATCATCGAATTCGCCAGCAAATACGATGCGCAGTTCTTTCACCTCGACGAGGAGGCGGCGAAGCAGTCGCTGTTCGGCGGGCTCTGCGCCAGTGGCTGGCACACCTGCGCCATGACCATGGCGATGATGGTGGAGAATCTGGACCGGACCGGCCGGTCTCTGGGCTCGCCCGGGATCGATTCGCTGCGCTGGCTGAAGCCGGTCTACCCCGGTGAGGTCCTGTCGGTACGGATGGAGGTTCTGGAGCTGACGCCGTCGAAAAGCCGTCCGATCGGCTTTGTCAAAAGCAAGGTGACGGTCAGCAATCAGGACGGCGTGCCGGTGATGGAATTCATCAGCAACGGCATTTTCCCGCGCGGCGAGGCTGCGGCGGGCTGAGTGTCCTAAACCTCCGCCCCCCCCCCGAGCCCCCCCCCCCCCCCCCTGCGGAACAAATCCGAAGGGCGCCGGACCGTCCCCGCGGGCCGGCGATTGCCCGCGCGGCTTGCTCTGATGGCCCGGCGTCAGCGCAGGGAACCATGTCGCGGGGGGCCGCGCTCATGGTACTGCCAAAGCTGGACACCCGCTGGCGCATGACTAAGGTGCGCCGCAATTGAAGGCCGGCGACAAGACGGAGGTTTGGCAATGCGCATCATCTTCATGGGAACCCCCGATTTCTCGGTCCCGGTGCTCGACGCGCTGGTCACGGCGGGGCACGAGATCGCTGCCGTCTATTGCCAGCCGCCGCGCCCCGCCGGTCGTGGCAAGAAGGATCGCCCGAGCCCAGTCCAGGCACGGGCAGAGGTGCTGGGCCTGACTGTGCGCCATCCCACCAGTCTGAAGACACCCGAGGCGCAGGCGGAATTCGCCGCGCTGAAGGCCGATATCGCCGTGGTGGTCGCCTATGGGCTGATCCTGCCGCAGGCGGTGCTGGATGCACCGGTAAAGGGGTGCCTGAACATCCACGCGAGCCTGTTGCCGCGCTGGCGCGGGGCGGCGCCGATCCATCGCGCCATCATGGCGGGCGATGCGGAAACCGGCGTCTGCATCATGCAAATGGAGGCCGGGCTCGATACCGGGCCTGTGCTGCTGCGCGAGGCCACGCCGATCGGGGAGGAGGAGACCACCGAACAGTTGCATGACCGGCTGTCCGCCATGGGCGCGGCGCTGATCGTCACCGCGCTGGCGCGCCTCGATGCCTTGGTGCCCGAGCCGCAGCCGGATGAAGGTGTCACCTATGCCACCAAGATCGACAAGGCCGAGGCAAGGATCGACTGGGCCCTGCCTGCGGTCGAGGTCGATCGCAAGATCCGCGGGCTGTCCCCTTTCCCCGGTGCCTGGTGCGACTTTGAAGGTGAGAGGTTGAAACTTCTGGCCTCGTGCCTGGCGCCCGGTGCCGGCGCGCCGGGCGAGGTGCTGGACGATGCGCTGACCGTCGCCTGCGGCGAGGGGGCGGTGCAATTGACCCGCTTGCAAAGGGCGGGCAAGGGGGCGCAGGATGCCGATGTGTTCCTGCGCGGCCGGCCGGTGCCGGCGGGAACCCGTCTGTAACCGGGAAGGGCGCGCGCGATGTATATGACGCTGATGGGCACGGTGGTGATCGCGGGGATCGTCGGCTATGCCTCGGAAAGATCGGGCTTTACCCAGAATGGTATCATCCCCTCGATCATCATCTGCATCGGCGGGGCCTTCCTGTTCTATTTCGTCCGGGTGATGTTTGGCATCGGCTTTCATTCTGCCGGGATGAACGCCATCGCGTCGTCAATCGGGGCGCTGATCATCGTGCCGTTCCACTGGAGGAAGTGAGCCGTGGGGATTGTTGCATTGATCATCATCGGAGCCGCCGCCGGCTTCCTGGCAACGCGGATCATGAATATCGAGGCCGATATTCCCACTACCATGCTGATCGGTATCGTCGGCGCATTAGTGGGCGGCCTGGTGCTCAGGGCGCTGCTGGCGATGATGGGGGCGCTGGCGGGGTTTGTCGGCGCTGTGCTTGGGGCGCTGGTGGTGATCTGGGTCTGGCAGACCTATCTGAAACGCTAGGCACCGCTCTGTCACAGGGGGCGGGGAGTTCCGGGCGGTGGCTGCCGCCCGGAACTCGCACGGGTCAGCCGTTGTAGTCGGCGTCCGAGACCTTCTCCATCCAGGTGACGGGGCTGCCATCAATGCTTTCCTGAATGGCGATGTGGCTCATTGCGGTGTCGGGCGCGGCACCGTGCCAATGTTTCTCCCCGGCGGGGAACCAGACGATATCCCCCTGGCGCACCTCTTCGATGGGGCCGCCGTCACGTTGCACCCGACCCCGGCCAAAGGTGATGATGATGGTCTGGCCGGCGGGGTGGGTGTGCCAGGCCGTGCGCGCGCCTGGCTCGAATGTGACATGGGCGCCGCTGGTGCGGCCGGGCGCGTCGGCCTGAAACATCGGGTCGATGCGAACGGTGCCGGTGAACCAGTCATCAGGCCCCGGCATCGAGGGGGTGCTGCCCGCACGGATGATTTTCATGGTGATTTCCTTTCTGTTCTGTCGCGCGATCAGCCGCGCAGCTTTTCGAAACGGTAGGTGAGGGCGGGGCCCCCGGGCTGGGCATAGGCGAGTTCTGCGGTGGCCATGGCAAAGGGTTCGATGAACCGGGCGTTGCGCAGTCTTCCTGCCTCTAGGGGGGTGAAGCCGATATCGCGGATCAGCCCGCCGGCAATGGTCTTGGCGTCGGGATCGTCTCCGCAGACAAGAACCTGCGGCGCCGGAGCCTTGCCTTTGCGGGCGAAAACCGGGGCGAAGCTTTCCGAGGGGGTGGTGTTGAAGCAGGAAACCCAGCCTGCGCGGGGGCGTCGCCGCGCCAGCTCTTCGGCGCCGGAGGTGGTGGTGCCGAGCACCAGCTCGCTGTTGCGGTCGTTCAGCGGCACGCAGCAGTTCAGCACCGGCTTGCCGTCGAGCTCCCCGGCCTGTTCCAGCACGTCGTCGATCCGCGACCAGTGTACCGCCAACAAAAGCACCTCTGAGGTCGCCACCGTCTCGGCGACCGTTCCTTGGGCGCTGCCGCTCTCGCGGGCCAGCCGCTCCAGCTTATGGCGGCTGCGGGCATAGGAGAAGGTCACATCGTGATCGCAAAGCGCCCAGAGCCGGCCCAGACCGGCCCCCATCAGACCAGAGCCAAGGATGCCGATCCTCATCTACCGCGTCCTCGCGATCCGGGGCGGCGGGTGGAAACGGTTTTCATCGAAAGCTCCTTATCAAAAGGCGTCTTCCAACGATGTGGGGCATCTGGCGGACAGTCTTAATACGGAAGACGATCAAGCCAGTCATGAGTGCCGCTCATGAATGGTCAGGAGCGTTCGCGCAGCGCCTCCAACACCACGTCGAAGGCAGAGGATGATCGCTGACGGCTTGGATAATAGAGATGAAAGCCGGGAAAATAGGGCGAATATTCGCCGAGGCAGATCTCCAGGGCGCCCGAGCCGATTTGTTTGCGGGCCAGTCGTTCGGGCACCAGCGCCAGGCCGTTGCCGTCGCAGGCGGCCTGAAGAACCGGGGTGATCGTGTTGAAACAGGCCTGGCCCTGGACCTTGACGCGGATCTCCTGGCCGCTTTCGTCTTCGAATTCCCAAGCGGAAAGCGTGCCATGGGTGGAAAGCCGCAGGTTGATGCAGTTGTGCCGGGCCAGATCCTGTGGCGTCTCCGGCTGGCCCATCTGTTCGAAATACGCCGGAGAGCCGACGCAGATCATCCGTTCGTCGGGGCCGATGCGGACCGAGATCATGCCGTCGCTGACCTGCTCGCCATAACGCACGCCGGCATCGCACTGGAAATTCGCCAGATCAGTATAGCCGTAATCCATGACGAATTCGATATTCACTGCAGGGTATTGCTTCAGCACCGGGGAGAGCTTGGGCCAGAGAATGCTTTCGATGGCATAATCCACAGCCACGATCCGCACCGTGCCGGTGGGTTTGTCGCGGGCGTCGTTGATCGCCTGCAGCCGGGTTTCGATCTTGTCGAAACAGGGGGTCAGTGTTGCAAGCAGATCCTCACCTTCAAGCGTCGGGGCGACGCTGCGGGTGGTCCGGGTCAGCAGGCGCAGGCCAAGCCTCTGTTCTAGCCCTTTGATCGTATGGCTCAGTGCCGATTGAGAGACATTCAGCCGGGCCGCCGCCCGGGTGAAGCTGCGTTCTTCGGCAACGGCGGCGAAGGCGATCAGATCGTTTACATTCTCACGAAGCATGTGGGGCCTGAAATCTGGGGCGATATGTGCCGGATATCATCAGGATATATGAGCCTTGCTCATGAAGTCGATGGGGGAGGCCGAAACCGGGTAGGCATTGCAGCCTGGCCGGCTCGCTACCCTCCTGCTCTGGGATAGGGTTCGCGTTTCAGGGGCGGCAGGAAGACCAGCTCCTCGCCGCGGTGCATGGAGATATTGATGCGGAACGCCTCGGCGATCCGTTCCGAACGGTCGATGAACAGCCGCGCGGTCAGCGGCGGGCAGATCTCGGTGACCGTATTGCGAAACAGCGCCAGCCAGCGCATGAAATGGCTGTCGTCAAGTTCCGGCATCGCGAGGTGCTTAGGCATCGGGCGGCCGCTGTAGGCCTTGGTCCCGAGCAGGGAAGCGCCCCAGAAGGCTTCGATCTTCGCCAGATGGGCTGGCCAGTCGTCGTCGGCGACGTATTTGCGGAATATCGGGCCGATCACGCTGTCCTGGCGGGCTTGATCGTAGAAACGATGCACGACGCGCCGCACCATCTGGGCGTCGAGCCCTTCGGCAATGGCCTGTGCCGGCGTCGGGCGGGATTCTTCTCCGGGGCGAGAGGTCATGAGGCGTTTCCTGTGATTCGATAGGTGCAGCGCCGGCCGCCCTCGACGATATGCTCGATACGTTCGACCGCCGTGTCGCTGCCGAGGGCGGTTTCGAACACCTTCTTTTCGGTGCGGCAGAAACCCTGGCAGAAGGTCGCGGCAGCACAGATCGGGCAATGGTTTTCGATCAGCAGCATGGTGTCGTCACCGGCCTCCTCGGCGGTGGCCATATAGCCTTCCGCCGAACGCAATTCCGCAAGCTTTTCGACCCGTTCCCTCAGGGTGGTACAGCTTGCCATGGCGGCGGCATAGCGCGATTGGCTGCTGCCTTCCCGGGCGTCGATAAGCTGATCGAGCGCCTGTTGCCCCAATATCTCGCGGATCGAGCCGAGTAGTTCCACAGTCAGCGCCGCATGGCTGTCGGGGAAACGGGATTGCCCCTTTTCGGTCAGGTGCCAATAGGTCGAGGGACGGCCGCGCCCCGAGGCTCGCCGTTCATCCCGGACCTGACCCTCTTCCGACAGTTTCACAAGCTGCTGGCGGGCCGCCTCGCCGGTGATCCCAAGCTTCGCGCCGATCTGGGACGAGGTCTGTGCCCCTTGCATCTTCAACGCCATCAGGATGCGCTCGGCCGGGGCCCGAGGGGACCATGCATAATTTTCCAAGACATCTGTTGACATATTGATCTCGATGTTTTTCAAAGGCGTTGCTTGTTTAATTATCGGAATGAGCCGTGTCGCGCAAGCGCCGGCCCGGAAGGAGACAAATCATGGCTTTCGAATTGCCCTCGTTGACTTATGCGCATGCGGCCCTGGCTGAGCGCGGCATGAGCCAGGAAACGTTGGAACTGCATCATGACAAACACCATCAGGCCTATGTCACGGCACTGAACGGTTTTGTCGAGGCCAACGCCGATCTGCAGGGCAAGACGCTGGAGCAGATCATCACCCTGACTTATGGCGATGACGCCCGGGCGCCGGCCTTCAACAATGCCGGGCAGCACTGGAACCATATCCATTTCTGGAATGCGCTGTCGCCTACCGGTGGCGCCATGCCGGGCAAGCTGGAGGCCAAGATTGTCGAGGCCTTCGGATCGGTCGATCAGTTCAAGAATGCGTTCAAGGCGGTGGCCGTGGGCCAGTTCGGATCGGGTTGGGCCTGGCTGATCCAGAAGGCGGATGGCGCGCTGGCGGTGACCAAGACACCCAACGGCGTGAACCCGTTGGCTACCGGCGAAGGCACGGCCTTGCTGGGGCTCGATGTCTGGGAGCACAGCTATTACGTCGATTTCCGCAACCGGCGTCCCGACTATGTGACCAACTTCCTCGACCATCTGGCGAACTACGAGTTCGCCGAAGCGAACCTCGCCTGACGCGGGGTGGGGCTGTCCTGCCATGACAACGCTCCCGTTCATGGCAGGGCAGCCGCCCTTGGGTCGCTGATACGCGGGTCTGTTTGGAGCCAACCCCGGGGAGGGGCAATATGAGTGAGAGCAAGGATGTTTCTGCCGACTGCGCGGCGCTTCGCTCTGCTTCGGCGTCTCTGCGGTCTGATTTCCGCGACGCCATGGCATCTTTGGCAGCAAAGGTTTGTATCGTTGCCGCACGGGGGGCCGGGCAGTGTTTTGGCCGGACGGTGACGGCGGCGTTTTCGCTGAATGTTGCGCCCCCGGCGATTCTGGTTTCGATCGCTGCCGGAGCGCCGCTTGCGGCACTGATCCGCGCGGGGCGGCAGTTCTCCGTCGCGATGCTGTCCGAGGGGCAGCAGGCCGTGGCGGACGCTTTTGCCGGAAAGGTGGCGCCAGAGCATCGGTTCGAGGTCGGGGACTGGCAGAGCTGGAGCTCGGGGCAGCCCCGGCTGGCCGGTGGCGTCGCCGCGATGGATTGCACCGTGATCAGTGAGATTGAACTGGCCGATCATCTGTTGTTCGCGGGCGCGCCGCGCGACATCCGGCACGATGGCGGCCGGCAACCGCTGGTCTGGCATGGGCGGCACTATAACGGGGTGTGCACGCTGTGACTGTTCTTGCCATCATCGTTCGTCGGGGTGGGGTCGTCATGACCCGAAGACAGCGAGAGAAAACATGAGAAAATTTCCCTGGCGTCATCTCTATGCCTGGCTTCTGGCCGCTTTCTTCTGCCTGGGCGGATATCTCAATATCTTCGCTTCCCCCGAGGTGCTCGACGATTACCGGCGTTGGGGGTTCCCGGATTGGTTTCACGTCGCCACCGGGGTGTTGGAGTGGGGGGCGGCGTTGTTGCTGGCCTTGCCGGCCTTTCGACTGGCGGGCAGCATCCTTGCCGGGGCAGTGATGGCCTCGGCTGCGACGACCGTCTTGCTGAATGCAGAATATGCGCATGCGGTGCCGCCGGTGATCGTGCTGATGCTGGTCTGCCTGAATGGCTGGTGGAGCTGGCGCCTGGCGCGCCTTGATGAAGTTTCTGTTTCCCGATGACCCGATGATCTGAAGCTTGCCATTCCAGTCGGCAATCCGGTGGCCCTGCGCCACGTCGGGGTGCCACCCATCGCCGTGTTCCGATCTCACGCCACCCAGTAGAGAGGAGCCGGTTGCCCCTGTGGCGGCTTGCCGGACGGCTGGAGGCCGGCCCGGGCCTGGCATCGCGCCGGTCCGGGTCGGTCAAATTTTTGGGGGGGGCGGGTTAGCCTGCCAGAAGGAAGCAGACCGAGGTCAGAAGCAAAAGGGCGAACAGGATATTGAGGCCTCTGCCCAGGCTGGGCTGCGTCAGCAGTCGCGAGAAGGTCGTGCCGAAGGCCAGCCAGGCGGCGTTCACCGTCACGATGACCAGTGTCAGGGCGGCGATCTTCAGAGCGGTGTCCGGGCCTGGCTGACCCGGCAGGATCATATGGCCGGAATAGACTGCTCCGATGGCGGCGAAGGCCTTGGGGTTGGCAAGCGCCAATCCGAGCCCAGGCAGGAAAGACGCGATAACGACCGAAGATTTTTGCGGTTGGTGCCCGTCGGTGGCGCCTACTGGGGCGGTGGCGATCTTCCAGGCGAGATAGAGGATATAGGCGATGGCGGCGATCTGAAGCGCGCTCAGCAGCTCCGGCGGAAGGGCGTGAATGGCGGAAACGCCACTCGCCACGATCAGCAGGACCGCCGTGGTGCCGGTGATGATCCCGAGCAGGTAGCGGCGGCAGGCGCGAAAGCCGAAGGCCGCGCCCAGGCTGGCAAGGGTCAGCGTTGCGGGCCCTGGGCTGCCCATCAGCGGAAAGGCGGACAGCCAGAGCAGAAGAAGCTTGCCGGTCATTGTCCGGGCGCGCCTGGATGCGCGAGATGGGATGTGGCGGAGTGCGGCGGCTGATCATGCCCGCAGGATATCTCTGGTGTCATGGTTGCCCTTGCTGTGTCGAAGCCTGTCGCAGGGGCTGCAACCCGGCTTTGTCAGGAGCATATCGGGCGAATACTGTTGTGAATAACGAATATATTGAAATCAAATGTTCAGTTTTTCTAATGTATTGGGCCTGTGGCTGTCCACTTGGCAGGGGGGCTGTCTGCCGGTCCGGAACCAGGCGGGCGCAGGCCCGATACATGAGCGCACGCCCGTCCGTTTGCTGGCCTTCGGATGTGGTCAGGGTGTGATCAGACCCTGACGGAGCTGTCGCTGGACATGCGTCGGCAGGCGTTGACCTCCTGGCGCAGGATGCGGGCGGCCTGCTCGGGGTCGGGCTGGCCGCAGATGGCCGAGACAACTGCCACGCCCAATGCGCCGGCCGCCAGGGCGGCGGCGACATGCGGGGCCTTGAGACCGCCGATGGCGACCGCTGGCACCGGGCTGGCGGCGATCTGGGTGGCGAGCCCGTCAAAGCCCACCGGGGTCTTGTGGTCCAGCTTGGTCGGCGTGGCAAAGACCGGGCCGGCGCCGATGTAATCGACCAGCATTGGGTCGGCTTGGGCGGCCAGCTCCGGCGTTTCGACCGTGAGCCCGAGGATCGCGTCGGGGCCGATCAGCCGGCGTGCCTCGGTCGCCTTCATGTCTCCCTGGCCGATGTGGATGCCGTCGGCGCCGATCTCCACCGCTGCCGCAACATCGTCATTGACGATGAGCCGGGCGCCGGTTCCGGCCAGCGCGGTCTTCAGCGCGCGCCCGGTCTCGATCATCCGCGCGGTGCCGCCGTCCTTGTCGCGCAGTTGCACCATCGTCGCCCCGCCAGCAACTGCGCGGCGGGCGGTCTCGACCATGCCGATCCCGGCGCAGAGGCCGGGATCGAGCACCAGATAGACCGCAAGATCGAATGTTGGCCTCATCATGCCTGGCTCACCCGTGCCTCGGCGTCGAGCGCCCCGGGCGCAAGCCCATGTAGCGCATCGAGGAACCGGACGCCGAAAGAGCCGGGCCCTGCCGCGCCCTCATGCGCCCGGCTGCCGGCCACGGCATAATGCGCCAGCGCCCCTACGGCGGCATCGAAGGGATCGTCCGCCACCGCCGCATAGGCGCCGCAAAGCCCGGTCAGTGAACAGCCCAGAGCGGTATTGAGCGGCATATAGGGCGATCCGCCGGCGATCCGCACGGCGCGGGTGCCGTCGGTGACGAAATCGACTTCGCCGGTCACCGCGACCACCGCGCCGCTGGTTTCGGCCAGGTGTCGCGCGCCGGCCTCCGCCGTCTCCACGGAATCGCGTCCATCGACGCCCTGGCCTCGGCTGTCCTCTCCAGCAAGCGCCAGGATTTCCGAGGCATTGCCGCGGATGATGGTGGGGGTCAGTGCCAGCAGATCGGCCGCGGTGCGCCGGCGCAGCGCCGTTGCCTGACAGGCCACCGGATCCAGCACCCAGGGCCGCCCGGCTGCCTGCGCCCCTTCGATGGCGGTCCGCATTCCGGCCACGAAGGGCGCGGAGAGCGTGCCGATATTCACCGTCAGCGCCCCGGCGATACGGGCAAATTCATTCGCCTCCTCGGCGTCCGAGACCATGGCGGGGCTGGCGCCGGCGGCCAGCAGCACATTCGCCGCGATGTTCATCGCCACGAAATTGGTGATGCATTGCACCAGCGGCGGTTCGGCCCGCAGCCGGCTCAGCAGAACGCCCGGGGTTTGTTGTGTCATGCTCATGTCCATTGTTCACTGTTCTCCTGCCGATGCGAGCGGCAGGTAGAGCTCGCCGCCCTCGCGGAATTTCTCGGCCATCTTCTCCATGCCCTCCTTCTGCGCTTCGGCGCGGATGTCATGGCTGATCCGCATCGAGCAGAATTTCGGCCCGCACATGGAACAGAAATGCGCCACCTTATGGGCCTCTTTCGGCAGCGTTTCGTCATGCATCGAGCGCGCGGTGTCCGGGTCGAGGCTGAGGTTGAATTGGTCTTCCCAGCGGAATTCGAACCGCGCGCGGCTGAGCGCGTCGTCGCGGATCTGGGCCGCCGGGTGGCCCTTGGCCAGGTCCGCGGCATGGGCGGCGATCTTGTAGGTGATCACACCGGTCTTTACATCGTCGCGGTCCGGCAGGCCGAGGTGTTCCTTCGGCGTGACATAGCAGAGCATGGCACAGCCGAACCAGCCGATCATCGCCGCACCGATGCCGCTGGTGATATGGTCATACCCCGGCGCGATATCGGTGGTGAGCGGGCCCAGCGTATAGAAGGGCGCCTCGTGGCAGACCTCCAGTTGCTTGTCCATGTTCTCCTTGATCTTGTGCATCGGTACGTGGCCCGGCCCTTCGATCATCACCTGGCAATCCTTGGCCCAGGCGATATGGGTCAGCTCGCCCAGCGTCTCCAGCTCGGCGAATTGCGCCTGGTCGTTGGCGTCGGCGATGGAGCCGGGGCGCAGCCCGTCGCCCAGGCTGAAGGACACGTCATAGGCCCGCGCGATATCGCAGATCTCGTCGAAATGCTCGTAAAGGAAGCTTTCGCGGTGATGGTGCAGGCACCATTTGGCCATGATCGAGCCGCCGCGCGAGACGATCCCGGTGACCCGGTTCACCGTCATCGGGATCATGTGCAGCCGCACGCCCGCGTGGATGGTGAAATAATCCACCCCCTGTTCGGCCTGCTCGATCAGCGTGTCGCGGAAGACCTCCCAGCTCAGATCCTCGGCGATGCCGCCGACCTTTTCCAGCGCCTGATAGAGCGGCACCGTGCCGATCGGCACGGGAGAGTTGCGCAGGATCCAGTCGCGGATGTTGTGGATGTTGCGCCCCGTCGACAGGTCCATGACGGTATCGGCGCCCCAGCGGGTGGCCCAGACCATCTTTTCCACCTCTTCCGCCATCGAGGAGGTCACGGCGGAATTGCCGATATTGGCGTTGATCTTGACCAGGAAGTTGCGGCCGATCGCCATCGGCTCGGCTTCGGGGTTGTTGATATTGGCGGGGATGATGGCGCGGCCCTTCGCGATCTCGTCGCGGACGAATTCCGGGGTGATGAAATCGGGGATCTCGGCGCCCCAATCCTTGCCGTCGCGCGCCAGTGTCTCCTGCGCGGCCTTGCGGCCGAGGTTTTCGCGAATGGCCACGAATTCCATCTCCGGCGTGACAATGCCGGCGCGGGCATAGGCGATCTGGGTCACCGCCTTGCCGTCCCGGGCCCGCAGGGGCTCGTGACGGACGGGGAATGCCGGCGTCAGCCGGGTCCCTTCGGCAAAGCCGTTGTCCGCGGGTTTCACGTGACGCCCGGCATAGCGTTCCACATCTCCGCGCGCGGTGATCCAGTCTTCGCGCAGGCGCGGCAGGCCACGGTCAATGGCGATTTCGGCCTCGGGGTCGGTATAGGGGCCGGAGCTGTCATAGACGGTGACCGGCGGCTCGCCTGCCGTGGGGTGCAGGGTGATTTCACGCATCGGAACGCGAATCCCGGGATGCAGGGTGCCTTGATGCCAGACCCGGTGCGAGGCCGGGAGCGGACCGGTGGTGACGGTTGGGGAGTTATCTTTCATCGGTCGGAGCCTCCATAGCTCTAAGCGTTGGAGACCCAGTTCCGCGTCGAATGGAGAAAGCCCGCGCAGGACGCTTGTGACGTTTCCGGGCAAGACCCGCGCAGCCGGTGCACCATCCCTACGCCAGTGTGAACTGGATCAGGTTCATCGGGTCACTGCGCTGCACGGGTCTTACGGCCGGCTATCAGTATCTCAGCCCCTTGTCGGGACCCCCCGGGTGAGTGCGCGTACCCTGCGCCGGGGGGAGGGCTTTGTCAATCTTCGCCCTGAGGCGATAATCCCGAGGTGCTATTCCGGTCAGGGGGGCAGCCTATCCAGGGAGGGGTTACCAGACCGGCGGGGTGGTGACCCACATCACCCGGCTTTCGTCGTTGCCGAGGTTGCGGAACCGGTGCGGTCGGCGGCTTTCGAAATGGAAGGCGTCGCCTTCATCCAGAACGAATCTGTCGTCTTCGACCCAGAGCTCAAGCTTGCCACGCAGCACCACGCCGCATTCCTCGCCGTCATGGGCATAGGCTTCCTCGCCCGAGGTTCCGCCAGGGGCGAGGACGATCTCCATCACCTGCAGAGCGCCGTTGTCATGGGCGGTGAGGAAGGATTTCACCATACCCTTGTCGCCGAAATCTACGGTCCGGCGCCGGCCTTCGCGAACGATCATTCCGGCTTCTCGGCTGGCGCTGTCAGCTTCGGCAAAGAGTGACAGGAACGGGATTTCGATCACATCGCAGATGGCGCGCAAATTGCGAATCGAAGGCGAGGAAATGCCGCGTTCGATCTGGCTCAGCAGTCCGGTGGAGATGCCGGCGCCTTCGGCCACGGTCTGCAGGGACAGGCCGCGGCTCTTGCGAGCCTGACGCACGGATTCGCCAAGCGAGACATCGTCCATTCCGCTGAGCGGGTCGGTTTGCAGCGTTGCTTCATTTTCGGCAAGGGGCATCGGCGATTCTTCATTTGGGTGAACGTGGTGCCCGAGAAGCTATCCCCCCGGTACAGCACGTTTAACCTGTTTGGGGAAGAGAATGAAGAAAAAACAGTGGAAACATAGGCATTCTTCATAAATATGAAGAAGGGCCGTAGTTTTGGTTGCTTCCTGAAGATGTTTCATTATGGTGAAGAATGTCTAGAAACTGCGCCGCCCCTGCTGAAAGTGGGGAGCGTGGCGCGCGACACAGGGAAGCTGCTCATGAAATTCCGTTCCATCGCTCTCGCGGGTGCTCTTGCGCTCAGCGCTTTGCAGGCTCAGGCAGAGGACCTTCGGGTCGGGGTCACGACCACCGGCGTGCCTTTCACCTTCATTGATACCTCGACCCAGAAGCCGACCGGCGCGATGGTCGATCTTGCTGCGGCGATCGCTGCCGATCTTGATATGGAGCCTGAATTCGCGATCACTCAGTTTTCGGCCCTGATCCCGGCGCTGCAGACCGGCAAGATTGATGCGATCTCTGCAGGGATGTTCGCCACCGACAAGCGCAAGGAAGTCGTCGATTTCTCGGAGACGGTCTACAGCTATGGCGATGCGGTCTTTGTCTCCGGCGACGATACCGGCTCCTATCAGCTCGACGATCTTGCAGGCGAAGTCGTTGGTGCGCAGATCGGCACGACCTTTGCCGATCAACTGCAGGCGAAGGGCATCTTCAGCGAGGTGAAGCTTTACGACAGCCTGGCCGATATCATGCGTGACGTGAAGCTGGGGCGGATCAAGGCGGGGTTCGGCGACAAGCCGATCGTGGCCTATCAGATTTCGCAAAACCCGGGGCTGGGCGTGCGGCTGGTCGATGGCTATGAGCCGATGAGCATCGGGAAGGTCGCGCTGGCGGTCTCGAAGGATAAGCCGGAGCTGCTGGCCGAGATCAACGCGGCGATCGAGGCGATGAAACAAAGCGGCGAGTTGTCGGCGATTTTCGGGAAATACGGCCTCTGAGGCCTGTGAAAAGAGGCCCGGGGTGCTGCTCCGGGCCTGAATTGTTCTGACAGGAGACGTTCATGTCGCCCTTATCTGAGCGGATTCAGGATTACTTGCCGCTCCTTCTCACCGGTCTTTGGCAGACTGTTGCCGTAACCGCGCTTGCATTGGTGCTGGCATCTGCGCTGGGGTTGCTCTGGTCCATCATGCGCAGTTCCGGAAGCCGGTGGTTGGAATTGCCCGCCCGCTATGTCGTGGAGTTCTTGCGCGGTATCCCGATCCTTGTCGTGCTGTTCTACATCTACTTCGTGATGCCCGAACTCGGGCTCGATCTGACCGCCTTCCAGGCCGGGGTGATCGGCCTTGCGCTGACGTATTCGTGCTATATCGGCGAGACCTTCCGCGGCGGGATCGAGGCGGTGGACAAGGGGCAGGTCGAGGCTGCCAAGTCCATCGGCATGAAACACGGCAAGATGATGCGCCGGATCGTGCTGCCGCAGGCTTTCCGGATCGCCTTGCCGCCCTATGGCAATAATGTGGTCATGCTGTTGAAGGACAGCAGCCAGGTTTCGGTGATCTCGGTGGCGGAATTGACCATGCAGGGTAAGATGCTGGCCTCTTCGACCTTCGACAACATGACCGTCTTCACCATGGTCGCCGCATTGTACCTGTGCCTGACGATCCCGCTCAATTTCCTGATGCGTCGGGTCGAACTCAAGATGGGAGCCGCGAAGTGATCCGTTTCGAGAACGTCCACAAGTCCTTCGGAAAGCACGAGGTGCTCAAGGGCATCACCGCGGAAGTCGACAAGGGGCAGGTGGTCTGTCTGATCGGCGCCTCCGGCTCGGGCAAGTCGACGCTGCTGCGCTGCGTCAACGGGCTTGAGGATTACCAATCTGGCAACATCCTGATCGACGGCGAGCGGGTCGATGCCCATGCTGCGTCCATCCACAACATCCGGACCCGGGTGGCGATGGTGTTCCAGCGGTTCAACCTGTTCCCGCATATGACCGCCCTGCAGAACGTCATGGAGGGTCCGGTCCAGGTGCTTGGGGAAGACAAGGCCGAGGTGCGGGCCCGCGCCGAGGAGCATCTGCGCCGCGTGGGGCTTGCCGACAAGATGAATTTCTATCCCTCGGCGCTCTCCGGCGGTCAGCAGCAGCGGGTCGCCATCGCGCGGGCGCTGGCGATGCGGCCCGAGGCCATCTTGCTCGACGAACCGACCTCGGCGCTGGATCCCGAGATGGTGGGAGAGGTGCTCTCGGTGCTGCGCGATCTGGCAGAGGAGCATATGACGATGCTGATCGTCACCCATGAAATCCAGTTCGCCCGCGAGGTGGCCAGCAACGTGTTCTTTCTCGACAAGGGGCTGATCGCAGAGCATGGCGCGGCCAAGGACGTTCTGGTTCGGCCGCAGAATGCGCGGACGCAGGAGTTCCTGCGGCGCGTGACCCATCCGGTTTGATTTTGGGGCAGGCAATGGATTTTCAATCTCTCTGGGCTGCGACGGCCCCGGCGGCGCCGGAATTGCCGCAGTTGACCGAAAGCCTGCGCACCGACGTGCTGGTGATCGGTGGCGGGTTTCAGGGGCTGTCGACCGCCCTTCATCTGGCTGAAGCGGGCACGCAGGTCGTGTTGCTCGAGGCCGAGATGCCGGGTGCCGGTGCCTCGGGCCGCAACGGAGGCCAGGTGATTCCCGGTCTCAAGGACGACCCGGATGGGCTCGATCGGCTCTGGGGGCCACAGGCCACTGAATTCGCGGGCGCAACGGCGGATACGCTTTTCGCGGTGGTTGACCGGCTTGGCATCGACTGCGACGCGGTGCGGGGCGGTTGGATCCAGGCCGGCAACAAGGCGGTGCATCTGTCCGGGCTGCGCTCTCGCATGGCGCAGTGGCAGGCCCGTGGCGCGCCGGTCGAATGGCTGGACGCGGCGGCGATGGAAAAGGCGACGGGGTCCCGGGCGTTTCACGGCGGTTGGATCGACCGGCGCGCTGGCAAGATTCATCCGCTGAAACTGGCGCAGGGGCTGGCCAAGGCGGCAGAGACGATCGGCGTCAAGGTCTATGCCCGTTCACCGGTCACGGGATTGGCGCGAAACGGTTCCGGCTGGCGGGCGCAGCTCGCCGGTGGTGTGCAGGTCGACGCCGCGCGGGTGGTGCTGGCCAGCAATGTCTATACGCCCCCCCGGCTGGACCGGAAGTTGGCCCGGGCCACTGTGCCGGCCAACAGCTTCCAGATCGCTACTGCGCCGCTGACCCCGGAACAACTGGCGCGTATCCTGCCCAACGGTGTTGTTGCCTCCGAGGTGCGGCGCGTCGGCACCTATTTCCGCATCGGCCCGGAAAACCGGCTGATGATCGGCGGGCGCGGCAGTTTCTCCGACCCGCGGCGGGCTGCTGATTTCTCTAGGATCGAAACCGAGTTGACGCGGCTCTTCGGGGCCGGGTTCCGGATCGAACGGCGCTGGTTCGGTCGGGTCGGGATGACCCCTGACCATCGGATTCGCCTGTGCGAACCGGCGCCGGGGCTGCTGGCGGCCACCGGGTTCAACGGCCGTGGTGTGGCGCTTTCGGTGGCGCTGGGCAAGGCGATCGCCGACTATCTGGCGCGGGGCACCCCGCTGCCGATCCCGACCGTTGCCTCGATCCCGGCACTGCCCTTCCACGGGCTGCATCCGATCTATGGCAGCCTCGGGATCCATTATTTCCGGCTGCGCGACTTTCTCGACCGGTGATAAGAAGAGGGCCCGGGCCGGGCCTGATGAAAAATCGCCCCCTGGCGCCCGTTGATACGGGTGCGCAGGGGGCAGTTTGGGGACTTGGAGTCAGGGGCCGGAGGCTCCTGTCAGTGTCGCGCCAGCACCTGCATGGCCGAGATTTTCGAGCCATCGGTAAAGCGATGCAGGCGGAAGGGGGTCGGATCGACGCAGGGCGACCGCCCGGTGATGAGATCGGCAGCCAGCAGCCCGGCACCGGTGCCCAGCCCGAAGCCATGACCGGAAAACCCGGTGGCGACGAACAGCCCGGGCAGGCCGTTCTTGACCCCCTCTGTCGCCGAGATGACGGGGATCACATCGGGAAGCACGTCGATATATCCTGCCCAGCGTTGCGCGACCTTGGCGTCCTTGAACGGCGCATAGCCGGATTTGACGCCGTCGAGGACCTTGTCGATCATGGTGCTTTCCGGCTCGGGATCGAGCACGCGGGTCTTCTCGAAAGGGGTCACATCTTTGCTGGTCCAGCGCCGCGGCGTGCGCAGCGCCTCGAAGAACGCCGGTCCGAGGCCGAGGCTCACGTTTCTCCATTCGTTTTTCAGCGTCGGCAGGAAGGCCTTGAAAAGACGGAAGCTGTCGGGGGTGAGCTGATAGCGGCTCGGCTCTGCCGAAGCGATGTTATAGCCGCCATCGAGCCGCCGGCGCATCGCGAAGTCGCGGTATTTCAGGGTCGTCTCCGGGCCATCGGGCACCGGATCGGTGCGCATGACCGTGTTCTTGGTGCGCAGTTGCGGCAGGTAGATGCCCATATTGCCCAGGAACAGCCGCGACCAGACGCCCCCCGCGACCAGAACGGCAGAGCATTTGATCGGGCCTTTCTCGGTGATCACGCCGGATACCCTGCCGTTGGCGGTCTCGACGGTGCGCACGGCACAGTTCTGATGCACGGTGCCACCCCGGGCCTGCACCGCACGGGCGATCGCGGGGGCGGCCATTTGCGGCTCGGCGCGTCCGTCATGCGGATTGTGCAGCGCGCCCTTGATCTCGAGCGACAGGCCGGGGAAGGCGGCCAGCGCCTCTTCGCGGTTCAGGATGCGGGCGGGGATCTGGTATTGGTGCAACTCGTCGAGCGCATTATGTTCGGCGGCCAGCGCAGCATCGGTGGCAACCGTATAGGTCACGCCGCATTGGCGATAACCGGTCTCGTCGTCGATGCGCTCGTTCATCCCTTTCCACAGCCGCACGGATTCGACCATTAGCGGCATTTCGCGCGGATCGCGGTGGGTCAGGCGCACCCAGCCCCAGTTGCGGCTGGATTGTTCGGCGCCGACCTGTCCCTTTTCGCAAATCGCGACCGTCTTGCCTCGGTCGACCAGTTCCAGTGCGGTGCAAACGCCTGCGATGCCGCCGCCAATGATGACAACGTCGACACTGGATGGCAGTTC
The DNA here is from genome assembly GCF_000429365.1 of Pseudodonghicola xiamenensis DSM 18339. GTDB lineage: Bacteria > Pseudomonadota > Alphaproteobacteria > Rhodobacterales > Rhodobacteraceae > Pseudodonghicola > Pseudodonghicola xiamenensis. The sequence goes on along the minus strand of NZ_AUBS01000002.1, from coordinate 319,355 downwards.
GGCGTCGCTTTCGACCGGGTCCAGTTTCGGTCCTGGCATGGTTCTTCTCCTGATTGCGGCGCACCCTGCGCCGGCTCTTGTGCGTTATCTTCTATGCGTGGGGTGGCAAGGGGGCGCCCTGCCGTCTGGCCCGCAGGTTGTCGCGCAGCCGGTAGCCGCGCAGCGCCATTTGCGGGGCGATGCTCATGTAAAGCGGTTGTCGGCTCAGCGGTTCAAGCTTCAGGTCCAGATCCTTTTCGGCCACGCCCATCGCCCAGTCGGACAGGATGCCGCCGATCATCGACCCGGTCGGCACACCTCGCCCGGAAAGGCCGGTCATCGCCACGACGCCGGGGGCCAGACCGTAAAGGCGCGGCACGGTGCGGCGTTGCATGTCCAGCTCGCCATACCAGAAGAATTCCCACCTGAGGTCCTCCCGCAGGTCGGGGTGCAGCCATCTGAGCCGGTCGCTGAGAACCTGGCGTGTAAAGGCCGGGTCCTGTCCCCGTGCGCCCATCGGGAACATCGAGGCGACGATGCGGTTCTCGCGATTGTATTTGTAGACATAGATATCGCCGCGACCGTCCTGAATGGTGGTGCGCCGGGGCAGGACCACGGCCTGCGAGGCCTGGGACAGCGGTTGGGTCGCGGCCACGAAGACCCGCATGATCCGAAAACTCTGGTCGAGTTTCGGCCAGCCGGCGACGGTATAGGCCCCGGTGGTGTAGATGACCTTTTCCGCCCGCACCGATCCCTGAGGCGTCCGCACCACCCAGGCGCGGTTTTCGCGGGTGCAGCCGGTGACGCCGGAGCCGGTGAAAATCCGGCCGCCCTCGGCGATCACCGCACGTCCCAGACCGCGGGAATAGGCCAGCGCATTCAGCCCGCCGGCCTCTTCGTGGAACCAGCCGCCATAGAACCGCGACGATCCGGTCACCGCCCGGACCTCGTCTCGGTCCAACATCCGGGTGCGTGCGCCAACCGCGTTATAGGCGGCCATATGTCCCTGAAGCGTCTTCAGATGCGATGGAAACAGCGCGCCCTGGACATAGCCGTTCTGTTCCCATTCGCAGTCGATGTCATAGCGCGCGATCATCGCGCCGACCTTGTCATTGGCCCGGGTCTGGCGCTGGATCAGCCGTTCGGCCCAGGGGGCGCCCAGGACCTTGCGCAGTTCGGGCAGGCTGTAGTGGGTGAAGGTCGGGGTGCAGTGACCGGCATTGCGACCCGAGCCGCCGAAACCGATTTCCTCGCGTTCCAGCAACACAACCGAGACGCCCTGCCGGGCCAGCTCCAGCGCCGTGGTCAGGCCGGAATAACCGGCGCCGACGATGCAGACATCCGCCTTGACCTCGCCCTGAAGGGGGGCGGTGTCGGGTGCCTGGGGGGCCGTGGCGTACCACAGCGTGTCTTTGAATTCTGAGAATTTGCGTGGCATGGCGCGTCTTTCAGTGGCCCTGCGTGCGGCTGTCGAAAGCGTCGCGCAGCCCGTCCCCGATGAAGTTGAAGCCGGTCACGGCGATGGTGATCGCCACCCCCGGCACGATGGCGAGCCAAGGCGCGCTGGCCAGATATTGCTGTGCCCCATTGAGCATGTTGCCCCAGCTCGGCAGCGGCGGCTGGATGCCATAGCCGAGGAAGGAGATATAGGCCTCGAGCAGGATGGCGCGGGCCACCGTCAGGGTGGCGGCGACGATGATCGGGCCGATCGCGTTGGGCAGAAGCTCGCGAAACATGATCCAGCGGTTCGACAGTCCCAGCATATGTGCGGCCTGGACGAAATCCTGATTGCGCAGGGATTTGACTTCGGCCTCGACGATCCGTGCGACTTCCATCCAGCTGGTGGCGGAAATGATCAGTGCGATCATCACCGGGCCGGGCTGGAGGAAGGCGGCCAGCGCCAGCAGAAGAAAGACCGAGGGGAAGGACAGGAAGGCGTCCACGATCCGCATCAGCACCGCCGACACCTTGCCGCCGTAATAGCCGGAGATGACGCCGACGACAGAGCCGATGGCGGTGGCGATGATCATCACCGCAAAGCCCACCGCCATGGAAATCTGGCCGGCGTGGAACAGGCGCGCGGCGATATCGCGGCCCAGTGGGTCGGTGCCGAAGATATGCGCCCCGGTGCCCGGTGGGGCGAAACGGGCGCGCAGGTCGATGAACAATTCGTCATAGGGAAGGAAATAGGGCCCGAGGAAACAGGCGATGGTCAGCACCAGCACCATGAGCAGACCGATGAGAGCAAGCGGGTGGCTGACGAAGCGGCGCAATGCGCGGGATTTCAGGAAGCGGCGACGGGCGGGCGTATTCGTGGTGACAGAGGTCATGGCGTGGCTTTCTTCAGTCGAGGCGGATACGCGGGTCGATCAGGGCGACGATGAGATCGGCGGCGAGGTTGCCGATCAGGACCAGGATGGCCGAGGCCATCAGCAGCCCCATGACCACCGGGTAATCCGAGTAGCCGAGGCTATCGAGAAAGAGCCGCCCCATGCCGGGCCAGGTGAACACTGTCTCGGTCACCAGCGCGCCGCCCAGCACCATAGGCAATTGCAGCCCGGCCAGGGTGATCATCGGCACCAGGGAATTGCCGACGATATGCTTGAGCACGACACGCCGGCGGGTGAGCCCCTTGGCGCGGGCCGTGCGGACGAAATCCTGATTGATCACATTCAGGGTCGAGGTCCGCATGTAGCGGCTCCAGATCGCGACATCGACCAGCGCCAGGACGGCGGCGGGCATGATCAGGTGGCGCAGGTAATCCAGGACCGAACCGTCGCCCACGGTGTACATGTTGCCGGCCGGTAGCCAGCCAAGGTTGAGCGAGAACACATAGATCGCGATCAGCCCGAACCAGAAGGTCGGGATCGACAGGGCGATCATGGCAAGGACGGTCATCGTGTAATCGAAACCGGACCGGCGTCTGAGCGCGCTGAAGATGCCGATGGTACTGCCGAGAGAGACCGAGATGACGGTCGCGCTGCCCATCAGCAGCAACGTGGCAAAGAGATGGCTGCCGATGACATGCAGCACCGACTGGCCGTCCCGGTACGAGGTGCCCCAGTCGCCGACCACTAGATGGCGCAACCAGTCGAAATATTGCACCGCCACCGGGCGATCGAGCCCCATTTGCGCGGCGATTTTTTCGATTTGTTCCTGGGTCATCCCGGGGCTGAGCGCGAATTGCGACAGCGGACCGCCGGGGGCGAGGGTGAGGACCGCGAAGCCGATGAAGGACACGATCAGAAGGAGGACAAGGCTCTGGCCGAGCCGGGAAAGGATATAGCGTAGCATGGCGGGCACCCTCTTTTGCGATTTTCGTGACCGATCAGCCGGTGGAGCCGGCTGCATGGGGCGCGCGGCGAAGAGGACGCCGCGCGCTGGTTCTGGGCAGGAGGTGGATCAGCCGCGCTTCCAGTCGCGGACGTTCCAGGTGTCGATGCGGTTGTTCACGTTCGGCGCGGGGCCGGTCACATCGTCTTTCCAGCCCTTGATCACGGCGTATTGGAACATCGGCAGGAACGGCAGGTCCTCGCGGATGATCATCTGAATCTCTTCATAGATCGCCTTGCGTTGTTCGGGCACAAAGGTTGCCGCCCCCTTGACCAGAAGTTCGTCCACCTTCGGGTTCTGATAGGCAAAGGTGTTCTGCCCCGATCCGCCCAATGCCGGCGACATGGTGGACATGAAATAGTTCGAGGTGTCGGGATCGGCGCCGGCCAGCGCGTTGAGACCGACGACAACCGAGTCGAACTCGGAATTCATCCAGTAATCGCCCCACATGACCGCTGGCGGCAGGTTCTTGATCTCCATCTTCACGCCGATCTGCGAGAAGGTCTGTTGCATGAACTGTTGTGCCTGTTCCCGCAGGTGGTTGCCGGCGGTGGTCGAGTTCGAGAAGACAAGCTTCACGCCGTTCTTTTCGCGAATGCCATCGGGGCCGCGCATCCAGCCGGCCTCGTCCAGGATGGCATTGGCCTTGTCGATGCTGAACTCATGCTTGGGCAGGTCCGGGTTATAGTAATAGGATTGCCGCGGCATGTAGGTCTCGGTCGGAGAGGGGACCCCGTAATAGAGCGCCTCGATGATCGAGCTCTTGTCGAGCGCGGCATAAAGCGCCTGACGCACAGCCCGGTCCTGGAATTGCGGCCGGGTCATGTTCAGGCCAAGGGATTCAAACGTCGCCGTGCCCGCGACCGTCACCACCTTGCCCTTGAGCGTTTCGGCCTCGGCCAGGTGATCCGGGGTGATGTATTGCAGCCCGATCACGTCGATGTCGCCGGATTTGAATTGCGTGTACATCACGTTCAGATCGGGAACGTATTTGATGATCAGCGTCTTCAGGAAGGGGCCGTCCATGTGATAATCGGCATTGGCCTCAAGCTCGATATGGTCGCCGGCCATGCGGGTCTTGAACTTGAACGGGCCGGTGCCGATCGGCGCATTGTTGAAGGGCGTGTTATTCTTGTCCGCGACCCCGTCAAAGGCGTGTTTCGGAATGATGTAGGTCGAGGCCAGAATGGCCGCCATCGGCGCGAAGGGCGCGCTCATTTCCCAGGTCAGTTCGGTGTCAGAGACCACGGTGATGTTGCGCATCAACTTGTAGCCGGTGGAGCGGAACGACCGGAAGTCCGGATCCATCGTCAGTTCGAGAGAGAATTTCACGTCTTCGGCGGTGAACGGGGTGCCGTCGTGCCAAGTGACCCCGTCCTTGAGCTTCAGGCTCCAGCTCAGGCCGTCCTCGGAAATCCCGCCATTGGCGACGGTCGGCACCTCGGCGGCGAGGATCGGGAAGAATTCGCCCGAGGGATCGAAATCGAACAGCGGGTCGAACACTGCATAATACAGACCTTCGTCGACCTCGATATGAGGCATCAGCGGATTGAACACCGTCGGTTCCTGCGAAAATGCCAGAACCAGTTGGCCGCTGGCATCGGCATTGGCGGCAAAGGCGCGGTCACGCCCGATGGCCATCGGGCCCATCAGGCCGGCGGTCCCGGCCGCGCCCATCATCATCAGGGCCTGGCGGCGGTTGGGCTGTTGCTTATGTTTCTTGTCTTTGGTCATTTTGTTTTCCCTGTTGTGGCGCAAGACGGTGCGGATCGGTGGTCTGCGCTTGCGCGTCGCAGCTCGCCGTGGTCGGGCCCGCCTGTGCCGGACGCGGCCCAGACCGGATCAAAAACCGCTTATGATCTTGATCTTCGATCCATCGCTGAAGCGGCTGAAGCGGAACGGACTGGGGTCGACCAGCGGCACGCGTCCGGTGACAAGATCGGCGGCCAGCCGGCCGGCTGCCGGACCGATGCCGAAGCCGTGGCCGGAGAAGCCGGTGGCGATGTAAAAGCCCGGAATGGCGTCGATGGCGGAAATCACCGGGATCGCGTCCGGGGTCACATCGATGGCGCCGGCCCAGCGTTGCGCGATTTCGGCTTTCTCGAAGACCGGAAAGGCCTTGCGCAGGTTGGCCAGGGCCTTGTCCTGCAATGAAAAGGCCGGTTTTGGATCAAGCACGCGATTGTATTCGAACGGGCTGGCTTCGTCCAAGGACCACTTGTTCGGCAGGCGGGCCTCATCAAGGAAGCGACCGCCGACCCGCAGCATCAGGGATTTCCACTCGGCCCCCAGCGCCGGAAGGAAATCGCGCATGTAACGGAAGCTGTCCGGCACGATCTCGGCGATGTTGCGGAACCCGTCGGCGATCGTGTAGCCGCCGTCTTGGCGTTTGCGAATGGCGAAGCCGTCGGACCAGATCGCATGTTCCGGCCCGCCATCGAGCGGCTTGGTGCGGATGACCGAGTTCTTCACCTTGAGCTGTGGCAGCCGCAGCCCGGTGTTGCGGGCGAACAGGCTGGACCAGGCGCCGCCGGCAAGAACCACCTGTTCACAGGCAATTTCGCCGCGTTCGGTGACCACACCGCAGACCTTGCCGGCCTTGGTCTCGATCCCGCGGACGGCGCATTCGGTCAGCACATGCACCCCCCGCTCGCGCGCTGCCTCGGCAATCGCAGGGGCAGCCTTTTGCGGTTCTGCGCGGCCGTCGGCGGCAGTATAAAGCGCGCCTTTCATCGGGAAGCGCGATCCCGGCGACATTGCGGCGAATTCCTGCGCTGACAGCATGCGGCTGTCGATCTGATAATCCTTCAGGTGATCCAGCCATCGCTCGTGCTCGGCGAATTCCTTGTCCGAGGCGCAGGCGAAGGCGATGCCGGCGCGCGCATAGCCCAGGTCGCGCCCGGTGCGTTCGGCCAGCGTTGGCCAGATCCGCAGGGCTTCGGCCATCAGGGGGATTTCTCGCGGATCGCGGCGGGTGATGCGTACCCAACCCCAGTTGCGGCTGGATTGTTCGTGCCCGATCCCGCCCTTTTCGCACAGCGCGACCTTGAGCCCCTGATCGGCCAGCTCCAGCGCGGTCGAGGCGCCGATGATGCCGCCGCCGACAACCACGACATCGACTTTCCGGGGCAGCTCCAGATCCCCGTGAACGGGAACAACGAACGGTCCGGGCATGTCAGAAGGACTCCTCGAGCTGACAGTTCACGCAGAATTCCGCGACGCTGGCCTCGTTGGGCAGGTCGATCAGCATGTTGATCACCCGGGCGAGGTCTTCGGGCTGGGTCATCGCCTCGGTGGCGCGGTCGGTCAGGCTCATTGCCATATCGGTTGCGACGAACCCGGGGCAGACGGCGGTGGCGCGAATTCCCTGATCGAACCCGGCGTGACGCAGGGCATGGGCCAGGCCGACGGCGGCGAATTTGGACACCGAATAAGATCCGGAGCGGGCCGATTTCACCCGCTTCCCGGATAGCGAGCCCAGCAGGATGATCCGGCCCCGGCCCGATTGCCCCAGTGCCTCCCAGCAGGCGGCGGCCAGACGGCGCGGCGCCTGGACGTTGACCTCGAGAAGCTGCGCCATCTCCGCGTCGGAAATCTCGATTGGGGTTTTCGGGATGGTGATCCCGGCGTTGGCGACCACGGCGTCGATCCGGCCGAACTGCCCGGTGACCTCTGCAGCCCAGCGGTTTGCACTGTTGGCGTCCGTGGCGTCATAGGCGAACAGGTGCACCCGGTCAGGCGCGGCTTCGGCCCAGGCCGGCAGGGTGGGGTTGCGCATTCCCAGCGATACGGTCCAGCCGGCATCGAACAGGGTCTTGGCGACGGCGGCGCCAATGCCCCGGCTGGCGCCGGAGATCAGGGCGAGACGGGATTGGGTCATTCCAGTTTCTTTCTCATGTTCAGATAGGCGCGTTTGAGCATGCGCATGAACTGCGCGCGGTCTTCCTCTGCGATGAAGTCGAAGAATTCATTCTCCTGTTCGCGGATGATCCCGCGGACCTCATCGGCCAGCGCATGGCCCTTTTCGGTGATGAAAAGCGCCTGGGCGCGCTGGTCCTCGGGGGCGGTCTCGCGGCGGATGTCGCCGGCCTGAACCAGACGGTCGATGATCCGGCCGGTGGCGGGGCGGTCGCGCATCAGGACTTCGGCGATCTGCGAAGGGCGCACGCCGGGGTAATCGTCGACCAGGAGCAGCGTGGTGATCTTGCCCTTGCCCTTGGCGATGTCGAGATGGGCCATGCGGTGATCGAGATCGCGCGACACCACGGAATCGAGTGATCGGATGTACCAGCTGAACGCGCCATCGAGCACATCAATATGCAGGCCGGCGAGCGTGATCGGCTGGTCGTCTTGATCGTCCGGCACGGTGGTTGCCATGGAGCCTCTCTGAAAGCGGCGGGGTGGGTAGCGGTCGGTCATTGTCACCTTTCCTTCATGTTTTGTCGGCGAGAGGCGTCTCGCAAGAAATAAGTTGTGAAACACAACCAAATGATTGTGAAAAACAACTAATGCCCGTTTTTTGTGCAACTGGGGTGCCGGGATCGTGGCGTTTTGTCGTGTTTCCTGGGGGCCAGGCAAAAAGAAGGGCGGCCAAAGCCGCCCTTGGGTGAGTCTCTGTGTGTGGTCTCAGGCCGCTTGGGCGCCGGGAATCGCTGCGACCAGAGAACGGGTGTAATCGTGACGTGGTGCGCGGAAGATCTGCGACGGTGGGCCGTATTCCACCATCTTGCCGCGATGCATCACCAGGATCTCGTCGCTGATCTGGCTGGCGACGCGCAGGTCGTGGGTGATGAAAACCATCGCCAGCTTGCGTTCGCGCCGGATCTTGTCGAGCAGTTCGAGAACCTGCGCCTGAATTGAGACGTCCAGCGCCGAAACCGCTTCGTCGGCGACGATCACCTCGGGGTCGAACATCAGCGCGCGGGCAATGCCGACACGCTGGCGCTGCCCACCTGAGAATTCGTGCGGATAACGGTCGAAGGCCGATGGCTCCAGCCCGACGAGGGTGAGCAGCTTTTCGGCTTTTTTCCGGGCGTCGTCATGGGTCAGCAGGCTGTGCGCGATCGGCCCGACGGTCAGTGCCTGGCCGACGGTGAAGCGCGGATTCAGCGAGGCATAGGGATCTTGAAAGATCATCTGGATGCGTGGGCGCAGATGGCGAAAGTTCTCCTCGGACAGGGCGAGGGTGTTTTCGCCCTGAAACATGATTTCGCCACTGTCGGCCGAGACCAGTTTCATCAGAACCTTGCCCATCGAGGATTTGCCAGAACCGGATTCGCCGACAATGCCGATGGTCTCACCCTTGTGCAGGGTGAAGCTGATGTCATCCACCGCCTTGACCTCGCGCATACGGCCGAGAAATCCGCTGCGGGTGCGATATGTCTTGTGCAGATTGCGCACTTCCAGTGCGACGGGGCGGGTCTCGGCGCGCTGGCGGTCCGCTTCGCGCATCTTCGGTACCGCTGCGATGAGCTTTTGGGTATAGGGGTGTTGGGGAGCGTCGAGCACTTGCCGCGCTGTCCCCTGTTCCACCAGACGGCCCTTTTCCATCACGATCACCCGGTCGGCGATCTCGGCCACCACGCCGAAGTCATGGGTGATGAACATAACGCTCATGCCCTTGCGCTGCTGGATGCGGGCGATCAGATCGAGGATCTGCGCCTGCGTCGTCACATCGAGCGCGGTGGTGGGCTCGTCGGCGATCAGGATGTCGGGGTCGAGCGCCAGTGCCATGGCGATCATGACGCGCTGGCGCTGCCCGCCCGACAGGCGGAACGGGTATTGGTGCTGGATCAGCAGAGGGTCGGGCAGACCGACCTCGGTCAGCATGTCCACCACCCGTTTGGCGCGGCTGTCCGCTGTGCCCATGTTGTGGGCATCAAGCACCTCTCGGATCTGATCGCCGATGGTCATCAGCGGGTTCAGAGCCGACAGGGGGTCCTGAAAGATGATGGAAACCGCGCGGCCCCGCAGCTTGCGCAGTTCGGATTCAGGCAGCTCAAGCAGGGCGCGCCCTTTGAAGTCGATGCTGCCGGTCTCGACCGTCATCACATCGGGCAGCAGCCCCATGACGGTATTCGCGGTCACTGATTTGCCGGAGCCGGATTCGCCGATGATGCAGAGGATTTCTCCCGCCTGCAGGTCGAAGCTGATATTCTGAACTGCATAGGGGCGGTCGTGTTTGCCAGGCAGCGCGACGGAAAGATCGCGCACCGAAAGGACGGGCAGTGCGTCCGTGGAGTGGTCTGTCATTAGGTGTCTCGTCGTTTATCGTTATTATGCCGCTTCAGAAACCTATGGAATGCGGTGCGAGGCAACCGTGTTGCGGGGGCGAGGGGCCGCGAAACAGTGATTTTTGCCAGTCCATACCTGATGGCATGTTCCTTTGCCTGATTTTTGGGCAAAATTCCTGCGGGGCTAGCGTGGTGGCGGGATGAGGGGCGATCCTGCGCGCCGGCGGCTGCCGCCGGCCTTGAAAGCAACAAAACCCTCGCAATCATGCGAGGGTTTTGTTTGATTTTGGTTGCGGGAGTAGGATTTGAACCTACGACCTTCAGGTTATGAGCCTGACGAGCTACCGGGCTGCTCCATCCCGCGTCAATGAGGCTTACCTAATGAAGTCGGCTGGGAAGCTCAAGGGCATTCGGCTGATTTTTTCAGCTTTTTGTCATTTTCTCGTTACGCGACCTTTCCACGCCGGTGACCGGTGGGTCCGGGCTGTTCTTCGGGCGCCGTTGTCGGCAGACTGGGACCCGATGCGACCGCAGGCAACGCTGGAGTTGAGTGTGAATTTTACCGTACCGGCAGAGGGTTGGCCGATCTATCGCAAGGCGCCGCCGCATATTCGCCTGGCCTGGGATGACGGGCGGGCGCAGATGCACGGCAAGCCGGACTGCAAGCTGGGCAGGCCGGTGCCGGGGCGCGCGGGTCTGCCGGAGGAGGGCGTTTTCGCCTGGTGGCACTGGGACGGGGCCGGGCTGGAGGCCGGGGTTGATCCGCTGGGGTTCTACAGCCTGTTCCTCTACCAGAAGGGGGAGGAGGTGGCGCTGTCGCCCTCGATCCTGCAACTGATTGCCGAAGGGGCCGATCCAGAGCTGGATGAACGGGCGCTGGCGGTCTTTTACCGGCTGGGGATGTTCGTCAACGGCGACACGCCATTCCGTTATATCAAGGTGCTGCCGCCGGGTGGGGTGTTCCGCTGGCGCGATGGGCGGGCCGAGCAGCCGCAGGACCACAGCTTTATCCCGCGGGTGCAGCAGATCAGCCGTGCCGAGGCGGTGGAGGGGATCGTCACCCTGGCGCGGGACAGCGTCGGGCGCATCCTGGACGATTGGGATCAACCGGTGCTGCTGCCTTTGAGTGGTGGGCGCGATTCGCGGCATATCCTGCTGGCGATGGATCATCTGGGGCAGAGGCCAGAGCTCTGCGTCAGTTTCCAGAACGCGGCGATGCGCGTCGATCCGGATGCACAATCCGCCCGGGCGCTTTGCGAACGGATGGGGGTGGCGCACAAGATCCTTGGCAAGCCGCGGATGCGGCCACAGGATCTGCTACGCTGTCAGGTGCTCAACAGCCTTTGTTCGGATGAACACATGCAGATGCTGGCGCTGCATGATTTCCTGTTCGGTGGTCCCTGGGCGGTGCTGGACGGGATTGCGGGCGATATCCTGACCAACCCCGACGACGATGCTGAAGGCCATATGCGCCATGCCGAACGCGGCGATTATGCCGCCATCGCGCGGGACATGATGGACGGACATGCGCGGGTGATCTCGAAACCCGGGTATCCGGACGGGCCGGGCAGCCGCTATGCCCCCGGTCGGCGCGATGAGGCGATCGCCTATGTCGGGGATTGCATCGCGCGGTATGGCGAGGCGGCCGATCCCTATCAGGCCTGGTGGTTCTGGAACCGCACCCGGCGCGAGATCGGCTTTGTCTCTTCTTCGATCTTCGGGTCGGCGCAGGCGGTGTTCTGTCCCTTCCTGGCGCCGGACTATGTGCGGTTCGGCCTGTCGCTGCCCTATGCGGTGACCCGGGATCAGCAATTGCATAACCAGGCGCTGGCCAAGGCCTATCCCGCTTATGCGGATGTGCCGTTTTCCGAAGGGATCGCCCCGGTCTATGGGGCGGGCTCTCTGGCATTGAAGCTCGGGATGGTGGTGAAGGGTGTCGCCCTGTTGCTGCGTCTGAAGCCGCAGCATCCGCTGGCCGAGGCCTTGGGCTATCTCAGGGGGGATGCGGTGCTGAAGCGCCGGCCCGGAGAGGTGCTGCAGCTTCACCACCTGATCCTCTCGGGTCTGGATGCGACGCTGGCGCGGGAACTTCTGGCGTTGGGGCCGCGATATGCCGCTTATGGCCGGCGGAATGAGGTTCTCGACAGTTTTGTTCCGGCATGATGTGGGCAGGGTTGGCTCAGCTCTGGGGGCTGCGGCCTCTCTGCGCTTGAGCGTAGGGGGCTGCCGCGTCTATATCGGGGCGGCGTTTGGTAAGCCGATCAAGACGGGATGTGGAACGATGCTGTTTGTCGGCCCGCTGGCTACGGTTGCCGGAGGCGCGGTTGCTGCGGTCGGGAGTTGCGCCTTGGCCGGGTCTATCGTCAGCGGGCGGCCTGCGCTCAGATCCTCAAGGGAGAACCGAGAATGAAGAAAGCAATCAAAGTCGCGCTCATGGCGGCTGTTTCCCTGGGTCTGCCCGGCGCTGCGGTGGCGCGCGATCTGACGATCGTGGGATTCGGCGGCGGGTATCAGGACAGCGCCCGGGAGACCCTGTTCAAGGGGTTCGCCGAAGCGACGGGCATTGCCGTTCTCGATGACGTCTATAATGGCGAGATGGCCAAGATCTACGGTATGGTCGAGACCGGCAACGTGAGCTGGGACGTGATCATGGTCGAGGCGCCTGAGCTGGTGCGTGGTTGCGAGGATGGCGTGTTCGCCCGGATCGACTATGACGTGATCGACAAGTCGAAGTTCATCGCCGGGTCCGCCACCGATTGCGGTGTCGGCGGCACCGGCTGGGGGGCGGCGATGTTCTATGATCAGGCGCGTCATCCGGTCGGACCGGCGACTTTCGCCCAGTTCTGGGATCTGGAGGGATTCCCGGGCATGCGCGCCATGCGGCAGGGCCCGAAGATGACGCTGGAGGCGGCGTTGATGGCCGATGGCGTGTCGATGGATCAGGTCTATGACGTGCTGTCGACCGACGCGGGTGTCGATCGGGCCTTTGCCAAGCTCGACGAGATCAAGGATCACGTGATCTGGTGGAAATCGGGCGCCCAGCCTTTGCAATTGGTGGGCAGCGGAGAAGCTGATTATGCCTTCGGCTATACCGGGCGGATCATACGTGCCCAGGGCGAGGGCCGCGCGTATGCGCTGAACTGGAATACCCTGCTGTATTCCATTGATTCCTGGGCCGTTGTGGCCGGATCGCCGAAGAGGGCAGAGGCGATGTCGATGATCGACTATATCACCGATGCCGGCCCGTTGCGGGCGCAGGCGGCGCTTTGGCCGATTTCGCCTGCGAACAAGGAGGTTAATGCCGATCCGGCGTTGCAGGAGGCCAACCCCGGGATGGTGCTGAATCACGCCGAAGAGGGGCTGTTCATCAATACCGAATTCTGGATCGAGCATGGTGATGCGCTCGAGGCCCGATTTACCGCCTGGGCCGCGCAATAGGACGACGCCGTGCCCTGCGCCGCCACCCTGTTCCGCAAGCCGGCTGTCGGTGCGCCATCGCGCAGGACCCGCCTGTCCTGGCTGTTGGTCGCGCCGCTTCTGTTGTTGGTGGTGGCGGGGTTTCTCGTGCCGATCGGCTACACAATGACCCGGGCAGTCGACAATGCCGAGGTGACCGGGGCGCTGCCGCGCACTGTTGCGATGCTCGAGCGCTGGGACGGCAACGGGTTGCCGTCCGAACAGGCCTTTGCCGCTCTGGTTGAGGATTTGCGCGGTGCCGACGATGCGCAGGCCTTTGGGGCGATGACCCGGCGGCTGAATTTCGAACTGAGCGGTGCGCGATCTGTCATGCGGGCGACGCGTCGCCAGTTGGACAGTCTGACCCCGCCCTATGCCGAAAGTCTTCCGACCGCGGTGCCCGATTGGGACACGCCGCAGTTGTGGCTGTTGATCAAGACCAATTCCAACCCCTTTACCGCCAGTTTCCTGTTGCGGGCGCTTGACCTTCAGGTCACGCCCGAGGGCCAGATCGAACCGGTGCCGCACGATCGCGCCATCTTTGTCGATCTGTTCCAGCGGACCTTCTGGATTTCGCTCTGGGTGACGGTGTTTTGCGTCCTGCTGGCCTATCCGGCGGCCTATTATATCTCGACCCTGTCGGATCGGGGGGCGCGCTATGTGATGTTGCTGGTGCTGGTGCCGTTCTGGACCTCGATCCTGGTGCGCACCACTGCCTGGTTCATTCTGTTGCAGCGCGAAGGGCCGATGAACGCTGCGTTGGAGGGGCTGCATATCACCGATGCCCCCTTGCAACTTATCTTTACTCGTTTCGCCGTCTATGTGGCGATGGTGCATGTGTTGCTGCCGTTCCAGATCCTGCCGCTTTACAGCGTGATGAAACGGCTGGGGCCTCAGTATCTGCAAGCCGCGGCCTCGCTCGGGGCGTCGCCCTGGCGGCAGTTCCGATCTGTCTATCTGCCGTTGACCATGCCCGGGGTCGCCGCCGGTGCGGTGATGGTCTTCATGCTGTCGGTGGGGTTCTATGTCACGCCGGCCCTGGTGGGTGGGCTGCAGGACCAGATGATCAGCTATTATATCGCCTTCTACACCAACCAGTCGATCAACTTCGGAATGGCGGCGGCGCTGTCGTTGCTGCTGCTGGTCTTTACCGGAGCGCTGGTTGCTGCGGCGCGTCGGCTGACCCCGCACATCGGCCCCGGTCCGCGGGAGTGAGCGGCGCATGAGGCATATCCTGATCGCGATTGCCGCCTGGGCGGTGCTGATCTTCCTGGTGGCGCCGCTTCTGGTGATTTTCCCGTTGTCGTTTTCCTCGGGCAATATCCTGACGCTGCCGGTGCCGGGCTATTCGCTGCAATGGTATCGCGATTTCCTGTTCGATGGACGCTGGCTGCCGGCGGCCTGGAACAGCATGATTGTCGGCCTGGCCACGATGACCCTGGCGACGGGGCTGGGCACTTGCGCGGCCTATGGGCTCAACCTGTCGGAGTTCCGTGGCAAGCGGTTCGTGCTGATGGTGTTGTCGCTGCCGATGGTGGTGCCGCTGATCGTCACCGCCGCATCGATGTTTCTGGCGTTCTCCGTGGTGGGGCTGACCAATTCGCTGACCGGGCTGATCGTCGCGCATACCATCATTGCGGCGCCCTATGTGGTGATCACTGTGCTCGCCTCGCTCAGAACCTTCGATCCCGATCTGATGCGGGTGGCGTTGTCGTTGGGAGCGCCGCCGCTGACTGCCTTTCGTCGGGTGGTCCTGCCGCTGATCCTGCCGGGGGTCGCCTCGGGGGCGATTTTCGCCTTTGCCATCTCGTTCGACGAACTGGTGATTGCCATCTTCATCTCCGGGCCGGGAGAGGTGACCCTGCCGCGTCAGATGTTCGCGGGGCTGCGCGAATTTCTCAGTCCGACCATCGCGGCGGCTGCGGTGATAATGATCGTGCTGTCTTTTGCCCTGTTGTTCGTCAGCGAACTGATCCGGCGCCGGGCCGAGCGGATGACCTCCGCCCGGCTGAAGACCCCGGGCGGGCCGCCGTCGCCAGAGCGCAACGCCGGCCCCCGGAAAGCTCTCAGGTGATCTGAAGCGAGCCCTTGGCCGCCATCAGCAGGTCGATCACATCGGGGGCGGTGATGATCTCATACCCGGGCACCATCTCTTCGGCGGTAAAGCCGTTGTGGATCATGCAAGAGCCGCAGATGCCGATGCGGCCGCCGGCGGCCAGGAATTGCTCCAGCAGTTCGGCGGCGGGCGAGAAGGGTTTGCCGATGTCGATCGGGTCGAGCATGGCGGGTTTGCCCAGCTCCACCGCCTCGACCATCAGCAGGACCATGGCGCTGTGGCCCTTCTTCAGCGCGTTCAGCGCCATGGTGAAGGCGACGGTGATCTTGTTGGGGTTCGAGGTGCCATCGAAAAGCGTGGCGACGAAATCCACCGTTTGCATGTCATTCTCCTTTCGGGCGGGAAAGGCCCCGCTGCCGGCGGAGCTTCCCGCGAAACGAACGAATTCTCAAGATGGAATATGTCGCAGGTCCGGTGCCGGCGCGAAGCCGCCCGGACCCGCGCCGGGGATCAGGCGGCGACGCCGCGGTCGATCACCAGATTGGCGTAGATGTTCGATCCGACTGGCAACATCGCATCGTCGATGACGAACGCCGGATTGTGCAACTGCACGTCGCCGCCATGACCGACAGTGCAATAGGCGCCGGGCACGATGCGCAGCATGTCGGCGAAGTCTTCGGACCCCATCACCAGTTCGTCTGTCATCTCGGTCTTGGCCTCGCCCACCACCGGGGCGGCGGCGCGGATCACTGCATCGGCCAGTGCCGGATCGTTTTCCAGCACGTCGAAGACATTGCGGATATCGACCTGGACCTCGACGCCATACCCTTTGGCGAGGCCATCGCAGAGCGCGCGGATACGCTCCGAGATCAGCTTTCCCACCTCGGAGTGGAAGAAGCGGATGGTGCCGCCCAAGGTGGCCGTTTCGGGGATGACGTTATAGGCCGCGCCCGCGTTCAGCTTGGTGACCGAGATGACCGCCGGCTTGGTCGGCGGCACATTGCGCGAGACGATGGACTGGAGCTGTTGCACCAGGTTGGTGGCGATCACGATGGGATCGAGACTGCCTTCGGGGCGGGCGCCGTGGCTGCCGCGGCCGGTGATCTTGATGTCGAAGAAATCCGATCCGGCCATCGCCTTGCCCTGTTTTATGCCGACGACATCCGGGCTTTGGTGCGGGGCGTTGTGCATGCCGTAGATTTCATCGCAGGGGAAGCGATCGAACAGCCCGTCGGCGATCATCGCCCGGGCTCCCCCCAGGCCTTCTTCTGCGGGTTGGAAGATGAACACGGCGGTGCCGGCGAAATCTCGGTGATCGCTCAGGTATTTCGCGGCGCCCAGCAGCATGGTGGTATGGGCGTCATGGCCACAGGCATGCATCACCCCCGGCGTTTTCGAGGCATAGGGCAGGTTGGTTTCCTCGTGAATCGGCAGCGCGTCCATATCGGCGCGCAGCCCGATGGTCTTGCCCGGCTTTGAGCCCTTCAGCACGCCGACCACGCCGGTCTTGCCGATGCCGGTGGTGACCTCGA
This sequence comes from Pseudodonghicola xiamenensis DSM 18339, assembly GCF_000429365.1. Lineage (GTDB taxonomy): Bacteria > Pseudomonadota > Alphaproteobacteria > Rhodobacterales > Rhodobacteraceae > Pseudodonghicola > Pseudodonghicola xiamenensis. The sequence continues at coordinate 302,766 of NZ_AUBS01000002.1, read as the reverse complement.
TCCCCCAGGATTTCAGCTTTTCGGCAACGATGCCCGATGTGCGGACTTCCTCGAACCCGAGTTCGGGGTGTTCGTGCAGATCGCGGCGGATGGCGGTCAGATCGTCGGCATAGGCGGCGATTTCGTCGATGACGGGCATGTGGTGATCTCCCAGTTTGCTGGCGCGAGTGTTGTCGTTTCGCACGGAAACACAAGCCGTAGCTGTCGGGCGACGCGTTGCCAGAGGGGCTTTCCTCCCGTTCTGATCGAGCGACGGGCAACTGACGCCATTCGGGGCGTTTCCGGGCATCGCCATGGTTCCCGGGGGAAATTTATTTTGTCTGTCAAAAAGTCGTGTCATAAAATTGTTACAATGCGGGGAGGGTCGAGCCATCAGGTAATATGGGATTTTTGTCATGCGCCTGCGTATCGGGCGCGTCAGCCGGGGCGTCGCCGCACAGTCTGGGAGGGGGCGGCGCTGAAAATTGTCATATTTAAGTAACAGCCAGATCCTATGCAGCCGCAACTCTCTGCCAACGAGGAATATCATGACCAAGTTTCGCACTACTGTTCTGACGGCGCTTGTCGCATCCGTCGCGCTGGCCTCGCCGCTTTTTGCCGCCGGCACTCTGCGGATCGGTTTGCAGCAGGAGCCCACCGTTCTCGACCCGACCAGCGACGCAACGGCTTCGATCTCGGGGATGCTGGTGCATAATGTCTATGAGTCGCTGACCACCGTGGACGAAAGCGGGGCGGTGCTGCCGAACCTGGCGCAGAGCTGGACTATTTCCGACGATGGGCTGACCTATACCTTCTCCCTGGTCGAGGGGGCCAAGTTTCACGACGGCACCAGCTTCGATGCCGATGACGTGAAATTCAGCTTTGATCGCGCCATGGCGGAAGGGTCGCTGAACCCGACCAAGAAGATTTTCGAGCCGATCGAAAGCATCACGGTGATCGACCCCAAGACCATCGAGATGAAGCTGAAGCGCAAGGATGCATTCTTCCTGTTCAACATCGCGCAGGGCGCGGCATCGATCCTGGCGCCGGAGAGCGCCGAGAATGATGCCACCAAACCCGTCGGCACCGGCCCTTTTGTCTTCGATGGCTGGACCCGAGGCGACCGGCTGACGCTGAAGAAATACGCCGATTATCGCGACGCCGCTGATGTGGCGCTGGACAAGGTCGAATTCCGTTTCATCTCCGATCCCGCTGCCGCCACTGCCGCGTTGATGTCGGAAGAACTCGATGCCTTCCCGGGCTTCCCGGCGCCGGAACTGCTGGATCAGTTCGAGGCCGACCCGCGCTTCAAGGTCGTCGTCGGCTCGACCGAGGGCGAGGTGATCCTGGCCCTGAACAACTCGAAACCGCCGTTCAGCGATCTGAACGCGCGTCGGGGTGTTTCCTATGCCATCGACCGAAGTGAGATCATCGAAGGCGCGATGTATGGCCGCGCGGTGCCGATCGGGTCGTTCTATCCGCCGCACGGGCCGGCCTATGTCGATCTGACCGGCATGTATCCGCATGACACCGCCAAGGCCAAGGAACTGTTCACCGAAGCCGGTCTGGAAGGCGGCGAAGTCACCCTGCGGGTGCCGCCCTTCCCTTATGCGACCCGCTCGGCCGAAATCGTGCAGGCGGAAATGGCCAAGGCCGGGGTCAAGGTGAAGGTCGAGAATGTCGAATGGGGCTTCTGGATCGACGAGGTCTATAAGAAGAAGAATTACGACATGACCATCATCGCCCATACCTCGCCCAACGATCTGAGCAACTTTGCCAAGGGACCGAATTATTTCTACGGCTATCACTCGGACGAATATGACGCGCTGTGGAATGCCATCAACACCGAGACCGATGACGACAAGCGGCATGAGCTTGAGAAACAGGCGCAGGTGTTTATCGCGGAGAACGCGATCCATGCCTTCCTGTTCCAGCTCCCGCGGCTGGCGATCTATCGGCAGGGGGTGAATGGCTTCTGGACCTCTGCGCCGGTGCTGTTCCAGCCGCTGGCTGGCGTGACCGTTCAGTAATCCATCACTCAAAACCCGTGTCGGGGGTGATTGCCTCCGGCACTTTTGGCTTTTCCGCATGCAAGTATTCCTGATCAAACGCACGCTGGGCTTCCTGACCACGATCCTGGCGATCTCGGTCATTGTCTTCCTGGTGATGAACGTATTGCCCGGCGATCCGTCGGTCACCATTCTGGGTATCGATTCCTCCGAAGACGCCCGCGCCGCCCTGCGCGCGCAGCTCGGGCTCGATGATCCGATCTGGCAACGCTATCTGCACTGGATCTGGGGGGTGGCTCAGGGCGATTTCGGCACCAGCTATTTCTTCCGTGTGCCGGTGGGGGAGCTGATCGCCGAACGTCTGCCGTTGACCCTGTCGCTGGCGGCTTTCGGCACCCTGGCGACGGTGGTTCTGGGGATCGTTCTGGGTGTGATTGCGGCGGCCAACCATGGCCGTGCCGGCGACTGGATCATCATGCTGCTCAGCCAGCTTGGCATCGCCATCCCGGCCTTCTGGCTGTCGATGCTTCTGGTGCTTCTCTTCGCGGTGAAGCTGCGCTGGCTGCCGCCCGGCGGCTTTCCCGGCTGGGACGAGCCGGTGGCGGCGCTGCGGTCCCTGATCCTGCCGACCACGGCGCTGGCACTGGTGCAATCGGCGGTGCTGGCGCGGGTGACGCGGTCTTCGGCCTTGGAGGTTATGCGGCTTGATTTCGTGCGCACCGCGCGGGCTACCGGCATGACGCGGGGCCGCATCCTTGGCCGGCATATCCTGCCCAATGCCCTGGTGCCCATTGTCACCATCGTCGGCATGCAGGTCGCCGCCGTGGTGACCGGGACCATCGTGATCGAAAACGTCTTCTATCTGCCCGGGCTTGGCCGGCTGGTGTTCCAGTCGATTTCGAACCGGGATCTCTTCACCGTGCAGGCGCTGGTGGTGCTGTTCGCCGCCATCGTGGTCACGGCGAATTTCCTGGTGGATATCGCTTATGTGCTGATCGATCCGCGGCTGAAGGGACGGCTGTCATGACCCGCGCGATCAATCTGAGGATCGGTGCGGGCCTGGTGCTGGTGCTGACCGTCGCGGCGCTGCTGTCGCTGGTCTGGACGCCCTACGATTATACCGTGCTGAGTGTCACCCAGAAATTCCGCCCGCCCTCGGCGGATCATTGGCTGGGCACCGATCAGCTTGGCCGTGATGTGGTCAGCCTGCTGATGGCGGCCTCGGTCAATTCACTGGCGGTGGCCTTCATCTCGGTCGGGATCGGCGGCAGCATCGGCACCGCGCTGGGGCTGACCGCCTCGGCCTTCGGTGGCTGGGTCGAGACCGTGATCATGCGGGTGGCGGATCTGGGCTTTGCCTTTCCGGCACTGTTGTTCGCGATCATGCTGGCGGCGGCCTTCGGCCCGTCGCTGACCAACGCGATCCTGGCGATTGCCTTCATCAACGTGCCGATCTTCACCCGGGTGGCGCGGGGCGCGGCGAATCAGATCTGGACGCGGGATTACGTGTTGGCTGGTCGCGCCGCCGGTGCCAGCCAGTTCAGCCTGACCATCGACCATGTGCTGCCGAACATATCGGCCACGCTGATCGTGCAGGCGACGATCGAATTCGCCGTCGCCATCCTGGCCGAGGCGGCGCTGAGCTATCTGGGCCTGGGCGCGCAGCCGCCGATGCCCTCCTGGGGGCGCATGCTGAACGAGGCGCAGACGCTGATGTATCTGGCGCCGCAACTGGCGATCTATCCTGGGCTTTGCATCATTGCCGCCGTGCTGGGCTTCGGCCTGCTGGGCGACGGGCTCAGGGATATCTCCGATCCCCGACTAGCGAGGGCGCGCGCATGATCGAGGCGGAGAACATCTCGGTCGCTTTCGGCGAGGCCGAGGCGCTGCGGCGCGTGTCACTTAGCCTGCGTCCGGGCGAACGGCTGGGGCTGGTCGGCGAAAGCGGATCAGGCAAGTCGATGCTGGGGCTGGCGCTGATGGGCATGTTGCCGGAGGCGGCGCAGATGACCGGGCGGCTGGCGATCGACGGCCATGATCTGTCCCGGGCCACCGATAACGAATGGCGCGACATGCGCGCGCGCAAGGTGGCGATGATCTTTCAGGAACCGATGATGGCGCTGAACCCGCTGCGGCGGGTGGGCGACACGGTGATGGAACCCCTGCGGCTGCATCTGGGCCTGAGCAAATCCGACGCCCGCCGCCGGGCGCTGGAGCTGTTCGAGGAGACCGGCATTCAGGAGCCGGAGGAGAAGCTGCGGCAATACCCGCATGAACTCTCCGGAGGTCAGCGGCAGCGGGTGCTGATCGCCTTGGCCCTGGCCTGCGATCCGGGCATCCTGATCGCGGACGAGCCGACCACCGCGCTCGATGCGCATGTGGCGCTCAGGATCACCGATCTGCTGACCCGGCTGGCGCGGGATCGCGGCATGGTGCTGGTCTTCATCAGCCACGATCTGGCCGCCGTCGCCCGCACCGTCGAGACGGTGGCGGTGATGTATGGCGGCGAGATTGTCGAGAAGGGGCCGGTGGCGCAGGTGCTCTCCGACCCGCGGCACCCCTATACCAAGGGGCTGCTGCATGCCCGCCCGACCATCACCGGAGGCGAACTGCGCAAGCGGCTGCCGATGATCCCGGGCAATGTGCCGGCGCTGGCCGATCTGCCGCATGGCTGCCGCTTCTCTGGGCGCTGTTCGGTCGAGCTGCCGCAATGCGCCGAGGTTCGCCCGGCCCTGCTCGGGATTGGCGGCCTGCGCGCCTGCGCCTGTCATCATGTGCCGGAGGTGGTGGAATGAGCGTGCTTCTGGACATTCGCGGGGTCACCCGCCGCTATCCCCGCCCGCGCAAGCAGCTCTTTCATCACGAGGAAGCGCTGGTCGCGGTCGATAACGTCACGGTCCAGATCACCCAGGGCCGTACCCTGGGCATTGTCGGAGAAAGCGGCTCGGGTAAATCGACGCTGGCGCGGATGGTCATGGCCTTCGAGGCGCCGGATGAGGGCGAGGTGCTGTTCGAGGGCAAGAACATCCATGCCTTGGGCAAGCGCGAGCTGCAGGCGCTGCGGCCCGAGTTCCAGATGATCTTTCAGGATCCCTTCGGATCGCTCGACCCGCGCCGGTCGGTCGGCTGGTCGGTGGCGCAGCCGCTGCGCGCCGCCGGGATGAAGCCCGATCAGGCGCTGATCCTGAAAACGCTGGAGCAGGTGGGGCTGCGCGCGGCGGATATCGACCGTTTCCCGCATGAATTCTCTGGCGGGCAGCGGCAGCGGATCGCAATCGCGCGCGCCATCGTGACCAGACCCAAGCTTCTGGTCGCGGACGAAGCTGTTTCGGCGCTCGATGTCTCGGTGCGGGCGCAGATCCTCAACCTTTTGATGGATCTGCAGGACGAGATGGGGCTTGGCATTCTCTTCATCAGTCATGACCTCGCCGTCGTTTCCAGCCTGTGCGACGATCTGCTGGTGCTCAGGAACGGGGTGGTCGTCGAACAGGGGCTGGCGGGCGATATCCTGAACAACCCGGGGCACGAATACACACATACGCTGCTGACAGCGGCGCAACTGGAATTGCAGGGGGAGCATGCGGCATGACCCGCTTTCTACATCTGACGGATATTCACCTGACCGCGCCAGAGGCCGAGGACCCGCATCAATACGCCGATACGGTAACGGTGCTGGCGCGGATGGTCGAGATCGCCAAAGGCATCACCCCGCGCCCCGATTTCATCGTCGCCTCGGGTGATCTGACCAATGTCGGCGACGCCGCGTCCTATCGCCTGCTGCGGCAGATGATGGCGCCGCTCGATATGCCGGTGCTCTATGCCCTGGGCAATCATGACAAGCGCGAGGGGTTCTTTACGGTCTTCCCCGATCATGCGGCAGGGCCCGAGGGGACGCTGGATCATGATGCGGTGATCGGCGGAGTGCATGTGGTGGTTCTGGACAGTCTGCAACCCGGTCAGGTCAGCGGCGGGCTGAGCCCGGCGCAACTGGCCCATGCCGAGGAGATGCTGGCGCACCATCCCGATCTGCCGAAGCTGGTGGTGATCCACCATCCGCCGCGGCTTGACCCGCAGGCGCCCTATGTTTGGGAAACCTTGAACGCGCAAAGCACGGCGCGGCTGGGCGATCTCTTGGCCGGTCGCAACGTTCTGGCGGTGTTGGCGGGGCATATCCACACCAACCGGATTGCCCTCTGGCGGGGCATTCCGGTGGTGACCAGCATCGGCCAGCAATCCGGTGTCGATGAGAAATTGGACCTTGGCATGACGATTCTTGAGGATGGCGGTTTCGCGATCTGCGATCTGCTGCCCGACGGGCTTCAGGTGACCTTTTCGTCGCTGGCGGAGCGAGGCGTGATCAAGCGGTTGCCGGACGAGACGTTGCGTGGCTTTTCCTGAGGCGCCGGAAGTGCGGACGACGCGTTGGGCGGATGGCTCGCCATGTGTCGCGTCGACTGCATCGCGGGGATTTGACCAAATTCTGTGCGTTCGGGAACTCCTTAACAATTGTACGTTTTTCATGACGGAGCCGGGGCAGGGTGGCTTGGCCGTCGCGGGGCGTGCGTCATGGCGCCTTGCGGTCAGATTCGCTTCAGTGGTCCCGGCAATCGGTTTCCCTTGAAAGTAGAGCGTTTCCGGCTTGGGTTTTCGCAGGCACCACCGTAGCCTGCACCAATGACCAGGAGGGAGCCGATATGACAGATAGAGCCGCCCGGGGCGTGGCATTTTGCCTGATGCTGACGGTGGGGGGGCTGAGCGGGTCCGCGACAGCCCTGGCCGGCCCGGGCGAACCGCCCGCTGCGTTGGGGGCCAGTCCCTTGCCGGATCAGGTGGAAAACCGGTTCTGCTATTTCTCGGGGTTGGCCTATTCGCCGGGGTCGCTGATCTCGGTCGAGGTTCCCGTGCGTCGTGAGGTGGTGACCGATCGGCCCCGCAAGGCGCTGCGCTGTGTATCTGACGACAGCTCTCAGGGGCGGTTCTACTGGCATGAACTGGATCCCGACGAAGGCGACCCCTTCCGCAACTAAGGCTTGTGTTCGCCGCCGGGCGTTAGGGGGCGGCGGTCGTGGGGAGAGCCTGAGTTGTCGGGTTGTGGATAATTTTCCTAAAATGCAAACATCTCACGGGGTCCAAAACTCGGTCAAATTTGCGCCATATTTCTCCCCCCTAATGCAACCTGAAGAGTAGAGCAGGGTCACCTTAATGGTCGAATCGGACCGTCAGGGTGGCAAACAGGAACATGGCGCAGAAGTGCCCGACCGAGACGTAACTGTCGGACGAAGATCGGCAGAACGACTGGAGAGAAAAATGAAGATCCTCGCTGTCGATGACGACGAACTGATCCGGGAACTTCTTCTCGCAACGCTGGAGGCGCATGGCTACAGTGATGTCGTCCTCGCGGAGAGCGGCGAGGATGCCCTGCGCAAAATCGCGATGGCCAGCACCCCGTTCGACGTGTTTATGTTCGATATCCAGATGCCGGGCATGGACGGGATCGAGCTTACCCATCGGGTGAGGGAAATGGCGATCTATCGTAGATCTCCCGTGGTGATGATCACCGCGATGAATCAGAAAGACTATATTGATCGGGCCTTTCTTGCCGGCGCGACCGATTATGTCACCAAGCCTTTCGACACCACCGAAATGATCACGCGTATCCGGCTGGCCGATCGGTTGCAGGCAGAGATGCAGCGTACTGCCATCGCCGCGGCGGCGCCCGCGCGACCGGAAAAACAGAAAAGCTCCTTCGCCCATCCGATCGCGATCGAAGAGATCAAGGGCTATGTTTCGCAAGGGGTTCTGCAGAACTACGTGATGATCATGAAAGAGCAAAAGCAGTTCGCCATCGGTGCTTTTGCCATCCGCGTGCCCGAGCTGGAGCATGTTCACGCGGGATCGACGACGGAAGAATTCGCCTATGTGATCACTGATGTGGCCGAGGTGATCTCGGATGTGCTGGTCGGCAGCCAGGCCTTCGTGACTTATGTCGGGGCTGGGGTGTTCCTCTGCGTCGGGCCGAAGCGGTCGCTGCCCGAGGTCGAAACCATGCAGGATCAGTTGATCAGCATGCTGAACGACCCCGATCTGGTCTATTGTGAAGACGTCAAAACCAGCTTTTCCGCCCAGATCGGTGCGGTCGCTGCTCCCAAGCTGCTGGAGCGTCGCGAGGATTTGCGATTTCTCGAACGGGCGGTGGAAAATCTAAAGCAGTGCCCGGCTCATGAGGCCCTGGGGCTGGGCCGGGCCGAACGCGCCGCCGGGCGCTTTGTTTCCGCTCATGCCGCGTGATCGCGGGCCAGCCCCGAACCAAAAATACTGGAACGACGGGGCGCCTCGGCGCCCCTTTGTTGTCCTGTCGCATCCCACTTCCTGCATTTGGCGCCATAGCGTGTCCAATCCGCACCAGTCGGGGGCAATCGTTAACAAATTCCTCACTTTCTATACTCGCCTTAAACCTGGACAGGTTATCAGCGTTCTGCCGTGGGCGACCTCGAGCATCGCCGCGGCCAAGACGTCAGTAAGTGCGAGAAACGCGCTAAGAGGTGCAAGAATTGCGCCAGGCACTGGGCAGAACGGGTTGGTACGGTCAAATGGTTCAAGGGTTGGACGCCGATAGGGCGGCGCAGCTTGACGCCGGGTTGGCGCGTGTAAGGGCACGGTTCATTGCGTCCCTTTCGGATCGCATAGACGGGTTTTACGAACTTCTTGGCGGCTTGCAGGACGGTGGTGACTGGCAAGATGTCACAGCGGATCTGCGTGCGAATGCGCATAAGCTTCATGGCATTAGTGGCAGCGTCGGTTTTGCGGATATCGGCAAAAAAGCTGCTCGTCTTGAGGCGCGAATCGACAGTCTGACAGGCACGCCCGCGTCGGCCGATCTGGTCGAGATTCGCGGATTGTTGAATCAACTGCTCGATACGATGGAGCAGAGCTTGGATGCGGCCTGACGCGGCAGAACCAGTCATGGGGCGCATGTGGCGTCGGTCCTTGCGGGGGCTGGCGCTTTTTCTGATTTGCGCGATCTGCTGGATCTCCGGACTGCAGGGGCCTGTTCTGGCGCAGTCTGCCGCCCCCGAGACGTTCCGGATCGGTGTCTTGTCGACCGAGGGGGCCACCCGCACGCTTGAGGCCTGGGCGCCGACGGCGGCATTTCTGAACGAGACCGCCCAGCAGCAGGGGTTGCCCTATCGGTTCAGTATCGAACCGCATACGCTGGCTTCCTTGTCGGATGTGGTCGAACAGCACAAAATCGAATTCGCGCTGACCGATCCTGCCTCTTATGTCGCGACCGAGGTCGAGGATGGGGCGCGGGCGCTGTTGTCCACTGCCAGGCAATGGCAGGGGCGCACCTATGATATGACCGGGGCGTTGATCTTCACCCGCGCGGAAAGCCCGCTGCGGGACCTGCGTCAGCTTGCCGGCAAGCGGGTGATGGCGGTGGCCCCGAATGACTTCGGGGGCTGGTGGCTGGCGGCGCAGGAGTTCCGAAAGCGCAGGATGGAGCCCGAAAAGGCCCTGTCCGAGCTGGTGTTTTCCGGCGGCAATCAGCGCGAGGTCGTCTATGCTGTGCAGTCCGGGTTGGTTGACGCCGGCGTGGTGCGCGCCGGCCTGCTGGAGGATCTGGCGGACCAGGGCGCCATCGCGCTGAAGGATTTCGCGCCGGTTTCCGCGATGCCGACCGAGGATTATCCGTTCTGGGTTTCGACGCCGCTTTATCCTGAATGGGTGTTGTCGGCGCTGCCCGATGTGCCTGAGCCGGTTCTGGCGATGGTGATCAACGCGCTGCTGACCGTCGATGTCGACAGCCCCGAGGCCGCGGCCGCCGGTGGCATGGTCTGGCAGGCGCCGCAGAACTATCAATCGGTGCATGACCTGCTGATTTCACTGCGGGTGCGGCCCTATGAAAACTATCTGCTGCAGGCGGCAAACCGGATTTTCCGTACCTATCGGGCGCCGATCCTGGGCGGCATCATCCTGATTCTGCTGTCGCTGCTGTTTCTGGCCTATGAACTGCGCCGCAACATCCGTCTGGCCGAGCAGCGCCGCAACGTTCTGCAATCCGAGGTGCGGTCCAAGGTCTTCTATCGTAACGCGATCGAGGAACACACGGTGTTCTGCATGCTGGCCCAGGACGGCAGCATCTCGCATGTCAATGATCGCTTTTGCTCCATCGCCGATCAGGCGCGGTCGCGGCTGCTGTCCCGCAATCTTTCAGATCTTCTGTCCGAGGACGATCGGGACGGCGCGCTGAGGGACATCATGGCGGCGATGAGGGCGGGAACCTCCTGGAGCGGCGCGCTCAAGCTGGTGAAGGCCGACGGATCGGCGGCCTTTGTGCAATGCACCTGCATTCCGGTCACGGGCAGCGATGACAAGCTGAGCGAAATTGCCGTGGTCGCCTCTGACGTGACCAAGACCCGCAAGGGGATTTCCGAGGAGCGGTTCAACGACACGCTGGAGCTGATCGAGGATCAGGTCGTCGTGCTGCGGCCGAAGACGCTGGAAGTGCTGTATTGCAATCAGGCAGCCATGCAGCGCCTGATCAAGGGGCGGGTCGGTGGCAAATGGAAGGGGCGCAAGGTTGGCGATTTCATCACGTCGGACGATCTGCGCGCGTTGGAGCTGCGCCGGGATGCGCTGGCCGCCGGGCCGCAGCGCCGCATCACCTGGGAGGTGACGGCGCAATCCGGCACGCCTTATGAAATCAGCCTGGAATATGTGCAGCCCGATCAGGACGAACCGCGGCTGATCGCGATTTATCGCGATATCACCCAGCGGAAGGTGGCCGAAAAGGCCAAGAACGAATTCATCTCGACGGTCAGCCATGAATTGCGCACGCCGCTGACCTCGATGAAGGGGGCGCTTGGGCTGGCGCTGTCGGGGTCGATCGGCGACATGTCCGATCCGGTCAAGAAGATGGTGTCGATGGCCAGCTCCAACTGTGATCGTCTGGTCATGCTGATCAACGACATCCTCGATCTCGAGAAGATCGAAGCCGGTAAGATGGACTTCAAGATGGAGCCTCTGAACTTGGCCGATCTGATCGCCTCGGCGATTGAGGCGAACAGGTTCTATGCTGAAAAGTTCGGTGTCACCCTGCGCGCCGATATCGACAGGACCGACGGAGAGCTGATCACCCTGGGGGATCGTAATCGGCTGATGCAGGTGATGGACAACCTGATGTCCAATGCGTCGAAATTCTCGACCAAGGGGGGCGAGATCATCGTGCGGCTGCATCCCTATATGGGGGCGCTCAGGCTGTCGGTGCGCGATTACGGCAGTGGCATTCCGCAAACCGCGCAGGCGACCATCTTTGAAAAATTCACCCAGGCCGACAGTTCCGATACCCGTTCCAAGGGCGGCACCGGTCTGGGGCTGTCGATCGCCAAACTGATCGTCGAGGAGCATAAGGGGAACATCTTCTTCGTCAGCGAAGAGGGGGTCGGGACCGAATTCTTCGTTGATCTGCCGCGCCTTGAGGACGAGGCGCTGATCCCGGTGAAGGCGGTGCCGCTGGGGGTGGGAGGTGCTGTGGATGATGCAGCACAACATCAGGCGATTGCCGCGCTGGAAGCCGAGGACGATGCATTCCGCCGTCTGATCGTCCTGCTGCGCAAGGCCGGTGCTCAGGTCGAATTCGAAACCGGCCGGGTTACCGCCAGCCAGGTTGCCAAGGGTGTTGGGGTGCTGGGGCAATCGTCAGTGTTGACCTGGCTGAACGAACAGGGGCGTGGGCTGTTGGCGGCGCTGTGCGACAAGGAGCTGCTGGACAGCCGGGCGGTGTCGGTAATCGAGGCGAGCCCGTCGGGCAAGCCGGGGGCCGAACAGATCCTGCGCCCCGAAGGGCAGGCCGAGGTGCTGGCCGACTGGCTGCAGGGCCTGGGGCGCGACAAGATGATCCGGGTGCTCGAGATCGACGGCGGTGATGGCGCTTTGCCCTCGCGCGAGGATGTGGTGGTCGCGCGGGTCGGGACCATGGCGCAGGCGCAGAAACTGGCCTCTGAAGACCGGTTCGATCTGCTGATGTTCAGTGACCTGAGTGGCGAGACGCGGGTCACTGCGCTGCTGCCGCTCAGCGGCGGGCGGTTGCCACAGGATTTGCCGATCATGGTGATCGCCGCACGTGGTGCCGGCGCCGAAGGTGGCCGCGGCCTGGTGTCGAAATTCTCGCGTCCGGCGGAAACGGCGCGTGGCAAGGCGCGGCGCTGGGCGGCTGGATCATAGGTTTACAGGGTGGCAAAACCATCCGGGCAACGCATCTGGATGGGCCAGAAACAAGAAGAACGAGGCGACGCAGTGTCTGAACTTACCAAAATCCTGCATATCGAGGATGAGGCGGATATCCGGGAAATCGCCCAGATGGCGCTTGAACTGATCGGCGGATTCGAAGTGTGCCAGGCTGGGACCGGAGAGGCGGCGATGGATGTGCTGGAGGATTTCGCGCCGCAGCTGGTTCTGTCCGATGTGCAGATGCCGGGCATGACCGGCCCGGAAGCGCTTGCCACGATCCGCGCGGTGCCGGGTTATGAGACGATCCCTTGCATCTATATGACGGCCAAGGTCATGGAATCCGAACGCGATGCGCTGCTGGGGGATCATGATATCGGGGTGATTTCCAAGCCGTTCGATCCCACCGCGCTGGCCGATGAAATTCGCGGGCTCTGGGCGCAGCGCGGCTAAGGGGCTCAGCCGCCGGCCTTGCGCCTGAGATAGGCGTTTCGCGCGACTTCTTCCGCTGCGGTGGTTTCGATCCGGTTTTGATGGAGCTTCTGGCTGTCGCGTGCGCGGTCCAGAACAGCATCGTTGATCTTGGTCTCGCGAAACGCTTCGAGCAGATCTGCCTCGATCATCGCCGCCTCGGTCTCGAGCTGCGCGAACTGTGCGCTCAGCCGATTGCGGCGGGCGCGGGCGGCACGCAGGAAGCTTGCCAGATAGCCGGCATTTTCAGGGGACGTGACGCGCCCCTCGCGGTCGACCTGAGTATCGAGTGCCGCGATCTGGTCCTGCACCCTGGACTGCGCTTCGCGCAGCGCAGTCATCCGGGCGCCGAGATCGTCTATTTCATGCTGCCGGATGCGTCCGATCAGTTCCAGGGCCGCGATCCGGCGACGTTCGGGCATCGGCTCAGGCCGCTTCGGCCATGTCCTGGCGCGCCTCTTCCATCTCGTAGAAGTTCGGTTGCAGCTTGGACGGGATATTGCCGCGGCCGATTTCGATGCAGATGGTGGGAGAATGATTGTGCAGGATCGCGATGAAGATGTCGCGGATCACCGAATAAAAGGCGCCGTCCTGTTCTTCGATCGTGGTCAGCCGGTTCGACACCGGGGCGACGAAGAGATAGGCAAGAAAGACACCCAGAAAGGTGCCGACCAGCGCGCCACCGATCATTTCGCCCAGCACCGCGGGCGGTTTGTCGATCGATCCCATGGTCTTGATCACCCCCAGAACGGCGGCAACGATACCGATTGCCGGCAGCGCGTCGGCCACCGTGGTCAGACCGTGGGCGGCGGTCAGCGATTCATGGTGATGCTTCTTCAGCTTCTTGTTGATCACATCCTCTGTCTGGAACGGGTCATCGAACTGCAGCGCCAGCATGCGAAAGCTGTCGGTAATCAGGTCGATGGCGAAATGGTCTTTCTGCAGCTTGGGAAAGCGGGAAAAGATCGCGCTGTCCTGCGGGTTCTCGATATGCTCGTCCAGTGCCAGGATGCCGTCGCGCTGATACATCTTGGTCAGCGTGTACATCAGGTTGAGAAGGTCGATGTAATCCTTCTCTTTCCACTTGGGGCCCTTGAAGGTCTTGAGCACTGACTTGAAGGTGCCGAGGATCTCTCCGAAGGAATTCGCCGCGATGAAGGAGCCGAGCGCGGCGCCGCCGATCATCATGCCTTCGAAGGGCATCGCGTGAAGGATGACCGCCATTTCCCCGCCGGAGAGGACAAAGCCACCGAAGACGAGCGCGATGACGATGATAAAGCCGAGGATAATGGTCATGTCACGTATGGTCCAAGAGGCCGCGTTGCCAAGGGCGGCTGGCCGGGCTGCATCTGTTCCCGGCCACTATACGTGGATTGAGCAAGAATAAAATAAAAATCTCCTTTATTCCTTTGGTGACCTGTCGGGGTATCAAGGATAATTGACAACTAGTGCCGGCGTGGTAGAGAATTTTATTCATGGCTTCTCATGTCTGAAGGGGTTCGGCAGATGTCTGGCAAGGAACAGGTGATGGCTGTCCTGATGGGGCCTGCCGAGGTGCGCCAGACATTTCGGGACTGGCCGGGTGACATGTGTCTGGCTGTTTGCCTGATGCAGAGCGGGGATTGCCAACTCATGGTCTTCCATCATGAGGAAGCCGGGATTTTCCCGCGCCGGCTGCAGGGGCAGCTCGCGCTGCGCTCTGGGGATTTGTGCTTTTTCCCGCCCGTCGAGGGGTTCGCCACGCGCGCGTTGCTCTATTCCGATGAACAAAAGCTGATGTCGCTGGTCGCTGAAGCGCCCGAGATCGCCGAAGAGGCTGCGGATTACTCGGTCAACTATGCCTACGCTCTGGAGGAGGGGCTGGATCCGGTGGCCTTCCTCGGGCTGGATCGGGCGGCACCGGACCCGACGCCGGGGTCTGAGCCGCAGGTGACGGAAAAGCCGCTGCATTTCGCTCATATGGCCGAAGAGCGCGAGGCTGATTTCGTGTCTCGCCGCAGTGTGGTTGCGGGGGGCGAGGCGGTGGGACGGGTGCGCAAGGCGCTGCTGCCGGGGTTTATGCAACGTCAAGAGGCCATCGGGCCCGGGCCGCATTTCCGGTCGGTCCGCGAGCTGGAGGTGACAGAGGAAACCCGGGTGCCCTGCGATGTGCTGCCCGAACACGATGGTTGGATCCTGATTGCCCAGACGGGGGAGGGCGGTGCGGATATCCGGATCAGCGATACCGATCTGCTTTATTTGCGGGACGATCGCAATGTGGTGGCGATCCGGCAGGAACCGCCCTGGCAGTCCACCGCGGCACTGCCGGGCCGTATCTGGATACGTACCGAGCGGTTGCCGGGCAGCCTGCGTGGGGTTTTCGGGGATCGGATCGGTCAGGCCGAGCTGAGCGGTACGGGCAGTTTTCTCTATCTGCATTTCGGGCCGCGCCTTCTTGCCCAGCGGGAGCCTGCGCCCTTTGCGCCAATGCCTGCGGTCGAGCAGCCTGAGGGGGGCGGGCGCGACGAGGGCATGAACTTGGGGCAGGATGAGGCCGCCGTCGGCCTGGAGGATGACGAGGGCGAAGGGCGCGCAGCCGTCGAGGCCCCCGCAAAGACCGCCCTGTCGCAGATGCCAACCCCTGTTTCGCCGCCGGTGTCCAAGGGGGCCGCCCCGACCGCGCCCCGGGCGCCGGAAAGGCCGAAGCGCACGCGGCGGCGCTGGCTGATGATGGCGTCGGCGGCGGCTTCGCTTTTGCTTTTGCTGCAGGTGGGGTTGCAGCTTGGCGGCTCGTTCGAACGTGATGCCAGTGGCGTCAAGGCGCCGGTCGACTGGGATAAATTCCGCCTGTCCTCACAGACGGCGAAGGCTGGATAGATCGGCCCCATCCCCCGGAAGGGCTGGGGCCGAAATAGTCCGTGCTGGGGGGATCAGCGCAGGGCCGTGCGCAGATTTTCGAAGACTTCTTCGTTCAGTTCGCTCACCCGTTGCGGCTGCGGGGCTATGGGGGCTTCGGCGCGGCGGCTGTCCTGTGCCATGCTGGGCTGCGGCGCGGGCAACGGGCCGGCAGCCGGGGTGCTGTCCTGCGGTTGCAGGCTGGCCCCGGGTTCACCCTGCGCTGCGGGCGTCAGCCCGGCATCGGGCAGCTTGCGGTATTCCAGCAGGATCGAGATGCGCCGGTTCGACGGGTCGAACGGATCTGCGGGCACCAGCGGATCGGTATCTGCCATGCCGGAGACCCGGGTGATGCGGCTTGCATCGACGCCGGTCTGCACCAGCACGCGGCGCAGCGCATTGGCCCGATCTGAGGACAGATCCCAGTTGTCATAGGCCTGACGTTTGGTGAACGGCACCGCGTCGGTGTGGCCCGAAATCACCATGTCGTTGGGCAGGCCGGCCAGGGATTGCCCCAGTTTTTCCATCAACTTCAGGGTTGCCGGCGACATGTTGGCGCTGCCGCTGGCGAACATCGGTTTGCCAATTTGGTCGACCACCTGGATGCGCAGACCATCCGGCGTTTTTTCGAACATGACGCTCTTTGCCAGCGGACGCAGGTCGGGGTTGGCCTGGATCGCCTGGCGCAGATCGGATTCCACGGTGTTGAACTGGGCGGTGTCGGTGGCGCGCATCGCCTGTGCCATGTTCTGCGCCGCAGTCTGGCTGGCCATTTGCCGCCCTTCTGTCGGTCGATCGCTCCGGCCTTCGGTGTCATGCGGGGCGCCGGCAGTCTCATGGCTGTTGTCGCCTTCGGCCTGACCTTCGCGGTCGGTGATGCCGGCGGGGTTGTCATGGTCTGAAAGCGCGCCGGTGGCCGGGTTATCGAAGGCGCCCTTATAGGTGCCCTTGATCAGATCGTCGGGATTGGCGGTCTGGGTGACGTCCATCACTTCCCATCGGGCGGGGCTGGGATCGTCGATTTCGCCCATTTCGGCGCCGCGGGCGACGACCATGCCGCTCGAGGCGTTCAACGTGCCCGGAGGGCCAAAGGTGGCGCCGTCCAACAGTCCGCTGCCGTTCGGCATGGTAGCGTTGGTGAAATACTCCGCGATGCCGCGGAGCTTTTGTTCGTCCGAAGACGAGAGAATCCAAAGAAGAAGGAAGAAGGCCATCATGGCGGTCATGAAGTCCGCGTAAGCCACCTTCCAGGCGCCGCCGTGATGGCCGCCCTCTTCGGTGACTTCCACCCTGCGGATGATGCTGATGCCCGTTTTCGCTGCCATTTTCTTTGCCTCGTCGGGGCCGGGTCAACCGGCTGTTCCGGAGGGCCGCGCCTTCTGCGCCGACCGAACCTTTCCGAGTCATCGGCGAAGAAGATGCGCTCAGAGGGGCGCAATTGCGACATGTTTGGGGCGCGGGGCGGGGAAATATGGCAGGGTAAACAATACCTGGCCGGAGCGGCCCTGGTCAGCTCTCTCCGGTGTCGCGCTGGTATCTGCCCAATCCCACGCGTTTCGCATAGGCGGCCTTGCGTTCGGAATAGTTGGGCGCGACGAGCGGCATGTCCGCAGGCAGGTCGAAACGGGCGCGGTATTCGTCTTCTGTCAGCCCGTGTTCGGCTTTCAGGTGGCGCTTGAGCATGGTGAAGCCGCGCCCGCAACACAGGCAATAGACCTTGTCGTCGGTGACGGCCTGATCCATTGGCAGCGCCGGTGTCGCGCGTGGAGTGGTCGGCTGCACTGGCAGTTCCGCCTCCTGGGGGGCGTGAGGCGGGGGGGCAGTTTCCCGGGCGGCAGGGGGATTGGCCGGGCCGAAAATCTGCAGCAGACGGCGGCTCAGCGCCACGATGTCATCCGCGCTGCTGTCGGGGCGCTGGGCAAAGGCGGCAACAATACGCGCGACGGCCTCCCGCCCGGAGTCATCCCGGGTGGTTTCGGCAGGTTGGGGCGCTGTGTTCCCTGTGGTCATGGGATAAAATCCAGAACTGGCGAAGAGACAGAAGAAATTTCACGCACGTTATGGAAAGCGTCTGCAAGAAGTCAATGATAGCAGACAAGAACAGCGGGATCGTGCAGTCCTTTGCCGATCCGTTATCCCCGGCCGCCATGACGGCCCCGCCCAGAGGCGATGCGCGTCAGTCTGGCGCGGCCCCGGGGCGTTTCCGCCAATCGCTCCGACCGGTCCGGCGCGCCTTGGAGGCCGGACATGGTGCGATCGGCATTGTGCAAGACCTCGGTCAGAAAGTCGTCGTCTTTCACCACGGTAAGCAGCAATTTGACCCGCTCGGCGGCGGCAATGGCTGCGGCCCTGGCGATTGTGCTGCTTCTCTTACCTACCATGAGGTCTCCCATATTCCCCGCAGTTTGGCGGAATGGCGCATTCTGCTGCGGGATTTTATAGGGGGCGCAAGGTTAAATTTTGGTCAAAGTTCTTCGTACTTAGCAGGTAAATGGTTACATCGGAGTTAATCCTTTTCCGCTGACGCCGTCCGAGGCATCAGTTCTTGCGAAACCTTGCGTGCCCCATGGCGGTGGTGCTTCGTCAGCTCGGGGAATTCCCGCTGGCTTCGTGCGGGGCTCTGGGACTAAGTTCGTGCAGGAACCGGATGGTGCTGACGGTCTGGCGGAAACGATCCGCGGCGGGGAAACGGTGGGCATGTTGCAGGGAGAAGGCATTCAGTCAAATCAACCGCATGCCCTGGTCGCCGAGGCTGATATGGCTTGCCGAATGGGGTTGCAGCACCTGTTTTCGGTGATCCTGGAACTGCCGGTTCGTGCATTTGCCGATTGTGAGAGTGTGATGGCGCAGCTTCGCGATGGGGTGCGCCCGCGGGTGGTGGTGGTCGGCGTGCCCCGGCCTGCGACCGGTGCACTGACTCTGATCCGCGAGGCCAAGATGCGTGGCGCCTGTGTCATGGCCCTGGATTGGCAGCGGGGCACGGAGGATGCTGTACAGGCGTTTCTGGCCGGAGCTGATGATGTCGCCCGGGCCCCTGTGCGGCTGAAGGAGCTTGCACTGCGGATGCAGGCGCGGCTGGGGGCCGAGCTCAGTGGCCTGCAGTCCTGCCGGCTGGATTTTTCCGCCGATTGGGAGGCCGAGGCCGATATCGCCCTGAGGGCGGGGCTGACCGAGGCCGAGGCGCGGGTGGTGCGTGTCCTGATCGGTCGCGACGGTCATATCGTCACCCGGGACGAGTTGAGCCAAGCGATTGATCGGCGTCCCTGGGACTATGGGGATCGCAAGTTCGATGTGCATGTCGCCAAGATCCGGAAGAAATTGCACCGGGTCTTCGGTAGCCAGATCTCGGTCCGTACCGTGCGGTCTTCTGGGTATCTGATGACCGTTGCCGATGCGGCAGTTGCGGTTAACGCGACACCGGGGATGACTGGGGGAGAGGGGCCAGGCTTGGTGCGGCCCTTGCTGCGCCGGTCAGTCAAGTAACGAAATGTAAATCTTATCTAGCAACCTGCCTCACCCTCTAGCTCTAGGGTAGTTGACTACCTGTGGTAGAAGGGTGGCAATCTGTGGATAGATGTAGAAAGCCCTCATGTGACACAGAGCGTTGCGTTTTAAGGAGGTCGACGGGTGCCTCAGGATTGAACAGGTAAGTGTGGCGAGCGGCACAAAGACTGGGGAGTAAGGTTAGTGCAAGGTTTACAAACAAATCATTCTCCTAGTAGTGAAGACAAAATATGCTGCATGTGTGGCATTGGGCGGCAAGATTTTGGGGGATCGGACCGTGCAGAACGATACGTTGCTAGAACAAATCTGGGGCGAGGCTGTTGAATACTGCGCTCCGGCGGATATGTCGCCATTGGCCAAGCTGCTTTCGGCCTTGCTGACTGTCCCGACCGTCGCGCTGGTTACCCACGCGGGGATGGCGAGGGCGCATGCCCTTATGGAAGACACCGAATTG
The DNA here is from genome assembly GCF_000429365.1 of Pseudodonghicola xiamenensis DSM 18339. Lineage (GTDB taxonomy): Bacteria > Pseudomonadota > Alphaproteobacteria > Rhodobacterales > Rhodobacteraceae > Pseudodonghicola > Pseudodonghicola xiamenensis. Next base: position 283,248 of record NZ_AUBS01000002.1, on the reverse strand, counting down.
CTGCCTGGTGCGTCTCTGGGCGATGTGCTGGCCGAAGAGCTGGGGGTTGATATCCCTCATGATGCGGTGGTGTTGATCGAGCCGGTGGAAAGTGCCGAAGCCGAGGCGCTTTCGGGGAGTGATCTGGGGCAAGAGCTGGGCCGCCTTCTGATGGAGCTGGCCAGTACCGGGCATTCGACGTTGATCCGTATGGATGCCTTGGCGGGGGTCGAGGTTCGCCCGGTGGTTCGGGATTTCAGTCGCGCCGCCACGGAGATCGACCGGCGCAGCTACCAGGACGAAATGCGCGCGTAACAGACCTGTTTGGGCAAGGATAATGGTTGCATTGTCCTTGTTCTTGCTTTGTGTCCGCAGTGCGTTCCTCGGATTAAATCGGCGTTAATCACTTAAGTCTTTGCAGGCTGACCTTGCTGTGATCTTGTGGCGTTAACGAAACGGCACGTTTTCGCGAGGCAGGTCATGGCAATCTCTTATGCGGCCGCGCGTCAGGCGCCGTTGCTGGAGTCCGATCAGGAGAGGGAGCTGATCCGGCGATGGCAGCAGGACCGTGACCGCGGCGCGCTCGAAAGGGTGATTCTGTCGCACAACCGGCAGGTCTATGCCTGCGTGGTGCGGCTGGGTGGGCCGGTCGCGGATCGTGAAGAGCTGATCGCCGAGGGGATCGTGGGGTTGATCCGGGCGGCGGAGCGGTTCGATCTGACCCGTGGCGTGCGGTTTTCGACCTATGCGCAGTGGTGGATCCTGAATGCGGTGAACCGGGGCGCGGCACGGTTGGCTTCTGTTGTGGATTTTCCGCCGCAGGCGCGGAGAGACAATCAGGGGTGGGGCAGGATGATTGCGCTGCCGGACGAGGAGGCCCCGGATGCTGAGGGGCTGGAGGCGATGCGTTCGCCTGAACCGACGCCCGAGGAACGGATGATTGTCGCCTCGGGAATGGGCCGTTTGCGCCGAGTTATCGCCGAGGCGATGGGCAAGCTGGGCGAGGACGAGCGTGAGATCGTGCTGGCCCGCAACCTGCGCCCGGTGCCCGCGACGGTCGAGGAGCTGGCCCAGCGTCTGGGGGTGAGCCGGGACCGGCTGCGCCAGATCGAGAGACGGGCCATGCTGCGCCTGAAATACGAACTGCTGTCACGCGGCGTGACCGCGGCTCGGTTGGGATAGAAGATAGAAGGCCGTGATGAATAACGCTGTTCCCATGTCCTCCTTGGCGCCGGTGCAAGCCGGCGGTGCAGGAAAGGTTGCCGCACGTGCGGGTGGCCTCGGTGCTGCGGCGGAGCTGTTTGCGCAGTTGTTTGCCGCCGAGGCGGGAAAGGGGTCTGAGATGGGCGGCGGTGGCTCCGAGGGGCCGGGCGCCGGCCTGTCGCAGCTTCTCAATACGCTTGGGCGCAGGGCGCTGCACGCCGAGGGCCTTGCCGCCGAGGATGCGGTGGAAGAGGTGGCGGATATGGCCTCTGATCTGGCCGATGCGCTTGACGACCTCGATGAAAACCTTGCGGTTGGCCTTTTGGAAATATTCGGCCCGCTGCTGGAGCGGGCCGGTGGGGGGACCGAAATGCCCTCTGTTGGAGCGGTCGACATCACACCTGATACCGCATCGGCCGCGCTGGATATGTTCCGCTCGACCCTCTCGTTGGTGGGGCGGGCGCTCAGGGCGCAGCCCGGGGTGGCGGGGCTGCTGGATGGTCAGGCTGCTGGACAGGTCGGACCGGTCTCTGGGCAATCCGGGCTGTTCATGGGCCTGCTGGTGGCTGCGGATGCGCCGGTGGATGAGGATGGCATGCCTGCTGTGGTGGGCCCTGAGATGGTTTCGGCGGCGGAGGGCGAGTTTGTCGAGGGGCTGGCGGCAGAGAGCGCCGCAGAGGCCGGTGCCGAAGGGGGCGATCCGGGCGATATGATCTTGTCCCGCCCCGTTGGGCGTGCGGGATGGGCCGATGCCGGGGCGGTCGAGCTTCTGGGGCAGATCGTTGCGGCTGCCGCCGGTTCCGACGGCAATGGGGCGGTGGCCTCGATCGGGCCGCGTCGGCGAGGGGTGACGGCAGCAGATGTGCTTTCAGCACTGCCGCAGGCGGTTTTCGGTGGGGCAGATGTTGTGTCTGGTGATGATGCCGCCGTGCCGGCGGCAAAAACCGTCGATCCGCCCCGCTTTGCCGCGGTTCTGGCGGATCAGGTGCGCGCTGCCGAAGTGTCTGAGGGGCATACCCGCATCGAGCTGAACCCGCGTGGGCTGGGGGCGCTTGAGGTGGATGTTTCCACCGCCGAGGACGGCAAGCTGAATGTTGTCGTCCGGGCGGAAAACCCTGGGGTTCTGAGTGCACTTCGGTCGGGGCGGGAGCTGCTCTCGCAGGCGCTGGGCGATCTGGGCGGCGGCGGGCTTGATCTGCAATCCTTTTCGCAGGGCTCCGATCATCGGGGTTCGGATCAGCGGCGCGCGTCGTCGCTGGCCGTGGCTGCGCCGCAAGGCGCCGGGGCTGGCGCCTCCGGCGAAAGCGTTCCGACTGACGATCTGATCGGCAGCGGACGCCTGAATATCGTGACCTGACAGCTGAGACGGGGGACAAGATGACGACTGTAACCGGCACAAGTGGCACCGCGACGGCGACCGCATCGGGGAGCACCGGATCGCTTTCGGCGCTGTCTGCGGATTATACCCGCTTTCTCACACTGCTGACCGCCCAGATCCAGAACCAGGATCCGATGGAGCCGATGGACAGCACGACATTCGTGTCGCAGCTTGCCCAGCTCAGTCAGGTCGAGCAATCGGTCAAGACCAACAGCAACCTGGAAACCCTGTCGTCGCAATTCAGTGCGCTGAATGCGATGTCGGGGGCGCAGATGATCGGCCGGGATGTGACGGTCTCTTCCAGCACCGCGATGCTCGAGAAGGGGGGCACTGATGCCCATTACCTTCTGCCCACTGAGGCGGCCAGCGTGAAGATCGAGGTCTATGATTCGCTCGATCGCGTGGTGCGTACGATTTCCGATCTGCCGACCGGGGCCGGTGAGCTGCATTCGATCGGATGGGACGGGACCGATGATCTTGGCGAAGCGGTCCTGGATGGTCCCTACCGGATCGCGGTGAGTGCCGCCGACAGCGAGGGTAACGCGCTTGAGGCCTATTCTTTCCGCAAGACCCAGGTGAATGAGGTCCTGTTCTCGAACGGCGGTCTTTTCTACACCCTCAGTGGCGACGAAACCGTTCCGTCCGAGGCGGTGATGGCAATCCGCTGACCGATGTGCGGCGTTTCAGTCCCGGCGCGGCGTGGTATGGGTGGTGAAGTTGTTGATCTGTGCGGAGCGGACCGAGGGAAAGCTGTTGTGTACCTTTCGCGCGATCTGATCGGCCAGCGCCTGTTGGTCCAGCGTATCCTCTGCCCCCGGTGAGACCCAGAGCATGGTTTCTGCCAGATCCGAGGCGCTTCGGATGGTCGCGTCCCGCAACTGGGCGCGGCCCTTGGCATCGCCAAGGCGTTCGAAGTTGGCCGCGCCGGCGATCAGGGCATCCATGTCGATCTGCACATAGAGGATGCGGTCCGGTTGCAGGACCTGGATGGTGAATTTTCCCAAGGGCATCTTGTAGAGCAGCGGCGGTTGCGCTGTGGCGGATGCGGCAGGGCCTCCGGGCGCCATGACCCGTGGCCAGAGGAGGCGACCGGCCGCAAAGCCGAGCCCCGCCATCGCAAGGATCAGGCTGATCAGGAAGAGCAGTTTCCTCACGCGCCCCATGCCCGGTCAGTAGGGGAGGACAACGTCCAGCATATCCTCGCCATAGCGTGGTTGCTGCACGCGGGACAGCTGGCCGCGCCCGCCGTAGGCGATGCGCGCCTCGGCGATCTGATCATAGGAAATGGTGTTGTCGATATTGATGTCGACCGGGCGGATCACGCCAGCGACGCGCAATTCGCGCAGCTCGTAATTCACCTTCACCTCCTGCCGACCGCCAATGACGAAATTGCCATTCGGCAATTCCTTCACGATCATCGCCGCGACCTTGAGCTGGATACTCTCGTTGCGCTTGATCGTCCCCTCGCCGGCGCTTGAGGCGGTGGAGGAGAGGTCGATGATATTGTCGCCGGTGGGCAGGTCGTTCGGGTCGACCCCGGGCAGGATTTTGTCGATCTGGCTGCCATAGCCGAAGAACGTGGGCTTTGATGCGCTAGTGCCGTTGGTCCGGGACCGTTCGGATGCGTTCTTGAGCTGGGCCTCGTCGTCGATGTCGATCACCACGGTCAGCAGATCGCCCACCGCCTGTGCCCGGCGGTCGCCGAAGAAGCTGCGGGTGTTCTTGCCCCAGAGGCCGGAGGCCTCGGCCCGTTTCGGCGGCAGCATGGGTTCGGAGGCCGGCATCGGCACGCTGATCCGGTTGACCTCGGGCAGGGTCTCGCCATCAAGCACCACATCGCTCAGCTTGGGGTCGCGGTGTTTGGTGTATTGGTTGCAAGCTGACAGCGACAGCAGGGCCGCCAGGGTGGCAAGGCCCAGTCGTGGCAGGGACTGGCGGGCGGTGTCACTGGTACGGGTCAAAAGCTGGCCTCCACTAAGCCGTCGCCGCGGGCCACGCCCACGATGGTCTTGTTGCTGCTGAGATTGACGACCCGCACTTCCTGCCCGAGATGGGCGTCTGAGATCGCCTTGCCGGCGGCGGACAGCTGCATCCCCTTGTGGACAAGCTGGATTGTCACCCGGTCGCCGCGGGCGATGATGATCGGCGGCATGACCGACTGGAGCTGCACCGGCCTGCCGGGGCTGAGCATGCGGCGCACCTGCATTCCGACCAGTCCGGCCTCTTCGGTGACGGCATAGGCATTGACCCGTGTCCAAGGCAGTTCCACCGTCTCGATGTCTTCGGGCTGCACGATGCTGTCGGGCATGATCCGGCGTACAGGCACCGGAACCGGCACGGTCAGGGTGGCAAGCCCCCAGACCCGCCGGACCTCTCCGGTGTCGGTGACGACATTGGCGATGAACTGGCCGGTGTCCTTGTCGATCCAGAATTCGCGGATCAACTCGCCCTCGCGGGTCAGCCCTTCTGCCAGCCGGACCTTGAAATACCCCTGATCGGGCAGCCCGGGCCCATAGTCTTGCGTTGCGCGTTCGGCGACCAGGTCGGTGACCGGGGCGGCGGTGGCCGGCCGTGTCGGCGCTGCGGCGGCCAGAGCGATCGCGGCGAGGCCCAGCAGGCAACGGATCGGCTTGGGAAGGAGGGCGGCGGGGCGGGGCATCGACGTTACTTGATCTGGTTGGCGGTGGATAGCATCTCGTCGGCGGTTTCGATCGCCTTCGAGTTCATCTCGTAAGCGCGCTGGGCCGAGATCAGATCCGTGATCTGTTGGATGATGTTGACGTTGGAGTTTTCCAGATAACCTTGCCGGATGATGCCGACACCGACGTCGCCGGGGGTGGTCAGGGTCGGCTCTCCCGAGGCGGTGGTTTCTTCGAGCATGTTGTTGCCGATGGGTTTCATCCCGGCCTCGTTCAGGAAGATGGCCATGGTAAGCTGTCCCAGTTCCACCGGGGTGGGGTCGTTGTCGACATAGGCCATCACCACGCCTTCGCTGTTGATCTCGACCTGGGTGGTGTTGTCGGGGATGGTGACGCCGGGGTCGATCTCATAGCCGTCGAGGGTGACGATCTGCCCTTCTGAACTGAGCTGGAAACTGCCTGCACGAGTGTAGGCCTGGGTGCCGTCGGGACGGTTGATCACAAAGAACCCCTTGCCCTCGATGGCGAGGTCGAGCTCGTTTTCGGTCTGCGACAGCCCGCCTTGGGAACCGAGCCGCACGACGCCGACGCTTTGCACGCCCAGGCCCACGTTCATGCCGATGGGGCGTGCGGTGCCCTCGGTCGAGGTCAGCGCGCCCTCGGAATGGACCGATTGATAGATCAGATCCTGGAATGCGGCGCGACCGCTCTTGAAGCCGGTGGTATTGGCGTTGGCGATGTTGTTGGCGATGACGTCCACATTGGTCTGCTGCGCTAGCATCCCCGTCGCCGCGATCCCGAGTGCTTTCATGTCCTGCCCTTTCCTTGCCTGCCCGACGGGTCAGACCACATTGCCAAGGCGTTGAATCGCCTGCCGGGTCTGGTCGTTGGATTCCGTCATGAGTTTCGAGGCGCGCTCATAGGCACGCTGAATGTCCATCAGCCGGGTCATCTCGATGATCGGCTGCACGTTGCTTTGTTCGATGAAGCCCTGCGAAAGCTGGGTTTCGCGGTCCAGTTCGACATTGCCCAGGCTGTCGTCTGACTGGAACAGGCCATTGCCCATGGGAACGAGCTGATTCACGTCCGGCAGGCGAAAGATACCGATCTGTCCAAGCGCCGTGCCGTTGAGATCGGTGATGGTACCGTCCTGGGTGAAGATGATTTCCTGTCCAAGGTCGTTGGGCAGGGTGATCGGATTGCCGCTGGCGTTCAGGATCGGCGCGCCGCTCAGCGTGGCGAGTTGGCCTTCGCTGTTCATCGTCAGTCGGCCGTCGCGGCCATAGGCGGTGATGTCGCCCTCGGCCTGAAAGGAAAACCAGCCGGGGCCGGTTAGTGCGATGTCGAGAGGGTTGCCGGTGGCGATCAGCGCCCCCTGGCTGGCATCGGTATAGGTCCCGCGGTCCTGGACATAGCTGATCGCGGTGGTGTCGGTGTTGCCATCGGGTTCGACGGCCTCGAACAGTGCCTGCGTTGCCTTGTATCCGGCAGTGGAGGCGTTCGCCATATTGTGCGCGGCCAGATCCATGCTGCGTTCAAGCGCGGTGGCAAGCGAGAGCGAGACATAATTTGCATTGCCCATCTGCGCGCTGCCCCCCTGGCATGTCGTAACAAGAACAATATGAAGGAATTCGGTGCAATTCACGTTGTTGCGTGCTAAACTATCCATCAATATAAGAATTAAGGCAAGATATAATTGCCGTTTGAAAGGTCACCTACAAGGACAGTTTCGGGTGGGCATGAAAAGGCCGATGACAGTTTTGGCGATGCTGCTGGCCGGTCTGGGGCTCGGCGGTCGCAGCGGTTTCGCTCTGGCCTCCGGGGCCGCGCGGGGGACGCCGTCGGATGGTGCTCCCGTGGTGCGCCCAGAGCTGGGGCAGGGGGCGGCGGCGGCGATGGTTCTGGAGCGCTGGCCGCAGGCACGATTCCAGCCTGATCTGGCCGGACGCATTCAGGCGCTGAGCGTTGCCCACGGGCCGGAGCGCCCCGGTGTGTTTCTGGACATGGCCGAATTGTTTCTGGCGCAGATGCTGCTGCCAGAAGCGCGGTCGATCCTCGACGGGGTCACTCCAGAGGTGGCGCGTGATCGTCGGCGCTGGCGGGCGATGTCGGACGCGGTTCGTCTGCTGGCGGGCGATGTCGCCCCCGATTTGTCCGGGTCCCCGCTGTCGGAACCCGGGCGGCAGGATCGGTCGCTTTGGCTGGTGTTGCAGGCCATCGCCGCGGGGGACGCGCAGATGTTGCGGGACAATCTGGACGGTGTGCCCGGCGCCATGGCGCGCCAGCCGCGGGCGTTGCGGCGTGGGGTGCTGGCCAGCGTGACAGAGGCTGCGATCGAGGCGGGCGCAAATGATGTCGTCGCCGAGCTTCTGGAGATGGTCGAGGCGTTGCCCGATCTGTCCTCGGCTCCGGTGGGGTACTTCCTGCGCGGACGGTCGGCCGAGGTGACCGACCAGGCCAGTACGGCGCTCGAGGCCTTTTTCGAGGCGTCGAGAGGGTGGGATCGCTATGCGGCGCGCGGGCGGCTGGCATTGGCAGATATGGCTTTGGAGAATGGCGGGCGTGGTGCTTTGCTGGCGGCGCGGGACGTGCTTGAGCATGGCGCCGATGCCTGGCGCGGCGATGTCTATGAGCTGCAGCTTCTGAAGGCATTGGCAGAGGTTTATTCCCAGTCGGGTAGCAATATCGAGGCGCTTGGGGTGTTGGGGCAGCTTATGTCGCGCTTCCCCGGGACGCCCGAGGCCACTTGGGCGGCGGCCCGGGCTTCGGAAGACATGGGGCAGGTCTATCGGCGCGGCGCTGAGGGGCAGCTTCCCCTTGCGCAATGGTTGACCGTGCATCTGCAGCTTGTGCCGCTGTACCGATATTTCCCGGATTTCGCCAAATATACTGAAGTGTTGGCAGATCGCGCGCTGGAGATCGGTGGCACCGATCTGGCGGCGCTGGAATACCGTCGCGCGCTGGCGCTGTTGGAAGAATTGGATGGGTTTGCCGGCCAGCCGGTGCCGGTCGTTCGGATGGTCCGGCTGCGGCTCAAGCTGGCGCAGGCGCTGGCGCGTGGCGGTCTGATGGATGAGGCTCTGGCAGAGCTCGATCATATCGAGGCCTTCGAGGACCCGGCCCTGCGCCAACAGGTGAACCGGCTGAAATCGCAGGTGCTGGCCGATATGGGGAAGTCTGACGAGGTTCTGCGGACGCATGTGGCGGCCCCGGATGCGCAGAATTTGCGGGATGTCGCCCTGGCCCTGTGGAAAAGCGGCGATTGGATTGAAGCTATGCTGTTCTATCGTCGCCTGTGGTCCGGCTTCCCCGATCAATTCGCCGCGCGCGATGCCTCTTATCTGCTGTTGGCTGCGCGCAAGGCCGGGAATGAAGCTGTTGCCGCCGAGGTGGTCGCGGCATTTCCCGATCTGACCAGTTCCGAGGGCTGGATCGAAATCGCCCAGAGCCTGGTCGAAGCGCCGGCGCCGATCCTGCCGCTGAGCGAGGGGAGCGCATCGAACCGGCTGGAGAGCCTTGATCGTGCTCTGGGCCGGCTCCGTGACAGTGGGTTGTGATCCGGCGCGGGCCACCTGATGCTGGGGCCCCTGTCCGAATTGGTGGTTGGGGCGGCAATCCCTTCCAGATCTTGCGTTTTTCTCTGTTCTTTAACCCGCCTTAAAAGCCCCTTGTGTATTTCTTGAAGAAAACACTCCATCACAAGAATAATAGGCGGCGGTCAGATGAGCATTTCCAGCGCATTGCAAACGGGTGTCAGCGGTCTGAAGGCGAATTCTCAGGCTGTTGGCAAGATCTCCGAGAATATCGCGAACGCGAATACAATCGGCTACAAGCGCGGCTTTTCGCAGTTCGTGACCTCATCGGCATCGGGCAGCAGCTCGTCCTCGGTGCTTTCGGTCTCAGCGGTGGATGTGTCCAAGATTGATCTTGCCGGCGGGCTGCTGCCAACGGATTCCTACACCGATCTTGCGATCAGCGGTGATGGTTTCTTCGTGGTGTCGGCGGGGCCGAACGAAACGCTCTCCACCAATTACCTGCTGACCCGGGCGGGGTCGTTTTTGGCGGACGAAGATGGCAACCTGGTGAACAAGGCGGGGTATTACCTGGCCGGTTACCCCTATGATCTGAATGGTGAGCTGGGGGATGTGGATCGCGCCTCCTTTGGCGATATGGAGACGGTAAACGTTTCCAATATTTCGCTGTCGGCGGCGGCCACGACTGCGGTGACGATCTCGGGTAACCTGCCGGCGCAGGACACTGGCCTGGCCGACCCGGGATCGGCTTTCAGTTCTTCGACGGAATATTTCACCGCGCTGGGAAAGTCCGAGCGGTTGAATTTCTCCTGGCAGCCGACGTCAACTGAAAATCAGTGGACTGTGACGGTTCGAGACAATGAAGGTGCTGAACTCGGATCGGTCACCATAGATTATTCCGATGCTGGCAGCCTGGCCGGGACGCCGGTGTCCTATTCGGATGTGACCTCCGTCGCGGTTGCTCCCGCGGCCTTCTCCTTCGACACCGCAACCGGCGTTGCAACGCTCACGCTCGACAACGGGTCAACGCCGCAGGAGCTGACGGTTTCCTTCGGTGCTCCGGGAAGTTTTGGCGGCCTCACCCAGTTCGCAGGGGACTTTAATCAGTCCTTTGATCGCGATGGCTCCAGCGTGGGGGAATTGAGCCGAACCGAAATCGACGAAGATGGCACGCTCTACGGGGTTTTTGACAACGGGGTGCGGCGGGCGCTCTATCAGATTCCGGTCGGAACGGTCGCGAATGTGAACGGCCTCAAGCAATCGGATGGCAACGCTTACGAGCTGTCGAAGGATGCCGGCAACTTCATGGCGCTCGAGGCTGGGTCCGGGTCGCTGGGCACCATCGCGTCGAGGTCGCTGGAGGGGTCGAATGTCGATATCGCCGAGGAGATGACGGATTTGATCGTGGCGCAGCGCGCCTTTTCGACCAATGCCCAGATCATCACGACGGTCGACAACATGATGGAAACCACCGCCCAGCTCAAACGCTAAGATCGCTTGGCGTTCAGGGGGTAAAACATGAGCCTTTCAGCGGCATTGAACGCGGCCTCCAGCGGGCTGGCGGCAACTCAGGTCCAGGCCCGGGTCGCATCCGAGAACATCGCGAATGCGATGAACGAAAATTATGTGCGCCGCGACGCGATCCTGGTGTCCACCGGCAGTGGTGGTGTCGGGGTGGGGCAGATCGCCCGCGACGTCGACGATGCGCTGGTGCGTATGTCGCGTTCGGAAGGCAGCAAGGCGGCGCATCAGCAGGCGATCTATGAGGCGCTTGAAACCTATTCGACCTATCTGGGGAAGCCCGGGGATGGGCTGTCGCTGCCGGACAAGTTTTCCGATTTCAACACGGCCTTGACGACGCTGGTCAACATGCCCTCCTCGACCGAGGCGCAATCGGCGGCGGTTTATGCGGCCGAGGATCTGGCTGCGGCGATCCGTGATACCAGCGGCATGCTGGCCGAGGTGGGCGGCGATGTGGATATGGAAATCCGCTATGAGGTCGCGGATCTGAATCAGGCGCTTTACGATCTGTCGGAGCTGAACGCGAAGGTTGGGAAAGTCGAGAGCGGCACGGCCGAGGCTGCTAATCTGAGCGATCAGATGGATGCGCTTCTGGATCAGGTGTCCGGTATCGTCGGTGTGCGCATCACGCATAATTCGGACCGTACCGTCAGCCTCTACACGTCCGGTGGCGTCGCGTTGCTGGAAGGAACTCAGGTCCGCGACGTGACCTACAGCTCCGGCGATGGCAATATCTACGCTGGAGAGACCGAGATCACCCCGAACAAGGATGGCGTGCGTGGGATCGAGGAAGGCAGCCTGGTTGGCTTCGCCGAACTGAAGAACGATATCCTGCCGCAGTTCCGGCTTCAGTTGGATGAATATGCGCGTGGGTTGATCGAGACGTTCCAGTCAGTTGATGCCTCTGTCGCCTCTGGCGGGGCGGGGCTTTTCACTGACAATGGCGGCGCTTTTGAGGGGGGCACGCTTGATGGGCTCTCTGCGCGGATCTCGGTGAATGAGGCCGTGTCACATGCTGGCAGGGCCGAGATCTGGCGTATCCGTGATGGCATGGGGGTTGCCGAAGAAGGGGCCGTCGCCGACGCAACTCAGGTGCAGGCCTATATCGACGGGCTGAAGGTCAAGGTCGGTGCCGATCCTGCGACCGGGCTCAGCGCTTCGATTTCGTTGGCCGATTTCGCCGGAGAACTGGTGACTGCCCAGGCGCTGACCAGTTCGCGCGCCGAAAGCAGCTATAGCGCCGCGGCATCGGCGGCGGATCTGGTGCAGGCGTCGCGTGCCAATGTCGAGGGCGTCAACATCGATGACGAGTTGCAGCAGCTCATGCTGATCGAGCAGAGCTATGCTGCGAATTCCAAAGTTCTGACGGCGGTGGGCGATATGCTCGATGCGCTGTTGGCCGCAGTCTGAGGGTAGAACATGAGCTGGAATATCGGCCGGGTATCGTCATTGCAATTCAATCTGCTGAATCGAAGCTTCGTGTCTTCGGCCACCAAGGCCCTGGCGACTGCTGGCGAAGAGCTTTCCACCGGGTTCAAGTCGGATATCTACCGATCGCTCGGGGCGAGTGCCGCAACCCTGACGAGCTTGCGCGCCAGCTTCGAGAATACCGAGGCTTACATGACCGCCAACAAGACCCTGGACGGCAAGCTTGAGGCGATGCTGACCTCGGTGGACGCGGCGCGCACGAGTGCGGACAGTGTGTTGCAGACTGCGATCGTCAATTCTTCGCGTCCCACAAGTGGGGTCAGCGAACTGCGAAACGAGGCACGCGCAGCGCTGGAAAGCATCATCGCGACGCTGAACATCAGCTACAACGGCGATTATCTGTTCTCGGGGGTCAACAGTGATCAGGAGCCGTTGACGCGCTGGAGTGACGTCAACGAGGCGACGGGGACATCGCCATCGCAGGTTCTGGCCGATATCGTCGGCAGTGGGCCCGCTTCTGCCGGCGAGGCGGAGGATATGCTGGCGCAGATTGACGCGGTATTCGCCTCGACCTCCGGGGAGACGGCGCAGAGCTTCGAGGGCACCTTTTATCGTGGGGCGCCGGCGCTGGCCAAAGATGGTGCTCCGGCCCCCCGGGTCACTGCCCGGATCGGCGAGGGGCAGGCGCTGGATTACGGGGTTCAGGCCAATGACCAGGGGATCCGGGACGTGATCAAGGGGTTGGCGATGTTGGCCTCGGTGGATGTCGGCGCGATCGAGGATGAAGGGGCCTATGCCATCTGGATGGGGGCGGCAAGCGCTGCGCTTAGCAATGGTGTCGAGGGGATGCTGGAGATTTCAGCCGGCATCGGTTTCAACCAGCAGGTGGCCGAGAATGCGCAGACGCGGCTGACCGATCTGGCACTGGTCCAGAAGACCCAGATCTCGGATTACGAAAGCGTCGACCCCTATGAAGCCTCCACACGGGTGAAGAACCTCGAATACCAGCTCGATGCGAGCTATTCGGTCACTGCCAAGCTGTCGCAGTTGTCTCTGTTGAATTATCTCTGATGGCAGGGCCCGGATGACTTAGTCCGGTCTAGCTACTGCGGTAGAGATCAGGCGCGTGCCTGATAGCTGGCGCCATGTCCCGCCCGCGGGGCGGGCTGGATCTCGGGCACGGGCAGTTCAAGCTGTTCCGGTGCGCTCAGTTTGTAGCCGCGGCCATGCACTGTCTCGATATATTGCGCGCCGCTGGCGGCGGCGGCGGCGATTTTCTTGCGCAGCTTGCAGATATAGACGTCGATCACCTTGTCGAAGGGTTGATCGGGGCTCATCCCGTAAACGGCATCATAGATGGCGTTCTTCGAAATCACCTTGTTCGAATTCAGCGCCAAGTGCTGGAAGATAGAATGTTCGCGCTTTGACAGCTTGATGCGCGCGCCCGAGACGATGGGGTCGCGACCGTCGAAGAATGCGACCAATTCCCCAACCTCGACGCTTTCGGCGGCATGCCCGTGAAAGCGGCGGACGATGGAATTGATGCGTGAAGCCACCTCGCTTCCCTTGATCGGGCTGACGATGACGTCGTCCGCGCCGCGATCAAGGGCCGCCGAGGTATCCTGGGAATTGCGGAAGTCGCGCAGCACGATCACCGGATTTTCACAGCCGGCGCGGCGGATGGCGCGGATCTGGTCGTGGATGTTCGGAGATTCGCCGATCAGGATCGCGCGGGTTTCATGTCCTGGCTGTGTCAGCGGAGCGAGGCCGGTTTCGAAGAAGTCCTCGTCAACGAAATGTGGCTCGATGCCCGCGTTCTCGAGCTCGTTGCTCAGCGCCATCTGCCGCTTTTCACGTGGTTCGAAAACATAGGCGCGCATGAACACCTCCGTTCCCGCCATAATGCATAACTATTCTTAATCGCTAGCAAGGAAAGATGGCCAGTTCAATGATAAAGTTGTCCACAGGCATGATTAGTTTGCGCTGTATATGGACTTGGCAAAAACAAATTGCTAGTTTCATGAGAGAAGTCAGAGGTGAATTCCATGTCTGCAGGCAGGCCGAGAAGGGTGTTTAAGGCGACGGCTGCGGCTGCTTGGTGTCGGCTGCGCGTCGTGCTGGCCGTGCTGCTTGCGATTTCGCTGGCGCCGGTGGCCCGGGCCGAGGTGCGGATCAAGGATATCGCCAGCTTCGAGGGCGTGCGCGAAAACCATCTGATCGGCTACGGTCTGGTGGTCGGGCTGCATGGCTCGGGTGACAAGATGACCAACAGCCCGTTCACCCGCGAAGCCGTCAAGGGTATGCTGGAACGGCTAGGGGTCGCCAATCTGGATGGCGACCTGCTGAAGACCAAGAACACCGCTGCGGTGATGGTGACGGCCAAATTGCCGCCTTTCGCCCGGCGTGGCGCGCCGATTGACGTGGTGGTTTCGTCGCTGGGGGATGCCACCAGCCTGCGCGGAGGCACCTTGCTGGTCACGCCGCTGTCTGGCGCCGACGGAGAGGTCTATGCGGTGGCGCAGGGGCCTGTCGCGGTTTCGGGCTTCATGGCGCAGGGCAATGCCGCCAGCGTGGTCGAAGGCGTGCCTACCATCGCCAGGATCGACAATGGCGCCATTGTCGAGCGCGAGGTGAATTTCGAACTGCGTCAGCTCGACAGTTTCCGGATTTCGCTCCGGGTGCCGGATTTCACCACCGCGGCGCGGATCGAGGATGTGATCAACATGACGCTTGGCGGTGGCTCGGCCCGGGCGCTTGACCCTGCCACGGTCGAGGTGCGCGTCCCCGGAAAGGGGGATGTCGCCGAAACCATCGCGGCGATCGAAAATCTGACGGTGCAGCCCGATACCGTGGCCCGCGTTGTCGTGGATGAAAAATCCGGGACCATCGTGATCGGCGCCAATGTCCGTATCGGTCAGGTGGCGATCAGCCAAGGTGGGCTGACGGTGCGGGTGCGGGAGCGCTATAATGTCAGCCAGCCCAATCCGATCAGTATCGGCGGTACTGCCGTGGTGGTGCCCGAGACCAATATCGACGTCGAGGAACGGGATAGCAAATTTACCATCCTCGAGGGCGATGTCAGTCTGCAGGATTTGGTCGATGGCCTGAACGCCATCGGTGTTGGTGCGCGGCAGACGATTTCGATCCTCGAGGCGATCAAGGCCTCGGGTGCGTTGCATGCCGATCTGGAGATTATCTGATGGTTGATCTGTCTTCTGTTTCCGCTCTGGTCGCGATGCAGGCCGGTGATGCTGTACGGCCTCAGCCCCAGCCCACGGCCGAGGATGCCGAAGTGGCGAAGAAATTCGAGACAGTCTTCCTGAGCCAGTTCGTGGATCAGATGATGTCGACGGTGGAGTATGGTCCGGCCTCGGGGGGGCAGGGGGCCGAGATGTGGCGATCCTTCCTGTCCGAGGCGATGGCGCAGCAACTGGCCGAGCGCGGAGGCCTGGGGATGAGCGATAGTATCGGGCGGATGCTGGCGGCCTATCGCCGTTGAGCGCGGCGTGAGCGATATCGGGCGCAGGAGGGGCGACATGCGGGAACCGCGCAAATTCAGGATCGGGCAGCGGGCTGAGGCGCGCCGGGCGGCAAACGACGCCGGCAGCCGGGTGCTGACTGTGGAGGATGAGGCCAATATCGAAGCCTTCACTCTGAAGGTGGTGGAGGCGATCGAGCTGTTGAACGAGGAAATCGCTGCCATCCGTGCCGGTCGACTTCAGCGGGTCGGTGAGTTGTTCGAGCCGAAATCGGCGTTGCTGAAATGGCTGGAGTTGCGGGTGCCGCTGGTTGAGCCCTTCCTGGCCGGAGAGGTCGCGCAGCAGCATGGGTTGCCCGCCAAATTGACCGAATTGCAGCAGGTGGTCAGCGAGGACGGGGCATTGTTGCAGCGTATGGCGCGCGCCGCGGGCAGCATCGTGCGCGAGATCAAGAAGGCGACCGAGCGCAGCGGGCTTAACGGGCTTTATGGAAAATCGGGGCAGAAAATCGCAGCGCAGCCGGGCGGGCGATTGCGGATCGACCGGGAATTTTGATCACAGTTTCCTGAAGCCGGCAAAACGTAAACCCCGCTTTAATCGCGGGGTTAATATCTTCGGTACTGGTTTACGAACCAGATCACAGTCAGAAGACTGGACTCAAAAAACGAGAACTGAGGAGAGCATTAAATGTCGTCCATTCTCAACAATAGCTCCGCAACCGTCGCCCTGGCTACCCTGAACCAGATCAACAAGGGTCTGGAAAGCACCCAGAACCGCGTCTCCAGCGGTCTGGCGATCAGCTCGGGCAAGGACAATGCGGCCTATTTTGCCATTTCGCAGACGATGTCCGGCGACAGCGGCATGTTCGGCGCCATCAACGAGGGCCTGACCTCGACCAAGAACTCGGTTTCGACCGCGCGTCTTGGGGCCGAAACCGTCTCTGACCTGACCGAGAAGTTCGCCGAGCGTGTGGCGTTCGCCCAAGGCAACGGCATTGATCTGGCCGATGTTCAATCCGAGCTCGACGCGCTGGTGTCTCAAATCGGTGCGGCGATCGATCAGTCGACCTTCAATGGTGACGATCTCGTGACCTCGACGGATGCCGTCACTGTCGTGACCGGTATCAGCCGCTCCTCGGGCAGCTTCGCGACCACCACGATCTCCTTCAACAAGGTCGATCTGTCGGCGATCAAGACGACTCTGGAAGGCATCGACCTGACCTCTTCGACCGATCTGACGGCCGATCTGGCGACGGCTGAAAGTGCTTTGGCCGATTCCATCACCGCAGCGACCAGCCTGGGCGTTGTCGAGGATACGCTTGACGGTCAGCAGAACTTCTTGTCGTCGTTGACCGACACGCTGGACTCGGGTGTCAGCGCCATGGTCGATGCGAACATGGAAGAAGAAGCCGCGCGTCTGCAGGCCTATCAAGTGCAGCAGCAGCTCGCGACGCAATCGCTGTCGATCGCGAACCAGTCGCCGCAAAACATCCTGAGCCTGTTCCGGTAAACGGGTCTTGGCCGTCAGGGGGCAACCCCTGGCGGCCGCCTCAGGTGCCTGCGATCGGGCACATGGTTCCGTGCCCGGGTGGCTGTTGCCTGAGCCGCGTTGAGGCGGGCTTCACTTGCCTCCGGAAGATGGCAGGGCGACTTCGATCCCGGCTTCCAGCAACATGCGATAGACTTCGGCAAAGCTCTGTTCGGCGCGCAGGGTGTCGTCCCTCTTTTGCGCCAGAAAGTCGTCGAGGCTTCGGAACAGGCGGATCGCGGCATCGGTCTCCGGATCCGATCCGGGTTTGTAGGCTCCGACGCGGATCAGCTCTTCCATGTCGGCATAGCGGGCCAGGGCGCGCCGAGCCGCCTGCATGATGGTGAATTCCTCGCTGCTATGGCAGCCGGGCAGCATGCGCGAAATCGACTTCTGCACGTTGATCGCGGGGTAGCGGTTCTGTTCGGCGATGCGCCGGTCCAGTACGATATGCCCGTCGAGGATTCCGCGCACGGCATCGGCGATCGGTTCGTTCATGTCGTCGCCGTCGACCAGAACCGTATAGATGCCGGTGATATCGCCTTCGCCTTCGCGGCCAGGGCCCGCGCGTTCCAGCAGGTGCGGCAGTTCGGAAAATACCGTCGGCGGATAGCCCCGCGTAGTGGGGGGCTCGCCGCTCGACAGGCCGATTTCGCGCTGAGCCATGGCAAAGCGGGTGACGCTGTCCATCATCAGCAGCACCTGCTTGCCCTCGGTTCGGAAATGTTCGGCCACGGCGGTTGCGGTCCAGGCGGCCTGACGGCGCAGCAACGGCGCCTCGTCTCCTGTTGCGACCACAACGATCGAGCGCGCCATGCCCTCGGGGCCGAGGTCCTCCTCGATGAAGTCCTGCACCTCGCGGCCGCGTTCGCCGACCAGGCCAATGACGATGATCTCGGCATCTGTGTTGCGGGCCAGCATCGCCATGAGGGTGGATTTGCCCACGCCGGAACCGGCGAAAACCCCCATGCGCTGGCCTCGGCAGATCGGAGTGAACAGGTCGATGCACTTGACCCGGGTTTCCAGCTTGGCCCCGACCCGGCGGCGGTCATAGGCCGGCGGTGGGCTGTTGCGGCCCCGCGCGCGCCGGTTGCCGTGGCGAAATTGCGGCGCCGGAGACAGTGGCCGGCCAAGCGCGTCGATCACCGTGCCGATCCAGCTCTCATCGGGGCGAATGACGTCATCCGACTGGATCAGCTCGACCCGGTCGCCGACCGCGATCCCGTCCCAGGTGCCGAAGGGTAATAGTTGCAACCCGCTGTCGCCGGCGCCGACAATCTCGCCGGTCACGGTGCCATGCTGGCCGAGCACGCGGCAACGTTGCCCAAGGCCTGCAGCGCGCTGCAATCCGGCGACCTGCAAGGTCAGTCCGACAACGGATTGAACGTGCCCCGAAATTCTTGTCGGTTCCAGGGCTGAAATCTTTTGTCTCAGGTCTGAAAATGCCGTAGTCACAAGAATAGGCCTGTTAATCTTTGTCTCTGTTGCTATAGTCACCAAGAACTGATCCGGAGTCCATGATGAATTTCGAATCCCTCAACCTGTTTCAGCTCGCCTCGCGTCGTCTGCAGTGGTTGTCGGACAAGCAGCGCGCGGTTTCCGAGAATATCGCGAACGCCGATGTCGCCGGTTACCGTCTGCGCGAAGTGCAAAGCTTTGACTCCTATCTCGATGCCGCCGGATTTTCACCGATTTCGCCCGAAGCTGAGGTTTCGCAGGTCGAAGCCGGATGGGGGTCGACGATTTCAGGCAATACGGTCGTCATGGAAGAACAGGTGCTCGAGGCGACCAACACCCAAAGCCAGTATCGCCTGGCCTCGAACTTGTATCGCAAGGCGCATGAGATGGTTCTCAGCGTCGCCGGCAATCGCTAGGGGGTAAGGTCATGGATGCGCTGTCCTCCATCGTGAAAATCGCGTCCAGCGGTATGCGGGTCCAGGGCGCGCGGTTGCGCGTTGTATCGGAAAACGTCGCCAACTCTGCCACCACCGCGACCGATCCGGGAAAGGAGCCCTATCGTCGCAAGGTGATCAGTTTCGGCGAGATGACGGACGAGGCGACCGGTGCAGCGCTGGTCGAGGTCAGCGATATCACCCGTGACATGGGGGAATTCTCGTTGCGGTTCGATCCGGCGCACCCGGCGGCGGACGAAAACGGATATGTGAAGTTGCCGAATGTGAATCCGCTGATCGAGATGAGCAACATGCGCGAGGCCTCGCGCAGTTATGAGGCCAATCTGACCATGCTCGAAAACGCCAAGCAGATGCGTAGCGAGCTGATTGATCTTATCGAATAGGACCTGACTTATGGCTGAGCTCTCCAGCATCCGCCCCGACCTGATCGCAGAAGCGGCCTATGGCAAGTCCAAGGGCCTTGGCGTGGCGGCCGCTGAACCCGATCAGGGGCCAAGTTTCGGCGATATGATCCGCAAGGCTGCCGAAGGGGCGGTGGAGTCCGTGCGCTATGGCGACGTCACGGCGCAGGCCAGCATGACTGACAAGATCGGGATGCAGCAGGCGGTTGAGGCGACAATGGCGATGGAAAGCACGGTGCGCGTTTCGGTGGCACTGCGCGACAAGCTGGTCGACGCCTACAAAGACATCATCAACATGTCGATCTGACGCGGGCGCCTTGCCCGTCTCGCCCCGGGGGGACGCCGATTGGATACGGTCAGCACATACGAGATCATCCGGCTGACGCTCAATTCGGTGCTGCTGGCCTCGGCACCGGTGATGGCGGTGGCGCTGCTGGTCGGGTTGATCGTTTCCTTCGTGCAGGCGCTGACCCAGATTCAGGAAATGACGCTGACCTTCGTGCCGAAGATCGTGGCGATCTTTCTGGCCTTGGCCCTGACGCTGCCGTTCATCTACGGAACGCTGACGCGGCTGTCGAATCAGGTGTTCGATCTGATCGTCAGTGGTGGCGGCTGAGATGGGGGGCGGGCGGCTTGCTCTGGCCGGGGCCAGGGTGTTTCTGTCGGCGGTGGCGATCTGCGGTCCGGCGCGGGCGGAATTCTTCGCGGGATTTTACGCGCCGGTCGTGCGACCGGCGCCCGCGCAGGAGGCGGTCGTTCCGGCGGCACCGGTACGGACCGGCGCCGATTGCGTTGCGGCCATTCTGGATGCGCAGGCGCGGTACGGCATTCCCGACAACCTGTTGCTGGCGATCGGCGTGCAGGAGGCCGGGCGTCGCGGCAAGGGTGGGCTGACGGTCTGGCCCTGGACCGTCAATGCCGAGGGCGAAGGTGCCTTTTTCGCCACCCGCGCCGAAGCGATGGCCTGGGTTCGGGGCAAGCAGGCCGCGGGCGTTACCTCGATCGACGTGGGGTGCATGCAGGTGAACCAGCGCTGGCATGGGGCGCATTTCGACACGCTCGATCTGGCGTTCGAACCTCTGGCGAATGTCGATTACGCCGCGCGTTATCTGAGCGGCCTCTATCGCGAGACTGGCGATTGGTGGGCGGCAGCGGGGCGATATCACTCTGCCACCGAAACCTATCAGACCTCTTATCTGGCGTCTCTTCGGCGCAATCAGGCGGTGGTCAACGCCGAACTGGGCCGGCTTCTGGCATTGGCGCGCGGGTCGGCCCTATTTGCGACGGCGCGTGCCGAGACGCCGGAGCCGCCCGTCGTGCCGCAGCCGCCGGTGTTCTGGAGCGGTGGGCGGCAGACCGAAGAGGCGCGGTTTTCGATTTATTCGGCTTATCCGATCCGGCCTGTGTTGCCGGATTGCCGGATCGTGAATTGAGGGGCAGATGAGCGCAAGGGATATCACCGTGCCGAAATCCGTTGTCGGGGTGTGGTCGCGCCTTGGCATGGCGAACCGCGATGTGGGGTTCGCGGTCGGGGTGATGATGATCCTCGGGATGCTGTTCATTCCGATGCCTCCCTTCCTTTTGGACTTCGGGCTGGCGATTTCCTTGTCGCTGGCGGTGCTGATCCTGATGGTGGCGCTGTGGATCCCGACGCCGCTGGAGTTCAACTCCTTTCCCACGGTGCTGCTGGTCGTAACCATGCTGCGGCTCGCGCTCAATGTATCCTCGACCCGGCTGATCCTGAGTCGCGGACATGAGGGCTCCGAGGCGGCGGGCAAGGTGATCGAAGGGTTCTCTCGCTTTATCGTGGGGGGGGATTTCATCATCGGGATCGTGATCTTCGCGATCCTGGTGATCATCAACTTCGTGGTGATCACCAAGGGCTCCACCCGCATCGCCGAAGTCGCGGCGCGGTTCTCGCTGGACGCGATGCCGGGCAAGCAGATGGCGATCGACGCCGATCTGGGGGCCGGCATCATCAACGAGGAGCAGGCTCGCGAACGCCGCCGCGTGCTGGAGGAGGAAAGCTCGTTCTTCGGGGCGATGGACGGGGCGTCGAAATTCGTCCGTGGCGATGCGGTGGCCGGGTTGATCATCACCGTGATCAACGTGGTCGGCGGTATCCTGATCGGGGTGGCAAGCCACGGGCTGAGCGTGGCCGAGGCGGCGGGAAATTATACCGCGCTGACCATCGGTGACGGGCTGGTGACACAGATCCCGGCGCTGGTGGTGTCGCTGGCGGCGGGCTTGCTGGTCACCAAGAGCGGCACCCATGGCGCCGCGAACGAGGCGGTGCTGCAACAGCTCAGCGGTTTTCCCAAGGCGCTGTACATGGCGGCGGTGCTGGCCTTCATCATCGGTTTCCTGCCCGGTTTCCCCTTCATGATCTTTGCCGCGCTGGCCGCGGGGATGGCAGTGCTGGGCTATGTGATGCGGGGACAGCTTGAGGAGCGTGACCGCGCCAAGGAGGCCGCCGCCAAGGCCGGGGCCAAGCCGAAGAAACCCGAGGACCCGATTGCCGAGGCGCTGAAGCTGGATGATCTGCGGCTTGATCTCGGCACTGCGCTGGTGCCGCTGATCAGCTCGGCCGATGCGGCCCTGCCGGGCAAGGTGAAAAGCCTGCGCAATCTTTTCATCAAGGATTTCGGGTTCGTTCTGCCGCCGGTGCGGATCAAGGATGACAGCGCGCTGCCGGCGATGACCTATGCGATTTCGCTGCAGGGGGTGGAGACCGCCCGGGGCGAGGTGCGGCCCGGGTCGATGATGGTAATCGATCCGTCGGGCAAGGACAGCGAGCTGGTGGGCGAGCGTACCCGCGAGCCGACCTTCGGCCTGCATGCGGTCTGGGTCGATCAGGGGCGGGCGTCCGAGGCCGAGATGCGCGGGCTGACGGTGGTGGATCCGGAAAGCGTGATCACCACTCATCTGACCGAGGTGATCAAGGAATACATGCCCGAGCTTCTGACCTATGCGGCCACGCAGGAGCTGATTGCGGGGCAGAGCAAGGAATATCAGAAGCTGTTGGGCGATGCCTCCAGCAAGTCGCCCGCCGTGCTGCTGCAGCATGTGCTGCAGGCGCTGTTGTCGGAGCGGGTGTCGATCCGCAACCTGTCGCGCATCATCGAGGCGGTGGCCGAGGCCGCCACCACGACGCAGAACCTGCGCAATATCGTTGAACATGTGCGCGGCCGGCTGGCCAAGCAGATCTGCCAGGCGCTGGCGGATGCCAAGGGATATGTTCCGGTGATCGTGCTGAGCCCGGACTGGGAACGCGAACTGAACAATGCCGTGGCTCCGGGGGGCGATGGCGACGGCTTCATGATGTCGCCGGCGCGGGTGCAGGATTTCGTTCTGGCGGCGCGCAAGGAAATCCAGCGGTTTGCCGCGGGCGACGAATGGCCGGCGCTGCTGGTGACGCCGGATGTGCGCCCCTATGTGCGCCAGATCCTCGAGAGGGTCAGCCCGGTCACTCAGGTGATTTCCCACAATGAGGTCCACCGCAAGGCCTCGTTGCGCACCGTGGCGACGATCGGCGCCTGAGGCGATGACGCTGGATGATTATATCGCCGGCTTGATCTTCGGATACATCCTCGTGGTGGCCCGGATCGGTGGTGCGGTGATGTTCATGCCGGGCTTTGGCGAAACCCAGATCCCGATCCGGATGCGGGTGGCCTTTGCGCTGGTGCTCTGTGCGGCGCTTTATCCCGCGACCCCGGTCGCCGCGCGTCTGCCCGGCACGCCGGTCGAGACGGTGCTGCTGCTGGGGCTTGAGGCGACGATCGGCATCTGGATCGGGCTGTGTGGCCGGGTGCTGTTGTCGGCGATGGACTTCGCCGGCTATCAGGTCGGTCAGGTTTCCGGGCTGGCCAATGCCTTCGGTCCCTCGCTCGGCGCTTTCGAGGGGGCGACGCTGGTGGCCTCGCTGCTGATCATCGGATCGGTGGCGGCGATCTTCGCCTCTGATGCGCACCACCTGATCCTCAGGGCGCTGCTGGACAGCTATCGAGTGTTTCCAGTCGGCCTGGTGATCACCGGAGATCTGGCCCAGCAGATCGTGCGGGCGGGGGGGGAGAGCCTCTATATCGGCATGTCGATCGCGGCGCCTTTCTTCGTCATGGGGGTGGTTCTGAATCTTGGCATGGGGCTGGCCAACCGGATGATGCCGCAACTGCCGGTGTTCTTCGTTGCCTCCTCGATCCTGATCGTGGCCGGGCTTTTGATCCTGTCGGTGGCAACGCCGGCGATGATCGGCCATTTTCTCGATCAGTTCACCGCCTGGCTTGGCGTGTTCAGGTTCTGATCCATGGCGCAGGGAGATCAGGAGGACAGCCAGAAGACACAGGAACCGACCGAGAAGCGGCTGCGCGACGCGCGCAAGCGCGGCGAGGTGCCGTCTTCGCGCGAAACGGGGAACATGATGGTGGTGCTGTCGCTCTTTGGCGTTGCGGCTCTGGTGGTGCCCTGGATGGGGCCGCGCCTGGCCGAGACCCTGTCTGCCCTGATCGATGGATCGGGGCAGGTGGTGGTGGGGGAGGGGCGTTCGGGCCTGGCGGCGCTGGGGCAGCTGTTGCGCGAGGTGGTGCTGTCGCTGGCAACGATCCTGGCGCCGTTGTTCCTGTTGATCCTGGCCGGCGGGGTCTTCGGTGTGCTGATCCAGGGCGAGACGGTGGCGGCGCTGGATCGGGTCAAGCCGAAACTGTCGAAATTGTCGCCGGTGCAGGGGCTGAAGCGGTTGTTTTCAGCCAATACCCTGGTGGAATTCGGCAAGAGCCTGGTCAAGGTTCTGGTGGTCGGTGGGCTGGCGATCTGGGTGACGCTTTGGGCGGTGGAAAGCATCTGGGAGGCGCCGGGATTCATCCCTGAGAATCTGCCCGGATATCTGATCCTCGCCGCGCGGCGGCTGTTGCTGGCGGCCGCAGTCTTTCTGGTGCCGGTGGCTGTGGTCGATATCCTGTGGCAGCGGTTCCAATGGCGCCAGAAGCTGATGATGACGGTGAAAGAGGTGCGCGACGAGATGAAGGAGGCCGAAGGCGATCCGCATATCAAGGCGCGTCGCGCGGCCATCCGCCGCCGTCGCGCCCGCCAGCGCGCCGCGGCGGCAGTGCCCACTGCCAGCGTGATCCTGACCAACCCGACCCATTACGCCGTGGCGCTGCGCTATGAGAAAGGCAGCGACGAGGCGCCGGTCTGTGTGGCCAAGGGGGCCGATCTGATGGCCCGGCGCATCCGCGAGATCGCCTTCGAGCATGAGGTGCCGATCGTCGAGAACAAGCCCTTGGCACGGATGCTGTATGACCGGGTCGAGATCGACCAGATGGTGCCGATGCAACATTGGCAGGTGGTGGCGGAGATCATCAGCTTCGTGCTGGATCTGAAGGCCAACCGTAACCGCAAGCCCCCTGAGGGGTCGGTGTTGAGAACCTCGCCCGACTGAGTGCGGCGTAGGCGAGGCGGGGGGCTCTGCCCCCCACGGCCTGCGGCCGCCCCCCGAGATATTTTCAGCCAGAAAAAGGGCGGATCATTTCAGGCGGATGCCGACCAGATCCTGATCGCCAGGCAATTGCGAGCGTTCGAGGATGATCTTGGAGACTGCGCGGGCGCGTACCGGCGACATCTTGGCCAGGATCGGCGCGGCGGCGCGGGGCTTCATCTGTGCCAGCACCAGGATTGTCACCTCGATATCGAGATCGTCCATGATCCGGGCGGCCTCGGCGGGTTTCATGTTCTCGTAGAAGGCGATGAGGCGATCGAGGTCTTCGGTCTGGGCAGCCTTGGCGCGGGCCAGCAGATCCTCGATCTCGGTTTTCAGTTCGAGCAGCGCCTGCTTTTCGATGTCGAGCTTTTCCTTGGCCAGCGACAGTTCCGATTGGCGGCTTTCCAGATCTTCGCGCTGTTTGGCGATCAGCTCGCGTTCGCGGGCGAGCGATTGCAGCACTTCCTCGGGTGTCTCGCATTGCTGGGCCGAGGTGGGTGATCTGCTGACGGAACCGGATTGGATGGGCGTCGCGCGGGGGTGGTCGCTGTCCGAGGTAACGACGGCAGCGATTTCCGTGTCCGGGCGGCCGAGGTCGGCGCCGGGGCCTGCCAGTTCGGGAAAGGAGATCGCGGCCTTGGCGAAGGCCGTGATTGCGAGGCCGCCCAGGAAAAGCTTGCTGACGAGGCCACGTGCCATGGTTCAGGCCCTCGATTCGCTGCGGGAGGTTTCGAAGAAGCGGCGGACCAGATCCTGCTTGTTGCGGACCACCTGGACCCCGGGCAGGCGGCGTGGTGCGGAGTGCCGGCGTGAGGAGAAGGCCGGAACCTCGGGGTCGGGCGCGACGGTCATGGCCGCCCCCTGTGTTGCGGCGGGCTCTGCTGCGGGGGCGGTCTGGGCGAGGCGGGTGTCGTCGAGGTTTTGACGCAGCGCGGCAACCGAAGATTCGGATTTGTCCACTGCGCTGGAGAATTCGCGGACCAGGGGTTCGAGATCCTCGAGCGCGGCCATCAGTTTCTGCACCCGGCGCGACATCACCACGCCATAGCCGATGCTGCCGGCCAGCAGGAGAATGATCAGAAGATCAGTGATCGTTGCAGCCATGGGAGGTCTCCTCTTCGGGGGTGAGGGTTTCGGTGATCCGGATCGCGGTGTTGCCGTTGTTGCGTTTGCCAAGTGCGGCGCGGAACATCGCGGTTTCGGCGCATAGGACAGTGGCCTCGTGATCCTCTTCGATCCAGAGGTTCACGGTGTCGCCGGGGGCCCAGCCCATGATGTCCTGAATTGGCAGGCGGATATCGGTCAGAACCGCCTCGAGTTCGACGGTGGCGCGTTCGATCTGACTGGCGAGTTGTTCGCGCCAGGGGCTGGCGTCTTCGCCGGGGCCGCCGAAATGGATGCGGCCGAGCTTGGGGCGGAGCGGTTCGAGCGCGTCATAGGGCAGGATCACCTCGAGCGCGCCGCTGTGGCCGGCCTGTGCCAGGGCGATCTGCATGCGGACGCAGAGATTGGCGGGCTGGGTGACCGAGGCGGCATCCGGATCGGTCTCGATCCGGTCGAGATCCAGTTCGATATCGCCCACAAGCGCCATGTTGCGCTGCAGTTCCTGCGCGATCAGCCCGGCGAGCCGCTTGCCAAAGCCGCGTTCGATGGCGGTGAAGCCTTCGGTGTTGTGCGGCGTCGCGCCGCGGGGGGTGCCGCCCAGCATCAGTTCCAGCGCGGTCAGCACTAGGGGGCTGTCCAGAACCAGCAGGATGGGCCCGTAGAGCTGGTGCGAGGAACAGACCGCCAGCAGTACCGGATCGGACAGGGCGTCGTTGATCTGCGACATCGGCAGGTAATCGAGCTGGGTCAGCTCGGCCTCGCAAAGCGTGCCGGTCATGTTGGGCAGGGCGAGGGCTAGGGAATCGGCCAGCCGTTCACCGATGATGTCCAGCATCGGCAGCCGTTCGAAACTGAAGTCCGACATGCGGATGATTTCGTCGAGCAGCTCGCTGTTGCGGGAGGACAGTTCTTCCGGGGATATCTGATCGCTCATTGCCGGCCCCTACTGCACGATCAGATCGCTGATCAGGATTTCTTGCGGCAGATCGTTCCCGGCGGCGGCGCGGGCGCGCTTCAGAAGCTCTGCCTTCACATTCATCACCCCGGCCATGCCGCGGACGTCGGTCTCGGTCAGGCTGTGGGCATAGCCGGTGAACAGGTCGCGCATGAAGGGCTGCCGTTCGCGCATCAGCTTGGCCGCGCCGGGCTCGGGCCGGTAGACCAGCACAAGCGTCAGTTTGAGGAATGCCTTGCTGGCGTTGCCGCGGGCATCATAGCTGGTGATATTGGTGATGATCTCTTCGAAGGGCAGGATGCCGTCGAGCGGGTCGGTCTCTTCTGGCTGGGCAGTGTCTGTTTCGGCTTGGTGGTCTTCCGCCGTCGCCTTGTCCTTCGCGCTGGCGGAGGTCGGACTTGTCGGCTCGTCGGGAAGATAGTCGGGTTCGTAGGTGGCCGCATCCTGCTGAAAGGCGAGTCGCGCCAGCACGAAGCCCCCGCCCAGAGAGCTCACCGCCAGCAGCGCGGCGGCCATCAGCAGGGCCCGGGCCGAGCGCGGCTTTGTGGCCGGTGCGCTATCGTCGCGCTCCGGAGCCGGTCTGCCTGATTTCTTCGTTGTTGGGCGGGCCATGGTGATCTGGTCTGAAACTTGAGGCTGTCATGGATATAATCCCGGTTTTTTCTTTTTAATGCAAGTATAGACATCTCTGTTTACTTGAAGATCAAAAATAGAATATCCTTTGATACAAAGAACAGTCGGGGATGGTTTCGAGTGAGGGCGCCGTGCAGGATCTGATCAACAACCTCAAGGCGTTGGGTCAGCGTCGGCTGATGATCCTGGGCGGGGTTGCGCTGGGGGTGGTTCTGGCCTTGGTCCTGGGGATCTCGGCCGTTTCCCAGCGGGAGTTCGCGACGCTTTACACCAATCTGCCGATTTCGGCCTCCAGCTCGATCGAGACCACCCTGTCGGGGGCCGGGTTCGAGACCCGGATGAGCGAAGACGGGTCAAGCGTTTCGGTGCCGCGGGCCGATCTGGCGCGGGCGCGGATGGTGTTGGCCGAGGCGGGGTTGCCGATCGAGGGGGATCCCGGTTGGGAGCTGTTTGACGAGAACAGCGGCCTGGCGATGAACTCCTTCATGCAGAAGGTGAACCGCCTGCGTGCCATGGAGGGGGAGCTGGCCCGATCTATCCAGACCATGGATGGGGTGCAGAGCGCGCGGGTGCATCTGGTGTTGCCCGAACGCGAGGCGTTTTCCCGCGAACGGCCTGAGCCGCGCGCCTCGGTCATCGTGCGGCCGCTGCCGGGGCGGACCATTTCGCGCAAGCAGGCGGTGTCGATCCGGAACCTGATCGCCTCGGCGGTGGCTGAGCTCGAGCTGGGGCGGGTCACCGTTCTGTCGGCCAGCGGGGAAACCATCCTGGCAGAGACGGCGGATGGTGACGGGCAGGCGACCATGCAGTCGGCGCGCTCGGGGATCGAGGATCGGCTGGCGCAGCAGATTCAAAGCATCCTGACAGCCCGGGTCGGGGCCGGCAACGCGCGTGTGAAGGTGAATGTCGATCTGTCCACCGCGCGCGAGGTGATCGTAGAACAGACCTACAATCCCGATCAGCAGGTGGTTCGGTCGACCGACAGCCGGGCCGAACAGCGCGCGGGCAGTGAGGGCGGCGGCAATGTCGGGGTGGAAAACAATATCCCCGCGGCCCTGGCCGATCCGAACGCCGGCAGCACCTCCAGCCAGTCGAAAACTGGCGAAAGCGTGCAATACGAGATCGGAAATACCCGCCGCGAGGTGGTGCGCGAGGCCGGCGAGGTGCAGCGTGTTTCGGTCGCGGTGCTGGTCAATGGCATCTACACCGTCGACGGGTCTGACGTGACCTACTCCGAGCGCAGCCCGGAGGAGCTGGATCGGCTGTCCGAGCTGGTCAAGACGGCGGTGGGTTTCGATGCGCGGCGCGGGGATAGCGTGTCCGTCGATAGCCTGCGGTTCATGGATTATTCCATGGAAGTGGGCGATCCGGTGAAGGAAAGCCTGGGCCAGCAGATCAGCAACAATATCGTGTCGATCGTGCGCGGGGTGCTGGCGCTGATCATCGTGGCGTTGGTGATGATCCTGGGGGTGCGGCCGCTGCTGCGTCAGCTTGGGCAGCGCGATTTGCGGGACCTGCCTGATGGCGCTGTCGCAGCATTGGGCGGACCCGACGGAGAGGCGCTGTCAGGCGATGCGCCAATGCCGGCGCTGGTTGCGGCGCGCAAGGAAGAGGCCCCGGGCCCGGAGGCCGCTCTGGCCGAGGCGAAAGGACAGGCTTCGGTCTTCGATCCCGAAGCGGACAAGGGGCCGCATGAGTATATCGAAGCCATGGGTGTGCGCGGCAATCTGATCAAGGCGCGGGTCGAGGCGATCCAGGCCCTGGCCGAAGACAAGCCGGAAGAGGTGTTGCGGGTGCTGCGCGGCTGGTTGGTGGCCGAGGTCGACGCGTGATGAGGCTTTTGTTGCGGGATTTCGACGCGGAGGATGCCCGTGTCGCGGAGGGGGGGCAGGCCCCGGTCGAGCCGGAGCCAATCCGCAGCCTGCCGTTGGACGAGGTGGATAGGTTGCTGGTCGAGGCGCGCGAGCTGGCTTTTGCCCAGGGCCGGGAACAGGGCGCCGACGAGGTGCGCACGATGCTGGAACAGGCGCGGGAGACCCGTGTCGCCGCCACGCTTGAGGTGCTTTGCAGTCAGGTGGAGGTGTTGCTGTCACAGGAAGATCGGCGCCGCAGGGAGATGGAGCGCGATATGGTCGGTCTGGCGCTGGATATCGCCGAGCGGGTCGCACCGGAGTTTCTGTCCGCCTATGGCCGGGGGCTGACCGAGGAGCGGGTTCGCGAGGGGGTACGCATGGCGCAGGGCAGTGCGCGGCTGCGTTTGCGGCTGTCGCCGCAGATGACCGAGGCGATGGAGGCGGATATTGCCGATCTTCTGGCGCCCGCTGGGCCCGTGCCCGATGTGCGGGCGGACCCGGCGCTGGCGGATGGCGAGGCGCGGCTGGATTGGGATGGGGGCGGGCTCAGCTACAGCCTGGATGCGCTTTGCGACACGGTGCTTGCGGCGCTGCGCGAGGCGGCGGCGAAACTGAAGGACGATCAGGAGAAGGTCGGATAAATGTCTGATACCGAAACCCCGAATATGGCCGATCCGGCCTCCGGGACCGAGGAACACGGCGCCGCGGCGGCGGAAAAAACCTCGCTTAAGGATGTGGCGGTGGCTGCGGCGGCGGGGGGGCGCAATGTCGATGCCCTGCTGAATGTGCGGCTGGATGTGCGGGTGGTTCTGGGGCGCAGCCGGATGCCGATTTCCGAGCTTTTGGAACTGTCCAAGGGCGCGGTGATTGAGCTTGACCGCAAGGTTGGCGAGCCGGTGGACATCATGATCAACGACCGGTTGGTGGCACGTGGCGATCTGGTCAAGGTGCAGGGCGACCGGATCGGCGTGGCCCTGCGGGAAATCGTCAAAGATTTCATTTCCGACGCCTGAGGATTTTCTCGATGCGCCGCCCACAATCCTTTGCCGCGCGCTGCGCTGTTCTTGCCGGTGGTTTCCTTCTGGCCGGGACGGTGGCTGCCGTGGCGCAGGAAACCGATCTGGGCGGATTGGTGCGTGATCTGTCCTCGGCCCTGGGCGGGGCGGTGCCGGGCAGCGATCAGGGGGCGAGCTTCTCGGGGCGGCTGATCCAGCTTTTCGCGCTGATGACAGTGCTCAGCATCGCACCGGGGCTGCTGGTGGTGACCACCAGCTTTACCCGTTTTGTCATCGTCTTTTCCATGCTGCGTTCGGCCCTGGGGATGAACCAGACGCCGCCCAACATGGTTCTGAACGCGATGGCGCTGTTCATGACCTTCTTTGTCATGCAGCCGGTACTGGATGACGCCTGGACCGGCGGGCTCAGGCCCTTGATGCAGAATTCGATCACCGAGGAACAGGCGATCGTGAATATCGCCGAACCGTTTCGCGCCTTCATGTACGCCAATGCGCGCGACAAGGATATCGCGCTCTTTCGCGACATCGCCGGAGAGGAAAACCCGGAAGCCGCCCCCGCCACCTCGGCCGAGGTCAGTTGGCGGGTGCTGGTTCCGGCCTTCATGATATCCGAGCTCAGGCGCGCCTTTACCATCGGCTTTCTGCTATATCTGCCGTTCATCGCCATCGACCTGATCGTCGCGTCGGTGTTGATGAGCGCGGGCATGATGATGCTGCCGCCGGTGATCGTGTCGCTGCCCTTCAAGGTGATTTTCTTCGTGTTGATCGACGGCTGGTACATGCTGGCCGGTTCGCTGATGCAATCCTATTCGGCGGTGACGGGGGGCTAGCTGGGCTAAACCGGTCTTGCGGTGCCGTTAGGGAAGAAATTAATCGGAAATTCTTGTGAGAATTCCTTGCGCCGCATGGATAGGGGGCGCTATTTTGGCTCCACGCCGTTAACCTCGTATCCCCGTCCTTGGCTGGTGCCGATGAACCACTTCACTCCCCTGCGCAAGCACAGGCCTCTGAGCGGCGCCGAGAAATCGGCGATCCTGTTCCTGTGTCTGGGTGAAGAGCGCGGCGGTGCATTGATGCAGCAGCTCGGTGTTGGAGAAATCCGCAAGATCACCCGGGCGATTTCGGCCATGGGCGAGGTGCCCGCCGAGGTGGTCGAAGAGGTGATGCAAGAGTTCGGCGAGAAGATGTCTAGCTATGGCGGCATCACCGGTTCTGTTGACGTGGCGCGTGGCTTGCTCAAGGGCTTTCTGCCCGAGGACCGGGTTACCGAAATTCTTGGGGAAATCGAAGACAGCGCCACTGGCAATCTCTGGGGCGATCTCTCGCAGCTCGATGAGAAGACCCTGGCGGATTTCCTGCGCAAGGAGCACAATCAGACCGTTGCGGTGATCCTGAGCCGGATCAAGGCGGATGCGGCGGCCAAGGTTCTGCCGCTGTTGGGGCAGGAGCGGGCCGTCGAACTGATCGAACGTATCGTGGCAATGGAGGCGCTGCCGGCCGAGGCGTTGCGCAGCATTGAGGAAAGCCTGCGCCGCGAGGTGCTGGCGAAGGCCGGCCGCAATGCCGAGGCTGAGACGGAAAAGCAGCTTGTCATGGTGTTCAACAAGCTCGATTCCAATGTCTTTGAAGGGCTGTCGCGCGAGCTGGAGAAGAAAATTCCCGAGAAGTTCCGCGCCATCAAGCAGAAGATGTTCGTCTTCAGCGATCTGATCGACCTGAAGCCGAATGCCCTGGCCAGGGTCATGCGCGAAGTCTCTGGCAAGACCTTGCCGCTGGCTCTGCGCGGTGCGGACAAGGAACTGCGCGATCATTTCCTGTCATCGCTGCCGGGACGGTCGCGCGATATGTTGGAAGAAGAGATGCGGGCGATGGGGCCGGTGCGGACCCGCGAGGTCAAGCAAGCCCAGTCCGAGCTGGTCGAGGCCGCGATCAGGTTGGCCCGGGACGGCGATATCGAGCTGCCCAGCGGTGAAGACGAAGATCTGATCGACTAATCGGCCTTTGATCGGCGAAGGCCGGTTGAGGGGGTGCGCCCCTAGCGATAAAGTGAGTAGCTTGAGAAGCGCACCGAGGGGATATCCCAGCTTAGCTGGATCAGCGACGAATTCAGCGATGAGGAATTCTGCAGGATCGTAAGGGCGGCGCTTTTGATGTTCGAGGTCTGGGGGTTTTGGACGTCGGCGATCGCCAGGAACCGGGTGACCAGACGGTCCTGTTCCTTGGGATCGGAGAGCTTTTCCAGATCATAGCTTTTTGACAAAAGCTGCGCTTGCTTGTCGACGTCGATCGCCGCCATTTCCGTCGGCAGACCCAGGGCGGTGATGAAGAAGTTGCTCAGGTCCTTGTTCTTCAGGACATCGTACCAGTTGTCGATACTCTCGACCTTGTTGCGAAAGGTCAGCGCGATGCCGACGTTTTCATTTTCTTCGGTATAGCCGTTGGTCAGAGTCTGTTCGAAATACTTGTCGATGATGCCCTGCTGCCAGTCGGGGTCGTTGAAATCGGGCACCACTTGCTCGCCGCCCTCGGCGGTGAACCCGAGCGCTTCGTTCAGGTCGTTGAAGCGGTCGTCGGTCAGCCTGTTGACCAGCGAGGAGGAATCCGACGGGTCGCTTTCAAGAACCTTGCGGATGATGGCTTTGCCGAAGATCTGACTTTCCAGATCGAAAGCTTTCATCACAAAGCTGTAGACTTCGTAATCCTGCACGAGGTCCTCGGGCGAGGTGATCGAACCGATCCGCTCCTGAAACACCGACACCGCGCGCGCGTGCTGGCCGGATGCGCTCAGCGTTTCGATCTGGCTGTCATGGGTGCTGTCGATCAGTTTGAGCGCCAAGGGGCTGTTCAGGCCGGAAATGCTTATCACCATGAAGGAAACCTCGTCCTATTCCGCCGCCTGTGCCGTCGTGGCCGGCCGCGATGCCAGCAAGTTCAAAAGCTCGTCTTCATACTGCATCACCTCGCGCAGCGCCCGCATCGCCTTATAGTAGTTGCGGGCCGAGACATGGTTGGCAGCCTCGCAGATATGGCCTCCGATCTGCTGGTTGAAAATCGGTACAAGCTCGGCCAGGCTCTTGTGGATGATCGGCGTCAGTTCCTTGCGCAACTCAGGACGCAGCAGCGCCGACTGGATGAAGAAATAGGCCTTCTTCACCGGCGTGGCGGCACCGTCTTCATCCAGCAGGTCAACCCCGCGGACCACATCGGCGTAATTCTCGATCGTCAGGGTCTGGCGTCGGTCCGCGTTGCGGATCACGCAACCGTTGATCACGATCTTTTCGTTCGGTTTCAGTGTCAGCCGCAGTGCCATTGGGTCATTCCATTACTTGCAGCGGATTGCCTTCCAGCGCGCGGATGATCGTCTTGTTGATGTCGATCAGCGGCTGCACCTTGTGCTTGCCCTTGATGACGCCATTGCTGTGGCTGTTGACCCAGACGGCCAGGGAAATCAGCCCGGCGCGCAGATCGGCGGGCAACTGGTTGCCCGGCTGGGCCAGATCTCCCTGCAGCGCCATCCAGACGCGCTGATTGCGCCAGAGCGCATCGTTCAGCCCGCCGGCCAGCAAGGCGAGCTTTTCGGCGCTGGCTTCTGCTTGGTCGAACTCGGGGCCGAACCGCTCGAGATCTGCGGTAACTCGGGAAAGGACGCGGCGCTCGATCTGGCGGGGGGACTCCGTCTCCGAGATCGTCCGCTTATACGCGGCTATGCTCATTCGGTTTGTTCCGGGGATTTTGTTATACTGCCTCGCGGTTAACCTATCCCATGCGGGTTAAAGCGCGATAAATCCTTGTTAATTTTTTTCTGTTGGCCGGAGTGTCCTGAATATGTCGGGCTCTTATCTTGTGAATGGGGCGTGCAGGGGAAGGAAATCGGCCGCGCGGGAGGGGGCGATGATTGTTGTCTGCGACGCGCGGGGGGGGGCGGATGGGTGCGGCGCTACTGGACCTCAAGCCCCCCAACCCCTAGGTTATGACCCAGAATCCCCGACCTTCAGGTAGCCCATTGTCCGACAGCCCAGCCTATCAGGTTCTCGCCCGCAAATACCGCCCCGAGACCTTCGCCGATCTGGTCGGCCAGGATGCCATGGTGCGGACGCTGAAGAATGCCTTCGCCGCCGACCGGATCGCCCAGGCCTTTATCATGACGGGGATTCGCGGCACCGGGAAAACCACCACGGCGCGGATCATCGCCAAGGGGATGAATTGCATCGGCCCGGACGGCACCGGTGGTCCGACGACGGAGCCCTGCGGCGTTTGTGAACATTGCCGGGCGATCATGGAAGGTCGTCATGTCGATGTGATGGAGATGGACGCCGCCTCGCGGACCGGGGTGGGCGATATCCGCGAGATCATCGATTCCGTGCATTACCGGGCGGCTTCTGCGCGCTACAAGATCTACATCATCGACGAGGTTCACATGCTCTCGACCAGCGCATTCAACGCGCTGCTCAAGACGCTTGAGGAACCTCCCGCCCACGTGAAATTCATTTTCGCCACCACCGAGATTCGCAAGGTGCCCGTGACGGTGCTGAGCCGGTGCCAGCGCTTCGATCTGCGCCGGATCGAGCCCGAGGACATGATCGGGCTGTTGCGCAAGATCGCTACTGCCGAACATGCCGAGATCGCCGATGATGCGCTGGCGCTGATCACCCGGGCCGCCGAAGGCTCTGCCCGGGATGCAACATCGCTGCTGGATCAGGCGATCAGCCACGGTGCCGGTGAGACCAGCGCCGATCAGGTCCGCGCCATGCTGGGGCTGGCGGATCGTGGCCGGGTGCTGGATCTGATGGACATGATCCTGCACGGCGATGCCGCCGGCGCCCTGACCGAACTGGGGGCGCAATATGCCGAAGGTGCCGATCCGATGGCGGTTCTGCGCGATCTGGCCGAGATCACCCATTGGGTCAGCGTCGTGAAAATCACCCCGGAGGCTGCGGAGGATCCGACCATCGGGCCGGATGAACGTGCCCGCGGCCTGGCCATGGCCGAGGCGCTGCCGATGCGGGTGCTCAGCCGTATGTGGCAGATGCTGCTCAAGGCGTTGGAAGAGGTCGCGGCGGCCCCCAATGCCATGATGGCGGCTGAAATGGCGATCATCCGGCTGACCCATGTGGCCGATCTTCCGGCGCCCGAGGAACTGTTGCGCAAGTTGCAGGATACGCCGCCGCCGATGCCAGGCGGCCCGATGGGGGGCGGTGGTCCTGGTGGTGGCATGGGCGATGCCGGGACCCGGGGCTGGCAGGCTCCGGCCGTTGGCGCCGGTGCTGCCCCGGTGGCCGCGCGCGGCTCGGCGGGCGGAGGTCCCACCGCCCTTCTCGCCGGAGACGTCGCCGAGGCGCTCTCCCGCTATCCGACCTTCGATCATGTGATCGAACTGATCCGGACCAATCGCGACGTCAAGCTTCTGGTCGAGGTCGAAATCGGCGTGCGGCTGGTATCCTATCAGCCGGGGCGGATCGAATTCACCCCCAGCGATGCGGCGCCTGCCGACTTGGCGCAGCGGTTGGGCACCAAGCTGCAAAGCTGGACGGGCAATCGCTGGGCGGTGATCGTCACCGGCGAGGGAACCGCCGAGACCATCGCCGAAAAGCGGGACGCCGCCGAGATCGCCCTGCGCGAAAAGGCCACGGAACATCCGTTGGTGCAGGCGGTGCTGGCGCGTTTTCCCAAGGCGCAGATCGCCCAGATCCGGACCCCCGAGCAGATCGCTGCCGAAGTGGCGCAGGAGGCGCTGCCGGAGGTCGAGGATGAATGGGATCCCTTCGAGGATGGCTGAGGGCCCGGGCGACCGGGCCCTGTGCCGCGCTTAATCCGCCAGCAGATCCTTTGTCTGCATCACTTTGGCATAGCTCATTGCCAGAGGTGCCATGAAGGCGGCATGCACCTGTTCCGCAGTGAGGGCGACGCCGCCGAAACTGGTCTCCTTGGCGCCGCAGGCGTCCTCAGCCACGGTCACCGCAAATCCGAAATCGGCTGCCGCCCGGGCGGTGGCGTCGATGCACATCTGGCTCATTGCGCCGCAGATCGTCACCGCTTCGACCCCGGCCGCCCGCAGCCGGTCCAGCAGGCCGGTGCCGTGAAAGCTGTTGGGCCGCGCCTTGGTGATCACGGCCTCCCCCTCTGCCGGGGCCACGGTCGGGTTGATCTCGGCCCCCGGGGTTCCGGGGCGGAAGAACGGCGCCTGGTCCGAGGCCATTTCGTGCCGGACATGTAGGATCAGGTCGCCGGTGGCCCGGGCGTGGATCAGCAGCCGCGCGGCATTTCCTGCCACCTCCTGCATCTTCGCCACTGGCCACAGGCCGTCTGCGAAATAATCGTTCTGGATATCCACCAGGATCAGGGCGCGCTTGGTCATCTTGAAACTCCCACTTTCGATTGATTGGCGCAGTCTGGCCCGGATTGACGCAGTTCGATATTGGCGGTTATGACAAATTGCATGCAGGTATCGCCAAATTCTCCGATCCGTCTGGCTCTGGTCGCCTATCCCGGTGTGCAACGCTCGGCGTTGGAGGGGATGGCGGATATGTTTGCCCTGCTGCCGCGCCTCACCGGGGCGGGGGCCGCCGGCGCGGCAGTCGATCTGATCCGCGTCGATGCCGGAAATCGGCCCGAGGCCGCGGTGGATGCCTTTGTCTTTCCGCCGTCGCTGGAGGCGACGCAGGCAGCGCCGGATCATCCGCTGGTTCATTGGGCGCGGGATCGGCATGCCGAAGGGGCGCTGGCCTGTTCGGTCTGCGCCGGGGCCTTCTGGCTGGGGCAGGCGGGGCTTCTGGACGGGCGCCCCGCGACCACCCATTGGGCGCTGGAGGCCGGGTTTCGTGCGTCCTTTCCCGGGGTGAAGCTACAGCCCGAACATATCCTGATCGACGATATCGACGTGGTCACCGCCGGTGGGCTGATGGCCTGGCTGGATATGGGCTTGCATCTGGTGGGGCTCTGGTTCGGCGCCGATCTGGCGACGCGGTTGGCGCGCCACCTGCTGGTCGATCCCGCCGGGCGGGAGCAACGCCACTATGCCGGGTTCCGCCCCCCGCGCAGCCATGGGGATGTGGCGATCCTCGGGGTGCAGCGGCGCATGGATACCGATTTTGCCGATCCGCTGCCCGTCGCCATGCTCGCCGCCGGCGCGGGGATGAGCGAACGCAGCTTTCTGCGTCGTTTCCTGCGCGCCACCGGGATGAGCCCGGCGGCCTATCTGCAGCGGTTGCGGGTGGAAAAGGCGCGCGGCGCGCTGGAGCGTGGCGGCGAAAGCACCGCCGGGATCGCCTGGGCGGTGGGGTATCGGGACGTGTCGGCCTTTTCCCGCGCGTTCAAGGCGGTGACCGGGCTCAGCCCGGGGGCGTATCGGGATCGTTTTCGCATCGCGGCGGGGCGCCGGGGCTAGGGGGATCGCGGTGGCGTGGTCTTGTGCCGGGGCGCTTGCGCGCGTATCTGTGAACCAAGCACGAACACCTTTCAGGAGAGCCCCATGTTCAAAGGACTCGGCCAGCTCGGCGATATGGCCAAGATGATGAAGTCTGCCCAGGAACTGCAGACGAAAATGGCCCAGATGCAGGAAGATCTGGCCAATCTGACCGTTACCGGCGAGGCCGGAGCCGGTCTGGTCAAGGCGACCGCCACTGCCAAGGGGGAACTTGTCGGCCTTGATATCGACCCGTCGATCTTCTCGGGCGATGACAAGGAAGTGGTCGAGGATCTGATCCTTGCCGCGATCAAGGACGCGCAGCTCAAGGCCGGGGAAAAGGCGCAGGCGGAAATGGCCGCCCTGACCGAAAGCATGGGCCTGCCGAAGGACATCAAGCTGCCGTTCTGATCTCCGGATCTGACAGATCGGCCGGGCGTCCCGCCCGGCCGCATTCCCGCCGCACAGGTTGCTCATGCCCGCAAACCGCGAGATCGAAAATCTGATCGAGCTGATGGCCAAGTTGCCCGGGCTCGGCCCGCGCTCGGCTCGCCGGGCGGTGCTGCACCTGATCCGCAAGAGGGCGCTGCTGCTGACGCCGCTGGCCGATGCGATGCAGGAGGTCGCCGCGACTGCGCGCGAATGCCTCAATTGCGGCAATGTGGCGACGTCGGACATCTGCGACATCTGCCAGGACAACCGCCGTGCCAATGGTGAACTTTGCGTGGTCGAGGATGTCGCCGATCTCTGGGCGATGGAACGCGCGAGGGTCTTCAAGGGGCGCTATCACGTATTGGGCGGCACGCTGTCGGCGCTTGACGCTGTGGGGCCCGAAGAGCTGCGCATTCCCAAGCTGCTGGATCGCATCCCTGGCGAGCACATCACCGAGGTGATCCTGGCGCTGAACGCCACGGTCGAGGGCCAGACCACGGCGCATTATATCGCCGATCAACTCGAGGGGCAGGTGAAATTGACCTCGCTGGCACAGGGGGTGCCGATCGGCGGAGAGCTCGATTACCTCGACGACGGCACGATCAGCGCAGCGCTCAGGGCCCGCAAGGAGGTTTGAGCGCTACTCGGCTGCTTCTGCTGTCGCCGCACGACGCAGCTTGCGGGTATCCCAGGCATAGAGCGCGGCCCCTGCGATCAGCCCCCAGAAGGCGGCGCCGATCCCGAAGAAGGACAGGCC
This sequence comes from Pseudodonghicola xiamenensis DSM 18339, assembly GCF_000429365.1. Taxonomy (GTDB): domain Bacteria; phylum Pseudomonadota; class Alphaproteobacteria; order Rhodobacterales; family Rhodobacteraceae; genus Pseudodonghicola; species Pseudodonghicola xiamenensis. Next base: position 244,622 of record NZ_AUBS01000002.1, on the reverse strand, counting down.
CGAGGCGGTGATCAGCACGGTGATGACCGAGGCTTCGCGCGCTTCCGGCTGGGCGATGGAGGCGGTCAGAGAACCGGTCAGTGCCCCCATCAGCGCGAGGCCCGCCACAGCAGCGATCACCGCCGGCGGTGCCACGGCCATCAGCGCCACCGCCAGCGCGGCGCCCAAGCCCATCACGATATAGCCGATGCCGGCGACGATGGCCGCCCAGTACCTGCGGTCGGGATCGGGATGCGCCTCGGGTCCGGCACAAAGCGCGGCAGTGATCGCAGCCATGTTGACGCCGGGCGATCCGAACGGCGCCGACAGCAGCGCGGCCAGACCGGTGAAAGAAATCAGCGGCCCTGCTTTCGGTGTGTAGCCGAAGGATTTCAGCACCGCGATGCCGGCCACGTTCTGCGACGCCATGGTCAGCACGAACATCGGCAGGGCGATCCCCACAACGGCGGCCAGGGTGAGCTGGGGCATCACGAAGACCGGCCCGGACCAGAGCTGTTCGGGGGCGAAGGCGCCAGGTTCCAGCCCGCTGGCGACCAGTGTGGCGGCGACCACGACCGCAGCAGGCACCGCCAGAAGCCGGTTGATGCGGGCCATAATCGCCCAGGCCAGGAAGATCGGCAGCGCGATTTCGGGCAGCAGGCCCATGGCGCGAAAGGGGGCAAGGCACAACGGCAGCAGAATGCCCGCCAGCATCGCATTGGCCAGCGTCATCGGAATCGATTCGGCCAGCCGCCCCAGCGGACGCCAAAGCCCGGCCAGAATGCACAGCGCCGCCGCCAGCATGAAGGCGCCGACGGTGACGGCAAAGCCGCCCTCCGGCGCCTGCAGCGTGGCCAGGAATGCCGCGCCGGGCGTGGTCCAGGCCACCGACAGCGGCATCTTGTGGCGCAGGCTCAGGACGATGCCGGCAAGACCCATCGCCACCGCCGCCATCATCAACCCCGAGGAGGCTTGCGCCGGCGAGGCGCCGACCGCAGTCAGCCCCTGCACGATCACCGCGAAGGAGCTGGAAAAGCCGACAAAAGCCGATAGCAGCCCCGATGTGACTGAGCTGAGGGAAAAATCCCTGAAGAGCGGTGACATGATGTTCCTTTCGGTGGCCGGGATCGTGCCGGCCCGGGCAAGATGCCGTATCGCTCCGGGGCTGTCAAAACCGAACTGGTCGGGCCAGGGAGGGGCCACGCCGCATAAAAAACCCCCGAAGACCATCGGCCTCGGGGGTGTGCTGGATCGGCGGGCGCGCGCGTTTAGCGGCGGAAGTCGTCCTCATCCTCGTCGTCATCGTCAGCCCCGCCAGCCGGCAGGTTGAAGAAGCTGTCGGCGTCGGTGATGTCGGGTTCGGGCCGTTTGTCCTCATCCGCATCGTGCGAGCCTGACAGGGTAAAGGTTTCAAGGCCTTCGATCGCGGTGGGGATCTTCGGTTCGATATCCATGCCCAGCGATTGTTCGGTGCTGACCAGCTTGCGGCGTTCGTCATCGGTCATGACCGAGCCTTCGGCGGCGCGCTTGGCTGCAGCTTTCTGCACTGCCGCGTCAAGCTCGGACTGTTTGCACAGCCCCAGTGCCACAGGGTCGATCGGCTGGATGTTGGCGATGTTCCAGTGGGTACGTTCGCGGATCGCCTGGATGGTCGGCTTGGTGGTGCCGACCAGCTTGGAGATCTGGCCATCGCTCAGCTCGGGGTGGAATTTCACCAGCCACAGGATCGAGGCGGGGCGGTCCTGCCGCTTCGACAGCGGGGTATAGCGCGGGCCACGGCGCTTTTCCTCGCCGGAGGCGGCGGGGTTGAACTTGACGTGCAGCTTCAGAAGCGGGTTCTGTTCGGCCTTGTCGATCTCTTCCTGGGTGAGCTGGTTGTTGGCGACAGGGTCGAAGCCTTTGACCCCGACCGCGACGTCTCCATCGGCGATGCCCTGAACCTCGAGCTCGTGCATGCCCACGAAATCGGCGATCTGCTTGAAGGTCAGCGTTGTATTGTCCACCAGCCAGACGGCGGTTGCCTTGGGGTGCAGCAGTTTTGCCATCTCGTGTCTCCTTACGCGTAGTTTTCCCGTCGCCCGGATCAGGGGCGGTCCCGGAGGGTCTCCGGAACGGGTTTCCGTTGTGGGGGAACTTCGGGCCTATATAGTAGGCTCAAGCAAATAAGGGAAGAGTGAATGCGCTGGATCCTCCTGTGGCTGATGATGGCCCTGCCGGCTTTCGCCGGGGGTGAAAAGGCCGGGCAGTTCGATTATTACGTCATGTCGCTGAGCTGGTCGCCCAACTGGTGCGCCACCGAAGGGCGGGGCCGCAATTCGGAACAATGTGATCCGGGGCGTGATTACGGTTGGGTGCTGCACGGGCTCTGGCCGCAATATCACCGGGGCTGGCCCGAGTATTGCCGGACCGCCGAGCCTGCGCCGACCCGCCGCATGACCGCCGAAATGGCCGATATCATGGGGACGTCGGGCCTGGCGTGGTATCAGTGGAAGAAACACGGGGTCTGTTCGGGCCTGTCGGCGCCGGCCTATTTCGCCCTCGCGCGTGAGGCTTATGGCCGGATCAACCGCCCGGCGGTCTTCCGCAAGCTCAAGAGCACGGTGAAACTGCCGGCCTCTGTGGTGGAGGATGCGTTTCGGCAGGCCAACCCCGCCCTGACCGGCGACATGCTGACCGTCACCTGCCAGCGCGGCTATATTCAGGAGGTACGCGTTTGTCTGTCGCGCAGCCTGAAACCTGTTCCCTGCGGGCGCGACACGATCACCGACTGCAAGCTCACGGATGCTTTGTTCGAGCCGATTCCATGACAGGTTTCGTGATGAAGCCCGGGATCCTCTGTCGAGGAGGCGGGCATGATGTCCCTGATCGCTCTGCTGCGGGCCGTCAACGTCGGCGGCACCGGAAGACTGCCGATGGCAGAGTTGCGGGAGGTTTGCAGAAGCGCCGGGTTTTCGAATGTGCGAACCTATGTCCAGTCCGGCAATGTGGTCTTTGAAACCGATAATTCGCCCGCCGTCGCCCGTGCCGCGCTTGAGGCCGGGTTGCTGGATCATTGCGGCAAGCCTGTCAGCGTCATCCTGCGGGACGGCGCGGCGATGCGCAGTCTTCTGGCGCGCAATCCCTTTCCTGAGGCTGCCCCGGATAAGGTTGCCGTTCTCTTCCTTGAAAGCGAAGCGCCGCCCGACCTGATCGACCGGGCGAGGGGCAGGGCATCGGAGGATATCGTGCCGGCGGGGTGCGATGTGTTCATCCACTATCCCGATGGCATGGGGCGATCCCGGCTCAGGCTGCCGGTTATGGCGGAGGGAACCGTGCGCAATCTGCGGACGGTGGCGAAACTGGCGGAGCTGTCGATGGGCCAGAGCTAGGTGCACGCTTCGGTTTGGGGGGCGCTGTTATGGCGATATGCGGGGGCTTCAGGTGTCGACGCGGCCATTACGGGTGAGAAATTCGACCACGGCAGTTATGCGGGCCGGCAGCGTCGTGGCCTTGCCAAGATAGACGACGTGGAACTGCTCCTGTCCGATGGCGCTGCCGGGGACGGTTTCCAATGTACCGGAGGCAAGCGCCTCTCGCAGCATGAAGGCGCCGGCGCGCGCGGTGCCGCAGCCCGACGCGGCCAGCGCCGTGACGGTGGCGCCATCATTGGCGCGCACCCGAGGGGTATCGCCATGCCAGAGCGGATCGCGCCGGGGATAGGCAAAGCCCACTTGGGCCGCCACCGCACCGGGGGCCCGCACGGTCAGCACCTCGGTCGTACCCAGCGATCTGGCCTGCAGCGTTGAATCCGGCAGTGGCCCGGCCCGGATCGCCAGATCGACGGGTTGGCCGGCCATGTCGGTGATCCCATCCCCGACGATCAATTCCAGATCAAGTTCGGGGTGGGCGCGCAGGAGGCGGGGCAGCATTGGCGCGAGGATGTAATTTGCATAGGCAGAGCTGGTGGCGATCCTCACCAGGCCGGCGACCGGGCCGCCGCCAACCTCGCGTTCGGCCTGGTCCAGCGCGGCCAGCACGCCGCGGGCCGACCGGGCAAAGGCCTGTCCTTCATCCGTGACCTGAACGCGTCGCGTTGTTCGGCGCAGCAGCGTCGCGCCCAGCCGGGTTTCAAGCCGTGTCATCATTTTGGAAACGGCCGATGGGGTCATCTGCCGCCGCACGGCGGCGGCGGAAAAGCTGCCCTCTTCCATCACGGCAAGAAAAACCTCCATTTCCTGCAGGCGATTGACCTCTCGCATGCTGTCCTTTCATGAATTCGGGGCACAAGTGCCGCGATCGTCGGGTGGGTTCCGTCACAGGTTACCAGCCGCCGTACCGCCCGCAAGGCGTGTCGTGGCCTGATCTCGGCAGGCGCGCCTTGGCTGTGGGTATGAACGGTGCCGGGCCGCGCCGTTCGGGCCGAGGTCATTCAGGCCGCAGCCTCATCTGCAACCTTAAGGGGCAGCCACAGACACTATGTTCTCACGAAGCAGTGTTTTCATGAAGCGGCGCACCCGCGCGGCGGGTGCAGATAAGGAGTTTGCCCTCTAGCGGCGGGCAAACCGAGCCAGGGCGCCGCGGCACCCAAAGGGCATTTCGTGACCCGAAAGGGCAAATGCCCTGACTATCGACATGGAAAATCTGGTCGGAGTGAGAGGATTCGAACCTCCGGCCCCTGCCTCCCGAAGACAGTGCTCTACCAGGCTGAGCTACACTCCGACCGTGCGGGCGGGATTATACGGGCCCTGGGGGATTTGCAAGGGCCATTATGCAATGAAGCCGGACTTTTGCTCTGCTTGCCAGAACCGCGCGGGCGGGGCAGTGTTGCGCCTCTGGGAGAGCGGGCAATGACGGCGAATTATTTCTACCTTCTGGGTGGCATCGGCATGTTTCTGATGGGCATGGATGCGATGACCCGGGCGCTGAAGGACATGGCGGGGTCGAATCTGCGGGCGATTCTCGCGCAGTTCACCACGACGCCGCTGCGCGGGGTGGTCACCGGGGCGACAGCGACAGCGCTGGTGCAATCCTCCAGCGCCACCACGGTGATGACGGTGGGCTTCGTGGGGGCCGGGCTGATCAGCCTGCCGCAGGCCATGGGGATCCTCTTCGGGGCGAATATCGGCACCACCACCAACGGCTGGCTGGTGTCGCTGCTGGGGATGAAGCTGCAGCTTGGGGCGATGGCGATGCTGGCACTATTGCCGGCGGCGCTGCTGGCGCTGATCGGTCGGGGCCGTGTGGCCCGGGCCGGGCAGGTGGTGGCCGGCCTTTGCCTGCTGCTGTCGGGGCTGGAGCTGATGCAGACCGGGATGGCCGATGTCAGCGGCTTGCTGCGCCCCGATCTGCTGCCCCAGCACGGGGCGCTGGCCATGCTGGTGTTGACGCTGGCGGGGCTGGTGATGACGGCGGTGCTGCAAAGCTCGGGCGCGATGGTGGCTCTGGCCCTGGTGCTGTTGCAGGGCGGTGCCGTCGGGGTCGAGCAGGGGGCGGCGCTGGTGCTAGGGATGAACATCGGCACCACTTTTACCGCGCTGTTGGCCTCGGTCGGGGGATCGCGGGTGATGCGGCAGACGGCGGTCGCCAATCTGGGGTTCAACGTGATCACCACCCTGCTGACCTTTCCGCTGCTGCTGATCTTCGCGCCGGGGCTGTCCGACCTGGCCGCGACGATCGGGCCGTTGAATACGCTGTTGTGTTTTCACACCGGCTTTAACCTGATGGGGACCGTTCTGTTCCTGCCGATGACCGCGCGCTTCACCGCGTTGATCGAGCGGCTGGTGCCTGAACGGGAGGAGGACCGGCTGCGGCTGGGCCTTGATCGGGCACTGCTGAGCGATGCGCGGGCGGCGATGACGGTGGCCCGGGGTGGGGCCCAGATCATCGCGGATCGGCTGTTCGCGGCCTTGGCCGCGGCAATGCGGGAAACGCCCGATTATCGGTTGATCGCCGCATTGGCTCCGGCCTTGCCTGCGGCGCTCGACCGGCTGGAGCAATATCTTGCGGCGATTCGTCCGCCCGAGGGGCTGGACCGGGAGGAGGAGGTTTATTCCGCGCTTTTGCACGAGGCGGACCACCTGCGCCGCCTGACCGAACGTGCAGGACAGACCGCTTATATCCAGACCCTGTTCGAAGACCGCAGCCTGCGTCGTCCTGCAGTATTGATGGGGGCGCTTCTGGGCTGCGCCGCCGCCGCTTCGCCGGCAGAGATGGAGGCCGACCGGCTAGCGCGATTGGAAGCGCTTATCGCACATCGGGTGGGGCGGCACCGCCGCGGCCTGCTGCTGGGCGAGCATGCGGGGCTCTATTCGCTGACGGAGGTTTTCGCGCATACCGATGCGATGCGCTGGCTGCAGCGCAGCGTGCATCACGCCGCGCGCATCGGCCATTACGACCGTGTCGCGCGGCAGGGCCTGCTTCAGGAGACCCCGCCGGGAGAGTGAGCCTTAGAGGCTGGCGTCGAGGGCTGCCACGATGGCATCGCCCATTTCGCTGGTCGAGACCGGCTTGACACCCTCTTCGCCCAGCAGGTCAGCGGTGCGCAGACCGTCGGCCAGCACCTTTTCGACCGCCTGTTCCAGACGGGTGGCCTCGGCCCCTTGATCGAAGCTGTAGCGCAGCGCCATGGCGAAGCTGAGGATACAGGCGATCGGGTTGGCCTTGCCTTGGCCTGCGATATCGGGGGCAGAGCCATGCACCGGCTCGTACAGCGCTTTAGGCCGGCCATTGGCCATCGGCGCACCGAGCGAGGCCGAGGGCAGCATGCCGAGCGAACCGGTCAGCATCGCGGCGCAGTCGGACAGGATGTCGCCGAACAGGTTATCGGTGACGATCACGTCGAATTGCTTTGGGGCACGGACCAACTGCATGGCGCAGTTGTCGGCGTACATGTGGTTCAGTTCGACATCCGGATAATCTTCGTCGCGAACCTTCTGCACCACCTCACGCCAGAGGATGCCGGATTCCATCACGTTGGCCTTCTCGACCGAAGTGACCTTGTTGTCCCGCTTGCGGGCCAGTTCGAAGGCAGACCGCGCGACGCGGTCGATCTCGCTCTCGGTATAGCGCTGGGTGTTGATGCCGACGCGCTCGTTGCCTTCTTCGAAAATGCCACGGGGCTCGCCGAAATAGACGCCGGCGGTCAGTTCGCGCACGATCATCAGATCGAGCCCGGCAACCACGTCTTTCTTGAGCGAGGAGAAGTCCGCCAGCGCGTCAAAGCACTGCGCCGGGCGCAGGTTGGCGTAAAGGTCCATTTCCTTGCGCAGGCGCAGCAGGCCGCGTTCGGGTTTGACGCTGAAATCGAGGTTGTCGTATTTCGGGCCGCCCACGGCGCCCAGCAGGACGGCGTCGACGTCCTGCGCCTTCGCCATGGTCTCGTCCGTCAGCGGCGTGCCATGCTTGTCGTAGGCGCAGCCACCGACCAGATCCATGGTGACGTCGAACTTCAGGCCGCCCTTGGCGCCGTACCAGTCGATGATCTTGGTGACTTCCGTCATCACCTCGGGGCCGATGCCATCGCCGGGCAGGATCAGAAGCGAAGGATTGGACATGCGCAGACTCCTTTACAGATGTTGCGCAAGGGCCTAGCGCGCCAGCAACGAGTGGTCAATAACACCGGGTGGGGCGAAATAGAGGATTGTCCACCGGGAATGGGGTTTCAGCCCTCTGGCCGTGATCCGAGTTGTGCCTGCAGCCCGTCGAACAGCAGGCTCCAGACCCGGGCGATGCGCGGGGTGCGCCGCATCAGCTCTGGCGCGGTCAGCCACATCGGCAGCGCCGGGAGCGTGAGGCCCAGCTCCACTTCTTCGACCAGCGGATCGGCGCGGCCGACCTGCGCCTGGGTGAAGCCGATGCCGCAACCGGCGCGGACCAGCTCCCAATAGGTCGCCTGATTGTCGCAACGGATGGCGAAGAAATCGCGGTCCACAACCCAGCCCTGAGCGCGCATCGACGACAGGATCAGCGGGTTGCGGTCGAAGCCGACAATGGCATGGGCCCTCAGATCCTCGATCCGCTGGGGGCGACCGGCCCGCTCCAGATAGCTGCGGGCGGCGAATATCCCCATCGGCACGTCGCCGACATGCCGCGCAATCAGGTCGGGATGGGTCGGGCGGTACATGCGCACGGCGATATCTGCCGCGCGAAACAGCAGATTTTCACTGTCATCGCTGGGCATCAGGTCGATCTGGATCGCCGGTTCCGCTGTGCGGATTTCGGCCAGCACCGGCGGCAGCAGGTAATGGGCGACAAAGACGCTGGCGGTGATCCGAACCGTTCCGGCCAGTTGTTGCGCCTCGCCCGCGGCCGTCAGGGCGATGGCGGCAATCTCCTCGCGCATGCGGCGGGCATGGGGCAGCAGCCGCGCGCCGGTCGCGCTGGGGCGCAGCCCGCGCGCGTGGCGGTCGAACAGCGTGGCGCCCAGTTGGCTCTCCAGCGCGCGGATATCGCGGCCAAGGCTGGGCTGGCTGCGCCCCAGCGCCCGCGCCGCGGCCGAGAGTGATCCGGCCTCGGCCACGGACAGAAAGCTCTGGATCAGCGACCAGTCGGGAGGGAGGGGAGATATATCCATTCAATTTTGAATACAGGATTGTCAATTCCATGCAATATCCATGGTATGAAACGGAGCGTATCTGAGTAGGGACAACAGCCAGAGACAGGAGGCCGAGATGGCACAGGTGGCATTGATCCTTGGGGCGCATGGGCGGTTCGGCCGCAATTGTGCGATGGCCTTCGCCCAGGCCGGCTGGGAGGTGCGGCGCTTCGACCGCAAGCGCGATACGTTGTCCGAGGCCGCGACGGGCGTGGATGTGATCGTCAACGGCTGGAACCCGGCCTATCCGGACTGGCCGCGGTTGTTGCCTGAGTTGACCGATCAGGTGATCGCGGTGGCACGGCAAAGCGGCGCGACGGTGGTGTTGGCGGGTAATGTCTATGTCTTCGGGCCGACCACGCCCTCGCCCTGGTCGGAAACTTCGCCGCGGGCGGCGACTAACGAACTTGGCCGGCTCAGGATCGCGATGGAGGCCGCCTATCGCGATGCCGGGGTGCGGACCGTCCTGCTGCGCGGTGGCGATTTCCTGGATACCGAGGCCTCAGGCAACTGGTTCGACCGGATGATGATCCCGGCGCTGCATCGAGGCATCTTCACCTATCCGGGCAATCCGGACATCCCGCATGCTTGGGCCTATCTGCCCGACTTCGCCCGCGCGGCCGAGGCGCTGGCAGCCAAGCGGGCCGAGTTGCCGGAGTTTTGCGAGGTTCCCTTTCCCGGCTATGCGTTGAGCGGGGTAGAGATGTGCCGTGCATTGGGGCATGTGATGGGCCGGCGGCTGACGCTGCGGTCGATGTCCAGGCTGCCCTTGCGGTTGGCCTCGCCATTCTGGCCATTGGCGCGGCGGTTGCTTGAGATGAGCTATCTCTGGTCCACGCCGCACGCGCTGGACGGCAGCCGCTTTGAGCGCCTGTTGCCCGAGTTTCAGCACACCCCGCTGGAGGAGGCTCTGGCCGGCGCCATCCCCTCAGAGCTGGTCCGGCACTAGATCGAGCCAGATCAGCCGGTGACGGCTGGCCTCGGGCGCGGGGGCGGAAAGCCCGACGCCCTCAATTCGCCAATCGGAGGAGGGCAGGAGGTAATCCACCCTGAGCGGCCCCGGTCCGTCGAATGCGGCGGTCGGCTGTCCCGGCAGCGGGTCTTGCAGACGGGGGTCAGCCAGCAGATCGCGGATTGCCTGGTGTCGCCCGGCACCCCGCTCCGGATCCAGATTGGCGCCGCCGGCGATGACGATATGGCCCTCGGGTGCCGGACCGAGGGCATTGTCGAGGTAAAGCTGCCAGAGGCGGATTTCATCGGCGTTGCGCCGCCCGTTGCGATCTTCCGGCCCGTCGAAGACCGGCGGGGTCGCCTGAAAGGTCAGAAGCGTCAGTCGTGGGCCATCGGGCAGGGCGATGGGCACCGCCCAATGCGCGGTCGAGGACAGCCGCTGCGCGGCCTGCGCCGCCTCGGAGGGGAAGGGGGCGCCATCGGGATGGGTTGGTAGCTCCGCCCCCGGCAGATCGCGCCAGAGCAGCGGAGTGAAGTCCCGAACCTCCTGCGTCAGTATCGGAAACCGCGACAGCACCGCGATGCCGCCCTGGCCGGTGAAGCGCCCCCAGCCCTGGGCGTCGCCCGGCCCGCCCTGCCGGCCGTCGCCATCGAGGTCGAGCGCGCTGTCCAGCCCGCTGTTGGGTCTGAGTGCCAGCCGGTGGGGATAGGCCAGGCCCGCCTGTTCCAGACGGCTGGCGAGGGCGGTTAGCGTGCGGCCCTCCAGATCCCAGTCGATGCCCTGCAGGGCAAGGATGTCGGGATGTGCGCCGGCGATCACCGCGATCACTGCGTCGATCTGGGCATCCCCCTTGCGGGTCAGATCGCGCAGCAGCAGGCCCGGCCCCCTGCGGGACAATTCGGTATTGAAGCTCGCCACCCGGATCGGGTCGGCACATAGCGGTGAGGTGAGGCCGAGGCAGATCAGAAGGGCGGCAAGCCCCCTCATGCCACCTGGGCGGCGTCGGCATCCGCATAGGCGCGGCGCCGTTTCTGCGCAATCAGCGCGGCGATTCGCAGCAGGGCGATGCCGCGCAGGATCATGCTGGCGGGCAGGAAGGCCCAGGCGCTGATCAGCCAGATCATCGTCTGCGGCTCGTCAAACGGCAGTGGCTGGATCAGGGCCGAGGCCAACTTGATCAGCGCGGGGATCGCGAAGGGCAGCAGAATGCCCAGCACCATGTTGATCTGGCCGTCACGTTGCAGCCGGTGCACCACATCGCCCCCGGCGGTGGGGTCGAACAGTGGCAGGTTGGTCCAGACGTTGAAGGCGCCGTTCGCCACCGGCCAGCCGAAGACTTTCACACTCAGCAAGAAAGCCGCGATCGCCAGCAATGCAATGACATAGGCGAGGCTGGCGGCAATGCGCACCGTCTCGACGGTCGCCTGCGGGGTCTCGGGGGGCAGCATCAGCACGGTGAGGCGAACCGGCGAATAGGGGAAATCGGCCCAATGGCCCAGAAACAGACCAAGTCCGTTGGCCAGGGCGGTCAGGTTGCTGGGGTCTTGCTGGTGCTTGGTGATCAGCGTCAGCATGGTGATCATGGAGAACAGCGCGATAAAGCGCAGCCGGTTCAGTGGCGGTGCGCTGCGGAATTCGACGATGCTGGGATAGGAGGAGTTGTATTCCGCGAAGGTCAGAAGCCCGGCTACCAGCGCCAGCAGGGTCACGATCTCGGGCGCGCGCACAGGCAGCAGCAGCGACGGAAGCGCCACCACCAAAGCCACGAGCAACCCGCGCAGGGTCGCGCCTGTGAAGCGTACCAACACTGTTCGATCCCTTCAAAGCCGGACTGGCCCGATACGTTGCCGGACCCTTGTTCCACCTTGATGCCGCCCGCAGTCGGGGTGGCGTGCCTCATTTATGCCATATTTGTGCCGGGATTTCGCCTCCGGCTCAAGCAGCGAGCGGGCAAAAGGTTGAATTCGCGACGAAACGGCGCGTCGACTGGTGCCTTCTTGCATCAATGTCGACAGAAATTTCCGGTGTTTCCGGCGCCGATCCACCATGTCTGGTGGCGCTCTCGCACGATTCTACCTGGGGGCGACATGCGCTTTGGGCGGCCATTCGAGGCCGCCCAAAGGAAGTTTTCGGTTCCGGAGGGAATCAGACCCAGGGCCGTTCCATTGCGGCCTTGCTTTCGAAAGACGCGATTTCCGAAGCTTTCGCCATGGTCAGGCCGATGTCATCCAGGCCTTCCAGAAGGCAGTGCTTTTTGAAGGCATCGACCTGGAAGGGAATCACCTCACCGTCCGAGGTGGTGATCTCCTGCTTTTCCAGGTCGACGGTCATGCGGGCGTTTTCGCCCTTTTCGGCGTCCTTCATCAGCAGGTCGACCTGGTCTTGCGGCAGGGCGATCGGCAGGATGCCGTTCTTGAAGCAGTTGTTAAAGAAGATGTCGGCGAAGCTGGGCGCGATGACGCAGCGGATGCCGAAATCCTTGATCGCCCAAGGCGCGTGTTCGCGCGAGGAGCCGCAGCCGAAATTGTCGCCGGAGACCAGGATTTCCGCGTTGCGATAGGCGGGCTTGTTCAGCACGAAATCGGGCTTTTCGCTGCCGTCGTCGTTATAGCGCATCTCGTCGAACAGGTTCACACCCAGGCCGGAGCGTTTGATGGTCTTCAGAAACTGCTTGGGAATGATCATGTCGGTGTCGACGTTGATCAGCGGCAACGGTGCGGCAACGCCGGTGAGTTTTTCGAACTTATCCATGAAGCTCTCCATATACGGGGCCCCGGAGGGGCGCGGCCTGCAAGGTCATGCGGGCCAGAGATGAACGGGACGGGGCACGGATCGCTGTGCGCCCCGATGAAACATTGATGCGGCGTGGTCAGAGCCGGCGGCCAGCGCCACGGATGAACAGCGCCAGCGCGATCAGGCCCGCGCCGTTGAACAAAAGCTCGATCCCCAGAAGGATGCCCAGAAGCTGTACCGAAATCGCGGCAAAATTCGCCCCGATATAGGCGGCCAGCACGATGGTGAGGGCGCCGGACAGCAGCATCGGCCAGAAATAGGCGGTCTGCCGCATCATCCAGGCGAAGCTGAGCCGCAGGATACCCCCGGCGCCCAGCAGGATCAGCACCAGCATCGCCAGCGAGATCGCCCCTTCGAGCGGGTTCGACAGGAAAGAGAAGCCGAGAAAGGCCATCAGAAGCCCCATCAAAACCGCGACGATACGATTGCCGATCGAATTGCCGGAAAGCCCGGCAACGGTCTGGATGACGCCGATGATCAGGAACAGTGCCCCGGTGATCGTCGTCACCGCCAGCGAGGCCGCCACCGTATTCGCCAGGGCGAAGACACCGAAGGCCAGGGACAGAAACCCCAGCAGCAGCCATTTGACCCAATCTTTCATGTCGATACTCCTGTTCAGATTGTGTGTGACGCTGACATTATTCCCATACCCTGTAAAGCGGGGTTAACCCGGTCTGAGGGGGCGGGGCGGCCCTGCCGGGGCAGGGCCGATCCGGGAATTACATCAGCTCGCGCACATCCGTCAGGTGGCCGGTCACCGCGGCGGCGGCGGCCATGGCCGGGCTCAGCAGGTGGGTGCGCCCGCCGCGGCCCTGACGGCCTTCGAAGTTACGGTTCGAGGTGGCCGCGCAGCGTTCGCCGGGCGACAACTGGTCCGGGTTCATCGCCAGACACATCGAGCAGCCGGCAAGCCGCCATTCGAAACCGGCCTCGATGAAGATATCGGCCAGGCCTTCTTCCTCGGCCTGGGCGCGAACGAGGCCCGAGCCGGGAACGATCATGGCGCGCATGCCGTCCTTGACCTTCTTGCCCTTCACGATCTCGGCCACGGCGCGCAGATCCTCGATCCGGCCGTTGGTGCAGGAGCCGATGAAGACCGTGTCGATCTTGATGTCGGTCAGCTTCTGGCCGGGCTCCAGCCCCATGTATTCCAACGACCGGCGCGCCGCGTCGACCTTGCCGCCGGCAAAGTCTTCGGGCGCCGGCACGGTTGCGGTGATCGGCAGCACGTCCTCGGGCGAGGTGCCCCAGGTGACCACGGGGGCGATTTCCGAGGCGTCGATGGTGACCACCTTGTCCCAATGCGCGTCGTCATCGGAATAGAGCGTCTTCCACCAGTTCAGTGCGGCCTCCCACTGCGCGCCCTTCGGCGCATGGGGGCGGCCCTTGATATATTCGAAGGTGGTTTCGTCCGGTGCGATCAGACCGGCGCGGGCGCCGCCCTCGATCGCCATGTTGCAGACGGTCATCCGGCCTTCCATCGACAGCGAGCGGATCGCCTCGCCGCAATATTCGATGACATAGCCGGTGCCCCCGGCGGTGCCGGTTTTGCCGATCACGGTCAGGGTGATGTCCTTGGCAGTGACGCCCGGGTGCAGTTTCCCGGTGATCTCCACCTTCATGTTCTTGGATTTCTTCTGGATCAGCGTCTGCGTGGCCAGAACGTGTTCCACCTCGGAGGTGCCGATGCCATGGGCGAGCGATCCGAAGGCGCCATGGGTGGCGGTATGGCTGTCGCCGCAGACCACGGTCATGCCCGGCAGGGTCCAGCCCTGTTCGGGGCCGACGATATGCACGATGCCCTGACGGATGTCATCGACCGGATAATAGTTGATGCCGAAATCCTTGGCGTTCTTGTCCAGCGCCTCGACCTGGATGCGGCTCTCCTCGTTCTCGATCCCCTTTTCGCGGTCGAGTGTGGTGGGCACGTTGTGGTCCGGGACCGCGATGGTCTTGTCGGGCGCATGCACCTTGCGGTGCGCCATGCGAAGCCCTTCGAAGGCCTGCGGGCTGGTGACTTCATGCACCAGATGGCGGTCGATATAAAGCAGGCTGGTGCCGTCCTCGTCCTCATGCACGAGGTGGGCATCCCAGATCTTGTCATAGAGTGTCTTGGGGGACATCTGTCCTCTCCCGTTCTTGCTGTCTTGCGAATTACTGGCGTGCGCGGGCTGGCGGCCGCTTATAGGCGGGCCAGAACGGTGCGGGCAGCCCCAAAGAACCGTTCGCGCAGACGCGCGCGGTCCTGAAGATCGAAATAGGGGGCGGTTTCCGGTGTCATACCGGAGGAGATACTCCCGCCCGAGGCGGCAATCAAGGAGGGAAACCGGTAAGGGCCGGGCACAGGAGGCTTGCCAAGGGCGCCGCGGCCGGTCCACCCTGCGGTAGAGGAGGGCCGCGATGGAGAAGGAAATCCTGCCGCCAGAAGTGGGGTCGCTGATCGCCGATCTTTGGGCCCAGGGGATGAGGCTGGTGCATATGGTGGTGACGCCGGGCTGGCGTCAGAACCAAATTCTGATCATCCTGGGGCTGATGGTGCTGGCTTGGCTGCTGCGGCTGCTGACCGCGTCCTGGGTGCAGGACTGGACCCGTGCCCGAGACGGCTGGCCGAAATGGCGGCTCAGGATGATGGTACAGCTCCGCCGGCGGCTGGCGCTGATCTATTTCGCCTTCGGCATCTGGGTAGTGTACGGGGTGATGCAGCAGGTCACCTGGCCCTCGCGTAGCTATATAATCGGCATTGTCGCCACCTTGGTCACCGCCTGGCTGGTGATCGCCATGCTGTCGCGTCTGGTGCAGAATCGCACGCTCAGGCGAATCCTGACCTGGACATTGTGGATCTACGCCACGCTCTACGCGCTGGAGTTGGTCGATGATGTGGAGCGGTTTCTGGACACTCTGGCGGTGCAGGTGGGGACCCTGCGGCTGAGTGTGCTGACTGCGGTCAAGGCGCTGTTGTTGCTTTCAGCGCTACTGGTGGCCGCCCGGCTCGGCACCCAAGCGACCAGTCGCAGCCTGACCGGAAATGACGATATCTCGCCCTCGATGCGGGTTCTGGTGATTAAGGCGGTGCAGGTGCTGCTCTATGGGCTGGCGGCGCTGATCGGTATCCGTGCGCTGGGCTTCGACCTGAGCGGGCTGGCGCTGTTGTCGGGCGCCATCGGTGTCGGCATCGGCTTTGGCCTGCAGAAGGTGGTGTCGAACCTAGTGTCAGGGATCATCATCCTGCTCGACCGATCGATCAAGCCGGGGGATGTGATCAGCCTGGGCGATACCTTCGGCTGGATCGATTCGCTGGGGGCGCGCTATGTCAGCGTTGTCACCCGCGACGGGCGGGAATATCTGATCCCGAACGAGGACCTGATCACCTCTCAGGTGGTGAACTGGTCCCATACCAACAAGTTCGTGCGACTTGATCTGAAATTCGGCACCTCTTACGGCGACGATCCGCATGAGGTGCGCAAAGTGGCGATCGAAGCGGCCAAGAACGTCGCCCGGGTGCTGACGCATCCGACGCCGCCGGTGTGCCATATCGTGGGATTCGGTGACAGCAGTGTCGATTATGTGCTGCGATTCTGGATCACCGATCCGTCAGACGGGCTGACCAATATTCGCGGCAATGTCTTTCTGGCGCTTTGGGATGCATTCAAGGCCAATGGAATTTCGATCCCCTTCCCGCAGCGCGAGGTGCGGGTCCTGGGCGATGCACCGCTGGCCGCAGCAGAGAGAGAGGCAGTATGAAATCGACGATTTTACTGCGCCGGCGCGGTTACATTGAAATCGGTCCGCTGGCTTGCTACTTTAAGTTTGCCCCGCGCCGGGGGTCAGGCCGGCGTATCAGAAGGAGGACTTTGTCCTGTCACCCAATGCTGAAGCGGCGCTTTCCGCTGACGACCGGGCCGGTGTTATGACGGCCCGTCCCCTGCCGACCAGCCAGGACCTGCTGGCAGAGATCCTTGCTTCGCTCGACGACGACAAGGCCGAAGAAATCGTGCAGGTCGATTTGCACGGTCGGTCTTCGATCGGTGATTACATGGTGATCGCTTCTGGGCGCTCGTCGCGGCAGATCGCGGCCATGGCCGAGCATCTGCAAGAGCGCCTGAAGAAGGAATTCGGTGTCATTGCCAAGATCGAGGGGCAGGATATCGGCGACTGGGTGTTGCTGGATACCGGCGATGTGATCGTGCATCTGTTCCGTCCGGAAGTGCGCGAATTCTATCAGCTTGAAAAGATGTGGGTGCCGCAGGCTCCGGCCAAAGGCTGACATCGGACTGGCCTGTTCACGCGGGCCGGGGATTGGACCCTGAACTCATGCGCATCCGGATTTGCGCCGTCGGTCGTTTGCGCGCCGGGCCAGAGAAATCCTTGATCGACGATTATCTGACCCGCTTCGACCGGACCGGTCGGGCGCTGGGCCTCGGTCCTGCCGAGGTGGTTGAGGTCGAGGACCGAAAGAATGCCGGCATGGCGGCCGAGGCGCAGCTCTTGCGCAAGGTGCTGCCCGCCGGCGCGGTGATCTGCACATTGGACGAAAGGGGCAAGCTGGTCTCCTCGCCCGAGTTCGCCGACCGGATGGCGGGCTGGCGCGATCAGGGGCGCGGCGATCTGGCGCTGATCATCGGCGGCGCCGACGGCATTGATCCGGCGCTACGCGCCGAGGCCGATTTCAGCCTGTCCTTCGGCAAGATGGTCTGGCCGCATATGCTGGTGCGAGTGATGCTGGCCGAGCAGCTCTATCGTGCCGCCACCATCCTGTCGGGCTCACCTTATCACCGGGTTTGACCGGGGGGCATTCAAGGCCGGTCGGCAAGATCGGGCGGCACCTGCATCAGCACCTCGCGCGAAGAGGAGCCGAATTCGCGCCGGTAGAGCATGCCTACTGTCAGCATCGTGGCCGCGATCAGCGCGATGGGCCCCATCAGCCAGGTCGCGGCGGCGAGCGCGAAATAGGTGGTTCGCAGGCCGCGATTGAAGCTGCGAGCGGCGCTTATGCAGAGTTCGGCCGCCTGATCCGCGCGCGGCGCGGCCAGCGGATCCTGCGCGTTGTTCGGCACCGCGCCCATCACCACCGAGCAATAGCCGAACAGCCGGTTGGCCCAGACGAATTTCAGGAAGGCCGACGTCAGCAGCAGAAGCGCCAGCAAAAGCTTGAGCTCCCAGACCACGGGTGGCGACGGGGCGATCGCTAGATCGCTCGCCAATCCCTCGACCGGCCCGGGGTTGCGGATCAGCGCCATGCCGCTCCCCAATGCGATCATTGCGGCCGAGGCGAAGAAGGCCGTGCTCTGGCGCAGGTTCCCGATCAGGTTGGCGTCGAAGATACGCGGCTGCCGCGTGACTAGTTGCCGCATCCATTCACGTCGGAAATCCGCCATCAACTCAGCCACGGAGGGCCGCGACGGCGACGGGTTTTCAATGCGCCAGCCGATGCCGATCCAGGCCAGAAGCAGCAGGGCGAAGGCAGCGTAATCCAGTGCCGAGAACAGGGTGAGTGGGGCAATCCAAGTCATGATGCAGACCCTAGGGGCAAAGCCGGTGTCTTGTCATCAGGAAGAATTGGCCATAGAAATTTACCAGATTGGGAGGAGCCAGTCGATGCAAATGCCACAGCCCGATCCCGCGATCCTGGGCCGCAAGGCGCGGCTGGTTGCGCGCCTGTCGCAGGTGCTGCCCGAGGCGGCGCTGATACAGGATCCGTCCCAGACCCGTGCCTATGAATGCGACGCACTGACCGCTTATAGATGCGCGCCGCTGCTGGTGGTCCTGCCCGCCTCGACCGAGGAGGTCGCGGCGGTGTTGCGGATTTGCCACGAGGAGGGCGTGCCGGTGGTGCCGCGCGGCTCGGGCACCTCGCTGGCTGGTGGGGCTCTGCCGACAGCGGATTCCGTGGTGCTGGGGGTGGCGCGGATGAATGCCGTGCTGGAGGTGGATTTCGACAACCGCTTCATCCGGGTGCAGAGCGGGCGCACCAACCTGAGCGTGACCGGTGCGGTGGAAGAAGAGGGGTTCTTTTATGCGCCCGATCCCTCAAGCCAGCTCGCCTGTGCCATCGCCGGCAATGTGGCGATGAACTCGGGCGGGGCGCATTGCCTGAAATACGGGGTGACCACCAACAACCTGATGGGGGTCACCATGGTGCTGATGGATGGCACCGTGGTGGAGATCGGTGGCGCGCATCTGGATGCCGGCGGCCTTGATCTGCTGGGTGTCATCTGCGGCTCGGAAGGGCAATTGGGCGTGGTGACCGAGGCGACCCTGCGCATCCTGCACAAGCCCGAGGGGGCGCGACCGGTGCTGATGGGGTTCGACAGTTCCGAAGTGGCCGGCGCCTGCGTGTCGGATATCATCAAGGCAGGCGTGTTGCCGGTGGCGATCGAATTCATGGACCGCCCCTGCATTCGCGCCTGCGAGGCCTTCGCCCATGCCGGATACCCCGATTGCGAGGCGCTCTTGATCGTCGAGGTTGAGGGATCGGAGGCCGAGATCGCCCAACAGCTCGGCCTGATCGAGGCGATCGCCCGGCGGCACGGCCCGGTCGAGTTTCGCGAGGCCCGCGACCCGGAGGAGGCCGGGCGGATCTGGCTGGGGCGCAAGTCGGCCTTTGGCGCCATGGGGCAGATCAATGATTACATGTGCCTTGACGGGACCATTCCGGTCTCGGCGCTGCCGATGGTGCTGCGCCGGATCGGCGAGCTGTCGCAGGACTATGGGCTGGAGGTGGCGAATGTGTTCCATGCCGGCGACGGCAACATGCATCCGCTGATCCTGTTCGACGCCAACACCCCGGGGCAGTTGGAGCAATGCGAGGCCTTGGGGGCCGCGATCCTGAAGCTTTGCGTCGAGGCGGGTGGCTGTCTGACCGGCGAGCATGGGGTCGGGATCGAGAAGCGCGATCTGATGCTGCATCAATACAGCCGTGGCGATCTGGAGGCACAGCTTGACGTTAAGGACGTGTTCGATCCGCTCTGGTTGCTGAACCCTGCCAAGGTGTTCCCGCTGGAGGTGACGGCGAGCCGGCGGCTCGGGCGGCTGGCGGCGGAGTAGGGGGCGCTGCCCCCGTCGCGCGGTGCGCGACTCCCCCGGGATATTTCCGGCCAGAAAAAGGCAGAGAGGGCGGGATGAGGATGAGACCGGAAACCGAAGAGGAACTGGCGGAGGCGATCCGCGGGGCGGCGGGGCCGCTGGCGGTGCGTGGCGGTGGCACCCGGGCGATCGCGGTTGCCGGTGAGGAGCTGAGCCTTGCCGGGATGTCGGGGATTTCTCTCTATGAACCTGGTGCGCTGACGCTGGTGGCGGGGGCCGGCACGCCGCTGGCCGAGGTGGAGGCGGCGCTGGCGGCGGAAGGCCAGCGGCTGGCGTTCGAGCCGATGGATCATCGTGGGCTGATGGGCACGGCGGGGGCACCGACGCTGGGCGCGCTCTTTGCCGCCAATATCTCGGGGCCGCGCCGAATTCAGGCCGGGGCGGCGCGGGACTTCCTGCTGGGGGTGCGGTTCGTCGATGGCGCCGGCCGGATGGTCAAGAACGGCGGCCGGGTGATGAAGAATGTCACCGGTTACGATCTGGTCAAGCTGATGGCCGGCGCCCATGGCACCCTGGGGGTGTTGAGCGAGGTGGCGCTGAAGGTATTGCCCCGGCCCGAGACCGAGGCGAGCCTGCGGGTTGCCGTGCCGGATGCCGGCGCGGCGGTGCGGCTGATGTCTCAGGCGCTGGGCTCGCCATTTGACGTGACCGGCGCGGCTTATGATCCCGCAGTGGGGGCTGTGTTGCTGCGGGTAGAGGGCTTCGCAGCTTCGGTCGCCTATCGGCTGGGGCGATTGGAGGCGCTGTTGGTGGGCGCGGGCGAGAACGTGCGGCTGGAGGGTGAGGCTTCGGCGGCGGTGTGGCGCGGGATCCGCGATGTCGAGGCGTTTCATGGGCGTACCGGTGATGTCTGGCGGATCTCTTGCAAGCCGTCCGAGGCGCCGGAAGTTGCGGCGCGGATCGAGGCAGAGGCGCTGCTCTTTGACTGGGGCGGTGGGCTGATCTGGGCGCTTGCTGCGCCGGGCACTGATCTCAGGGAGCGGGCCGGGCGCTATGACGGCCATGCGACGCTGGTGCGGGCGGAGCCGGAGACGGTCGAGCGCTTGGGGCGGTTTCAGCCGCAACCGGCGCCGTTGGCGGCCTTGGCCGCCGGGCTGAGGGCGAAGTTCGATCCGAGGGGCATTCTCAATCCGAGGTTGATGGGCTGATGCAGACGACATTTACCGAAGAGCAGTTGCGGGATCCGGGCACTGCGCGGGCCAACGAGATCTTGCGCGCCTGCGTGCATTGCGGTTTCTGCACTGCGACCTGTCCGACCTATCAGGTGCTGGGGGACGAGTTGGACAGCCCGCGCGGCCGCATCTATCTGATCAAGGACATGCTGGAGAACGAGCGGGTGCCGGATGCCAAGACGGTGCAGCATGTGGATCGCTGCCTGTCGTGCCTCTCCTGCATGACGACCTGCCCGTCGGGGGTGCATTACATGCATCTGGTCGATCACGCCCGCGTCTATATCGAACGGCACTACCAACGTCCCCTGGCCGACCGGGCGCTGCGCTGGATGCTGGCGCGGATCCTGCCCTATCCGGGGCGGTTCCGGCTGGCCTTGCGGGCGGCGAAGCTGGGGCGAGTGGTCCGGGCGCTGCTGCCGGATGCGCGGTTGCGGGCGATGCTGGACATGGCGCCGGAGACGCTGCCGCCGGTCAGCCCCAACGATGCGCCGCAGGTCTTCGCGCCCAAGGCCGGGCGGCGGATGCGGGTGGCGTTGATGACAGGCTGCGCGCAGCGGGCGCTGAACACCGATATCAACGATGCCACCATCCGGCTGCTGCGCCGGCTGGGCTGCGAGGTGGTGGTAGCGAAAGGGGCGGGCTGTTGCGGCGCGCTGACCCATCACATGGGGCGAGAGGGGGAAAGCCATGCGGCGGCCGCCAGGAATATCCGCGCCTGGAGCGCCGAGATCGCCGGCGAGGGGCTGGATGCCATCGTCATCAACACCTCGGGCTGCGGCACCACGGTGAAGGATTACCGCCATATGTTTCGTAACGATCCGCTGGCCGAGGCTGCGGCGCAGATCTCGGCCCGGGCGATGGATATCTCCGAGCTGTTGGTACAGCTCGATCTGCCGGAGGCGGCGCCGCGCGATCTGACGGTGGCCTATCACGCTGCCTGTTCGCTGCAGCATGGGCAGAAGGTTCGGGCAGAGCCCAAGGCCCTGTTGAAACGGGCCGGGTTCCGGGTGGTGGAGCCGGCGGACAGCCATCTGTGTTGTGGCTCTGCCGGCACTTATAACCTTATGCAGCCGGAAATTTCCGCCGAATTGAAGGTGCGCAAGGTGAGGACGCTGGAGGCGAAGGAGCCGGATGTCATTGCTGCGGGCAATATCGGCTGCATGATGCAGATCGGCTCTGGCACCGGGGTGCCGGTCGTGCATACTGTAGAGTTGCTGGACTGGGCGACGGGTGGGCCGATGCCGCCAGCCCTGGGCCGGTCTTCGGAGCCAGTGGGGCGGGGCGCTGCCATATCGGTGCCGGACTTGCGTGGGTAATGCCTGATAGGCGCCCTATTTTCGCCCCACCACCCCCCTAGCCCTGAGGGGGCAGGTGATGACGGAGGGTAATGTGCGAGCTTGGGTGATCGGATTGGTTGTTGCACTGTTGCCGGCGATGGCTTTGGCCAAGGACGCGCGGCCGCAGCGGCTCGACAGTCTGGAAACGGGGCGTGCCTGGCAGGCGGTCGGGCGGCTTGATATCGACGGCAAGGGCTTTTGCACCGGAACGCTGATCGATACCGATCTGGTGCTGACTGCGGCGCATTGCCTGTTCGACCGCAAGACCAAGAAGCGCATTCGCCCCGAAATGATCGAATTCCGTGCCGGCTGGCGCAACGGGCGGGCTTCGGCCTATCGCGGGGTGCGGCGCGCGGTGGTGCATCCCGATTATGTCTTTGACGGATCGGTCACCTCGACCCGGGTCCGCAACGATCTGGCGCTGTTGCAGTTGGAGCAGCCGATTCGAAACACCACCGTGATGCCGTTCCGGACCGCCGACCATCCCGGCTCTGAGGATGAGGTCGGTGTCGTGTCCTATGCCCGCGACCGGGCCGAGGCTCCGACATTGCAGGAAGTCTGCGGTATCATCGCCCGGCAGGATGGTATCCTGGTGATGTCCTGCGATGTGGATTTCGGGTCTTCGGGATCGCCGATCTTTTCCTTCACTGGGGGGGTGCCGCGGATCGTGTCGGTGGTTTCCGCCAAGGCCGAAGTCCGGGGGACCCGGGTGGCTCTGGGCACCGAGCTGGGGGAGCCGCTGGAGCTGTTGCGCGCGATCATTGATGCCGGGCGGGGACTGGCCAGGTCGACGCCGCCCCGTGGGGTTCGTCATGTGATGGTGGGCGATGCCCGGAGCGAGACCGGAGCGAAATTCGACCGTCCCGGCGGCTGAGAAAACGTCAAAACCTGTCCTCTTCCAGGGGCTTGAAACCCGCAAATCGACTTCCCACATCGGATGCATACCCGGGCCGCCAAATTTGGGGTCAAGGGTTTCATTGCCCGTCCGAAACCGGAGGGCGCTTTCGTGAATCGCTCGCAACATGAGGATGACGACACATGCGTAGTTTTGATTTCGCCCCGCTGAACCGTGCCACCGTTGGCTTTGACCAGATTGCCGATCTTATGGATCGCGTTATGGCCAATGATGTCGGCCAGTCCAGCTATCCGCCCTATAACATCGAAAAGACCGCCGCCGATGCCTATCGCATTTCGATCGCGGTGGCCGGCTTTTCCGAAGCCGATCTTTCGGTCGAAGTGCGCGATCATGCGCTGATCGTTTCGGCCAGGAAAGCCGAGGAGGACGGTGCGCGCACCTATCTTCATCGTGGCATCGCTACTCGCGCCTTTGAACGCAGGTTCACCTTGGCCGATCATGTGCGGGTGACCGGAGCCACCCATGAGAACGGGATGCTCCATATCGACCTGAAGCGCGAAGTGCCCGAGGCGCTGAAGCCGCGCCGGATTCAGATTGCATCGGCCGCCCCGTCGCAGGCTGCGCCTGCTGATGCCGACGTGGTCGAGGCCAAGGCTGTGAACTGATAGCAGGCCGTCCGGCTGTTTCGATCGCTGTCCCGGCGATCGAGGAACGGGATGATGAGTAAGGACGAGGGCGCAAGTAATATCGCTTGCGCCCTCTTCTTGTGCCAGACTGTCCGGGCGCCCAGCGTAAATTGCCTTCTCTGGCTGGCAACGCGTGGGGGCATCAAGTGTGTTATGATATGTTTACTTCTTGTTACCGTATTTCTTGCAAAGGTTGAGTTAAAAGAGGTTTGTAACATGATTTTAGCGACGACAGAGGGGTTGAGAAAAACCCTGCCTCTGGTCTTCGGGAAGAAGGCCGCGATTGCCGATCAGTTCTTTGACAAAGTGTTTCTTACGGCGCCGGAAATGCGCCAGTTCTTTCCCCACAATTATGGTCGCCGGAAGGAGCTTTTCGCGACATTCCTGACGCAGGTGGCGCTCGGCGCTGAATGCGATGGGGTGATGGAGCAAGTGGCGCAGCAGCTTGCAACGCGACATCGCACTCTGGGGGTCAGGC
The DNA here is from genome assembly GCF_000429365.1 of Pseudodonghicola xiamenensis DSM 18339. Taxonomy (GTDB): domain Bacteria; phylum Pseudomonadota; class Alphaproteobacteria; order Rhodobacterales; family Rhodobacteraceae; genus Pseudodonghicola; species Pseudodonghicola xiamenensis. The sequence continues at coordinate 220,714 of NZ_AUBS01000002.1, read as the reverse complement.
CCGAGCACTATCGAGTGGGCAATCAGGCCTTGGCGGAGGCGTTCAAGACGACCCTTGCGGATCGTCTCAGTGCTGAGGAGTTGCGGCGCTGGATCGACGTGTTTACCCGTTTCAACCAGCGCCTGGCCGAACTTGCGGCTTAGACTGCCATGCAGATATATTTCATTTCCAGATAGTCCTCGATGCCGTGGTGGCTGCCTTCGCGGCCAAGGCCGGATTGCTTGACGCCGCCGAAGGGGGCCACCTCGGTCGAGATGATGCCGGTGTTGACGCCGACGATGCCATATTCCAGGGCTTCGGCCACTTTGTAGACCCGGCTCAGATCCTTGGCATAGAAATAGGCGGCCAGACCGAAGATCGTATCGTTGGCCATTTCGATGACCTCGTCGACATCTTCGAATTTGAACAGCGGTGCCAGCGGGCCGAAGGTTTCCTCTTTGGCGACCTTCATGGCCTGTGTCACGCCGGTGACCACGGTGGGTTCGAAGAAGTTCGCGCCCAGGTTCGACCGGTGTCCGCCGGTCAGGATGGTGCCCCCTTTTTCGGTGACGTCGCCCAGGTGCTCCAGCACCTTGTCGATCGCCTCCTGGTTGATCAGCGGGCCGGTGGTGACGCCGTCGTCCAGCCCGTCGCCGATCACCAGTTTTTCGGTGGCTTCCTTCAGCTTTTCGGCGAAGGCGTCATAGACGCCGGCCTGCACATAGATCCGGTTGGCGCAGACGCAGGTCTGGCCGTTGTTGCGGAACTTGCACATCATCGCGCCTTCGACGGCTTCATCCAGATCGGCGTCGTCGAAGACGATGAAGGGCGCATTCCCGCCCAGTTCCATCGAACATTTCATCACCTGATCGGCGGCCTGACGCAGCAGGATGCGGCCCACCTCGGTCGACCCGGTGAACGTCAGCTTGCGGACCTTGGGGTTTTCGCAGAATTCCTTGCCGATCTCGGAGGAGCCGGTCGAGGGCAGCACGTTGAAGACACCGGCGGGGATGCCGGCGCGCTCGGCCAGAACCGCCAGGGCGATGGCCGACAGCGGTGTGTCTTCTGCCGGGCGGGCGACGAAGGCGCAGCCGGCGGCCAGCGCCGGGGCAGCCTTGCGGGTGATCATCGCATTGGGGAAGTTCCACGGCGTGATCGAGGCGGCCACCCCGATCGGCTGCTTGATCACGGTGATGCGCTTGTCGCGTTGATGGCCGGGGATGGTTTCGCCATAGATGCGCTTGGCCTCTTCAGCGAAGAATTCGACGAAAGAGGCACCATAGACGATCTCGCCCTTCGCCTCGGGCAGGGGCTTGCCCATCTCGGCGGTCAGGATGGTGGCCAGATCATCGGCGTTTTCCATCATCAGATCGTACCATTTGCGCAGCACGTTGGCGCGTTCCTTGCCGGTCCAGGCGGCCCAGTCCTTTTGCGCCGCATAGGCGGCGTCGATGGCGCCGGCCACCTGCATGCGGCTCAGGTCGGCGACTTCGGCGACGACATCGCCACGCGCGGGGTTCAGCACTTCGAAGCTGCCCTGATCGCCGGCAACCCATTTGCCGCCGATATAGGCCTCGGTTGCCAGAAGCGTGGGATCCTTCAGGAGGGCTTTCAGATTGGTGGGCGCGTCGAGCATGGCGTTGTCCTCAGTCCTGTCGTGGTGGGGCAGGGCGTTCGGCGCCCCGTCCGGGTCTGCTGCATTAGGTAGAGCCTGCGCGGGCCGGATGCAAAGCCTGTGTCGCGCTTGGCACGGTAAACGGGCTTGCGCACTGAGGCAGAGCACGCCAATCTGGCACCGGACCCGGCGATGGCGTCGCCTTCTTTCCGCAATCAGCATTTCGCCCGGAAAGCGGTCCGAATTTTCAGTCCTGTACGCCGGGACCTTTCTGCAAAGGAGGGTCTTTGATGACCGCACGTCCCGAGTTCTCTCGTTTTCATAATGGCGACAAGGCGCCGCTGCCCTTCGCCGATACCGAATATCAGGCCCGTCTGAACGGTCTGCGCGCCGCGATGGAAGAGGCCGGCGCCAGTGTCTGTGTTCTGACCTCGATGCAGGGCATCGCCTATTATTCGGGCTTTCTCTACTGTTCCTTCGGGCGCCCCTATGCGCTGGTCGTGACCGAGGACAAGGCCGTCACCGTCAGCGCCGGCATTGACGCGGGCCAGCCCTGGCGGCGGGGCTTTTGCGACAACCTCACCTATACCGACTGGGCGCGCGACAATTTCTGGCGCGCGGTGGTCTCGGTCGCGGGCAGGGATCAGGTGGTGGGCTATGAGGGCGATCATCTGACCCTGGCGCAGCGCGACCGGATGGAGGATTTCCTCGAGCCGTTGACGATGGTGGACATGGCGCCGGCAACCATGCGCCAGAGGATGTACAAATCGCCGGCCGAAATTGCGCTGATCCGTCAGGGCGCGCAGGTGGCCGATGTCGGTGGCTATGCCATCCGCGAGGCGGTGAAGCTGGGCGCGCGCGAGATCGACATCGCCATGGCCGGCCGCGATGCGATGGAGCTGGAGATCGCGAAACGCTTTCCCGATGCCGAATATCGCGACACCTGGGTGTGGTTCCAGTCGGGGCTGAACACCGACGGGGCGCATAACCCGGTGACGGGGCGGCGGTTGCAGCGGGGCGATATCCTTAGCCTCAACACCTTTCCGATGATCTCGGGCTATTACACTGCGCTGGAACGCACCATGTTCGTGCAGGAGGTCGATGCTGCCAGTCTGGCGATCTGGCAGGCCAATATCGCGGCGCATGAATATGGCATGTCGCTGCTGAAGCCGGGGGCGAGTTGTGCCGAGGTTACCCATGCGATCAACGCATTTTTCGCCGAACGCGACCTGCTGCAGTATCGCAGCTTCGGCTATGGTCATTCCTTCGGCGTGCTCAGCCATTACTATGGCCGCGAGGCGGGGCTTGAGCTGCGCGAGGATATCGACACCGTTCTCGAGCCGGGCATGGTGATCAGCATGGAGCCGATGCTGACCATACCACAGGGCCAGCCCGGCGCCGGTGGTTATCGGGAACACGATATTCTGGTGATCACCGACGCGGGGGCCGAGAATATCACCGGTTACCCCTATGGCCCGGATTTCAACGTGGTGGGCTGATCCTTCCGCTGCCCCGCCCGGGGGATCGGGCGGGGCCTTTGCCTTAGCGACCGAAATCCATCAGCGCGCGGAAGTCCATGGTTTTCAGCACCTCGAGCATCAGCGCGGTGTCTTCGCCTTTGGCCTGCACCAGAATGCGGTTGTCGACCAGCCCGGTCACCTCGCCGTCCTGCAGCATCATCTTCTGGCGCCCGATCCGTTCCACCTTGGCGCCGATCGCCGCCGGATTGCCCAGCATGCCGGCCATGGCGCCGACCATCGGGTTGTCGGCGATCAGGGTGACGGTGAAACTGTCGCCGGCCTCGTTGCTATAGGTGGCCTCGGCGCCGGTGCCGCCGCCCATCAGCATCATGCCGGCGCTCATCTCGGTGTTCATCTCGCGCGTATAGCCGGCGGGGGCTTCGGGGAGGTATTGCGCCAGCGCATCGACCTGCAATTCGGTCAGTTTCTGTTTGGCATAGTCGAGTTCTTCCAGCGCGTATTTGACATCGCCGTCCTGATAGGCGCCAAGCGCGGATGTCAGCGCGTCGGTGATCTCATCCGCGGCAGCGAAGGGCGTGGTCAGGGCCAGAACGAGGGCCGCGGGCATGAAATGATGCCGGAACATGGGTAATTCTCCGAAAAAAGGATCAGATCAAAGTGCAGCAAGGATGCCGGCCGCGCAGTATTTAGACAAGATGGCATCCGTTTCGGGGGAACGTTTCCCCCTTGCTGAAGCCGCCTCTCGCAGCGAGGCGCGTGAGGCGCCGCAGGTTGCCGAAGCCTGCACTCACGCGTATCACAGAAAAGAGGTGGCCGGCTGGGAAAGGGGCTTTGACATGATCGCGCTGTTGCGTCTGCTGATCCCGTTGCTGGTGGTGCTGACGCTGATCTACATCGGTCTGTCGGTCTATTCCCGCCGTCGTCGGCGGGAAAAGCTGATCGCGCGCTGGCAAAGCAACCGGTTGACTGGCGATCAGGACGTCTTTGTCCGGCGCGGGCTGGCGAAATACGACCGGTCTTTTCGTCGCAAGTTGATCCTGGGGGTTTATATTGTTCCCCTGGGGCTGATCGCCATACTCGTCTATTACACGAATTTCACCTGAGGGCGCCGTAATGGTCTATGTCAAATGGGCAATCATCCTGATCTTTTGGACCGCAGTCGGGGCATTCCTGCATTATACCCTGCCGCAGCGGGATATCGCGCGGATCACCGATACCTATGAAAAGCGGATTGATCCGGGCGAAAACAGCTGGTTCTGGGCGCAGCACGATGTCGGCGGCGATCCCAATACCACCAACCGGGATGTCTTCTTCATTCAGACGCGGGGGGCCAATGGCAAGGTGATGGTCTATCGTAACGAGGATACCGCCTGGTCCTGGCCGCCTTATTTCAAGGTCAACAGTTCGAACTTGCAGGCCGAGGCGGTGGACATGAAATCGACGGCGGAAAATCCAAAATGGGTGGCGATCCGGCACTATGGCTGGCGCAATGAATTCCTGTCGATCTTTCCGAACGCGGTGCGGATCACCCCGGTCGCCGGCCCCGATGTGCGGCTGATCCCCTGGTTCAATATTATCATCCTGACGGTGCTGGCCGCGATCGTTTATGCGATCTGGGTGCGCTGGCGGCGGTTCCGGCAGCGCCGGATCGACCCGCTGCTCGAGAATCTGGAGGACCGTGTCGATATCGCCGGCGAGGCGATCGCCGAGCGGCGCAGCCGGTTTCGGCGCTGGCTGGATGGCCGGCGGGGCTGAGGCGCAGCGCGCCTTGGCCGCGCGTCAGTCGGCGAACAGATATTCCGTCCGGGCCAGCTGCTCGGCCTGATCGCGGGAAATGCTGAGAAAATCAGCGATTTTCTCGGCATTTTCCTCAGGCGGGGCGGTTTCGCTGATCCGGCCGTAATGGGGGAAGTCGGCATCGCGAATCCGATCGGTCTCATAGGTCAGATCGTTGCGAATTGTCGGCAGGATGCGTTCCAGCGTGGCCGCGCTGGTCTGTTCCCCGGCCAGCCCCACCCGATGCGCGTGGCCGATCAGGTAATCGTCCGAGAACTGGCAGTCGATCTCGAGTATCCGGGTCTCGGAGCGGTCCGAGGCGAAATCCTGCATCAGATCGAGGTTCGAGGGATCCATGCAGACGATCAGGCGGTTGGTTTCGAAATAGTCGAACAGCATCCGCATCAGCGCCCGGCGGTGGCGGGTGCGTTTTTCCAGCGTGGTCTGGATGCCACCCAGATCGGGCAGCGGCGTGTCAGCTTCGTTGAACAGATAATCCACTGCCGGCAGTTCGGTGAGCTGGCGGATATGTGCCAGCAGCCTTTTGGCGACATGCCACTTCTTGCACACCACGATCAACAGTTCGCGTTCGCGGCCCAGGCTGCTTTCGGTCTCCCAGAAACGCAGACCGAAGCGCCGCCCGATCCGGCCGCGCCCGGTCAGGAACTTGTAGAGGCTGCGGCCCTCGTTGGAGATCCGGAACTCCACATCATGGGCGGCGTAGAGCCGCCCCAGCCTGAGCTTCAGCTCGGTCGCCTCTGGGCTGATCTTGCGGGCGAAAAGAAAGTCCTGCGACACCAACAGATCGTAATGATCGTTGTAAAAGCTGACGGGCATTCCATAGTCCGAGAACATCAGGAAGGTCAGGGTGCGGCTTTCGATTTCGTTTTCGGGGACCAGATGGCGCACCAGGGTCTGAAAAAAGGTCTCGTCCGGGATCCAGGTGGTGCGGAAGAACCGCATCACGTCTCGGCGCTGTCGGGTGAAATCGAGGATCCATTCGATTGTGCGCCGTCGCAGGCACCACCACTGGCTGCCGATCTGGATTTGCAAGTCATGGGGAATGGCACGCCTGAGCCCCAGTTTCCGTTGCAGGTTGAGCCCGGCATAGAATAGCCGCTTGTGTTTCCGCTCGTTCAGGAAATGACGATAAATCAGCCGATCTTCCTTGATGCCGGTCTTGATCCAGTCGCTATCGAAGAAATCGAAGCTTTCGATATAGTCGGTGTCATGTTCGTCAAGGAAACGGTGTGCATATTCTGCCGTCTTGATCGGCATGCAGTCGCCCGAAAGCATGTAGAAATGGGTGGCGCGCGGAAAGGCCTGCTCGGCCGCTTCGACCGCGTTCAGCGTGGCCTGAACCAGCGACCATTCCCCCCAGCCGCAGCGGATGCGCGGGCGGGCGAAGGTGACATTTGGATTGTCGGCTAGTGCACGGCGGATGCTGCGATAGGCCTCTTGCGGGGCGCGGGCATCGAAATGGATCGCGATATAGTCGCCGGCATCGGTGATCCGCTGCGCCTGCATGACAATGGCGTCGGGGTCCTTGTGACACAGCAGGATGTACGCGATTTTCGCCATGGCCAAACAGGATGTACCGTTAACTGATCTTTCTTCAGGTAGATAAAGATGAAGTTCGATTGAATAAACACCGATAATTTGGTTTTTTGACGGCGCAGGCCCGGCGCGATGTCAGGACTGGAGCCGCAGGCATGGAGGCAAGCGCAGATGGGGTTTCCCGGCACCTGGATGACCGAGAGTGAAAGCATGGTGTATCGGGTCGTCCCGAAATGCGCCTGTTCGACGATCGGGCAGATCATGTTCTATTCCGATCACGGCCGGTTCTTCGACGGTGACATCCATGATGCCACCGAGGGCCTTTATAAATGGGCGCAGGAAGGCAGCCACGAGCCGATCAGCCGCAACGTGCAGGGGCATCACTCCTATGCCTTCACCTGCGTGCGCAATCCCTATACGCGGATCCTGAGTTCGTTCTTTGACAAGATCTGCGGCATCCAGCGCAACGGCAGCCGGTATCGCGGCAATCTGGTGCCGAAGCTGACCTATACCTATGGGATCGAGGTCGGTGGTGAGGATGGCAAGCAGGAATTCGATCAGATCAAGAGCTTTCGCCGTTTCCTGCTGTTCGCCCGCGACACCATTCGGTGGCGCCGACCGATGGATCCCGACATCCACTGGTCGGCGATGTCGGGCCATGTCTCGACCTTCATCGTCAACGGTGGTCGCTATGACCACATCTTCTGGACCGAGAAGTTCAACGAGGGCATGCAGGTGGTGCTGGACGCAGTCAAGACCCCGCATTCGGTCGATCTGGCGACGATCCCGCGGTTCAACGAAAGCGAAGGTCACGGCCCCAAGCGGGCGCATCCGGTCGAGGATTATTTCGACGATCTGTCGATGCATCTGGTCTATGAGATCTACAAACGCGATTTCGAGCTGTTCAAGTACGATCCCTTCGATCCTTCGAACAAGATGCCTGTGGGCGAGATCGACCTGGACGAGGTGCACGCCAAGCTGGGGAACTGACCCTATTCGCGGCTCTGCCGCGATGCCTCCGGCGGGGATATTTGGGGCCAGAAAAAGGCAGGGGCGGAGGGCCAGGATGGCCCGCCATGCGTCTGCCATCTTGCGGAAGGCGCGCCCGATGCGTAGATCGGTGCGCATGGCCAAGCAGAAGACAGATCCGAACTATAAGATTATCGCCGAGAACCGGCGCGCGCGCTTCGATTACGCGATCGAGGAGGATCTGGAGTGCGGCATCATCCTGGAGGGGTCCGAGGTGAAGTCATTGCGCGCCCATGGTGGCAATATCGCCGAAAGCTATGCGGCGGTGGAGAATGGCGAGCTCTGGCTGGTGAACTCCTATATCGCGCCCTATGCCCAGGCCAAGACCTTCGGTCACGAGGAACGGCGGCGCCGCAAGCTTCTGGTCAGCCGCAAGCAGATGGCCGATCTGTGGAATGCCACCCAGCGCAAGGGCATGACGCTGGTGCCGCTGGTGATGTATTTCAACCATCGCGGCATCGCCAAGATGAAGCTGGGGATCGCCAAGGGCAAGAAGACCCATGACAAGCGCGAGACCAGTGCCAAGCGCGACTGGTCGCGGCAGAAGCAGCGGCTGCTGAAGGACAATCGCTGAGGCCCTGACCGAGCCGTGCCTTTGATCCCGTAGGGAGGGGAGTGATGGCGGTTTTTCTGATCATCCTGCTCATCGCGGTTGGTGGCTTTGGCTATTGGCGGTGGTCGAAGTGGCTGCGGCACAGGCAGCTTCTGGGCGCGGCCCTGTCGGAAGATCGGCGCGCCATCGTTGAGGCAGAGGTGCCCTTGATCCGCAAGCTGCCCGCCGATCTGCGCGGCGCTTTCGAGGGCAAGGTCAACGCCTTTCTGGATCAGGTCGATTTCGTTGGCTGCAACGGGTTGGAGGTGAGTGAGGAGATGCGGCTTTCGATCGCCGCGCAGGCCTGCCTCCTGGTCGTCAACAGTGGCGCCTGGTACGATCATCTGACCACCGTGCTGATCTATCCGGGCGCCTTCAAATCGCGACAGGCCCGGCACAACGGTTATGTGGTGACCGAGCGGGAGGTGGTGCGCGTGGGGGAAAGCTGGTCGCGTGGGCCGGTGATCCTGTCCTGGGCGCATACCCGGCAGGGGGCGTTGGATGGCCGGGACGGTCATAACGTCGTCTTCCATGAATTTGCCCATCAGCTTGACGATCTGTCGGGCCATACCGACGGGGTTCCCGATCTGCGCCGGGACCAGAGCTTTGCCGGCTGGGCGCATGCCTTTCTGCCGGCCTACAAGGCGCATGTGCGGGCGGTGGAGGCGGGGCGCAAGACGGTGCTGGACCCCTATGGTGCCGAGGGACCGGAGGAGTTCTTTGCGGTGGCGGTCGAGGCGTTTTTCGAGCGGCCCGAACCGCTGAAGCAGCACGAGCCGGAGATTTACCAGCAGTTGCAGGTGTTCTTTCGGCTGGACCCGTTGACCTGGGGCGTCGGGCGGCAGGGGTGATGGGCCCCTTCAGTGAAAATCCCGGCTGGGAAAGAGTTTCTTCGCCTGGTCGCGGGGATGGCGGGCACGGGTGGCGCGCGCGCGGGGGCGTGGCGCATCATCGGTTTCCGGTCGGGTGATCCCGACCACATCGTCCAGCGGGTGGCCCAGATCGCTGAGCCGATGCGACAGATCCTCGATTCTCTCGGCGATCAGATGCACCACGATGCCCTCGCGCTCCAGCCGGCCGGTGACGCGCAACAGCCGCCCGCCGATCACCGCGCGGCGAAAGCGTTGGTAGAGCTTTGGCCAGATCACCACATTCGACACGCCGGTCTCATCCTCCAGCGTCAGGAAGATCACGCCCGAGGCGGTGCCGGGCCGTTGCCGGGTGATCACCAGCCCGCAGACGGAGACCTGCTGTGGCGGCACCCGGGACAGCTCTGCATGCGGGGTCAGCCCGGCGATCATCGGGCGTAGCAGCTCCATCGGGTGGGCGCGCAGCGACAGCCGCAGGGCGAGGTAATCCTCCACCACCTCCTCGCCCAGATGCAGCGGCGGCAGGGTGACCTCGGGTTCGCGGATGCCTTCGCCCTCGAAAGGATCGTCGAACAGCGGCAGCGGCGCCGGGCTGCGGATCGCGCGTACCTGCCAGAGCGCGTCACGGCGCCTGAGCCCGATGCCGGCGAAGGCGTCGGCCTCGGCCAGCCGCTCCAGCGTGGCGGGCATCACGCCGGCGCGCAGCCAGAGGCTTTGCACATCGGGATAGCCGTTGCCGCGGGCGGCTGTGATCCACTCTGCCTCCTCCCGCGGGAAGCTCTTGATCTGGCGGAACCCCAGCCGCAATGCCAGCCGGCCGTCGGCGCGGCGTTCCAGGGTATTATCCCAGGTGCTGGCGTTGATGCAGACCGGTCGCACCTCGACCCCATGATCGCGCAGGTCGCGGACGATCTGGGCCGGGGCATAGAAGCCCATCGGCTGGGCGTTCAGCAGGGCGCAGCCGAACACCGCCGGGTGGTGGCATTTCAGCCAGGAGGAGACATAGGTGAGCATGGCGAAGGCCGCCGCGTGACTTTCGGGAAAGCCGTAATCGGCGAAGCCTTCAATCTGGCCGAAGCATTGTTCGGCCACCTCGCGGCTGTAGCCATTGGTCAGCATGCCGTCGATGAAGCGGTCGCGATGGTCGCCGATCGTCCCCATCCGCCGGAAGGAGGCGAGCGAGCGGCGCAGCCGGTCGGCCTCCTCCGCTGTATAGCCGGCACCGACCACGGCGATCTGCATTGCCTGTTCCTGAAACAGCGGCACGCCGAGGGTGCGGGCGGTCACTGCCTCAAGCGCCGGGCCGAAGGGCTCAGGCGCCTCGCGCCCCTGGCGGCGGCGGATATAGGGCTGGACCATGCCGCCCTGGATCGGGCCGGGGCGGACGATGGCGACCTCGATCACCAGATCATAGAAGGTGCGCGGCCGCATCCGCGGCAGAAAGTTCATCTGCGCCCGGCTTTCGACCTGAAACACCCCCACCGCATCGGCGCGGCAGAGCATGTCATAGGTGGCCCCATCCTCCTGCGGGACCGAGGCGATGCTGTGGCGGACCCCTTCGTGATCGCGCAGCAGATCGAAGCTCTTGCGGATGCAGGTCAGCATCCCGAGGCTGAGCACATCGACCTTGAGGATGCCCAACGTGTCGATGTCGTCCTTGTCCCATTCGATCACCGTGCGATCCTCCATTGCCGCATTCTCGATCGGGCAAAGTTCGTCCAGCCGGCCCTTGGTGATGACGAAGCCGCCGACATGCTGGCTGAGATGGCGGGGAAAGCCGATGATCTCGCCGATCAGGCGGACGGTCAGCGCCAGCCGGTGATCGGTGGGGTCGAGGCCCAGTTCGCGCAGCCGCTCGGGTTCTGCCCCACCGTTCGACTGGCCCCAGATCTGGCCCGACAACGCGGCGGTGACATCCTGGGACAGCCCCATCACCTTGCCCACCTCGCGGATTGCGGCACGGGTGCGGAAATGGATCACCGTGGCGCAGAGCCCGGCGCGGTCGCGGCCATATGTCCGGTAGATATGCTGGATCACCTCTTCGCGTCGTTCGTGTTCGAAATCGACGTCGATATCGGGCGGCTCGCCCCGGTGTTTCGACACGAAGCGTTCGAAGACCATGGCGATCTGATCGGGGGAGACATCGGTGATCCCCAGCAGGTAGCAGAGCACCGAATTCGCCGCCGATCCACGCCCCTGGCAGAGGATGCCCTGCGACCGGGCGAAGGCGACGATATCGTGAACGGTGAGAAAATAGGCGGGAAAGTTCAGCTCGGCCACCAGCCGCAGTTCCTTTTCCATCAGGCCCTGCACCCTTTCGGGCGCCCCATCGGGATAGCGCCGGGCCAGCCCCGCACGCGCCAGCCGCGCCAGCCGGTCCTGCGGGCTTTCGCCCGCCGCGATCTCGTCAGGGTATTCATAGCTGAGTTCCCCCAGGTCGAAGGCGCAGCGCGCGGCGATCTCGCGCGTGCGGCGCAGGGCGGCGGGGTGGTCGCGGAACATCCGGGCCATGTCGGTGGCCCCTTTCAGCCGGCGTTCGCCATTGGGCAAGGCGCGGGTGCCGATTCGGTCGATGGTGATCCCGTCGCGCAGGCAGGTCAGCACATCGGCCAGTTGCCGGCGCCGGGCGGTGTGCATCAGCACGTCGCCCACGGCCACCATCGGCGCGGCGCTGCGATGGGCGGCGCGGGCACAGGCGGCCAGCCGGGCCCTGTCGCTGCCGTCATAGCGCGGCGCCGCGCCCAGAAAGACATGGTTGGGAAACGTCCGCAACGCCCGGGTGATCTGGGTGATGACCTCGGGTCTTTCGGGATCGGCGTGCGGCAGGGCGATCAGGATCATGCCGGCACAGCCAGCCAGCAGATCGGCGAATTCGAGCTGGCATTGCCCCTTTTCGGCCCGCCGCTTGCCCAGGGTCAAAAGCCGCGCCAGCCGGTGATAGGCGGCCCGATCTGTGGGCAGGGCGATCCAGTCGGCGGCGCTGTCGCTCAGTACCAGCCGGGTGCCGGTGATCAGCCGGGGCAGGCGGGCGCCGGCGCTGACGCGGCGAGCCGCCCCCATTTGCTGGCGGCTGGAGGGATCGGTCCGCTGGCTGGAGCGGATCGGGACGCCGTCTGCGGCTGCCGCCTCTTCGGCGGCGCGGCGCAATTCCTTCAGGGCGGCATAGGCGCGAACGACGCCGGCCAGCGAATTACGGTCGGTGATGGCGATGGCCTCCAGCCCCAGTTCAGCGGCGCGGGCGACCAGCTCTTCCGGGTGGGAGGCGCCGGTGAGAAAGGTGAAGTTTGAGGTGACGCAGAGTTCGGCATAGCCTGAGGGGATATCCACCTCTGGCTTCCTGGTCCCGTCTGTCTGGAGGGCGTCAGGCCGAATGTCGCTATCCCTCATGCGAATTCCCCCTGCACGTACCAGCCGGGGTTCTGTGGCGTGTGAAACAGCCAGAGCCGACAGCCCTGCCGCGTCTCCACCCGCCAGTAATCGCGTAACCCGTTGCGCCAATTGTCATCCTCAAGCCACCATTCCGGCGCGATGCGTTCGGGGCCGGTGGCACGGGCCGTGGTCAGCGCCATGCCGCGCCAGCGGAACTGTCGCGGCGGTTGCGGGCCATGGGCGTTGATGGGTTCGGGGGCAAACAGCCGCAAGGGACGCGGGCGCAGGGCGATCCAGGGGCCTTCGGGATCGGAATAGGCCGCCGGGGCGATCAGGAAGCCGCGTTCGGGGATATGGCTGTCGGCGGGCAGGAAGCGCTGGATATTCTCCAGCCCGATCCGGGTGCCGAGCCGGCTGATCAGATCCTCCAGCCGGTCCCCCCGCTGGGGGCCGAACGCCACGCTCTGCCGGGCGGGCAGCGGTTCGACCACCCTGGCCTCGAGCCGGAGCTGGTCGATGCCGAAGCCCGCCTCCACCCCGGCGACACCGCGTTCGAACAGCGGCAGGATGCGCGCCGGATCGCGCAGTGGCCGGGCCAGTCGCAGTTCGACCTGCCGGCTGTCCTGATCGACCCGCCGCAGCGTCAGGCAAAGCACCCGCGCGCCGGCCTGCTGGTGATCGAGCCGGTCGCAGAGCTGGGCCAGCAGCCGCTGGGTGCCTGCCATCACATCCGCGGTCAGCCCGATCGGCTCGGGCAGGGTCAGGCGCACGGCGTAATGCGGCGGCTCCGCCTCGGGTGAAATCTGTTCCCCCGCCCGCCCCAGCGCCTGATCCAGCCGCAACAGCAGGCCTGCGCCGAAGCGACGGGCCAGCGGCGCGCGCGGGGTGGCGGCAAGATCGCCGATGCTGCGCAGCCCCAGCCGTTCCAGCGTGACAACCTCTTTCGTCTCCAGCCGCAGGCCGGCGACGGGCAGGGGGGCGAGCGTGGCCAGCGGATCGCCCGGGGTCGCCACGCCTTCTCCATGATGCGCCAGAGCCCAGGCGGCGCCGCGGCTGTCGCCCAGCCCCAGCCGTACCGTCAGCCCGGCCCGGGCCAGCCGCCGGCGCATGTCGGTCAGCATCCCGGCCTCCCCTCCGAACAGATGTGCCGCCCCGGTGATGTCCAGAACCAGCCCGTCGCCCCCCTCGATCCCGACCCAGGGGCAGTAGCGCGTGGCCCAGCGTCTGAGCGCCGCCAGAAACCGCGCGTCGCCTGCCGGATCGGCCGGCCGCGTGCGCAGGTCGGGGCAATAGGCGCGGGCATCGGCCCCGGTCATGCCAACGGCCAGCCCCAGCCGTTCCGCCAGGCTGTTCAGGCAGACGATCCGTTCCGCATTGCTTTGTGTCAGCGTCAGCGCGACGGGTCCGTCAACCGGCTGCGCCCGGAGGCTCCGGTCGCTGGCCAGCCGGGGAAACCACATCGAGACGACGCGCCGCGTGATTCCATCGAACATCCCAGGCCCCAAATGTTCCTGATTTGTTCTTTGTAAGCGACCAGCGCATCAGAGTCGAGTCCGCGCCTTCTTCGGGATCGAACAGCGGCATGGCCTGCCAGCGGGTTTCGGTGGCATTGCTGCCCATGCCCTCGGGGATCAGGCAGAGCCCGCGGGTCCGCCCGGCCTCTGCCGCCAGTTGCAGCCGGCGCCCGGCGGTCAGGCTCAGCGGTTTGCTCAGTTCGATCACCACCAGATCCACCGCGCCGGCGCGCAGCGCCTCCTCGGTCGAGGCAAGCGTATCGGTCTGATCCTTGGCGCGCACCATAAGCAGCCGGCGCGGATCGGCGAAGGCGGTGAGCCCCAGGGGGTTCAGCCCCTTGCCCCGCCAGCTTTCGGTGATCCACAGAAGCGGCCCGGTCCCTTGCGCGCAACAGACCCCGGCAAAGGCCGTGGCGGCGGGGCCGCAGACCTCATGCACACGATTCGCTTTCAGCGGGAAGGCGGGGTTCGGGAAACGGGACATGGGGTGAGATGCTGCCAGAAAACGGGGAATGAGGAAAGCGGCGAGGGATGCTGCCTGCCCGGCTGGCCCGGATGGATATCCGAGGCGACAGGAGGCAGGGGGCTGGCCCTGAGGGCGCAGAGAAGGCATGCGCCGGTCGGTCCTGGTGTGGGTGCTGCCCGCTTTCGCTTCAGGCGGTCTTGCTGAAGGTGTTCGCTGAAGGGGGGCGATTGTTGGGGGCCTCAGGCGCCAAAGCCTGCTTGCCTTGCACCCCAAGCCTCCCGATAGTAGGCAGAACACGGTTTTTTCGAACAGGGTGGAGCGATGCAGGACGACCCGAAAACATTGGTTTCGACCGATTGGCTGGCGGCGCATATGAAGGACCCCGATCTGCGGATTCTCGATGCCTCCTGGTATCTGCCGCAGTCGGGGCGGGACGCCCGGGCGGAATATGAGGCCGCGCATATTCCCGGCGCCCGCTTCTTCGATATCGACGAGATTTCCGATCACCGCTCGGACCTGCCGCATATGGCACCGCCGGTCGAGAAATTCATGTCGCGTCTGCGCGCCATGGGGGTGGGCGACGGCCATCAGGTGGTGGTCTATGACGGCGCTGGCATCAGCTCGGCGCCGCGGGTCTGGTGGTTGTTCCGGTTGATGGGGCAGACCAATATCGCCGTGCTGGACGGTGGCTTGCCGAAATGGCAGGCCGAGGGGCGCGAGATCGAGGATCTGCCGCCGGTGGTCCGCGATCGTCACATGACGGTGCGGGTGCAGAACCAGATGGTGCGCGATGTCACCCAGGTGTCGGCCGCCGCCAAGCTAGGCGATCACGAGATCATCGACGCGCGCTCTGCCCCCCGCTTCCGCGGTGAGGAGCCCGAGCCGCGCCCGGGGCTGCGCAGCGGCCATATTCCCGGGGCCAGAAACGTGCCCTATACCACACTGCTGAACGAGAACGGCACGATGAAATCCCCCGAGGAGTGCCGCGCGATCTTCGAGGCTGCCGGTGTCGATCTGGCAAAGCCCGCAATTACATCATGTGGGTCCGGGGTGACCGCCGCTGTGTTGAGCCTGGCGCTGGAGCGTCTGGGCAAGACCGATCATTCGCTTTACGACGGCTCCTGGGCCGAATGGGGTGCCTTCCCCACATTGCCCGTCGCAACTGGAGACATGTGATGTTCGAAACCTTGAAACAGCAGCCTGCGGACAAGATCTTGCAGTTGATGCTGATGTACGCCGACGATCCGCGCGATCAGAAGATCGACCTGGGGGTCGGGGTTTATAAGAACGCCGATGGCATCACCCCGGTGATGCGTGCGGTGAAGGCCGCCGAAAAGCGCATCTGGGACGAGCAGACCACCAAGACCTATACCGGGCTGACTGGCGATACCGCCTTTACCGGGGGGATGGTCAACCTTTTGCTTGGTGATGCGGTCGCCCGGGATATGATCTCGGCGGTGGCCACCACGGGGGGCACCGGCGCGGTGCGGCTGGGGTTCGAACTGATCAAGATGATGAACCCAAAGGCGCGGATCTGGGTTTCCGATCCGACCTGGCCGAACCATATCGCGATCCTGAATTACCTGGGCATCGAGATCAAAACCTATCGCTATTTCGACCCCGAGACCCGGGGTGTCGATTTCGACGCGATGATCGAGGATCTGAAAGGGGCGCAGGCGGGTGACGCGGTGCTGCTGCATGGCTGCTGCCACAACCCGACTGGCGCCAACCTGAACCTGGTGCAGTGGCAGGAGGTCGCCGACCTGCTGAATGACCGGGGCCTCTTGCCGATGATCGACATCGCCTATCAGGGGTTCGGCGACGGTCTGGAAGAAGATGCCGCCGGCACCCGGCTGGTGGCCTCTTCGGTGCCTGAGTGCCTGATCGCGTCGAGCTGTTCGAAGAACTTCGGCATCTATCGCGAGCGGACCGGGATGCTGATGGCGATTTCCGCCGATATCAGCCGCAGGGCGCTGGTGCTGGATACGATGGCAACGCTTAATCGTCTGGCCTATTCCTTCCCGCCCGATCATGGGGCACGGATCGTCAGCACCATCCTGAACGATGATGCGCTGCGCGCCGACTGGATGGCTGAGCTGGAGGACGTGCGCCTGTCGATGCTGGGCCTGCGTCAGCAATTGGCGGACGAGCTGCAACGTCTGACCGGCTCTGATCGTTTCGCCTTCCTGGCCGGTCATCGCGGCATGTTCTCGCGCCTTGGTGTCTCGCCCGAGATCGTTGAGCGGCTACGCACCGATTATGGCGTCTATATGGTTGGCGACAGCCGGATGAACATCGCCGGGCTGAACAGCAGGACGGTGCCGATCCTGGCCCAGGCCATTGTCGACGCCGGCGCCTGACCGCCAGTCCCATCGTTCGAAACAGATACGCCCCGACCCGCAGGTCGGGGCGTTTTCTTTTGCGCGGGTCAGGCCTTCGGCAGCCCTGTCGCTCTGGCTTTCCCGTCAGCGACGGGGGAGGGGCAGGCGGAGAGGCTTCGCAATGAAAAGACCCGGGCACGATGGCCCGGGTCTCTTTGTCTTTGTCCCGTCAGGAAGAACGATCAGCTCTTCGAGAATTCGGGATAGGCTTCCATGCCCAGTTCGGCCATGTCGAGACCGTTGATCTCGGTCTCTTCGTCGACCCGGATGCCCATGATGACCTTCAGGAGGAACCAGACAACAGCCGAGACGATGGCGACGAACAGGCCGACAACGATGATCGAATAGAGCTGGGTGCCGAAGGAGGCATCGGGGTTGGTCAGCGGAACCGCCAGGGTGCCCCAGATGCCGCAGACCAGGTGCACCGGGATGGCGCCGACGACGTCGTCGATCTTCAGCTTGTCCAGGAACGGCACGGCGAAGACCACCAGGATACCGCCCACGGCGCCGATCAGGGTTGCCGCGCCCAGCGAGGGCATCAGCGGTTCGGCGGTGATCGACACCAGGCCGGCCAGGGCGCCGTTCAGCACCATGGTGATATCGGCCTTCTTGTACAGCAGTTGGGTCAGGATCAGTGCGGCCACGGCACCACCGGCGGCGGCGGTGTTGGTGTTGGCGAAGATCCGGCTGATGTCAGCCACGTTGCCGGCGGTGTCCATGTAGAGTTGCGAACCGCCGTTGAAGCCGAACCAACCCAGCCACAGGATGAACGTACCCAGGGTGGCGAGCGTCAGGTTCGAACCCGGGAACGGATGCACCTTGCCGTCTTTGTATTTGCCGATCCGCGGGCCGAGGATCAGTGCGCCGGTCAGAGCAGCCCAGCCACCGACTGAGTGCACCACGGTCGAACCTGCGAAGTCTTGGAAGCCAGCCGCATCCAGGAAGCCGCCGCCCCATTTCCACGATGCCTGGATCGGATAGATCAGTGCGGTCAGGATGATGACGAAGATCAGGAAGGGCCACAGCTTGATCCGTTCGGCCAGGGTACCCGATACGATCGAGGCTGTGGTGGCGCAGAACATCAGCTGGAAGAAGAAGTCCGAACCGACGGAGGCATAGGTCAGATCGGTTTCGGTGTCGGCCAGGCCGACCGGTTCCAGCACGGCGGGGCTGAAGGCGCCCAGGATGCCGTCAATGCTCCAGCCGTCGCCCGGATACATCAGGTTGTAGCCGATCAGATAGTACATGATGGCAGCGAAGGCGAAGAGCGCGACGTTCTTCATCAGCTGCATGGTCACGTTCTTCTGACGCACGAGGCCCGCCTCGAGCATGGAGAAGCCCGCGCCCATGAACATCACCAGGAAACCGGTGACCAGGAACATGAAGGTGGTGAAAATATAGCCGATCTCGGAGTTCGGCGGGGTTACGTCCGCCTCTTGCGCCAGGCCCAGCGTGGGCAGCGCAATCAGCGCCGCCGCGGCGGCAAGTGCGTTGAGTCGTTTCATAGCTCCGTTTTCCCTTGGTTGCGCGCTTTAGAGTGCGTCTTCGTTGGTTTCGCCGGTGCGCACGCGGATCGCTTGTTCCACGTCCAGGACGAAAATCTTGCCGTCACCGATTTTGCCGGTCTTGGCGGTATTGGTGATGGTCTCGACGACCTGATCGGCCACGGCAGAGCTGACCACGATCTCCAATTTGATTTTCGGCACGAAATTCACGGCGTATTCGGCACCGCGATAGATTTCGGTATGGCCGGACTGCGATCCGAACCCTTTGATTTCCGTCACCATCATGCCGCGAACGCCGGCCTCGGTCAGCGCCTCGCGGACCTCCTCCAACTTGAACGGCTTGATTGTCGCAATGATCAGTTTCACGATCGTCCCCTTCGTTCGGCAGGTCCCCCTGCGGTCGCCTCGCAAGCAAGGCGCCATGGGGGCGGGAATGGAATGTTTGGTGCTGATAAATTGTGATTTCCGAACGATTGCCGCCTATTTATTGTGCGAATATATATTTGTGCATAAAAAATAGTCACAATTGAGTCGCGAAAAAGCTATTGCAAGGGGCTCTCAACAAATCGTCCCGCAGCCTGTATCCTGGGGGCAGAACACAGATCGAGCAGGATCGGGCATGGCAAATACCTCGCGGGGCAAGCCGCCGCTGGTGGCGGACAAACGCTATTCTTCGGGGCGGCGCACGTCGGCGGCAGCCGGGGCGAAGAAAACGACGAAAACGACGAAAGCGGCTTCCAAGCCTGCTGCAAAGACCCGGGCAAAAACCGGGACAAAGGCTGCGGCCAGGCGCAAGGCGGCGCCGCGCCGAGGTGGTGGCGGTGCGGGCGGTGGCGGCATCTTCGGCATGTTCCGCCGATTGATCGGTGGCATCTTCCGGCTGGTCTGGGGCTTTTCCTGGCGCATGGGCATGGTGATCGTGCTGCTGATCGCCGCCGGCATCGGTTATCAATACAGCCAGTTGCCGCCGATGGCCGCGCTTCTGGACGGGCGTGCGCGCGGGTCGGTGACGCTGCTGGACCGCTCGGGCAAGGTCTTTGCCTGGCGCGGCGATCAGTTCGGAGGGGTGGTCACGGCGGATACGGTCTCGCCCTACCTCAAGCACGCCATCATCGCGACCGAGGACAAGCGGTTCTATCATCATTTCGGGGTCAGTCCGCGCGGTATCGCCAGCGCGGTGGCGATCAACCTGCGTGAAGGCCGCGGTCCCCTGTCTGGGCATGGCGGGTCGACGCTCAGCCAGCAGACGGCCAAGCTGCTCTGTCTGGGGGTGCCCTATGATCCGTCCTCGGGCATGTCGGAAAGCGAATACGAGACGGATTGTCGGCAGAGCACGCTGTGGCGCAAGGTCAAGGAAGCGATCTATGCCATGGCGATGGAGCTGAAATACTCCAAGGACGATATCCTTACGATCTACATGAACCGGGCCTTCCTCGGTGCCGGGGCCCGCGGCTTCGAGGCGGCGAGCCAGCGCTATTTCGGCAAATCGGCTTCGGATATCTCTCCGGCCCAGGCAGCGATGCTGGCCGGGCTTTTGGTGGCGCCGACCCGGTTTGCACCAACCAACAACCTGACCCGGGCGCAGAACCGCGCCAAGGTGATTGTCGGGCTGATGGAGGATCAGGGCTATATCACCCATGCCCAGGCCAGCCAGGCCCGGGCGCATCCGGCTGAGCTTTCCGAGGCCGCCGCCGCGCGGGCGGGGGGATATTTCGCTGACTGGGTGATGGACGAGACGCCGGAATTCTTCGGCGACAAGACCACCGAGGACGTGATCATCAAGACCACGCTTGACCAGCGTATCCAGACCTCAGCCGAGGAGGCGATGAAATTCGTGTTCCAGGAGAAGGTCAGCCCGGGATCGAAGGCGCAGGCCGCAATTGTGGTGATGAGCCCGGACGGAGCCGTCCGCGCCATGGTGGGCGGTCGCAAGACCCGGGTGTCGGGTGTGTTCAACCGTGCCACCCAGGCCAAGCGACAGACTGGTTCGGCCTTCAAGCCCTTCATCTATGCTACCGCGCTCGATCTCGGGGCTTCTCCGCTCGATACGGTGGTGGATGAACCCTTCTGTATGACGCTCCCCGGGTCGGGGAAGTGGTGTCCGCAGAACTATACCCACAAGTTCTATGGCGAGGTGACCCTGACCGAAGCGCTGAAAAAGTCACTGAACATTCCGGCGGTGAAGACCTCGGAGAAATACGGCCGCGACAAGGTGCGGCTGGTGGCGCGCGAATTCGGGCTCGACAGTGATCTGGCGATGGGTCCGGCGCTGGCGCTGGGCGCCTCGGAAAGCACGCTGATCGACATGACGGGGGCCTATGCGGGGATCCTCAACGGCGGATCTTCGGTCAAACCCTATGGGCTGATCGAACTCAGGCTGCTGGGGGACGACACTCCGGTCTTCGGCGCGGCTGGCGGGATCGGCGAACGGGTGATCCGCCCCGAAGCGGCGCAACAACTGGTCTGGATGCTGTCCAAGGCGGTGTCCGAAGGCACTGGTGGACGCGCCAAGCTGCCGGGCTGGCAGGTCGCCGGCAAGACCGGAACCTCGCAAGAGGCGCGGGACGCCTGGTTCGTGGGCTTTACCGCCGACTACGTTACCGGCGTCTGGATGGGCTATGACGACAATACGCCGTTGAAGGGGGTGACCGGCAGCGGGCTACCCGCCGAAATCTGGCACGAGACCATGATGCGTGTGCAGGAAGGGATGGAGCCCAAGCCGTTGCCGATGCGTGAGCCGATCGCGCCGACCCAGCCCAAGACTCAGGCGCCGGCCAGTGGCGGCGGCGGTCTGGGGGGCGCGGTCGACAAGCTGCTGCGCGATATCTTTGGTGGCGGTGGCGGCGGGAGAGCCCCGGCACCGTCGGAGCGATGAGCGGCGACAGGTCGCGGATTGCCGGGCTGTCCCGGTAGAGCGGACAGGGGCGGGGGCCGGGCATGAAAAAGCCCGGCCCTTTGCCATTTGGCGGGGCCGGGCGATCACTTTTCAGTGAATGCCTTGGAACTGGTCAGCTTGCGGTCTTCAGATCGGCAATAAGCTTGTCGATATTGCCCTGCCGCTTGTCCAGCATCGCGCCGATTTCGGTCCGTTCGGTCAGCAGCATGTTCACACCTTCGATATAGATGTTGAAGAACAGCTCTTTCCCGGTGCGATCGGAGACGTGGAAGTTGACTTCGAACGGCGATTCCCCACGCAGATACGCGGTGGTGCGCACTTCGAGGAAATTCTTGACCTGATGCACGCCATCGACCTCGAGCCGGCCGCCGATAAATTCCCGGAACCTTTGGCCGTATTTGCGTGAGATATAACCGGTGAACGCATCGGTGAAGGCGCGTTTCTGCGCGGCGGAGGCGCGTCGCCCGTCCACGCCCATCGCGTAGGCCGCAATATAGGACGTGTCCGAGTAGGATCTGAAAATACGCTCGAAATCGCGATACATCGCGGTTTCGCTCTTGCCGCTGTCGATCACCTTGTTGATGTCGGCGATCAGCTTGGTGACCATTGTGCGCGCATTCGTCTGGTTCAGGGCGAATGCGGTGCCGGGCAGAGCGGCCGCGGCCACTGCGGCACCGATCAGGTGGCGTCTGGAAACGGAAACAGTCATCAATTAAAACCCCTCGGTACTGATCTCGTCAGGCGTTATGTAGAGATCGGGAGCGTCGCCTTCCAGTTTGTAACGGCGATTTTGCAGGTAGAGCGCCCGTGCCTGGGCATAGCCGTCAGCGCTGTCATAGAGAACAGCATCCACCGTATCGGCATAGCGGCCCCGATCGCCCAGCCGTCGGGCGCCATCGGCATAAAGGCTGATGTTGTTGACCGGTTTGGTGGGGGCGAAATCAAGCGGATTGGTGAACATGTTCACCACGACCCCGACCGCGTCACGCGTTGTCGAGGGGCCGTAGATCGGCAGTTCGACATAGGCGCCTTCGCCGAAGCCCCAGACATGCAGGGTCTCGCCGAAATCGGTATCGACCTGCGGGATCTCGAATTCGGTGGCCGGATCGGCGAGCCCGGCAAAGCCGACGGTCGAGTTGATAAGGAAGCGGGCCAGCGCATGGCCCGCCTGTTTGAACTTGCCCTGCAGCAGCGAGTCGACCATTCGCCCCGGCATCGACAGGTTCTCTGCAAAATAGTTGACGCTATCGACCATCGGCGGCGGCATGACGGCGATGTAGCCCTTCGAGGCGGGGCGGACGAGCACCTTGTCGAGGCCGAGATTGAAACCGTGAATAGAGCGGTTCGTGCTCTCATAGGGGTCGAATATCTCTCCGCTCGCCTTTTGGGCGGGCGTTTTTGTTGCACAACCGGAAGTGATTCCTGCCAGCCCGATCAGGCTGGCGGCGAGCAGGGGGCGCAGCGAAAGTTCCATGGTCCGAGTCGAATCCGTTATTTACAGGCAGCGGGCGAGTAGCTCTTGAAATGTAGAGACTGACATGGTTGGTCAAAGATGGCACTTCGTCCAATACTGGATGTGTTACCTTATTGAAACAGCCTCCGGGTAGATTGCGCGCTTAGGCGCCTGATTTTGGGCCTGCCACAGCTAATAAGCACAATTGGAGAGACATGGTTACCGCTTACCAAAATAGCGCGGAGGGTTACGCCGAGCTTGCCGCTGCGCGTCGTCAAAGTCGATCGCTTTATTGGGCCGTCGGTCTGTTCAGCGTGTTCTCTAACATGCTGATGCTGACCGGACCGCTTTACATGTTGCAGGTCTATGACCGGGTGCTGGGCAGCCGGTCGGTGGAAACCCTGGTCGCCTTGTCGATCCTGGTGGCCTTCCTTTACGGGATCATGGGGCTTTTGGACTTCGCTCGGGGGCGGGTGATGGCGCGGGTGGGCGCGCGGCTGCAGGCCACGCTCGACCGGCGGGTATTCGAAGCGATGCTGCGCCGATCCGCCGTGTCCAACGATTCGGTGGCGCAGACCGGTCTGCAGGATCTCGAGGCGGTGCAGCGGCTGATCGCTTCGCCGGTGCTGCTGGTGATCTTCGATTTGCCCTGGACGCCGTTCTTCCTGGTCGGGATCACGCTGTTTCATCCCTATCTCGGGATGTTGGCGGTCGGCGGCGGCACGCTTCTGGTGCTGATCACCGTTCTGAACCAGATCTATTCGCGCAAGCCGGTGTTGCAGGCCAATATCTCGTCGCATCGCGCCGGCTTGATGGCCGAGGAAATCCGGACCGAGGCCGAAACGATCCAATCCATGGGGATGCGGTCGGCCGCCTTTACCCGCTGGAAAAAGACGCGGGATAATTCGCTGGCCGAAACCGTGGTGGCCAGCGACGTGGGGGGCTCCTTCTCGTCGCTGACCAAGACGCTTCGGATGTTCTTGCAATCGGCGATGCTGGGGCTTGGTGCCTATCTGGTGCTTCAGGGCATGGCGACCGGCGGGGTGATGATCGCCTCGTCGATCCTGCTGAGCCGCGCCCTGGCTCCGATCGAATTGCTGGTTGGCCAGTGGCCGCAGGTGCAGCGGGCCCACAAGGGCTGGCAACATCTGAGCGATCTGCTGGCGAAAGCCCCGGAAGAAACGCGGAAGACCGCCCTGCCCAAGCCCAAGGCGCGGCTTGAGGTCAGCGGGCTGACCGTGGTGCCGCCGGGCGATACGCGGGCCAAGCTGAAGACCGTCAGCTTCAAGGTCGAACCGGGCCAGGCGCTGGGGGTGATCGGGCCGTCGGGGTCGGGCAAGACCACGCTGGCTCGGGCGTTGACCGGATTCTGGCGCCCCGCTGGCGGTGTGGTGCGGCTCGATGGGGCGGCGCTCGACCAATATGCGCCTGATGTCCTGGGGCAGCACATCGGTTACCTGCCGCAGCGGGTGCAGTTGTTCGATGGCACGATTGCCGAGAATATCGCGCGTCTTGCCCCCGAACCGGACAGCGCCAAGGTGGTGGAGGCCGCCAAGAAGGCCGCGGCTCATGATCTGATCGTGTCGCTGCCCGATGGCTATGACACCCGGATCACTGCCGGCGGTGGTCGGCTGTCCGGCGGACAGATGCAGCGGGTGGCATTGGCGCGTGCGCTTTACGACGATCCGGTGCTGCTGATCCTGGACGAGCCGAACTCGAACCTCGATAACGAAGGGTCTCTGGCGCTGAACAACGCGATCAAGGGAATGAAGGCGGCGGGCAAGTCGGTGCTGATCATGGCGCATCGCCCTTCGGCCATTCAGGAATGTGATCTGCTGCTGGTGCTGGACGATGGTCACCGCAGCGCCTTCGGACCGAAAGACCAGGTGCTGCGCGAGATGGTGGCGAACCATCAGCAATTGCTGAAATCGTCGGGCATGGGGGGCATGCGATGAGCCTGGCCGAAGTGAAATCCGCAGACAAACCGTCCGCGAAACAACCCGAAATGAAGCTGTCTGCCAAGCCTGCGGCCGTGGCGGCGACCGGGGCGTCAGTGGCGCCTCCGCGTGGCTGGTCGGCATTCAAACCGCTCATGGTGGGCTTCGTGGCGCTGTTCCTGCTGGTCGGCGGGTTCGGCACCTGGGCGGTGGTGTCGTCGATCGCCGGTGCCATCGTCGTCAGCGGTCGGATCGAGGTGGAAAGCAATCGTCAGGTGGTGCAGCACCCCGACGGTGGCGTGGTGTCGGAAATCCTGGTCGCCGAGGGCGACAAGGTGCAGGCCGGCCAGGTGTTGATCCGGCTCGATGCCACCATGTTGAAATCGCAACTTGCAATCGTCGAGGGGCAGCTTTTCGAGCTGATGGCCCGGCGCGGGCGGCTTGACGCTGAACGAGATGGGGCCGACACGATCAGTTTCGATCCGGAGCTTGAGGCGATCGCGCTCGATCGTCCGGAGGTCGCTGAACTGATCGACGGTCAGCGCCGTCTGTTCGAGGCGCGCCGGGATTCCATCGCGCGAGAAACCGAACAGCTGGAAAAACGCAGCGGTCAGATCGGCAGCCAGATCGAGGGGATCGAGGCGCAACAGGCCTCTCTCAAGCTTCAGCTCGATCTCATCCAGCAGGAGCTGAACAATCAGCAGGGGTTGCTTGATCGTGGGTTGGCGCAGGCGGCCACGGTGCTGAACCTGCGCCGCACCGCCGCTGATCTGGAAGGTACGCTGGGCGAGCTGAAGGCCTCCAAGGCGCAGGCCGAGGGCCGGATCACCGAGATCGACATCGAGGTGCTCAAGCTCGGAACCACGCAACGCGAAGAGGCGATCACCCGGTTGCGCGATCTTGGTTATCGCGAACTGGAACTGGCCGAACAGCGCCGTTCGTTGAAAGAGCAGCTACTGCGGCTCGACATCAAGGCGCCTGTCGCGGGGGTGGTCTACGGGCTTGGGGTACATACGCCGCGAGCGGTGGTCCGTCCCGCCGATCCGCTGCTGTATATCGTGCCGCAGGATCAGCCGCTGGTGATCGCGGCCCAGGTCGATCCGATCCATATTGACGAGATCCATGTTGGCCAGCCGGTGATCCTGAGCATGTCGGCCTTCGATCAGCGCCATACGCCGCAGCTTTCGGGCAGGGTGGTGCGGGTGTCTGCCGATGCCTTTGACGACGCCAACAGCGGGCGGTCCTTCTATCGGGCGGAGATCGTGCTGGACGACGGGCAGGTCGATCTGCTGCCCGAGGGCAAGGTGCTGATCCCGGGGATGCCGGTACAAGCCTTCGTGCGCACCGTTGACCGCTCGCCGCTGGCCTATCTGGTGAAGCCGCTGACCGATTACTTCACCAAGGCCTTCCGCGAAAGCTGAGGTTTCCCCTTTCCGCTCCGGCGGGGAGGGGATAGCTTCCGCACCAAATAGATCAGAAGGAGAGCCGAGCGATGAGCATCGAAGGCAGATTGGAAGATATGGGCGTCACCCTTCCCGACGCACCGGCCCCGGCGGCGAATTACGTGCCCTTCGTGCGGGTGGGCGACATGCTTTATGTCTCGGGTCAGATTTCCGCGGCCGCGGATGGGCTGATCTGCGGCAAGCTGGGGGCCGACATGACTGTCGAGGCTGGCGCCGCCGCTGCGCGGGCCTGCGCGATCAACCTGCTGGCGCAGGTGCGGGCGGCTTGCAAGGGCGATCTGGATCAGCTGGTGCGCGTGGTCAAGCTGACCGGCTTTGTCAATTCGACCCAGGAGTTCACCGATCAGCCTGAGGTGATCAATGGCGCCTCGGATTTCATGGTCGAGGCGCTGGGGGATGCCGGGCGCCATTCGCGTTCGGCGGTTTCCGCTGCGGCCCTGCCGCGCGGTGTCGCGGTCGAGGTCGAAGGGATCTTTCTGCTGCGATGAGACATCTGGCCAAGCTGCCCGACGGTCTTCTGCGCCTGCCAGTGGCCCACCGGGCATTGCATGATGTGGCCGAGGGCCGCCCCGAGAACAGCCGCGCGGCGATCCGCGCGGCCATCTCTGCCGGTTATGCGATCGAGATCGACCTGCAACTGACCGCCGATGGTCAGGCCATGGTGTTCCACGATTACGATCTGAAGCGGTTGACCGGGGACACCGGCCCACTGCGTCAGCGCACTGCGGCAGAGCTGTCGCGCATCTCGCTTGCCGGGGGCGATGGCGAAGGCATTCCCTCGTTCTCCGAGGTGCTGGACCTGGTCGCGGGCCAGGTGCCGCTGCTGGTCGAGATCAAGGATCAAGATGGCGCCATGGGGCCTGATGTGGGGCCGTTGGAAGCTGCGGCAGCCCGGGCGCTGAAGGCCTATGACGGTCCGCTGGCGCTGATGTCCTTCAATCCGCATTCGATGGCGGAAATGGCGCGGCTCGTCCCCGATGTGCCGCGCGGTCTGGTGACCAGCGCCTATGATGCGGCGCATTGGCCGCTCTCCGCCGCGACTTGTGATAATCTGCGCGAAATCCCCGATTTCGACCGGGTCGAGGCCGCGTTCATCAGTCATGAGGCCGCCGATCTGGCCCGCCCCCGGGTGCGGGCGCTGCATGGTGAGGGGGTGCCGGTCCTGTGCTGGACCATCCGGTCGCCCGAAGCTGAGGCAGAGGCGCGGAAGCTTGCCGATAATATCACCTTCGAGGGGTATCTGGCTGATATCCCGGGTTGAACGGGCGGGGTCCGGGCCCAGATAGAGCCCTGACCCCGGAGGAAAGATGGATCAGGCGCAGATCGAAATTCAGGTCGTCCCGTCACTGGCGGAGATCGACGCCGGCGATTGGGATGCCTGCGCCTGCCCTGAGGTGGGCGACGGCGGGCACCCTGCCGATCCTTTCACCACCCACCGGTTCCTCAAGGCGCTGGAGGATAGCGGATCGGTCGGGCGCGGCACCGGCTGGCAACCGCAATATCTGACTGCACATCTGGACGGACGGATGATCGCCGCCGCGCCGATGTATGCGAAATCCAACAGTCAGGGCGAATACATCTTCGACCATAGCTGGGCGCATGCCTATGAGAACGCCGGCGGGCGGTATTACCCCAAGCTGCAGATCGCAGTTCCCTTCACCCCGGCGACGGGGCGGCGGTTTCTGGTGCGTTCGGGGTTTGAGGGAATCGGACAATCGGCGCTGCTGCAGGGGGCTGTGCAATTGGCTGACGCCAATAATCTTTCCTCGCTGCATGTCACCTTCTGCACCGAGGCAGAGGCCGCAGCCGGGGAGGCGATGGGGTTGCAATCGCGGGTCAGCCAGCAATTCCACTGGGTCAATCGCGGCTATGCCGGTTTCGACGGCTTCTTGGCCGATCTCTCTTCGCGCAAGCGCAAGAACATCCGCAAGGAACGGCGCGAGGCGAACGACTTCGGCGGGACCATCCACGCCTTTACCGGCGACGACCTGCGCCCCGAGCACTGGCAGGCCTTCTGGGCCTTCTATCAGGACACTGGCGCGCGCAAATGGGGATCGCCCTATCTGACGCGGGCCTTCTTCGATCTGGCGCAGGAGCATCTGCGGGACGACATCCTGTTGGTGCTGGCGGAACGGAATGGCCGCTGGGTTGCCGGGGCGCTGAACTTCATCGGTCGCGAGACGCTGTTCGGCCGCTATTGGGGGGCGATCGAACATCATCCCTGTCTGCACTTCGAACTGTGTTATTATCGCGCCATCGACTATGCCATTGCCCATGGGTTGGCCCGGGTCGAGGCTGGCGCGCAGGGCGAACACAAGCTGGCCCGTGGCTATCTGCCGGCCCAGACCTACAGCCTGCATTGGTTGGCCGATCCTGGCTTCGCCGATGCGGTGACGCGTTTTCTCGAGGCCGAGCGCGCAGCGGTGGAGGAAGAGATCGACATCCTCACCGATTATGGCCCGTTCAGAAAGATCCAAGTGGAGGAGCAGGAATGAGCGATATTCTGTCAGACGAGGCGCGCCACCTGCTGCTGGAGCCGCTGTTGAAAAATGGCTGGGCTCTGGCCGAGGGGCGCGATGCGCTGGTCAAGACCTATAAATTCGACAGTTTCGTTGATGCCTTCGGTTGGATGACCCGCGTGGCGATGTGGGCCGAGAAATGGGATCACCATCCGGCCTGGCGCAATGTCTACAAGACCGTCGAGGTCGAACTCTGGTCACATGATCTGGGGGGGCTCTGCGCCCAGGATGCCAAGCTGGCGCGCAAGATGGACAGCCTGATTTGCCAGTCCTGCTAATTTGTCAGCCCTGACGGGGGGGGGGACCGGCTCTTGTCCGATCCCCCGGGGGCTTGGGGGACGCAGGGGATTACATTGCGTCCAGCAGGCCTTCGCCGGCAGAGATTTCGCACTGGCCGGAATTCTCTTCTGCGTTCAGCACGGTGACCACGCCGTTCTCGACCAGCATGGCATAGCGTTTCGACCGTGCCATCAGGCCGGCGGGGGGCGCGTCGAAATTCATGCCGATGGCGGTGGTGAAGGCGCTTTGCGCGTCCGACAGCATGGTGATCCCGGCCGCGGTTGCGCCGGTCGCCTCGCCCCAGGCCTTCATGACAAAGGGGTCGTTGACGGCGATACAGATGATCTCGTCCACGCCCTTGGCGTCGAATTGGGCCTTGGTGCGGATGAAGCTGGGCACATGGGCGGAATGGCAGGTGGGGGTGAAGGCGCCGGGGACGGCAAAGATCACCACCTTGCGCCCCTTGGTCAGGTTGGAAAGCGCCAGCGGCTCGGGGCCATTGTCGCCGAAGCGGATCAGCGTTGCCTCGGGCAGGGTGTCGCCTGTCTTGATGGTCATGAGTGTTCCTTTCTCGAGCGATTGTGTTACGCCCGCTGGTGAAGATAGTGTCGGGGCGGAAAAGGGAAACGGCAATGACAGCGGGAGAGTGCGGGATGAGCCATATTGTGGTGATTGGGGCCGGGCAGGCCGGCTCTTCTCTGGTGGCAAAGCTGCGCAAGGATGGTTTCGAAGGCCAGATCACCCTGATCGGGGCCGAGCCGGTGCCGCCTTATCAGCGCCCGCCGTTGTCCAAGGCCTATCTGCTGGGCGACATGGCGCTGGAACGTCTCTTCCTGCGGCCGGAAAGCTTCTATGCCGATCAGAACATCACCCTGAAGCTGGGCCAGCCGGTCAGCGCCATCGACCCTGTGGCCAAGACCGTGACGGTCGGGGGCGAGGTGATCGCCTATGACGATCTGGTGCTGACCACCGGGTCGGAGCCGCGGCTGTTGCCGGCGGCGATCGGTGGCGATCTGGGCGGGGTCTTTGCCGTGCGTACCCTGAAGGATGTCGATGCCATGTCTCCCGCCGTGGTCGAAGGCGCCCATGCGCTGATCGTCGGCGGTGGCTATATCGGGCTGGAGGCCGCTGCGGTTTGCGCCAAGCGTGGCGTCAAGGTCACCCTGGTCGAGATGGCCGACCGCATCCTGCAACGGGTGGCCGCGCCCGAGACCAGCGATTATTTCCGCGATCTTCACCGCTCCCACGGGGTGGATATCCGCGAAGGCGTCGGGCTGACCCGGCTGGTGGGCGCGGATGGCAAGGTCTGTGGCGCGGTGCTCTCGGACGGTAGCGATCTGGCGGTCGATTTTGTCGTCGTCGGTGTCGGCATCGCGCCCGCCACCGCCTTGGCCGAGGCCGCCGGGCTCGAGATCGACAATGGCATCAAGGTCGACGGGCTGGGCCGCAGCTCGGAACCGCATATCTGGGCGGCGGGGGATTGCGCGTCTTTCCCCTACAAGGGCGGGCGGCTGCGGCTGGAAAGCGTGCCGAACGCGATTGATCAGGCCGAATGCGTTGCCGGCAACCTGCTTGGCGCCGGAATGGATTACGTGCCAAAGCCCTGGTTCTGGTCTGATCAATATGACGTCAAGCTGCAGATCGCCGGCTTGCATGCCGGTTATGACCATATCGTCGCGCGCCGAGGCGAGGGGCTGAGTGCGTCGTTCTGGTACTTCAAGGGCGCTCAGCTTCTGGCGGTGGACGCGATGAACGATCCGCGCGCCTATATGGTCGGCAAGCGATTGATCGACGCCGGCAAGAGCGCCGATCCCGCGTTGGTTGGCGATCCCGGGGTCGACCTCAAGGGGTTGATGCGGACGTGAGGATCATCGCAGGAGAGTTTCGGGGCCGTACGCTTGCCTCGGTCGGCAAGGGGGATGCCGGGGCGCATCTGCGCCCCACCACCGACCGGGTGCGCGAAAGCCTGTTCTCGGTGTTGACCCATTACGGTGTGATCCCCGGCGCCCGGGTGCTCGATCTCTTCGCCGGCACCGGTGCGCTCGGGCTTGAGGCGCTGTCACGCGGTGCGGCCGAGGTGACATTCGTGGAAAACGGCCGGGTGGGGCAGGGGCTGATCGCCAAGAATATCGAGATCACCCGCAGCAAGGGCGCGACCCGGCTGATCCGCCGCGATGCCATCAAGCTGGGCCCGCACGAGGGCGTGCCCTTCGACCTGATCTTTCTCGATCCACCCTATGGTATGGGGCTGGGGGTCAAGGCGCTCGACGCCGCCTTGGCCGGGGGCTGGCTGGCACCCGGCGCGCTGGTGGTCTGGGAAGAAAGCGCGCCGATGGAGCCGCCCGTGGGCTTCACCCTGCTGGAGCGACGCAAATACGGCGATACCCATATGACCCTGCTTGAGGTCGATGCGGCGGGATAGTTTCCGTCTTTCAGCCAAGTAACAAATTTGTGACGCTGCGGCGCAGCGTTTTTCGCGCCTGTAGCTCTCGCATTTTCCGGGTGGCATGCCTATTTCCCGCGCAGAACAAAAACGACAAGAACAAGACTGACGAGCGAGAATAATGACTGGATTGCGTGTGTCTCTTCTGGGCGGGATCGCCCTGTCTGCCCTGGTCGCGGGGACGGTGGCGCTTTATGCCGCCGATTGCGGGCAGCGGGTTTCCCAACGGTATCAGGAAGCGCCCCTTCACGTGCAAAAGGCAATGTCGCTGCACGCGCAGTAAGGGCATCGCGGCCTCGGAGCCATTTCCCCGGGGCAGATATGACAAAGGCAGGCCTGAGCCTGCCTTTTTTCATGTCCGGAGTGTCTCGGGCGCCGATCATCCGTAGGTCGGATGGAATTTGCCCGCTGGCGACAGGGTGAAGATATCGACGCCATCGGCGGTTACCCCGACCGAATGTTCATATTGCGCCGACAGCGACTTGTCGCGGGTCACCGCGGTCCATTCGTCGGCCAGCGTCTTGGTCTCGGGGCGGCCCAGGTTCACCATCGGTTCGATGGTGAAGAACATGCCTTCTTCCAGAACAGCACCGGTGCCCTGCCGGCCATAGTGCAGAACGTTGGGGCGGTCGTGGAACACCTGGCCCAGACCATGGCCGCAGAAATCGCGCACCACGCTCATCCGCTGGCTTTCCACATAGGACTGGATGGCATGGCCGATATCGCCGAAGGTGTTGCCCGGCTTGACCATGTCGATACCGATCATCAGCGAGTCGTAAGTGACCTGTAGCAGCCGCTCCGCCTTGCGGGACAGCTTGCCGGCGACATACATCCGGCTGGTGTCGCCGAACCAGCCGTCGACGATCACGGTGACGTCGATATTCAGGATGTCGCCATCCTTCAGCTTCTTGTCGCCGGGAATGCCGTGGCAGACCACATGGTTCACGCTGATGCAGCTTGCGTGTTTATACCCCTTGTAGCCGATCGTGGCTGAGGTGGCACCGGCCGCATTCACTTTTTCCTCGATGAGGCGGTCGATTTCACCGGTGGTCTGGCCCGGGAAAATATGTTCGGCCATCTCGTCGAGGATTTTGGCGGCAACCTGACCGGCCTTGTGCATGCCGGCAAAGTCGGCGTCCTGATAAATTCGGATACCGTCCCGGTTCAGATGTCCGCTGAGTTCGGTTTTCAAGGGTAGGCTCCATCTTTCTGCCTGATTATGCCTGTATCTAATAACTTCGGCGGGAAAGTGCCAGAGGCGCGCCCGGATGGTCGGCAGACTTGCATCTGGTGCAACGGGGCCGACCTAATCGACGAAGGGCAGGGCGTAGCCCAGGGTGATCTCCTCGGGCGAGATGCGGCAATCGAAACACAGCAGTTCGACCCCGCCGGCGCGCGCGGCGGCAAGGCCTGCGGCATAGGCCGGGTCGATGTCACCCGCGATGCCGACTCGGTCGCAATCGGTGCGCTGCACCAGATAGAGCATCACCGCGCGATGGCCTGCGGCGACCATGGCGGAGAGCTCTCCCAGATGTTTCAGCCCGCGTGCGGTTCTGGCATCGGGGAATTCGGCAAAGCCGGGCTGACGGCTCAGCGTCACCGATTTGACCTCGACATAGGTGTCCTGCCCGGCGCCGGACAGCAGGAAATCTACCCGGCTGTTTTCGCCGTATTTCACTTCCGGCCGTACCACAGGGGCCTCAAGGCCAGGAACCTCGCCTGCCTCAAGGGCCGCCTTCAGGGCGCGATTGGGGACCGAGGTATCGACGCCGGTGAAATGGCCGTTCTCGTGATCGACCAATCGCCAGCCGTATTTCAGCTTTTTCTTCGGGTCGTCGTTGGGCTCCAGCCAGATTTTCATCTCCGGCTCCGCCAGACCCATCATCGACCCGGGGTTGGCGCAATGGGCGGTCACCTCGCGCCCGTCCTCCAGTCGGCAGTCGGCCAGGAACCGTTTGTAACGTCGGATCAGCCGGGCGGGGACGAGAGGGGTTGGAAAGCGCATGAAACCCGGCCTATACCTGCCGGCGCGGCCCTTCAAGACCGCGCAGCAAGGGACGGATACCATGGGCAATCCAACCGCAGCCATGCTTGTGATCGGGGACGAGATCCTTTCGGGGCGGACCCGCGATTCCAACATGTATTTCCTCGCCGGGGAGCTGACCAGGCAGGGCATAGACCTGAAGGAAGTTCGCGTCGTGGGCGATGAGCGCGACACCATCGTCGCCGCCGTGCTCGCGCTGTCCGCGGCCTATGATCATGTCTTCACCAGCGGTGGCATTGGGCCGACGCATGACGACATCACCGCCGACAGTATCGCCGCCGCCTTCGATACGCCGATTTCGGTGCGCGACGATGCCCGTGCGCTGCTGGCCGCCCATTATGCCAAGACCGGGGCGGAGTTGAACGAGGCCCGCCTGCGCATGGCGCGGATCCCGGACGGTGCCGCGCTGATCGACAATCCGGTGTCGACCGCGCCGGGGTTCACCATCGGCAACGTCCATGTGATGGCTGGCGTGCCGACGGTGTTCGAGGCGATGGTTGCCAGCGTATTGCCGCATCTGACCGGCGGCGCGCCGCTGTTGTCGCAAAGCCTGCGCCTGCTGCGCGGCGAGGGCGAGATCGCCACACCGCTGGCAGCGCTCGCCGCCGATTTCCCCGATCTCTCCATCGGCTCCTACCCGTTCCAGAAGGACGGGGTCTATGGCACCAATATTGTCATCCGCGGCACCGAAGGCCCGCAGATCGACGCCGCGATGACCCGTCTGGCGCGCGAGGTCGGTCTGTGATGGCGGCGGCTGAGGCCGTGGCGCCTTGGCTTTTCGCCACTGTCGACGGCACCTGGCCGGCGGCGCGCTATATCCACGATGGCCCCTGGCTGCTGCGGCAGGGGCTGGGCGGCGGCAGCCGGGTCTCGGCGACCTCGGCCATGGGGCCGGTGACCGAGGCCGATATCGCGCGCGCCGAAGAAGGCATGCGGGCTTTGGATCAGCGCCTCTTGTTCATGATCCGTCCGGGCGACGAGATGCTCGATCAGATGCTGGCGGCGCGCGGCTATCAGGTGATGGATCCGGTTCAGGCCTATGCCGCGCCGGTCGAGACGTTGACGGATATTCCTGTGCCCCGGGTCACCGTATTGCAGGTCTGGGAGCCCTTGGAGATCATGCGCGAGATCTGGGCCGAGGGTGGGGTCGGCCCGGCGCGGCTGGCGGTGATGGAGCGGGCGCAGGGCCCCAAGACCGGGCTGCTGGCCCGCTTCAATGACAAGCCGGGCGGCGCGGCCTTCGTGGCGATCCACGACGGCATTGCCATGTTGCACGCGCTGGAAATACTGCCGCATCAGCGCAAGCAGGGGCTGGCCAGATGGATGATGCGCGGCGCCGCCTTCTGGGCGCGGGCCAATGGCGCCCATACGCTTTCGGTGGTCTGTACCCGTGCGAATGTCGGGGCGAATGCCTTGTATTCCTCTCTCGGAATGTCTGTAGTGGGGGCCTACCACTACCGCATCTTGCAAAAGGAGGAGATTGCAAGTGACTGAAGAGAGAGCCGCCACCGCGCTTGACCTGCCGATGGTCGACCCGCTGCCCGAGGCGACACAGAAATACTTCGACATCTGCCAGGACAAGCTGGGGCTGGTGCCGAATGTCCTGAAGGCCAATGCCTTCGACATCGACAAGCTGAACGTCTTTTCGGCGATGTACAACGATCTGATGCTGGCTCCCAGCGGGCTGAGCAAGCTCGAACGCGAGATGATCGCGGTGGTGGTTTCGTCGATCAACCGCTGCTTTTATTGCCAGGTCGCCCATGGTGCTGCCGTGCGTGAGTTGTCGGGCAATCCGATGCTGGGCGAGATGCTGGTGATGAACTATCGCGTGGCGCCGCTGGATGATCGACAGCGCGCGATGCTGGAGTTCGCCGAAAAGGCGACCATGGCCAGCTATACCATCGTCGAGGCCGACCGGCAGGCGCTGCGCGAGGCCGGGTTCAGTGATCGCGATATCTGGGATATCGCCAATGTCGCGGGCTTCTTCAACATGACCAACCGGGTGGCCAGCGCCACCGGGATGTGGCCCAACGACGAATATCACGGGATGTACAGGTAACGAATGCTCCGGAGCGGATGGTGGAAGATCGGGGCCCGGGCGCTGCTGATGGCGGCGCCCGTTCTGTGGTCAGGCAATGCCTCCGCTCTGGAGATGCCGGCGGCGGCGCGGCTGCTGTCGGAACGGATCGTGCCGCTGGGCGGTTATGATCTGCCGGTGGCTGGCTTTGACGGGGCAGAGGTGCCGGCCCGCGGTTTCGAGGGCCGGGTGGCGCGCCGGACCTGGCGGATCGACGGCAGCGCCGCGACGCCGCTGCAGCTGCTGGACCCGCTGCGCGATCAGCTCAGGGCGGCGGGCTATTTGGTGATCTTTGATTGCGCCGCGCGCGATTGCGGTGGCTTCGATTTCCGCTTCGGCACCGATGTGGCCGAGGCACCGCAGATGCATGTCGATCTGGGCAACTACCGTTTCGTCTCGGCCATTCGCGGTGCTGATGAGGCGCTGAGTCTGCTGATCAGCCGCACCGGCAGCAGCGCCTATATTCAGGAAATTCATGTCAGCCCCGCTGCCCAGGAAGAGGAGGGAACTGCCCCGGCTCCCGCCGCTTCCACCTCAGCGCCGGTCATTGCCGCAGCCACGGGGGAGGCACTGACAGATCAACTGGTGTCTGAGGGGCATATCGTGCTCTCGGATCTGGATTTCGGCACTGGCGCCGGCACGCTTGGGGCGGGGCCCTATGCCTCGCTGGAAAAGCTGGCGGCTTTTCTCAAGGCCAATGGCGGCTATCGGATCGTGCTGGTCGGTCACACTGACAGCGTCGGTGCGCTCGAAGGTAATCTGACGCTGTCGCGGCAACGGGCCGGGGCCGTGCGCGACCGGCTGATCACCGCCTATGGCGCCGAGCCGGCGCGAATCGGTGCCGAAGGGGTCGGCTATCTGGCGCCGCGCGCCTCGAACCTCACCCCCGAGGGGCGCGAACAAAACCGCCGGGTCGAGGCGGTTTTGCTGCCGGCGGGCTGACCCGCCTGCTGCCTGATATCGGCCGCGTCGTTCCATTCCATATTGCGGCACGATCAGTCGAAACATGACTTGGACTTCGGGCCGCGCCGCGCGCTATCGCGGGGGGCAGGCAAGGAGACATCAATGGGCAGGATAATCTTTATCTTCATGGCGGCGTTTCTGGCCGTCACGGGGGGCGCCGCCGCCGGAGAGCGGGTGATCTGCACCCTGGTGCAGGAGGTTGGCGTCTCTGCCCCTCTGGTGCGTCAGGGGCAATGCGATGACAGGATCTCATCGGCATCGACCTTCAAGGTCGCGATCAGCCTGATGGGGTTCGACGCCGGGATCCTGACCTCGCCGGACGCGCCGGAATGGCCGTTCAAGCCGGGCTATGCGGATTGGAACCCGGTCTGGCGGCAGGTGACCACTCCGAAAAGCTGGATGCGCGATTCGGTGGTGTGGTATTCGCAGCGGATGACCGAGCAACTCGGCGCTGACCGTTTCGCCGCCTATGTCGCGGCCTTCGACTATGGGAATATGGATGTCTCGGGCGATGCGGGAAAGGCGAATGGCCTGACCCGCGCGTGGCTGAGTTCGTCGTTGCAGATTTCTCCCGCCGAGCAGGTCGCGTTCCTCACCCGCATGATCGAGGGACAATTGCCGGTCTCGGCCTTCGCTGTCGATCAGACCTGGCTGCTGATGGACAATGGTGATCAGCCGGGCGGCTGGCACCTTTATGGCAAGACCGGCGCCGGGCTGCCCTTTGACAAGGCCGGCCAGTTGTTGCGGGGGCAGCCGTTCGGCTGGTATGTCGGCTGGGCCGACAACGGGTCTCGCCGGGTGGTCTTCGCGCGCCTTGTCCGCTTCGACACCCGTCCGACCTCGGGCTTTCCGGGGGGGATTGCGCGCAGCGGTCTGGTGATGGCGCTGTTCGGGCCGGATGGTGCGCTGAACTGAGTCCGCCTTGACACTGCGCCGGTCGGGGATGCCTTCTTGCCCCGGGCAGGGAATGGCGGGGCCATGAATATCGAACAATTGCGGGATTTCCTCTGTGTGGCGGAACGGCTGAACCTGACGCTGGCCGCCGCGCAGCGAAACACCACCCAATCGAACCTGAGCAAACGGTTGCGGGCGCTGGAGGAATACCTCGGCCGGCTTCTGATCGACCGCCGCAGCCGGCCGATCCGGCTGACCGAGGCCGGCGAGGACTTCGTGCCGAGGGCGCGCCAGATCCTGGCCGAGATCGACATGTTTCGCGGCGCCTCGACCCCCTGGAGCCCGAACGAGGGCGGGGTGTCCATCGTCATGCCGCACAGCGCAACTGTCACGATCTTTCCGGAGTTCAAGGAACGGCTGTCGCAGGCGTTGCCCGGTGTCTATTTCGCGCCGCGGATCGCCAATCACGACATGGCAGCGCGGATGTTGACGCAATCCGAGGTCGATCTCGCCATTGTCACCCGTCACCCGCAGGTGCCGATAGATGATGATTTCGCCGTCTTTCGCTGTGCTGATATCGCGACAGAGCAATTGGTGATCGTTGAACCGATCGGGGCCGGAGAGGCCGCATTGCCGCTGCATGTGTCGCACCCGCTGACCTATATCGGCCGGATCTGGCAGGCTTGCCGTTCCGATCTGCCGGTTACGGAGGAGGTGCCGCATGGGATGGCCGCCGATATCCGGGCGCATTGCATCGCCGGGCGCGGGCGTGGGGTTCTGCCTGCTTCCTTGATCGAGGCCGATGTCGCGGCGGGGCGGTTGGCCACCCGGTCGGACACTGGGGGGCTGGGCTATAGGCTTTCGCTGTTTTGTGCACCGAGGGCATCCCGTCGCGCCAGGCGGGTATGGTCGCTCGCGGCTGAGGGGCAGATTGCGCAAAGCCGCTGAGGCCGGAGGCGGCTGACCTGAAGAATGTCCGACGGAGGAGGTATTGGGCCGCTGTTCGTGCCGAGCATAAAAAAAGCCCCCGTGAGCGATCTTGAGACGGATCGGCCACAGGGGCAGGCTGGACGCCAAGGGAAACAGATTTCGGCTCAGGCAATTACCAGTCGGTCGGGCCTTTTTCGGCAAAGGCATGGACCAGAAAATCAATGAAGGCGCGGACCTTGGGCTGGGTGAAGCGGCCCGGCGGGTAGACGGCATAGATGCCCTGAGTCTCCTGAGGGAGCGAGGGCATCGCATCCTCGACTTGCCCGTCCTTCATCGCGTGGGCGTAGAGATAGCTGGGCAGGTACGCGATGCCGAGCCCGGAGATCGCAGCGTTCAGCAGGGATTGGCCATCATTCACCGACAGCCAGCCAGAGGTCCGTACCTGGCGCTTCTCGCCCGAGGGGGCGGTCAGCTTCCAGACGTTGCCGCTGGACTGGTTGGAATAATGCAATAGCTTGTGTTCGTTCAGATCGTCGATCTTCTGCGGCCGACCGAATTTCTGGATATAGTCCGGGCTGGCGATCAGCCGTTTGGTGGTTTCGGTCAGCTTGCGGGCGCGCAGGGTACTGTCTTCAAGCTCTCCGATCCGGATCGCCATGTCGAAACCTTCGCTGATCAGTTCGACGTAACGGTTGTTCAGCACCATGTTGACGGTGATGTCGGGGAAATCCGACAGGAAGTTCGACAGGATCGGCGACAGCAGGTTCACCCCGAAATCGGTCGCGACCGAAATCCTGAGCAGCCCTGAGGGCGCCGATTGCATCGACGTGACCAGCGCGTCGGCCTCTCCGGCGTCGTTCAGCACCCGGCGGGCGCGATCGTAATAGGCCAGGCCGATCTCGGTCGGGCTGACCCGGCGGGTGGTGCGGTTCAGCAATCGCGCGCCCAGCCGGGCTTCGAGGCTGGAGACATGTTTGGACACGGCGGATTTGGAGATCCCCATTTTCTTGGCCGCATCGGTGAAGCCGCCCTGATCCACCACATTGGCGAAGGCTTCCATTTCGGTCAGTCGGTCCATCCCACGATCCTCGGTGTCTTGTCTTTCAACCGGTTATCGCGACCAATCTGGGCAAGATCGGGGCAGGGATGGGATATTCTCGGGATTTTAACGGGTATCGTTTATGACGTGGAAACGACGTTTGGCGTGGGGCGCTGGCGGCTCAGCCAGTGCTGACCGTGGCGCCGTCACGGCCAAAGGCGCGGGCGAAGGCGGTTTCTCCAACCGGGGTGAAGCGGATCGCGCGGCTGCCCTCGGTGCGCCGCGCCCAGCCATTGGCGATGAATTGCGCGAACAGTGCCCGGCCTAGCTGACCGGCCAGATGCGATTGCCGCGCGCTCCAGTCCAGGCATTCCCGGCAAAGCGGTGCGCGGCTGCGCGGCAGGGTGGCCAGATCGACACCCAGCCCGGTGATGAAGCGTTCTCCCGCTTGGGTCAGTGTCAGGGTACCGCCTTCGTCAGTCACGAAACCGCGGGCGCGCATCGCTTGATACATCTCCACCCCCATCTCGCCGGCAAGGTGGTTGTAACAGACCCGGGCACGGCGCAGCGCGTTATCCTTCGGGCCGGTGCGGCTGCGCACGTGGCCATGGCCAGCGGCGAGCCCCATCAGCGCCTCGAGCACCCGGGCGACCTCGCCGCCCGAGAGGGTGAAATAGCGGTGGCGGCCCGATTTGCGCAGGGCAATCAGCCCACCCTCTTCCAGCTTGCGCAGATGCGACGAGGCGGTGGGCAGGCCGACGCCTGCCTCCGCCGCCAGTTCGCTGGCGGTCAGGGCCTTGCCGCTCATCAACGCGGTGAGGATGTTGGCGCGGGCCGGGTCGCCGATCAGCGCGGCGATGCGGGCGATATCTGGTCCTTCCTTCATGCTTCGATCATGGGCGAAGCATTGACGCGGCGCAAGCGGTTAGAAGGGGGCTTCAGACCAAGGAGAAAGCCCATGCTGACCTGCGTGATCCGCTATCAGATCGACCCCAACAAACACGACCAGTTCCGCCAGTACGCCCGCACCTGGGGGCGGGCGATCCCGCGCAACGGTGCCGATCTGATCGGCTATTTCGCCCCGCACGAGGGGTCGAGCACGCTGGCCTATGGCATCTACAATATCGAGAGCCTGGCCGTCTATGAGGCCTATCGCGCCCGGCTGGCCGCCGATCCGCTGGGGCGGGAGAATTATCTTTTCGCGCAGAAGGAGCGGTTTATTCTGCGTGAGGAGCGGACTTTTCTGAAACTGGCCTCGGGAGGAGGGGCATCATGATCGCAGTGATTTTCGAAGTGGAACCGATGGAGGGCGCGACGCCCGCCTATCTGGACATCGCCGCCGAGATGCGCCCCCTGGCCGAGGCGATCGAGGGCTTCATCTCGGTCGAGCGGTTCGAAAGCCTGACCCGGCCCGGCAAGCTCTTGTCGCTGTCCTTCTGGAAGGATGAGGAGGCGGTGGAACGCTGGCGGGCGCTGGCGGCGCATCGCGCGGCGCAGGCGAAGGGGCGGGGTGGGCTATTTCGCGACTATCGGCTGCGGGTCGCCCATGTGTTGCGCGATTATGGCATGACCGAGCGGGCTGAGGCCCCCGGGGACAGCCGGGCGGCACATGGAGAGTAGGGGGCTCTGCCCCCACGGCCTGCGGCCGTTCCCCCGGGATATTTGCAGCCAGAAAAAGGGGGGGTGAGCGGCGCCCGGAAAACAGTCCAGTGGACTGTTTTCAGCCGCGACCGGGCGTAGCCCCGGGGAGGCGCCTGGGCCAAGGCGATGGCCAGGGGCCCCGCGCCTCGACCAGGACCTTCCCGTCCCGTGTGGATCAGAGCGCGGCGGCGAGCCGCGTGCCCTGGTCGATCGCCCGCTTGGCGTCGAGTTCTGCCGCCACATCGGCGCCGCCGATTACATGGGCGGCGATGCCCTTCGCGGCGAGTGCGTCGGCGAGACTGCGGTCCGACATCTGCCCGGCGCAGAGCACCACGGTATCGGCGGTGATCAGCGTGGGGTTTTCCCGCGCCTCGCCGAAGCTGACATGCAGCCCGTCTGCGTCGATCTTTTCGTAATTCACGCCGCCAATGAAATTGACATTCTTCATCTTCAATGTGGCGCGGTGGATCCAGCCGGTGGTCTTGCCAAGCCCCTTGCCATGCGCCTGTTTCTTGCGCTGCAGCAGCGTTACCTGCCGCGTGGGCGCCGCCGGTTGCGGCCCGTCGGGGGCGAGGCCGGCGCGGTGCTCCGCCGGGTCTGTCACCCCCCATTCTTTCATCCAGGCCGGCAGGTCGGTAGCCGGGCTGTGGTCTTCCAGCAGGAATTCCGAGACATCGAAGCCGATGCCGCCGGCGCCGATCACCGCGACCGACTGGCCGACCGGCGCCTTGTCGCGCAGCACCTCGATGTAGCTGAGCACATTGGCGCCGTCTTCGCCGGGGATCTGCGGATCGCGCGGGGTGACGCCGGTGGCGATCACCACTTCGTCAAAACCTGTCAGATCGTCGGCCGTGACCGCGTGCCCCAATTCCACCGTGATGCCGGAGGTGGCGAGCATGGTCTTGTACCAGTCGACCAGACCCCGGAATTCTTCCTTGCCGGGCACCTGCTTGGCCATGTTGAGCTGGCCGCCGATCTCGTCCGCCTTGTCGAAGAGCGTGACCTTGTGGCCCCGTTCGGCCGCCGCCAGTGCGGCCGAGAGGCCGGCGGGGCCGGCGCCGACCACGGCCACGGTTTTCGGTGTGGCGGCCTTTTCCAGCACCAGCTCGGTCTCGTTACAGGCGCGCGGGTTGACCAGGCAGGATGTCAGCTTGCCGCCGAAGGTGTGATCCAGACAGGCCTGATTGCAGGCGATGCAGGGGGCGATGGTCGCCGCCGCGCCGGCTGCCGCCTTGGCGACGAAATGCGAATCCGCCAGCATCGGGCGCGCCATCGA
Organism: Pseudodonghicola xiamenensis DSM 18339; assembly: GCF_000429365.1. Taxonomy (GTDB): domain Bacteria; phylum Pseudomonadota; class Alphaproteobacteria; order Rhodobacterales; family Rhodobacteraceae; genus Pseudodonghicola; species Pseudodonghicola xiamenensis. The sequence goes on along the minus strand of NZ_AUBS01000002.1, from coordinate 178,727 downwards.
CACCATGTCGGCGCAGCCTTCGGCCAGAACCTGCTCGGCCACCGGGGGCGTGTTGATCCGGTTCGAGGTGATCAGCGGGACCGAGACCTTGCCCATCAGCTTTTTCGTCACCCAGGCGAAGGCCGCGCGCGGCACCGAGGTGGCGATGGTGGGAATGCGCGCCTCGTGCCAGCCGATGCCGGTGTTGAGAATGGTGGCGCCGGCCTTTTCGATCTCCTGCGCCAGTTGCACCACCTCGTCATGGGTGGAGCCATCGGGAACCAGGTCGATCATCGACAGCCGATAGATGATGATGAAGTCGGGGCCGACAGCCTGCCGCGTGCGGCGGACGATCTCGATCGGCAGGCGCATGCGGTTCTCATACGAGCCGCCCCAGCGATCGCTGCGCTTGTTGGTGTGGGTGACCAGGAACTGGTTGATGAAATAGCCTTCCGATCCCATCACCTCGACCCCGTCGTAACCGGCCTGTTGCGCCAGCACGGCGGCCTGGACGAAATCGGCGATCTGTTTCTCGATCCCCTCTTCGTCCAGCTCGTTCGGCGGGAAGGGGGAAATCGGCGATTTCACCGGGCTGGGCGCCACGCATTTCGGACCGAAGGCATAGCGGCCTGCATGCAGGATCTGCATGGCGATCTTACCGCCGGCCCGATGCACGCGGTCGGTGACGATGGCGTGGTTCGCCACGTCCTTGTCTGTGGTCATCATCGCCGCGCCGGGTGCGACCGAGCCCTCGAGGTTCGGGCCGATGCCGCCGGTCACCATCAGTGCCACGCCGCCGCGGGCGCGTTCGGCATAGAATTCGGCGACGCGGTTCCAATCGCCGGTCTCCTCCAACCCGGTGTGCATGGAGCCCATCAGCACGCGGTTCTTCAATGTGGTGAAGCCCAGATCCAGCGGCGCCAGAAGATGTGGGTACTCGGTCATATCGCCCTCCCTTAGCTGGCGGCAGAATTGCCGCATTGTCGGTCTCTGTCACGCCGGAACCCTGCGTCACTGGCTTGCACCCGCCGATGCAGGCGCTAGACAGAAGGGGCACAGCGAAAGGAGCGGGCCCATGACCCCCGAAGAGATCGCCAGGCTGCCCTATCGGCCCTGCGTCGGCGTGATGTTGTTGAACGCCGAAGGGAATGTTTTCGTCGGTCAGCGCAACGACCGCAACGAGGATGCCTGGCAGATGCCGCAAGGCGGCGTCGATAAGGGAGAGGCCCCGGATGCGGCAGCGCTGCGCGAGCTTTGGGAGGAAACCGGGGTGACCGCCGATCTGGTGCAGATCGTGGCCGAGACTGCCTCGTGGCTGCCCTATGACCTGCCGCATGATCTGGTGCCGCGTATCTGGAAGGGGCGCTATCGCGGGCAGGAGCAGAAATGGTTCCTGATGCGGTTTCTCGGGACCGACGATCAGGTCGATATCGCCACCGAGCACCCGGAGTTCAGCACCTGGCGCTGGCAGGAGCCGGTGCATCTGGTCGATCGTATCGTGCCGTTCAAGCGCGCGGTCTATGAGCGGGTGGTGGCGGAATTCGCCCCCTATCTGGGGCTTTGACTGGCAGCCGGGCGTGGGTATGATCTTCCCCGCCTGTCGAGAGAAGGAACAGGGGATGCGTCTTTGTCTTGTCTTGCTGGCTGCCATGCTGGCGCTTGCCGGATGCAGCGGCTGCAACGATCACCCGAATGTGAATGCCGGCGTCGGGATCGGCAGCAGCGGCACCCATTCGCATATGTCCGTGGGTCAAAGTTGCGGGCCGATGAATGTGCGCGTCGGGTCAGGGGGGATGGGGCTGGGCCTGCATCTGTGATATCTTGGACCCCTTGGAGGGGCATCGGCTGTGGGAGCCTCCGGCGGGGATACTTTCAGCCAGAAAAAGGCCAGAAAAGGGCCGGAGCCCCGGGGTCAGTCTTCGTAGAGAGGGATATGGGCGCCCGCATCGCGCGGCAGATCGCCGGTCAGGCGCGGATCGGTGGCGATTTCGATCTGCTGTCCTGTGGGGGTAAAGCCGCTGCGGCGGTAGAAGCCGAGTGCGGCAGGGCTGTCGAGCGTGCAGGTGTGGACGTGGAAGCGCGTGATCGGGCGGGCCCAGGCGCGGGCGATGGCCTGGTTCATCAGGAAGCGACCGGCGCCGGAGCCGATCAGTGTGCCGGTCAGGCCGAAGAAGGCCAGTTCGCAATCACCTTCCTGCCGGAAGTCGAGTTCCAGCAGCCCTTCGGCGCGGCCGTCCTTTTCCAGCACCCAGATCTCGACGCCGGGATCGGTCAGGATGGCGGTCAGCTCTGCCCTCTGCATCCGCAGGCGCGAGAACCAGAGCCAGTCGGCGCCGACCCGGGTGTAGAGGTCGCGATACCAGTCGGTCCCGGGGGACCTGACGCGCCGCAGGGTGACGCCGTCGGGCAGGGGCGCCGGGCGTGGGACGGCAGGGGCGCGCATTTCCAGATGCGTCACCACTGTCGCCAATGTGCCCGGAGGCAGATCGTAAAAACCCGGCGCCAGCGCCATCAGAGCAGGCCCGCGTCTTTCAGCAGGGCAGAGACATCGGCCTCCGGCCGCGGCCCGATGTGGGCGATCACCTCGCGGGCGCAGATATTGCCGATCCTGGCACAGGTTTCCAGATCGCGCCCTGTCGCCAGGCCATAGAGGAAGCCTGCGGCGAACTGATCGCCGGCGCCGGTGGCATCCACGGGAGTGATCCTTTCGACCGGGATGTCGGTGCGGCTGGTGCCCTCCATCACCGTGACCCCGTCGCCGGAGCGGGTGCAGACCACCAGCGGGCAGAGGGCTGCGGTCATCATCAGCGCGTCGTCCAGGTGATCGGTCTGGAACAGCGACTGGATTTCAGCCTCGTTGCCGATGACGAAATCCATCTGATGTTCGATCAGAGACAGGAAGTCACTGCGGTGACGGTCGACGCAGAAGGGATCGGAGATGGCGATGCCGATCTTGCCGCCGCCCTTGTGGCACTCTTTCGCGGCCTGCAGGAAGGCGTCCTTTCCCTTGTCCTTGTCGAAGAGATAGCCTTCGAGGAACATCAGCTGCGCCTGGCCCGCGACCTCGGCTGGCACGTCGTCCGAGCTGAGTTCCGAGGAAATTCCCAGATAGGTGTTCATCGAGCGTTCGCCGTCGGGCGAGACGAAGATCATCGAGCGCGAGGTCGGCAGTTCGCCCTCGGCCACCGGCGGGTTGACGAAATCGACGCTCTGATCGGCCATCGCATCGGCATAGAACCGTCCCAGCGGGTCGTCGCGGACCCGGCCGATGAAGGCGGTCTTCAGCCCCAGTGCGCCGGCGCCGGCGATGGTATTGGCGACTGATCCACCGGGCGTCTGCAGCCGGTTGGTCATGGCGCCGTAAAGCAGTTCGGCGCGGTCGCGCTCGACAAGCTGCATGATGCTCTTCTCGATGCCCATATGGTCGAGAAAGCTGTCGTCAGCCTGGCTGATCACGTCGACGATGGCATTACCGATGCCGACGAGTTGATAGGTGGTCATAGGTTCTTGTCCTCGAATTGGCAGAGATCGCGGATCAGGCAGGTGCCACAAAGCGGTTTGCGCGCCTTGCAGTGATAGCGGCCATGCAGGATCAGCCAGTGATGGGCGTGCTGTTGGAAATCCACCGGCACATTGTCTTCGATGGCGCGTTCTACCACATCGACAGTCTTGCCCGGGCAGATGCCGCTGCGGTTGCCGACCCGGAAGATATGGGTATCGACCGCCTGTGCCGGATAGTGCCACCACATGTTCAGCACCACATTGGCGGTCTTGCGCCCCACGCCGGGCAGCGATTGCAGCGCGGCGCGGGAGTTGGGGACGATGCCGTCATAGTCCTCGACGAGGATCTTCGACAGCTTCATCACGTTCCTGGCCTTGTTGCGGTAAAGCCCGATCGTCTTGATCTGCTCGATCAGCCGATCTTCGCCCAGCTCGAGCATCTTTTGCGGCGTGTCGGCGATCGGGAACAGGTTTCGCGTGGCCTTGTTCACCCCGGCATCGGTCGCCTGTGCCGACAGCGCCACCGCGACCAGCAGGGTATAGGCGTTGACATGTTCCAATTCGCCCTTGGGTTCGGGTTCCCGGGCCTGGAACCGGGTGAAGATCTCGCGGATCGTATGATAATCGAGCTGCTTTGCCATCTGGAACTTAATGCCGTGGGTCGCGGCATCGTGCAACGTGAAAGCGTGGGGCGATTGTGCCCGGGGCGACGGGCTGGCACTGTTGCCGGCAAGTCCGGCGGCGGAGGGGCGGATATGTTGACCGAGATCGGCCAGGGGCTGAGCTATGCCGAGGGCGAGGTGCGCTTTTATGGCGCCCGGTTGATGACCAGGATGAGCGTGGTGGCGCTGCCCGGCGGCGGCTGCGCGGTGATTTCCCCGCTCTTGCCTTCCCCGTCCTTGCTTGGGGCGCTGCGGGCGCTGGGGCCGGTGCGGCATCTGATTTCGCCCAACAAGATCCATAATCAGGGATTGCCGGGCATGGCCGCCACCTTTCCCGGAGCGCAGATCTGGGCCAGCCCCGGCTTGCCTGAGCGGTTGCCCGGACTGGTATATGCCGGCACGCTTGGCGATGCGCCGCATCCGGATTGGGCGCCGGTGCTGGACCAGCATCTGACCCGGGGCAATCTGTTTTTCTCGGAAGTTGCGTTCTTTCATCGGGCCAGCAGGACGCTGATTTTGGCTGATCTGGTGGAGAATGTCACCAAGACCACAATGTCTGGGGGGCTTGCCCGGGCAGCTGCGCGGGCCGGGCGCATCCTGGGTCGGCCGCTGCCGTCGCCCGAATTCCGCATGTATACCGATGACGCCGAGGCCGCGCAGGCGGGAATGGAGGCCATTGCCGCATGGCCGTTTGAACGCATTCTGATGGCGCATGGTGAGATCATCACCGAGAACGCCCATGAAGTTTTCGCCGGAGTCAGGGAGCGCCTGGTCGAAGAGGTGCGTCGCCGCCCCGCCTGGCGCAGAGCGCTTTATCGCTGTCTCGCCTCATGGCAGTAGCGGCGGGGGATCACACCGTGGTCGCGACCTTATCGGCCAGGGCGATGGCGGCCTGCTCGGCCGGGGCGCTGTCGGGGCCGTCACAGAAGGCCGCCAGTGTCACCCCGGGCAGCTTGTCGGGAAAACAGCCGACGTAATTCGCGGCGAAGGGCCCACTGCCGCTGTGGCCCAGGGCAGCGCCGACCCCGGGTGCCGCCCCCAGCATCAGCCCCATGCCATAGCCGGTCGCGCTCCAGGGGCGGCCGGGGATGGCGGGGCCCTCCATTGCCGGTGTGCGCATCAGGGCACGCATGTCCGGTGACAGCAGGTCGCCTTGCAGGATCATCTGCATCATCAGCGCTGCTTCGCGCGCCGTGCCGATCAGGCAGCCGTGATAGACCCAGCCGGGGTGATAATGCTGCGCCGCCGGCCAGTGCAGGGCGGTGAAATCAGCGCGGGTCTTGGCCAGCCGGGCGTTGAGACCCAGCGGCGCCAGGATGCTGTCCCGTATCAGCGTGGACAGCTGTGCCTCGTGGGTTTGTTCCAGCATCTGTCGCAGCAGCAGATAGCCGATGTTGGAATAGGCCCAGCCGGCGCCGGGGATATAGCGTAATGTCTTGGCACCGGCCTGTCGCAGCAGCTCGTCCACCGGCCAGGGCTCTTCGTCGGTTGCCGCCGCCGCTCGATAGGAGGGCAGGCTGGCGTAATCGCCCAGGCCGGCACGGTGTTGCAAAAGCTGGCGCGGGGTATAGGGGCGACCGGGCAGCAGTGTGTCCAATGCGATCAGTCCGCGTTCGGCGTCGCGCAGCACAAGCGCGGCAATCGCCGTCTTGGTCACGCTCCACCACGGCAGAATCGCCGCGCCGGCGGTATCGTGCAGGCTGTGCCCTGCGGCATCGACCGCGGCCATCAGGATTGTCATCGCCATATATCCCTATCTTTCGCGTCCGCATGGTATCGGCCTTCGCGGGCCAATGCGCAATATTCGGGTCGCTTCGTCTTCGGGCAGGCCCTACCTTATTCCGCGAGAGAAAGGGAGCGGATGATGAGCGTTCAGACAGCGATCGGGCGGGGCGGCGAGATGGGAGAGCAGAGCTATCATTTCAATGTGATGCGCCGGGCGATCGAGCTGATCGACCGTACTCAGCAAGCCGGTGGAGAAGCCCTGTCGCTGGAGGAGCTCGCCGCGCAGGTGTCGATGAGCCCGGCGCATTTCCAGCGGCTGTTTTCGCGCTGGGCGGGGGTGTCGCCGAAGAAATTCGAACAATATCTGCGGCTGGGGCAGGCAAAATCGCTGCTGCGGGAACGGTTTACGACGCTGGAGACGGCACATGCGGTGGGGCTGTCGGGCGGCGGGAGGCTGCACGACCTGTTTCTCAGGTGGGAGGCGATGAGCCCCGGGGAATACGCCCGCCACGGGGCCGGGCTGACGATCTTTTGGGGCTGGTTCGATAGCCCCTTCGGCCCGGCGTTGGCGATGGGAACCGAAAAGGGCCTGTGCGGTCTGGCCTTCGCCGCCGAGACCGGGCCGGAGGCAGCGATGGCCGATTTGCGCGGTCGCTGGCCAGAGGCGGAGTTCGTCGAGGATGCTGGCCGGTTGCGCCCGCTGGTCGAGGCCGCGTTTGAGCAAAAGGGGGAAACCGCGCTGCACATGATCGGCTCGCCGCTGCAGATCAAGGTCTGGGAAGCGCTGCTGCGCATCCCCTCGGGCCATGTCACCACCTATTCCGAGATCGCCCAGTCGATCGGCGCGCCGCGCGCGGTGCGCGCGGTGGGAACGGCGGTCGGGCGTAACCCGGTGGGGTGGCTGATCCCCTGCCATCGGGCCTTGCGCAAATCCGGCGGGCTTGGCGGCTATCACTGGGGGCTGCCGGTCAAGCGCGTCATGCTGGCCTATGAGGCCGCGCGGGAGGATGACCGTGGCGTGGCCCGTGACGAGGGGCGGGGACAAGCCGCCGGCTGATCCCGCCATCGCAGCCAGCGCCGCCAGCCCTTGGGTCCTGACGGGAGCTCGGTCGCCTTGCGCGCCTCATGCAGCTTGCGGATCACGCGCAGCTCGATCTCGTGCGGGCTGGGGCGCCGTTCCTGTTCCCAACGGTCGAGCCCGAGGGTGATCATCACGATCCAATCATAAGAACACATCGGTTTTCTCCTGTCTGTTGAGCCGAGAAAACCCGATCGCTGCTGACAGCATGTTGTCAGTGGGCCATGCTAGGATGTCAGCAGACTGACACGCCGACAGACCTGCATGGACCTTTCGCAATGCCCCGCAGCAACCGCTTGTTCGAAATCATCCAGATCTTGCGCGCCGCCCGTGTGCCGATCCGGGCCGAGGATCTGGCCGACAAGCTCGAAGTGTCCAAACGCACGGTCTATCGCGACATCGCGGCGCTTCAGGCGATGCGCACCCCGGTCGAGGGCGAGGCCGGCGTGGGGTATATGCTGCGCAAGGGATACGATCTGCCGCCGCTGAATTTTGACGAGGAGGAGATCGAGGCGCTGCATGTCGGCCTGGCCATGTTGATCCGTACCGGTGACGGGGCCCTGCAACAGGCCGCGGCCAGGGTCAGCCGCAAGATTGCCAATGTTCATGACGCGGCCGACTGGCTGCAGGTGGCGCCCTGGGGCGCGCCGCAGGACGATCCGGAACTGGCCTGCGTCTCGACCGCGCTGTTGCGCCGGGCGGTGCGCGGGGCGCGCAAGCTCAGGCTGACCTATGTCGACAAGGAGGGGCAGCAGACCACCCGGGTGCTGCGGCCGCTGGGGCTGATCTATCACGTCGAGTGCACCCTTCTGGCCGGCTGGTGCGAGTTGCGCGGCGGCTTTCGCCATTTTCGCACCGACCGGATGCTGGGGGCCGACCTTCTGGATCAGAGCTTTGCCGGGGAGGCGGCGGCGCTGCGCAAGCTCTGGCGCGAACAGGAGGACTGGAATTACATCTTCAGCCCCTGATCGTGCCGCCGACCCCGCCCGCCGGGCTCTGGGCGCATGATCACATGGGCGGCATTTCGCCGAAATCATCCGCTCAGTGCTTGAGAGAGCCGGTCCGAGGCTCGATATTGCCTGCAATATCCCGCCTGGACGGGATAAGACCACAAGAGGCAAGCTGATGACCTTCCTGAAGACCTCCACCGCGGTAACGCTTTGTGCCGCCGTCCTGCTGGGCGCCTGTACCGACACGCAATTGCTCAGCTCGAACGATCCCAATGCCAAGACCAAGAACGGGGCGCTGATCGGCGGCCTGCTGGGGGCGGGGATCGGTGCGGTGTCGAATTCCTCGCACAAGACCACCGCCGTGTTGGGCGGAGCCGCTGTGGGCACCATTCTGGGGGCGGCCGTTGGCCAGTCGCTCGACAAGCAGGCGGCGGAGCTGCGTCAGCAGCTCGCCAGCGACGGCATCACCGTCGTCAATACCGGCAACCAGTTGGTGTTGACCCTGCCCAACGACATCACCTTTGCCACCGACAGTTTCACCGTGCGTCCGGCGCTGCGGGCCGATCTGGATACGGTCGCCCAGCATCTGCAACGCTATCCCGACATGCTGGTGCAGGTGATCGGGCACACCGACAGCGATGGCGACGCGGCCTATAACGTTGGCCTGTCGCGCCGCCGGGCAAGTGCCGTGGCCGATATCCTGCAAGCCGATGGCATCTCCTACACCCGCCTCACCACCATCGGGCGCGGCGAGGAACAGCCGGTCGCCTCGAACCTGACGGCCGAGGGCAAGGCCCGGAACCGTCGGGTCGAAATCGTGATGATCCCGACCAAATGAGCTGGGGCCGCAAGGTGACCAGGTAAGACGGGCTGGCCCGGCGCCACGGTGGCGCCGGGCGGCGGGGCGGTCTAGGCTGGGTCCGATAGCTTAATGCGATAAGGATTGAATCTGAATGACTGCTCTTACCCTTCTGGGTCTCGCCGGCGCGCTCCGCCGCGAGTCGACCAATCGCATGTTGATCCGCGAGGCTGCGAGGGCCTTCGGTCCGGCCGATTTTATCGAGGCCGATCTGGCGCTGCCGCTCTATGATGGCGATCTTGAGCAGAGCGCGGGCATTCCCGATGTGGTGCAGCGGCTGGCCGATCAGATTGCTGCGGCCGATGCGGTGGTGATTTCCACTCCGGAATATAACAAGGGTCCCTCGGGAGTGCTGAAGAATGCGCTCGACTGGGTCAGCCGGACGGCGAATAATCCCTGGATCGACACGCCAGTGGCGGTGATGTCCTCGGCCGAAGGGCGCGCCGGTGGCGAGCGGTCGCAGATGGTGCTGCGTGGTTTTCTCACCCCGTTCCAGCCTCGTCTGCTGACCGGGCCGGAGCTGCATGTCGCCGATTGTCGCAATCAGTTCGATGCCGAGGGCCGGTTGATCAGCGATCGCTATGCCGCGACGCTGGAGAAGCTGATGCAGAAGCTGCGCGCCGAGATCAGGGGCTGAGCCTGCCCCGCACGCCGGGGGCTTTGCCCCCGGACCCCCAGGATATTTGGACCAGATCGAAGGAGGGGCGCGAGGTCAGATGATCGGCGTCGCGATCTCGATCAGATTGCCGTCGGGGTCGCGGATGTAGAGCGACAGGATCGGGCCGTTGGCGCCGGTGCGGCGGACAGGGCCCTCTTCGATCGGGATGCCGCGGGCGGCGAGATGGGCCTGCCAGTCGGTAAGCGGTGTCTCGGTCAGGAAACAGAGGTCTGCCGTTCCGGGGCCGGGCTGGGCGGCCTTCGGATCGAAGGGGGCGGCGGCGGGGTGCAGGTTGATCTTCTGGTGCCCGAAGATCAGCGCGGTGCGGCGGCTGCCGTCGGCGGGATGAAAAACCTCGATCCGCATGCCGAGTGCATCAGTATAGAAGTCGACCGTCGTGTCGATATCCGTCACTGTCAGGACCAGATGGTCGAGCGCGGTGAGGCGGGGGGTGGTCACAGCGAGGCCTCTGGTCGGAAGGCGTCGGGGATGGCATCGCGCCCGTCGAGCATCAGATCGGCCATTACCTCGGCCACCTTGGGGGCCATGCCAAAGCCGATCTTGAAACCGCCATTGGCGATGAATTGGCCTGGGTGCAGCGGATGCGCGCCCAGCATCGGCGCACGCGACTTGCTGCGGGGGCGCAGCCCGGCCCAGCGTTCGATCACCGGCACATCGGCGAGCACCGGCATGGCGGCGATGGCGCGGGCGATCACCGTGTCAAGCTGGGTGTCGGTCGCGGTCGCATCGTCGAAGTCCCGCTCGCTGGTAGAGCCGATCGCCAGGGTGCCATCGGCATGGGGCACGATATGGACCGTATCGGCGAAAAGTTGCGGCGCCTTGGGGCCGGCGTCATAGGCGAGGAGTGCCGCCTGTCCCTTGACCGCATTGCCCACCACCTTGCCGAAATGGGCGGAAAGTTCCGCCAGGCCGGCGGCGCCGGTGGCGTGGAGCACCTGACCCTCTCCCGCGCCTTCGGTCACGATCTCGGCCCCCTTGGCCTTGAGCGCCGCGACCAGCGCGGCGCAGGCGCGGCGTGGGTGCATGCGGGCGCTGAGGGTATCGTGGATTACGAGGCCCGTGGGCGATGGCGGTGCCCAGGGGCCGAAGTCCTCCGTCGGGCGCACGGTCCAGGTGGCGCGATCCTGCCACAGTTCGGTCGCGGTGATCTCGCGGGCGCGGGCCAGCTCCAGCGCACGCGCGTCGGCGATCGGCTGCAGCCGGCCGGTGCGGCCATAGCCGGTGCTGGTGCCGCCCGTCGCCTCGACCCCAGTCCAGAAGTCTTCGGCCATCAGCAGGCTGTCGAGCTGGAACGCCTTCTTGTCGTTCCAATTCTCGGGCACATGGGGGGCGAGGGCGCCGACCAGTCCGCCGGAGGCGCCGGCGCCGGGACCGAAGGGATCGATCACCCGCACCTTTGCCCCGCGCCGAGCACAGGCCCAGGCGGTTGCCAGCCCGAAGGCCCCCGCGCCGAAGATCGTCACATCCGCCATTGCCATCGTCGCCGCCTTTCTTCAATGTCGCGCCGTTCTTGACTGTCTTACGGAAAATTCGAATGGCCGACCAGCGGGCGGAACTCATATGGCGCGACGGCGGCGTGCCGGTCTCGACGCGATTCGACGACCCTTATTTCTCGCTGGAAAATGGGATGGCGGAGACGCGGCATGTCTTCCTGGCCGGCAACGATCTGCCGGTGCGGTTTCGCCCCGGTTTCCGGATTGCCGAACTGGGCTTCGGCACCGGGCTGAACCTGCTGTCGGCCTGGGCGTTGTGGGAGCAGAGCGGTCAGCCGGGTGCACTCAACTTCACCACCTTCGAGGCCTTTCCGATGGCGCCTGTGGACATGGCGCAGGCGCTGGAGGCCTTTCCCGACCTCGCCCCCTGGGCGGCGCGGTTCCTGGCGGTTTGGCCGGGGACCGGCCGTGTGGAGCTGGACACGCTGCATTTCGAAATGATCGAGGGCGATGCCCGCGTCACCCTGCCCGCATGGCAAGGCCACGCGGATGCCTGGTTCCTTGACGGTTTCGCGCCGGCCAAGAATCCCGAACTCTGGGGCGACGATCTACTGGCGGAGGTGGCCGGCCACACCGCTCCGGGCGGCATGGCCGCGACCTATACCGCCGCCGGTTTCGTGCGTCGCGGGCTGGAGGCTGCCGGCTTCGCGGTGGAACGCGCGCCGGGCTTCGGGCGCAAGCGGCATATGACACGGGCGAGGATGCCGGAATGATCGGGGCGCAACGCAACAACGTGCGTCTGGGCATTCTGCTGATGGTGGGATCGACCATCGTCTTTGCCCTGCAGGACGGGATTTCGCGCCATCTAGCGGGGGCTTACAACACCTGGATGGTGGTGATGATCCGCTATTGGTTCTTTGCTGCCTTCGTCATCTTTCTGGCCGCCCGGTCGCGCGGCGGGCTGCGGGCGACGACGCGGACCGAGCAACCATTTCTGCAGATCTTTCGTGGGCTTCTGCTGGCCGGCGAGGTCTGTGTCGCGATCTATGGCTTCACCGTTCTAGGGCTGATCCAGAGCCAGGCGGTCTTCATCTGTTACCCGCTGCTGGTGGCTGCCCTGTCGGGGCCGGTTCTGGGTGAAAGCGTTGGCTGGCGGCGCTGGGTGGCGATCGGCATCGGGCTTGTCGGGGTGATGATCATCCTGCAACCGGGCGTCGGCGTCTTCAATCTGGCGGCGATCATCCCGCTGATCTCGGCGCTGATGTTCGCGCTTTACGGGCTTTTGACCCGCTATGTGGCGCGGCGCGATACGGCGGCCACCAGCTTTTTCTGGACCGGGGTGGCCGGGGCGGTGATGATGTCGGCGATTGGTATCTGGTTCTGGGAGCCGATGACCCGTCCCGACTGGGCCTGGATGTCGCTGCTTTGTGTGATGGGGGCGCTGGGCCATTGGCTGTTGATCAAATGCTATGAGGTGGCCGAGGCCGGGGCGGTGCAGCCCTTCGCCTATTTCCACCTGATCTGGGCGTCGATCCTGGGGATGACGGTGTTCGGCGAGGTGCTGCGCAACAACATCCTGATCGGCGCTGCGCTGATTGTGGCAGCGGGGCTGTTCACCCTATGGCGCGAACGCGTGAAGGGTTGAGCCGGCAAGCTCCTGCGAAAACGGGATCGGCAGCGGCGTCATCCCCAGCCGGGCGCGATAGACGGGCAGGCTTTCGGTGACTCGCATGACGTAATTGCGGGTCTCGTCGAAGGGGATGTTTTCGATCCAGTCGACGATATCGGTGCCGGAGGTCCGCGGATCGCCGAAATCCTCGATCCATTGCGCCGGGCGGCGCGGCCCGGCGTTATATCCAGCAGCCATCAACACGACGTTGCCGTCGAAATCTCCCGCCAGTTTCGCCAGGTAATTGGCGCCGAGCTTGGCGTTATAGCTCCAGTCGCTGGTCAGCCGGTCGGTGCTGTGCCCGCCCAGAAGGCCGAGCTGTCCGGCCACCAGCTTGGCGGTGGCGGGCATCACCTGCATCAGCCCGCGCGCGCCGGCGCCGCTGATCACCGTGGGGTCGAATTCGCTTTCCCGCCGGGCGATCGCCAGTGTCATTTCCTTGGCCATCGGCAACTCGAGATCGGCAACCGGGTGTAGCGGGTAATAAACCCCCTCCAGCACGATCCCGCGAGAGGCGACGCGTTTGGCGATCATCACCGCCAGATGCGGCCGGCCCATGTCGAGCGCCATCGCCCCCATCTGGGCCGCCTGCTGCGGATCGAGGCTTTCGACCAGATGGGTCAGAAAACGTTCGCCCAGGTCGACTTCGTCGGCGTCAAGCAGCATCAGCCCCGCCTGGGTGACGCTGGAGGTCAGAAAACCGGCCTTGTGCCAGTCTGGCGGCGGGGCGGGGGTGACCAGCGCCGGGTCGAAGGGGCGGCCAATCCGCTCTGCTGCCAACAGACCGTAGAACGAGGTCTGCTGCCCGGCGGCCATCGCATAGGCGGCATAGGCGTTGTCGGTATCTCCCTGTGCCGCATAGGCGCGGCCCAGCCAATAGCCCGCGCGTCCCTTCGAGATCGGCGTGGCGACAGACGCGTCGAAATTGCGGAAATGCCGGATCGCGGTCTTCGGATCGTGCAGGCGGGTCAATGCGGCATAGCCGGCGAGCCATTCCAGATCGGCATAGTCATACCCGGCCTCCGGGGTGAGCTGATGGAACGCGGCGATCTTATAGGCTTGTTCTCCGTTGCCGGCGCGGAGTTGTTCGCGCGCCAGCCAGCGGCGGCGCTGCGCCCAGGCGGCGGGCTCTCCGAGATCGGCGGCGCTTTGGGAATGGGCCAGTAGCAGGGCGATGGCATCGTCGCTGCGCCCCTTGCGGTGGCGCCAGACAAATCGCGCATAGGACAGGCCCGGATCCTCCTGCAGCCGGTCGGGGAGCTTCGCGATCAACCCGTCGACGCCGGGCGACATCTCAAGCAGGGCGATCCGGGCTTCGGCCAAGGCGCGCTGGTCGTCTGAAACCAACGGCAGCATCTGCCGGGCGCTGGCGAAATTGCTGTCCCAGATCATCCGGTCGAGCCGGGCCTGGTGGTGAGGGGCCAGAAGCTTGCGGTGCCGGTCGAGATAGATCGCCTGCAGACCGGCGCCCATCGGCAGGGTGCGCCAAGCCAGAACCAGCCCGGCTTCCGCATCGCCGAGATGCCCCCGCGCCGCCTGGGCCTTGGCCAGAACCAGGGCCCCTTCGGCGGTTTGCGGCGGGTGATTGGCGAAGAAGGACAGCACCTGATCGGTCGGTGCGTCGTCGAAGGCTGCCTCGCTCTTGCGGCGCAGCCAGTCGAGCCCGGGCCAATCCGGTCGGCGCGCCAGAAATACCTGCACATCCCCGGCAGTGCCCTTGCCGGCACGGAGCCAGTGCCAGACGACGATATCGCGCGAGATCGAGCCGCGCGCGCCAGACACCGCCAGCGCCTGATCCCAGTCGCCGGCACGCATCGCCTCAAGCCCTTTGGTCAGGCCCTCGGGGGCGGCGGCCCGGGCGATGGGGGCAAGCGCCAGAAGCGCCAGCGCCAGCCCCGCGAAGAGCATCCGGATCAGGTGAGGCGAGACCGCCCGCTTGTGCGACATCCCTTGCATTTCTCATATAACCGTGGCTAGAGCCTTTGACGATAATCCGCGCAGAGCGGGGATCAACACACAATCGCGGAAAACGGTTCGGTTCGGCGGACTGCAGCCCGCAATCACCAGATTTGATGGCGGGTGGAGCCCCGCCCGACACGCTTTAAGGAGCACCTCCATGTTCAAAGGCTCAATGACAGCCCTCGTCACCCCGTTCCGCAACGGCGAGCTGGACCTGGATGCACTTAAACGTCTGGTCGAATGGCAGATATCCGAAGGAACCACCGGTCTGGTGCCGGTCGGCACCACTGGTGAAAGCCCGACGCTCAGCCATGACGAACACGAGACGGTCATCGCCGAGGTGGTCAAGGCCGCCGCCGGCCGGGTGCCGGTGGTTGCTGGCGCCGGGTCGAACAACACGGTCGAGGCGATTCGCTTTGTGCAATTCGCCGCCTTCGCCGGTGCCGATGCGGCACTGGTGGTGACGCCCTATTACAACAAGCCGACCCAGCGCGGCATGATCGGCCATTTCACCGCGCTGCACGATTGCGCCGAGATCCCGATCATCATCTACAATATCCCCGGTCGTTCGGCCGTCGACATGACGCCTGCCACCATGGGGCAACTGGCGAAACTGCCGCGCATCGTCGGCGTCAAGGACGCCACCGGCAAGCTGGAGCGGGTGAGCCAGCAACGCATGACCTGCGGCGCCGATTTCATCCAACTGTCGGGCGAAGATGCCACCGCTCTGGGCTTCAACGCCCATGGCGGCGTCGGCTGCATCTCGGTCACCGCCAATGTGGCACCGAAGCTCTGCGCCGAATTCCAGACAGCGACGCTCGCCGGCGATTACAAGCTTGCGCTCGACTATCAGGACAAGCTGATGCCGCTGCACGAGGCGATCTTCATCGAACCGGGGCTGGTCGGCGCGAAATACGCCCTGTCGAAACTGGACATGTGCAGTGACGAAGTCCGCTCGCCGCTGACCGGGCTGGAAGACAGCACCAAGGCCGCGATCGACGCCGCGATGAAGCACGCGGGCATTCTTTGATCCCGGGGCGGGCGCGCCAGGGCGGCGCGCGTGCTGTTGCGTAGAATTCGAGAGCGCAGGGCACCGTGCTGGTGTCCTGCGCTTTTCCGTTTGTCGCCCGGCCATTCTGAGACTGTTGCCCCAGCGGTCAGCGACGCCGGGCTAGAGCAGGGCGCGTCCGGCTGCGGCGATCCGGGCGATACCTTCGGAGATCCGTGCCGTGGGGATCGAGGAATAGCCCAGCCGGTAATAACCCCTTGGCCGCTCCGGTCCGGCAAAGAACGGGGCGCCGGGTTCGATATAGACGCTTTCATCCAGCAGCCGGGCCGCGAGCCGGCCGCTGTCGACACCTTCGGGCGTCTGCATCCAGAGAGATGAGCCGCCATAGACGCCCCGTCCGGCAATGGTCAGCCCCTGGGTGGAGATCGCCTGTTCCATCTCTCGGCGACGGTCGTGCAGGGCCTGGCTCATTCGCCGGATCTGACTGTCGTAATGGCCGAGCGACAGGAAATAGGCGGCAGTGCGCTGGATGTGGCCGGGCGGGTGGCGCAGCATGGCGGCGCGCAGGGCGCGCGCCTCACGGATGAAGGGTTCCGAACCGACCATGTAGCCCAGCCGCAGCCCTGGAAACAGTGACTTCGAGAAGCTGCCGACATAGATCACCCGCCCGTCTTCATCGAGCGATTTCAGCGCGGGAGATGGGCGCGCCAGAAAGGCCATTTCGAATTCATAATCGTCCTCGATCACCAGCGCGTCGAGCGTGCGAGCGCGGGCGAGCAGCGCCTGGCGCCGTGCCAGTGGCATGGTGGCGGTGGTCGGGCATTGGTGGCTGGGGGTGGTGAAGATCACTTCGGTGCCTTCGGGGATCGCCTCGGGGGGCAAGCCGTCGGCATCGACCCGCACCGGCATCAGCCGGCAGCCCGAATGGGTCAGCAGATCGCGCTGGGCGGGATAGGAGGGATCTTCGATCACCGCCTGCCGGCGCTGGTTCAGGAGCATGCGAGAGGTCAGCCAGAGGGCATTCTGGGCACCCAGCGTGATCAATATCTCTTCCGGTCGGGCCGAGATGCCGCGCCGGGGCAATGTGTGACGGGCGATGTATTCGACCAGCAGCGGATCGTCGCGGTCGTTGTAATCATCCGTCAGCGCGGCGAAATCCTTCTGCCCCAGCGCCCGCATCGCGCATTGCCGCCAATTGGCATGATCGAACAGCGTCGGATCGGTCTGCCCGTAGATGAAGGGATAGCGGAAGCTGCGCCAGTCCTTCGGCTTGACCGGGGTGTCGCCGCCGGTGAAGCGCTGAACCAGGGCATGCGACCAATCCACCCGGTCGGCGTTGCGTGGTTGCGGCGAATAGACCGGCGGCACCGGGGCGGTGTCCGAGACATAGTAACCCGAGCGCCCCCGGGCGCTGAGATAATCGTTGGCCACCAGTTCGGTATAGGCCAGCGTCACAGTGATCCGGCTGACGCCCAGATGTGCTGCCAGACGACGCGAGGAGGGCAGCTTTTCCCCTGCGTGAAAGCGGCCCGACAGGATGCCTTCGGCAATCATCTGCTGCACCTGCGCCTGCAGGGTGCCGGGCGCGTCGGGGCTGAGGAAAAAGGTTTCGACGGCGATGGGCATGAGATCAGCATAAGTTGGACTTAAGTTGGCTGTAAACTGGACTTAAGGGGGGCGCCAGAACCGTCTGCCATCCTCAATCTAAAACTGTCCGTTCTCGTCGCCAAAGCCGCATCTTTGCCACCTATTCTTGCACCGGGGTGGGGCGGTGAACGCGTGCCCGGGGCGATCTACACAGCCTGGGGGAGTTGACAGTTTTTAATGATTCGATATAACTAGTTTTATAGTTATGTTTGGAGGTGCAGGCAATGCTGGCAGAAATGGCCCAGGGGTTTGCGGCGATGGGGGCGGATTCGCGATTGCAGGTGTTGCGCGTTCTGGTTCGGGCCGGCGGTGCCGGGCTGACCGTCGGAGACATTCAGGACCGAACCGGCATCGCGCCTTCGACGCTTGCGCATCACCTGAAGGTGCTCGCTGCTGGGGGCGTGGTGGAGCAGGAAAAGCAGGGGCGCCAGGTGATCAACCGGGCGCATTACGAACGGCTGCGGGAACTGGCCGATTTTATTCTGAGCGAATGTTGCGCCGATCTGGAAGACGGAGGGAAAACGGATGGTTGAAGCGACTCAAATCCGGCCAGTGGCGGCCGGGCGGTCTCGTCTGCGGGCGATGCTGCAAGGGCTGAAATCGCCCTGGGCGATGATTGTGCTGCTGCTGCTGGCGGTGGCGGTGCTGGATCCGGAAAATCTGGGGCCAGTGGGGCTGTTTGCAGGGGCTGCACTGGCTCAGACTGCAAAATATATCGTGATCGCGGTGCTGCTGCTGGCCTATCTCAAGGCGTCGGGGGCCGAAGCGCTGGTGGCCCGGGCCTTTGAAGGGCGAGAGATGCGGATGATCTTTTTCGCGGCCCTTCTGGGCGGGTTGGCGCCGTTTTGTTCCTGTCAGGTGATTCCCTTCATCGCGGGGCTGCTGGCTCTGGGGGCGCCGTTGTCGGCGGTGATGGCCTTTTGGCTGTCGTCTCCGCTGATTGATCCGCCGACGCTGTTGATCACTGCCGGGGCGCTGGGTTGGCCGTTTGCGCTGGCCAAGGCGGTGGCGGCGGTGGCGCTGGGCCTGTTCGGGGGCCTTGCCGTCAAGGCTCTGGCGCGGGGCGGGGCCTTGTCAGAACCGTTGAAGCAGGTGCAGCGCAAAAGCTGTTGCGGCTGCGGCGGCCCGAAGGAACATGACAAGCCGGTTTGGCGGTTCTGGAGCGAAATTCCCCGGCGGGAAATCTTCCGCAAAGAGGTTTTCACCAACGGGCTGTTCTTGCTGAAATGGCTGGCGCTGGCCTATGTGCTGGAGGCGCTTCTGGTGCGCTACGTTCCCGCCGACCTGATCGCGCAACTTGTCGGCGGCGAAGGCGTCGGGTCGATCGCTATCGCGGCACTGGTGGGGATGCCGGCCTATCTGAACTCCTATGTGGCGCCGCCGCTGTTGGCCGGCTTGATCGGGCAGGGGATGAGTGTCGGGTCGGCGATGGCCTTCATGATCGCCGGTGCGGTCAGCTCGATCCCGGCGATGGCTGCGGTCTGGTCGCTGGTCAAGCCGCGGGTTTTTGCGCTTTATCTGGGGTTGGGGCTGGTGGGTGCGGTTCTGGCGGGACTGATGTTCCAGCTTGTGATGTGACCCCGCTATGCTCTGCCCCTGACATGGGGGCAGAGCGTAGCGGACCGCCTCGTCGGATCAAGGTCGACAGAAAACAGTGAACGGGGCCGGTTGCGCCCCGTTCCGGGTTTGATCCGCTCAGGCGACGGTGACACGACCGTCTAGGATGATGCCGGTCTGGTCCGAAATGGTGCCGATCTCGCGCAGCGCCGCGATCAGCTCGTTACGATAGACGAGGCCGGTGTGGCTCCAGGGCAGGGTACGCACGTCGAAGCTGGGAATATCGCCTGCCACGCCGCCGCCGATCGGCTTGCCGTTCCAGGTCTCACCAAAGGCGCCGAGCGAGATATAGCTGTTGAAGGCCATGGTGAAGGGTTTCTCCAGCACCTCTTCCACCGGCTGGCCGTTCAGCGTGATGTCGACCGCCTGCGCCTCGGCCGCAGAGCCACCCAGTGCGATCCGGTAACGGATGCCGGAGGAGAAATGCAGGAACCCGCGTGAGACGAATTCGGACAGATCGGTGCCGGAGACCTCTTCCGGGCGCAGGATGCGCTTGGCGTTCGAATTCAGCATGTCGCGGATCTGGGCGCCGGTCAGGGTGGCGACGTCGATCACATCGGCATAGGGCATCACGTCGAACCATTCGCGGAAGGTCAGCGGCCCCTTGGCGATGCCGCGGGCCAGCCCGGTGGCGTTGAACAGCGAGAAATCGACCGCTCCACCTGGAAAGCTGGCCGAGCGTTTGACCAGAGTGTCGTTCATCAGGTTGCCGATGGCGGCCTCGCCGACATAGCGGTCGGCAATGGTGCGCGGGGTGGAGACCAGGGTGTCGTCGGCGACCTGGGCGATCACCTCGGACAGTTTGGCGTCGAGCGCCGCGATCATCGGCGCCATCACTTGCGCCTCGAAACCGGCATCGAAATCGCCATCATGCTCGGCGTTGGCGAATTTCTCGTCCTCCGGTTTCAGCCGGTCGTCGCGGCGCTTGATCGGGTGCAGCGAGACGTTGGAGAACCACTGATCGCGGCCCTGACCCGGGGCCACTGACATCACGATATCGCCAAGGAACTGGCCATTGGCTTTGGCCTGGGTCAGCAACAGCCCGGCCACCATATTGTCGGCGTCAATGCCGTCGGTATTGAGCTGGGTGTGCGAATGGCCACCGATCAGCACCACGGGTTTGCTGGCCATCGGGCCGATGGCGTCGGCGATGTCGAAATCGCCTTCGCCGATCAGCCGGGCGGTGCCGGCCTTGCCGGATTGGTGCATGCCGCGGCCGTAACCGCAGTGCGACAGGATCACCACCACGTCCGAGACCGCCTCGACCGCCTTGTAGAGGTTGGCGGCGCTTTCCACCGGGCTGGCGACGGCCAGGGTGGGGTCGCTTTCCATGCCGACCCGGGTGTCGATGGCGGTGGTCAGGCCGATGAAGCCGATCCTGAGCCCCTTCACCTCGGCCACGGCGGCGGGGGTGTAATCGACGTCCCGCGCGATATGGGCCGAGTTGTTCACATTGGCCGACAGCACCGGGAAGGCGGCATCGCGGTCGAGCCCGATCTTGAGCTGGGCGGCGCCACGGTCGAATTCATGGTTGCCCAGAACGGCGAGATCGACACCGGCGGCAGAGGCGGCACGATAGCCGGCATCGGCGACGAAGTCTTCCGGGGTCCAACCCATCAGCTCGTCAAAGACCGAACCGGTGTGATCGTCGCCGCCGGAGAGGAGCAGTACGATTTCATCGTCGCCGGCCTGCGCCTTGGCGGCTTTCACCAGTTGCACCATCTGCGCCATGCGGTGGGTATCGCCGCGCTTGCCGTCGAGATCGGTCATGTGATTGTGCATGTCGTTGAAATGCATCAGCCGCAACACCCGACGGCTGCCCTCGGGCAGGCTGCGGGCGGGTTCGGTGGCGCCGTCTTCGGTCAGGATCGTGGTGATCGGGCCGGACAGCGGATCGCCCTTCAGAAGATAGAGCTTTTCAAAGCTGCCGCGGGGGTTCGGCTGGACCGCGACCATCGCCAGTTCGCCGGCGCCGGGGGCGGCATTGGCACGGATGACGATGGCGGGAGAGACGGCGGCGGCAGCGGCCAGTGCGGAGCTGCGGGCCAGAAAGCCGCGGCGGGTAAGACGGGGCATGGAAACCTCCTGGAGGAAATGTGTCCGGGTGGCTCTGCTGCGGTGGCGCGACGCTGGCATGACGTCTTGGTGACAGATCGGTGAAACCTGAGGGAGGCGCTGGGGCCGGGCCGGCGCGGACGGGCGGGCACGGGCCGGGTGTCAGACCGCAATAAGCCGGCAATCGGCAGCGGCGCAGGCGGCGGCGGTGTCTTCGGGCAGGGTGCCGCCGTGAACCACCACGTCATAGTCCTGAAGGTGCCCGTGCCTCAGCGGCGCCGGGCGGTCGATCTTGGTGCTGTCGAGGATCAGAACGGTGCGCGCGGCGCAGGCGGCGATGGCGCGGCGGGCGCGGATTTCCTCGGGGGTGAAATCCATCACCTCACCCTCGGGCGACAGGGCGCCGCAGCTGAAGACGGCGACATCCAGCCGGAACTGGCCGAAGAATTCCTGACTTTCGGCGCCGATGATATCGAGGTCGCGCAGCCGGACCTTGCCCCCGGCCAGATGCACGGTGACGCCTGGTGCCGCCCGCAGGGCCAGTACGGCGTGGATGTTGTTGGTCGCCACCAGCAGGTTTTCCCGCCCGATCAGGGCGCGGGCGACCTCTTCGACCGTGGTGCCGGTGCCGAGCGCGACGCGCGCGCCGTCGGGGATCAGCCTGGCGACTGCCTGGCCGATCCGCCCCTTTTCGTCCCGCGCGATGGCAAGGCGCGGTTGATAGCCGATGTTTTCTGTGCCCCGGTTCAGGCTCGCCTCGCCATGGCGGCGGCGCACCACGCCCTGTTCGTCCAGTTCGCGCAGGTCGGTGCGGATGGTCTGCACCGAAACTGCCAGCCGCCCGGCTAGATCGGCGGCCGACAGGCTGCCGTGGATCGACAGGAGATTGACGATTCGGTCGCGGCGGCGGGCCAGGTCCGGGGCGGACATTCTATTTTCCTTCGAAAGTGGTTTTCGCCAATCCCTTGCCTAGCCTGACGCTCCATTTCTGCAAAGGAATTTATTTTTGCTGTTTTTTGCCGAGTGTCACGAAGCTGTCATGCGGCGTCTATAGCCGGGGGCCATTCGCCGGAGGCCGCATCTTGGCTTTCGAACGAAAGGCAGATTGGACCATAGGAGCCCCTGATGAAACTGCGCTTTGCCGCCCTTCTCGCCCTGGCCGTGCCCTTCGGTGCCCAGGCTGAAACCCTGACCCTCTATACCTCGCAGCCCAATGCGGATGCCCAGCAGACCGTCGATGCCTTCGAGGCGGCCAACCCCGGCATCAAGGTTGATTGGGTGCGCGACGGCACCACCAAGCTGATGGCCCGCCTGACCGCCGAGATCGAGGCCGGCGCACCGCAGCCCGACGTGCTGCTGATCGCCGATTCCGTGACCATGGAAGGCATGGCGCAGAAGGGCGAACTGCTGGCCTACAAGTCGCCCGAGGCCGTGGCCTATGACCCGGCGCTCTACAGTGCGGACGGCTATTATTATTCGACCAAGGTGATCACCACCGGCATCGTCTATAACACCGGGGCCGCCAAGGCGCCGCTGGCCTGGGCCGATCTGGCGGGCGACGGGATGGACAACATGATCGCGATGCCGTCGCCGCTCTATTCCGGCGCGGCGCTGATTCATCTGGCCACGCTGACCGGCAATCCGGCGCTGGGTTGGGATTTCTATGAAAAGCTGGCAGCCGAACATGCGCGGGCCGAGGGTGGCAATGGCGGCACTTTCAAGGCAGTTGCCTCGGGCGAAAAACCCTATGGCATGGTTGTCGATTTCCTGGCGATCCGGAACATGGCCAAGGGCTCGCCGGTCAAATTCGTCTTTCCGGCCGAGGGAGTCTCTTATGTGACCGAGCCGGTGGCGATCCTGTCGACGGCGAAGAACGTGCCGGCGGCTGAGAAATTCGTCGACTTCGTGCTGAGCGAGACGGGCCAGAAACTGGTTGTCGATATGGGATATATCCCGGCACGGCCCGATACCGGCATGCCTGAAGGTTTCCCAGCGCGTGAAGAGATCAAGCTGATGGCCTTCGATCCGGCTGCTGCGCTGAAAAACGCCGAAGCGAACAAGACCCGCTTTGCTGAGATCTTCGGTGTGAAATGACGCCGAAGATGGCAACGAACATGGGGGGCAGCCGGTCGGGCGACTGGCTGCTTTCCGCCTTGATGGGGCTGGCGATCCTGCTGACGCTGGCGCCTGTCGTTCGTCTGCTGGTCGAAGGCGTCTCTGGCCCCGCGGGTTTCAGTCTGGCGCCTGTGGCCGAGGTTCTGGCGCAGTCGACCACGCTGTCGGCGCTGTGGCATTCGATCTTCACTGCCGGGGTGGGGACGGTGATCTCGGTGATTCTGGGCGGTGCTTTCGCCTTTCTGGTGGCGCTGACCGATATCCGGGCCAAGGGGGCGCTGGTTTTCTGCCTGATGATCCCGATGATGATCCCGCCGCAGATCACCGCCCTGGCCTGGACCCAGGTGATGGGGCCGTCGTCCGTGCTGCTGAAGACCATCGGTCTGGCGCCGCCGCTCGGTTCGCCGCAGCCGCTGCATTCGCCGCTGGGGATCGCCGTGCTGCTGGGCATTCAACATACCTCCATCGTATTCCTGACCCTGCGCGCCGGATTGCGGGCCATCCCGCCCGAGGCGGTCGAGGCGGCGCGGATTTCCGGTGCCCGTGGGCTCAGGCTCTGGTGGCAGGTGGTGTTGCCTCTGAGCGTGCCGAGCCTTGCAGCCGGCACCGCCATGGCCTTTGTCACCGCGCTTGGCAATTTCGGCATCCCGGCGATGCTGGGGATACCGGCGGGGTATTCCACCCTGCCGACGCTGATTTATCAGCGGCTGGCGGGGTTGGGCACTTCGGTACTGACCGAAGTGGCGGTTCTGGCGTTGCTGATCGGCGTCGTGGCACTGGCCGGGGTGCTTTTGAACCGGCTGTTCCTGCGGCGGCGTGCCTATGGGCTGATCGGTCTGGCCAACCGCCCGCTCGAGGTCAGCCTCAGGCACCTGCGGCTGCCGGTGGAACTGGCGCTGTGGCTGGTGATCTTCGCCATTCTGGTGTTGCCGCTCCTGGCGCTGGCCGCCACCTCTCTGGTGCCAGCCTATGGGGTGCCGCTGAATTGGCAGACGATCAGCCTTGGCGGCTGGTACGAGGCGCTGTTCCGCCAACCGGTGACCGCGCGGGCCTTTG
The DNA here is from genome assembly GCF_000429365.1 of Pseudodonghicola xiamenensis DSM 18339. GTDB lineage: Bacteria > Pseudomonadota > Alphaproteobacteria > Rhodobacterales > Rhodobacteraceae > Pseudodonghicola > Pseudodonghicola xiamenensis. Next base: position 154,734 of record NZ_AUBS01000002.1, on the reverse strand, counting down.
GCAATTCCTTCCTGCTGGCCACTGGCGCGGCGGTGGTGCTGATGGCGATCAGCCTGCCCCTGGCCTGGGTGATGCTGCGCCGCCCCAACCGGCTGAGCCGCACTTTCGACCTGCTGGTCGATCTGCCCTATGCGCTGCCGGGCGTGGTGCTGGCGATCGCTTGCATTCTTCTGTTCATCAATCTGCCGCTTACCGATTTGACGCTTTACGGCACCATCTGGATCATCTTCATCGCCTATATCGCGCGGTTCTTCACCGTGATGCTGCGCCCGGTGCAATCGGCGCTGGCGCAGCTCGATCCGGCGATGGAGGAGGCGGCGCAATCGGCCGGCGCCAGCCTGGGCCGGCGGCTGCGGACGATCATCCTGCCGCTCACCGCGCCGGCGGCGGCGGCCGGGGCGATCCTGGTCTTTCTGACCGCTTTCAACGAATTGACCGTTTCCGCGCTTCTCTGGTCCTCGGGGACCGAGACGCTGGGGGTGGTGATCTTCAACCTCGAAGACAGTGGCGAGACGGTGATGGCCTCGGCTGTCTCCGTCGCGGTGGTGGGGGTGGTGATCGTACTGATGGGCGCGATCCAGCTCGCTTCCCGCCGCCTGCCCAAGGGAGTTGTGCCATGGCAGAACTGACATTGACCGCACTCGGCAAGCGCTTTGACAGCCATGTGGCGCTGACCGAGGTGTCCGCCACGTTTGACGATGGCGAATTCGTCGCGCTCCTCGGTCCCTCGGGTTGCGGCAAGACCACGCTGCTGCGCCTGTTGGCGGGTTTCGAGGCGCCGACCGAAGGCGAGATCGCGGTTGACGGGACACTCGTCGCCTCCGCCCGGAGCGGCAAGCTTCTGCCGCCGGAAGAGCGGAACATGGGCATCGTGTTCCAGTCCTATGCGCTTTGGCCGCATATGAGCGTGGCGCGCAACGTCGCCTATCCGTTGGAGGTGCGCGGGTTTTCCAGGGCAGAGCGTCGCACGCGCGTCGCCGCCGCGCTGGAGATGACCGGGCTCACCGATTATGCCGACCGGATGCCGGCGGCGCTGTCGGGTGGACAGCGGCAGCGGGTCGCCCTGGCGCGCAGCCTGGTCGCCGATCCTTCTGCCGTGCTGCTGGACGAACCGCTCGCCAACCTCGACCTGTCGCTGCGCGCCACGATGCAGGAAGCGTTCGCCGCCTTTCACCAACGCACCGGCGCCACCATGGTCTATGTCACGCATGACCAGACCGAGGCGATGGCGATGGCCGACCGGGTGGCGGTGATGGATGGCGGCCGGATCCGGCAATTCGCCACGCCCGAGGTTCTCTATAGTGAACCCGCCGACGCCTTTGTCGCGGGCTTCGTCGGTGACGGGGCCGTGGTGCCGGTGGAGCCTTGCGGTCCTTCAGACACTGGCGACGTTACGGTGCGACTGCTGGGGCAGGAGGTGTCCGCCCGCGCCCGGGTGGCAGGGCCGGATCGGCTATGCATCCGACCGGAGGATATCACTCTGGGTGATGAGGGCGCGCTGCGTGCCGAGGTGCGCCAATGCACCTATCTGGGCGGGCGGTTCCGGCTGCGGCTGATTGCCGAAGGCGGGCTCGATCTGGTGGCCTTCAGCACCGCGCGGGTGCGTCAGGGCGCCTCGCTCGGCCTGACGATCGGGCGGCCCTGGGGCTTTGCCGCGGAGGTGGCCCATGGCTGAGATAGAGGTTCTTTCGGGCGTCGGCGACAAGGGGCCGGCCTGTCTGCGGCTGACCCATCGGGGCCGCGTCTGGTTGCTGGATTGCGGCCATGGCCCCGAGGCGAGCTCTCCCTTCGATCCGGCCTGGCTGGAGGGGGCCGATGCCGTCTTCATCACCCATGATCACGTCGATCATATCGGTGGTGCTGCCCATGCAATCGGCGCCGGCCTGCCGATCTATACCACTGCGATCACCGCGCGGTCGTTGCCGCCGGGGGCGGAAGTGCACGAAATTCCGGTGCGCGGACAGATCGAGATCGAGGGCGTACGGCTGACGACGGGCCGCAACGGCCATGCTCTGGGCGGGGTCTGGTTCCATTTCGATCTGGGCGGCGGGCTGTTCTATTCCGGCGACTGGTCGGAGGAATCCCATTGGTTCGGCTTTGACGAGCCGCCGGCGGCGGAAACCGCGCTGATCGACGCCTCCTATCACTTGGACGATGTGACGCAGGACCGGCGCAAGGCCGATCTGAACGCGCTGCTGCGCTGGCTGCCGGGCACCGTGCTGTTGCCGGTGCCGCCCTCGGGCCGGGCAGGAGAGCTGGCGCTGCACCTGATGGATCAGGGCGACGTGCGGCTGGACGACACCTGCCGCGATTTCGTCGCCCAGGCGCTGGCGGCGGGGCCTGCGGCGGGCATCGCCGACAGCGCCGGCGCGATCCGGCCGCTGTTGGACAAGCCCTTCGACCCGGCGGCGCGGTTCCTGATCTGCGATACCCCCAACGCGGATGGCGGCATGGCCTGGACGCTGGTAAAGGCCGCCCGCGACGCCGGGAGGCTGGGCCAGGATTTCCATGTGGTCTTCACCGGCCATATGACGGCACACGCCCGTGCCATCTGTGCCCATCCGGGTGGCCATTTCACCCGCTGGAACGTCCACCCGCCGTTGCGCGATCAGCTCGGGCTGGTGCGGCGGCTGGGGGCGAAACGCTATGCGCCGCTGTTCTGTACTCTGCCCGAGGAGTATCTGGTGGTCGACCGCACCGGCGCCGATGTCTTCTTTCACGAAAAGATCACCCTATGACGCCGCTGCCTGATCGAGCCTTCATCCTTATCCGCCATGGTGAGACCGACGCCAACTGCGCCGGTCTGATCGCCGGCCGGATCGAGGCGCAATTGACCGACAAGGGGCGGGCCGAGGCGGCGGCGCTGGCGCGGCTGGTCTGGCCGGCGGAGCCGCTGGTCTTCGTCAGCCCGCAGGACCGGGCGCGCGAAACTGCCGCGCTGGGGTTTCCGGGGCGGGTGGCTCTGGTCGTCGAGGGGCTGCGTGAACGCGATTGGGGGGCGCTGGAGGGGCGGCCACAGGCCGAGATGATCCGCCGCGAAGACACGCCCGAGGCGGGCGAGGCCTGGGCCGACATGTTGGCGCGGGTACATGCCGCCCTGGTTGGCGCGCTGAGTGATCCACGTGAAGGGTTGCCGGTTCTGGTGGCTCATTCCGGCACCATCCGCGCTGTGCGCCGGCTGACCGGTGGCAGTGAACACGGGGCGCGCGCGGCCAATGCGACGCCCATCCTCTTTACCCCAGCCACAGGCGGCTGGGGGGATCGCGTCTGGCAGGCTGCCGGCGCGAAAGACTGACGAAAGGAACGATAATGGAATGCGTGGTTTTCGATATTGATGGCACCCTGGCGCGATTTGATGCCGACCGGCTGGGCCATCTGGTCCACGGCGAGGACAAGCATTGGGACGCGTTTCACGACGCCATGCACGACACGGCGGTGATCGAACCGGTGGCGCGGCTGCTGAACCGGCTGCGGCAGTCGGGCGAGGGGATCGTGCTGTGCTCCGGCCGACCGGCGGGCTGGCAGCATCGGACCGAGGATTGGCTGGCGCGCGCCGGTCTTGCCTATGATGGCATCTATCTGCGCCCGGAGGGGGCGGACACCTGGTCCGATCCGGATGTGAAATCGCATCTTCTGGACAAGATGCGCGCGGATGGGTTCACCCCCTGGCTGGTGGTCGATGACCGCAGCGCGGTGGTGGAGTTCTGGCGCAACGCCGGCCTTGTCTGCCTGCAATGCGCCCCCGGGGATTTCTGAGGTTGGGTGACTTCTGAGGCTCGGCTCTTCGAACAAATCCGCTCGGTTGGCGAGGCGACGTGTTGCATCCCCCCGCTGAGCGATACTGTTGACGCCGGGTGTCCTCTCGTGGGCGGCTCTGGACGGGAGACGGCTGAAAGCCGCCGCCTGAGGTCACTCCGACAGAGGAAGATGCGTCCGCCGACTGCGCGGGCGCGTTCCCCTTGGCGGAAATGCGCCGGTCATGCCAAAATTGAGCGATCACGTAAATTTCCAATACTTTTAAATATGTTACTTCGTGCCCTCGCAGGATATGGGGCGCGGACGAGACACTGATATTGGAATTTACGATGAGACTTCTTTCCGCCGTCCTGATCGCTGCGAGCCTTTGCGGGCCCGCTCTGGCCGGAGATGCAGCACTGAATGACCTGATCTGGTCGGGTACGAACGATCAGGCGCTTCAGGTGATGAAGAATGATCCGGCTCTGATCACCTCCGTGTCGGGCGGCTATACGCCTTTGCATCTTGCAAGCATGGTCGGCAACATCGAGATCGCCCAGTTCCTTCTGGATAATGGGGCCGACGTCAATGCACTGGATTTCGAAGGCTATTCCCCGCTTGTGCGCGCCAAGGCAAATCGCAACGACGACATCGTTGAGCTTCTGCTTGCCCATGGCGGGAAAGAACTGCGCCCCTGAGGGGGCGGCAGGAAGGATATTGGGGGTGCGGGCCGTTCTTTGGTCCGCAGCCGCCGCTCTCTGATCGGGAAATCCGTGAGCGATCCCGACCGTTCGAGGCAACTGCGCACCTCTGATCGGTTCGCGCCGGCAGCAAGCGGTTGGTCTTGCACCTGTGGTTTGCTGCCGGTCACGTCGCGGTTTGGGGAAGTTCCCTTTTGGGGCCGTCAATCAGCCGCGCGGGTCGATCGGCAGGGTCGCCCCGATGGCACGTTCCAGCACTGCACCGGCCTCGAGCAGGCGGCGATCGCCGTAGCGGTCCGAGATCAGCTGAACTCCCATCGGCACGCCCGGCACGGTCCCCACCGGCACCGACAGACCGGGCAGCCCCAGCGTCGGCGTGCCCATCATCGGCCCGTGGGCGCGGAAGAACCAATCGGAGTCGGTGCCGTCGATCACATCCAGATCGTCCAGATAGGGTTTGATCCAGGTCATCGCCGTCAGCACGATGGGATAATCGACGAAGAACATCTGCCATTGCCTGAGCAGGGTGGAGCGTTTGGCGAAGGCCTGCAGGAATTCCTCCCGCCCCTCGATCTCCGGGATACCCTCCAGCATCAGCGCCATGGATTTCTTCAGCTTCTCGTCGCCGTTCTTCAGCATGAGTTGATAGAGCCCGCCGCGCATCTCGTTACCGAGGATCAGCCGCCAGAACATCATCGCCTCGTGGAACGAGGGCGTCTGAACCTCTTCGACCTGATAGCCGGCCTCGGCCAGGATGGCGCCGGCCTGGCGGATCGCGGCGGTGACCTCGGGGTCGACCTGGCTTTCATCCGTCTCGGCCAGCATGGCGACCTTGCAGGGCCGGTGTTCCAGCGGTGCGTCGAACATGGTGCTCAGCGGCACTTGCCAGATATCGCGCGGATCGGGCTGGGCCAGCGCCTGCATGGTGATGCGGATATCTTCGACCGAGCGCGCCAGCGGCCCTTGGACCGAGGACATCTGCGACACGATCGGTCGTTCGGCCAATTGGCTGGGGTTGTAAGCGGCGGTGATGCCTGCGGTCGGGCGCAGCCCGTAGATGCCGCAGCAATAGGCCGGATAGCGCACCGATCCGCCGATGTCGTTGCCATGACCCATGGCGCCGATGCCCGCCGCGGTGGCCGATCCAGCGCCGCCGGACGACCCGCCGGGGGTCAGCGTCTTGTCATGCGGGTTATAGGTATGGCCGTGCAGATCGTTGCTGGTGCAGCCGCGCATCGAATAGCAGGGCGTATTGGTTCGCCCGATGATCACCGCGCCCGAGGCCCTGAGGTTCCTGACCACCGAGCCGTCCTCGGGGGCGATCAGATCCTTGTAGGCGACCACCCCGTTGGTGGTGGCGCGGCCCTTGTAGTCGACGTTGATCTTCACCGTGATCGGCACGCCGTGCAGCGGCCCGCGCGGGCCCGAGGTCTTCAGCTCGGCATCGGCGGCGCGGGCGGCCTCCATCGCCTGCTCGGGCAGCGGGTCGACCACAGCGTTGATCGGGCCGTTCACCGCCTCCATCCGCGCCAGCGCGCTTTCGGTCGCCTCGACGCTGCTGATGCGGCCGGCACTGATCGCGTCGGCCAGTTCGCTGGCGGTCCAGGCCCAAAGCTCAGAACTCATGTTGGGGGTCCTTCCTATCCTGTTGCAAGCCTGTCGGACGGAATGCCCGCAGGCGGTCTTGGCGCCCTTTAAGGCGCAAAAAAGCCGGGCCTTGTGGGGCCCGGCTTACAATGCTCTGACCGCAGAAATTGCGGGGATGTGGGGATGTCCCGCACCGGGGGTCAGCCGAAGGCCTTGGTCAGGGCGCGGTCGACGGTGTCGGTGATCTGGTCGATATCGTCGGCGGTGGCGATCAGCGCCGGCGAGAAGCACAGAACGTTGTTCAGCCCGGGGATCGACCGGTTGGTGGCCCCGATCAGCACGCCCTGGGCGCCGCATTCGGCAACGACCTGACCGACCAGCTTTTCGTCGACCGCTTCCTTGGTGCCACGGTCGGCGACCAGTTCGGCGCCCAGGAACAGCCCCTTGCCGCGGACATCGCCGATAACCTTGTGCTTTTCCATCAGCGCCTCAAGGTTGCCCATCATCCGCTCGCCCATGGCGGTGCAGTTGTCCAAGAGGTTCTCGTCCTCGATGATGCGCATGTTCTCCAGCGCCGCCGCCGGGCCGGCCGCGCAGCCGCCGAAGGTCGAGATGTCGCGGAAATAGTTCATCGGATCGCTGGCGTCGTCCTTGAACATGTCAAAGACTTCCTCGGTGGTCACCATGCAGGCGATCGCCGCATAGCCCGAGGCGACACCCTTGGCCATGGTCACGAAATCGGGCTTGATGCCATATTGCTGGTAACCGAACCAGGTGCCGGTGCGGCCGATGCCGCAGACGACTTCGTCGATATGCAGCAGCACGTCGTATTTCTTGCAGATCTCCTGCACCCGTTCCCAATAGCCCGGGGGGGGCGTGATGACACCACCACCGGCGGTTACCGGCTCAAGGCAGATGGCGCCGACGGTCTCCGGGCCCTCGGCCAGGATCACCTCTTCGATGGCATCGGCCGCGCGCTGGCCATAGGCCTCGCCGCTCAGATCCCACTGGGCGCGGTATTCCATGCAATGCGGAACCTTGACGAACCCCGGCGCCAGCGGGCCGTATTGCGCCACGCGTTCCTCCTGGCCGCCGGCCGACATGGTGGCCAGCGTCCCGCCATGATAGTCGCGGTCGCGGAACAGGATCTTGTGTTTCTTGCCGCCGTATTTCTTGTGCGCGATCTGGCGCACCATCTTGAACACCTTCTCGTTCGCTTCCGAGCCGGAGTTGCAATAATAGACGCGGCTCATCCCGGGCATCTTCGAGATCAGCTTTTCCGAGAACAGCGACCCGGGGATCGAACCGGCGGATTGCGCGAAATAGCACAGTTTGATGAGCTGGTCATAGACCGCCTTGGCGATGGATTCGCGGCCATAGCCGACGTTGACGGTCCAGACCCCGCCGGACACGGCATCGAGGTATTCCTTGCCCTTCTGGTCCCAGACGCGCATGCCCTTGCCTTCGAGGATGATGCGGGGGTCGCCGGTCTCGAAGGCCTTGTGCTGGGTCAGATGGTGCCAGACGTGGGCCTTGTCGGCGTCCACGATGTGGCTGATGTCGTTTTCATTGAATACGCCGTCCATGGCAGATCCTTTCGAATGTCGGCAGAGCACCGATGCACCGAAACCCCGGTGAGTCCGGGGCGGCGGGTGCGGCTACCTCTCACAAACGCCAAAAATCCAGCGTTCCGTAGGTCCAGATCGGGGGATGTGATAAGTCCAGGCTGCCGCGGGCTTTGTCTCGGCCCGGGTCTCCGGGCTGGGCGCGGAAATCGTCGCGGTAGGTCCGCGGCACAAAGCCCATGGAAGGCTTGCGAAAAGCGCAAGAGATCAGGGTCATCCGGATAGGATACGCGATCCGGGGGAGGGACCCGGGTCTCGCATCCGGTCGGTTCAAGAGCTGCTACCTTGAAAATGCGCAAATCGTCAGGCATTCCCGCTTTCGCTTGCCGGGGCAGACTGTTGCGTGACCTGATGGGGGCTGAACTGCGCGACATTCCCGGTCCGTTGGGATATGACCCGATCGGCGGGGGCGGCCCCGCGCAGAAAGAGGACACTGACATGAGCCGATCCGTCGATCTCAACGCAGATATGGGGGAAAGTTTCGGCGCCTGGACGATGGGCGACGACGCGGCGCTGCTGCGGGTGGTGAGCTCGGCCAATATCGCCTGCGGCTTTCACGCCGGCGACCCCGATGTGATGGCCCGCACCATGGCGCAGGCGGCGGCCAATGGCGTGGGCCTCGGCGCTCATCCGGGCTTTGCCGATCTGCAGGGCTTCGGACGCCATCGGATGCAGGTGCCGCAGGACAGCCTGGCCAATGCGGTGCGGTATCAGCTTGGCGCGGCGCAGGCGATGGCGCGCGCCGCCGGTGCGCCCCTGCGTCACCTCAAGCTGCACGGTGCGCTCGCCAACATGGCCTCCGAGGACGAGACATTGGCGCGCGCCTGCTACCAGGCCGCCCTCTCCGTTGATCCCGACATTATCCTGCTGGTGCTCGCCACCACGGCGCAGGAGCGCGCCGCCCGCTCGCTTGGCGCACGCTGGGCCGGAGAGATCTTCGCCGACCGCGCCTATAACGATGACGGAACGCTGGTCGATCGGCGGTTGCCCGGCGCGGTGATCCACGATCCGGCGCTGGCCGGGCCGCGAATTCGCCAGATGGTGGAAGAGGGCGCGATCGTGACCGAAAGCGGCAAGCGGCTGCCGGCAGCCATCGACAGTATCTGCCTGCATGGCGATACCGCCGAAGCGGTCGCTTTGGCCGGCGCGGTGCGTGACAACCTGCAGGCCGCCGGCATCGCCATTCTCCCCTTTGAGGGCCGGCGCGGCTAACTCCACTGGGGCGATAAACCTCCCCGGGCTTTTTCTGGCTGGAAATATCCCGGGGGAGGCTCCGAAGGAGACGGGGGCAGGGCCCCAGTGACGGCGATGGGCGCGATGCGCCGGCATCAGAACTTTCGTCAGATTTTCCGGTTGGGCCTCTGCTTCGGCTCGGGCACCGGATCATAGCCTGAGCTGCCGAAGGGATGGCATCGGCCGATGCGTCGCAGCGCCAGCCAGCTTCCCTTGATCGCGCCATGTTTCTCCAGTGCCTCCAGCGCATAGGCGCTGCAGGTCGGCTGATACCGGCAATTATGCCCGACCCAAGGGCTGAAGATCAGCCGATAGGCGCGGACGGGCAGGGCGGCGATATGGGCGAGCGGGGTCATGCGCGGGGCGTGGAACGATCTGCGTGAAGCTTCTTCATCGCATATTTCAGATCGTTCAGCAGCGCGTCATAGGATCGCGCGATGGTGTCCTCGCGCCGTCCGATCAGCACGTAATCCCAGCCCTCGACGCCAAGTGCCGGCATCAGCTCGCGCGCCACGGCGCGCAGTCGCCTCTTGGCGCGGTTCCGCGCCACGGCGTTGCCGATCTTCTTCGAACAGGTATAGCCAATTCGCACGCCCAGGGCCGTGTGCCCCTCGGGACGGCGACGTGCCTGCACCACCATCCCCTTGGTCGCCTGCCGGCGAGCGCGGGCAGCGGCCAGGAAATCGGCGCGTTTCCTGAGCACCTGAAGCCGGTGCTTTTGGGCCTTGGGGCATGATGAAACCGCCGGGGGCTGTATCCCCGTAGTTGCTTCGGGGGCCTCCGGCGGTGTCATGAGTCTGTACCCAGGGCGGCTGGGTTATGCGCTCAGCGACTTGCGGCCGCGGGCGCGGCGCGCGTTCAGGACCTTGCGGCCGGCCTTGGTGGCCATGCGGGCGCGGAAACCGTGGCGGCGCTTGCGAACCAGGTTCGAGGGTTGAAAGGTGCGTTTCATCGCTCCGTCTCCAATCTAGCGGTCGGGTGCGGCGCGGATTCGCCTCCCGTCTGTTATTCGAGGCCCGTCCTTTACGGCGGGATTCTCTCCAAGTCAAACCCTGAGCAGAGGGATTCGGGTGAAAACCGTAGGGAAACTGCAACAATTTTCCCCTCTTTGCCTGTGCCGGGCGGCGAAATCCCGGGCTGGTCGCGAAATCGGGGGGCATTTCTCACGATGGAAGGCGCGATCATCACCCTGGCGTGAAGGGGCTGTCGTTTTCGTCGCAACCTGCGCATCTTTATATCCATGAGCGTGTCGAACCCTTCTCCCGAGGCGCGGCCGTTGCGCCGCGTGCTGCGCCTGATCCCCCTGGTGGCCTTGCTGGCCGGCGGGCTTTGGGGGGCGTTGACGCTGGGCGATACACTGAGTTTCGAGACCCTGCGCGACAATCGTTCCGTCTTGCTGGCCTTTCGCGACGATCACATGGGGCTGATGGCCCTGGGCTTTGTCGCTGTTTATGTGCTGGTGGTGGCGCTGTCGCTGCCGGGGGCGGCGGTGGTCTCGGTCACCGGTGGCTTCCTGTTCGGTCTTCTGCCCGGGGTCGCGCTGAATATTCTCGGCGCGACGCTTGGCGCCTCGGTGATCTTCCTGGTTGCCCGCTGGGGTGCGGGAGAGGCGCTTGCGGCGCGTATGGCGCTGTCCGAGGGGCGGCTTGCCCGCTGGCGCGCGGCGCTGCGTGATCATGAAATCAACGTGCTGTTGCTGTTGCGGCTGGTGCCTGTGATGCCTTTCTTCCTGGCCAATCTGCTGCCGGCGCTGGCGGGGGTGCGCTTTGGCCGGTTTTTCTGGACCACGGCGGTGGGAATCATTCCCGGGGCGCTGGTCTTCACCTGGATCGGTGTCGGTGTCGGGGCCATCTTTGCGCGTGGCGGCAGTCCCGATCTGTCGCTGATCTGGCAACCCTATGTACTGGGGCCGATTCTGGCGCTATGCGTCCTGGCGGCTCTGCCGGTCGCGTTGAAGCGGCTGCGGCGTGGCGTGGCGGGCTGATCATGGCGGCGCCTCTCACACCCGATATTCTGGTCATCGGTGCCGGTGCTGCTGGGCTATCGGTCGCGGCGGGAGCGGCGCAGATGGGCGCGCGGGTGGTGATGCTTGAAGCCCACCGAATGGGGGGCGATTGCCTGAATACCGGCTGTGTGCCCTCCAAGGCGTTGCTGGCGGCGGCGCGGCGGGGCGAGACCTATGCCGAGGCGATGCAGCAGGCGGCCCGGGCGATTGCCGCCATTGCCCCGCATGACAGTCAGGCGCGGTTCGAAGGGCTGGGGGTTCTGGTGATCCGCGGCATCGGGCGTTTCACCTCGCCCAGGGAGGTCGAGGTCGACGGTGTGGTGATCCGGGCCCGCCGGGTGGTGATCGCCACTGGGTCGGTCCCGGTGGTGCCGCCGCTCCCGGGGCTGACGGAGGTCCCCTTTCTGACCACCGAATCACTGTTCGATCTGCGAGCCTGTCCGGATCATCTGCTGATCGCCGGGGCTGGTCCCGTGGGGGTGGAGATGGCGCAGGCGCATGTTCGGCTCGGCGCCCGGGTGACGCTGATTGACGCAGGTCGGGCCCTGGCGCGCGAGGACCCCGATCTGGTCGCGCCGGTGCTGGATCGTTTGCGCGCCGAGGGGGTGGAGATCATCGAGGCCGCCCGGCTTGTCGCCGTCGCCGGGGGCGCCGGGGCGGTCCGGCTCGATCTCGATCATGGCCGGCAGGTCAGCGGCAGCCACCTGTTGCTGGCCTTGGGGCGGCGGGCCGATCTGGCGCGGCTCAATCTCGAGACCGCGGGGATCGAGGCGACAGAGACCGGTCTGCGTACCGACGTGCGGCTGCGCACGACGAATCGCCGGGTTTACGCCGCGGGGGATGTCGCGGGGCAGGGGCAATTCACCCATCTGGCAGGCTATCACGCGGGAATCATTCTGCGATCGGCCCTTTTCGCTCTGCCGGCCAGGGCGCGCGGCGATCATATCCCCAGGGTCACCTATACGGATCCCGAGCTTGCCCAGATCGGCCTGACCGAGGCTGAGGCGCGTGTCCGTTATGGCGACCGGCTGGAGGTCTTTCGCACCGATTACGCCGACAACGATCGCGCGGTGACCGAGGCGCGAACCGAAGGATTCGCCAAGCTGATGGTGGTGCGTGGCCGTCCGGTGGGCGTTTCGATTCTGGGCGATGGCGCCGGCGACCTGATCGGCCTGTGGGCCCTGGTGATGGCCAATCGCCTGAAAATAAGTGCGATTGCCAATGCCGTCTTGCCTTATCCGACGTTGGGTGAACTTAACAAACGGCTGGCGGGGGCCTATTTCTCGGGCAGGCTGTTTGATAGTCAGGCGGTCAAACGAATGGTCCGGGCGGTACAGCGACACCTGCCCTGACCGGGATAGGGTTCGATGTTGAATACGCTTTCGGGGCGATTTCTGATCCTGACCACGGTCTTCGTCATGTTGGCCGAAGTGTTGATCTTTGTGCCCTCGATCGCGCGTTACAGGGTCGATTATCTGCATGACCGGCTGGAACGGGCGCAGATCGCCTCGATGGCGTTGCTGGCCGATGACATGCTGGATAGCGACCTTGAGAAAGAGCTGTTGCGCAACGCACAGGTGTTCAACGTGGTTCTGCGCCGGAACGAGATGCGCCAGCTCATGCTGTCCTCGCCGATCCCCGAGCCGATCGCGAATACCTATGATCTGCGCGATGCCGGGGCGGCGATTCTGATCCGTGATGCCATCAGGCGGTTGTTCACGCCTGAGAATCAGATTGTCCGGGTGATCGGCGCGCCGACCCAGGACGCAGGTCTGCTGATCGAGGTCACGATCGCAACGGCACCGCTGCGTACGGCCATGATTGACTATGGCTTGCGTATCCTGGTGTTGTCGGCGGTGATCTCGATCGTCACGGCGCTGCTGCTGTTCGTGGCGGTGCGAATCGTGCTGGTGCGCCCGATCAAGGGGGTCGTGGGCTACATGAAACGCTATGCCGCCGCGCCGGAGGATGCGCGGGGAATCATCCGCCCATCGGCGGGAGTGATGGAGTTGCGTGAGGCCGAGGAAGCGTTATTGCAGCTTCAGACCGAATTGACCCAGTTTCTGAAACAGCGTGAGCGTATGGCCCAGCTTGGCGGTGCGGTGGCCAAGGTCAGCCACGATCTGCGCAACATCCTGACCAGCGCGCAGCTGATCACCGACCGGATCGAGGCCAGCGAGGATCCCAGCGTGCGTCGGCTGGCGCCGAAGCTGGTGAATTCGATCTCGCGGGCGGTGTCGCTGTGCGAAAGCACGCTGGCCTTCGGGCGGGCGGAGGAGCCGCCGCCAGCGCTTAGGATGGTTTCCCTAGTCAGTATCACCGGCGATGTGATCGACAGCGAAAGGCTGGCCTTGAGCGGGCCTGAGGTGACGTTGGAAAACCGCGTGCCCGAAGGGCTGGAGCTCAGGGCAGACCCCGAACAGCTGTTCCGGGTGATTATGAACCTCGTGCGGAATGCACGTCAGGCACTGGAGGCGAGCCACCGTCCGGGACGGGTGACGGTAACCGCGCGGGAAGACAACGATAGCTGGTGGATCGAGGTCGCCGATACCGGGCCGGGGCTGCCAGCCAAGGCACGGGAAAATCTTTTTACCCCGTTTCGGGGCGGGGCGCGGGCCGGTGGTTCGGGGTTGGGTCTGGCGATTTCGGCAGAGCTGGTGCGCGGCCATGGTGGCACGCTTGAGCTGGCGGAAACCGGGCCGGAGGGGACCGTTTTCATCATCCGCCTGCCGCGTTCCATGACCGCGCTTGAGGTGGTGACGGGCTGATCCATCGGGCCGGCGCGGCGCAATCTGACTTTATGTGACGCCACTGTGAAAAAACATCAAAATGGGTGTTGCAAACCCCGATTGGGAACTGTAGATGCTCCCCCAGTGGACCGATAGCTCAGCTGGATAGAGTACTTGACTACGAATCAAGGGGTCGGGGGTTCGAATCCTCCTCGGTCCGCCACTTACATCTGAAAAGATTAAGTAAATTGGCGGTTGTTCCAGCTTACCCGTCAGCATGTTCCCTAAGATATTTGCATCTGAACGTGACTGTGTGCCATGCGCCTCGCGGCGATGAACCCATGGGCTCAATTGGCGAGCGGGCTATGCTGCCCTCTTTGCGGTTTTGCCCCTGATCGGGGGTTTTCTGCCGTTTCTCGCGCTAGTTGGTCGCGGCAGGCGTCAGCCCCGGGGGCAGGGCCCACAACTGGATGTCCTGGCCCTGATCGGCGCTGCGCAGCACTGTACAGACTGCTTCAATGACGTGATCCTCCTGCCAGGTCGGAGTGTTGCCCTCCGGGCCGAAGGCCAGTGCCAGCAGCGGCCTGCCCGTGGGGGTGGTCCCGATTGTCCAGACGCGCAACAGGCTGTCCAGCCGGTTGTCCCGCAGCGTGACCTCTGCAGGCGAGGCCCTGTAAAAGGCGAGCGGCGCGGTGGCCGAGGGCCCCGGGTGCAGGCCCTCCAGGTCGGAGCGGATGGCCGTAAGGACCGACAGGAGGGAGGGCGGTGGAACCTCGCTCCAGCCGGCGGCTGTCAGGATCGTCCCGAGGTCGGACGCGGTGGCTCCTGCCACCAACAGGCCCACGGGCGCGCGGCGGCTGCCGTCCAGTGAGACCACCTCGGTCGGAAGGGCGGCGATGGCAGTGTCATCCGACAAATCCGGGACGATGGTCGCGGCGATTGCCACACGCTCTGCGGGGCTCTTGGTGTGATAGAGTGCCAGCCAACCTGCACCACAAAAGCAGATCAGCGCCGCGCAGAGACCGGCGAGACGGCGTATGCGCGGCGGCGGGGCGGCCTTCTGGCGCATGCCTTCGGCGAGGCCCAGGCCGATGACCAGCCAGATGCCGCCAACGACCCAGCCGTTGAGAACATCGGAAAGATAGTGTTCGACCAGATAGATGCGGGTCAGGCCAAGGCTGGTTGCCATGCCGACGCCGGCGATCAGTGCCGTGGTGGGGCCAATGATCCGTTCACGCCAGAGCATCAGGGCCAATGTGCCGTAAAACGCGACCGAGATCGCGGCATGGCCGGAGGGGAAGCTATTGGAGGTCTCAAGGAAATAGGACAGCTCGGGGCGCGCGCGCCCGACAAGAAGCTTCAGCGCTGTTACCGTGATCGCGTTGCCGACCACCGCGACGGCCAGCCCCAGGGCCGCGGCGCGGCGGCCGAAGGCGGCAAAGCCCAGGATGCAGCCCAGGGCCGCCAGGGTGGCGACGGGGGCATGGCCTGCCTGGGTGAACCAGCCGGCGGCGCGCAGCCATCCGGGCGACCAGTAGGCATGGGCCAGGTTGGCGGTGCGCTGATCGAGAGCGACAGTATCCGGCACCAGCTTCAGATCCAGGGCACCGTCAATGAGAAGTCCTGTCAGATAGGCGACAAGAACGACGACCGCGCTGGTAAGAAGTCCGCCGCCCTGGCCCGGATCGAAGCGCCGCGCCAGAAAGCGGGCCGCGCGGGGGTGACGGGCTGCCGCTCTTGCTGCCGGGGGCCAGGTCTCGGCCCGGTTGCGCAGCGCGGAAAACCCGGCGCGCAATGCGGGCATGCCGCGCTGTATCTGCCGGGTGATGATCCAGGTGATCGCGATCACCGCCGCCAGCAGTCCCAACGGCAGGGCCAGCCTCGGCAGATAGGGCGACAGCCGCGCCAGAAACTCACCCGCCGCATAGCCGATCATGACATGGGTCAGCGCATACAGAAAGCTGCTGACGATGTTCCAGATGACGAACTGGCGCCGGCTCATCCCGGACAGGGCGGCGGCCAGGGCGGCCAGCCCGGCGATGGGGCCGAGAAACCGCCCGAGCACCACGGCGAAGGGGCCCCGGCGCCGCACGAGATCCTGTGCGCGCAGGAACCTCTTGTTTTGTGGCATGCGGATCCGTCCGCCCAGCCATTTGCCGGAATGCCAGCTCGCTTCTCCGCCGAGGATCGCGCCGATGGCGACGAACCAGACCAGATCGAAGAAATCGAGGTGCCCAAGGCGTACCAGCGCGCCCCCTGCATCCACCACCAGGGTGCCTGGGGCAATGGCACCGCTGACCCACCAGCCCTCGAGAAAGGAGAAAAGGCCGATGATCCAGTAGGACCAGATTCCGAAGGAGTCCAAGGTGGGCAAGAGGTGAGAGAGGAGGTCGTGCATCCTGCATCCGGCTGGTCGAAAGGTAATTCAGCCTCCGGGTGCTCAGCTGCGTTCCGGGAAGCGGCCCAAGGGTCCAACCTCGTGATTTTTGGGGGATGATCAACCCTATTCCGGTCCGCGATAGCATGACCTCGATCACGATTCCGAGGTCCGGGCCGTTCGCTTTCTTGGAAAGGCGATGCCGAACCGGGCAGAGCCGCCTGAGAAACGGGCGATTGGGCGAATGGTGGAAATCGGGAAAATCCAAACTTCTTTGGCGGTTGCTTCTGCCTTTCGGGCAGGGAAAAGTTGAATTCAACTATAAGGTGAGCTGCCTTCGTCGCGGAAGGGGAGGGGCCGGGTGAATGTTCAACTGGATGTCACAGGCGGTATCTATGCCGGTTTAGAGGCCGCCAGATGGTTTGGAGAGCTCGGGGAGGGGCCGGGGGCTGGCGGAAACATGAAAGAGGTTCCGATGACATTACCCTCCGAAATCTTGTCCAACCGCGTTTTCGACCAGCTCGAGGTCGATGACAGCGCCAGCCTGACGCGAACGGTCGGGCCGGATGACATCACGCTTTTCGCCACCGTGTCGGGCGATACCAACCCGGCGCATCTCAATCCGGTGTTCGCCGAAAAGGGTATCTTTGGTCATGTGATCGCGCATGGCATGTGGACCGCCGCGTTGGTTTCAGCTGTATTGGGGACCCGGTTGCCTGGGCCGGGGACAATCTATCTGGGCCAGGAAATCCGTTTTTTGCGGCCGGTCTCTCCCGGGGATACCATCACTGCCACGGTGCGGGTGATCGAAAAGCGTGAACGCGACCGTCGGGTGACGTTGGAAACGGTCTGCACCAATCAGAACGGCAAGGATGTTCTGTCTGGGCTTGCCACCGTCAAGGCGCCGGACGAGCCGGTCAGTCTGCCGGCCACCAGCTTGCCCGAGGTGACCATCCGGCGCCCCAGCCGGTACGGGGCTTTCATCGACGAAGCCCGCGCCTTGCCGTTGGTCAGGGCAGCGGTAGTGCACCCCTGTTCCGTTGCCGCGCTGCGCGCCGCGATCGAGGTGCGCGACGCAGGCTTGCTCGACCCGCTTCTGATCGGTCCGGAGGCCAAGATCCGTGCCCTGGCCGAGGAAACCGGCCTGTCGCTCGATGGGATCGAGATCGAACCGGTGCCCCACAGCCATGCCGCCGCCTCCCGCGCGGTCGATCTGGCGGTGTCGGGGCGGGTTTCGATGTTGGTCAAGGGCTCGATCCGCAGTGATGAGTTGCTGGGCGCGGTAACGGCGCATGGATCGGGGCTCAGGACAGGTCGGCGGATCAGCCATGTCTACGCGATGGATGTGCCGGCATATTCCAAGCTGGTGATGGTGACGGATGCCAACGTCAATATCCTGCCGACGCTGGAGCACAAACGGGATATCTGCCAGAACGCCGTCGATCTGATGCATCTGCTGGGGGTCGAGCGGCCCATGGTTGCGGCGCTTGCGGCAGTGGAAACGGTCAACCCGCAGATGCCGGCGACCATCGACGCCGCAGCGCTGACCGCGATGGCGGCACGTGGCCAGATCTCGGGCGCAATCGTCGATGGGCCCTTGGCTTTCGACAATGCCATCAATGCCGAGGCCGCAGCGACCAAGCGGATCACCTCGTCCGTGGCGGGGCAGGCGGACATCCTTCTGGTGCCGAACCTCGAGGCCGGTGACATGTTGGCCAAGCAATTGATCTATTTCGGAAATGCCACGGCGGCGGGGCTGGTTCTGGGGGCGCGGGTGCCGATCGTCTTGACCAGCCGCGCCGATCCGATGAGCGCACGGATCGCGTCAGCCGCTTTGGCGAAGCTGGCCGCCGCCCGGAGGGGCGCTGCGGTAGATCGTGTCGCGTGACGAGGTGACATCATTCACTCCCTTCGAGAGGAGATTGAGAAGTGCAAAAACATGTCGATCTTGCTGGTAAACGCGGCCTGGTGGTCGGGGTGGCAAATGTGCACAGCATCGCGGCGGGCTGTGCCCGGGCCTTTTGCGGCGCGGGGGCTGAGGTGGCAATCACCTATCGCAGTGATACCTCGAAACCCTTTATCCAGCCGGTGGTTGACGAGCTGTCGGTGCCGCTGTTCCTGCCCTGCGAGGTACGCGAGCCGGGTCAGCTGGAAACCGTGTTCGAAGCGATAGACAAGACCTGGGGGCGGCTGGATTTCCTGCTTCATTCCATCGCATTCGCCCCGCGCGAGGATTTGCATACAAGTGTTGTGAACTCTTCGGCCGAAGGCTTTGCTCTTGCGATGGATATCTCGTGCCATTCCTTCCTGCGTATGGCCAAGCTTTCCCGGCCCTTGATGGCGGAAGGCGGTTCTTTGATGACGGTCAGCTATTTCGGCGCCGATCGGGTGGTCGAGGATTACAACCTGATGGGGCCGGTAAAGGCGGCGCTGGAGGCCAGCGTGCGCTATGCCGCGGCCGATCTGGCGAAGGACAATATCCGTGTCTTTGCGCTCTCGGCGGGGCCGATCAAGACCCGCGCGGCATCGGGCATCGCCCATTTTGACGAATTGATCGACCGGGTGCGGGAACGCACGCCGTCGCATCAGCTCGTTTCCATCGAAGAGGTGGGGCGCATTGCGGCCTTCCTCGCCAGCGAAGCGGCCAGTCCGATGAGCGGATCGGTCATCTACGCCGACAACAGTTTTCACCTCATGGCCTGATCAGCAGGCCATGATCATTGTAAGGAGAGGACAATGACCAAAGTTGCAATCGTCACTGGCGGGACCCGGGGCATCGGTCGTGCGACCAGTATCGCGTTGAAGGAGGCAGGCTACAGCGTCGCTGCGAATTATGCCGGCAACGACGAAGCGGCGAAGGCCTTTACCGAGGAAACCGGGATTCAGGCCTTCAAGTGGTCGGTCGCGGATTACGAGGCTTGTGCCAAGGGCGTGGCCGAGGTCGAGGCGGCGCTGGGCCCGGTCTCGGTGCTGGTCAATAACGCCGGCATCACCCGCGACGCCTTCTTTCACAAGATGACGCCGCAGCAATGGCGCGAGGTGATCGACACCAACCTGACCGGCGCCTTCAACATGACGCATAACGTCTGGGCCGGCATGCGTGAACGCAAGTTCGGCCGGGTGGTCTGCATCTCGTCGATCAACGGGCAGAAGGGGCAGGCGGGGCAGGCGAACTATTCCGCCGCCAAGGCCGGCGATATCGGCTTCGTCAAGGCACTGGCGCAGGAAGGCGCGCGCGCCGGGATCACCATCAACGCGATCTGCCCGGGCTATATCGCCACCGATATGGTCATGGCGGTGGAACAGAAGATCCGCGATGCCATCACCGCCCAGATCCCGGTGGGCCACCTAGGCGAGCCCGAGGATATCGCGCGCTGCGTGGTCTTCCTGGCCTCGGACGACGCGGGCTTCATCACCGGCTCGACCCTGACGGCGAACGGCGGCCAGTATCTGACGTAAGTTCGGACATGAAAAACGCGCCCCCGATGGTCGGGGGCGCGGCGATCTCAGCATGCGAGGATCGACTGAGTGCGGCGGTCCGAAGGGGAGAGTGAACCGCCGGTATGTCGGTGTGTCAGGCGATCTCGCCCAGGCAGAGGTATTTGATCTCGAGGTAATCCTCGATCCCGTATTTCGATCCCTCGCGGCCCAGCCCCGATTGCTTGATGCCGCCGAACGGCGCCACCTCGGTCGAGATCAGGCCGGTGTTGATGCCGACCATGCCGCTTTCCAGTTTCTCGGCGACACGCCAGACCCGGGCCATGTCGCGGCTGTAGAAATAGCTGGCCAGACCGAAGTCGCTGTCATTCGCCATGGCGATCACCTCTGCCTCGTCCTCGAACTTGAAGAGCGGGGCGAGCGGGCCGAAGGTTTCTTCTTTCGCCACCTGCATGCCCGGCTTGGCGCCGATCAGGACGGTGGGCCGAAAATAGGTGCCGCCCAGGTTCGACCGCTGGCCGCCCTCGATCACTTCAGCACCCTTTTCGACCGCATCGGCAATATGGCGTTCGACCTTGGCAAGCGCCGCCTCAGAGATCAGCGGGCCGGTGGTCACCCCCTCGTCAAAGCCGTTGCCCAGCTTCAGCGTGCCGACCTTGGCCTTCAGCTTTTCGGCGAAGGCGTCATAGACACCGGCCTGCACATAGATCCGGTTGGCGCAGACGCAGGTCTGGCCGTTGTTGCGGTACTTGGCGATCATGGCGCCCTCGACTGCGGCATCCAGATCGGCATCGTCAAAGACGATGAAGGGGGCATTTCCGCCCAGCTCCAGCGACATCTTCTTGATGGTGGGGGCGCATTGCTGCATCAAGATTTGTCCCACCCGGGTCGATCCGGTGAAGGTGATCTTCGACACCTTCGGGTTGGTGCACAGCTCTTGCCCCACGCCGGCCGCATCGCTGCCGGGGATCACGT
This sequence comes from Pseudodonghicola xiamenensis DSM 18339, assembly GCF_000429365.1. Taxonomy (GTDB): domain Bacteria; phylum Pseudomonadota; class Alphaproteobacteria; order Rhodobacterales; family Rhodobacteraceae; genus Pseudodonghicola; species Pseudodonghicola xiamenensis. The sequence goes on along the minus strand of NZ_AUBS01000002.1, from coordinate 134,329 downwards.
TGAAGATGCCGGCGGGCACACCTGCGCGCTCGGCCAGCACCGCCATCGCCAGTGCCGACAGCGGCGTCAGCTCGGCAGGGCGGGCGACGAAGGAACAGCCGGCGGCCAGCGCCGGGGCGACCTTGCGGGCGATCATCGCATTGGGGAAGTTCCACGGTGTGATCGAACCCACGACCCCCACGGGCTGTTTCAGCACCACGATGCGCTTGTCGCGCTGGTGGCCAGGGATCACGTCGCCATAGATGCGCTTGGCCTCTTCGGCGAACCATTCGATGAAGGAGGCGCCATAGAGGATCTCGCCCCGCGATTCCGCCCAGGGCTTGCCCATTTCGGCGCAGAGGATGCTGGCCAGATCATCGGCGTTCTCTATCATCAGGTCGAACCATTTGCGCAGGACCGTGGCGCGTTCCTTGCCGGTCCACTCCTCCCAGGCGGGTTGTGCGGCATGGGCCGCGTCGATCGCTGCGGCGGCCTCGGCGGCGCCAAGATCGGCGACATGGGCGATGCAGGCGCCGGTGGCTGGATCGTGGACCGCGAAGGTTTTCTCCGTCGCGATCCATTCACCGTTCACATAGGCGCGGGTTTCCAGCAGGCTCGGGTCCTTCAACGGGCGGGCGGTTGGGAAGGTCGCGGTCATGCATCTGCCTCCTTGGCGGCTTCGATGGCGGTTTCGAGGATGTCGAGTGCCTCGGCAAAGACCTCGTCCTGGATGGTCAGCGGTGCCAGGAAGCGGATGACGTTGCCATAGACGCCGCAGGTCAGCAGGATCAGCCCGCGTTTCTCGGCCTCGATCCGCACCGCATTGGTGAACTCGGGGCTGGGTTTGCTGCCGTCGGCGGTGTTGAACTCGGCCGCCACCATAAGCCCAGGGCCGCGCACGTCGATGATCTGCGGCGTGGTCTCGCGGATCGCTTCCAGTCGTTGACGCAGACGGGCGCCCAGTTCATTGGCGCGGCCGCAGAGGTCTTCCTCCTCGATCACGTCGAGCACGGCATTGCCGGCGGCGACGCCCAGCGGGTTGCCGCCATAGGTGCCCCCCAGACCGCCCGGAATGGCTGCGTCCATCAGCTCGGCCCGGCCGGTGACGGCGGAAATCGGCAGACCGCCCCCCAGTCCCTTGGCCATGGTGGTGATATCGGCGGCGACGTCATAGCCTTCCATCGCGAAGAGATGGCCGGTGCGGGCAAATCCGGTCTGCACCTCGTCGGCGATCATCACGATGCCATGGGTGTCGCAGAGCTTGCGCAGGGCGCGCATCAGCTCGGCGGGCGCGGGATAGAAGCCGCCTTCGCCCTGCACCGGCTCGATGATGATACCGGCGACGCGGGCGGGGTCGAGATCGGCCTTGAACAGCCGTTCGATGGTTTCCATCGTCGCGGCGACGGTGCCGCCGTGCAGTTCGACCGGGAAGGGGATGTGATAGACATCGGGCATCATCGCGCCAAAGCCGATCTTGTAGGGCGCGACCTTGCCGGTCAGGCTCATCCCCATGAAGGTACGGCCATGGAAGCCTCCGCCAAAGGCGATGATGGCGCTGCGCCCGGTGGCGGCGCGGGCGACCTTGATGGCGTTCTCGACCGCCTCGGCGCCGGTGGTGACGAAGACCGTCTTCTTGGCGAAATCGCCCGGAACCAGATCGTTCAGCCGTTCGGCTAGACGCACATAGGGCTCATAGGGCAGGATCTGGTGGCAGGTGTGGGTGAAGCTGCCCAGTTGCTTTTCGACCGCGGCCATCACCTTGGGGTGACGGTGGCCGGTGTTCACCACGGCGATACCGGCGGCGAAGTCGATATAGCGGTTGCCTTCGATGTCCCAGACTTCCGCATTCTGGGCGCGTTCGGCATAAATCTGGGTCTGCACGCCCACGCCGCGGGCAACTGCGGCCGCGCGGCGGGCGGCGAGGTCTGCGTTCGACATCCTGATGTCCTCTCGAATGAACGGGGTCTTGGCCCCGGCCCGGGGCGCCCCCGGACAGGCAGCAACCCTAGTGTTTCCAGATGGCAAAAAAAGTCTGTTTTTTGGTGGGCGCATCTGATTGATATTAATGGGGTAAGGTGAGTAGTGTTGTGGAATAATGAACATGAGCAACGACGCCGGGCAGAGTCTCGATCTGGACATCGGTCGCCGGCTGCGGTTGTTGCGCGAACGCGCGGGCCTGTCGCAGCGGGCACTGGCGAAGAAGGTGGAGGTGACCAATTCCACCATCTCGTTGATCGAATCGGGTAAGGTGAACCCGTCGGTCGGCGCGCTGAAGCGGATCCTCGACGGCATCCCCGTGGGGCTGTCGGAGTTCTTCGCCTTTGAACCGGAGGCGGAACAGACGGTGTTCTTCGCCGCCGAAGATCTGGTGGAGATCGGCAAGGGCAAGCTGTCGTTCAAACAGGTGGGCGCCACGCTTTACGGCAAGGCGATGATGATCCTGCTGGAAACTTATGACATCGGTGCCGACACCGGGCGCAAGCTTTATGGGCATGAGGCCGAGGAGGGCGGCGTGGTGATCTCGGGCCGGGTCGAGGTGACGGTGGGCGATCAGCGCAAGATCCTCGGCCCTGGGGACGCATATTACTTCGACAGCCGCAAGCCGCATCGGTTCAAGCAGGTGGGGCCGGAGAAATGCGTTGTGGTCAGCGCCTGCACGCCACCGACGTTCTGAGCGTCAGGCGCGTGTCGCGCCGGGCGGCGCGGGCCTCCGGCGGGGATATTTAGAGCCAGAAAAAGGGGCGCGGTCTTTCAGAGCCGTTGTTGAGGGGCGCTGCGAGCAATGATGCGGGCCTTGTGCTGTTCGCGCAGGAAGACAAAGAGGCCCGATCCGGCGATCAGGGCAATGCCCATCCAGACCTCGCGCGCCGGGAACTCGGCCCAGAACAGCCAGCCCCAGAGTACCGAAAGCGGCAGGCCGACATATTCGAAGGGTGCGACTGTGGCCGCGTCGGTCAGCCGGTAGGCCTGGCTGAGGCAATAGCCGGAGACCGCGGCCAGGGCGCCGAGGCCGAGGAGCAGGGGCAGATCGTCACGGGCGGGCCAGACCCAGGCGCGCAGCAGGAACTGCACCGAGGGTGTATCACTGCCGTCGGCGAAGCGCCCGTCTCCGGCCAGCAGGAAGAAGCTGAGGGAAACCAGGATGAACGTGGCCTGGATATAGACCGCCATGGCCGAGGCCTTGGTGGTGGCGCCGAGCTTGCGGGTCAGGATCTGCATCAGCGCATAGGCGAAGGCGGAAAGCACCGGCAGCACCATGACCAGCCGGCTGGCGGTCAGTGTCGTGCTGTCGGCCCAGGGGCGTTGCATGATCACCACGCCGGCAAAGCCGGCCATTACCGCCGCGATCCGCATGGCGCCGACCTTTTCACCCAGCAGCGGGATCGACAGGGCGGTGATGAACAGGGGCGCGACGAAGAACAGCGCGGTGGCATCCGCCAGCGGCAGCACAGCGAGGGCCACGAAATAGGTCATGTTGGCGATCACCACCAGCAGCCCGCGGGCCATATGCAGCAGCGGCTGCCGGGTCTTGAGGATGCCGAGGCCGCCCTCGGCCCGAACCATGAAGAGGATGAAGGCCAAGGCGATGGCGGATCGGGCCAGAACCACCTGATGCAGCGGGTAGCCGCCGGACAGTTGCTTGATCAACAGGTCGTTGATCGAGATACCCACCACGCCGATCAGAATGAACAGAAGACCAGCGGATGTATGGCGTTGGGCGATGGTTGACATGGGCGACCTCGGAAACCTTTGCCATCGGCGTAGCATGCTGGGGCGTTTCCGCAAGGCAGGCCGAGCGCTTTGCAGGTCTGGTGTTTTGTTCTGCTCATCTGCGACATCTTGGCCCAGGCGGGGCGATGCGATAAAACGGAGCAGCCAGCAGGGAGGGCTCGGTCATGCAACTGAACGACAGTCGTGAAATCCAGGCCGATCCGGCCACCGTCTATGCCGCTATCCTGGACCCGGAGGTGTTGAAGGCCTGTGTGCCCGGCGCCTCGGAAGTGGAGGGCAACCCGGAGGAGGGCTATACCGCCACGGTGACCCAGAAGGTCGGGCCGGTGAAGGCCACCTTCAAGGGCGAGGTCACCATGTCCGACATGGTGGAGAGCAAGGGGCTTACCATCACCGGCGAGGGCAAGGGCGGTGCCGCTGGGTTTGCCAAGGGGGGGGCCACGGTCACCCTGGAGCCGACCGAGACCGGCGGCACGCTTTTGCATTACGAGGTCGAGGCCAAGGTCGGCGGCAAGCTGGCGCAGCTTGGCAGCCGGCTGATCGACGGGTTCGCCAAGAAGATGGCGGATCAGTTCTTCAGCAATCTGCAGGAGCAGATCGAAGGCCCGGAAGAGAGCGCCGAGGTGGCCGATGAGGCGGTGACCGATGAGGCGGCGGAGGGTGAGAAGAAAGGCTGGTTGAAACGGATCACCGGGCGCGATTGATCGTTCTTGCCAGTCTTTGCCGGTCCTAGTCTTTGCTGATCGTCGTGGCATCCGGGGCGCGGCGCGGCGGCGAAAACCTCACGCCCGCGTGTTTCTGTGACCCCTGCACCTTGTTTGTCGGCAGCCGGCATTCTACATCGGCTCCATGAAGCTGCGTCTGCCCTTTATCAAGAACCCGCCCCTCGTTTCGGTGGTGCGCCTGACCGGCACGATCGGTCTGGGTGGACGTAATTCCCTCAATGACGAAACGCTGGCGCCGCTCCTGGAAAAGGCCTTTCGTCGTGGCAAGCCTGCGGCGGTCGCGATCGAGCTGAATTCCCCCGGCGGATCGCCGGTGCAGAGTTCTCTGATCGGCGCGCGTATCAGGCGGCTGGCGGAAGAGACCAAGGTGCCGGTTTTCGTCTTTGTCGAGGATGTCGCGGCTTCGGGTGGATATTGGATCGCCTCTGCCGCCGATGAGATCTGGGCCGATGCCTCGTCCATCCTGGGCTCGATCGGCGTGATCTCGTCCGGTTTCGGGGCGCATATCTTCCTGGCCCGCCAGGGGGTGGAACGGCGTGTCTATACCGCCGGAAAGTCGAAATCCATGCTCGATCCCTTCCGCCCGGAGAATCCCGAGGATGTCGCGCGGCTGAAGGAGCTTCTTGAAGAGTTGCACGAGAATTTCATTGCCCATGTGACGGCGCGGCGCGGCGACAAGCTGGACGCGGCGACCGATCTTTTCACCGGGGAAGTCTGGCTCGCGCGGCGGGCCACTGAATTGGGGCTGATCGAGGGGATCGGCCATCTGAAACCGAAAATGCAGGAGCGCTTCGGCTCCAAGGTGCAGTTTCGCCGATATGGGATGCGCCGACCGATCTGGTCGCGCTTCGGAATGGAATTCGCGCAGGATGTCCTTGCCGGGATCGAGGAGCGCGCGGCCTATGCGCGTTTTGGCCTCTGACGTGATTTTAAAGATCGTCTTGCTGTTTCTCGTGGCGATGGCCGTGCTGGCCATGTTCGGAAAGTTCCGCTTTCCCGGCGCGAAACGGCTGGATGCGGCGCGCTGTCCGCGCTGCGGGCGGTTCCGGATCGGCAAAGGGCGCTGCGACTGCGGACATAGGGGACAAGGATGATCGCTTGGTTGCTTGCAGGGCTGGGGCTGGTGATCCTGCTCCTGGCGGGGGATGTGCTGGTCCGCGGGGCGGTGAACCTGAGCCTCAGGCTGGGGGTGCCGGCGCTGATCGTCAGCTTGACCATCGTGGCCTTCGGCACATCGGCGCCAGAGCTGCTGATCTCGATCAAGGCGGTGCTCGATCATGCGCCCGGGATTGCATTGGGCAATGTGGTGGGGTCGAACACGGCAAATATCCTGCTTGTCCTGGGGCTGCCGGCCATCATGGCAACGATGCACACAAGCCAGTGCAGCAGTCACAAGACCTATATATATATGCTGCTGTCGACACTGCTGTTCATTTCGCTCGCCTATCGCGGAGAGTTCGATCTGACCGCAGGCATAATCCTGCTGGCGGCGCTGGGGCTGATGCTTTGGGATCAGATGCGCGAGGCGATGCGGCACCGCCGGGAATGTCGGGAGGCCGCCGACACGGAGCTTCTTGAAGGTCTGGAAGAGGCCGATCCAAACATGCCCTGGTGGCGGATCGGTCTTTATCTGCTTCTCGGTCTGATCGGCCTGCCGCTGGGGGCCAGCCTGCTGGTCGACAACGCGTCGATCATCGCACATACCTATGGGGTCAGCGATACGGTGATCGGCCTGACGCTGGTGGCGGTGGGAACCTCGTTGCCGGAGTTGGCGACGACGGTGATGGCGGCGTTGCGCAAACAGGCGGATGTGGCTCTGGGCAATGTCATCGGGTCGAACATGTTCAACCTGCTGGCGATCATCGGTGTGGCGACGCTGTTCGGCCCGATCCCGGTGGATCCGCAATTCCTGGATTTCGACCTTTGGGTGATGTTGGCCGCATCGCTGCTGCTGATCCCCTTCGTGTTTTTGCGCCGCGATATCACCCGGCTTTGGGGCATAGCGCTTTGTGCTCTCTACGGGCTTTATGTGGTGGCGGTGCTGGTCTAAGGCGCACGGCGGCACGGGCGGAGAGGAAAAGGGGGGCACATGCGTGCTTTGGTGACCGGAGCAGGGGCGCGTCTGGGACGTGCGATGGCGCTTTATCTGGCCGGACGCGGTTTTGATGTCGCGGTGCATTATTCCACCTCGCGCGAGGGCGCGGAAGAGACGGCCGCAGCGATTCGTGCCCTGGGCCGGCGGGCCGACACCCTGCAGGCCGACCTGCTGGATGAGGATCAGACCCAGGCGCTGTTTCCCCGCGCCGTCGCGGCGCTCGGCGGTCCGGTCACCTGCCTGATCAATAATGCGTCGATCTTCGAATACGACACGGTGCAGACCGCCAGTCGGACAAGCTGGGATCGCCATATGGACAGTAACCTGCGCGCGCCGTTCGTGTTGACGCAGGCGATGGCGGCGCAGGGGCTTGAGGCCCGGACCGACGCGGCCGGGGAACCCCAGGCCGTGGGGCTGATCGTCAACATGATCGACCAGCGGGTGCTCAAGCTGACACCTGAATTCATGACCTATACCATCGCCAAGATGGGGCTTTGGGCGATGACGCGGACCACCGCGCAGGCGCTCGCTCCGGCGATCCGGGTCAATGCGATCGGTCCGGGGCCGACGTTGCAAGGCCACAGGCAGAGCGACAATCATTTTGCCGCGCAGCGCGCCAATACGGTGCTGGGGCGCGGGGCGAATCCGACAGATATCACCGCGGCCCTCGGCTATTTCCTCGATGCGCCGGCGGTAACCGGGCAATTGCTTTGCGTCGATGGCGGCCAGCATCTGGGATGGCGGACGCCGGACATCCTTGGGCCGGAGTGACGCGCTTCCTTTGAAGTTGTGCACTGGAAACGGATGCGTCACATGCACGTTACAAAAAGGTCTTTGATTTCATTGACTTGGCTTTGGTCGCAAAAAGTTTCTTTTAATTTCAATTGGTTGTGTTTGTGTTTAATTTTTGGGCAATTCGTGGAAATCCCCATGTTTCAAGGGAATTTCTGAGATCCCCAGAAGTTATAGTCAGGCTTATCCACAGGTTTGGTGGATTTGTTCAGTCTTGTAATAGTCGCCCTGAGATTGCAGCCAACCGGGGAGAATCATAGGGTCGCGGCATGAGCGCAAAGATCGGCAGCGAAACAGAATCAGAACAGCCTGCGAACAAGGCATCGGCCGGGCCGACCGGGCACGCGTGCATTCAGGAGTATCTGAAAACCCTGGACAGTTCGCCCGGGGTCTATCGCATGCTCGATGCGCAGAACCGGGTGCTCTATGTCGGCAAGGCGCGCAACCTGAAGGCGCGGGTTTCGAATTACGCCCGCCCGTCGGGTCATACCGTGCGGATTGCCCGGATGATCCGGGAAACCGTCTCGATGATGTTCCTGACAACGCGGACGGAGACCGAGGCGTTGCTGCTGGAACAGAACCTGATCAAGCAGCTCAAGCCGAAGTACAACGTGCTGCTGCGCGATGACAAAAGCTTTCCCAATATTCTGGTGGCGAAGGACCACGACTTTCCCCAGATCAAGAAGCATCGTGGTGCCCGCAAGGAAAAGGGCAGCTATTTCGGCCCCTTCGCCAGTGCCGGCGCGGTGAACCGGGTGCTGAACCAGTTGCAGAAGGCGTTTCTGCTGCGCAACTGTTCGGACGCGATGTTCTCCAGTCGCACCCGGCCCTGCCTGCTGTATCAGATCAAGCGCTGCTCTGCCCCCTGCACTGGCCAGATCTCCGTGGAGGAATACGCCGAAGCGGTGCGCGATGCCGAACGCTTCCTGTCGGGGCGGTCGACCAAGGTGCAGGAGGAGCTGGCCGAGCAGATGCAGGCGGCCTCTGACGCGATGGAATTCGAACGCGCCGCCGGCCTGCGTGACCGGATCCGGGCGCTGACCTCGGTGCAGACAGCACAGGGGATCAACCCGCGCGGTGTGGCCGAGGCCGATGTGATCGCGCTGCATATGGACAGTGGTCAGGCCTGTGTTCAGGTCTTCTTCATCCGGGCGCATCAGAACTGGGGCAACAAGGATTTCTATCCCCGCGTCGGCGCCGATGTGTCGCCGGCCGAGGTGATGGAGGCCTTCCTTGGCCAGTTCTATGACAATAAGGAGCCGCCCCGGCAGTTGATCCTGTCGGATGGGATCGAGAACGCCGACCTGATGGTGGAGGCGCTGAGCGAAAAGGCGGGGCACAAGGTTGAAATCCTGGTGCCTCAGCGCGGCGAAAAGCTGGAGCTGGTCTCCGGCGCGCTGCGCAATGCGCGTGAATCCCTGGCGCGACGGATGTCGGAAAGTGCGACGCAGACTAAGCTGTTGCAGGGGCTGGCCGAGGCTTTCGGCCTCGACGGTGCGCCGCAGCGGATCGAGGTCTATGACAACTCCCACATCCAGGGCACCAATGCGGTGGGCGCGATGATCGTCGCCGGGCCCGAGGGGTTCATGAAGAACCAGTATCGCAAGTTCAACATCCGCGGTGACGATCTGACCCCGGGTGACGATTTCGGCATGATGAAAGAGGTCCTGACCCGCCGTTTCACCCGGCTGCTGAAAGAGGATCCGGATCGTGACAAGGGGCTTTGGCCCGATCTGCTGCTGATCGACGGCGGGGCTGGTCAGGTCAGCGCGGTCTATGAGATCATGGAAGAATACGGGGTCGAGGATATTCCTATGGTGGGCGTCGCCAAGGGGATCGACCGCGACGCCGGCAAGGAGGAATTCCACCGCCCTGGTGAGAGCGCCTTTGCGCTGCGCCACAACGATCCAGTGCTCTATTTCGTCCAGCGCCTGCGGGACGAGGCGCACCGCTTCGCCATCGGCACCCACCGTGCCAAGCGCGCAAAGTCGATGAGTGCCAATCCGCTTGATGATATCGCCGGGGTAGGGGCCACCCGCAAGCGCGCGCTTCTGGCGCATTTCGGCAGCGCCAAGGCGGTCAGCCGTGCCAATCTGGCCGATCTCAAGGCGGTGGAAGGCATCTCGGACGCGCTGGCAGAGATGATCTATGGCTATTTCCACGAAAAGGGATAGGGGCCTGGATCGGCGCGGTTTTTCGCGCTGCCGGTGCTGCATGGCTGGGCCCGGCATCTGGGGCGGAAGAAGCCCTCTGTCGCCGTCGCAGAGATGTCGCCCCGGGCCTGCGGCGTGGACGCCGGGGCAGCTATAGGCGCCTTGGCAACCGTGAATGTCCCGCCTGCGTTACGGCGTGCGGATGCGTCGCGACAAATTCGCCATTGCCCGGCTTTCAAGTTTCGAAGACCGGGTATAGGGTCCGCCTCATGCGATGGAATGTGCCAAATATCTTGACGCTTCTGCGGCTTCTGGCGGCGCCAGGTCTGGCCGTGATGTTTCTTTATTTCAGCCGGCCCTATGCCGACTGGTTTGCGCTGCTGCTTTTTGTCGGCGCTGCGATCACCGACTGGTTCGATGGCTATCTGGCCCGGTTGTGGAAGCAGGAAACCAAGATCGGTGCCATGCTCGACCCGATCGCCGACAAGGCGATGGTGGTGATCGCGCTGATGATCCTGGTGGGCTATGCGACGAAATACTGGACGCCCTGGCTGGTCCTGCCGGCCACAGTAATTCTGTTTCGCGAGGTCTTTGTGACCGGGCTGCGCGAATATCTGGGGGATACCGCTGGCACGTTGAAGGTTACCAAACTGGCCAAGTGGAAGACAACGGCGCAGATGATCGCCATCGCCACACTGTTTTCGCAAGGGATCTTCGAACATTATCTGGCTCTGTCGGCCTTCGGGATCGACGCCGGGATGTCGGAAAAGGAACTGGCCGTCGCCCTGGCAGGCAGCGAGGATCTGCGCTGGACCTTCTATGGCATGGTTTGGTCAGGCCGGATCGGGCTTTGGCTGCTGTGGATCGCTGCGGCTTTGACGCTGATCACCGGCGCCGATTATCTGCGCAAGGCATTGCCCTTTCTGCGGGAGACGCGATGATGCAGGTGCTTTATTTCGCATGGGTGCGCGAGCGTATCGGTGTGCCGCGGGAGGCAGTCGAAACCGAGGCTGCCACCGTGGCCGATCTGGTTGCCGATCTCATTGCACGAGAGGATCGCTATGCGGCGGCCTTTGCCGATCTTTCGGCCCTGCGCGTGGCGTTGGATCAGGAGCTGGCAGAGTTCGATGCACCGCTGGCGGGGGTCCGAGAAGTGGCCTTCTTCCCGCCGATGACGGGGGGCTGAGCCATGCGGATCGCGGTCCAGGCCGAGAGCTTCGATCTGGGGGCAGAGGCGAATGCCTTTGCCGCCGGCGTCGCCGGGGCGGGGGCGGTGGTCACCTTCACCGGCGTGGTTCGCGATCTGCCCGAGGGCGGATTGCAGGCGATGGAGATCGAACATTACCCGGGCATGACCCAAAAGGCGATTACCGCCATTGCCGAGGAGGCGACCCAGCGCTGGGGGCTTTGTGATCTTCTGGTCATCCACCGCTACGGGCGGTTGGCGCCGGGTGAGGCGATCATGATGGTCGCCACCGCCGCGGCGCATCGCGCAGCGGCCTTCGAGGCGGCGGAATTCCTGATGGATTACCTGAAATCCCGTGCGCCATTCTGGAAAAAGGAAATCACCACCGCCGGCGGTGATTGGGTCGCTGCGAAAGACGCAGATGAGGCAGCGCTCGATCGCTGGTGACATCGGCGGCGGTGCCCGGAAAATTTCAAATTTTCCGGTCGCTCGGGGACATCGTATTGCTGTCCTGCAAGGCGCGCGGCGAGGCCGTTGCAGGCCTCTGGCCGGGCGTCAGCTCTGGCTTTGTTGCGCGCGCAGTTCCTCGGCCTCTCGCCGGGCATCGCGCAGCCCGTCCATCGCGGCGCGCAGCTCGGCTTCGGCCTGATTGAGCTGGTTGGTCAGCTCTGCCTCGCGTTGCTGCAGATAGGTGATCGCCTGATCGCGGGTTTCCTCCGCCTCGTGCAGCTCCTGGCTCATCCGGTCGAGATCGGCGACATCGCTCTGCCGCACGCGGGTAAAGCGGTGCACCAGCCAGTTGGCGAACCAGCCCACGGCGAAGGCGATGAACAGGATGATGGCCGTGGTGATGATGAATTCGGTTCTGTTCATTGGCTGTCCTCCCCGCCGGCGGCGGTCGCATCGTCGGTGGCGGTTGTCCCGTCATCCGATCCGTTTGGCATATCCTCGGGCATATCTTCTGGCGGATTCTGATGTGAAAGATCTTCCATCGCCTCGCCGCTGCCTTCCGGAATGTCTTCGGGATCCGTTTCCGGCTCTGCTTCCTCGCCGGCGGCGACGGGGAGCCTTCCGGCCATGCTGTCGAGCGTGGTGGTCTCGTTCTCGGTCGATTTCGGGCGGATCAGCTTGAAGTCGATCCGGCGGTTGGCTTCCCGCCCCTCTTCGGTGGCGTTGCTGGCGATTGGGTTGGCCTCGCCATAGCCGACGGCGGAGAAGCTCGAGGTCAGCACCCGGCGGGCGCGCAATTCGTTCAGCACCGATTGCGCCCGGGCCTGGCTGAGCTGCTGGTTCATTTCTTCGCGGCCCTGGCTGTCGGTATGGCCCTGGATCTCCAGCCGAACCCCTTCGCAATCGGAGAGGATTTCGGAAATCTTGTCGAGGATCGGACGTGAAGCTGCGGCAATGGTGGCCGAGCCGGGCTCGAAAGTGATCTTGCCGCCCTTCTGCGCTTCGCTCAGCCGCGCTTCGCATTGTTCGGGGTCAGGCGGGGCGTCGGCCGGCGGGGGCGGCACCCGATAGGTGATATCGAGGGTGAAATTCGCCGCCTCGCCCAGCTTGTCGGACAGCAGACGAGAGATATTGGCCTTGGCATCCTCGTCATAGCTGATGCCACGCAGCGCCAAGGTGTCGGGGGTGACGGTGACCGCCCCGTTGACAAGCTGCGATAGCGCATCCAGCCCGGCCAGGACCCGCACCGGCCAGTCACCCGGCAGGCCTTCGACCAGACGCGCGGCGGTATGGACGTTATTCGATCCGAACCGCGCCTTGGCATAGCTGTCGGCCATCTGCCGCAGGGTTTCATCGCTGAGCCGGCCGCGCAGTTGCACCTGTCCCTCGGGGCTGAGGGTGGCGACAAATTCCGGCGGGCCGTCCACTGCGTCTGCTGCTGCCGGCGGCAGTACCGAATGCAGGGCAAAAACCTCTGGCAGGGCGGTTTCAAGCTCTCCGATCACGTGGTCGAAATGGCCCGCGTCAGTGCCCTTGGCCGCGATCAGCGTGATATCGGCATCGGCAAAGGTGACAGATCCGCCGCCCAGATCGGAAAGCGCTGCGATGCTGAGCTCGGCGGCGCGCGCCCAGTTGGGGGAGGGCACGCCCAAGCCGATCGTGCAGCTTGCCTCGGCCGTCAGCCCGGCGGCACGGGCGGTGGCCAGGATGCGATCGCGGGCCTCTTCGTCCTCGGCCGAGCAGGCATCGAAATGCCCTCCGGTCTCGTCGATGACATAGCGCAGGCTGAAAGGGGTGATCACCGGGCGCGGTGCGGCGATATCCAGTGCCAGCCGCAGACCCGGAGGGGCCGCGCGGGTCAATTGGGCCTCAAGTGATTTCTTCGCATCGCGGCTGTCGGCGATGGCGGTGATCTCGACCTGGCCGGCGCTGACCGAGACCTTGGCGCGGGGCAGGTTCTTCAGCGCGTTCATGGCGTAGAGCATGGCCGGTTCCCAGCCGTCGGGGGCGGGGTAGTCGGCGCTTTCCAGCAGATCGGTAATTTTTTTCCCGGGGGCAAGGGCTTCGAGATCGTCGACCATGTCATTCCGGTCGGTCGAGGCCGGGATCAGGCCGATCACCGAAATGCCGCTGCCGTTGCGCAGCAGTTCGATCGAGAACCGCGGCGGTGCCAAGTCGGCCGTCGGGGTGATCTGCATGTGGTCGATGACGCGGGCGGCGTCGATGCGACGCCCGATGGCCGAGATCGCGGCAAAGCGCGCAGCCTCGTCCGGGGCGGTGCCGGTCAGGATCACCCTCAGCCCGTTGGCCTGTACCTCGGCCCAGGGAAAGCCTGATTGATCTAGGGTGCGCCTTACCTCGATTTCGGTGGTGTCCTCAATGGCCGATACTGCGAAACCCGCCGCGACGAGGCAAAGGATGGCGGCGACCCCGAAGGTCGCCCCGGCGGGCAGCAGGGTGGATAGGCGCATAAGGGCTCGGATGTTGGTCTGGTCTGATCGCAGTGAGTCTTACAGGCCTGGAACCGGCTTCGCAATCATACCAGCAAGGCAGCCGTGAAGAAGATGAGCGGAATCAAGCCGGTGTCGCGGTTGGCCCGGAACAGTCTGAGCAATGTGGGGTTGTCCTGCGGATCGAAGCGCCGCAGTTGCCACAGCATGTGCCAGCCCATGAACCACGGTCCGGCCAGCGCCATCACCAGCGACAGCGGCGAGGAGGTGGGGCGCACCGATCCGATCACCGCAACGGCCATCAGCAGAACCGTGATGATCAGGAACCTCCGCAACCAGCGCGGGGTATTGTCGCCAAACAGCCGCGCGGTCGATTTGATGCCGATCAGCGCGTCGTCCTCGGTATCCTGATGTGCATAGATGGTGTCGTAGAACAGTGTCCAGGAGATGCCGGCGACATAAAGGACCAGGGGTTGCCAGCCGAGGCTGCCGGTATGGGCGGTCCAGGCCAGCAGCGCGCCCCAGTTGAACGCGAGGCCAAGGAAGACCTGAGGCCACCAGGTGAAGCGCTTGGCAAAGGGATAGATCGCCACCGGCAAGAGCGAAAGCACGCCAAGCGCAATGGCCGCGGTGTTGAAGGTCAGCAGGATCGCGGCGGCGATCATCGCTTGCGCTGCCATGTAGACCACCGCCTGTTTCAGTGTGACCTGTCCCGAGGGCAGCGGCCGCGACCGGGTGCGTTCGACCGAGCCGTCGAAATCGCGGTCGGTGATATCGTTCCAGGTGCAGCCGGCGCCGCGCATCAGCCAAGCGCCCAGGGCGCAGGCGACGAAGATCCACAAATCCTCCCACCGGGGGGCGCGATCCGACAGCATCGCAAGCGTCAGCCCCCACCAGCAGGGCAACAGCAAAAGCCAGGTGCCGATCGGACGGTCGGCGCGGGACAAGCGCAGATAGGGGCGGGTGGCGGCCGGTGCCAGCCGGTCGACCCAGTTGCCACGTACCGCATCGGCCACCTGGCCGTGCACGTTCGCGTCTGGCGTTGGTGTCGCGCGTTGCATATGTAGAGTCCTATGAAAGCGAAGGTCAGGCTCTATGTAGATCACCCGCTGGGGGCGGGGCAATCGGTTCCGCTGTCGCGGGATCAGGCACATTACCTTTTCGGGGTGATGCGGCTGGCGGTCGGCGACCCCGTGGCGTTGTTCAATGGGCGGGATGGCGAATGGCTGACCACCGTTGCCGAGGCCGGCAAGCGCGGCGGGGTGCTCGACTGTGTGGAACAGTCGCGGCCCTTGATGCCGCCGCCCGATCTGTGGCTGCTGTTCGCCCCGATCAAGAAGGCTCGCACCGATTTCATCGTCGAGAAGGCGGTCGAGATGGGCGCGGCGCGGATCGTGCCGGTGCAGACTGATTTCACCAATTCCGAACGCATCCGCCAGGATCGGTTGCAGGCCCATGCGGTCGAGGCGGCGGAACAATGCGGTGGCACCTTCGTGCCCGAGGTCACCGATCTGCACCGGCTCGACCGGCTGTTGGCCGATTGGCCGGCGGGGCGGCAGCTGATGTTCTGTGATGAGGCCGAGGCGGGCGCGGCACTGACCCTTGAGGGCGCAGGGCCCGGTCCCTGGGCGATCCTGATCGGCCCCGAAGGCGGGTTTTCCGAGGCCGAGCGCAAGCGCCTTCTGGCCCAGCCCTTCGCCCGTGCCGTCAGCCTCGGGCCGCGCATCCTGCGCGCCGATACCGCTGCCGTCGCGGCGCTGACGCTCTGGCAGGTGGCGCTGGGAGACTGGAAATGATCCGCCGGGCCGAGGTATCGGACGCGGCGCGGATCGAGGCCTTTCTGGCGGGGTATCCCGAAACCTCGATGTTCCTGCGCGGCAATCTCGAGACGCATGGCATCGGGCAATCCGATCACGAACATGCCTGCGACTATTTCCTCTGGCCAGCCGAAGGGCCGCTCAGGGCGGTCTTCGGCTGCTCGAACAACGGCTTTCTGATGCTGCAATGCCCGGGGCGGGAGGCCGAGGCCTTCTCCGCGGCCGCCGGCGCGCTGGCCGGGCGCCAGGTGCAGGGGCTGACCGGCGATGCGGCGCAGGCACGGCTCTGGCTGAAGGCGCTTGGTCTTTCGGGGCGCCTTAAGGTCGATCATGTAGAACCGCTTTATGACCTGGAGTTGGCCGCGATGCCGCGCGCCGATCTGGTCTGGCGCCAGCCTGAGGCCGGTGACGCGGCGCTGCTGGCCGCCTGGTTTCTGGGCTATGAGGCCGAAACCGGAACCGGTGCCGCCGGCATGCCGCAGGCGGCTGAGGTGGCGCGTGATCGTGCGCGCCGGATCATCGAGGCCGGCATCTCTCAGCTCTTGCTGGAAGCGGGCCGGCCGGTCGGCATGGCGGCGGTGAATGCCCGGGTCAAGGATATCGTGCAGGTCGGTGGCGTCTATGTCCCGCCCGAGGCGCGCAATCGCGGGGTCGGCCGTCGTGCGGTGCAGGCGCTGCTGATGCAGGTCGCGGCCGATGGCGCCAGCCGGGCGGTGTTGTTTTCGAACAACGACGCTGCTTCCCGCGCTTATGAGGCGATCGGCTTCCGGCGGGTCGGCGATTATCGGGTGGCGCTGACCGATGGGGTCGTGGCCCTGGGTGGAGTGCCGGCATGAGCTTCATCCGCCCCGAGGTGAAAGCGGGTCTTCACCGCTGGCGCGAGGCGCTGATCGGGGTGGGTGTGGTGCTCTTGGGGCTTTACTGGGCGCTGGGGGTCGGCGGGTTTTTGGGCTGGATCGGCTGGCTGCTGCTCCCGGCCGGTGCCGGCATCGCGGTGATCGGCCTGCAACGCGCCCGTTTCAGGGCCGAAGGCCGCGGCCCCGGGGTGGTGATGATCACCGAGGGCGAGATCACCTATATGGGGCCGCTTTCCGGCGGCTCTGTCTCGGTCCAGGATCTTGAACGGTTGGTGCTGGATCCGGTCTCTTCCCCGACGCTTTGGGTGCTGGAACAGCCCGGGCTACCGGTGCTTCACATTCCCGTCAATGCCGAAGGCGCGGGCGATCTTTTCGATGTCTTCAACGCCCTGCCCGGGCTGAAAACCGAACGCATGTTGGCCGAGCTGAACGGCAAGTCGCGCCATCCGGTGGTGATCTGGGAGCGCCATCCGTCGCGGCCCGCCTATCAACGGCTGCATTGACAGTCCCGCCGTTTCACCGCACCACTGCCCCCGAATGATGCAAGCAAGAGCGGAGCGCGCGTATGTCCATCCCCCAATCCGGCGGCGGCCTGATCGAGCGACACGAGGATCTGGCCGAATACCTGGCCTCGGGCTGCAAGCCGAAAGAGGACTGGCGCATCGGCACCGAGCACGAGAAATTCGGCTTTATCAAGGACAGCCATCTGCCGCTGCCCTATGAGGGCGAAAAGTCGATCCTGACCGTGCTTGAGGGACTGCGCGACCGTTTCGGCTGGGCCGAGGTGCGCGAGGCCGGTCATCTGATCGGCCTGACCAAGGACGGCGCCAACGTGTCGTTGGAACCCGGCGGGGCGCTGGAGCTGTCGGGTGCGCCGGTCGAGACCATCCACCAGACCTGCGACGAGGTGAACGAACACCTGCGTGAGGTGAAGTCGATTTCGGACGAGATCGGTGTCGGTTTCATCGGCCTTGGTGCCGCACCGATCTGGACCCATGATCAGATGCCCTTGATGCCCAAGGGACGGTACAAGCTGATGGATGCCTATATGGGCACGGTCGGCACGACCGGGACCTCGATGATGCGGCGCACCTGCACGGTTCAGGTGAACCTCGACTTCGGGTCCGAGGCCGACATGGTCCAGAAGATGCGCGTCGCCATTGCGCTGCAACCGGTGGCCACCGCGCTGTTTGCCAATTCGCCGTTTTTCGAAGGCAAACCCAATGGGATGAAATCCTATCGCTCCTGGGTCTGGCGGAACATGGATTCGGCGCGCACCGGCATGATCCCCTTTGTCTTCGACGAGGATTTCGGGTTTGAACGCTGGGTCGACTATGCGCTCGATGTGCCGATGTATTTCGTCTATCGCGATGGTCAGTATATCAATGCGCTCGGCCAGTCCTTCCGCGACTTCCTGAAGGGCGAGCTGCCGGCGTTGCCGGGCGAAAAGCCGACGCTCAGCGACTGGGCGGATCACCTGACTACCGCCTTCCCCGAGGCGCGGCTGAAGAAGTTCATCGAAATGCGCGGCGCCGATGGCGGCCCATGGCGGCGGCTCTGCGCGTTGCCAGCGCTCTGGGTCGGGCTGATGTACGATCAGGGCGCGCTGGATGCGGCCTGGGACCTGGTCAAGGGCTGGGATGCTGAAACCCGCGAAGCCTGGCGCGTGGCTGCCGGCGACAACGGCCTGCAGGGCGAGGTCGGCGGCAAGTCGATGCGCGATCTGGCGGCGCAGGTGCTTGAGATCGCCCGCGAGGGGCTCAAGGCGCGGGCCCGCCCGGCGCTTTGCGGCATCGAGCAGGACGAACGCTATTTCCTCCATGCGCTGGAGGAGAGCGTCGAGGCCGGCATGACCCCGGCCGATGAGCTTTTGGCCCATTACAACGGTGACTGGAACGGCGATCTGGACAAGATCTACGACGCGTTCAGCTACTGAGGATCGGGGAGGGGGAATTGCCGCCCGCTTTCATCTGCGGTTTCTTTTGCGCAGGGATCATTATTTCAGAAGGTCCGGGAATTCCTTTTCCCGGGCCTTTTTCTTGTTCATTTGTCGTCTTGGCGTTTTATGCTGATTGTGGGGGGCCGTTTTCGCGATTTTTAAATGGCGCTCCGTGGTGTTCATATCGTGGAAAGAGGAAATTCCATGCGTACAATGATCGTTAATGTCTTCGAGGTGCTCGTCGCGGTTTTTGTCGTTGTCGGCGTGATCGGCGTGGTTGTCAGCGGCATCGCGATGATGAGTAACCCCTACGGTGGGGGCGGTGCTGCCGGTCTTCTCTATATGGTGGGCGGTCTGGTCTCGATCGTGATGGCCGCGGGCGTGATCTATGTACTGCTCGACATTCGCGACAATACCAAGCGGACGGCGGCCGCTGTCGAGACCTTGGCGCGGAACACGGCGGGCTGAACGCCCGTCCATGTCGCAGATTATTTCTGGCCGATCTTCGGTTCGGTTCCGGCCTTGAGCCGGGCGATATTCGCCCGGTGCCGCCAGAAGATCAGCAGGGTCAGCAGGGCGCCGAGCACCAGTTCCTGGCCGTATCCCAGGCCGACCGCCCAGAAGGTCGAGGTCGCCGCCGCCACCAGCGCGCTGAGCGAGGAGATGCGGCTGAGGGCCGCCACCACCAGCCAGGTCAGGCAGCAGGCGATCCCGACCGGCCAGGCCAGCGCCAGCCAGAGGCCCAGGAAGGTTGCCACGCCCTTGCCGCCCTTGAAACCCAGCCAGACCGGAAAGCAATGGCCGACGAAGGCCAGAAGCCCGGCCAGTTGCACCGCGTCGTCACCGGCGAAGGCGCGCGCCAGCAGCACCGCCGCGGCGCCCTTGCCGCCGTCAAGGATCAGCGTCAGCGCCGCCGCCCCCTTGTGCCCGGTTCTGAGCACGTTGGTGGCGCCGATATTGCCCGATCCGATCTGGCGCAGGTTGCCCAGCCCGAAAAGCCTGGTCATCACCATGCCGAAGGGGATCGCCCCCAAACCGTAGCCGATCACGGCCCAGAGGATCAGGGTCAGCGCGGATGAGGTGATCTCGGGCATCAGTCCCTCCGATAGACGGGCTCGCCCGCCACATAGGTCGCCAGAACGCGGCCCTGCATCCGTCCCCCGTCAAAGGGCGTGTTCTTGGATTTCGATTTGAGCTGGAAGCGGTCGAGCACGAAGGGGGTGTCGGGATTGAACAGCACCAGATCGGCCGGCGCCCCGGTGGACAGGCGGCCGGCCCCCAGACCCAGCCGCTTGGCCGGGTTCAGCGCCATTGCGCGGAACAGTTGCGGCAGGCTCAGATCGCCCGAATGATACAGCCGCAGCGCGGCCGGCAGCAGCGTCTCCAGCCCGACCGCGCCACTGGCGGCCTCTTCGAAGGGCAGGCGCTTGCTTTCCTCGTCCTGCGGTGTGTGCATTGAGCAGATGATGTCGATCAGCCCGCTGCGGACCGCCTCGATCACCGCCTGACGGTCATCCTCGGACCTAAGCGGCGGCTTCAACTTGAAGAAGGTGCGATAATCGGCGACGTCGAATTCATTCAGCGTCAGGTGGTGGATGTCGATGCCGGCGGTGATGTCGAGCCCGTTGGCCTTGGCACGTTCCAGCGCCGGCAGGGCACGGGCGGTGGTGATCTGATCGGCATGATAGCGCGCCCCGGTCATCTCGATCAGCGCGATATCGCGATCGAGCCCCATGCGCTCGGCCATCGGCGATACCCCGGGCAATCCGCGCAGCGAGGCAAATTTGCCACTGGTGGCGGCGGCCCCCTTGCTCAGTCCGGTGTCCTGTGGGTGGCCGATGACCAGCGCGCCCAGGCTGCGGGCATAGGTGAAGGCGCGAGACAGCACCTTGGTATCCTCGACCACATGGTCACAATCGGTGAAGGCGACGGCGCCCGCGTCCATCAGAAAGCCGATCTCGGTCATCTCGCGGCCCTGGCGGCCCTTGGTCAGCGCCGCCATCGGCAACACGTTGACCGGTGCGTCGGCCTGGGCACGGCGGGTTACGAATTCCAGGGTTTCCGGGCTGTCGATCGCCGGGGCGGTGTCGGGACGGGTGATGATGGTGGTCACCCCGCCGGCTGCCGCCGCCTGCCCGGCGCTGCGATAGCTTTCCTTGTGCCGTTCGCCCGGCTCGCAAATCTTTACCCCGAGGTCGACGATGCCGGGGGCCAGGCACATGCCGCCGCAATCGACCAGCGTCTCGCCGGCCTCGGGCGCCGGTGCCTCTGCAGTGCCGGTCGCCGCGATCCGCCCGTCGACCACATGCAGCCAGCCAGGCGCATCGGTGCCGGCCTCGGGGTCGATCAACCGGGCGTTGGTGAAGAGAAGATCGGTCATGCCCTTGCCCTTTCTATGGCGGTCATGGTGGCCTGGGGGTCGGCCTGGTATTTGATCAGGTACTTGTGTCCGTCGCGGGTGATCACCTGCACGAAGCTGCCGATGGTGCGGATGGTCTCGATCCGGGCCAGGGAGATGCGCTGGCCGCCGGGGCCGGTCAGGTCGTGCCCCTCGATCGCCCAGACCGCTGCCAGTTCTTCTGATGCCAGATAAAAGCCTCGCAGCGCGATGGCACCGGCGCCCGCGACCAGTCCGGTCCAGACATAGGGGTTGCCGATCAGCCACAGGATCAGTGTCGCCCCCGCCATCGCCCCGAGCGCCAGCCAGAGGTGGGCGCGGACATAGGCGGTGCGGTCGGCGGGGAAATGCGTCATGCTCATCGGATCACCAGCCACATCATCAGCGCGATCAGCGCCATCACGATGCCGAACAGCGTGGCGCCGATCCGTCGGGCCCTGTCGCGCGCTGCGCGCGGCGATATCCTTGGAGCGGAATAAGGTTCGGCGCTGCGGGCATGGAGCGGTTCGGCGCTCCAGTCCGTGCCGGGGTCGTGGTAGGCGGCGATCAGCGTCACGCCCGGCGCCGGGGCGATCCGGCCGGCGTGGCCACCGAAAGCGCGGCTGCGCACCACCATGACCCAGCCGGTCAGTGCCCTGAGCCGGTCACGGTCGGGGGCGATCTGGTCTTCCGGGATGCCGCAGCCATCCAGCAGGTAGCCGGCAAGCCCCATGTCCTCCAGGTCGGCCAGGCGGATCACGTCGATCTGCTCATGGTCCAGCCCTTCAAGGCCCAGCATCTGCTCAGCCGCGCCCGGTTCGCGCTGAAAGGCGGCCTGTTCGGGCCGCATCTCCAGCGCGAAGACACGGGTCACCCCGTGTTCGCCGGCCGCAATGCTGAGCGGATCGTTCATTCCCGGGGCTCCGCCGCGAGGTTGCGCGCCAGCAGTTCCATCGCGGCCATGCGGACGGCAACGCCCATCTCGACCTGATCCTGGATCACGCTGCGGTTGATGTCATCGGCCAGGGTGCCGTCGATTTCGACCCCGCGATTCATCGGCCCGGGGTGCATCACGATGGCGTCGGGTTTGGCCAGCGCCAGCTTTTCGGCGTCGAGCCCGTAACGGTGGTAATATTCGCGTTCGGAGGGGATGAAGCCGCCGTCCATCCGCTCCTTCTGAAGTCGCAGCATCATCACCACGTCGACGTCCTGCAGGCCTTCGCGCATGTCGTCATAGACCTCGACCCCGAATTCGCCGATGCCCGAGGGCATCAGCGTGGGCGGGCCGATCAGTCGGATGCGGTTTTCCATCTTGCCCAGCAGGATCAGATTCGATCGCGCCACGCGGGAATGCGAGATGTCGCCGCAAATCGCGATGTTCAGGCGATGCAGCCGGCCCTTGGCGCGGCGGATCGTCAGCGCGTCCAGGAGCGCCTGAGTCGGATGTTCGTGCTTGCCGTCGCCAGCATTCAGCACCGCGCAGTTAACCTTCTGCGCCAGAAGATCGACGGCGCCCGAATGCGGGTGGCGCACCACCAGAAGATCGGGATGCATGGCGTTCAGCGTCATGGCGGTGTCGATCAGGGTTTCGCCTTTTTTGATGGAACTGGCCTGCATGGCCATGTTCATCACATCGGCGCCCAACCGCTTGCCGGCCAGCTCAAAGCTGGCTTGGGTGCGGGTGGAGTTTTCGAAGAACATGTTAATCTGGGTGAGACCTGCCAGAACATCGGCATGTTTGGCCGACTGGCGGTTCAGGTCGACATAGGTTTCGGCGAGATCGAGGATCGTTACGATGTCCTGCGGGCTCAGCGGTTCGATTCCCAGAAGGTGACGGTGGGCAAAGGACATGCGCGGACTCCGGCTGTGCTGCTGGCGCTGCTTATAGAAAGCCCGGGCGTGCGGGGCAACATCGTGTGGCGCCATGCAACCCGGTATTGCGGTTTCAGGGGGCGGGTTTCCGCGCTAGGGTCCGAGCATGGAATCGGGAATTGATTATCATACTGCCAAGGCGTTGCTGGAGTGGCAGATCGAGCTTGGCGCCACGGATGCCATCGGCGATCAGCCGGTGAACCGATACGACTTGCCCGATCATCAGCGCCCTGCGGCCAAGCAACAGCCCGCGGCGACCCAGCCGGGGCAGATGGCGCCGGCGGCCAAGCCGAAGGGCCCCGATCCTGTTGCTCTGGCCCGCGCCGCGGCGGCGGGGGCGGCGGATCTCGATGCGCTCAAGGCCGCGATGGCCGGGTTCGATCAGTGCGATCTGAAGAAAGGCGCGCGCAATCTGGTCTTTGCCGATGGGGTGCGCGGGGCGCCGGTGATGATCATCGGCGAGGCGCCGGGGCGTGACGAGGACCGCGAGGGGCTCCCCTTCGTTGGCCGCGCCGGGCAATTGCTGGACCGGATGCTTGCCGCCATCGGACTGTCGCGCAAGGAAAATGTTTATATCACCAATGTGCTGCCCTGGCGGCCGCCGCAGAATCGCGATCCCCGACCGGAGGAGATCGCGATGATGAAGCCCTTCCTGGAACGCCATGTGGCCCTGAGCGATCCCAGGCTGATCGTGCTGATGGGCAATATCTCGTGTCAGGCGGTGCTTGGGAAACGCGGCATCACCCGGCTGCATGGCCAGTGGGATCAGGCGATGGGCAAGCCGGTGCTGCCGATGTTCCATCCCGCTTACCTGTTGCGCCAGCCTTCGGCCAAGCGTCAGGCCTGGGCCGATCTGCTGGAATTGCGCGCGCGTCTGAATCAAAGCTGAACGAGAGTTGAAAGACATGAAGATCCTTGCCTTTTCCGACCTGCACCTTGCCCGCCGCGCTGCCGCCGATCTGGTCGCGGCCAGTGCCGATGCCGATCTGGTGATCGGAGCGGGGGATTTCTGCAACATGCGCGAAGGGCTGGATCAGGCGATGCAGCTTCTGGCGGGGATCGCCGCGCCGATGGTGCTGGTGCCCGGCAACAACGAAAGCGCCGAGGAACTGCGCGCTGCGGCGCCCGCTTCGGTTCCGGTCCTGCACGGCGAAGAGCTGGAGATCGGCGGCCTGCGGCTGTTCGGTCTGGGCGGCGCGGTGCCGCCGGCGCCCTTTGGCGATTGGTCCTGGGACGTGACCGAGGAGACCGCCGAGGCGCTGCTCGCCCCTTGTGATGCCGTTGACGTGCTGGTCGTCCATTCGCCACCCAAGGGCGTGGCGGACCGCACCTCGACCGGGCTTTCGGTCGGGTCCACCGCCGTGCGTGCGGCGATCGAACGGCTGCAGCCGCAATTGGCGCTCTGCGGTCATATCCACGATTGCTGGGGCGAACGCGGCCAGATCGGCCGAACCGAGGTGGTCAACCTCGGCCCCGCCGGCACCTGGTTCGAGGTGGGGGAATGATCGACGCTGTCACCCTGCTGGCCTTCGTGCCCGCCGCACTGGCGCTGAACGTCACCCCCGGTGCGGATATGATGTTCTGCCTCGGCCAGGGGCTGCGGTCGGGGCGTGGCGCGGCGGTGGCCGCCAGCGCGGGGATTTCTGTCGGGGGCATGGTGCATGTGGTGCTGGCGGGGCTAGGGCTGGGCGCCGTTGTGGCGACGGTGCCGGCGCTGTTCGATGTGATCCGTTGGGTCGGGGTGGGCTATCTGCTCTATCTTGCCTGGGGCGCGTTTCGCGGCGGTCACGCGGCACGGTCGGATCGGCCGGCCTTCTCGCCGATGCGGGCCTTTCGCGCCGGGCTGCTGGTCAATCTCACCAATCCCAAGGTGATCCTTTTCGTGCTGGCCTTCGTGCCGCAATTCGTCCGCCCCGAGGCGGGCTCGGTGCTGGGGCAATTCCTGGTCTTCGGTGTGGTGCTGGGGCTGGGCGGCTTTGTCGTCAATTCTGCCGTCGGTATCTTCGCCGGGGGCGCTGGCCGCTGGCTGGCTGGCTCTGCGGCTGCCGGCCGCTGGCTGGGCCGGATCAGCGGAACCATCTTCGCCGCGCTGGCACTGCGGCTTGCCATTCTGGAAAGGGCCTGAGCCATGGTCGATCTTATCGACGAAAGCAAGGAATTCATCCCGGTCCGCATCGGGGTGCTGACAGTTTCCGACACCCGGACCTTTGCCGAGGATAAATCGGGCCAGGTGCTGGTCGACAGGATCGAGAAGGCCGGCCACAAGCTGGCCGCGCGGCAAATCCTGCCCGACGAACGCGATCGGATCGCCGATCAGCTGCGGGTCTGGATCGCCGATCCCGAAATCGACGTGGTGATCTCGACCGGCGGCACCGGGCTGACCGGGCGCGACGTGACGGTCGAGGCGCATCGCGATGTCTATGAGAAGGAGATCGACGCCTTCGGCACCATCTTCACCATCGTCTCGATGCAGAAGATCGGCACCTCGGCGGTGCAGTCGCGGGCCACCGGCGGCGTCGCGGGGGGCACCTATCTCTTTGCTCTGCCCGGTAGCCCCGGCGCCTGTAAGGACGCCTGGGATGAAATCCTGGCCTATCAGCTCGATTATCGGCATCGGCCGTGCAATTTCGTCGAGATTTTGCCGCGCCTGACTGAAAATCAGCGACGGAAATGATCATTCCGCGCGTATAACCTCGCAAGTGCTCTCTGCCGCTTGGCATCTGGAGGGGACGGGGTAGGTTGTGCGTCAGCCATGCTGCGCGGAAAGGGGTGGGAATGCGGTTCTTGCGGCAAAGCCTTCTGGGCTTGTTCTTGGCGTCGGTTGTCGTTGCCTTGTTGATCTATGCCGGCCAGCTTGTCATGGGGGCGATCGAGACGCGGATGGCCAGCGCGCCCCGCCCGCCGCAACCGCGCGAGCGGGTCTTTGCGGTCAACCTTCGTCCTGCCCGGATGGAAACCGTCACCCCGGTGCTCGAGGCCTATGGTCAGGTCGAAAGCCGCCGGACGTTGGAACTGCGCGCCGCCGTTGGCGGCCGGGTGATCTGGCTGGCGGAGACTTTCGTCGAAGGTGGCGCGGTGGCCGAAGGTGCCGATCTGGTCTGGATTGACCCGGCCGATGCGACCTCTGCCCGCGACCGCGTCAGAAGCGATCTGATGGATGCCGAGGCAGAGCAGCGCGATGCCGCGCGCGCGCTGACCCTGGCTCGCGACGAGTTGGAGGCGGCGAAGGCGCAGCAGGATCTGCGCCAGCGGGCCTATGACCGTCAGCAGGGGCTGCAACAGCGCGGTGTCGGCTCCGCCGCCGCCGCGGAAGAGGCGGAGCTGGCGCTGGCCGCCGCGCGGCAGGCGGTGCTGTCGCGGCGTCTTGCCGTGGCGCAGGCCGAGGCGCGCGGCGATCAGGCGGTGACGCAGATCGCGCGGTCCAGGCTGGCGCTGGAGGAAGCCGAACGGGAGCTTGCCGATACCACGATCCGCGCCGGGTTTTCCGGCGTGCTCTCGGGCGTCACCCTGGTGGAGGGGCGGCTGGTGTCGGCGAATGAGAAATTGGCCGAGCTGATCGACCCGCAAGCGCTCGAGGTCGCCTTCCGCATCTCCACCGCACAATACACGCGGCTGCTGACCGGCGCGGGCACGCTGATTTCGGCCCCGGTGACGGTGACGCTCGATGCCAATGGCGCCGCGCTCAGTGCCCGGGGGCGGATCAGCCGTGACAGCGCAGCGGTCGGAGAGGGGCAGAGCGGCCGGTTGCTCTATGCCCGGCTCGATCTGGCGCCGGGGTTCAAGCCTGGCGACTTTGTCACTGTCTCGGTCGAGGAACCGGCGATCGACAATGTCGCCCGCCTGCCGGCCTCGGCGCTTGATGCCGGGGGCACCGTTCTGGTCCTGGGCGAGGGCAACCGTCTCGAGGCGCTGCCGGTGGAGCTGGTCCGGCGTCAGGGCGACAGCGTCTTGCTGCGTGGCGACGGGCTTGCAGGGCGCGAGGTGGTGATCGGCCGCACGCCGCTTCTGGGGCCAGGCATCCTGGTCCGGCCTCTGCGTGAGGATGCCCGGGCGGAGATTGCGCCCGAGGATACCGCCCTGCTGGAGCTGAGCGAAGACCGCAGGGCCCGGCTTTTGGCCTTTGTCGAGAGCAATCCGGCCATGCCCGAGCCGGTGCGGAAGCAGACACTGGCGCAACTCGGCGCGCCTCGGGTGCCGGCGCAACTTGTCGAACGTCTCGAAGCCCGGATGGGGGGCTGAGCCATGATCCGCGATCTCTCCGGTCGGGTTGGCGGGCTGCTCAGCTATTTCACCCGTCACCGCACGGCGGCAAACCTTCTGTTGATGATCCTGCTGGTGGCAGGGATCGCTGCAATTCCCAACATGCGGGCGCAGTTCTTTCCCGATGTGGTGGTCAATACCGTCACCGTGAAGGTGGAATGGGAAGGGGCCGGGCCCGAAGATGTGGATGGTGCCATCGTGCAGGTGCTGGAACCGGCGCTGATGACGGTCGACGGGGTGGACAGCACCGCCTCGGTCTCGAGCGAGGGGCTGGCGACGGTGACGCTGGAGTTCGAACCTGGCTGGGACATGTCCCGGGCCGAGGACGATGTGCAGGCGGCGGTCGATGCGATCACCACCCTTCCCGAGGAGGCCGAGGAACCGCTGGTTCGCCGCGGCGTCTGGCGGGATCGGGTGACCGATGTGGTGATCGCCGGGCCGGTGGCGCCCGAGCAGCTTGGCCAGTTTGCCGATGAACTGGTCGCGCGGTTGTTCGAGGTCGGCGTCACCCGCACCACCATTCGCGGCGTCGCCGCGCCGGAAACGCTGATCGAGGTGCCGGCGCGGGCGCTGATCGAACATGACGTGACCATGGCTCGGATTGCCGCGGTGATCGCGGCCGAGGTGTCGACGAACCCCGCCGGCGATGTCACCGGCGCCAATGCCCGGGTGCGCACCGGGACCGAGAAGCGCAGCGCCGAGGAATTGGCGGGGGTTGTGCTCAGGTCGAATGCGGATGGCTCGACCCTGACGGTGGGTGATGTCGCCTGGGTGCGGGTCCAGGGCACGGACCGTGCCCGCGCCTATTTCGTCGGTGAGGATCCGGCGATGTCGATCCGGGTCGATCGCTCGGATGCGGGGGATGCGATCAAGATTCAGCAGCAGGTCGAAGAGGTGGTCGCACGGATGCAGGCGAGCCTGCCCAAGGGGGTCACTGCCCAGCTGATCCGCACCCGGGCCGAGGCGATCACCGGCCGGCTGAACATCTTGATCGACAACGGGTTGATGGGGCTGGCGCTGGTGGTGGTGCTGCTGTTCCTGTTCCTGAACGCACGCACTGCCTTCTGGGTCGCGGCGGGTATCCCGGCCTCGATGTTCGCGGCGATCGCGCTGATGTATGTTTTCGGCATCACCATCAACATGATCAGCCTGTTCGGCCTGATCATCACCTTGGGCATTGTGGTCGACGATGCCATCGTGGTGGGCGAACACGCGGATTTCCGATCACGCCATCTGCGGGAGCATCCGGTTCAGGCCGCGGAGAATGCCGCGCGTCACATGGCGATGCCGGTCGTCGCCTCGACCGCGACGACGGTGATCGCCTTCTTCGGGCTGTCGGCGATCGGTGGCCGCTTCGGTGATATGATCAAGGATATTCCCTTCACCGTGATCATGGTGCTGCTGGCGTCCTTGGTGGAATGTTTCCTGATCCTGCCCAATCACATGAGCCACGCGCTGGCGCATTCCGAAAAGGCGCATTGGTACGATATTCCCAGCCGGGTGGTGAACCGCGGCTTTCGCTGGCTGCGTGATCATCTGTTCCGTCAGCTTATCGCCCTGGTGGTGCGGGGCCGGTATCTGGTGGTTGCCGGTGCTGTGGTGCTGCTGGCCAGCCAGGCGGCCCTGTTCCTGCGCGGGGATGTGAAATGGCGCTTTTTCAACGCGCCGGAGCGGGGATCGGTCACCGGCAATTTCATCATGTCCGAAGGCGCGAGCCGGGCCGATACGCTGGCAATGATGCAAGAGGTGCAGCGCGCCACCGAGGCGTTGGCCAAGGAATACGAGGCGCGCTATGGCCGCAACCCGCTGGATTTCGTCATGGCCGAGATCGGCGGCAGTGCCGGGCGGGCGCCGGAGGGGGCCGATACCAAGGATCCCGACCTGCTGGGGGGGATCAGCATCGAACTGATCGACGCGGATCTGAGACCTTATTCAAGCTTTGCCTTCGTGGCCGATCTGCAAGATGCCGTGCGCCGTCATCCGATGACCGAACTGCTCAGCTTTCGCGGCTGGCGCTCGGGGCCGGGGGGCGACGCGCTGGATGTGCAATTCTATGGCGCCGAGGTCGGGACGCTGAAGGGGGCGAGCCAGGATTTGCAGGCGGCCTTGATGCGTTTCCCCGAGGTCTCGGCGGTGGAGGACAACCTGTCCTATGACAAGGAAGAGCTGGTTCTCGATCTGACTGCGCAGGGGCAGGCGCTGGGCTTCACCATGGAGGAGCTGAGCAGCGTTCTGCGCCACCGGCTGAACGGGATCGAGGCGGCGACCTATCCCGACGGGCCGCGCAGCGCCGCGATTCGTGTCGAACTGCCAGAGGCAGAGCTGAGCGCCGACTTTCTCGACCGTATGCAGATGCGGACGCCGGCCGGGGCCTATGTGCCGCTTTCCGATATCGTGACGGTCGAACAGCGTACCGGCTTTTCCACCGTGCGGCGCGAAAACGGGCTCAGGGTGATCAGCGTGACCGGCGATATTTCCGAAGATGACCCGGCCCGCGCGACCGAGATTCAGAACCTGCTGCGCGACGAGATCTTGCCGAGGATCGCCGAAGAACGGCAGGTGGAATGGCGGCTGGGCGGTCTCAGCGAACAGGAAAGCGAATTCCTCGGCGACGCGAAAGCGGGGCTGATCCTCTGCCTGACCGGGATCTATCTGGTGCTGGCCTGGATCTTCGAAAGCTGGACTCGGCCGATGGTGGTGATGGCGGTGATCCCCTTCGGCATGGTGGGCGCGGTCTGGGGGCATTATATCTGGGGCGTTCCGATGGCGATGTTCACCGTTGTCGGCCTGCTGGGCATGACCGGGATCATCATCAACGATTCCATTGTTCTGGTGTCGACCATCGACGAATATGCCCGCGACCGCGGGTTGATCCCCTCGATCGTCGATGCGACTGCGGACCGGCTGCGGCCGGTGCTGCTGACCACATTGACCACGGTTCTGGGCATGGCGCCACTGCTCTACGAAACCTCGCAGCAGGCGCAATTCCTGAAACCGACGGTGATCACGCTGGTCTACGGGCTGGGCTTCGGCATGGTTCTGGTGCTGCTGGTGGTGCCGGCACTGGTCGCGATCCAGCAGGATATCGCGCGGCCGCTGACGGCGCTGCGCCGCTCGGTCTTCAGCCCGAACCGGGCGGTGAAGGGAACAGTGGCCGGCACGGCGGCGGCGATGGGGCTCTGGCTGGTCGCGACCATGGGCTGGGTGCTGGTCGAGGGGGCCTTGCCCGGTCCTCTGGCCCGCGTCCTGCCGCACCTTGGGGGCGCGGATCCGATGCTGGTGGCGCTGCTGGTCTTCGTGGCGGGGGCGCTGGTGATCCTGGCGCTGGCCAATCTGGTGGCGGGGCTTGCCTATGGGCGCGCCGCGCGCCGGGCTCAGCCCTGACGGAGGATCGCCAGGTCCATCACCTCGGCGACCTGGGCGGACATCGCCAGATCGCCGGCGCGGACCTGATCGCAGGGGAACCAGGCGGCTTCAGACACATCGTCGGCGGCCTTGAGCAGACCATTGGCATCGGTGCAAAGGACGGCGGCCAGCAGGTAATGCACCAGAACGCGGTCTTGGGCATCCTTGTGGATCACGTCGATGCAGGTCAGGTAATCGACGGCCCGAGCCGACAGGCCGGTTTCTTCCAAAAGCTCGCGACGGGCGGCCTCAAGTGCTGTCTCACCCGGTTCGACATGGCCGCCGGGAAAGCCCCAAAGTCCGGCATCGGGCATTTTCTTGCGTCGGGCCAGCAGCACCTGACCATCGCGCACGACCACGGCAATGGCTCCAAGTTTGGGGGTTTGCTGCATCATCTCAGCCCGCGTCGCAGCCACGGATGTCAACCGAATGGTTGGTGCCCAGAACGGTGATCCGAATCGCCGAACGGTTCAGCGCGAAGGCGCCGCCGTTGTCGCTGCTCAGATCGGTCGAGGCGATCAGCGTATCGCCCTGGCGGCGGCTTTCGGTTTCCGTGGCCCAGATGCCGGGGGTGCCCGATTCGATGACCGCGAGCTCCTGACCGCCGGTCGAAGGCATGGTAATCCGCGCCTCGACCTTCAGCCCGCTGGGGCTGGGGGACAGGCGGCAGGTTGCCGCGCGCACACCGGCCTCCTGCGCCGAATAGGGCCGCGAGGCCAGGGCGGCGACGATCGCCGGATTGCGCCCGGCCGCAGGGTCGATCTGATGATCGAAATCGAGCGATCCGGGAATGCAAACATCGCTGCAAAGGCCGAAGTCGATGGTGCCTTTCAACCGCACGGGTTGACCCGGTTTCGCCGGTGTCACCTCGATCGGCAGGACAAGCTGGTGCTTGTATCCGATGGTCCTGAGCCCATTGGCCTCGAACACCTCTGGCGCTGGCCAGGTGATCACCACATCGCCCAGATTACGCGATCCTCGCCAGTCGAAACT
Organism: Pseudodonghicola xiamenensis DSM 18339; assembly: GCF_000429365.1. Lineage (GTDB taxonomy): Bacteria > Pseudomonadota > Alphaproteobacteria > Rhodobacterales > Rhodobacteraceae > Pseudodonghicola > Pseudodonghicola xiamenensis. Next base: position 103,247 of record NZ_AUBS01000002.1, on the reverse strand, counting down.
GGGGGGGATGCCAGCCTCGCCAGGGGCGCGCCAATAGGTCTTCCATCCGTCCGAAAGGGTCAGCCGCAGGGCGGCGATATAGGTTCCGCGCTTGGTCTGGCCTCCGTCGAGCACCTCGATCCGGACCAGATCCTTCAGTGTGGCGGGGACAGCCAGTGCTGGGCCAGCGGCAAAAGGAACCACAGGCAGCGGTGCCATCGACAGCAGGCTGGCGGCGCAGACCGTCAAAAGTTTCGGTGCCATAAACTTGGCGATCAGACATCTGGAAGCAAAATTGAACATATTCATTAAATGGCGTGTAAGGCGGTGGATTCCAAGCGGTTCTGAAACACTATCTAACGATATCGGGGCGGATTTTTCCTTTCACGAAGCTGTGACGCAGCGGACTTGCGCCCACTGCGCGGGAAGACCATGTTACGATGGTAAGGATTTGATCATTTCGGGACCGCTTGCCGATGGACCTGACAGGTAAACTCTTGATCGCCATGCCCGGGATGGGAGACACGCGATTTGATCGGGCTGTGGTCTTCCTTTGCAGCCATGGCAAGGACGGCGCGATGGGGTTGATCGTCAACAAGCCCGCGCCCGATCTGCGGTTGGCGGATTTGCTGGAACAGCTCAAGATCGAGGCGTCGGTGCCCGAGTACGGTCGCATGCCGGTGCATTTCGGTGGCCCGGTCGAAACCGCCCGGGGCTTTGTGCTGCATTCGGCGGATTATGAGGCGAACCTGCATTCGATGGTCGTTTCGGACCAGTTCCGCATGACTGCGACGATGGATGTGCTCGAGGATATCGCGGGCGGACAAGGGCCGGGCAGGGCGTTGTTGACGCTGGGCTATGCCGGCTGGGGGCCGGGGCAACTGGAAGACGAGATCGCGATGAATGTCTGGTTGACCGCAGAGGCCGATCCGGCGCTGATTTTCGATCCGGCCGATGCCACCAAATGGGAGGCCGCGCTGCGCACGTTGGGAGTGGATCCTCTGACGCTGTCGGCCTGCGCCGGGCGGGCCTGACAACCGCTGCGGCTGTTTTCAGTCGGATATGGTCAATCTCGCGGTGCTGCCGCGCGGCGCAGCCTGTCGTTGATCGCCGCGCCCAGTCCCTGTTCCGGTACCGGCGCCACCGCGATCGGGGCGCCGCGGGCATCGAGCGCATGCAGATAACCGAAGAGATGCGCGGCCGCTTCGGCCAGATCGCCGGCGGGCGATAGGTTCAGATCCCCGTCGCGGGGGCCGAAGCCCAGAAACAGCTCTCCGGGCTCCGGCGCCTCGGCATTCAGCCGGACGCTGGCCTTGGGTGCGTAATGCGACCGGAGCTGTCCCGGGGCGTTGATCGCCGCATCGCCGGCCTGGTGCGGCAGCGGGGCGCCCAGAAGTGCTTCGATTGCCTCTGCCGCGATCCCGCCGGGGCGCAGCAGGACCGGGGCCTCGACCAGGCCGAGGATGGTCGATTCCACCCCCACCGGGCAGGCGCCGTCATCCACCACAGCCGCGATTCTGCCGGAGAGGCCGGCCAGCACATGGTCCGCCGTGGTGGGGCTGATGCGACCTGACGGATTGGCCGAGGGAGCGGCCACCGGGCCGCCGAAGGCGCGCAGCAGCTTCTGCGCCGTCGGATGCGCCGGCACCCTTACCCCCAGTGTGTCGAGCCCGGCCGTGGTCAGTTCGGAAATCCCGTGGCCGGGTTTCAGGGGCAGCACCAGAGTGAGCGGGCCGGGCCAGAAGGCCGCCGCCAGCCGCTCGGCCAGATCGGGCCATTCGACATAGGCCCGGGCGGTTTCGGCATCGGGAAAATGCGCGATCAGCGGGTTGAAGCTGGGCCGGCCCTTGGCGGCATAGATGCCGGCCACCGCCGTGCCGTTGCAGGCATCCGCGCCCAGCCCGTAGACTGTCTCAGTCGGGAAGGCGACCAGTTCGCCGGCGCGCAGCAGCGCTGCTGCCCGCTCGATATCTTCCTGTCTCGGGGTGAGGCGCAGGGTTTCTTTTTCAGGCATGGCTTTGACGCCGCGTTTCGGTTGCTTGCACGTGGGGGCTGGTTAGGTATCTTCGCAGGTTGAGCCATAGCGGTGCCGCCGGTGGAAGCCAAGCCCGCCAGATCAGGCGCCGCGCAGACAAGAGAACGCAAATGCCTTATCGTGCGCCTGTTTCCGAATATGAATTCCTGCTCCGCAACGTTGTGGGGTACGACCAGATTGCCCAGACCGAGCGTTTCGCCGAAGCCGACAACGATGTGGTGACAGCGATCCTCTCAGAAGCCGGGAAGATGTGCGAAGAGGTGATGGCGCCTCTGAACCGCAATGGGGATCTGCATCCGGCCAAGCTGGAAAACGGCGTGGTCCGGACCAGCCCCGGCTTTTCCGAAGGCTTCAAGGCGATTGCCGAGGGCGGTTGGATCGGCATGAGCGCGCCCGAGGAATATGGCGGTATGGGTCTGCCGATGACGCTGTCCACCAGTGTCAACGAGATGATGAGCGCCGCCTGCCTGTCGCTGCAACTTGCCCCGCTGATGAGCCAGGGCCAGATCGAGGCGCTGGCGCATCACGCCTCGGACGCGATCAAGGAGCTGTATCTGCCGAAGCTGATCAGCGGTGAGTGGTCGGGCACCATGAACCTGACCGAGCCGCAGGCCGGATCCGACGTTGGCGCGCTCAGCTCCAAGGCTGTGCCGAATGGTGATGGCACCTTCGCGATCTCGGGGCAGAAGATCTTCATCTCCTGGGGTGACAACGACATCACCGAAAACGTCTGCCACCTGGTGCTGGCTCGGCTGCCTGACGGGGTGCCGGGGACCAAGGGGATTTCGCTGTTCCTGGTGCCGAAGTTCCTGCCGGACGAAAACGGCAACCCGGGCAAGGCCAATAGCCTGAAGGTGGTCAGCCTGGAACACAAGATGGGTCTGCACGGCTCGCCGACCTGCGTGATGCAATACGATGGTGCCACCGGCTGGCTGGTCGGCCCCGAACACGGCGGCATGGCGGCAATGTTCACCATGATGAACAACGCCCGGCTCGGCGTCGGCGGTCAGGGTGTCGGCGCGGCGGAAGGTGCCTATCAGCATGCTGTGGCCTATGCTTTGGCACGTCGGCAGGGCCGGACGCCGGTCGAGGGGGCCGGCATGATCGTCGATCACGCCGATGTGCGTCGGATGCTGTTGGAGATGAAGGCCGAGGTGTTTACCGCCCGGGCGATCCTGCTGTCCTGCGCGGTTGCCATCGACATGCAGACCGCCACGGCCGAGCCCGAATGGGCCGCCCGGGCCGCGCTGCTGACGCCGATCGCCAAGGCCTTCGGCACTGATACCGGTATCTCGGTGGCTCAGTCCGGCGTGCAGGTGCATGGTGGCATGGGCTTCATCGAGGAAACCGGCGCGGCGCAATATTACCGCGACGTGCGCGTTACCGCGATCTACGAGGGCACCAACGGCATTCAGGCGATGGACCTTGTCGGCCGCAAGATGATGGACGGGGGCGAGGCCGCCTCACGCCTGCTGGATGAAATCCAGGATCAGGCCGAACGCGCCCGCGGGACGATGCCGGCACTGGCGGAAGCCGTCTGGCAGGCGGCCGAGACCCTGCGCGAAGCCACCGAATGGCTGACCTCGCAGAAGGATATGAACACCCGCTTTGCCGGGGCTGTTCCCTATCTCAAGGGCTTTGCCCGGGTGCTGGGCGGCCATTACCATCTGGTCGCCGCGCTGGCCGATCCGCAAGGGGCGCATGCCAAGCTGGCCGAGTTCTACATCCAGCGCATGCTGCCTGAACATGCCTCGCTTCTGGCCTATGCTCAGGCCGGCGCAGAGGGACTCTATGCGCTGAGCGGCGACGATCTCGAACGGGGCTGAGGCGATGGACGCGCAGCCGCCGCGCACGCTGAGATATCCCTGGGACGAACCGCCCGCGCCGGGCGAGGCGATTGAGGTCGCCGAAGGGATTCTGTGGCTGCGGCTGCCGTTGCCGATGAAGCTGGACCACGTCAATGTCTATGCGCTGGATGACGGCGATGGCTGGACGCTGGTCGACACCGGGTTCGACACCCGAAAGTCGCGCGACATCTGGGCCGGCCTTCTGGCCGGTCCGCTCAAGGGCAAGCCGGTGCGGCGGGTGGTGGCGACGCATCACCACCCCGATCACATTGGCCTTGCCGGCTGGTTCCAGACCGACTTCGGTGCCGAATTGGTGACCTCGCGCACCTCCTGGCTGTTCGCGCGCATGTTGACGCTCGACGTGCAGGAGCAAATGCCGCCCGAGACCGAGGCCTATTATCGCGGCGCCGGAATGGACCCTGAGATCCTGGCGCAGCGCAAGGCGGAACGGCCCTTCAATTTTGCCGATGTGGTGGCGCCGCTGCCGCTGGGTTACACCCGGGTCAAGGAAGGCGACACCATCCGCATGGGCGGGCGGCGCTGGTCGGTCCATATGGGCGATGGCCACGCGCCGGAACATGCGACCTTCTGGAGCCTCGATGACGATCTGGTGCTGACCGGCGATCAGATCCTGTCGTCGATCAGCCCGAATATCGGTGTGCATGCGACCGAACCCCTGGCCGATCCCCTGGCCGAATGGCTGGCCGCCTGCGAACGGCTGTCAGCGCTGGCCCGGCCCGGGCAACTGGCGCTTGGTGGTCACAAGATGCCCTTTGTCGGCCTGCCGCTCAGGATGGCGCAACTGATCCAGAATCACCACAGCGCGCTGAAGCGCCTGCTGAAACATCTGGAGCAGCCCCGCAGCGCCGCCGAGTGTTTCCCTCCACTGTTCAAGCGGACCATCGGCCCCGGTGAATACGGGCTGGCGCTGGTCGAGGCGGTGTCACATGTCAATCACCTCTATCTCAGCGGCCAGGTGAGCCGGAGTCGCCGCGACGATGGTGCCTGGGTCTATCAGCGTCTTGAAGAGGTCGGAAACGAGTGACAGCGGGGGCCGAATTGGGTATCCATAAGGCAAACGATGGTTTCTTGACAGGATGGGGGTCCCATGGCTGAGTTCAAGCACGGCACGATGGATATCACCGCACAGACCAAGACCTATGAGGGCTTTGTCAAATTCGTCGTCTGGGCAGTTGTCGTCCTGGCACTGCTGGCGGTGTTCATGGCGGTCTTCATGACCTGATCCATTCGCGCCGATTGGCCGTTTGCGCCGATCTCCTGCTGGGTCGGTGTTTTCCTTTTTGTTCCCGATATTCAGGAGCCCGGATTTCCCGTGTTTCGTGCTATTCTCCTCTCCGTCGCGCTGCTGGCGGTTGCTGGCTGCGTTGCCCATAAACGCCCCTATGCCGATGATGCCACCGTTGCCTCGGTTTCCTATCGTGACGCGGGGCCGAAGACGCTGACGCTCTATACCATGGTGAACAACCGCACCGGGGCCGGGGGTCACAGTTCCCTGATGATCAACGCGTCGGAGCGGGTGATCTTCGATCCCGCCGGGTCCTTCTATGCCGATGTCGTGCCCGAGCGGAACGATGTGCTGTTCGGCATCACCCCGGCGGTTGAGCATGCCTATCGGTCGTCTCATGCACGCAGCACCCACCATGTGGTGGTGCAGACCATCCAGGTCAGCCCGGCCCAGGCCGAGATCGCATATCGCCTGGCGCTGAAGGCCGGTCCGGTGTCGCAGGCCTTCTGCGCCAATGCGACTTCGAGCTTGCTGCGACAGATCCCGGGGTTCGAAGGCATTCGGACCACCTTCTATCCCACCAAGCTGGCGCAGCAGTTCGGTCAGTTTCCGGGTGTGAAGACCGAAGAGCTGTACGAGAACGACAGTGGCGATCTGCAAGAGGGGCTGGCGAAGAACAACGCCCGTCTGACCGCAGAAGCCAAGGCCGGGACGCTGGTGCCTGTGGCCGTGACGGAATAAGCCTCAGTCCAGAATCAGTTCAGAATCAGCCCAGAAGATAAAGCAGGGTATAAAGCGTGGCGGCCCCCGCGAAGATCGCGATCAGCACGTTGCGGCTGATCCAGCCGATCACGATGGTCACCGCCGCTGCCGCCAGCCGCGCCAGATCCGGCTCCCCGCCGGTTGCGGGCGGCCAGACGACCAGCGGCGCTACCAGCGCCGGCAGCACCGCCACGGCGGTGTAGCGCAGGTGGCGCAGCAGCCATTCCGGCAGCGGGCGGTCGCCGATGAAGCCAATGAAGACGAAGCGCAGCAGGAAACTGCCGAGCGCGAGCGCGAGGATCACCGACCAGATGGTGAGCGGTGCGAAACCGGCGGCCACGGCGGTATCGCCAAGGGCTGATGCTTCGGGCGGTGTCATGTCCACAGCCCCCTGCGACGCAACACCAGTTCGGTCCGGGCGCCGGCCATCATCGCGACAAGCCCGGCCACGATCAGCCCGAGGTTATAGGGCAGTCCGGCAGTGAGCAGCGCGATGGTGATCGACACGGCCGCCGCGACCAGATGCGCCGGGGTCCGCAGCATCGGCGTCACCATGGCGAGAAAGGCGATTGGCATGGCGAAATCCAGCGCGAAACTGTCCGGAATGCTCCCGCCAACCTGAGCGCCCAGCAATGTCATCAGGTTCCAGGCGACCGCCACCGGAGTGACCGAGCCGAAGAAATAGCCCATCCGCTGCGGCACCGTCAGCTTCGGTTCGGTTTCGAATTTGACGATGGAGAGCGCATAGGACTGATCCACCATCAGATAGGCGGCAAGCGCCCGTTGCCACATCGGCGCCGCCCCCATGAACGGGGTGAGCGAGGCCGAATACATCGCCATCCTGAGGTTCACCGCCAGCGCCGAGGCGATCACGATCAGCGTCGGCGTGTCGGCCTTCATCAGTTGTAGTGCGGTGAATTGCGCCGCCCCGGCAAAGACCGTGGCGGTCAATGTCATGGTCTCGACCAGCTTCAGCCCGGCCTCGGCGGCGAGCACGCCGAACAGCAGGCCGAAGGGACCCGCGACAAAGATGAAAGGGGTGCCGTCGCGAAAGCCTTTCCAGAAATATGCGGATGCGCGGGGGGATGACATGATCGCTCCTTGCGTTATGGTTCCGGCCTATAGACGATCGGTGGGCGATGCAATTGCTTCGGGCGGCCGGGCCCGCCAGGTGACGCCGCGCCAATTTTCGCTCAAAGAAGATTGTCCGGAAAATCCGAATTTTACGGGCGTCTGCGGGAAAGGTGGAGCGTATGCAACAACCCTTTGGGGTGATCCTGGCGGGGGGGCTGGCCAGCCGGATGGGCGGCGGCGACAAGGCGCTGCTGCCGCTCGCGGGCAGGCCGCTTCTGTCGCATGTGGTCGATCGGATCGAACCGCAGGTGGCGGGGCTCGCACTCAATGCAAATGGCGATCCGGCGCGCTTTGCCAGCTTCGGCCTGCCGGTTCTTGCCGATCCCGTGGCGGGGCATCCGGGGCCGTTGGCCGGGGTGCTGGCCGGGCTTGACTGGGCGGCGGCGCAGGGGGGCGACAGCATCGTCACCGTGGCCGCCGATACGCCATTCTTTCCGGGCGATCTGGTGCCTCGGCTTCTGTTGGCGGCGGAAGGGGGGGCAGCTCCGCTGGCGCTGGCCGCGTCGTGCGCAGCCGGCGGGGTCCATCTGCAGCCGACCTTTGGCCTCTGGCCGGTTTCCCTGCGCGACGCCCTGCGGCAGGCCTTGGCATCGGGCACCCGCAAGGTGCGGCTCTGGGCACGGGAACAGGGCGCGCAGGTGGCTGAATTTCCCGCTCCCGGGCTCGACCCCTTCTTCAACATCAATACGCCCGAGGATTTGGCCAGGGCCGAAGCGATCCTGGCGCGGTGAGCGGGGCAGCCGCTTCGCCATGGGCGGTTGGGCAGATGGCAACGGTCGCGGCGCAACCGTCCGATCACGGGCTCTGCTATTGTCGAAGGCGCTCACCCGGCGGTGCGGGCCATCCCGGCGCACACGGCCTCAGCGCCCGGTGAACTGTGCCTTGCGTTTCGCGAGAAAGGCGGCGACGCCCTCGGCACAGTCCTGGCTCAGGGCAAGGGCACTTTGCTCCATCGCCTCGGCGCTGAAGGTCTCGCCATATGACAGGCTGTCGGTGCGGCGCATCACCCGTTTCGCCGCCGCTGCCGCCAGGGGCGCGCCCTCGGCGATCCGCTCGGCCATTGCCCGGGTTTCGACCGCAAGCGCCTCCGGGGTATGAAGGGAATTGACCAGCCCCAGGTCCAGCGCTTCGTCTGCCGGGATGCGGCGGCCCTCCAGGATCGCCTGCAGGGCCCGGCGCGGGCCCATGGCGCGTTCGAGGAACCAGAAGGTGCCGCCGTCGGGGATCAGGCCGATGGCGGCGAAGGCCATGTAGATCGAGGCATCTTCCGCCATGGTTACCAGATCGCAGTTCATTGCCAGCGCCCCGCCGATGCCGGCGGCAACGCCATGGACCTGCGCGATCCAGATTTTCGACGAGGCGGCGATGCCGGTGAAGATCGGGCGATAGTTGGCCTCCAGCCGCTGATGCACCGGTGGCTGCAGCCCCTCGGTCAGATCGGCGCCGGCACAGAAACCGCGGCCCTCGCCGCGCAGGATGACGACGCGCAGCGCCGGATCGTTTTCGACGTCATCGACGGCCTGACGCAGCGCCGCCAGAAGCGCGGTGCTCAGTGCGTTGACTGCCTCGGGGCGGGTCAGGGTCAGGGTGGCGACGGCGCCGTCGCGGCTCAGGTTCAGCAGGTTGTCGGTCATGGGCGTGTCTTTCAGGTCAGGGCGCCCGCGTTGCGCAGGCGGGCGAGCATGTCGGCGTCGCACCCGGCCTCGGCCAGCAAGGCCTCGGTATCGGCGCCAGGTGTCGGCGGCAGGCCGGGGGTATCCGTCGGCGTACGGTCGAAACGTGGCGCCGGCGCCGCCTGGGTAACGCCGTCCCGGGTAAAGAAGGTGCCGCGTGCCGCCAGATGCGGATGGGTCGGCGCCTCGGACCAGCTCAGGATCGGGGCGACGCAGGCGTCGGTTCCGTCGAAGATCGCCATCCAGTCGTCGCGGGTCTTTTGTGCGAAGACATCGGCATAGGCGTCCCGGCGCGCCGGCCATTGGCGGGCGTCCATCTGGGTTGCCTTGTGATCCTCGGGCAAGCCCGCCAGCCGCACCAGTTCGGCGAAGAACTGCGGCTCCAGTGGGCCGACCGACAGGAACTTGCCGTCGGCACAGGCATAGGAGCGGTAGAAGGGGGCGCCACCGTCCAGCAGATTGGCCTCGCGCGCCTCGCTCCAGTGACCGCGGGCGATCCAGCTGTGGATCAGCGCCATCAGGGCAGAGGCGCCGTCGACCATCGCCGCATCCACCACCTGTCCCTTGCCGGAGGATTGCCGTTCGTACAGCGCCGCCATGATGCCGAACAGCAGGAACATGGTGCCGCCGGCGTAATCGGCGCCGATGTTCAGGGGCGGCGTCGGTACGTCGTCGGCGCGGCCGGTGGCGTTCAGGAACCCGGTGAGACCGAGGTAATTGATATCGTGCCCGGCCATCTGGGCCATCGGCCCCTCTTGCCCCCAGCCGGTCATGCGGGCGAAGACCAGCCCCGGGTTGCGGCTCTGGCAGACCTCGGGGCCCAGTCCCATCCGCTCCATCACCCCGGGGCGGAAGCCTTCGATCAGCACGTCGGCGCGGGCGATCAGCGCCAGCGCCGCCTCAACCCCTTCCGGCGTCTTCAGGTTCAGCGCAGCGGATCGTTTGCCGCGGGTGTTGATGTCGGCCGGATCGGCGGGGCGGGATGTGCGGGTGATCAGGATCACCTCCGCCCCGAGATCGGCGAGGAACTGGCCGGCCAGAGGGGCCGGTCCCAGCCCCTCCATCTCGATGACCCTCAGGCCCTTGAGCGGCCCGCTCATGCGGCCTTGGCCTCGGGGCTGCGCAGCCGGTCCAGCGCCCCTTCGGGGATTGCGAAACGGTCGCCATAGCGCTCGGCCAGCTCTGCCGCGCGGGCGGCGAAGGCGTCGATGCCGATGCCGCGGATGAACTGGATCGCGCCGCCGGTATGGGGTGGGAAGCCGATGGCGAAGATGCCGCCAAGGTTCGCCTCCACCTCGGTGTTCAGCACGCCTTCGTTCAGACAGCGCAGGGTTTCGATCGCCTGGCGATAAAGCAGCCGCTCCTTCGCTTCGCCGACCGAGACGCCGCCATTGCCCGTGGCGAATTGTGACAGTCCGGACCAGAGCGATTTGCTGCCGTCGGGGGCATAGTCATAGAAACCGCCACCATAATGGCGCCCGCCACGGCCCTGATCCAGCATCGCGTCGACCACGGCATTGCTGGCCTCCATGTCGATCGGCATGCCCTTTTCGACGCCCAGCCGCTTGTCCAGCGCCTCATGCGTCTTGCGGATCTTCTGGGACAGCACCAGCGAGGTTTCGTCATGCACCGCCAGCGGCCCCACCGGCATGCCGGCCAGCCAGGCGGCGCGTTCGATGGCCACCGGTGACATGCCGTCGCGCATCAGCGCCATGCCCTCGTCGAGATAGGTGGAGAACACACGGCTGGTGAAGAACCCCCGGCTGTCGTTCACCACGATGGGCATGTACCCGATCTGGCGCACATAGTCATAGGCCTTGCGCAGGGTCTCTTCGCTGGTCTTCTTGCCCAGGATGATCTCGACCACCTTCATCTTGTCGACCGGGCTGAAGAAATGCAGCCCGATGAAGCGGGTCGGATCGGGGCAGAATTCCGCCAGCACCGAAATCGGCAGGGTCGAGGTGTTGGAGGCATAGATGCCGTTTTCCGACAGTTGCCCGAAGCTGGCGCCGATGACCTTTTCCTTCAGGTCGATATCCTCGAACACCGCCTCGATGATCAGATCGACGCCGGCGAAATCGGCGTCCTCGGTGCTGGGGGTGATCCGCGCCAGCAGTGCGTCGCGCGTCGCTTCACTCATCCGACCGCGTGCCACCCGCTTGTCGGCCAACGCTTGCGAATAGGCCTTGCCCTTTTCGGCCTTGGCTAGATCGGTGTCCTTCAGCACGGTGGGCAGCCCGGCCAGCGCCTGCGCCCAGGCGATGCCGCCACCCATCATCCCGGCGCCCAGCACGGCGGCGCGTTCCACCGTCCAGGCCGGGCCTTCGGGGCGGATCTTGCCGGACTTGATTGCCTGATTGCCGAAAAAGAAGGTGTTGATCGCCGCCTTCGCCTCGGGTGTCACGGCCAGCGCGCAGATGCCGCGGCTTTCCATCCTGAGCGCGGCCTCGAACCCCATCCGCATGGAGTTGACCGCGATGTCGAGGATCTTGGCCGGTGCCGGCATTAGGCCGCGGGTCTTCTTGTAGAGCATGGCGGGCGCGGCCATGATGGTCTGGCGCACCCGCGGGCTGAGCGCGTCACCGCCCGGATAGCGAAAGCCCTTTTGATCCCAGGGCTGTTGCCAGGCCTCGGGGTTGGCCTTGATCCAGGCCTTGGCGGCGGGGATCAGATCGTCGCGGCTGGCGACGATCTCGTCGACCATGCCTTCCTTCAGCGCCGCCTGCGGTTTCGACGGCTTGCCCTCCAGCAGATAGGGCAGGGCCTTTTCCAGCCCCAGAAGCGCGGTCAGCCGCACCACCCCGCCGGCGCCCGGCAGGATGCCCAGCGTCACTTCCGGCAGGCCGACCACGGCGGCGGGATCGTCCACCACGACCCTGTGGTTGCAGGCCAGGCAGATTTCATAGCCGCCGCCCAGGGCCGCGCCGTTGATCGCGGCGACGAAGGGCACCTGCATCTTCTCCATCACGCGGAAGGGGGCCTTGTTGGCTTCGAACCGGGCGAAGCTGTCCTCATCGGCGCGTTCGATGGCGCGCAGCCCGTTCAGATCGCCGCCGGCAAAGAAGGTCTTCTTGGCCGAGGCGATGACGACGCCGGCCAACCCCTCTTCCGACTGCAGCCGGCCGAGGATTTCGTTCATCATCGGGATATAGCGGGTGTTCATCGTGTTGGCGGATTGCCCCGCCATGTCCAGCGTCACCGTGACGATGCCGTCGGCGTCGCGGTCATAGTGGTAATCGTTGCCGTAGGTGTAGTCGCTCATCTGTTTCCCCTCCCTCAGACGCGCTCGATGATGCTGGCGATGCCCATGCCGCCGCCGACGCACATGCAGATCAGCGCGCGCTTCAGATTGCGCCGCTCCAGTTCGTCCAGCATGGTCGAAACCAGGCAACCGCCGGTGGCGCCCAGCGGGTGGCCCATGGCAATGGCGCCGCCGACCACGTTCAGTTTTTCGTCCGGCACGTTCAGATCGCGTTGCAGCCTGAGCGCGACCGAGGAGAAGGCCTCGTTGATTTCCACGAGATCGATGTCGTCGATGGTCAGCCCCGCCTTGGCCAGCGCCTTTTGCGACGCGGGGCCCGGCCCGGTCAGCATGATGGTGGGATCGGTCGCCGTCAGCGCGATCGACACGACGCGGCCGCGCGGCTCCAGCCCCAGATCCTTGCCGGCACGTTCGTTGCCGAGCAGCACCAGAGAGGCGCCGTCGACGATGCCCGAGGAGTTGCCGGGAGTATGGACGTGGTTGATCCGCTCGACCTCGGGGTATTTCGCCAGCGCCACCGCGTCAAAGCCGATGGCACCCGGTCCCGCGAAGGAGGGTTTCAGCGCGCCGAGCTTCTGCATGTCGGTGCCAGGCTTGATGAAATCGTCCCGCTCGAGAATGGCAATGCCGTTCTCGTCCCGCACAGTGACGACCGAGCGGTCGAACCAGCCCGAATCGCGGGCATGCGCCGCACGCTTCTGGCTTTCCAGCGCGAAGGCGTCGACAGCGTCGCGGTCCCAGCCGCCAAGGGTGGCAATCAGGTCGGCACCGATCCCCTGCGGCACGAAACCGGTCTGGATCGAGGTGCCGGGATCCTCGGCAAAGGGGCCGCCGTCGGCGCCCATGGCAACGCGCGACATGCTTTCATAGCCGCCGGCACAGACCATGTCCTCCCAGCCAGAGGCGATCTTGGCAGCGGCCGTGTTGAAGGTGTCGAGACCTGAGGCGCAGAAGCGGTTCAGCTGCGCGCCGGGCACGGATTCGTCCCAGCCGGCCTTTTGCAGCGCGATCTTCGGCAGCACCGCGCCCTGTTCCATCACAGGGGTGACGCAGCCCATCATCACGTCATCGACCCGCGCGGTATCGAGATCATGGCGCTGCTGCATCTCGGTCAGCAGCGTGGTGACGAGGTCGATGGGCTTGACCTCGTGCAGGGAGCCATCGGGCTTGCCCTTCGATCGGGGCGTGCGGATGGCGTCATAGATATAGGCGGCTTCGGTCATTGGCGGGTCTCCTCCGAAACGGGCGCTGGGCCCGGCCCTGAAACGGGCACATCTGTCTGATTGCGGTCTGATAACTGTCTGGCGGCGGGGCATGCCCTGCGCTGCGGACGCCTCTCCCCGCGCCCACCGATCTCGGCGGCCTCCCTTTCCGCCGGGGGCTGCGCGCCCCGTCTCTTTCGCGGAAAAGTTGATCAGCGGGGGCAAAGGCTGTCAACGGCGCGCGCCGCTGGTGACGTAACGGCGCGCGACGATCTCAGATATCGAGCGAGCGGGCGATCAGTTCCTTCATGATCTCGTTGGTGCCGCCATAGATCATCTGCACCCGGCTGTCGCCGTAGAGCCGCGCGATGGGATATTCCATCATGAAGCCATAGCCGCCGAACAGCTGCAGGCATTCATGCACTACCTCGTTCTGGACCTGGCTGCCCCAGTATTTCGCCATCGAGGCGGTGGCGGCATCCAGCTCTCCGGCCTCGAGCCGGGTGATGCAGTCGTTGACGAAGCTGCGCAGCAGTTCCGCCTTGGTCTTGGCCTCGGCCAGCTTGAAGCGGGTGTTCTGGAAATCCATCACCCGGCTGCCGAAGGCCTTGCGCTCCTGCACGTATTTCACCGTCTCGGCGATGGCGAAGTCGATCACCCCCAGCGCGGTCAACGCGATCAGCAGCCGCTCCCAGGGCAATTGCCGCATCAGCTGATAAAACCCCTGGCCCTCTTCGCCGCCCAGCAGGTTGGTCATCGGCACCTTGACGTCCTCGAAGAACAGCTCGGCGGTGTCGTTGGCCTTCATGCCCAGCTTCTTGAGGTTGCGACCTCGGCGGAAGCCCTCGGCGCCCTCGGTCTCCAGCGCGATCAGCGACACGCCCTTGGCGCCTGCGGTCTTGTCGGTCTTGGCGACCACGATGATCAGATCGGCGGTGTGCCCGTTGGTGATGAAGGTCTTCGAACCGTTCAGCCGATAGGAATTGCCGTCCTTCTCGGCACTGGTGCGCACCGCCTGCAGATCCGATCCGGTGCCGGGTTCAGTCATCGCGATGGCGCCGACCATCTCGCCGGTGACCAGCTTGGGCAGCCAGCGCTGCTTCTGCTCCTCGGTGGCGAAGGCCACCAGATAGTGCATCACGATCGACTGGATCGAAAAGCCCCATCCGGAATCGCCGCGCGCGCCCTGCTCGTAGACGGTGACCGCGTCAAAGCCGATGCCGCCACCGGCGCCGCCGTATTCCTCGGCGATGGCGCCGGACATGATGCCGGCCTCGCCCGCCTTGCTCCAGAACGCGCGGTCGACCACGCCCTGATCGACCCAGCGCTCCAGATGAGGCACCAGTTCCGCATCGTAGAATTTGCTCACTGCATCGGCGAACATGTGGTGTTCGTCCTGCGCCCAGGCAGACGTCTTTGTGATAAGGCTCATGATTGGCTCCTCCCTCTCATCCTCCGTTGCGGCAGAGACTACGGGCGGCGGTGGCAAAGGCAATCGACCATTCGCCGTGGAAACGTGACGTCGCGACGTCACTTTTCTGGTCCGGAGGGGGCCGCCTCGTGCCCGGTTGAGTGAAAACCGGCCGGTTTATCCACGCCGCTTCTTCCGTCGTCGCCAAGATCGGCCATGATCCGCGCCGGCAGGGCGGCATAGCGCGGAGAGGTTCACCCAGATCCGAGTAGGGGAGCCCGATGACAAATCTGTCCTGCTGGGGCACTATCCTGCGGTGATCGGAACAAGGTGAGGGCACGTGATGGCGGGTCTGGAAAAACTGCCCGCGCTGCTGGCGGCGGGCGACTGGGCGGCGGCAGAGGCGGTGCTGAAACGCGCCGCCCGGGCCAGAGGCGCGGGAGCCGCGATCTTCTACAACCTCGGCAAGGTTTATCTGGAACAGGGCCGCGCGGCACCGGCAATGACTTGGCTTGCCCGTGCCACCGGTGCTGATCCAACCCATGCGCGCGCCTGGTTCGAACTGGGCCGCGCCGCCCTGCTGGCCGAGGATTTCGCCAGTGCCGAACGTGGCTTCGATCGGGCGCTGGCACTGGTGCCCGGGGATATGGACGCGCGGCGCAACCTCGGCCGGGTGCTGCTGCGGCGGGGCGGTTTCACCCGCGCCCGCGCGATCTGGGCTCCCCTGGCCGGAGAGCCGGAGGCCGATGCCGCGCTCTATCACGCCGCAGCCGAAGCAGGGGATGCCGAGGCAGCCGATCTGCTCGCGGCGCTTCTCGCGCGGCCCGAGGCGCGGGCATTGGCCCTGAAGACGCTGGTGCAGACCGCGAAAGGCACGTTACCCCTGCAGCTGCCCTGAGCACTCAGTGCCGGAAGCGTCGGCGATAGATGCCGCGCGCTTCCTGCAGCTCCGTCTGCACCGCGCGATTGGCGGCAACCTCAGCGGGGTCCATCACCCCCGTCTCCAGCCCCTGCGCCCCGCGCGGCAGCGCGATCACCTGCGCCACCGGGGTGCCGGCGGGCAGGATGCCTGTGAACCCCGCCTCCTGCCAGAGCGCCGGGAAATGCACATATCCGTCACGGAAGAGATCGCAGTCGACCACTCCTGACAAGGTGCGGAACGGTAGATCCTCGCGGTTCAGCGGATGGGTGAAGAGGAGAGACCAACCCTCGGGCGCCTCCAGGGTCCAGAAGTTCATGAACTTCAGGATCAGCCCCGGTGCCATCCGAAACGGCGCGCCCATTGTCTGCTCCGGCACATGCACCCCGATCGGTGCCCGGCTGATCCGCGCGTCTTCCAGCACCGGCGGCGCCCAGTCCCAGGACACTTCGCCCTCGGCAAAGCTCAGATCGGTCGCCAGCGGGATCAGCACGCCCAGCGACAGGGCGTCGATCAGCGGCGGGCAATGCTTCAAGGTGCGCACGCTCTCGCCGCCGAGGCTGGGGGCCGCCACCTCCGAGGGCATGTCGCGCAGCCAGTCGGGCAGGGCGCGGCCGGCCTCCATCGGTTTCGGCAGGATCGGTTCCAGCGCGGGA
This sequence comes from Pseudodonghicola xiamenensis DSM 18339, assembly GCF_000429365.1. GTDB lineage: Bacteria > Pseudomonadota > Alphaproteobacteria > Rhodobacterales > Rhodobacteraceae > Pseudodonghicola > Pseudodonghicola xiamenensis. The sequence continues at coordinate 87,121 of NZ_AUBS01000002.1, read as the reverse complement.
TGGCAACGGGCCTTGATCATCGGCGATATCCTTTCAGGGCGGGCACTGCGATGTGACGCCCAGAGCCAGCGGAAGACAAGGGCGCCTGCAGCTTCTTCTCGATGCAAATACGGCCGCCGGAGGCAGGAGGCGCAAGCCTCCTCCTACTCCGCCTTCCGCCCCTCGCGCCGGCTCAGGAAGGTATGCGCCAGTGCCGCCGCCACCGTCAGCAGGATGATCACCGTGCCCACTGCGTTGATCACCGGCGGGTGGCCGTTGGGATTGCGCGCCATGGCGCCGATCTCGGTCGAGAAGGTACAGGCGCCGCCCTTGGCGAACATGGTGGTGTTGTAATTCTCCATGGAGGCCATGAAGGCGATCACCCCGGCCGAAATCAGTGCTGGCGCCAGATAGGGCAGGGTCAGCCGGCGGAACACCCGCAGCGGTGTCGCCCCCAGATCGAGCGCCGCCTCTTCCAGCTCGATCGGCTGGCGTTGCAGTCGCGCCATCAGGATCAGCATCGGATAGCCGGCGACGAAGGTGACCTGCGCCATAATGATGGTGAAGAGCCCGGCATTGACGCCAAGCCGCCCCCAGAACACCAGGGCTGACAGGCCCAGAACGATGCCCGGTGCCAGCATCGGCGACAGCAGCACCCACCAGAGCACGCCGTTCGCCCGTGACCGCCAGCGGGTCAGCAGAACGGCGCCCGCCAGTCCCAAGGCCAGCGACAGCGGCACCACCACCCCGGCCACGGTCAGCGAATTGCCGAAACAGCCGATGAACCGGTCGCGGTCCAGCGCGCGCAGCACCGGGTCGGCCCTGAGCGCCTCCTCCGGCATCCAGAAAAAGGCGTACCACTTGCCGGTCAGCCCGTGCCATTCGGTGACCGAGGGCGGTGAGACATCGTTGAACGAGCTGACGACCATCAGGATCAGCGGTCCGAACATGAAGATCAGGAAGGCCCAGGTATAGGCAGAGAGCAGGCGGTTGGCGGTCATTGCACCCTCGCGAAATCCTTCAGCCGGGTACGCATGATCCACATGAACAGCGCCACCAGCACGAAGCAGACCAGCGTATAGGCAAAGCTGTAGGCGGCGCCGACGTTGGAATTTTCGGATTCGAAGAACTTGTTATAGATGGTCTGGCTGAACCATTCCGCCTGCAACCCGCGGCTGATGATCCGGGGCACCGAAAAGGCGCCGGCGGCCAGCATGAAGGTGGCGATGCAGCCCACTGCGATGCCCGGCTTGGCATGCGGGATGATGATCCGGCGATGCACCCTGAAGGGCCCCGCGCCCAGATCGCGCGCCGCCTCGATCTGGTTACGGTCGAGCGTCGACATCACGTTGAAGATCGGGAAGACCATGAACAGCACATAGGTATAGACGATCACCAGAAAGATGGTGCCGGCCATCCGCTTGAACTGGATCGGTTCGGCGATCAGCCCGGCCTGCAGCAACAGCCCGTTGATCAGCCCCTGATTGTCGATGATCGTGGTCCAGGCATAGATCCGCATCAGCTCGACGATGGCATAGGGGATCACCAGGCCCAGAAACAGCCAGACAGCACGCTCCGGCGGGGTGGCAAGCGCGACCTTGTAGGCGATGGGATAGCACATCACCAACGCCAGCGCGGTCGCCATCACCGCGAAGGTCAGCGTGCGCACCAGCGTGGTCATACCAAGGCGTTCGAAGGTCTCGCCCCCCTGATCGAACCGCAACCCCAGCAGGCGATAGAGGCGGTTCGACAGTTTCGCCTCTTCCGCCGCGCGCTGATCGGCGGGCAGCGGGATCAGCCTGGGGGCCAGCAGCGTGGCGAAATTGCCGGTGGAATAGGGGAAGGCCGCAGCCTCCTGCTGTTTCAGCCGCTCGAACAGGCCCTGCGCCAGCGTGGCGATCTCATGCGCGGTCTCGATCTGCTGCGGGATCGGATCGCTTTCCCGCACCGAAAGCGCCGGCAGGCCCTGAGACTCGTCGATCCAGGCGCCGTTCGGCAGTTGCCGGTGGGTGGTGGCACGATCGCATTGTAGGATATAGGGCCGCGCGCCGGAGCTGCCTCCGCCCGAGATCGTCGGTGTCGCCTGGCCCGAGGGGCTGGGCATTGCCATTATCGAGGGCGAGGGGATCGCCAGCCCACCGGAGCTTGCCGGCGCGGGGTCCTTGTAGCGGTCGAGCACCAGAGCGCAGGTCTGCGCATCGCGCCGCAGTTCCAGCACCACCGAACTGGCCAGGGCCTGGCGCGGCGGCGTCAGCGCGCTTTCCAGCATTGTGAGCTGCGGCAGGATGATCAGTACCAGCCCCCAGATCAGCACCAGCGCGAAGAAGGCCAGAACCAGCCCGCGCCCGTATCCCCGCAGCAGCGACGTCATTGCGCCGCAAGCTCCTGCCCGGTGCGCGCCAGCGGCCCCTCGGGCAGCACCACGGCGGCAGCGGCGGCAAAGCCCAGTCGATGTTCCTCGCCCGGGGCCATGTCGGGTCGGCTGCCGTCATTGGTGACATGCACCGCCAGTTCGTGACCGGCGGCGTGGAAGAAGAGGTTCAGAAAGGCGCCCTCGAGATCACGCCGCAAGAGCTGTGCCGCCATCGCGTTCTCTCCGTGCCCGATCCGCATCGCTTCGGGGCGGACGAAAAGCATGGCGGCCGCCCCGGCGCCCAATCCGGCTGGGTTGCGCCCGACCAATTGGCCAAGCGCGGTCTCGATCAGGGCATGGCCGTCGCGCACCTCCAGCACCCGGCCGGCGATCATGTTGCTTTCGCCGACGAAAGAGGCGGCGAAGGCGGTGGCCGGCGCGCCATAGATCTGATCCGCGGTGCCCACCTGTTCGACCACCCCTGCGTTCATCACCGCGATGCGGTCGGACATGGTCAGCGCTTCGCCCTGGTCATGGGTGATATAGATGAAGGTGACGCCGGTCTTTTTCTGAATATCGCGCAGCTCGGCCCGCATGTGCTGGCGCAGCTTGAGATCGAGCGCCGAGAGAGGTTCGTCCAGCAGCAGAACCGCGGGCTCCACCGCCAGGGCGCGGGCGATGGCGACGCGCTGGCGCTGACCGCCCGACAACTCGCCCGGCATCTTGTCGCCCTGGTCGCCAAGCGCGACCAGTTCCAGAAGCTCCTGCGCGCGGGCTCGCCGGGCGCGCTTGCCGATGCCGCGCGCCTCCAGCCCGAAGGCGACGTTCTCCCAGACCGGCATCAAGGGAAACAGCGCCAGGTTCTGGAAGATCAGTGCGGTCGGTCGCGCGTTGGGGCCGATGCCGGCCTGATCCTCGCCACCGATCAGGATGCGGCCCTGGGTCGGGTCGACAAAGCCCGAGACCGCGCGCAGGATCGTCGTCTTGCCGCAGCCCGAGGGGCCAAGGATCGAAAAGAACTCACCTGCCTCGATCCGCAGATCGGTGGGCTGCACCGCAGTGAAGCCGTTGGGATAGGTGATCCCGACGCCTTCAAGAACCACATCCTTGCCGCGCATGTCGTTCCCTTTTCTCTTCACAGGATTTTCTGGGGGGCAGTCTTCTAAACGATCCGGACGGGGGCTGTGGCCCCCGCCCGGGTGTCATGGTCATTCTGATCCGGTGCCTCAGGCGTTGGTCAGGATCTCGACGTATTTGTTGACGGTCGGCGCGTAGAACGGCGTATCCGCTTGCCACCACCACATGTTGCCCAGAACTGCCGGGGTATAAACCTCGTTGAACTGCTTGCGGTATTCGTTGGTGGTGAATTCGGCAGCGCCGGCCACGGCCGAGTTGTAGCCGGTGTTGTTGGCGAACATGCCACCCACTTCAGGCTGCAGCATGAAGTTCATGAAGGCGACCGCCTGCTCCTTGTTCGGTGCGCCTTTCAGCATGCCGAAGCTGTCGAGCCAAGTGATGATGCCCTCTTTCGGCGCGCGATAGACGAAATCCGAATTCTCGCGGTTCAGCAGCAGGCCGGTGGTGTCCCAAGTCTGGCCGATGACGCAGCCGGCCTCTTTGAAGGCGGCGGAGGCTTCGGTGGCATTGTTCCAGAAGGCGCCGAAGTTTTCCTTATGAGCCAGCATCCATTTCACGATGCCGTCGAACACGCGTTCGGCATCGGCTTCGGATTTGTAGACGTCCAGCATCCGGTTCGAAGGGACGTCACCAATCGCGTCCAGATAGAGGCCGGCGCCGATCAGAGAGGATTTCTGCCGGAACGACGCCTTGCCCTTGGCCTGCGGCTGCAGGAAGAGATCGCCGAAGGAGATATCGGCATCGGCGATGTTCAGCTTGGCGCGGTTCAGGGTGACGCCCTCGGTGCCCCAGTCGAAGGGCAGCAGGATCTGTTCGCCCGCATGCACCCCGCCCAGCGTGGCGCTGTCACGCAGGAACGAGGGGATGATAGCGCTGCTTTTCACCGCGGCCGGGACCGGTGCGAAGAGGCTTTCGCCATGGGCGTCGGTATAGCCCGCCGCATTGGTGATCGAGGGGAATACCACGTCGAACCCCTTGCCGCCGCTGGCCTGCACGGTCGAGATCGCCTCGTCGTTCGACCCGAAGGTGGTGAGTTCCAGCTTGATGCCGGTGTCGGATTCGAATTTCTCGGCGATATTGGGCTGGATGTAATCCTGCCAGGCGAGAACCTTGACACTGCCCGAAGAGGCCAGAGCGTCCGTGGCGCGCAGCACCGCAGGGGCGGCGACGGCGGCGGCGGTCAGTTTCAGGGCATTACGGCGCGAGAAGCTCATCGTCATTCCTCCATGAGCGGTTCATGATTTCCGGCAGGCCATGTGCGGTTGCACGCGGCTGTGGATCAGACTGTTTTCGCCACTAGCGCCGGCAGAAGACTATTTGGTGATAGTTTTGTTTCAGATTTGTGAAACGAGGGCAAGCGAGGTTGTGGGCTTTGCTCCGCGCTGCGGATGCCGCTAGGGTCCGGCCATGACATCAGCGCCCCCCCCCCCCCCGCGCAGGGCGGGCGGGGCGGCAGAGCGAATGACCGAAAGGACGACGATATGGCGAAGGTTGCGTTTCTGGGGCTGGGGGTGATGGGCTATCCGATGGCCGGCCACCTGGTGACGGCGGGGCATGAGGTGACGGTCTATAACCGCACTGCGGCCAAGGCCGAGGCCTGGGTAAAGGAGCATGGCGGCACCTCGGCCCCGACGCCGGCTGAGGCCGTGGCAGGTGCCGATTTCGTCATGGCCTGCGTTGGCAATGATGATGATCTGCGCCAGGTCTGCATCGGCGACGCGGGCGCCTTCGCGGGGATGAAGCCCGGCGCGCTCTTTGTCGATCACACCACCGTATCGGCCAAGGTCACCGCCGAGATGTATGCGGCGGCCAAGGCTGCAGGCCTCGGCTTTGTCGATGCGCCGGTCTCTGGCGGGCAGGCGGGGGCCCAGAACGGCGTGCTGTCGATCATGTGCGGCGGCGATGCCGATCAATATGCGGCGGCGGAGCCGGTGATGCAGGCCTATGGCAAGTCGATCAAGCGGCTGGGGGAAAGCGGCGCCGGGCAATTGACCAAGATGGTCAACCAGATCTGCATCGCGGGCCTGGTCCAGGCGCTGAGCGAAGGCCTGGCCTTCGCCGAGAAGGCGGGCCTTGACGGGCGCGCTGTGGTCGAGGTGATCGCAGGCGGGGCGGCCGGATCGTGGCAGATGGTCAACCGCCATGGCACCATGATCGACGACAAGTTCGACCATGGCTTTGCCATCGACTGGATGCGCAAGGATCTGGGGATTTGCCTGGCCACGGGCAACGAGATCGGCGCCAGCCTGCCGGTGACCGCGCTGGTCGATCAATTCTACAAGGATGTGCAGAACATGGGCGGCGCGCGCTGGGACACCTCGGCCCTGATCAAGCGGCTGCGCTGAGCGTCGTCGTCATGTCCTGACTGCGCCTGCGGCGCAGGCCTCCGGCGGGGATATTTTGGGCCAGAAAAAGACCGGGAAGAATGCCCCGGGGGACCGTTTCAGCCCGCTCCGGGCGGAGCCAGAAGGGCCGCGAAACGCTGCGATCAAATGAAAACGCCCGGGGAAACCCCCGGGCGTTTCGCGTTTATTTCGCCTGCCGCCTCAGGTCTTGAAGACGCGGTAGATCGCCGGGATCACCAGCACCGTCAGCAGGGTCGAGGTCAGCAGACCGAACAGGAGCGAGATCGCCAGCCCCTGGAAGATCGGGTCGGCCAGGATCACCACCGCGCCGATCATCGCCGCCACGGCGGTCAGCAGGATCGGCTTGAACCGGATCGAGCCGGCCAGGATCAGCGTTTCGACCAGCGGCGTGTCGGGTCGACCCTCATGGCGGATGAAGTCCACCAGCAGGATCGAGTTCCGCACGATGATGCCCGCGAGCGCGATGAAGCCGATCATCGAGGGGGCCGAAAAGGGGGCGTTGAACAGCCAATGGCCGCCGATGATGCCGAGGAAGGTCAGGGGGATCGGCGTCAGGATCACCAGCGGCAGCCGGAACGATCCGAATTGCGCCACCACCAGGATGTAAATCCCCACCAGGGCGATGCCGAAGGCGGCGCCCATGTCGCGGAAGGTGACCCATGTCACCTCCCACTCGCCGTCCCACAGCAGCGTCACATGGCTTTCGTCCTCGGGTTGGCCATGCAGTGAGATGGTGGGTTTGGTGCCGTCGGGCCAGTCCATTTTCTCGATCTGGTCGGCCACTGCGATCATGCCGTAAAGAGGCGCCTCGAACTGGCCGGCCAGTTCGCCCTGGACCATCTCGGCGGTGCGCCCGTTATGGCGGAAGATCGGGTAGGAGACCTTTTCCTCCTTCAGGTCGATCACGTCGCCCAGTTCCACGACGCCGCGGGCGCCGGGCAGGACATTGGCCGGGATCGGCGTGGTCAGGAAGCTTTCGTCGACCACCTTGTGGGTCTTGTCGCGCTCGACCACGATGGGGATCGGGCGCCGACCGTCACCGCGATGGGAGTAGCCCACCGTGGTGCCGCCATTGAGGATCTGGATGGTCGAGAAGACATCGCCTTCGTCCACCCCGAAGAATTCGGTCTGGTCGGTCGAGACGGTGGCGCGCAATCGCCGGCTCTGGCTGCCGAAGCTGTCATCGACGTCGACGATATAGGGCACCGCCTCGAACGCCTGGCGGATCAGTCGCGCCGCCTCGCGGCGGGTTTCGGCATCGGGGCCATAGACCTCGGCCAGCAGGGTCGAGATCACCGGCGGGCCGGGGGGCGGTTCGACCGTCTTGAGTACGGTGCCGGCGGGCACCGCCACCTTGGCGATCCGGTCGCGGATATCCAGCGCGATCTCGTGGCTGGAGCGGTCGCGGTCACCCTTGGGGGTCAGATTGACCTGCAGATCGCCCTGTTCCGGATTGGCGCGCTGATAGTAGTGGCGCACCAGCCCGTTGAAGTTGAAGGGGGAGGCCGCCGCCGCATGGGTCTGGATCGAGATCACCTCGGGCAGATCCATGATCACCCGGGCCACGTCCTGGGCCACTGCGTCGGTGGCCTCGACCGGGGACCCTTCGGGCAGGTCGATCATCACCGCCAGTTCTGACTTGTTGTCGAAGGGCAGCAGCTTGACCGTCACGTGTTTGGTGTAGAAGGCCGTCATCGACCCGAAGCTGAGCCCGGCCGCCACCAGCAGGAAGAGACCGGCGCGGCCCTTGGTCTTGAGGATCGGCCGCGCGACGGAGGCATAAATCTTGCCCAACCGACCGCCATGGCCGGCGCCGTCATGTGCATGCAGCGGCGCGTGGCCGGCGACCTTCAGCATCAGCCAGGGGGTGATGATCACCGCCACGAAGAACGAGAAGATCATTGCCGCCGAGGCATTCGCCGGGATCGGCGACATATAGGGCCCCATCATGCCCGAGACGAAAAGCATCGGCAGCAGCGCCGCCACCACGGTCAGGGTGGCGACGATGGTGGGGTTGCCAACCTCGGCCACTGCGCGCACGGCCTTTTCGGCGCGGTCGCCCTTTTCCGGCAGGCCCCAGTGGCGGGCGATGTTCTCGATCACCACGATGGCGTCGTCGACCAGGATGCCGATCGAGAAGATCAGCGCAAAGAGCGACACCCGGTTCAGCGTGTAGCCCATGATCCAGGCGGCAAAGAGCGTCAGCAGGATGGTCACCGGGATGACGATGGCCACCACGATGCTTTCGCGCCAGCCGATGGCGAAGAACACCAGCGCCACGATCGAGATGGTGGCGAGGCCGAGGTGGAACAGAAGCTCGTTCGCCTTCTCATTAGCGGTCTCGCCATAATCGCGCGTCACCTCGACCGCGACGTTTTCCGGGATCAGTGTCTCTTTCAGCAGATCGACGCGGTGGAGGATCTGTTCGGCGACCACCACGGCATTGGCGCCGGCGCGCTTGGCCACCGCCAGGGTGACGGCCGGGGTGCGGCGCAGCCCGCCGTTGCCGTCACGGGCGATGTTGCTGACGATCTTGTCCGAGGTATCGGGCACGAAGCTGATATCGGCCACGTCGCGGACATAGACTGGGCGGTTGTCGCGGGTGGTCAGCAGCAGATTGCCGATCTCGGCGGGGGCCTGCAGGGTTTCGCCGGCGACCAGCGGGATTTGCTGCCCCTTGTCGCGCACCCGACCGGTCGAGAAGGCTTCGTTCGCGGCCTTCACCTTGGCCGCCAGCCCCTGCAACGTTACCCCGAACAGTGCCAGCCTGTCCGGGTCGGGGGCGATGCGGATGGCATCGGGACTTTCGCCGACGATATAGGTCAGCCCCACGTCCTGGACCTTGGCCATTTCGACCTGCAATTCACGCGCGACGCGGGTCAGGTCATTGGCGGTCATTGCCTCGGCACCGGGTTTCGGCGTCAATGTCAGGGTCACGATGGCGACATCGTCGATGCCGCGGCCGACGATCAGCGGCTCGCTTATCCCGACCGGGATCTGATCCATATTGGCGCGCACCTTGTCATGCACCCGCAGGATCGCGGAATCGGCGTTGGTGCCGACCAGGAAGCGCGCGGTGACCATGGCGTAATCGTCGGTCGAGGTGGAATAGACATGCTCCACCTCTCCGATGCCGCGCACGATGGTTTCCATCGGTTCGGTCACCAGCTTGGCGGCATCTTCGGCCCGCAATCCGGGTGCCTGGATATGGATATCCACCATTGGCACCGAAATTTGCGGCTCTTCCTCGCGCGGGAGGCTGATCAGCGAGACCAGCCCGACCATCAGCGCGGCCAGGATCATCAGCGGCGTCAGCGGAGACCGGATGAACGTCCTGGTCAGGCCGCCGGCGATGCCCAGCCCCTTTTCCTTGCCGTCAGGGGTGTCAGTCATGGTCGGTCACCACCATGTCCCGATCGGTCAACCCCGAGAGGATCTCGACCATCGGGGTTCCATTCAGGGTGACCGTGGTGCCGGGAACCACGGCGCGATGCACGATTGCGCCATCGGGGCGGCGTATGGGGACGAAGTCCAGCCCCATCCGGGTGATCATCGCGGTGGCGGGCACCAGCAGGGCCTCGTGCTTGCCGACCGGCAGGCTGACCAGAACCCGGGCGTTGACGAAATCGCTGTTCAGCCCCTCGACCTCGACATCGGCGATGACGCGGCCGTTGTCGATTTCGGGATAGACCTTGGCCAGCCGACCGGCGCGGTCGTCGCCATTCGATCCGATCCGGATGTCCATGCCCTCGCGTAGATAGGGGGCGTGGCGCTCGGGCACGGCAAGACGCAGGAAGAAGCCACCGCCGCCGATCGAGGCGACGGTCTCGCCCGACAGCAGAACCGTGCCCTTGGTGATCGGGACATCCAGGACCTTGCCGGCGATCGGTGCCAGCACGGCACCTTCGGCGGCCTGCTCTTCGATCACCCGCCGGTCACCGACGGCCGCGGCGATCTGATTTTCCAGTACGCTGACATTGGTACGCAGACTGTCGAGCTGCTGGTTGGTGATCACGCCGCGATCTTGCAGGTTTTCGCCACGCTTGAGTTCGGTCCGGGCGTTGTCGAGCTGCGATTGCAGCGCGTCGATAGTCCCCTGCGAGGCTTCGAGCTGCAGCGCCAGCTTGGGGTCGTGCACGGTTGCGATCACCTGACCTTCGCTGACAGTGCTGCCCTCGGTCACGTCGATCGACACCAAAGTGCCGCCGATCCGGCTGCGTGCGCTGATCTGGTCGCGCGCCTCGATCCGTCCGAAGACGGCTTTCCATTCGGTGATCTCGTGCCGCTCGACCGGTTGCTCTGCCGCGGTCGCCATGGAGGCGGCCACCAGAACCGTCAGTGCGGTTCCCAAAATGAACGTCCGCATCGCCACTCCTCACTACCCTCATTCATCCCGATACAGATGCACAATATGGAATGTTTTGCAATCCCGAGTCGGGGATTCGACAGGCAGCAGGAGGTGGCCGATGCGTCGCGTTCTGTTGCGCGCCGGAGGGTCTGGCCGGGCGAACTACTTGGTCAGAATCAGCTTGCCGGCGCGGGTGATCCGCAGGGTGTAGATTTGGCCACCCAGGGTGATATGCGCCAGATTGCCGCCGCCGGTCAGGATCTCGGCCTGATGCGCCGGGACGGATTGCGCGGTAATGCTGCGAATGGTGTCGGTGGTCTGAATGGTCATCGCCTGATCCTCGTTTCGGCCTCGATACGGTCGATCACGGCGTCCATGGAAAACCCGGACCAAAATCCGGCATCGCCGAGGATGCCGAAGACTTCGGATGCCACTTGGGCGGGTGTACCGGCCAGTCTGTCACTGAGGGGCCGGGGGGCATTCGGGCTGTGCATGGGCGCGTTCCCTATTTCCTTCGGCTGGCTGATCCGGGGCTCCGGACTGGCTGGATGAGTTGATAACTGACAAATTTTCTCGCCTTTGTCAATCCGAGTATTTTTGTCGGGTTACGGGGCGGCGAAGTGGTGCCGCTCTGGTGGCGCCGGTGCGTGTCCCTGCACCGGATCGGGCCGAAATTCCCCGGCGCTGCTGCTAATCCGCTTTTCCGGCGCCGGAATTCCCTATAGGTCAGGAACCGCGAGTTTCAGCCATCCCGAGGACGGAGGACCAGACCTTGACCACCACCCCCAGCCTTATCGCGCCCGCAGGCAGCATTCCCGAGGCGCTGGTCGCCCCGATGCAGGCGCTGGCGCGCGTCTCTGCCGATCTGGCCCTGACCATCGCCCGCGGACCCCTGGGCGGTGGATCGCTGGCGGCAGAGGTCGGCAACAATTCGGACGGCGACAACCAGAAGGCGCTGGACGTGATGGCGGACGAGGCCTTTGCCGCCGCGCTGCCGGGCACCGGGGTGCGCTGGTACGCGTCCGAAGAGCAGGACGATGTGGTCGAGATCGATGCCGACGGCACGCTGGGTCTGGCGATCGATCCGCTTGACGGATCGTCCAACATCGACGTCAACGTGTCGATCGGCACCATCTTCTCGATCCGGACGGCGCAGGCCGGCGGCGCCGAGACCTTCCTGCGCCCCGGGCGCGAGCAACTGGCTGGCGGTTATGTGGTCTATGGGCCGATGACGGCGCTGGTGGTCACCTTCGGCGCCGGCGTGCTGACCTTTGTGCTGGATCCTGCAGACCGGGTGTTCAAGCCGGTCGCCAGCCCCAAGCCGATCCCGGCGGCGACCAAGGAATTCGCCATCAACGCCTCGAACACGCTGCGGTGGGAGGCCCCGGTGCAGGCCTATGTCACCGATTGCCAGAAAGGCGAGGCGGGCCCCTTGGGCAAGAATTTCAACATGCGCTGGGTTGCCTCTTTGGTGGCCGAGACGCATCGCATCCTGTCGCGCGGTGGCGTGTTCCTCTACCCGTCGGACAGCCGCAAGGGCTATGAGGCGGGCCGGCTGCGGATGGTCTATGAATGCGCGCCGATCGCCTTTCTGATCGAGCAGGCGGGCGGGCGCGCCACCACCGGACGGCTGGCGCTGCTGGATCAGGTGCCTGACAAGCTGCATGCGCGCACGCCGCTGGTTTTCGGCTCGACCGAAGAGGTCGATCGGATCACGGCCTATCATCAGGCCGGCTGACACCGGCTGAGTGCAAAGGGGGGCTCTGCCCCCCAACGGCCTGCGGCCTGCCCCCGGGATATTTCCGGCCAGAAAAAGGCCGAAGCGCGGCGATCGGGGGGTGAGGAGAGAGGGGAACGGCCCATGGCGGCGATTGTTTTCGATCTGGATGGCACATTGGTGGACAGCGCGCCGGATATTCAGGCAGCGTTGAACGATGTGATGGCCGAGGCGGGGGCGACACCCTTTGATCTGGCCAGCGTGATCCGGTTCATCGGTGGCGGTATCCCGCCACTGATGGAGCAGGCAATGCAGGCACGCGATCTGCCGATGGCGCAACACGCGGCCTTGGTGGCGCGGATGGTCGAGGTCTATGGCGCCGAGAGTACCGAGCGGACCCGGGTGTTTCCCGGGGTGATCGCTGCGCTTGGGCAGTTGCGGGGGCAGGGGCATGTGTTGGGGGTTTGCACCAACAAGCCCGAGGCGCCGGCGCGTCACATCCTGGCGGCGCTGGGGTTGGCGCCCTATTTCGACGTGCTGATCGGTGGCGATACGCTGGCGGTGAAAAAGCCCGATCCGGCGCCGTTGCATGCGGCCTTTGCCGGGCTGGGGGCTGAGGTGTCGCTTTATGTCGGGGACAGCGAGTTCGATGCGGAGGCCGCGCGGCGCGCCGGTGTGGATTTCCTGCTGTTCACCGAAGGATACCGCAAGTCGCCTGTAGAGGCATTGCCGCAGCGCGCGCGTTTCGATGCCTATGAGGCCTTTCCTGAGTTGGTCGAAACGCTTCTGGCGGCGGTGTAAGCGGGCGGTTTCCGGTTTCGGTTTCACGCCCCGCGAGATAGTCTGAAGGGGCAGACAGACGACAGGACAGTGCCATGCGCAGCCGGACCATTCATATCCTCAACGGGCCCAATCTGAACCTTCTGGGCAAGCGCGAGCCCGAGATCTATGGGCATGACACGCTGGAGGATGTGGCGCGCAGCTGCGCCACGCTGGCGATGGAGCTTGGGCTGGAGACGGCGCTTTATCAGTCGAATCACGAGGGCGAGATCGTCGAGATGATCCATCGGGCCCGCGAGGCAGCGGCGGGGATCATCATCAATCCTGCCGCCTATACCCATACTTCGGTGGCGATTCTCGATGCGCTGAGCGCTTTCGACGGGCCGGTGCTGGAGGTGCATATCTCCAATGTCCACAAGCGTGAAAGCTTCCGGCATCACTCCTATGTCTCGCTGCGGGCCGAAGGGGTGATCGCGGGCTTTGGCATTCAGGGCTATGAATTGGCGCTGAGGCGGATGGCGGTCTTGCTGGGCTGAGGTCTGCCCGGGGGGCGCCCCGGCACGGACCTTTGCGGGCGCATGCCGGGGCGAGGGGTGCTTTTCCATACCTGACTTTGGGGGTATGCGCCGGGGAGGGCGGTCCGGGCCAATGCCCTTGAGGCGCGTGCCATCGGGGGCAGGTCGTGCCGGGCGCCATCTGCAGCAGTCTGAACGGGCTTTCAGGAGGAACGTAGCAAATGACCCAATATCTGTTTGAACCGCCCGTGGTTCGTTCCATTCCCGTCAAGGGAGAGGCGGCGGAATATCCGGTGGGCCGGATTTTCTGCGTCGGTCGCAACTATGCTGCCCACGCCATCGAGATGGGGGTGGAGCCTGATCGCGAGGCGCCGTTTTATTTCACCAAATCGGCGCAGGCGACGCTGATGAGCGGGGAAATCTTGCCCTATCCTCCGGGGACCGGGGATTTCCATTACGAGATGGAGCTGGTGCTGGCGATCGGCAAACCGGTGTTCCGGGTCTCGGCAGCGGAAGCGGCGGATGCGATCTATGCCTATGGTTGCGCGCTCGACATGACGCGACGCGATCTGCAGCAACTGGGCAAGGACAAGCGGCGGCCCTGGGACCTGGGCAAGGATGTCGAGGGATCGGCCGTTTTCGCACCGCTGACCAGGGCGGCGGAACTGGGTGATATCGGGCCGCAGCGCATTCATCTGGAAGTGAATGGCGAGGTTCGGCAGGATGCGCGTCTGGGTGACATGATCCATAATGTGGCCGAGATCGTCGCCGATTTGTCGAAATATTATCACTTGCGGCCGGGCGATCTGATCATGACCGGCACGCCGGCGGGCGTCGGGCCGGTGGTGGCGGGCGATGTCATGACCGGGGGGATTGACGGGCTCGATCCGATTTCACTGACGCTGGCCGAGGCTGAGTAACGCCCGGACCGGTGAGGATCGGGGGCTGGTCCGCGCAGCAGGGCATTGCGGCTTGGGTCTCGACCTGAGCGAACATGTGACCTGTGGCGCCAGAGGTATCATGCCGGATTCGCGAAACTGGCATGGTGCCATGGACCAGAGCCGATATGGCGGGTTGGCGATGGTGACGGCAATGATGGGGTGGTGATCGGCGGCAGGCTGGATCGGAAATTGTGGCTCATGTCCGGATTGCCAGGCCTTCAACGATCCTTCGACCGCCAGAGGGAGGCGGCGTCTCTGTTGGCGGTCGGGGCGAGATGAGGCCGCGCCTCCTGTATTCGGTTTGCGCCGTGGGCGAGGACATCAGGGGGGCGGTTCCTCATCAGCGTCGTCGGTGCGGGCTGACGGGCGCCGCCGGGCTGAGAGTACAGAAGCAAGGACGTGTGGCTCGCCGCCGGTGTGCGTCTTCCTCCCGGGGGCAAGTGATTTTCATCCGGGCGGGGCGCATCAAACTGGCCTGCTCGACACTGAAAAAGTGGCTATATGTCAGGAGATTGGGCGCCCCTAGGCTTCGCTGAAACAACAGCGAGGTTTCCCATGTGTTCCGAAGGCGGATCGGCCCTGGCCACAGCCATGATCGACAACGAGCGTGTCCGCGTTACCGAATGGCGGTTCAAGGCGCCCGGCGACAGCACCGGCTGGCATCGGCATGAATACGACTATGTCGTGGTGCCGCTGTTCGACGGGTTTCTGGAAATCCATCTGCCGGACGGTGAGGTGATCCAGTGGCCGGTGCAGAACGGCGTGCCCTATTACAAGCCGCTCGGGGCAGAGCATGACGTGATCAACCCCAATGATTTCGAATGCGCCTTTGTCGAGATCGAGCTGCTGGAAGCCCCGCGCACCGCAGCCTGAGGCGGCTTCTCGCGGCGCCGCGCCGAGCGGCGTGAGTGATCCTGTTGCGCGGCTAAGTCGCGAAGGGATCGGTGGGATAGCCTACCCGCGCCAGATACAGGCCCTGCGGCGGACAGACCGGGCCGCAGGCAGCGCGGTCGCGCGCCTCGAGTGCCGCGCGCACATCCTCGGGCGCCCAGGCGCCGGCGCCGACGCGTTCCAGCGTGCCGACAAAGCTGCGCACCTGATTGTGCAGGAATGACCGCGCGCGCACGTGGAAATGGATCTCGGGGCCTGAGAACCCCTCAACGGCCTCGACCCGCAATTCGTCCAGCGTCTTCACTGGGCTCGCCGCCTGGCAGATCGAACTGCGGAAGGTGGTGAAATCATGCCGCCCCAGCAGTAGATCGGCGCCGGCCTGCATCGCTTTGACATCGAGCGGATGATTGATCTGCCAGACCTGCCCCGCGTCATGGGTCGCCGGCGCGCGGCGGACCAGGATACGGAACAGATATTGCCGCTCCAGCGCCGAAAACCGTGCGTGCCAGTCATCATCGACCCGGGCGGCGGCGACAATGGCGACGGGCTGCGGCTTCAGATGGTAATTCAGCGCCTCTGACAGGCGGAACGGATCCCAGTCCTTGGTCAGATCGCAATGGGCGACCTGACCCAGACCGTGAACCCCGGCATCCGTCCGCCCGGCGGCGGCGATGGTATGGGGGCCGGGCTGCAGCCGCGCCAGCGCCTCTTCGATTGCGCCCTGGACCGAGGGATGTTCCTTCTGCCTCTGCCAGCCGGCAAAGGGGGCGCCCTGATATTCGACTTTCAACGCGTAACGTGGCATGGCCCGGGCAGTAGCGCGGCGCGCCGGCGCGGGCAAGTCCCGCTTGGCCCCGGGCGCGGGCGTGCCTATCTTGGACGGGCATTGAGGTGGGAGACGGATTTGATCATCACCGATCTGGCGGATGAGGTTGCGCGCGGGGTCGAAAGCCTCGGCGGGCGCATTGCCGAAACCTTCTTCGAACCGGTCATCCGGCTCGGGGTCACCGGGCTGGCCCGCTCGGGCAAGACGGTTTTCATCACCTCTCTGGTGGCGAACCTGCTGGACCGCGGGCGGATGCCCGGGCTGGTGGCGGCGCAGGAGGGGCGGATCGAGGCCGCCTTTCTACAACCGCAACCCGATGTCACCGTCCCCCGGTTCGAGTTCGAGGAGCATCTGGCGGCGCTAACCGGCCCGACCCCTCATTGGCCGGAAAGCACCCGGTCGATCTCGGAACTCCGGCTGTCGCTCAGGGTGCGGCCCTCGGGGCTGCTGGCGGGGCTGCAGGGGCCGCGGACCGTGCATCTCGATATCGTCGATTACCCGGGCGAATGGCTGCTTGACCTGGCGCTTCTGGACATGTCCTATCGCGATTGGGCGGAGGATGCGCTGAACCGGCTGGCCCATCGGCCCGAGGCGCAGCCCTATCTGGATCAGGCCCGTGCCGCCGATCCCGATGCCGCGCTGGACGAACCGGTGGCGCAGGCGCTGACGCGCAGCTTTACCGCCTATCTCGACAGCGCACAGGGCAGCGGGTCCTATGACTGCATCCCGCCGGGGCGGTTCCTGCTGCCGGGCGATCTGGCCGGCTCTCCCGTCCTGACCTTCGCGCCGATCCCCGAGGGCGCCAGCCGGCGCGGTAGCCTGCTGCGCGAGATGGAGCGACGGTTCGAGGCTTATAAGGCCAAGGTGGTGAAACCCTTCTTCCACGATCATTTCGCCCGCATCGACCGGCAGGTGGTGCTGGTCGATGCGCTGGGGGCGATCCATGCCGGCCCGCAGGGGGTCGAGGATCTGCGCCGCGCGATGGAGGGCATCCTGGGCGCCTTCCGCCCCGGTCGCAACGCCTTCCTGACCCGGCTCTGGCGCGGCAAGCGGGTCGATCGCATCCTGTTTGCGGCCACCAAGGCCGATCACCTGCACCACAGCCAGCACGCCCGGCTGACCGCGATCATGGAGGCGCTGACCCGCAGTGCCCGGGATCGTGCGCAATTCGCCGGGGCGGAGACGGCGGCGATGGCCATCGCCGCGCTGCGCACCACCACCGAGGAAATGCGCGAGCATGAGGGGCAGCAATTGGCCTGTGTGCGCGGCCGGCTGCTGGAGGATGGCCGGCAGGCGGCGTTCTATCCGGGAGAGCTGCCGGAGGATCCGGCGCAGCTTCTCGCCCCGGCGCGCCAGGGCGCGCGCTCCTGGCTCGGCGCCGACTACGGGCTGATGCGCTTTGCCCCGGCGCCGCTGGCGCTGCATCCAGGCGACGGGCCACCGCACATCCGGCTGGACCGCGCTGCGCAATTCCTGATCGGAGACCGGTTGTGAGCCTTTTCCTGCGCGCCGCCCGGCCGCTCGATGCCGGGGCGATGGGGGATATCCTGCATCGCTTCCAGCGCGATACCGACTGGATGCCCGATCACCATTCGGGGGCCGAGGCGATCGCCCATTGCGATGTGATGATCGCGCTGGGCTGGGTGACGGTGGCGGAATACGCCGGCGCCGTGGTGGGTTTCCTTGCCCGTCATGGCGAGGAGATCTGCGCGCTCTACCTCGTTCCGGATGCACGTGGCAGCGGGGTGGCCGATCTGCTGATGGCCGAGGCCAAGGCGCGGTCGCCCCGGCTGTGGCTCAGGGTGATCGAAGCCAATAGGCGGGCGCATCGCTTTTATCTGCGCGCGGGTTTTGCCGAGGTGGCGCGCGGCGATGGTGCCGAGAATGACGAAAACCTGCCGGATATCACCATGGTCTGGCCAAGGGAGGCGGCGCAATGACCAAGGGGCCGGTGGTGTTCGATCTGGAGCAAAGCGGCGAGGCCTTGCCGGATGTGGCTGAGGCTGCGCCGGTACCCGATCCCGATTGGCCCGATCCCGATTGGCCCGAGGCCGGAGCAACGGCGATGGGGCGGGCGGCGCGGATCGCCGGCGCCCGGCCCTCAAGGCTGGCGCGCTGGTTCTGGGGGCTGTTGAGCGGGGTGCTGGGCGCGGTGATCTCGGTCGCGGCGTGGGATTTCATCTATCGGCTGATCGACCGGGTGCCGATCCTGGGCTGGGCGGTGGCGGCGCTGATCGTGGCGCTGCTGCTGGTGGTGGCGCTTCTGGTGCTGCGCGAACTGGCCGCGCTGGGGCGTCTCAAACGGCTGGACGGGCTGCGGCGGCAGGCTGATGTCGCCCTGGCCGATGCCGATCTGGAACAGGCCCAGGCGGTTGCCGCCCGGCTGATCGGGCTCTATGCGGGGCGCGAGGACACCCGTTGGGGCCGCGCCCGGATGGAGGAGCGGCTGGCGGAACAATTCGACGCGGTCGCCGTGCTGGAACTGGTCGAGGCCGAGGTTCTGGCGCCGCTCGACGCCCGTGCCTCGCGCGAGGTCGAGGCGGCGGCGCGGCAGGTGGCGACGGTGACGGCGCTGGTGCCGCTGGCGCTGGCCGATGTGGCGGTGGCGCTGACCGCCAATCTGCGCATGATCCGCCGGGTGGCCGAGGTCTATGGCGGCCGCGGCGGGCTGTTGGGAAGCTGGCGGCTGATGCGGGCGGTCTTCGCCCATCTGGTGGCGACCGGGGCCGTGGCGGTGGGCGACGACATGCTGGAGCCGCTGCTGGGCGGTTCGATCCTGAGCAAGCTGTCGCGGCGCTTCGGCGAGGGGCTGGTCAATGGCGCGCTCTCGGCCCGGGTCGGTGTCGCGGCGATGGAGGTCTGCCGGCCGCTGGCCTTCACCCCGCGCCACAAGCCTTCGGTCCGGGGCATGGTGAAACGGGCGCTCACCGGGTTGCTCGGGCGTTAGGACGGGGGTTGTCTGGCTGGCCCACGCGGGTAACGTGGCGGCCAGAGGAGGACCCCAGATGATCTTTTACGACTGTTCCACCGCCCCCAATCCGCGACGGGCGCGGATGTTCATCGCCGAGAAGGGGCTTGAGATCGAGAGCCGCGATATCTCGATCGCCAAGGGGGAGCAGCTCAGCCCGGCGTTCCGCAAGGTGAATCCGCGCGCCACCCTGCCGGTTCTGGTGACGGAAGAGGGCACGATGCTGGCCGAAAACCTCGGCATTGCCGCTTATCTCGAGGCGCGCTTTCCCGAACCGCCGCTTCTGGGCGAGACGCCGGAGGAGAAGGGGCTGGTGATGATGTGGAACGCGCTGGTCGAGCAGCATGGTGGCATGCCGATCTCGGAGACCTTCCGCAATTCCAACCCCCATATGAAGGGGCGCGCCATTCCCGGACCGCAGGATTACGAGCAGATCCCGGAATTGGTCGAACGCGGCCGGGCGCGGGTGGCGGCCTTCTTCGACATGATCGAGGCGCGGCTGAGCGACAGCGCCTTTCTGGCCGGGGACCGGTTCACGCTGGCCGATATCACCGGCTTTGTCTTCATCGACTTCGCCCGGGTGATCAAGACCCGCATCCCTGAGGGCAACAACGCGACCCAGGCCTGGTTCGACGGCATCAAGGCCCGCCCCAGCGCCGCGTTGTGAGATCGGTTTCCGAAGCGGGCCGGACGGTTGGGTGAAAGCCGAGGCCCGCGCCGGATTACGATCCCGACTTTGCGACCAATTTCGAACACCGTCAGCCCAGTCGGGCCAGCAGATCGTCGGTGGCGGCTCGGGTTCTTTCCGCGGCTGCCATCCGTACCGGACCATAGCCGCGGATGTCTTGCGGCGCGCGCAGCAGGGCCAGGCAATCGTCCAGCCGCGCGGGGCTATAGGCGTCTTCGACCCGGGTCATTACCCGGTCGTACCAGACCATAAGATCGCGGTGCAGTCCCGCCTCGGCATGATGGCCGAAAGGGTTCAGAACACTGCCGCGCAGCCCCTTCATTCGGGCCAGTCCCCGCAGGGCGGGCCGCAGCCAGGGGCCGAAGCGGTGCTTCAACGGGCGTCCCCGCGCGTCGCGGCCCCGGCTGAGCAGCGGCGGGGCAAGCTGATATTCAATCCGGAAATCGCCGGCGAATTTCTCTTTCAGCTCAGCCTCGAAACCTGGATCGGTCAGCAGGCGGGCGACCTCGAATTCGTCCTTATAGGCCATCAGGCGGAACAGCGATTGTGCTGCTGCGCGCAGCAGGGCCTCGGGCGCGCCGCTCTTGGTGGCGAATCGCGTCAGCCGGTCGCGATAGCGCGCCGCATAGGCTTCGTTCTGATAGCCCGCGAGGAAGGCCGCGCGCCGGTCGATCTCCTGCGCCAGCGTTTCGGGCTCGGCACGGGGGGCTTGGCGAAGTTCGACCAGCCGCTCCGGCGCTGCGGCCAGAATGCGACCGATGGCAAAGGCGGCGCGGTTCTGCTCCACTGCCACCCCGTTCAGCACGATGGCCTGGTCGAGCGCGCTGGCGCTGACCGGCACCAACCCCTGCTGCCAGGCGACCCCCAGCAGGATGATATTGGCGAAAACGGTGTCGCCCAACAGGTGCTCGGCCTCCCGATTGGCATCAAGGCCGGTGAGGTTCCGCGCGCCGACCGCAGTGGCGATGGCGGCCTCTCTCTCGTCGATCCGCAGCATGGCGTCGCGGTGCAGCACCAGATCGCCGGTTGGCATTTCGGCCCGGTTCAGCACCACCTTGGTGCCGCGCCGGTAATGGGCGCTGGCCTTGGGGGACGAGCTGACCACCGCGTCGCAACCGATCACCGCATCTGCCGCGCCGGCGCCGATCCGCACCTGATGGATCGCCTCGGGCCGCTCCGCCAGGCGGATAAAGCTCAGCACCGTGCCGAATTTCTGCGCGAAGCCGGTGAAATCCAGAACCGAGGCGCCCTTGCCCTCAAGATGCGCGGCCATGGTGATCAGCGCGCCGACGGTGACCACGCCGGTGCCGCCCACCCCCGTGACCAAAAGGTCGCATGGTTCCGTGAGTGGGGGTGACCCCGGGGTGGGCAGCGTGGCGATAATCGCCATGAAGTTATACGTAGAGGGCGGAGTTTTCCGTCGCTCGCCTCCGTAAATTTTCACGAAACTCGGGCAAAATCCTGAAACACAAGAGAAATCCTTGTTGCAGGACGACAGGTTGATCTGCCGTTTGCGCCCCAAAGGCGTCTCGCGCGGCTCAACGCTCAGGCAATTCGAGGCGATCGAGCAATCGCCGCAGCCCTCGCAGACCAGATCATTGATCCACGTGAACTCTGCCGGATCCGCCATCGTGCCGCGCTTGCGCCGGCGGCGTTTCTCGGTGGCGCAGGTCTGTTCATAGATCAGCACTGTGACGCCGGGGATATTGCGCAGCTCGCGCTGGAGCGTATCCAGCTCTGCCCGGTCGTGAAAACTGGTGCCGGCGGGGAAATCGGCGCGGTGAAACTTGCCGATGTCGTCGGAGATCAGCGCGATGCGGTCCACCCCCTCGGCGCGGCAGGTCTGGGCGATGCCCGACACGCTGACCGGCCCGTCGACCGGCTGGCCGCCAGTCATGGCAACGGCATCATTATAGAGGATCTTGTAGGTGATGTTGGTCTTGGCCGCGACCGCCTGCCGAATCGCCAGGCTGCCGGAGTGATACCAGGTGCCTTCGCCCAGGTTCTGGAAAATGTGCTTGCCACCGGTGAAGAGGCTCGTCGCCACATGCGGCACGCCCTCGCCCCCCATCTGGGCATAGCCGCTGGTGGAGCGGTTCATCCAACTGGCCATCACGTGGCAGCCGATGCCGCTGGCGGCACGCGATCCCTCCGGCACCCGGGTCGATGTATTGTGCGGGCAGCCCGAGCAGAAATAGGGCGTGCGGCTGGCACCGGGCACGGTCAGGACTGGCGGCGGCGTTTCGGTCAGTGCCCGCGCCTTGGCCGGCAGCCCCTCCTCGGGGAACAACCGATCCAGCCGCGCGGCAACCACGGGCACCAGCATCAACGGATCAAGTTCTCCCACCCAGGGGATCAGCGGATTGCCCTGGCTGTCGTATTTGCCGACCATCTTCTCGGGCTTGTGCCCGGGCCAGTCATAGAAATATTCCTTGAACTGGCTTTCTATGATGCCGCGCTTTTCCTCGACCACCAGCACTTCGTGTTTCTCGCGCACGAACTCCAGCGCGTCGCGCCGGGCCAGCGGCCAGACCATGCCGACCTTGTAGATGTCGATGCCCAGCCGGCGACAGGCGGTCTCATTCAGGCCCAGCAGGCGCAACGCTTCCATCAGGTCCAGATGACCCTTGCCGGTGGTGACAAAGCCGAAGCGGGCGTCGGGGATGTCATAGATCGCGCGGTCGATCGGATTGGTCTCGGCAAAGGCGCGGACAGCGCGCAGCTTGGCCCGGATGCGGGTTTCGATCTCGGGCGACGGCAGGTCAGAGGGGCGCACATGCAGCCCACCGGGATAGGGCGGCAGATCGGGCATGACAAAGGCGCGATCCGGACGCAGATCGACCGAACGGGCCGATTCCACGGTTTCCGAGATCGCCTTGAACCCCACCCAGCAGCCGGAGAATCGCGACAGCGCCAGCCCGTATTCGCCGAACTCCAGATATTCCGCGACCGAGGCGGGGTTCAGTGTCGGCATGAACCAGGCCATGAACGCAACGTCGCTCTGGTGCGGCATGGAGGAGCTGACACAGCCGTGATCGTCGCCTGCGACCACCAGAACGCCGCCCTTCGGTGATGCCCCATAGGCGTTGCCATGTTTCAGCGCATCGCCCGACCGATCGACGCCGGGGCCCTTGCCGTACCACATGGAAAACACGCCTTCGACCTCGCAATCGGGGTCGAGACTGGCCTGCTGGGCGCCCAGCACGGCCGTGGCGCCCAGCTCCTCGTTGATGGCGGGCAGAAAGGTGATCTTGTCGGCTTCCAGTCGGTCCCGCGCGCGCCACAGCTCCAGATCCAGCCCGCCCAGCGGTGAGCCGCGATAGCCTGAGACGAAGCCGGCGGTGTTGAGGCCGGCAGCGCGGTCGCGGCGGGCCTGATCCATCATGATCCGCGCCAAGGCCTGGGTGCCGGTCAGGAACACCCGGCCGGTGGTGAGGTCATAGCGGTCCTGCAGCCGATAAGTGTGAAATTCGGGGTCATGTTGGCTCATGGCGGGGCTGTCCATGGTGTGGCTTTTCGAAATGATCACCCGGGTGGGGCGGAAATGCCTGCCAGATTTGGTGGATTTTTGCGCAATATCGGTATAAATTTTCGTTCAGAGGGGGAAATCAGAAATGAAAAACCGATGATGCCGCTCGACACCCGCGACCTGCGGCTGCTGACCCTGCTGCAGCAGGATTGCCGCCGCTCCAACGCCGAGTTGGCCGAGGCGGTGGGAATGTCGGCCTCGGCGCTCTGGCGGCGGGTGCGCGCGCTGGAGGAGGCGGGCGTGATCGAGCGCTATGGCGCGGTGGTTTCGCCGGCGAAGATGGGGCTGGGTTTCCAAGCCATCGTCCATGTGCATCTGACCCGCCACGACCCGGACCGGATCGTCGAATTCATCCGCGCGGTCGAAACCAAGTCCGAAGTGCAGGAATGTTATGCCACGACCGGCCAGGCAGATTATCATCTGCGCGTCTTGTGTCGTGACCTTGAGGCCTATAACCGGTTCCTGGAAGATTTCCTGTTCCGCCTGCCGGCGGTGGCCAGTGCCCAGACCAATGTCGTATTGCGGACGATCAAACGCAGCGGCCCGATCACGGGTTAGGTGGGGCGCTGTCATCGACGGTTTTGACGCGACGCTGTATCAAGCCGCCGGGGGGTGTCACGCGGCATATGTCTTGGTTGCCGCGGCTGTCGGCTCTCAGGGAATTTTCTTGCCCGATGCTTGACCTAACGTGAAGATAGGGCAAACAGCAGAAAGTTTGTTCGACCCGCAACGGGGGACGGTGTTCGGTGGTTCGGCTGGTGATCTTCGCAAATCCGATGCGCGCTGTGATGGCTGCCATGGTCGGTTGCACCATGCTGCTTGTCTCGTCGGGGGCCATTGATGCCGAGGTTGACCCGATGGAGGCGCCGTTCGAGCATGTCCGCTTCGACGAGGCCGATACGCTGCGTGGTCTCGTGGGCAAGTATCTGCACGATCCTGATCTCTGGCCCTTGGTGCTGGCGCTGAACAATATCGCTTCGCCGGCCGATCTGAGGCCCGGCACCGAACTGGCGCTGCCGGTGCGGCAGGTCACGGTGGCGGACCAGGCGCTTATGAACTCGCTTCACGATATCCAGGCCGCCACTGCCGAAGGCGCGCGCATCTTCGCCCCTGTCGAAATCGGCCAGGCGCTTGAAAATCGGGATGCCGCGATCCTGCAACGCGAGCGTGGCGAATGGCGGCAGGCGGTCAGCTCTGCTGCGGAGGCCAGCGATTTCGCCCGCGAAGCGCTGGAGATCTCTGTCGCGCAGCGCGACCGTGCAGCCGAGGCGGTGGTGTCGGACGTACAGGGCAGGGTCGAAGGACGGGCCCCCGCCGAACAGGCCTGGTCGAACCGGCTGCCCAATGATGTTCTGGTCGAGTACGAAAAGCTCAGGACGCTGTCCAATTCCTCTACGCAGATCACGTTCCGCGATCTCAGCCGGCTGCGGCTGAACCCGAACTCCAATGCGACGATTCAACGGATGCGTTCCGACCCGCTGACCGGCGGAGAGGTGGCCAAAGTATCGCTGGCCGAAGGTGATTTCTACGCGCTGCTCAATCAGCTTTCCGACAGGACGTCTTTCGAGATCGAGGTGCCGGGGGTCGAGACCACCACCAACTCGGCCGATTTCTGGGTCAGGAAAGATGCGGAGAGCGCCCGTTTCGTGAATTACGACAGCGCGGGGTTGCAGATCGCCCGGGGCTCCGAGGTCATTACCCTGGGCAAGAACGAAGGGGCGGTCCTGACCGGGGCAGGGACCCGCCGGGCCTTGGTGCTGGATCGCCCGCTGCCGATGGCGCCCGCACCTGGTGCCATTATCTATACCGCGGCAGCCCCCCTGGCGTGGCAAAAGCTCGAGGGCGCACGCGGGTATTGGCTGGAGGTCGCGGAGGACCCTGGGTTCAACAAGATGATTTTCTCCCGATGGGAGGTTGAGGCGCAGGGGGTTTCTATGACCGGGCTGGAGCCGGGGCATTATTATTGGCGGGTTGCGGGGCTCGACGCGCTGGGGCTGCCCGGCGCCTGGAGCACGCCGCGCGATTTCACCCTGCGGGTCGATACCACGCCGCCGTTTCTGGCGTTGATGTCGCCGGCTGACGGCACGCTGGTGACCGTGCCCGAGATCGAGGTTCTGGGAGCCTCGGAACTGTCGGCTAAGGTGGTGCTGAACGGGGACCCGCTGAAGCTGGGGGCCGACGGGTCCTTCCTGGCGCGGCTGACGCTGGAGCCGGGTGAGAACCGGATCGAACTGGCGGCGACGGATCCGGCTGGCAATCAAAGCAATCGCAGCCTGACGGTGAGCTATCGTCCGGCGGCGACGGTCGGCATCCTGTTGTCCGATGCGATCCCGCGGGTCGAGGGGGCCCTGGCCTCCCGCAGTGGCGAACTGACCGTCGCCGCCAAGACGGATGCCGCGCCCGAGACGGTGGCAGTGGTGAGTGGCGAAGCCGGTTTCGAGCTGTTGCGGACACGGGTGGGTGCTGCCGGAGAGCTGAATTTCACCATCCCGGTCAAGCCCGAGCGGCAACGCTTTACGATTGCGGTTCTGGGCCCCGGCGGGACGGTCGAGGGGCAGATTGATTTCGTCGCATTGAGCGATCGGACCGCGCCGGAGGTGACGCTTGATCTGCCGCCACCGCAGGTGACTGGCGAGGCCGGGCTGCGGCTTTCGGGGGCGGCAGGGGATGCGGCGGAGCTGGAGCTGAACGGCAGTGCGGTGGCGCTGGATGCGGGGCGTTTCGATCTGACCTTGCCGCTTGTCGCGGGCAGGAATGCGGTGGAGCTGACGGCTCGGGATGCGGTTGGCAATGTTTCGCACACCCGTTTCGACGTCTTTCTCGATCTTGACCCGCCCGAGGTGACGCGGGTTGATCTGGGCCGACCGCAGGGTGTCGCGGGGCCGATCGAACTGCGGGTCGAGGCGCATGATCCCAGTGGGCTGAGGCAGGCGGCGCCTTTCATTTTGTCGATCGACGGCGAAGAGGTGCGCGGGTTCCTGCATTGCGATGGCGCGGTGGGGAGCTGCCAGGCCAGTCTGCCACCACGTCCGGGCAAGCTGCGGCTGATCGAAGTGGTGATCGAAGATTATGCTGGCAATACGGTCATCGAATAGGGTTTGGGGCGGCCCCGCGAGACGGGGTAACGGAGGTTTGTTCATGCAAAAGGCACGGATCGGGACAGGGGCGCTTCTGGCGCTGATGATGCTGGTCGAGCCCTCTGTTCTGCCGGCCCAGTCGTCGGCGGGCGCCGGGACCGATGCAGGGCTTCTGGTGGTTTACGGACGCCGCGCCCCCAGTCGCGAGGGGGATATCGACCACCTCGAAGAGATCTTTTTCAGCCTGCCTGCCGATCTGGCCGATCCTGTCTATCTGCGCCTCTACGATCCCGAAACCGGCGGCCGGGGCGATTTCCCCTATGGCGGCGGGGGGGGATCTGAAACGACCTTTCGGTTGTTCGGTGGCGAGGGCGCCTTTTCCGCTGTTGATCGGCCACAGCCGGTCGCCGATGGCGCCCGCGCCGGGCGGCAGGAGTTCGATCCGGCACCAGGGCCGGGAAAGCTGATCCGTGAAAAGATCTTTGGCAGCGATCCGGCAACCGATGGCCGCTGGGCGACGCTGACGGCCCTGCATGCCCGCCAGGGCGAGGTGATCGGCGACCGCGCCTATTTCCGGCTCGATGTTCTGGGCACCGAGGGCTACCAGGGCAACGGGTATTCGGTGTCGGTCAGCCTGCAGCGCGACAGCGACCGCCCGCCCGAGGGGCTGGAGATGTTTTCCTACCAGGCGACGGTGCGCTGGGCGGGAGGAGAGGCGCCGACGCTGATCGGTTTCAAGGCGCCCGGCGATGGGCCGTTGACGGTGCAGAATTTCGACGGTGCCAGCGCCGATTTCGCACTGGTGACCAGATTCGGCGACCTGCCGCTGAAAAGCTCGGGGCAGGATTATTGGGTTTCGGATCAGGTCGAGACGCCTGAGACCGATCTGGCGCTGAGCTTTTCCGGCGGTTTCGAAACGCCCAACGACGTTACCGTGTCGGTATTCGACGCCGATGGGCAGGCGTTGCCGTTGACGATGCCGCCGCTCCGGGCGCCGGTGCCGGCGCGGCCGGTGGCGCAGGGGACCGCCCGACCGCTGGCCGATTGCCGCGCGGTGGCTTTCGATGCCAGCGGCACCACCGGACGGGCTCCGTTGTCCTATTTGTGGAATTTCGGCGACGGGGAGAGTTCGCCCGAACCGGTGATCGTCCATCGCTATGCCGCCCCGGGGCGATATACCGCGCGGCTTGAGGTGCTGGAGCCCGGTTCCCGTCCCGGTCGGGGTGCCGCGCTGGAGCTTCCGGTGCATGTGCGCAACGCCCCTATTGCGGTGCCCGGTGGCGATATCGTTGTCGCACCCGGGCAGGCGGTGGCCTTCGATGGCAGTGCCTCGGAGCCCTCCGACAGCCCGATCACCCGCTATCTGTGGAACTTCGGCGACGGCGCCGAGGCCCGCGGGATCCAGGCCAGCCACAGTTATGCCGCGCCGGGGCAATTCCGTGCGGTCCTGCGGGTCGAGGACGACAGCGATCATCCCTGCAACTTCGGGGTGGAGACCCGGCGGGTGCTGGTCAACTTCCCGCCGGTGGCCGAAGCCGGTGCCGATCAGCAGGCCGTGGTTGGGCAGAACCTGAGTGTCAGCGCCGGGGCGAGCTATGATATCGACGGGCTGATCGACCGTTACATCTGGGATATGGGCGACGGCACCGAGCTGGACGGAAAGACGGTGACCCATGCCTATGGCGCCCCGGGGCTCTATACGGTGACGTTGACGGTGGTCGACGACAGCGGTGTGGCCAATGCTCGGGCGCAGGATCACTTGCAGATCGCCGTCAACGCGCCACCGGTTCCGGCCTTTACGCCGCCGCTGCGCGCCCTATCTGTGTCCGAGGCGGCGGTGCTGGACGCGACCGCCTCGGTCGACCCGGATGGGCAGATCCTGTCTTATATCTGGGATTTCGGCGATGGGGCCACCGGCGAGGGGCCGGTGGTGAACTATGCCTGGACCCGGGCCGGAGAGTTTCCGGTGACGCTGACGGTGATCGACAACAGCGGCACGGCGTCGGCCCTGCAAAGCGTGACCCGGACGGTGCGTGTCGATGCCGCGCCGGTGGCTGATGCTGGCCCCGATCAGTTCGTGACCGCCAGCGTGGTGCATTTCGATGGCAGCGGGTCTTCGGACCCTGACGGAGAGGTCGCCGCCTGGGCCTGGGATTTCGGCGACGGCACCACGGGCGAAGGCGAGCGGGTCGATCATGTATATGCCCGCCCGGGCGTCTATCACGTCGCGTTGAGCGTGACCGATGACAGTGGCGCACCGCTGAACCGAAGCCGCGACAGCATGGTGGTCACCGTCAACGCCAGCCCGATCGCCGACGCAGGCCCGGCCCGGACAGTGGCGCCGGGGGCGGAGTTCACGCTTTCGGCAGCGGCCTCGGTTGACCCCGACGGGCAGATTGCCAAAGCCGTCTGGCAGTTTCCCGATGGCTCTACCGCCGAGGGCGAGCGGGTCAGCCACCGGTTGGACAAGCCCGGTCTCTATCCCATCGGGTTGACCGTCTATGACGATTTCGCTGGCGGTGCCGCCAGCGCCTCGGCCGAGGTCCTGATCACGGTGAATGCGGCTCCGGTCGCCATGGCGGGGCCCGATCTGCATATCGCTCCTGGCGATAGCGTGATCTTCGACGGCGGCGCGTCCTATGACCCTGACGGCAAGATCGTGTCCTGGCGTTGGGATTTCGACGATCTCGGGGCCCCTCTTGAAGCGGCAAGGGTCGAACGCGCTTATACCGCGCCCGGTGTCTGGTCGGCGCAGCTGACGGTCACCGATGACAGTGGCGTTCTGAATGCCACTGCCAGCGACGCGGTGACCATCCGGGTCAACAGCCCGCCGGTGGCCGACGCTGGCCCGGCGGTAGAGAGCGAAAGCCTTTATGTCACGCTGGACGGCGGCGGTTCGGCCGATGCGGATGGCGATAGCTTGATCTATCTTTGGGATTTCGGCGATGGTTCCGATCCGGTCGCGGGGCAACGGGTAACCCACGTCTATCCGCAGCCCGGGTTTTACCCGGTGACGCTCAGTGTCGATGATGGCAGCGGACTGTCGAATGCGCGGACAAGCGATGCCACCACCGTCCGGATCAAGGCCAGGCCGGTGGCCGTCGCCGGTGGCAACCGTGATGTCTGCTCTGGTCAGCCGATCCTGTTCGATGCCTCTGGCAGCTCTGACCCCGATGGCGGATCGTTGCTCTATGCCTGGGATTTCGGGGATGGGGAGAGCTCTGATCTGATTAACCCCACCAAGATCTTCGAAAAGCCCGGTGTCTATCCGGTAACGCTGAGGGTTCGCAATGAAAGCGGCACCGACTATGGCACCGACATGGACCGGATCGCTGCATTGGTCCGGCAGGGGCCGATGGCCGACGCCGGGCCGGATCTGAAGGTCTGCGCCAATACTCTGGTGCGCTTCGATGGCTCCGGCTCCAGTGATGCCGACGGTGCGGTCAATGCCTTTGCCTGGGATTTCGGCGATGGGGCCACCGGCGCCGGGGCGACCCCGGCCCATACCTTCAGCGAACCGGGGCACTATAGCGTGACGCTGACCATCACCGGCGATGCGCTGGGGAGTTGCAGCCCGCTCGATACAGACATGGTCGAGGTCGAGGTGGTTCCCGCGCCTGAACTGGCGATCGACGGCCCCTCCCGCGCCGGTGCCGGTGCCGGAACGGCATTCGCCGCACGACTGTCGGGGGCGGGCGAAGAGGGCGTCTCCAGCATCCTGTGGGACTTCGGGGATGGCGCTACTGCCGAAGGGGCCGAGGCCACTCACACCTGGACCGAACCGGGGAGCTATGACGTCACCCTGCGGGTGGCGCTGTCCGGGGGGGCGGAGGCCTGCGGTGAGCTGGAGATGGTTCATCGGGTGGTGGTCAATGCCGCCCCGGTTGCCCTATTCACCGGGCCCGAAGATCTGTCCGTCGGTCAAAGCGCCCGCTTCGACGCCAGCGGTTCGACAGATGCCGACGGGGCGCTTGTGTCCTATGATTGGGACTTCGGCGATGGCGCCACGGCGCAGGGCGTGATGGCGGAGCACAGCTATGCTGCGCCGGGTGAGTATCTGCTGCGGTTGAGCGTGCTGGACGATGCCGGGGTGGGCAACAGCCTGGCCAGCATGACGCGCAAGATCAAGGTCGCGCCGGTGCCGCAGGCGGCATTGGCCGCGCCGGCGCCGGCCTGCCCGGGGCAGCCGATCAGTTGGACGCTTGCCACCGCTCCGGAAGCTGCGGCAAGCTGGAGGTTTGGCGATGGCAAGACCGCCGAGGGGAACGAGGTGAGCCATGCCTATGATCATCCGGGACTCTATCCGCTGCGCGTCATTCTGGATGATGGCGCCGGGCTGGCCGGGAGCCGGAGCGTAGAGGAGATCTATCAGCGTGTGAATGTCGCGCCGGTGGCCCAGGCCGGACCGGATCGGCTGGTTTGCCCTGGAGACAGCATTGTCTTCGATGCGGGCGGGTCGTTCGACCCCGATGGCGCGATTGATGCCTTCGAATGGGTGTTCAGTGATGGGATCACCCTGTCGGGCGCCCGGGTCGAGCGCAGCTTTGACAGTCCTGGCGCGCTGGAGGTGCGGTTGAACGTGCGTGACGACAGCGGTGCCGCAGCCTGTAATCACGGCAGCGATAGCGCCCGGGTGCTGGTCAACGCACCGCCGGTGGTGGACGCCGGTCCTGATCGCAGGCTGTTCGTCGGCGGCGCACATGACGACATCATGTTCGATGCAGCCATTGCCCGGGATCCGGAAGGCCAGGGGCTGAGCCTGAGCTGGGATTTTGGCGATGGCGCCACCGCCAGTGGGGCGCGGGTGCGTCATCGTTATGCGGTGCCGGGCAGCTATACCGTGACGGTCGAGGCGCGTGACGCCACCGGGCTGGCCTGTGGCGTGGCACGCGATACGGCGCTTGTAGAGGCGGTGCCGCGCAGCCCATAATCCGGCCATGCGATTCCCCCTCCGTCTCAAATTCTTCGTCTTCGCCGCTTTGCTTGCGGTGGCCCCACTCGCATTGGTGGGGTTGAACCTGACCCGGTTGACGCGGGACGAGCTGAAGAGCGCGGCGAATGAGGATCTGACCACCGTCGCGGCAGAATTGCGTGCCGCTTTCGACACGACATTCGAAGGCCGCTGGCTGACGCCGCTGACGGTGATCCGCAACGGTATCGACAGCGCCGAGTTGGGGGTGCAGCAGAAAGTGTCACTGCTGACCCTGGGGTTGGAGCAATTGCCCCATGTGGTTGCGTTGCAGCTTTCGGTCGAAGGGTCCGACCTGCCCATTCTGGTCACCGGAGAGGCATTTGCGGCGTCTCTGTCGGCGGCGGGACTGGACCCGGTCAAGACCCTCTCGACACCGGCCGACCTGATCAAGGCGATTGCCACGACCGGGCAATACGGCCGCCCGGTGATCAGCCGGATCGGCGAAACCGGTGATTGGATCGCCACCCTTGCACTGCCGCTGAACAGCCGGATCGCCGGGCGGCGGGTGGTGATGGCGGCGAAGATCGACCTGTCCAGTCTGGGCGAGATGGTCCGGCGGCATCCCTTCGCCCAGCGGGGCGAGATATCGGTCGTCGATCAGGCCGGTCGCCGGGTGCTGGAGGCCGAGCCGGCCTTGCTGACCGATCGTCAGATCGTCGCCTCGGTTCAGCCGCTGATCGTCGCCGGAGCCCGCGCCGAGGCGCTGGAGCCCTATATGCGATCCGATGGCACGGCCATGTTGGGTGCTTATGCCTTTCCGGATTGGTTCCCCTGGGCGGTGATCACCGAATTGAAAGAGACGAGCGCCTATGCGGTGGTCAATGCGATCACCCGGCAGATTCTGATCGTGGGGCTGATCGGCTTCGTCATCGCGGGGCTTGGCGCGCTGATCTTTGCCCGCCAGCTGACCCGACCGATCCTGCAGATCGGCGCGGTGGCCGAACGGGTGGGGGAGGGGGATTTCTCGGCCCGGGTCGAAGGGGTCCGGGTGCGTGACGAGATCGGCGATCTCGCCGCCCGGTTCAATCGGATGATCGGAGAATTGGGCGAACGGCTGGAGTTGATGAAATTCGTCTCACGCGGGACGGTTTCGGCGATCCAGAAGGCGGATGAGAAGGGGATGCTGCGCGGTGGGGAGCGGCGGCGAGTGTCGGTCCTGTTCACAGATATTCGCGGCTATACCGCCTTTTCCGAACGGGTTGCACCCGAGGTGGTGATCGAGGCGCTGAACAGCTATTTCGACGTGCAGACCGATATCGTCGAGAAGCATGGCGGCGACGTCGACAAATTCGTCGGCGATGCGCTGGTTGCTGTGTTCGAGGGCGAGGCGATGGAGTGCCGCGCCGCTGCCTGCGCCGTGGAGATCCTCGAAGCGATGGCGCGGATGCTTGATGATTATCCCGAGTATCAGCTTCACGTCGGGATCGGCGTGGCGTCGGGCGAGGTGGTGATGGGGGCGATGGGCGCCAAGGCACGGATGGATTTCACCGCGCTGGGGTCGACGGTGAACCTGTCGGCGCGGCTGTGTTCCGAAGCCGAGCCGGGGCAGGCGCTGGTCGATCGTGCCACGCGTGACGCTTCGGTCGGCAATGGAAAGCTGCACTTCGAGGAATTGCCGCCGGTGCGGCTGAAGGGCTATGCCCAGCCGGTACCGGCCTTTTCGGCATCGCGAAGCTGAACGGAACGGTGGGGTCGGAAACGGGGCGAGCGGCTCGGCCCTGAAGAGGTTCCCGGATCAGAGTGCGAAAGTGGCCCAGGCCCAGATCATCGCGATATAGGTGAACTGATGCAGCGCCTGATCGACGCCGGACGCGCGCCAGAACGCCGCCTTGTAGGGGTCGAGCTGCTTCTGGTCGCATTGTCGCGCTTTCCAGAAATCAATGTTGAAATGCACGCCCCATTCCAGCACGGCCAGGATCAGGGTGAAGACCAGCGGCGCGCCGACCAGCAGGAATGTGATGATCGACCCGATCGCATGCACCCCGGCGTGCTCTGCCCGACCCAGGTGCCAGTATTCGCCGCGTCCGGACAACATGCGCGGGGTTTGCAGGAAATAATCGGCAAACATGTGCTTGATCTGCAGCAAGCAGAGCAGAAGCAGCAAAGAGCCGATCGGTACGGTCAAACGCGGATCCCCCAACAGAGTCGCCGATGAGCTTACGGGTTTCGGATCGAGGCTGCAATTGCTGTGCCTGGAATTCGCGTTTGTTCCCAGGCGCCGCCGGGGTGAGGTGCCGCCCGGGTGGGCTGGCTCTCTTGTCACATTCGCGCCCGCCGCATATCGTGCCGGAACGGTTGGCCCGCCGTTTGCCTGCCACGGGAGCTTTGTCCATAGAACCCTCTCTGTTCAGCTTCATCTGGAAATACTCGAAGCGCGACCAGTTCATCCTGCTGGTGGTGACGGCGATGCTGTTTCCGATGCTCTACCTGACGCTGGAACTGCCGAAGCGGATCATCAACGATGCCATCGGTG
Organism: Pseudodonghicola xiamenensis DSM 18339; assembly: GCF_000429365.1. Taxonomy (GTDB): domain Bacteria; phylum Pseudomonadota; class Alphaproteobacteria; order Rhodobacterales; family Rhodobacteraceae; genus Pseudodonghicola; species Pseudodonghicola xiamenensis. The sequence continues at coordinate 53,561 of NZ_AUBS01000002.1, read as the reverse complement.
CGCAAAGCGCGACGATCACCTATTTCGGCTATACGTTTGAACAGGTGACCTTTCTGGGGCTTCTGTGTCTGGCTTTCCTGGCCTCGGTGCTGGCGCATGGCCTTTTGAAAATGCGGATCAACACCATGAAAGGGGTGTTGTCTGAACGCATGCTGAGGCGCTTTCGCTACGAGATGATCGCGCGGGTGCTGCGATTCCCCCAGCCCTATTTCGAACGCGTCAGCCAGGGCGAGCTTGTGTCCATGGTCACCGCCGAAAGCGAGCCGATGGGTGGGTTGATGGGGGATGCCATCAGCCAGCCGGTGCTGCAGGCGGGGCAGATGATCACCATCCTCAGCTTCCTGTTCGTGCAGAACGTCTGGTTCGGCCTGGCGGCGGTGGCGCTGATTCCGGTTCAGGGATGGCTGATTCCAAAGCTGCAGCGTCAGATCAACCAGCTGAACAAGACCCGGATTCAGGAGGTTCGTGTCCTGTCGGCGGCGATTGGCGAAAGCGCGGCAGGGGCCAGAACACTGCGGGTCAACGGCGGTTGGCGGCGTCGGCTGGCGTCGATTACCACGCAGTTGGGGCGGCTCTACGATATTCGTTTCGAAATTTATAAGAAAAAGTTCTTCATGAAGTTTCTCAATAACTTCATAGGCCAGATGACACCGTTCTTTTTCTATTCGGTTGGCGGGTATCTGGTGATCCAGGGAACGGTGTCTCTGGGCGCGCTGGTGGCGGCATTGGGCGCTTACAAGGATCTGAGCTCCCCCTGGAAGGAGCTGCTCGATTACTACAACCAGACACAGGACATGTCGCTGCGCTGGGAAGTGATCATCGAACGGTTCGCGCCGCCGGGCATGGTGGACGAAAGCCTGTTCTTTGGTGAACCCGGCGTCTTGCCGCGTCTGGCGGGCGATGTGGAGCTGGACGGGGTGACCGTGCGCGACGGGGACGGCAATCTGGTTCTGGAGGAGCTGAACGTGACGCTGACCGGCGGTAGCACCATCGGCATCGCCGCAGCCAGCGAAGAGGACCGGCGGGCTCTGGCCGAACTGCTGACCCGCGAGGTTCTGCCGGCTGGTGGCCATGTGCGGATCGGTGGTCAGGATCTGTCTGGCCTGCATCAGGCGGTGATCGCGACGCGGATCGGCCTGGCCGGATCGCGCCCGGTGATGTTCCAGGGCAGTTTCGGCGACAATGTCATGATGCCGATGCGCCTGAGACCTCGGGGGGCGCCGGAGGATACGCGCCGCCTTGCCGAGGCGCTCAAGGCCGGAAACAGCTCGGACCCCTACGATGCCGAATGGCTCGATCCCAGGCTTGCCGGTTGCGAGACGCCCGAAGAGCTCAGGGGCTGGTGGATGCAGCTTGTCCAGGCGATGGGCGCGGGTGAGGCGTTGTTCCAGCGTGGGCTGGATCAGCGTTTTGACGCAGGCGATCACCCTGAACTGGCGGCGCGGCTGGTCAGCCTGCGGCCCAAGGTGCAGCAGGCTGTCGAAGCCGCAGGGCTGCGCGGGCAGGTGTTCCTATGCCTGCGCGAGATGTACAATCCGGCCCTGCCGGTGGGCGAAAACCTGTTGTTCGCCTCGCCGCGCAAGACGATCTCTCCCGAGCTGCTGCCCGAGCAGATCGGCTTCATGGCGCAATTGCGCGAGCTCGGGTTGGATCAGACGCTGGTGGAACTGACCCGCGACGTGATCGAGATGTTGCGCCAGATCTTCGGGCTGGATGGCAGCGACCATCCGCTGTTCCGCAAGCTGGGCATTGACGGCAGCATATATGAAACCGCGCTGGATCTGGTCGAAAAGACCCGCGCCGGCGGGGCCGCGGCCCTCAGCGACGAAGAGATGGCGCTGTTCATGATGGTGCCGTTCCGGATTTCGGCGGAACAGATCGGCCCGGCCTTCTCGGACGATCTCAAGGCGCGGATTCTGGAACTGCGCGCCACCCACGCGGAGGAGCTGTTGCGGTCGCTGGGCGATCTGTTCACGCCGCTTGATATCGACGAATTCGCCCCGGGGTTCACCGTTCTGGAAAATGCCCTGTTTGGCAAGATCTCGGACGCGGCAGGCAGCAAGGGAGATGAGATCCGCCGGGTCATCGCCCAGGTGCTGCTGGACAATGGTGCTCAGGAGCTGGCCATGGAGTTGATCTTCGATTTGCCGATTGCCATCGGTGGACAGAACCTGCCGGCAATCTTCGCCGCGCCGCTGTCCTTCTGCCGTGCTACGATCAAAAAGCCCGATCTGCTGATCCTGGATCAGGCGCTGTCTGGCGCCGACGGGGATGCCCAGGCGCGGGTGCTGGAAAACCTGCGCGCACTTTTGCCGGAAACCACGATTATCTTCCTGGGCGAGCGGTTCGAGGATAACAGCATCTTCGACAGCTTTCTTGAGCTGCGTCAGGGGCAGATCGTCAGCGAGGAACTGGGCGTCGGTGTGGCGCAGGATCACGGGTCCAGCGCCGATCTGGCCCGCAAGCTGAGGGCGCTGGAGCGGACCGCGCTGTTTTCGGGGCTGAACCGCAAGCAGCTTCGGCTGCTGGCCTTCGGAGCGCGCTGGTACAAGGCGACGGCGGGCGAGGTGATCTTTCTGAAGGGCGATCAGCCCAAGGATGGCGCCTATATGGTCATCGAGGGCGAGGCCGGCCTTTACCTGCCGCAGGAAGGGCAGGTCGATCGGCTGATCAACCGGGTGGGGCCCGGCACTCTGGTGGGAGAGCTGGGGTTGATCCGCAAGGTGCCGCGCGCGCTGAGCATGGTGGCTGAGACGGATCTGGTCTGTCTTCGGATCGGCGAGGAGGAATTCCTCGCCGTGGTCGAAAACGACGCCGCCACCTCGTTCAAGCTGTTGCAGGTGGTGTCTGGCTATGTGTCGAACTGACGGCGCGGGGCCGTGGTCTGCACGGTGACGATGCCCGGGCGTTCGCGGCGGGGGGCTTGCGGTCAGGCGGTGGGAACGGCTTCGGTGTTGTCGCAGAACAGCTTGTAAAGCAGCCCGATCATCTGCTCGGTATTTCGGTCGGCCAGCGAATAATAGATCGTCTTGCCGTCCCGGCGCGGGGTCACCAGACCTTCGTCGCGCAACCGCGCCAGCATCTGGCTGACGGCTGCCTGACGGATGTTCAGCAGGTTTTCCAGCTCTCCCACGGACCGTTCTCCGGCGCTGAGATGGCACAGGATCATAAGCCGCCCTTCATGAGACAGCGTCTTGAGAAAGGCCGCAGCCTCGCTGGCACGGGTAGCCATGTCGACGGGTGTTTCAGGCGGTAGCTCGATGGCAGTCTGGGCAGTCAAGTTTCAGGAAACCTCTGGTTGTTGTAATGTGACATAGTGGCTCAGAAATGCGGGTCAAGCCACCTCTGTCCGACATCCATGGCTTGGCGGTCGGGGCGGGGGCGTCACCTTGAAACATATTCTCGTCTACATGGTCACAAGCCACCTCCCGCATCTGCAGATGCAGCACCGTGCCGGCATAGGGGGCTGGGCCAGCGCCTCGTCCAGCTCTCCCCCGAGACCAGGGCCGGGGGTGGGGGCACAAGGCCCGCTTCGACCCAGATCGAGCCCTTGATCCGCGCGTCCTGGAATGACGTTTCGATGGTCTCGTCCATCAAGATATTGGGGCTAGGGGCGGAAAAATGTATATCTGCGGTTCATTCGCTCGGGCGGTCGCAAAGATGTGGAGCCATCAGGGCGTTGTGGAACTCGGCCCGGGCGGCGATTTTCCCGATTTTCCCAATCCCCCGCTGTGTCCCTGCGCCGGCTGCAGGGGGCCGATGGCGCCGGCTTTGCGGCATGGCGGCGAATTCCATCTTGGAAGTCAGCCGTTCGCCGGCAGCGACATGTGCCATTTCTATCACATTGTCGGGAGGCGCCGGTTCCTTGAACCGGAGCAGCCATGGGGTTTCTGCGCCTGGCCGAGGCGAATCGCCCCGGAGATGGTGAACCGGTCATGCGGCCGAACTGCGGGTCGGTGCGGTCTTCGGCCACTTCGCGTGACGATCAGGCCTGGACTGGGCCGCCGCGATCCTCGTCCTGGCCGCCCCAGCTGGCGATCGTCAGCCTTGAAAAGGCTGCGATCACCATGGGTAGGGGCAGGGCCCTCCATACACTGCGCTTATTTTTTCAGGACGATCACGTTGCGTCGGGCGGCGCCGGTCCTGGTGTCGGCAATCGCCTCGTTGATCTGATCGAAGCTCCAGCGGCGGGATACCAGTTCGTCCAGCTTCAGCCGGCCCTGCTTGTAGAGGTCGATGATCCAGGGAATATCCCGCTTGATCACGACATTGCCCATCTTCGAGCCGGTCAGCCCCTGGCCGGCATCGGCCATGATCAGCGGCGAATAGGTCGCCACCTTGTCGCCATGTGGCATGCCGACCATCACCACCCGGCCACCCGCGGCCAGATAGCGGGGCGCCATCGAATAAACTTCGGCCACGCCGACGGTGACCAGCACCACATCGGCCCCACGCCCGAGGATTTTCTTCACCGAATTCCATGGTTTCGCCTCGGTGGCGGAAACGACATCAGTGGCGCCGAATTCCTTGGCGACCTCGAGCTTTTCGTCCAGCATGTCGACCGCGACGATGCGGCGGGCGCCGGCGATGCGGGCGCCCTGAATGGCGTTCAGCCCGACGCCGCCGGCGCCGATCACCACGGCGTCCTGGCCCACCCGCATCTCGGCGGCGAGGGTTGCCGCGCCGACGCCGGTGATCACGCCGCAGGAGATGACCGAGGCCACGTCCATCGGCATGTCTTCGGGGATTTTCACCACCTGGCTGTGATCGACTACCACCTTTTCGGCGAAGGCGCCGGTGGCCATGGCCTGAAACAGCGCATCGCCTGCGGTGGTCTGGATCGGCCCCTTGGTGCCGTCATAGGGGGTTTCGCAGGTGGTGGGATGGCCTGACCCGCAGGAAATGCAGTGGCCGCAGGCACGGATCAGGGTGACACAGACCGGATCGCCGACGGCGAGCCCCTGCACGCCCTCTCCCAGCGCGGTCACATGGCCGGCGGCCTCGTGGCCATAGACGGCGGGCAGAGCGCCGCCGAAGCCGCCCTCGGCATAGCTGATATCGGAATGGCAGATCGCCACGGCGTCGATCTCGACCTCGACCTCGCCCATGCCGGGCGGGGCGATCTGGATATCCTCGATGACCAGAGGCTGGCCGAATTCGTGGCACACGGCGGCTTTGATGGTTTGCATGAAGTCTCTCCCCTCTTTCGTCGCAGCCTGACCCAGCGCCCGGTCTGGAGCAAGCCGGAATGTACCGGGGAGCCCTGGCGTTTACGTCACGGCAAAACGGCTGCGCAGGAACACGACGAAGGCGACGATCAGCAGCAGGATCGCCAGCAGGAAGGGGGCAGAGGGAAGATAGATCGGGGCTGCGGCGCCGGTGAAGGCGGCGAAGGCGCCGGTCATCAGCAGAGGCGAAAGGATCATGGCCAACGCGTTGGTTGCGGTCAGCACGCCTTGCAGTTCCCCCTGTGCATTGTCAGGGGCGATGCGCGACATGATCCCCTGCAGCGCCGGCATCACCACCGCGCCCAATCCGGCGATCGGGGTCAGCAGCAGGGCCAGCCGGCCATCGGTGATTGTTGCCACCAGCCCCAGCCCGGCGGCGTTCAGGATCAGCCCGTAGATCACCGTTCCCCGGTCTCCCAGGCAATGAAGTGCCACACGGATCAGCCCACCCTGAACCACCGCGATGGTGATCCCGAAGGCGGCGAGGGAAAAGCCGATCTCGCGCGCGCCCCAGCCGAAGCGTTCCTGCGCGAAAAAGGCCCAGACCGCCGGATAGACGAAAAGTGCCACACCGAACAACAGAAACACTGTCAGCAGGGGCACCAGCCCGGGCAACTGCCCTACCGCGCGAAAGGCGCTGAGGGGATTGGCGCGGGACCAGCAGAAGGGGCGGCGGATCGTATCCGTCACCGTTTCGCGCATCACCAGCAGACCGAAGATCAGGTTCAGCGCCGCCAGTGCCGCCGCGGCATAGAACGGCGCCCGCGGACCCAGGGTGCCAAGGGCGCCGCCCGCCAGCGGGCCGATCACAAAACCGGCGCCGAAGGCCGCGCCGATCAGACCGAAATTGGCGGTCTTGCGCTCAGGTGGGGACAGATCGGCCATATAGGCCGCCGCCGTCGCCGGGGTGGCGGAACAGATGCCGGCGATCAGCCGGCCCAGCAGCAGCAGCCACATCGACCCGGCCAGCGCCATCACCAGATAGTCGAAGGTCAGCACGCAGAGCGAGATCAGAAGCACCGGCCGCCGCCCGAAGGCATCCGACAGATTGCCAAGCGCGGGACTGAGCAGGAATTGCATCACCGCGAAAACGGTCGACAGCACGCCGCCCCAGACCGCCGCCTGGGCCAGGGTGCCACCTTCGACATCGACGATCAGCGCCGGCATCACCGGGATTACCAGGCCGATCCCCATCGCGTCGAGCATGACGGTGATCAGCAGGAAGATGACGGGCAATCTGGGCAAGGCGGGGACCGGAAGGCAACGGGATGTTCGGGCAGACGCTACCTGTCGGCGCGGCGGGTGAAAAGGCGCTTAGGCGGTGTGGCTGTGTGTCATCCGCCAGGTCCGCTGCCCGACGGATCAGAGCGTGGCGGCTATCCGGTCCGTCAGTCGCGCCAGCCCGGACGGGTCGGCGAAGAAGGGGGAATGCGAACTGGGCATAGAATGAACCCGGTGATCAGGCCAGTCGCGCACCATTTCGGCCTGATATTCCGGCGGGATCGCCCGATCCTCGGTGCAGCGGATATAAGCCTTTGGCACGCTTTCCCAACGCGCCGAAAGGGTCAAAGGCGTCGCCTGCGGCGCTGTCGCCTGGGGGCTCAGCCGGGACAGCGCATGGGTGACCGAGGCCTCGGGGCAGTCATGATAGAAAAGCGTGGGCACCGCTTCGGGGTCGAAGGTATAGCTTTGGCCGTCCTCGGCGCGGCGCACATGGGGCATCAGCGGCTGGCGTGGCCCGCGTTTGCGCATGTCGATCATCGACAGGCCCGAGACCGGGACATAGGCACAGAGATATATCAGCCCACGCATCTGTTCGGGAACCGCCTCGGCGGCGGCGCTGATCGGATAACCACCCCAGGAATGGCCAACCACCACGGTATCCGGGGTGCTGGCGGTCAGGATTGCCTCGGCGCAGGCATCGAGTGTCTGGGCCCCTGCCGGGATTTGGTCCTTTCCGTGCCCGGGCAGGTCGATGGCGCGTGCGGTATGTCCCAGCGCTTCGAGCTCGGGAATGACATCGCGCCAGCACCAGGCCCCGTGGCAGGAACCGTGGATCAGCAAAAAGTCGGACATGTGGGTCTCCCTCCCCTGTCTCGGCCAGTCAGATATGGCCGATCTCCTTCAGAAAACTCGTCAACGCGGTGGCGAAGGCTTCGGGCCGATCAAGGCAGGGCAGATGCCCCGCGCCCCGGATCAGATGGAATTTCGCACCTGGGATCAAGTCTATCGTTTCGCGCAGCAGATCGGGCGGGGTGGCGCGGTCGCGGTCCCCGGCTATGCCGAGCGCGGACAGCCTGAGCCCGCTGGTCGGCGTGTAAAAATCGGTGCCGCCGATGGCCGCGGCGCAGCCGAGATAGCCTTCGAGCGGTTGGCTCTCCAGCATGGCGCGGGCGGTGGTGGCCTCCGGGCCGCTCAGCGCGGGTTTGGGGAACCAGCGCTCCATCACCTCATTCGCCATGCCGCTGAGCCCAAGCGCCCGGGTTCGTGCGATCCGGTCGTCCCACATGGGCTTGAGCCCGAGCTTGGCTGCCGTGTTCGACAGCACCAGCGCGCGGATCTGATCCAGCCGCTTTACGGCCAGCCCCTGAGCGATCATCCCGCCGAGACCGAGACCCACGAAGGCACAGTCGCGAATGTTCAAGAGGTCGAGCAGCCGTTCGGCATCCCGCACCAGTGTCCCCATCGCATAAGGCCCCACGGGGATCGAGGATTGCCCCTGTCCGCGGATGTCATAGCGCAGGATGTGCAGCCCCTCGGGCAGCAGGGGCAGCATCCGGTCCCAGAGCCGCAGATCGGTGCCGAGCGCATTGGCAAAAACCAACGGCTGCCCATCCGGGGCACCGTCGAAACGATAATGAAGCTGAACCTCGCCCAGATCGGCAATCGGCATTTGGGCCTCCTCCGGTGTCGGGGGCGTTTTAGACCCGGGAAGAGGCGGAGCAAAGGGGGTGACACAGAAAGCCCCCGGCTGGGCCAAACCGCGCCGGGGGGAGCAGGGCGATCAGCCCAGTTCTAGATCGTTGAGCAGTAGCGATGTATCGGTCAGCCCCGCGATGGTCAGCACATTGCCGTCGCCGAGGTCGATGATGGTATTGCCTGCCTCGACCGTGGCGCTGTCGACGATATCCTCGACCGTGGTGCCGAACGGCACCAGCCCGCCGAGGATCAGGATGGTGTCGGCATCATCCTTGAAGTCGGCGATGGTGTCAGCCCCACCCGCGAAGATGAACATATCCCAGCCGGAACCACCGATCAGCAGATCGTCGCCGTCGCCGCCATTCAGCGTATCGGCCTTGGCGCCACCCACCAGCTTGTCGTTGCCAGCCTCGCCGAAAAGCGCGTCGCTCCCGCCATTGCCGCGCAGGATATCATCGCCGGCGCTGGCGAAAAGCTGGTTTGCGCCATTGGTGCCCAGTACCTTGATGTCGATTTCGCCCTGAAAGGCGAAATCCTCGAAATTGATTGCGGTGCTGCCCGAGATGGACGCTTCCGCAGAGCGGAAAACGCCGGTGGCCATGTCGAAGGTCAGTGTGGCGGCGACCGGGACCTCGGGTTCGAAGAAGGCCATCAGCATATCGTGCCCCGCCCCGCCGTCGACGGTCTTGACGGTATCGAAAGAGATTTCGACCTGATCCTTGCCGTTGCCGGCGTCGACCCTATCGGCACCCTGATCGGCGATAATGAAATCGTCGCCCCTGCCACCGAACAGCTTGTCGTTTCCAAGGCCACCATCGATGAAATCATTATCGTCGCCGCCATAGATCTTGTCGTTGCCGGTGTCGCCGAACAGGCTGTCGTGACCGCTCTGACCGAACAGCCTGTCGTTGCCCTTGCCGCCCGCGACGTAATCGCCATCGTCGCCGCCATAAAGGGCATCCTGTTGACTGCCGCCATAGAGCGAGTCGCTGCCGCCGCCGCCCGACAGCATGTCCCGACCGCCGCGTCCGGTCAGCACATCGTCGCCGCCCGCCGTGGTCAGGGTGTCATCGCCGCCGACACGGTCGATGAAGCTGATGTTCTCGATACCCAGAAAGTGGGTGGGATCACCGCCGTTTGGCAGGAAGACCCCGTCGTAGCCGCCGCCGACATTCGGTGTCGGCATCTGCAGCAGCATACCGCCGGGGCCACCATCGAGGTAATAAGTCAGGCGATCATCCCCCGCTGTCCCCACGATGGTCTTCAGAACCGGTCCATGAACCGTGAAATCAGTCATATCTACTCTCCCGCTGCGATTCAAAACGTCTCGAATCTTCTGCCTCAGAATTTACATTCTGAAATATGAATCTTTGATCTAAATCACTGTTCAGATTGGGCTGTCCTGAAGCTGATCAAAAGAAAGGCCGCCCCTCGGGGCGGCCATTGCGGCGAAAACTGGGGCCGGCGCGGTTATCAGGGGAATTTCTCCAAGGCCATGCGGAAGACTTCTGCATCGACATTGCCGCCCGAGGTGACAGCGATCACCGCCTCGCCCTCGATCTGATCGGGGTGGAACAGCGCCGCCGCCAGCGCCACGGCGCCGCCGGGTTCGACCACGATCTTCAACCGCGAGAAGGCCAGCGCCATGGCGTGCAGCGCTTCGTCCTCGGTCACCACCAGACCGGGGCCGCAGAGCCGCTTGTTGATCGGAAAGGTGATCTCTCCCGGATGCGGGGTCACGATGGCATCGCAAAGCGACCCGGACAGCCGGGCGTTGATTTCGATCCTGCCCGAGGCGAGCGAACGAGCGGTATCGTCAAAGCCCTCGGGCTCTGACGGGCGCACCCGCAGCCCTGGCGCCCGGGCCTCCAGCGCCAGCGCAATGCCGGCGGTCAGCCCGCCGCCGCCGCAGGGCACCAGCACGTCGGCGCGGGTCACCCCCATCTCGGTCGCCTGTTCGGCGATCTCCAGCCCGGTGGTGCCCTGACCGGCGATCACCTGTGGATCGTCGAAGGGCTTTACCAGCGTCAGCCCGCGTTCGGCGGCGAGCGCTTGGCCGATGGCGTCGCGGTCCTCCTTGGCGCGGTCATAAAGCACCACCTCGGCCCCCAGCGCGCGGGTGTTGTCGATCTTCATCTTCGGCGCATCCGACGGCATGATGATCACCGCCGCCACCCCATGCAGCTTGGCCGCCAGCGCCACGCCCTGGGCATGGTTGCCGCTGGAATAGGCGATGACACCCTTCGCCCGCACGTCGGGCGGCAGGGCGGAAATCGCCGACCAGCCGCCGCGGAACTTGAAGCTACCAGTGTGCTGCAGGCATTCCGGCTTCACCAGCAGCCGCCGCCCGGCAATCTCGTCCAGGAAGGGAGAGGTCAGGATCGGTGTGCGCCGGGCATGGCCGGCCAGTCGCGCGGCGGCGGCCTCGATCATCGCGATATCGGTCATACGGTCTGCTCCAGCAGCGCCCGGATCGCGGCCAGCGCCTCGGGTTCGTCCAGGAACGGCGGATGGCCCCGGTCAGCTACTTCGGCAGGGATCAGGCCCGGGTGACGGCGCTTCATCTCTTCCAGCGTGTCATGGCTGAGGATGTCGGAATTGGCGCCCCGGATCACTGCCAGCGGCAGTTTCGCCAGCGCCTCGAAGAACATCCACATGTCGGGGGTGGCGCCGGTCGCACCCTGTTCCAGCAGTGCCTTGTGCAGGGCCACACCGTCATAGCGCAGCTCAAGCCCGCCGGGGACCTCCTGATATTGGAACGCCGCCTGCCGGCGCCAGACCTCCAGCGGTACGCCGGGGAATTCGTGCTCCAGCGCTGTCTTCATGTCGACGGCGGCCTGCTCCAGCGTCTTGGCCTTGGGTTTTCTGCCGACGTAATCCATGATCCGGGCGATGCCGCCGGCACCGACCACCGGGCCGATGTCGTTCAGCACCACCGCTGTCAGCCGTTCCGGATGGCTGGCGGCCAGCGCCATGGCGATCAGCCCCCCGCGCGAGGTGCCCAGCACGGTGGCCTTGTCCAGGCCCAGGTGATCCAGCAGTTCGATCGCGTCATGGCTTTCGCGGATGACATTATAGTTCATGTAATCTGGGTCGTGTTCCGATTGGCCCCGGCCGCGGGTGTCCAGCGCGATCAGCCTATAGTCGGACAGATGCGGCGCAACGAAGGAAAAGTCATCGCTGTTGCGGGTCAGCCCGGCGAGGCAGAGGATTGGGCGGGCGCCCTCGGGGCCGGTGTCGGTATAATACAGCCGCTTGCCGTCGGAGGTGGTGAAAAAGCTCATGTATTGCCTGTCAGTTCGGGGATGGTGGTCAGATCGGAAAGAACACGGTCCGGGCGCCAGGGCAGCCGGTCCATCGGCAGGCCGGCGCGATTGACCCAGGCGGTGCCAAAGCCATAGCCCGCCGCCGCTGCCGCGTCCCAGCCATTGGAAGAGACAAAGAGAACCTCGGCCGGGGGGCAGCCAAAGCGGGCGCCGACCAGATCGTAGACCCGGGCATCGGGCTTGAAGACGCCGACGCTCTCGACCGAGAGCACATCGTCCAGAAGATCGTCGATTCCCGCGGAGCTCACCGCGCCGGCCAGCATGTCGGGCGAACCATTGGACAGGATCGCCGTCGCCTTGCCGCGCTGTTTCAACGTGGCCAGCATCGCGGGCACTTCGGGATAGGCCTGAAGCTCCCAGTACAGGGCCAGAAGACGATCGCGCAGGGCGGCGTCGCCGGCCAGCCCCGAGGCCTCCAGCGCCCAGTCGAGCCCGTTTTGCGTCACCTCCCAGAAATCGGTGTGGGCGCCGGTGACGGCGCGCAACCAACTGTATTGCAACTGTTTCTGCCGCCAGTCCTCGGCCAGCTTGGCCCAGCGGCCGGCCAGGGCGGGAAAGGCGGGGTCGTCTGCTGTTTGTCGGGCTGCGGCGGCCACGTCGAACAGCGTGCCATAGGCATCGAAGACATAGGTGCTGAACGCCATCGCGGGCCTCCTCTCGCGGCGAACAGTTGCACAGCGACGCCGAAGGGAAAAGGGGCGGAATGGCGCGAATTTGCCCATCGGGTTTACATCCGGGGCACAGGCTCTAGGTTGGTCGGCTCAATTCACCCCAATGAGCCTATGATGGGAGATTTCATGACCACAGTTAAAACCGGAGACACGGTCCGCATCCACTATACGGGAACGCTGAAGGACGGCAGCCGGTTCGACAGCTCTGAGGGGCGTGAGCCGCTGGAATTTACCGTCGGGTCGGGCCAGATCATTCCCGGGCTCGACATCGCGCTGCCCGGCATGGCGATGGGCGAGGCGAAAACCGTCGAAGTGCCCTGCGCCGAGGCCTATGGGCCGGTGAACCCCGACGCCCGCCAGGCGGTGCCGCGCGCGGGCATTCCGGCGGATATCCCGCTCGATCCGGGCACGCAGCTTCAGATGCAGACCCCTGAAGGCCAGGTCGTGCCGGTGGTTGTCGTAGAGGCAAACGAAGAGACTGTGACGCTTGACGCGAACCATCCGCTGGCGGGGCAGGATCTGATCTTTGCCATCGAACTGGTCGCGATCAACCCGTAAGATCGCTTCGGCCCCGGTCATCGGGCCGGGGCCATTCCGCCATGGCCCCTGGATGCGCGCTGTGCTGATATATGCATCGAGCCGCGCGAAGGGAGAACGTGATGTCGGAAAAGCTGAATGAGTTGTTGGTGCGTCTTCACGAGATCGAGGAGGCGGTCCAGCAGGAGGTTGAAAAGGGCCGGGCAGAATTCCGCTATCGCGTCGATCACGGGCGGGTGAAATTCGATGCCGAAATCCATCGTCGCCACCGTGCGCTGCGCGAAGGCTGGATCAGCTTTCTGTCGCGGACCCGGTTTTTGGTCGTGTTGACTGCTCCGGTGATCTATTCGCTGATCATCCCCTTCGTGATCCTCGATATCTTCGTGACGCTCTATCAGGCGATCTGCTTTCCGGTCTATGGCATTCCCAAGGTGCGCCGGCGCGACCACATTGCCATAGATCGCCAGCATCTGGCCTATCTCAACGGGCTGCAAAAGCTGAATTGCGTCTATTGCGGATATGGCAACGGGCTGATTTCCTTCGTGCGCGAAGTGGCGGCGCGTACCGAAAGCTATTGGTGCCCGATAAAGCACGCGCGACGACTGTCCGGCACCCACAGGCATTACAGTGATTTTGCCGACTATGGCGCGGCAGAAACCCTGCGGCAGGATTGGGAGGCCTCGCGCGAGAAGGTTCAGAAGGGGGAATGACCGCCTCTTGCGCTTCGGTCGCTGTCGCGATCTGATAAACGTCCGAAGGAGGAGCGGAGATGCGGGATTTATGCAAGCGGATCGGAATCGACTGGCCGATCTTTCAGGCGCCCATGGCGGGGGTGTCGACCCCGGCGATGGCGGCAGCGGTGTGCAGGGCTGGTGGCCTCGGGGCGCTGGGGCTCGGTGCTTCGACGCCGGAGGTCGCGCGGCAGGCGATCCGTGCCACAAGGGCGGCGACCGACCGGCCCTTCAACGTCAATCTGTTCTGCCATTCGCCGGCGCGTGCCGATGCGGGGACCGAGGCGCGGTGGCTTGCTGCGCTGGCGCCGCTGTTCGCGCGGTTCGGGGCTGAACCCCCGGTCGAGCTGTCGGAAATCTACCGCAGCTTTCTGGTCGACGACGCGATGCTGGCGGTCTTGCTGGAAGAACGCCCCGCCGTGGTCAGTTTCCATTTCGGCCTGCCGGATCGCCGGCGGATCGCCGCGCTGAAGGCGGCGGGTATCCTGCTGATGGCTTCGGCGACCTCTCTGGCCGAGGCGCGCCAGGTCGAGGCCGCCGGCATCGACGTGGTGGTGGCGCAGGGGTATGAGGCCGGCGGGCATCGCGGCATCTTCGATCCAGAAGGCTCTGACGACCGGCTGGGAACGCTGGCGCTGACGCAGATTCTGGCGGCATCTCTTTTCGTTCCGGTGGTGGCGGCCGGCGGTATCATGACCGGCGGCGGCATCGCTGCGGTGCTGGCGGCGGGGGCGTCGGCGGCGCAGCTTGGCACCGCCTTCATCGGCTGTCCCGAAAGTGCTGCCGATGCGGCCTATCGTGCGGCGCTGAGCAGCGAGAGCGCGACACATACCCGGATGGTCGCGGCGATCTCCGGACGGCCGGCGCGTTGCCTGCAGAACCGGTTCACCGATTGGGCGCAGGCCCATGCCGATCTGGTCCCGCCGGCCTATCCGATTGCCTATGATGCCGGCAAGGCGCTGAATGCGGCGGCCAAGGCCGAAGGCGAAACCGGGTTTGGCGCCCAATGGGCCGGGCAGGGGGCGCCGCTGGCGCGGGAGCTGCCGGCAGCCGATCTGGTGGCGCAACTCGTCGCCGAAATGCAAAAGGCGCGGGGGGAGTGATCCGCCCGCGCCTTTCCTCCCCGTATGAGGGGACGCTTAGAGGTTTTCCGCTTTGGGCATGCCCAGCACGTGATAGCCGCCGTCGACGCGGATGATTTCGCCGGTGGTGCAGGCACCGGCATCCGAGGTCAGATAGACTGCAGTGCCGCCCACAGCATCCAGCGTCGCGTTCGATCCCAGCGGGGCGTTGTGATCGGTGAAGCGGTAAGTCTTGCGTGCCCCACCGATGGCGGCGCCTGCCAGCGTCCGCATCGGGCCGGGCGAGATTGCGTTGACGCGGATGCCATCGGGGCCCAGATCGGCGGCCAGGTAGCGGGTGAGCGATTCCAGCGCCGCCTTGGCGGCCCCCATCACATTGTAATTCGGCACCACGCGGGTGGAGCCCTGATAGGTCAGCGTCAGCAGCGTACCGCCGTTGCCCTTCATCATCGGATAGGCGCGGCGCGCTACCTCGATGAAGGAATAGGCGCTGACATCCATAGAATGTTTGAAATTCGCCCGGGTGGTGTTGAGGATCCGGCCCGTCAGTTCCGATTTATCGGAATAGGCGATGGCATGCACCAGAAAGTCGATGGTGGGCCAGCGGGAGGCCAGTGCCGCGAAGCCGGCATCAAGTGATGCGTCATCGGTCACGTCCATATCGACCATGAAATCCGATCCGACCTGCGCCGCCAGCGGTTCCAGCCGCTTGCCGAAGGCCTCGCCCTGATAGCTGAAGGCAAGCTCCGCCCCGGCCTCGTGCATGGCCTTGGCGATGCCCCACGCAATCGAGCGGTCATTGGCGACGCCCATGATCAGCCCGCGTTTGCCCTTCAAAATGTCCGACATGTTCTGAGTTACCCGTGATATTTCGACAGGATCATGGATCCGTTGGTGCCGCCGAAGCCGAAGCTGTTGGTCATGACGCTGTCGAGCCCGGCATTCAAGACTGTTTCAAGCGCAATTTCGCCGGGATGGATCGCGGGATCCAGTGTTTCGACGTTGATCGAGGGAGCGATAAAGTCATGTTCCAGCATCAGCAGGCAGAAAATCGCCTCCAATGCACCGGCGGCACCCTGGGCGTGCCCGGTCATCGACTTCGTCGAACTGATCGGCGGCGTATGGCCTTCGCCGAAGAGGCGGCGCACCGCCTCGACTTCACCCACATCGCCGACCTGGGTCGAGGTGCCATGAGCATTGATATAGCCGATCTTGCGATTCTCAGGCAGGGTCTGCATCGCCAGCCGCATGGCGCGTTCGCCGCCCTCGCCCGAAGGCGCCACCATGTCATGGCCGTCGGACGTCGCAGCGTAACCGGTCACCTCGGCATAGATCTTGGCGCCGCGGGCCTTGGCGTGCTCCAGCTCTTCCAGCACGACGATACCGCCGCCGCCAGAGATCACGAAGCCGTCGCGGCTTTGGTCGAAGGCGCGCGAGGCGGTCGCCGGGGTATCGTTGTATTTCGAGGACATCGCGCCCATGGCGTCGAACAGGCAGGACAGGGTCCAGTCCAGTTCCTCACCGCCGCCGGCGAACATCACGTCCTGCTTGCCCATCATGATCTGTTCGGCGGCATTGCCGATGCAATGCAGCGAGGTCGAGCAGGCCGAGGTGATGGAATAGTTGATGCCCTTGATCTTATAAGCGGTCGCCAGATTGGCCGAGATCGTCGAGGACATGCATTTGGGCACTGCGAAGGGCCCGATTCGCTTGGTGGCGCCGGTGTTCAGTACGCTTTGATGCGCCGTCAGCATGGCGCTGGTCGAGGGCCCGCCAGAGCCAGCCACAAGCCCGGTGCGCGGGTTGACCACATCGGCCTGGCCCAGCCCCGCATCGGCGATGGCCTCGGCCATGGCGATATAGGCATAGGCGGCCCCGGGTCCCATGAATCGCAGCACGCGCTTGTCGATATGCTGGCTGACATCGAGATCAATGGCTCCGGCGACCTGGCTGCGGAAGCCATGTTCGGCCATTTCCGGGTTCGCGGTGATGCCGGATCGTCCGGTTTTCAGCGACTCCAGAACCTCAGCGGCATTGTTCCCGATGGAGGAAACGATCCCAAGCCCTGTGACGACGACGCGACGCATCGGCGGTCTCCTCGTAATATGGCGCGAAAGCGCGGTCGGGCACGACGAATCGCCGGCCCCGTTTCAGGCGATCTTAGGTGCCCGCGGCGGACAGACCGACCTTCATTCCCTTAACCGAATAAATCTCTTCCCCGTCGGCGACAACCCGGCCGTCGGCAACGCCGAGTTTCAGCTTGCGGTCGATGACGCGGACGAAGTCGACATAATAGGTCAGCATCTTGCGGGCGGGGGTGACCATGCCGGTCAGCTTCACCTCGCCAACGCCGAGCGCCATGCCCAGCCCCTTCATGCCGCGCCAGCCCAGGTTGAACCCGGTCAGCTGCCACAGCCCGTCCAGGCCCAGACAGCCCGGCATGATCGGATTTCCGGGGAAGTGGCATTTAAAGAACCACAGGTCGGGGTGGATGTCGAATTCCGCCACCACATGACCTTTGCCGTGCTCTCCGCCGTCGGCGCTGATCTCGGTGATGCGATCCATCATCAACATCGGCGGTTCGGGCAGCTGCGCGTTGCCGGGGCCGAAAAGCTCCCCTCGGGCGCATTTCAGCAAGTCCTCTTTTTCAAAGCTGCTGGCGAATTGGGCCATTCTGCCGCGTCTCCCTTGGCGCGTGGTGGACATTGACGGTCCCTCTAACACCCGTCGGAAGGGTCCTGCAAGTCTGCTGCGCGGGGCGCGCTCTTTCAGCGCAGAAGGTGTTGCGGGCTTGTTGCGATTGAAAATCATTTGTGTTTCACGAGGGCCGCCGCCTATATATACGGTCATCATGATCAACGGAGCCGCAAAATGACGTCGGACACGACGGCATACGCCACGGAAACGGAGTTTGCGACAGACTGGTTGTCTGGCGCCGGGCTGCGCCCAACCCGGCAGCGGCTGGCGTTGGCAGAGCTTCTGATCGGCGATGGTCAGCATCGTCACGTCACGGCCGAGAGCCTGTTCGAAGCCGCCAAGGCCAAAGGGGCAGCGGTGTCGCTGGCCACGGTCTACAACACGTTGCGCGCCTTCTGCGAGGCCGGTGTCCTGCATGAAATCACCGTTGATGGATCGAAAAGCTATTTCGATACCAACACCCACGACCACCCGCATTTCTATTGGGAAGACGAGGGTCGGCTGTCGGATGCTCCGGCGGATCAGTTGCAGATCAACTGCCTGCCCGAGATTCCCGACGGGGCTGAGATTGCCGCGGTCGAAGTGGTGATCCGTCTGCGCCGCAAGCGCTGAGGCGCGGCGCCAGAGTGGGCGCCATCCATCTCCGTCACTTTAACCGGGCGGGCGATGCCGTCTGAACCCGGCGCCCCGGTAGGGGAGGGCCAAGCGTTGCCCGCGCTTGACAGGGGCGTCGCGGAGCGGCGCGATCTGGCCGGGGGGATTGCGGGCCTGACATGGGGCGGGGAGGATGCTCTTGTTGCAGCAAGGGAAACGCCCCGAGACGGAGCTTGCGCGCCGGGGAGCGATTGGTCAAGCTGAGGTATGGCAACGATCCGGGTCCCTACGCAGTTCGGTGTGCTTTCCGTCACGGCGGAGGGCGAAGCGATCGTGCGCGTGACCTGGGACGCTCAGGCAGAGGGGGAGCAAAGTGCCCTGTTGCGCGAGGCTGCGGCGCAGATTGCGGCCTATGACGCCGGGCGGTTGATCTGTTTCGATCTGCCGCTGCGAGTTGAGGGAACCGCCTTTCAGTGCGCTGTCTGCGATGCAATGGCGGCGATCCCCTTCGGCGAAATCCGAACCTATGGCGATATCGCGGCAGAGCTGGGCGCGCCCGCGCGTGCGGTGGGCGGTGCCTGCGGTGGAAATCCGATCCCGGTGCTGATCCCCTGCCATCGGGTAATGGGCGCCGGTGGCCGTCTGACCGGGTTCTCTGGCGCCGGCGGGGTCGAGACCAAGCTGGCGCTGCTGCGGCACGAGGGCGCGGGCGGCTTTCTGATCTGAGCACCGATCCCCGTTGCATTTGTCGCCGCCGCACAGCAGGTTAGGCGAGATTCCGAGGAGAAGGATACTCAAGATGAGCGAGACGGCAGAACGCGCGGCACGCAAGAAGGTGATCGTGGAGCAGCTGATGGCGCTGGAGGCGAACGAGCTTGAAGAAGCCGAAGCGCATCAGGAAGCCTTTGTGAAGGAAAGCATTCTGGGCGCGGGGGAAGAACATGACACCGGCGATCTGGCCGCCTCGCGCGAAAGCGCCGATCTGGCGGCGGCCTTCGATCACCCGGTGATGACCCATCACGCCAAGATCGACGTGATCGAGAACATGGATTTCGCCCCGACCGATGTGGTTGCGCCCGGGGCGGTGGTGTCCTTCGGCGGCAAATGCCTGATCGTCGTGGTCTCGACCCACCGCTTTGACGTCGACGGGGTGACCTATATGGGGATCTCCGAAGAAAGCCCGATCTACAAGGCGATGGCCGGACTGAAGGCGGGCGAAAGCTTTACCTTCCATGGCAAGGACATCACGATCGAGGATGTCCTTTGATCCGGTGATGGAATTTACCCGGTCTGCCCATGGCGGGCCGGGATCACCTGTTGGGCGATGCCGGCGAACAGCAGGTAGACGGTTGTCAGCAACAACCCCCAATGGGCCCAGCTTTCAGGGTGGAAATCGACCAGTGCGGCCCAGCCGGCGAAGAAGGTCCAGGCCAGGGCCATCGGCAGGGTCACGGCGCGCCAGCGTTCGGTCCGCACCGGATGGACGAATTTCAGCGGCAGGAACATCGCCACGGCCAGGGCCGCGACAAAGGCCAGAATCAGCCAGAAATTCGGCTCCAGCGCGAAGATCACCAGCACTGCCATGTTCCAGCAGCCGGGAAAGCCCTTGAAGGAATTGTCCTTCGTCTTCATCCGGGTATCGGCGAAATACATGGCGCTGGTGAAGGTGATCACGATGATCGCCACCCAACCGGTCCAGCCATCCATCAGTCCGGATTTGAACAGGGCAAAGGCCGGGATGAACACATAGGTCAGATAGTCGATGATCAGATCGAGCAGCACGCCGTCGAATTCGGGGGCGAAGCGTTTGACATGATAGCGGCGCGCCATCGGGCCGTCGATGCCGTCGACGAAGAAGGCGACGACCAGCCAGAGGAACATCAGGCTCCATTTCTCCTCAACTGCGGCGAGCATCGCCAGCATTGCGAAGACCGCGCCGGTGGCGGTGAAGAGGTGGACGGTGAGGGCGCGGATCTGTGGAGTCATGACCCCGTCATGCCGCAGATCGGGAAAAAGCGCAAACAATTGCGACTGGGAAAACCTGGGCAGTCGCGGCATCGCGTCGGGGCGTTGCCTCTTGGGGGGGGGCTCGGGGGCGCGGTGCTGCCGTCACGCCTTGGGGTGGGTCCGGTCATAAACTTCCATCAGCCGGGCGGTGTCGACCGCGGTATAGGCCTGCGTGGTCGAGAGCGAGGCGTGGCCCAAAAGTTCCTGAATCGCACGCAGATCGCCGCCAGCCTCCAGCAGGTGGGTGGCAAAGCTGTGGCGCAGGGCGTGCGGCGTGGCGGTGGCGGGCAGGCCCAGCTGCATCCGTACCTGCGCCATCACGCCCTGGATGCTGCGGGCGTTCAGCGCGCCGCCCCGAACGCCGCGAAACAGCGGCGCGGCGGGCTCCTTCGAATAAGGGCAGAGGCTCAGGTAATGATCGACCGCACCGCGTGCCGCCGGCAGTACCGGCACCACGCGTTCCTTCTGTCCCTTGCCCAGAATGCGCAGTGACGGCCCCAAGGGGGCGTCAGCGCCGCTCAGCCCCAGCGCCTCGGAAATACGCAGCCCACAGCCGTAGAGCAGCGTCACCACCGCCACGTCGCGGGCCGCGACCCAGGGGGTTTGTGATTGCATCTCGACCGTGTCGATCACCGCGCGTGCGGCGTCGGGGGCCAATGGCCGCGGTAGTTTCTTCTGGAATTTCGGAGCCCGCGCCGTCAGCACGGCGGTTGGATCGAACCCTTCGCGTTCGGCCAGCCAGCGATAGAAGCTTTTCACCGCGGACAATTTGCGGGCCAGTGAGCGGGCGGAAATTCCGGTGCTGCGGGCCTGCGCCATCCAGGCGCGGATTTCCGGTGTGGTGACCCGCTCCAGCGCCCCCAGCCCCTGCGGGCCGCCGCGATGGACAGCCATGAACGACAGGAAGCCGGCCACATCGGTGCGATAGGCCGCAAGCGTATGATCCGAGGCATCGGCCAGCGCGCCCTGGCGATCCAGCCAGTGCTGCAGCGCGTCGCGGCAGGCCGGAGAGATCTCGAGGCTCATGCCAACCAGAGGCGCATCCTGCGTTCGAAGACCCCCGCGAAGAAGGCCAGCAGGTCGGTGCCATGTTGCGGGGTGAACTGATGCGGGTCTTCCGATCCCATCACCAGCAGGCCGGGTAGCCGCCCGGCGCCGAAATCCAGCCGCAGGCAGGCTTCGGATCGCATCCAGTCGGCGGCGGGGCCATAGAGCCGGTCCGACCCGCGCTGCAACTGGCGCAGGGTCACCGGGCGCGGCTGGCTGGGGCGGCCGTGGCTGATATAGCGGTCGACAAAGCCGGCCTCGGCCACGGTAAGTACACTGTCGAGCCGGCTGATCGCCGGATCTTCAGTGCCGTTTTCGTTGGATTCGAGCACCAGCCGGATCGCGTCGATGCGCAGGATCTCTGCCACCTCGCCGCCCAGATCCCGCAGGAAGACCTCGAATTCCATCGGCTCCAGCAGGCGAAGGATGGCGCGGTGGATGATGTTGGTGCCGGCGAGGTTGTCATAGGCTGCAGCGATGACACTGCGGTGAGTATCCTCCAGCCGGTCGAGCCGCGCCTCCAGCCGGTCCATGGCGATGCCGCGCAGGTCGACGATATTGCCGCCCATTGACCGTTCGTTGGCGTCGATCAGCGCATGCATAAGATCGCGGTCTTCGAGAATCGCGTCGGGACGGGCAATGATCGCCGCGCGGAGAGTATCATCGAGTTTCGGGCTACTGCTCATGTCGGCCTCGTGTCGTCTGGAGGCGTTATAGCATGGGTTTCCGGGATTGCCCGGGAAAACTGCAGGTCCGGACTTGGGTCTGGCGAAACCATGCGCAGTCGTGGGGTCGGGACCTTGCTGCCGGCGAAAGGACGCCCGCCTGGGGGCAACGGCCCCAGGCTATCGCGGCACCGAGGGGCGCCAAGCCCGCGCAGAAGGCCGGAACCGGCCGCCTGCGCGGGCCCTTTGTCTTACAGGATCTTCTGGCCGGTCTTGGCCCAATCGGCCATGAAGGTGGCCAGGCCCTTGTCGGTCAGCGGGTGGCTGGCCATCGCCTTGATCACTGCGGGCGGCGCGGTGATCACATCGGCGCCGATCTTGGCGCATTCGGTGATGTGATTCACCGTGCGGATCGAGGCGGCGAGGATCTCGGTCTCGAACCCGTAGTTGTCATAGATGGAGCGGATATCCTCGATCAGTTGCAGACCGTCGAGGTTGACGTCGTCCAGCCGCCCGATGAAAGGCGAAATGAAGCTCGCCCCCGCCTTGGCGGCCAGCAGCGCCTGGTTGGCCGAGAAGCAGAGCGTCACATTGACCATGCGGCCTTCGCCCGACAGCACCTTGCAGGCCTTAAGCCCGTCCCAGGTCAGCGGCACCTTGACGGCGATGTTCTCGGCGATCTCGGCCAGCTTGCGGCCTTCGGCAATCATCGCGTCGGCCTCGGTGGCGACGACTTCGGCCGAGACGGGCCCCGAGACCAGATCACAGATCTCCTTGGTGACCTCGAGGATGTCGCGGCCCGATTTCATGATCAGCGACGGGTTGGTGGTGACCCCGTCCACCATGCCCAGCTCGTTCAGCTCGGCAATGGCGTCGATCTCGGCGGTGTCGACGAAGAATTTCATAAGTGCCTCCTTTGATGGGTTGGCCTTGGTTCAGCTTGGCTTTACCCCATAGGGCGGAATGCGAAAAGCCCCGGCGGCGGGCGGAAGACGGATTATGGCGGCAGAGCGGGACATGTTCGACCAAGGCGATCTGGTGGCGGTGCAGACCACCCAGCCGCTGGACCGCACGCTCGATTACCGCGCGCCCGAGGGCGGCTGCGTCACCGGCGATTTCGTCGAGGTGCCGCTGGGCCCGCGCAAGGTGCTGGGCGTGGTCTGGGGGCCGGGGCGCGGCGATTTCGACCGGTCGAAAATCCGCCCCGTCAACCGGGTGCTCGACGCCGCGCCAATGCGCGAGGAGCTGCGCCATTTCCTGACTCGCGCCGCCGATTACACGCTGACACCGATGCCGGCGATGCTCCGGCTGGCGACCCGGGCGCCGGGGTTGGGTGATCCGCCCTCGATGCGCAAGATTTACCGCAAGGGCGGTGCCGCTCCCGACCGGATGACCGATGCGCGCCGCCGGGTGCTCGAGGTGCTGGAGGAATACGGCGGGCTCGCCTTCACTCTGCATGAACTATCGGAAATGGCCGGTGTGACCACCTCGGTCATCAAGGGGCTGGTCAAGCTTGGCGCCGTGCGGGAGGAGGACTCTCCGCGCGATCTGCCGTTTCCGCCGATGGACCCCAGCCTGCCCAGCAAGGAACTGACAGAGGATCAGGCCGCTGCCGCCGCCGCGCTGCGCGAACATCTGCGATCGGGGCGTTACGGTACCACCCTGCTCAAGGGGGTGACCGGATCGGGCAAGACCGAGGTTTATATGGAGGCAGTCGCCGAATGCCTGGCGATGGGCAAGCAGGCGCTGGTGCTATTGCCCGAGATTGCCCTGACCGCCGGCTTCATCACCCGGGTCGAGGCGCGCTTTGGCGCGCGTCCCGCCGAATGGCATTCCGGTGTGACCATGACCGAACGCCGCCGCATCTGGCGCATGATCGGCCAGGGTGGCGCTCAGGTGGTGGTCGGGGCGCGATCTGCCCTGTTCCTGCCATTTCGTGAACTGGGGCTGATCATCGTCGATGAGGAGCACGACAGTTCTTACAAGCAGGAAGACGGTGTCCTTTATAATGCTCGCGACATGGCGGTGCTGCGCGCTGCCGGCGCCGGCGCCCGGGTGGTGCTGGCCAGCGCCACGCCGTCGCTGGAAAGCTGGGCCAATGCCGAGGCCGGAAAATACGACCGGCTCGACCTTAAGGCGCGGTTCGGTGCTGCCGTGCTGCCGGAAATGCGCGCCATCGACATGCGCGCCGAAAAGCTCCAGCCCTCGACCTGGATTTCCCCCAGCCTGCGCCAGGCGGTGCGGGCGCGGCTGGAGGCGGGCGAACAGTCTCTGCTGTTTCTCAACCGTCGCGGCTATGCCCCGGTCACCATCTGCCGCGCCTGCGGCCACCAGATCGGCTGCGATCACTGCGACGCGCGGATGGTGGAGCACCGGTTCCAGAATCGGCTGATCTGCCACCAATGTGGCGAGACCAAGCCGATGCCGACCGTCTGCCCCTCCTGCGGGGTGGAGGGCAAGCTCGCCCCCGTGGGCCCTGGTATCGAGCGGCTGGCCGAGGAGGCGGCGGCGGCTTTCCCCGAGGCGCGTTTGGCGGTGCTCAGCTCCGATCTCTTCGGCTCGGCCCGCGCCCTGAAGGAGAAGATCGAGGAGATCGCCGCCGGCGCCGCCGATATCGTCATCGGCACCCAGCTGGTCGCCAAGGGTCATAACTTTCCACTCCTGACCCTGGTGGGGGTGATCGACGCCGATCTCGGCCTGCAGGGATCGGACCTGCGTGCCGCCGAACATACCTTCCAGCTGATGCGCCAGGTCGCTGGCCGCGCCGGGCGGGCGGAGCTGCCGGGCCTGGCGCTGTTGCAGACCTTCCAGCCGGAGCACCCGGTGATCCGCGCCATCCTCTCGGGCGACGAGGAAGGTTTCTGGCGTGCTGAGGCGGCGGAACGTCAGGCCGCCGGCGTGCCCCCCTATGGGCGGATGGCTGGTATCGTGATCTCCGGCTCCGATCTGGCGGCGGTCTTCGATCTGGGCAATGCGCTGGCGCGCAACGATGCGCCCCTGCGGGCGATCGGCGCCCAGGTCTTCGGTCCGGCGCCGGCGCCGATCGCCCGGGTCCGTGGTCGCCATCGCATCCGGTTGCTGATCAAGGCCGCCAAGGGGGCGCCGCTGCAAGAGGCGATCAGCCGCTGGCTGGCGCCCCTGCGTCTGAAGGGCGATCTGCGCCTCGCCGTCGATATCGACCCGCAGAGCTTTCTCTGACCGCTCCGGCCCTCGCAGAGCTGCCGCCTTTTTCTGGCTGGAAATATCCCCGCCGGAGGCTCCCGCAGCCTGCCGTTGGCTCGTTGGCAGATAGGCTGGGCTTTCAGTCCCTCATCGGCTGCCTTGCATCCGGGCGCCGGCATGGCGGTGCGGCAGATGTCAGGGCGCCTTGTTTCCCGGCCGGCCTCGATCGCCGGAAGGAGAGGGAAAATGCATGTCGAAAGCATCATGTTGCGCGACGCATCATTTTGCATCTCGTCAGATCTTGCAAACCGGCGTAAGAGCGAGTTCATGAGACCTGTCGTGACCCTTGCCGAGGCCCGCGAGCTGCCGCTCTGGCGTCGTCCCGCCGCTTTGCTGTTCCTGATGGCCCTGGCAATGCCGGTGGCCTTTTCCACCTGGTCCGCCCTGCTGAACAACTTCGTCATCGAAGTGGCGAGGTTCAACGGCAGCGATATCGGCTGGCTGCATACGATCCGCGAGATACCGGGGTTCCTGGCAATTGGCGTGATCGCCGTGCTGCTGATCGTGCGTGAACAGGTGTTGGCAGTGATATCTCTTGTCCTGCTGGGGGTGGCGACGGCGCTGACCGCCTATTTCCCCTCGCTCGGTGGCATTCTGATCATCACCTTCCTCAGTTCGATCGGCTTTCATTATTACGAGACGGTGAACCAGTCGTTGCAACTGCAATGGTTGCCGAAGGATCGGGCGCCCAAGATGCTGGGCTGGCTCTTGACGGCGGGATCGGGGGCCACCTTGGTCTCCTATGCGGCGATCGTGCTGCTGTGGGAGCCCCTGGGGCTGACCTATAACATCGTCTACATGGTGGCTGGTGGCGCCACGGCGGTGGTGGCAGTGCTGGCCTATTTGCTGTTCCCGCAGTTCAAGGCGGATACGGTACAAAGCAAGAAGATGGTGCTGCGCCGGCGTTACTGGCTCTATTACGCGCTGCAGTTCATGGCCGGGGCGCGGCGGCAGATCTTCGTGGTTTTTGCCGGCTTCATGATGGTCGAACGTTTCGGCTTCAACGTGCATGAAGTCACCTCGCTCTATATGATCAACCTCGTAGCGAACATGATCTTCGCGCCGCTGGTGGGGCGTGCCGTGATCCGATGGGGCGAACGGCGGGCGCTGATCTTCGAATACGCCGGGCTGGTGATGGTGTTCCTGGCCTATGGTGGCATCTATTTCTTCGGCTGGGGCGTGGTGCTGGCCGCCGCGCTCTACGTGATCGACCATATCTTCTTTGCCATGGCGCTGGCGTTGAAGACCTATTTCCAGAAGATCGCTGATCCGGCCGATATCGCCCCCACTGCGGCGGTGGCCTTTACCATCAACCACATCGCGGCGGTCGTGTTGCCGGCGACGTTGGGCTATCTGTGGATGGTCTCGCCGGGTGCGGTCTTCGGACTGGCGGCGGGAATGGCGGGCGTGTCGCTCTGCCTTGGACTGCTGGTGCCGCGGCACCCCGAGCCGGGGCATGAAACCCGGCTGAGCCGTGGGTTGGCACCGTCGGCCGCGGAATAGCTGTCATCCGGTGAGGCGCGCAGCATGCTTGACGTCGCGCCCGCGCGGCCCTAGGCCCGGCGCGACAGTTATCAGGAGTTTCCGATGCCGACCTTTACCGCCCTGACCACCCTGACCGGAAAGAAACAGGCCGAGGCGCTGGCCGAGGCGATGGAAGGCATGGAGCCCGAACCTACCGGCGTCGGTGTCTTCGAACTTGAGGACGGGTCGGGCCTGTGGGAAGTCGGCGGTTATTTCACCGAAAGCCCCGATACGGTCGAACTGGCGCTGCTGGCGGCGGCCTATGGCGCGAAGGATTTCGCGATCTCGGAACTGCCGGAAACCGACTGGGTTGCCCATGTGCGCCGCGAACTGGCCCCCGTCGAGGCCGGGCGGTTCTTCCTTTACGGCAGCCACGATGCCGACAAAGTGCCCGCCGACCGCATTCCGCTGTTGATCGAGGCCGCAATGGCCTTTGGCACCGGCCACCACGGCACCACTCTGGGCTGCCTGCGTGCGTTGGACCGGCTGGTGACGCAAGGGTTCAAGGCCGACAAGGTTGCCGATATCGGCTGCGGCACTGCCGTGCTGGCCATGGCCGCGGCGCGGGTCTGGGACGGCACCTTCATCGCCAGCGATATCGACCAAGTCGCGGTGGATGTGGCCGAGGCCAACCTCAAGGCCAATGGCATGGAGGGGCAGGTGCATTGCGTCGAGGCCGCCGGCTTCGCTCATCCCGATATCGAGGCAAACGCGCCTTACGATCTGATCTTTGCCAATATCCTCAAGGGGCCGCTGGTCGCCCTGGCCCCTGATCTGGCGGCGCATCTGCGTCCCGGCGGCTATGCGATCCTGTCGGGGCTGTTGAATGAGCAAGCCGATGAAGTGCGTGAGGTTTATTTCCAATCCGGTGTCAATTTCGTCGAAGACGAAAGGATTGGTGACTGGACTACGCTGCTTTTGCAAAAGACGGCGTAAATCGGGCGGGTTTTAGAATAATTTGAGATAATTGCTCGATTTCTGCCATACTTCAGCCTGACCTTTGCCCCACCGACAAGCGGGGCTCTCAAAGGAGAGGCCGCCGTGGTGCATCAGGAGATCGAGTTTCATCACCGCGTGGAGCGGTTGAACCGCAAGCGTCAGGCACTGCGGCACGGTGCCGATGCCTGTCTGCGCGCCGACGGTTTGCTGATCGCCGCGCCGCGTCGCCGCCGGTCGGGCCTGCCGCTGAAGGGGCTGGTGCTTTGCCTGCTTGTGTTCTTGTTGTTCAAGGCGGGGCTGATCGCAGCTGTCGGGCCGGTAACCTATGACAGCCGGGTCGATCGTCTGGCGCGGGGCACTCTGGCAGAGGCCGCAGGGGCCTGGGTCATGCGGCGTGAGCCATTGTCGGACCGGGTCGCGCAGGAAATCCGCAGCTGGACGTTCTGAATTCTCCACCTTTCCCAGGTCGCCAAGCGCCGGATTGCGGTGGGGCCCCCTAAAAACAAGGAAACGCCGCGCGACTTCTCTGGTCGCGTGGCGTTTCGATTTTGCCCCGGAGCCCGGGGCCGCAGCACTTTGGGCCTGTCTTACGACAGTGCTTTACGCTGGGCGACGAACTCGATGTCGGCGCGATTCAGGCCGATGTCTTCCAGCTCACGATCGCTCAGAGCAGAGAGCGCGTTGCGAGTAACGCGGGTGTCGTTCCAGGATGCAACAGCGGCGATCACGTTGCAGATAACAGCGCCGATACGGCCGAACAGGGCGGCCGAGCCATAGGTAGTGCGGTGGGAGTCGAATGCAGCCATTTGACCAGGTCCTTCTTAACAAGAGTGAAGTGTGTTTCGTTTCTGCGGCGCACATAATCTGACCAAATTGAGTGCGCAATCTGGGCTGTCTGCATAGTTCATATGCGATTTGTGCATGACTTCTGCGTTGCAGCGAAGCGCTGTGAAACAGCCTGCGAAACTGCGAAGAAACCGGCGTGTGTTCGATGCGGCGGGTCTTGTGGTCGAAGAAACGAGCGTATCGTGCGATATTGCGCGGAAATCTTCTCCGAGCTTTTTGGCGGGCCGAATTTCTTGGACGATGTTCGCCTTTCGTGCTACTGCATCCAAAAAGCAACAATACCGGGCGGAGCCGGGCAGGCATGCGGATTTTGGGCATTGATCCGGGGTTGAGAACCCTTGGCTGGGGCGTGATCGAATCGCAAAACGGGCGGCTCAGGCACGTTGCGAACGGGTTGTGCAAGTCTCAGGCCTCGGATGATCTGGCCGCGCGGTTGCTGTCGCTGCACCGGCAACTGGACCGGGTGATCGGCGATTTCGCCCCGGACGAGGCTGCGATCGAACAGACTTTCGTCAACAAGGATGGGGTGGCGACGCTGAAGCTTGGGCAGGCCCGGGGGGCGGCGCTGCTGACGCTTGCACAGGGCGGGCTCAGGATTGGGGAATATGCTCCCAACCGGGTGAAGAAGACGGTGGTTGGTGTGGGGCATGCGGCAAAGGAACAGGTAATTCACATGGTCAAGCTGCAACTCCCCGGGTGCGAGCCGGCGGGGCCCGATGCGGCCGATGCGCTCGCTATCGCGATCTGTCATGCCTATTACGGCGGCACCCATGGTGCGATGCGTCTGCGCGAGGTGGGCGCATGATCGGGCGGCTGACCGGGCGGATCGGCTACCGGGCCGAGGATCATGTGCTGCTCGATGTCGGTGGGGTCGGATATCTTGTTTATTGTTCCGACCGGACGTTGGCCACTCTGCCCGCTGTGGGGGAGGCCGTCTCTCTCTATACCGATCTGGTGGTACGCGAAGATTTGATGCAGCTTTTCGGCTTTCCGACGTTGGTGGAAAAGGAATGGCACCGCCTGCTGATGAGCGTGCAGGGGGTCGGCGCCAAGGTGTCTCTGGCGATCCTCGGCACGCTGGGGCCCGATGGCGTTGGTCGCGCCATCGCTCTGGGAGACTGGGCCTCGGTCAAGGCGGCCAAGGGGGTCGGCCCGAAGACGGCGCAGCGGATCGTGCTGGATCTCAAGGACAAGGCGCCGGGGGTGATGGCTTTGGGCGGTTCCGTCGTCGAAGCGATGGACGGGCCGGAGCCTGCTCCGGTGGTCGATGTGGTCGAGCCGACGGGGAGGGCGCCCAGAAAGCCCGCCGCCAAGCCCCGCGCGACCTCGGCCAGCGCGCAGGCGGATGCGCTGTCTGCCCTGTCGAACCTCGGTTACGGCCCGTCGGAGGCCGCGGCCGCAGTGGCGGAGGTCGCCGGAGACAACCCCGAGGCAAATGAGGCCGCGCTGATCAGGGCGGCCCTGAAGCTCCTGGCGCCGAAGGGATAGGGGATGCCGGATCTTTTCCATATTGCACCAGGCCATATTGGACCGGGGGAGCGGCCGGTGGCGGCCCGGTGTAAACGCCGGGCGGAACTTGTGACGCAGGTGACGACAGGATGACCGACCCCGACCCCACTTTGCGACCCGAGCCCTTGCCCGAGGATAATGATCGCGCGCTGCGCCCGCAGGTGCTGGATGATTTCATCGGTCAGGCCGAGGCGCGGGCGAACCTGCGCATCTTCATCCAATCCGCCCGCCAGCGTGGCGAAGCGATGGACCACACGCTGTTTCACGGTCCCCCGGGGCTGGGCAAGACCACGCTGGCGCAGATCATGGCGCGCGAGCTGGGGGTGAATTTCCGCATGACCTCGGGTCCGGTGCTGGCCAAGGCCGGCGATCTGGCGGCGATTCTGACCAATCTCGAGGCGCGCGACGTTCTCTTCATCGACGAAATCCATCGGCTGAATCCGGCGGTGGAAGAGGTGCTCTATCCGGCGATGGAGGATTACGAGCTCGATCTGGTGATCGGTGAGGGGCCGGCGGCGCGTACCGTGCGGATCGAGCTTCAGCCCTTCACCCTGGTCGGGGCGACGACGCGGATGGGGCTGTTGACCACGCCGCTGCGTGATCGTTTCGGTATTCCGACCCGGTTGCAATTCTACACCGAGGACGAGCTGTACGAGATCGTCACCCGCAATGCCCGCAAGCTGGGCGCGCCGGCCGATCCCGAAGGCGCCCGCGAGATTGCCCGGCGTGCGCGGGGCACGCCGCGGATCGCCGGCCGGCTGCTGCGGCGGGTGGTCGATTTCGCGGTGGTCGAGGGCGATGGCACCATCTCGCGCGAATTGGCCGACAGCGCGCTGACCAGGTTGGGGGTGGACCCGATCGGTCTTGACGGGGCGGACCGGCGCTATCTGGGCCTGATCGCCGAGAATTACGCCGGTGGCCCGGTGGGGATAGAAACCCTGTCGGCGGCACTGTCGGAAAGCCGCGATGCGCTGGAAGAGGTGATCGAACCCTATCTGCTGCAACAGGGGCTGATCCAGCGCACGCCGCGCGGCCGGATGTTGGCGCAGAAGGCCTGGGATCATCTGGGGTTGCCGATGCCCGCCTCCGGGCGGCAAAGCGATCTTTTCGGCAAGTGATGGCGGAACTGGCGAAGATCGTCAGGGGGCAGGTTGCGTGCATCTCCGCCGTCCGCTTCGGCCGCGCTCGCTAACTGGGGAGCCGTTGAAAGTTGGCGGCGGCCTGGCTGACGCTGATCGGTTGGGGACATGCAAGCCAGGGGGGGGGGCTTCTGGAGCAGGGGGCAGGGCTGCGGCTTCCGCCGAAAGGGTGAAACGCCCCTGCGGGGCGTGCCTCCGGCAGCCGTATTTCGGACGAAGAGAAGCTGAAGGCAGCGCCATATTGCCGCGATGCGGCGCCTCGGTTGCGGGCGCGGGCGCGGAGCGGTAGGACTGGGGGACGAATAAGGAGGCCCGGAAGTGACACCGCAAGAGATCGAGGCGTTGTTCACCCGCGAGAGCGGAGAATTCCTATTTGCGCGTTGGGGCCGGCCGATCGCCCCCATCGTCTTCGGGGTCGAGGATGAGACATTGAGTGTCGTCAAGGGGGCTTTCGAAGCGCTGGCGGCGCTGTCGGGTCACAAGCTGGCCGAGACCGACGCCGAGCTGGGCAGCAACTGCATGGTCTTTTTCTTCCGTGATTGGGCCGAGCTGCCGCAGGTTCCGGGGCTTGACGGTCTGTTGCCGGGCTTGGCCGATCTGGTGGCGCGTCTCGAGGCCGAGGGAGCCAATCAGTATCGTGTGTTTCGCTTCGATGCCGAGGGGGCGATCAAGGCGGCCTTTGTCTTTCTGCGGATGGACAAGGCGTTGTCGCGGCTGCCGGCCGAGGAGTTGGCCCTGGCGCAAGTGGCGCAGGTCTTCCTGCTCTGGTCGGAGGGGGCGTTTCGGGATCGCTCGCCCCTGGCCGTAGCGGGGGACACCATCATTCTGCGCCCGGAGGTCGCCGGGCTGATCCGGGCGGGTTATGATCCCGTGTTGCCGTCGGTGGCGCGCGATCCGGCCCATGCGTTGCGTCTGTTCGCCCGGATGGAGCCTGCCCTATGACAGCACATCTCTATTCCGTTCGGGTCTACTACGAAGATACCGATATGGCCGGGATCGTCTATCACGCCAATTACCTGCGCTATATCGAACGCGCCCGCAGCGATTGGGTGCGTCAGCTCGGCAACGATCAGAACGCCATGCGCGAGGCGGGCATCGTCTGGGTGGTGCGTAAGATCGAGGCGGAATATCTGGCGACCGCGAAATTCGAGGACGAGCTGATCGTCGAGACCCGTCTGCGGGAGCTGTCGGGGGTGCGGTTGACCATGGATCAGGTGGTCAAACGGGGGGATCAGCCGATCTTTACCGCCTCGGTTCTGGCTGTCTGCATGAATGCCGCCGGCAAGCCGGTGCGCCTGCCAGCGGAGATTCGCGCATTGTTGCAGGCGGACCTGGAGTAGGCGCGGGGGGAATGGCTTTTATCCACAGACTGCGCTAGACTCAGTACAAATGGGCCGGCGCAGAATCCGGCCTAGGAGACATGAGCAGGCTTATGGAAGCAGACACTCTGGCGCTGGCGCAGCAGATGGATTTCTCGCTGTGGGCTCTTTTCGCGCGGGCCACCTTGATCGTGAAGCTGGTGATGGGGGTTCTGATCCTCGCCTCTTTCTGGTCCTGGTCGATCATTTTTCAGAAACTTATCGGCTATCGCACCGCGCGGGCGGAGGGCTCGGCCTTTGACGAGGCCTTCTGGTCGGGCGAGCCGCTTGATGGCTTGTTCGATGAGATCGGACCGCAGCCCCAGGGCGGGGCGCAGCGGGTGTTTGCCGCGGGCATGGTGGAATGGCGGCGCTCGCATCGCAATGATGGTGGCTTGATCGCCGGGGCACATGCCCGGATTGATCGCAGCATGGATGTGGCCATCGCCAAGGAGGCGGAGGCGCTGCAAAAGGGCTTGCCGGTGCTGGCGACCGTCGGCTCGACCGCGCCCTTCATCGGATTGTTCGGGACTGTTTGGGGCATCATGCACGCCTTTATCCAGATCGCTGCGCAGCAGAACACCAACCTTGCCGTGGTGGCGCCGGGCATCGCCGAGGCGCTTCTGGCCACTGGGCTGGGGCTCCTGGCGGCGATTCCGGCAGTGATTTTCTACAACAAGCTGAGCGCGGACAGCGATCGTATCATCGGCGGCTATGAGGCCTTCGCTGATGAATTTTCGACCATCCTCAGCCGTCAGCTGGACGCCTGATCCATGGGTGCAGGGGTTCAGGCGCAGGACGCGGGCGGCGGGCGCCGCCGCGGGCGCGGTCGGCGCCGGGCACGGCCGATGGCCGAGATCAATATCACGCCGTTTGTCGACGTGATGCTGGTTCTGCTGATCATTTTCATGGTGGCCGCGCCGCTTCTGACCGTGGGGGTGCCGGTCGAGTTGCCGAAGACTGCCGCCAGCGCCCTGCCGAGCGAACAGGAAGAGCCGCTGACAGTCACCATTACTGCGGCGGGTGAGATACAGATCCAGACCACGCCGGTGCCCCGTGACGAATTGATCGGCAAGCTGCGCGCCATTGCCGCCGAGCGCGGCAGCGATCGGGTCTATCTGCGCGCCGACGGGTCCATTCCCTATGAGACCGTGATGCAGGTGATGGGCGCGCTCAACGCAGGCGGGTTTTCCAATGTCGGACTGGTAACCGATACCGGCGGGCCGACGCTGGACAAGGCCGGGTGAGCGAAGGTGCAGACAGGCACCAAAATTTCGGCGGTCGTCCATGTGACGCTGCTGGGCTGGGCGTTCCTCGGGGGCGTGTTCCGGTCTGATCCGAAACCTTTCGAGGTGCAGGACGTGACCGTGATCAGCGCCGAGGAATATGCCGCGCTTTCGGCGCAGCAAGCCCCGCCGGCCATTGCCGCAGAGGTGAGCATGCCCGAGGCCACGCCTGCGCCCGACACCGAGGTGGCGGCGCCTGAGCCTGTGCCGGAAACCCCGCCGACGCGACCGATCCCGCCGAAGCCTGCGCCAGAGCCAGAGCCCGTTCCGGCCCCCTTGCCGCCGCCAGTCGCACCAGTGCAGCAGCCGGCCCCGAACGAGACTGCCTCGGTCGTGGCCGAAGCGCCGCGTCCGCCGGCACGCCGGGTCGAACGGGTGGCGCCCGAGGCCATCGCGCCGCCGCCACCTGAGGCGGAGCCTGATCCCGTGCTGCGCGAGGAGGTGATCGCCGAGGCCGCGCCTTCGGTCGAGACACCGCGCGAGCAGCAGCAGGCCACGGCGCCGGAAGAGGCCGTGACCGAGATTACGCCCGAGACCACCAGGGAGCCCGAACCGCAGGCTCTGGCACCGAGCGCCTCGCCGCGGCCGGCAACCCGGCCACAGCGCCGGCCCGAGGGGCCGGTCGAGACTGCGGCGGCGGAGGCGCCCAAGCCAGACACTCCGAAGCCGGAGACCCCGAAGCCGGCGGTCAGCAAGCCCGAGACGCCGAAACCGGCAACCCCGGCGGAAAGCGCCGCGACGCGTAGCGGTGTGGCCTCGGCCCTGGCCGAGGCAATGGGAGGGGCGGGCGAAACCCGTGCTCCGGCGCGCGGCGCCCCGGCCGGCCCGCCGCTCAGCGCGGGCGAGAAGGAATCGCTGCGCGTCGCGGTCTCGGCCTGCTGGAACGTCGGGTCGCTGTCTTCGGCAGCGCTTTCGACCACGGTGACTGTCGCGGTTTCGTTAACACCGGACGGTAAGCCCGAAATCGGCACGATCCGGATGGTCGACAGTTCCGGTGGCGATGAAAGATCGGCAAAACAGGCATTCGATGCCGCGCGGCGGGCAATCATCCGCTGCGGGTCGAAAGGATACACGTTGCCGGCAGACAAATACGACCAGTGGCGCGATATTGAGATGACATTCAATCCGGAGAGGATGCGGATCAAATGACCAGACTTCTGCTGACTGTCTTGCTGGGCTGGGCAGTGTTGACCCAGGCGGCCGCGGCGCAGAACGGCCCCCTGCGGATCGAGATCACCGAAGGGGTGATCGAACCGATGCCCTACGCGGTGCCCGACTTTGTGCCCGACACCCCGGCCGCGGCAGATCTGTCGCGCGAATTGGGGCGGGTGATCGCCGCCGACCTGTCGGGAACCGGCCTGTTCCGAGAGGTCCCGGCCAGCGCCTATATCAGCAAGATCGATAATTTCGACGCGCCCATCCAGTTCGCCGACTGGAAGGCGGTGAATGCGCAGGCGCTGATCACTGGCGCGGTGTCCGTCTCGGGCAGCCGGCTGACGGTGCGGTTCCGGGTCTGGGATGTGTTTTCCGGTGCCGAATTGGGCAGCGGGCTGCAGTTCTCCGGCACCTCTGAGGGCTGGCGGCGGATGGCCCACAAGGTGGCCGATGCGGTTTATAGCCGGATCACCGGCGAGGGTGGCTATTTCGACAGCCGGGTTGTCTTCGTGTCCGAGAGCGGGCCGAAGAACGATCGCAAGAAACGGCTGGCGATCATGGATTACGATGGCGCCAACGTGCAGTATCTGACCGATAGTGCCTCGATCGTGCTGGCGCCGCGGTTCTCGCCCACCGGCGATCGGGTGCTCTATACCAGTTTCGAGACCGGCTTTCCGCGCATCTATGTGCTGGATGTGGGGCAGGTGAAGCGTCGGGTGCTGGAGACCCGCGAGGGCACCATGAGCTTTGCGCCGCGGTTCTCGCCGAACGGGCGCACGGTGGTGTTCTCGCTGGAGCAGGGCGGTAATACCGATATCTATGAAATGGACATCGCCTCGGGGCAGCAGACCCGGTTGACCAATGCGCCGTCGATCGAAACCGCGCCAAGCTATTCGCCCGATGGCAGCCAGATCGTGTTCGAAAGCGATCGGTCCGGCACCCAGCAGCTTTACATCATGCCGGCGCGTGGCGGCGAAGCGCGGCGGATCAGTTTCGGCCAGGGCCGTTATGGCACGCCGGTCTGGTCGCCGCGCGGTGACATGATCGCCTTCACCAAGCAGAACCAGGGCCGGTTTCACATTGGTGTGATGCGTACCGACGGCTCCGAGGAACGGCTGCTGACTGCGTCGTTCCTGGATGAAGGCCCGACCTGGGCACCCAATGGCCGGGTGATCATGTTCACCCGTGAAAGCAAGGGCGCCGCCGGCCAGGCGACGCTTTACACTGTCGACATCACTGGGCGAAATCTGCGTCCCGTGCGGACCCCGGGCGGGGCGTCTGATCCGTCATGGTCGCCCTTGCAGAACTGATGCCCACGTTCACAACATCCCCCGCCTGTGATAGAAACGCAGGCAAGACTAAGAATTCCAGAGAGGCAATCGGCATGAAATCCCTGAAGTTTACGATGCTGGCCTGTGCTGTCGCGGCAGTGGCGGCCTGCTCGAATGCGAAGAATGAAGGCATGTATGGCGACGGCAGTGGCGGTTATGGCAGCGGCTATGGCAATGGTGCCTCGGGCCTGCCCTCGGACCCGCATTCCGCCGCCTATTTCCAGCAGGCCGTCGGTGATCGTGTGTTGTTCGCCGTTGACCAGCAAAGCCTGAGCGACGAAGCCCGCGCCACCCTGACCGCCCAGGCGGACTGGCTGACCAAGAATCCCGATTTCACCGCCGTGATCGAAGGTCACGCCGATGAACAGGGCACCCGGGAATACAACCTTGCGCTCGGCGCCCGCCGTGCCAATGCGGTACGCGAATACCTGATCTCGCGCGGCGTGTCGGGCAGCCGCCTGAAGACGGTGAGTTACGGCAAGGAACGCCCGCTCGAGATTTGCAGCGCAGAAAGCTGCTATGCCAAGAACCGCCGTGCGGTGACTGTGCTGGCCTCCGGGCTGACCGGGTAAGACGAAAGAGGATCGGTGATGCGTGTTCTGGTTCTGCTGGCCCTGTCGGCGCTGATCGTCGGGCGTGCCCTGCCGGTCAGCGCGGCGGGGGATGAGACGCTTGCCGATATCCGGCAGGAGCTGAACGTTCTCTACGTCGAGGTCCAGCGCCTCAAGCGGGAGCTGTCCACCACCGGGGCGCCGCAGACCCAGATCTCGGGCAATACCGTGTTGGAGCGCGTCGCCGATATCGAGAGCGAGCTGCAGCGCTTGACGGCCAAGACCGAACAGCTCGACCACCGGGTCAACCAGGTGGTCGAGGACGGCACCAACCGGATTGGAGATCTCGAATTCCGCCTGGTCGAACTCGAAGGGGGCGATGTCTCTCAACTGAAGGAAACCACCACACTGGGCGGCGAGATGCCGGCCGAGGCTGCAGCGCCGGCTGCGGTCAAATCCGCCCCTTCCGGCGAGGTGGACGAAAGCCAGCTTGCGGTGGGTGAAAAGGCCGATTTCGATGCTGCGACCGCGGCCTATGACAGCAAGGAATATGCCCGCGCCGCCGAGCTTTACGCGGCGTTCAACCAAACCTATCCGGGCAGCCCGCTGTCGCCGCGGGCCAGTCTGAACCGCGGCCATGCCCTGGATGCGCTCGGGGACACCCGAGAGGCGGCCCGGGCCTATCTGGCCGCCTTCACCGCCGAGGATACCGGCCCCGCCGCGCCTGAGGCGTTGTTTGAGCTGGGCGCCGCGCTGGGGCGGCTTGGGCAGGGGGCGCAGGCCTGTGTCACTCTTGGTCAGGTCAGTGCGCGTTTCCCGGCCTCCAGCTTCGTCAGCCGTGCCCAAACGGAGATGACGGCGCTGAACTGTCAGTGAGCTCGTGACCCGGTGAGCCGTCCAGACAACGAGATGATGTCCGTTGTCCGGTCCGCGCTGGGTCCGGAGCTGCCGGAAAGCTTGGGCATCGCGCTATCGGGCGGCGGCGATTCGGTGGCGCTGCTGCATCTTCTGCAGCGGTGTCTCGCGCGCGCCCCAGTTCGGCTTTTTGCCGTTACCGTCGATCATGGGCTGCGTCCCGAGGCAGCTCAAGAGGCCGAAGAGGCCGGGCGATTGTCCGAAACTCTCGGAATTCCACATGACATCCTGCGCTGGCGCGGCTGGGACGGGCAGGGCAATCTGCAGGACCGGGCGCGGCAGGCGCGTTATGGCCTGATGACGGATTGGGCAAGGCGGCGGGGTGTCTCGGCACTGGCGCTGGGCCATACCGCCGACGATCAGGCGGAAACCTTGCTGATGCGGCTGGGCCGTTCTGCCGGGCCCGCAGGGTTGCGCGGCATGGCGGGGCAAAGCCTGCGCGACGGCCTGCTGCTGCTGCGCCCGCTTCTGGGCCTGACCCGCGCTGATCTGCGGGCCTATCTGCGCCGGCAGGGGCTGGGCTGGGCCGAAGATCCATCGAATGAAGACGAACATTACACCCGCGTGCGCGCCCGTGCCGTTCTGGCAGAGCTGGCGCCGCTGGGCATTACCGCCCAGTCTCTGGGCGATGTGGCCGACAACATGGCGCGCGTTGATCAGGCGCTGGGGTGGGCGGCTTTCCAGGCGGCCGGAGAGCTGGCGCAGATTCGCGCCGGCGCCGTGGCTTTCGAGGCGCGCGGCTTTATTCTGCTGCCCGAAGAGATCGCCCGCCGGCTGATCGCTGGTGCCATCGGCTGGATCGGTGGGGCGGGCTATCCGCCGCGCCGGGCGCCGGTCGCGCAACTGCTGGCCGATCTGCGCCAGGGCGGGGCGGGAGCACTGTGCGGTTGCAGGGTGATGATCCGGCGCGGCACCGTCTGGGTGTGTCGCGAATACAATGCCGTGCGCGATCATCGGGTCCCGGCGACGGGGCTTTGGGACGGGCGCTGGCATTTTCTGGGGCGCGCGCCGGAGGGGGCGGAGATCGCCGCCCTTGGCCCCGAGGGGCTGGCCCAGTGTCCCGATCGGCGCGCGTCCGGGCTGCCCGGCGCGGTGCTTGAGGGCACTCCGGCGCTCTGGCTGCGGGGGCGGCTGATCGCGGCACCATTGGCCGGGATGGGGCAGAGCGGGACGCTTCGTCTGGAAAATGGCGCGGCTGGCTTTCGCGCGGGGCTTTTATCGCATTGAACCTCATCCAATGATGTCTATTTTATGCGGGAACCGACGGTCGCCCCAGTGGCCGCGCATTTAGGAGAGAGTTTCCTTGGGCAACCTACGTAATATCGCCTTCTGGGTCGTGCTGTTCCTGCTGATCCTGGTGCTGTTCAACCTGTTCAGCGGGTCCGGTACCACCCTGCAAAGCCGCGAGATCACCTATTCCGACTTTATCAGCTCGGTTCAGGGGAATGAGGTCAGCTCGGTCACTCTGGACGGTGAACAGGTCCGTTTCCGCGGCACCGATGGGCAGGACTATGTCACCATCAAGCCCGAGGACGCGCAGATCACCGATCTGCTGATCCAGCACAAGGTTCCGGTCCGGGCCGAGAAGCAGCAGCAATCTGGGCTGCAGTCCTTCTTGATCACCCTGCTGCCGTTCATTCTGCTGATCGGCGTCTGGGTCTATTTCATGAACCGGATGCAGGGCGGTGGCCGCGGCGGCGCGATGGGCTTCGGCAAGTCCAAGGCCAAGATGCTGACCGAAAAACAGGGCCGCGTCACCTTTGACGATGTCGCCGGCATCGACGAGGCCAAGGAAGAACTGGAAGAGATCGTCGAATTCCTGCGCAACCCGCAGAAGTTCAGCCGCCTGGGCGGCAAGATCCCGAAAGGCGCGCTGCTGGTGGGCCCTCCGGGCACTGGTAAGACGTTGCTGGCGCGCGCCATCGCCGGCGAGGCGGGGGTTCCCTTCTTCACCATCTCCGGCTCCGACTTCGTGGAAATGTTCGTGGGGGTCGGTGCATCCCGCGTGCGTGACATGTTCGAGCAGGCCAAGAAGAACGCGCCCTGCATCGTCTTCATCGACGAAATCGACGCCGTCGGCCGCCACCGGGGCGCCGGCTATGGCGGTGGCAATGACGAGCGCGAACAGACCCTCAACCAACTGCTGGTCGAGATGGACGGGTTCGAGGCCAACGAAGGCGTGATCATCATCGCTGCGACCAACCGTAAGGACGTACTGGACCCCGCGCTGCTGCGCCCGGGCCGGTTCGACCGTCAGGTCACCGTCGGCAACCCCGACATCAAGGGGCGTGAAAAGATCCTGGGCGTACATGCCCGCAAGACCCCGCTGGGCCCCGATGTCGATCTGCGCATCATCGCCCGCGGCACGCCGGGCTTCTCCGGTGCCGATCTGGCCAACCTGGTGAACGAGGCCGCGCTGATGGCCGCCCGGGTCGGTCGGCGTTTCGTCACCATGGAAGATTTCGAGAACGCCAAGGACAAGGTGATGATGGGGGCGGAGCGGCGCTCGATGGTCCTCACCCAGGACCAGAAGGAAAAGACCGCCTATCACGAGGCCGGCCATGCTGTCGTCGGCCTCAGCCTGCCGATGTGCGATCCGGTCTATAAGGCGACGATCATCCCGCGCGGCGGCGCGCTGGGGATGGTGGTTTCCCTGCCCGAGATGGACCGGCTGAATTATCACAAGGACGAATGCCAGCAGAAGCTTGCCATGACCATGGCCGGCAAGGCGGCGGAAATCCTGAAGTACGGCGAAGACCACGTGTCGAACGGCCCCTCGGGCGACATCATGCAGGCCAGCCAGCTGGCGCGGGCCATGGTGATGCGCTGGGGCATGTCCGACAAGGTCGGCAATATCGACTATGCCGAGGCACATGAAGGCTACAGCGGCAATACCGCCGGTTTCTCGGTCTCGGCCCATACCAAGGAACTGATCGAGGAAGAGGTGCGCAGCTTCATCCAGACAGGCTATGAAGAGGCGATGCGCATCCTGACCGAAAAGCGCGACGATTGGGAACGTCTGGCACAGGGTCTCCTGGAATATGAGACGCTGACCGGGGAAGAGATCAAGCGGGTGATGAACGGCGAGCCGCCGAATGTCGACGACGACACCAATGGCGACGGGCAGGGGACGGCCAGCCTGACGTCGATCCCGAAGACCAAGCCCAAGACCCCGCCCAGCGACGGCGGTATGGAACCGGAACCGAGCGCCTGAGCGCCGGAAGATGAACGAGACAGACGGCCGGGCTCAGTGCCCGGCCGTTTTCTTTGCTGCGGGCCCCGGCTGGACATGAATTGTATGCCGTTGTATACAGTTTATGTATTCATCTTTCGAGTCCACGCCATGACCGCTACCGACTGGAACCCCGATCTCTACGCCCGTTTTCGCGATCTGCGCTTGCAACCGGCCTTTGATCTGGCCAACCGCATCGGAGCCCTGCCGCCGGGGGCACTGTGTGATCTGGGTTGCGGTGCCGGGGTGGCGGGGTCCCTGTTGCGGGATCGACTCCCCGGGCGCAGATTGCTGGGGCTGGATAATTCGGCGGCGATGCTGGCCAAGGCCGAGGCCACTGGCGCCTATGACCGGTTGGAGCAGGTTGATATCGCGACCTGGACCCCTGAAGCGCCGCTCGCGCTGATCTATTCCAACGCGGTGCTGCATTGGCTGCCCGATCATCCCCTGCTGCTGCCGCGTCTGGCCGGCCTCCTGGCACCGGGCGGGGTGTTGGCGGTGCAAATGCCGCATCAGAACCCGGCGCCTTCGCACCGGCTGTGGCATGATCTGGTCGAACGGCATTTCCCCGGCCATTTCGATCCCGCAACCTCTCCCGGCATTCTGGAACCGGCCGACTATTTCAATATGCTGGCCCCGCTGGGGGAGCTGTCGCTGTGGGAAACCGACTATTTCCAGCAACTTCCGCCCGAGCGGGAAGGCCACCCGGTACGGCTTTTCACCAGTTCGACCTTTGCCCGCCCGGTGCTCGATGCCCTGCCGTCCGAAGCTGCGGCGGAACTCTGCCGGCTTTATGACGATGCGGTGCGCCATATCTATCCGCTGCGCGCCGACGGGTCGGTGCTTTTCCCCTTCCGTCGGTTGTTCTTCGTGTTGCGGACCCCCGGGATGTGATACCCGAAGGGGGCGAGCGGCGACGGGGGAAAATAGCCGATGGCGGCACTTGTGAAAACCGAATTCGAGGCCGAGGTCATCTGGCTGGGCCATGTGCCGGCGGCAGGTCGATCGCTCAGAGCGCGGTCGGCGGAGCGGTTGGAGCTGGGCTTTGACGGGCTGGTCGAGGATCGCCATGGCGGCGCCGTCCGCCCGTCCTGTTCGCGGGTGCTGAACCTCTATCCGCGCAATACGAAAATCCGCAACGTTCGCCAATTGTCGATCCTCTCGGAAGAAGAGCTGGGGCGGATCGCCGAGGGCATGGGTATGGAACGGCTGGAACCGGCGCTGCTGGGCGCCACGATGGTGCTGCGCGGCATTCCGGATTTC
The DNA here is from genome assembly GCF_000429365.1 of Pseudodonghicola xiamenensis DSM 18339. GTDB lineage: Bacteria > Pseudomonadota > Alphaproteobacteria > Rhodobacterales > Rhodobacteraceae > Pseudodonghicola > Pseudodonghicola xiamenensis. Next base: position 11,787 of record NZ_AUBS01000002.1, on the reverse strand, counting down.
ACCCATGTACCGCCGTCGTCGCGGTTGCAGGCAGCGGGTGGGCTGACGCTCACCGTGGATATGGAGAACCTGCCCTGCGTCCTGCCTGGCCGTGAGATCGAAGCCGAAGAACCGGGGCGGGGCGCCGCCTTCAAGCCGGCGGCGGCGGGGCTGCGCGGGGTGACCGCCTGGGTCGAACGTCCGGGCGCTTTGGCGGTTGGGGACCGGCTTGGACTTTTCATTCCAGCTCAGCGCGCCTGGCAATCGGGGTCCAATTTGCACCGCTGAGCTCTGGCTTGCACTTCGTTGCCATTCTGTTACTCAGCCGTCACATTCGATCTGAGGTCGGGCAATGAAGGTTAAGTACATGACAGCAATGTTGCTGTCTTTTTTCTCTGGTCTGTTGGTTTTTTGGCTGCTTCAGGGACAACCCGGCTCGTTCGCGGAAGAAGACGGTCCGCTGGAAATCTGGTCTGCCTGCCTGCTGTTTCTTGCCGCAGGCCTGTCCTTTTGGATCATTCCAGTGCGCTATCTGTGGAAGGAACTCTTCCTGCCCTTTGGCTTCTTTCAGCTCGGTCTGCGAGAGCTACCTGTCGACTTGTGGATCTTCGACGAGCGGGTATTGACGCTGGCCTTCTATCGCACTGAAGGGCTGTCGTTGGCCAGTGTCATCGGGGGGCTCTATGCGGTGGTGGCGCTGTGGTCGGTCCTGACGCTTCTTATCTGGGGGCTGCCTCAGGGGTGGCGGGCATTGCGCCAACACAGCGCCTGGCTGGCCTATTTCAATCGGGCCGTGGTTTGTGCCATCTTGGCCCAACTCAGTGAAGAGGTGCTCAAACGGGGCGTGGTGGGGGAAGGCTGGTCCGTGCCTCTGCATATTCTGGAAGAAGGTTTCGAGGCGCTCTTTGCGCTGGGACTGTGTCAGGCACTGTATGTTGCCTGGCGCAGGGATTAGGGCGCATTCCTTTAAAGTGTTGTTTCCCGCCTGTGGGATTGGGTATCGGAATGCCAAGCTGACAAGGCCGAGAGGAGCGACGATGCAGACCGATATAGAAATTGCCCGCCAGGCCCGGTGTCTTCCGATGCCAGAGATTGCCGCGATGCTGGGAATGCCCGATACGGCGCTGCTCCCCTACGGGCATGACAAGGCCAAGATTTCGCAGGACTTCATCAAAGGGCTGGGGGATCGACCGGAAGGCAAGCTGATCCTCGTGACGGCGGTGAACCCGACGCCGGCGGGCGAGGGCAAGACCACGACGACGGTGGGGCTGGGTGACGGGCTGGCGGCGATCGGCAAGCAGGCCGCCATCTGCATCCGCGAGGCCAGCCTTGGCCCCTGCTTCGGCATGAAAGGTGGCGCCGCGGGCGGCGGCCGCGCCCAGGTGGTGCCGATGGAAGCGATGAATCTGCATTTCACCGGCGATTTCCACGCCATCACCAGTGCCCACAACCTGCTGGCGGCGATGATCGACAATCACATCTATTGGGGCAACGATCTGCAGATCGACGACCGCCGCATCACCTGGCGGCGGGTGATGGACATGAACGACCGGGCGCTGCGCGATATAGTGGTGGGCCTGGGTGGCGTGACGAACGGCTCGCCCCGGCAGGGCGGTTTCGACATCACCGTGGCCTCCGAGGTGATGGCGATTCTCTGTCTTGCGTCCGATCTGGACGATCTGCAGAAGCGGCTGGGCGATATCATCGTTGCCTATCGCAGTGACAAGAGCCCGATCACCTGCCGCGACCTGAAGGCCGACGGGGCAATGACGGTGCTTTTGAAAGATGCGATGCAGCCCAATCTGGTGCAGACGCTGGAGAATACCCCGGCCTTCGTCCATGGCGGCCCCTTCGCCAATATCGCCCATGGCTGCAACAGCGTGATCGCCACCAGGACGGCGCTGAAGCTGGCCGATTATGTGGTGACCGAAGCCGGCTTCGGCGCCGATCTGGGGGCGGAGAAATTCCTGGATATCAAGTGCCGCAAGGCGGGGCTGGCGCCCGATTGCGTGGTGCTGGTGGCGACGGTGCGGTCGATGAAGATGAACGGCGGCGTCGCCAAATCCGATCTGGGGGCCGAGAATGTGGCGGCGGTGACGGCGGGCTGCGCCAACCTTGGCCGGCATCTGCGCAACCTTCAGGACTATGGCGTGCCGGTGGTGGTGGCGATCAACCATTTCGTCTCGGATACCGACGACGAGATCGCCGCGGTGAAGGACTATGTTGCCGCTCTGGATGCCGAGGCGATCCTTTGCCGTCATTGGGAACAGGGCTCAGCCGGGAGCCTCGAGCTCGCGACCCGGGTGGCCGAAATCGCCGACAGCGGTGTGGCGGATTTCGCGCCGCTCTATGGCGATGATCTTGGCCTTTTCGACAAGATCGACTGTATCGCCAAGCGCATCTATCACGCTGTCGAGGTCACCGCGCCGCCCCAGGTCATGGCCCAGCTCAGGGAATGGGAGGCCGCGGGGTACGGCAATCTGCCGGTCTGCATGGCTAAGACACAGTACAGCTTTTCCGCCGACCCGGCCCTGCTGGGCGCGCCCGAGGGGCATGTCATCCCGGTGCGCGAGGTGCGCCTGTCGGCCGGCGCGGGCTTCGTGGTGGCAATCTGCGGCGAGATCATGACCATGCCGGGTTTGCCCCGGGTGCCGGCTGCGGAAACGATCCACCTGAACGATCTGGGGCAGATCGAAGGCCTGTTCTGACCGGCTTGAGCCCGCAGCCCCGCTGCCCTATGAGGGCGTTGGAAGCATCACAGACGGAGACGCCGGGTGACCTCACCGAAGACCTGTCGAACCATGCGGGAGCTGCGCCAGACCATCGACGCGCTGGATCGCAAGCTGATTGACCTCCTTGCCGATCGGGCTGCCTGCATCGACCGTGCGGTCGAACTCAAGCAGTTGGAGAATCTGCCGGCGCGTATTCCCGCGCGCGTAGAGGAAGTTGCCGCGAACGCGCGCCGTAATGCCGCCGAGGTGGGGCTCGATCCCGATCTGGCAGATAAGCTCTGGCGGGAAATGATCGAATGGGCCATCGCCCGGGAAGAGACGGTGCTGGGTCCGTCCTCTGGCCCTGAGGGAAAGGACAGAACATGACTGCACAGATCATTGATGGAAAGGCCTTCGCTGCCAAGGTGCGCGGCAAGGTGGCCGAACATGTGACGCGGCTGAAGGCCGATCACGGGATCACCCCAGGTCTGGCCGTGGTGCTGGTGGGCGAGGATCCGGCCAGCCAGGTCTATGTCCGGTCCAAGGGCAAGATGACCGTCGAGGTCGGCATGAACTCCTATGAGCACAAGCGGCCGGCCGAGACGTCGGAGGCCGATCTTCTGGCGCTGATCGACCAGCTCAACACCGATCCGGCGGTGCATGGCATCTTGGTGCAACTGCCGCTGCCGGGCCATCTGAACGAGGATCTGGTGATCAACTCGATCGACCCGGCCAAGGATGTCGACGGATTCCATATCTCGAACGTCGGGCTGCTGGCGACCGGGCAGAAGGCCATGGTGCCCTGCACGCCGCTGGGCTGCCTGATGATGCTGCGCGACCATCACGGTAGCCTCTCGGGGCTTGAGGCGGTGGTGATCGGCCGGTCGAACATCGTCGGCAAGCCGATGGCGCAATTGCTGTTGCGCGATAGCTGCACGGTGACCATCGCCCATTCCCGGACCAAGAACATCGAAGAGGTGGTCAAGCGCGCCGATATCGTCGTCGCCGCCGTTGGCCGCCCCGAGATGGTGACCGGCGACTGGATCAAGCCGGGCGCCACGGTAATCGACGTGGGCATCAACCGGGTCGAGGGGCGCAACGGCCTGCTGGGCGATTGCCATTTCGAAAGCTGTGTCGAGGTGGCCGGCGCCATCACCCCGGTGCCGGGTGGTGTCGGGCCGATGACCATCGCCTGCCTGCTGGCCAATACGCTGACCGCTTGCAGCCGCGCCCATGGCCTGGCCGAGCCCGATGGGCTGACCGCCTGATCAGAGGGTTGCCCCATCCGCTGGACCATTGGCGGATGGGGCGCCGCGCCGTCTGGCGCTGTTTCAGCCTCAGGTTGCGGCGGTCATTTTCCCGGCTGGCCTCTGGCGGTAATTTCTGACCAAACGACATGCAAATTGCGCCAAGATTGTTGACGTAGCGGAAAATATTACCGGAAGCGCATTTTCTCTCCCGGCATAGACATTTAGGGTGGTCTCCGGAGACAAGAATAGAACGGCGAATTATTGGGTATTTTTCCGAAGCGGAACACAACCCGCATGTCTTTTCTGCCCCAGGTGTCACGCAGTGAGGTCGTGATATGGGCAGTGTTTTCCTTCCTCGCGGCCTATGGTGCTCCCTTCGGAACTCATGGATTCAGTTTCAATCGAAGGTTGTTCTACTGGTCGCTGGTGGTGGTGATCTCTTCCTTGATGGCAAGCTGTTGTGCCCGTGTGGGGCAACGTCTGTCACAGCGGTTCTGGGTGGTGGATGGAACCGTCGTTGTGTTGATGAGCCTGTTTTTCACGCCGGTGCTGATGGGGTTGAACCTGTGGCTGTTGCCGAAGGGGGCGCCGAGCGTCGCGGTCTTCCTGCATCTGTTGCAATTCGTGGCGCTCATCTCTCTGGGGGTGGTGGTGACACGCAGGGTGCTGCCGCCGCTGGTGCTGGGCAGTGATCGGCGGGTGTCCTTCGGTTTGGCGCCGCTGTCTCTCCCGGCTCAGCTAGAACTGCCGGAACCCGACCCTGTCGAGGAGTGTCTGCCGGTCACGCGCGAGGAGGGGCTCTCGGCGCCGGTCCCCGAGCCGGCTCGGCTGCTGCGGCGTCTGCCCGAGGATTTCCCGGGGCCGATTCTGCGATTGTCTGCCGAGGATCATTTTGTCGAGGTGGCATCGGCCAGCGGCTGCGAACGTCTGCGGATGCGTCTGGCCGACGCGATTGACGAAATGGATACGGTCGAAGGCCAGAGCGTGCACCGGTCGCATTGGGTCGCACGCGATGCGATCGACGGGGTGGAGCGGGAAGGCGCGCGCATTTTCCTGCGGTTGTCCAATGGAGACCGGGTGCCGGTCAGTCGGACCTATAAGCCGAAATTGGAAGAGGCCGGTATTCTCTGATCTGCGGTCCCCCGGCGGGTGTCGGAATTTTCGAAAATTCCGGGCCGGGAAATGATTCATTTTCCGATGCGTCAACGCGGCATCGGAATGGCATGGACGACGGGGCCGGTCAGCAGTGCCAGCGCCTCGGGACGCATGAGTGTGGCAAGCGTGGCGTCTGCGCTGCGCAGGCCGCCTGTATAGGTGCCATAGGCCGGCAGCAATACGCGCGCACGGTCAATCAGAAACGCCGGGCGGGTGATTGCGCGACCGCGGTTTCGGATCGTGGCCTTGGGGTGATAATGACCCGAAATCTCTCCGCTCGCACCAGGGCGGGCGATGTGCCGGAAGGTCAGCGGCGCGACCGGCAGCTCTGTCAAGGATGTTCCGCCCAAGCCCGTGGTGCCTGGATCGTGATTGCCTTCGACCCAGACCCAGCGGCGCCCCGCCTGTAGTTTGGCAATCCACTGCCGCTCATCTTGGGGCAGGGCGCGGGCGGCGTCGAGATCGTCGAAACTGTCGCCCAGGCAGACTACGATGCGCGGCTGCATCCGGGTCAGATCGGCTGCCAGCCGGTTCAGCGTGTCGCGGGTGTCATAGGGCGGCAATGTGCTGCCGCCGCGCCGGGCGAGCCGCTCGGATTTGCCCAGGTGCAGGTCGGAAACGCAGAGCAGCCGCTGATCGGGCCACCAAAGCGCGCCGCTGCCAAGTGCCACAAGCGAAACGCCGGCAAGGGTGAAGTCGTAACCGTTCATGCTCCGTTCCATGATCCGGGGCGGAGCAAAAGGCAAGGGGCGGCGACGCGCCCCCTGCGGGGAAGGCGATTAGTGTGCCATCATCTCGTGTACGATCTGATCCGCGCTTAGCGCAGCGGGATAATAGGTCGGCCAGTTGGTGACCTCCTCCAGCAGCGCGGCGCGGTCATCACCCCAATAGAGGTGATAGTGGTCGGCCTTCCGGGGGGCGATACCGTGGTCACTGAACTGGATGAAGCCCGGTGCGTCCGCGTCCCCAGCGGTCTTGGCGAAGATGAAGCGCACGCCGCGATTGCCCTTCTTGTAGGTCAGAACCTCGAACCCGTCGCTGGCATAGGTGCCGGTGACCGCGGTGTCGCCGGTGTAAAAGCTGACCTGATCGCCGTTGATCACGATTCGGTCGACATCGGTCTTATAGCCGATTTCGTAATAGGCCTTGTAATCGGCGGCGGTCTTGGTCCCGTGGTCTGCCTTATGCGACATCACCGGGTCGAGCGTGCCGTTCATCAGCAGCGGAAACACCGATTGCCAGGATCCTTCCCAGTCGGACAGCGGCCGGTCGGCGATCTGGCTGTCCTCGAAATAGCCGTTGTAGATCTGCTTTTGCAGGTCGTCGCCATGGCTGTGGTCATGGGCGTGGGTGTGGTCGGCCGGCTTGGCGCTCTGCTCGGCCTGGGCTTCTACCGCGAAGAGCGTCATCGCCCCGATGGCCATTGCACCGACATGCCGCGTGATCGTGGTTTTCATTGTTTGCAACCCTTTCAGGTGGTCTTGGGGATCATTCGAATCGTTACGTTATAACGTATCCGTTGGGGTAGAGAACTCGCCCCTGAATGGCAATCCCCCGGGCGGCCTAGCCTTGTGTCAGGCCGGCCAGCCCGGACGCAGCCATCAGCCGCGCCGCTTCCTCGGCCATCAGCCGTTCCTCAGCCTGGCCGGCGACGGGCACCCGGCCGATCTCCAGAAGCAACGGTGCCGCTAACGGGGTGACGCGATCCAGTCGGATGTGGTCGATCCGGTGGCCGACCCGGTCCAGCATCTCTTCGATCCGGCCGAAATCGACCAAGCCGCGCATCGCTTCGGTCCGGGTGATCCGCAGCATCAGGTGGGTGGGGTCGTATTTCTGCAAGGTGTCGTAAAGGATGTCCGAGGAAAAAGTCGCCTGCCGCCCGGTCTTGCGTTGCGCGGCGGGGATGTTCCGTTCGATCAGCCCGGCGATGGTGGCGCTGGCGCGGAAGGTGCGTTTCATCACCGCGTTGCCCGCCAGCCAATGGTCGAGCCCGTCGCGCAGTGCCGCCCGGTCGAACAGCGGCGCCGGATCGTCGAGCGGGTCGAGCCCCCAGATCAGCGTGGCGTAATCGGTGGCGACAAAGCCCATCGGGGCAAGCCCCATCTCTTCCATCCGTTTGGTCAGGAGCAGGCCCAGCGTTTGCTGTGCGTTGCGTCCGGCAAAACCGTAGACGCAGAGATGTGCGCGCCCCTCATGAGGAAAGCTTTCGATCAGCAGCCGGCCCTGTTGCGGCAGCCGCGACACCTGACGCTGCAGCGCCAGCCAGTCGGCGGTATGGCGTGGCAGCTGTGGCCAGTCGTCGGCAGCGAAAAGCGCGAGAATTCGCGCGCTGAGCTGTGTCGAGGTGGCGAATTTGGTGCCCGAGAAGGTGGCGATCTTGGGCTTGCGTGCGGCATCGCGACTGACCACCACGGTCATTTCGCGCAGGCCCTCGTATCGCACGATCTGGCCGCCGATCAGGAAGGTATCCCCGGCGGTGAGAGAGGCGGCAAAGGCCTCCTCCACTTCGCCCAGGGGTTTGCCGCCGCGGCCACTCATCCGCACTTTCAACTGGTCGCTGTCCTGGATGGTGCCGATGTTCATCCGGATCCGCTGGGCGCTGCGCGGGTCGCGAAGCTGCCACAGCCCGTCGGGCCGCTGCATCAACCGGCGCCATTTGTCATAAGCTTTCAGCGCATAGCCTCCGGTAGCGCAGAACTCCAGGCAATCGTCGAAATCGGCACGCGGCAGGGCGGCATAGGGGCCGGCGCTGCGAACCTCCTTATAAAGCTGATCGGCATCGAAGGGGCCGGCGCAGGCCAGGATCAGGATCTGTTGGCAAAGCACGTCGAGCGGCCCGGGCCCGCGCGGATCGCCATCCAGCGCATGATCGCGCACCGCCTCCAGCGCCGCGACGCATTCGACCACCTCGAACCGGTTGGCCGGCACCAGCAGCGCCTTTGAGGGCGCGTTATAGCGGTGGTTGGCCCGGCCGATCCGCTGCACCAGCCGTTTGACGTTCTTCGGCGCGCCGACCTGGATCACCAGATCGACATCGCCCCAGTCGATGCCCAGATCGAGGCTGCCGGTGCAGACCACGGCGCGCAACTGGCCGGCGGTCATCGCCGCCTCAACCCGTTCCCGTTGCACCCGGTCGAGACTGCCGTGATGGATGCTGATCGGCAGGCTGTCGTCATTGGCGAGCCACAGGTTGTGAAAGAAGATCTCCGCCTGTGCCCGTGTGTTGTGAAAGATCAGCGTGGTGCGGTGCTGCTTGATCTGCGCCAGTACCGCCGGGATGGCATAGGCGGCACCGCCGCCGGACCAGGGCGGCAGCTCTGCTGTCTGCAGCATGGTAATATCGGGGTCGGGCCCGGGATCGGCCTGGATAATGGCGCAGGGATCGGGGTGACGGGCCAGCAGGCGCGCCATCGCCGCCGGATCCTCCACTGTCGCCGACAGCCCGACGCGGCGCAGCCCCGGGCAAAGGTGCTGAAGCCGCGCCAGCGCCAACAACAGCTGATCGCCACGCTTCGATTCGGCCAAGGCGTGGATTTCGTCGACGACCACCCGTTTCAGCCCGGCGAACATCCGCGGCGCGTCCTCATAAGAGGTCAGAAGTACCAGGCTTTCCGGCGTGGTCAGCAGGATATGCGGCGGGTCGGCGCGCTGGCGCTTTTTCTGCGTCTGGGTGGTGTCGCCGGTGCGATCCTCGATTCGGATCTTCAGCCCCATCTCCTCGACCGGGGCGCGCAGGTTGCGCTTGATATCTGCCGCCAGCGCCTTGAGCGGCGAGACATAGAGGGTATGCAACCCCGGTGCCGGATCGGTGCCCAGTTCGGCCAGCGTCGGCAGAAACCCCGCCATGGTCTTGCCGCCGCCGGTGGGGGCGATCAGCAGCGTGGCGGGATCGCCAGCGCGGGCCAGCATCTCGGCCTGGTGCGGGTGGATGTCCCAGCCGCGGGCAGCGAACCAGCCGGCGATCTGCGGCGGTAGGCCGGGCATCGCGGTCTCAGGACACCGCGGAAATGGTGCGCAGCCGCGCGGCGATTTCGCCGATCTCTTCGGGAAACCGGTCGGGGCCGACGGCGCCTGCGTCGCTGGTCCAGGCGGCGAAGCGGTTGAACAGGGGGATGAAGGTTTCGATCTCCTCTGCCGTCCAGCCGGACAGGAATTCGCCCATCACCAGGAATTTGAACCGCCGCACCGCCTCGACGATGGCCGCGCCCCTTTCAGTCAGCTCTACAATAGTGCGGCGGGCGTCCATCTGGCTGACGGTGCGCAGCGCCAGCCCCTTGGCGATCAGCTCGCTCACCAGTCGCGAGGCGCGGGACGGGTCGATCCTGAGCCTCGTGGCGATGGTCGAGACCATGGTCTCGGGTTCTTCCTCGCAGCCGAACTCCTTGCCCGGCGCATCAGTGGCCATCAGCACGTCAAGCTGGGCAAGGTCGATTTCCTCTTCCAGCCCCAGCGCCTTCAGCGCGGCGATGCCGAGTTCGCGCTTGTTCACCCGACGGCGCCAGCGTTGCAGCGTCGCGTCGATCTCCAGTGCGGCACGGGTGATCTCACGGTCGATTCCGGCGTTTTTCAGAAATTCCGCCAGGGCCTCGTTGCGCTCGGCTATGGGTCCGTCCTCCAGACTGCATCCGCGCCCGCGGATGGTGAAGACAATTACATGTTGTTGACATGTAATTGCAAGTTGCACATACATGCTGGCAACAAACAAGCGAGGGGTGCGTCCCCTGCCTGCGCGGCGCGCCGGAAAAGAGCCGTTACCGCGCCGTCATTGCAGCCTACAGCCAAGGATTACCACGTGCCCGCCCCGACCCCAAGCCCGACCGAAGGACCTGAGAGCGCGCGTATTCGTCTTGTGATCATCGGCGCGGCCTCGGTGCTGTTCATCGCGTCGCTGGGGCAGACGGTTGTCACCACCGCATTGCCCGCGATTCTGAGCGATCTGGGCGGGCTGTCGCAGATCACCTGGGTGATCACCGCCTATCTGATGGCGGCCACCGTCGGTTCTCCGGTCTGCGGCAAGCTGGGTGATCTCTTCGGGCGCAAGGCGGTGCTGCAGGTGGGCATTGGGGTGTTTCTGCTGGGCTCGATCCTTTGTGCGCTGGCGCCCAGTCTCTGGGTCCTGGTGGCGGGGCGCGGGGTGCAGGGGCTTGGCGGTGGTGGGCTGATCGTGGTGTCGATGGCGGCGGTCGCTGACGCGGTGCCACCACGCCAGCGCGGCCGCTATCAGGGCATGCTGGGCAGCGTCTTTGGTGTGTCCACCGTGATCGGCCCCCTGGCGGGCGGCTTCATCGTCCAGCACGCGCCCTGGCAATGGCTGTTCCTGATGAACCTGCCGCTGGGGCTGGCCGCATTGGTGACGCTGACCATCTGCCTGCCCTCGGCGGGGGCGCGGGGCAAGCCGTCGATCGACTATATCGGCGCCGGCAGCCTGGCGCTGGTGCTGTCGCTTGCCGTCATCACCGCGAGCCTCGGCGGCAGTACCTTCGCCTGGACCAGCCCCGAGATGATGGGACTTTTGGCCGCGGTGCTGCTGGCGCTGGCACTGTTCATCTTCGTCGAGGCACGCGCGAAGGAGCCGATCCTGCCGCTGCGCCTGTTCCGCATCAACAACTTCGTGGTGTCCAATAGCGTCGGGCTGATCGTCGGCACCGCCATGTTCGGCACCATCACCTTCGTGCCCTTCTTCATGCAGGTGGTGAAGGGGATGTCGCCGGCGCTGTCGGGGATGTTCACCTTTCCGATGATGCTGGGGATCATTTCCTCCTCCTTTGCGGCGGGGCAGATGATGATGCGCACCGGGCGTTACCGGTTGTTGCCGGTCTTTTCGACGCTGCTGCTGATGCTGGCGATGGCATCGCTGGCCACGGCCACGGTCGAGACGCCGAATTGGCGCATCGCACTGTCGATGATTTTGGCCGGGGTCGGCATCGGCCCGGTGATGGGCGTCAGCGTTGCCGCGATCCAGAACGCGGTGCCGCTGAACATGGTCGGCATCGGCACCGCCAGCGCCAATATGTTCCGGCTGATCGGCGGGTCGATCGGGACGGCAATCTTCGGGGCGATTTTCTCCATGGGGCTGTCGCGGCAGTTGGGCGGGGCCCTGGGGGGCATCAATCCCCGCGCGCTGAGCAATGAGATGATCGCCGCGATGGAACCGGAATTGCGCGAAACCGTCACCCACGGCATCGCCCTGGCGCTGCATCCGGTGTTCTGGATCGCCGCCGTCATGGCGGTGATCGCTTGTCTGATTTCGCTTCTGATGGTCGAACAGCCGCTGGATGCGCGGGTGCCGCTGCCGAAGGAAGCCGCGCCGGCGGAATGATCCGCATCGCGCCCTCGGGGGTTAACAGGCTGCTGAAAAAGGCCGGTCTCGACGCGGTTTTGAGAACATGATTCACTTCCGGCACGGCAGCGGTGGTGAGGGTGACGATGCGTGGGACGGACGAAGCGAGCGAGTCGCTGTTCAGCTATGTTGACCTTGAGGAGCGGATCCCTGTGGGTCATCCGCTTCACAAGATCCGGCAGATCGTGAACGATGCACTGACGAGCCTCGATGCCGAGTTTGACGCGCTCTATACCGACTTTGGCCGCCCCTCCATTGCGCCGGAGCGCCTGATCCGGGCGAGCCTTCTCCAGATCCTGTTCTCGATCCGCTCGGAACGGCAGTTGATGGAGCAGATGGACTATAACCTGCT
>NZ_AUBS01000001.1 GCF_000429365.1 Pseudodonghicola xiamenensis DSM 18339 | reverse complement strand
GCTTGCGGCCTGACCAGGGAAGCCGCCGCCAGGACCGCCCGCCCCTGATCCAGCCCCCCAACAACAGCGCAGAAGGAAGCCGTTCCTCACGGCAGCCTTTTTCTGCAGCCTGTTAGCGCGATCCTGCGAGGAGAGGGGCGGAGAAGGCCCGACAAGGCCAAAGAGCCAGAAGAGACGGGGCTCCGGCTGGCCCGCTCCCCCGCGAGGGAGCTAGGCAAGGTGGCCGACAAGTCACGGCGCAAGACATCACTGCACGACACTGCGCTGAGTGGTCGGCACCATCGCCGCCGGCGTGATCGAGGCTTCTCCCGCCGATGGGCGTATTGCGACTGGCCTGGGGCCCATCTGTCGTCCGCGATCGCGGGGTCGCATGGGGAGATGACGGTGGCGGGAAGGCATGGCGATCAGCGAGAGCTATGTCCCCTGCACAAGGCATAGGCTGATGATGGGAAACATGTTTCTGCGTGGACTGGCCAAGGGGGGGCTCTTTGCCCCGATTCTGGATCGGTGCTAAGGCGGGCCGAAACCGACAAGGAGAGCCGTCATGAAGATTTGGGGCCGTGATAATTCCACCAATGTTCGTAAGGTGCGCTGGTGCGCCGAGGAGCTGGGGCTTGATTACGAGTTGATCCCTGCCGGCGGCGCCTTTGGTGTGGTGGACAGCCCCGAATATCTGGCGAAGAACCCCAACGGCCTGGTGCCCTGCCTGGAAGATGACGGGGTGATCCTGTGGGAATCGAACGCCATCGTGCGCTATCTGGCGCGGCGCTATGGGACAGAGCCCTTCGCACCTGCCGATCCTCGGCTCTGGGCCGTGGGCGACAAATGGATGGACTGGGCCTCGATCTCCTTTGTCCGGCCGTTTCACGATATGTTCTGGACCCTGGTGCGCTGCGCGCCCGAGCAGCGCGACATGGCCGTGGTGGAGCGCGGCGCGGCCGGCTGTGCCCGGCTGATGGCGCTGGCGGATCAGGCCTTGACCGATGCGCCCTGGCTGTCGGGGCTAGAGCTCGGCATTGGGGATATTCCATTGGGGGCACTGGCTTATCCCTGGTTCTCGCTGCCGGTCGAGCGCCCCACGCTGCCGGCGCTGGAGGATTGGTACGCCCGGCTTCAGGCGCGGCCCGCCTTCCGCAAGGCGGTGATGACGCCGATCAGTTAGGCCCTGATCGACAGCCAGCCGCCGCTGCCGCCCCCCCCGCGACACAAGGCCGTGGACGAGGGCTTTCGCCTTGAGACTCGGGCCGCATCATGGAAGCATGACGTCACTTCCGACAGGGGCGAAGATGGTGGAGCCAAGGGATAGTTGCGGCGCGACAGGCGGCAGGGAGAGGGGGGCGAATACCTCTCTGCGGCCGGAGGGCCGCATTCTCGGAGCGTTGAGGAGCCGGGGGAACGACGAAGGGACCAGGGTGAAGGTCATAGAGCGGCTGATAGAGGTGTATCTCGGATCAGGCGGCGGGGAGTGGGCACGATGAGGCGGGTCGGAGAGAGTTTCGCACTGTCAGGGCGCATACGTGGCAAGGCACTTGGCAAGGATGTGGGGGCGCTGCGGCTGGAGCTGGAGCCCGAGGCGCCGCCGGTGGCTTTCGCACTGCTCGATCAGTTCGACTGTCCGCTGGGCAAATCCCATCGTGCCCTGATCGAGGCCGAGGGCAAGTTGATCCTGTTGGCGGCGCAGGCCGGTGGGCGGGAACAGCCGGCTGCGCGCAGCGGTCATTTCATTGCCGATCTGCAGCCCGGCCCTGTGGGCGAGGCCCTGTCCGATTTGTCCCCGCTCAGAAGCCTGTTGGCGCTGGGGCAGGGGCGCATGGTGGTGCGGCGCGCCACGCTTCTGGATGAGGAAGAGAAGACCCAGGCTCGCGCTTGGCTGAGGCGGCTGGAACCCGACGGCCCCGGTGCGGTGGTGACGCTGGTCGAGCTGCAATATCTGCGCGGTTATGATCTCGCCTTCGATCAGCTTCGCCGCCGGCTCAGAGGCGCGGCGCCGCATATCGAGCTGGAGGCGCTGGCGGAAAGCCTGTTCCCGGGAACGCCGGCCTATGAGGCGAAACCGCAGGTGCCGCTGGCACCCGGCGAACCCGCTGCCCGTGCCGCCGCGGCGCTGATTGGCGCCCATATCGCGGTGGCGCGGCAGAACGAAGGCGGGGTGATTGCCGATATCGATACTGAGTTCCTGCATGATTATCGGGTCAGCCTGCGCAAGGTCCGCTCGGTTTTGAGCTTGTTTCGGGGCGTTTATGACGCGGCGCTGACCGACGAGCTGAAACGCGCCTTTTCCGATCTGATGGCCCCGACCGGGCGGCTGAGAGATCTCGATGTATATCTGCTGGAGCGCGATCTCTATTTCGATCTGTTGCCGGCGACGCTGCATTCCGGGCTCAGCGCGATGTTCGATCTCTTCGCCCGGGAACGCGCGGCAGAACAGGCGAAGCTGGCGCGCCGGTTCGGGGAACAGGCCTATGCCGATCAGATCGGTCGATTGCAGCGGGTTTTTGCGGAACCCGATGCCCTGGCCAAGGGGCCGATGGCCGACTATCCTGTCTTGGGCTATGCCAGAAAGCTGATCTGGGCGCGGTATCACAAGGTCTGCAAGCTGGCTGCAGAGATCACCGACAAGACGCCGGACAACGAGGTGCATGCGCTCAGGATCGGCTGCAAGAAACTGCGGTACTTGATGGAATTCTTCGCGCCGCTGTTCCCGGCCAGCCAGATGGCGCCGCTGATCAAGCCGCTGAAGCGATTGCAGGACGGGCTGGGGCTGTTCAACGACTATGCGGTGCAGCAGCAAAGCCTGCGCGCCTTGCTCGCGACCCCCGGGGCGGATCTGCGCGACGATGCCGAGGCGATCGCCCGGAGTGTGGATGCGCTGATCGCGATCCTGCATCAGCGCCAGCTTGAGCAGCGCGCCCGGCTGACGGACAGCTTTGCCGGTTTCGACAATGCCGAGCTGCGGGCGCGCTTTGCGGCTCAGTTCCATGACGGGGGGGAGACAGCATGAAGGTGGTCGCCTGCTACAGCAACAAGGGCGGCGTGGGGAAAACCGCCACGGCGGTGAACCTGTCCTATGCGGCGGCGGCAAGCGGGCTGCGGGTGCTGCTGTGCGATCTGGATCCGCAGGGGGCCTCGGGGTTTTATTTCCGGGTGAAACCGTCGAAGAAGCTGAAGGATGACACGTTCTTCCGCGATGAGGATCGTTTCGCCGGCGCCATCCGGGGTAGCGATTTCGACAATCTCGATATCCTGCCGGCGAATATGTCCTATCGCGATTTCGATATCTTCCTGTCGCGGATGAAGAACAGCCAGTCGCGCCTGAAAAAGGCATTGAAGGCCGTGGATGGCGATTACGATCTGATCCTGCTCGATTGTCCACCGAATATTTCGGCCCTGTCCGAGAATGTGTTCAAGGCCGCCGACCGCATCGTGGTGCCGGTGATCCCGACCACACTGTCGGAACGGACTTTCGAACAACTGCTTGAATTCTTTGTCGATCACGATCTGGATCGGGGCAAGCTACTGGCCTTCTTCTCGATGGTGCAGGGACGCAAGACGCTGCATCACGAGACGATGGAGAAAATGCGAGGGATTTATTCCGAACTTTTCCTCGCCACTGTCATCCCATTTTCATCTGAGATAGAGAAGATGGGCCTGCATCGCGCTCCGGTTGCGGCCTATGCCGGCGGTCGGTTCGCGGCGCGCGCCTATTCCATGCTCTGGGCCGAGGTCGGGGCGCGGTTTTAAGGCGCGGGAACTGGAGGGATATTGACCGACTTCGTCGAGATCGAGCGTAAATTTCTGGTCACACGTCTGCCGGACCTGAGCCAGGCACGACGGGCAGAGATTGCGCAGGGCTATCTGACACGCAATTCGGATTCGGTTCAGATCAGGCTCAGGGCGGAGGATGCGCGCCGCATCCTCACTGTAAAATCGGGCTGGGGCATGACTCGCAGCGAACGCGAGATCGCCCTGACCGAGGCGCAATTCGATACCCTCTGGCCCGCGACCGAAGGCCGCCGGCTTGAGAAAGAGCGCTGGACCGGTCCTCTGCCCGGGGGGCTGCGCTATGAACTCGACATCTTCCACGGGGCATTGGCGCCGCTGCAGGTTGTCGAGGTGGAGTTTGACAGTGTCCCGGCGGCGGATGCCTTCCGACCGCCGGATTGGTTCGGCCGCGAGGTCACGGACGATCCCCGCTATGGAAATCGCGCCATGGTCACCGAAGGCATACCGGAGGAGAGCTAGGGGATGTCAGGCAAGAACGGGAAGCCTCGCAAGCAATACGGGGCGCTGCCCTTCATCCAGGTCGGCGGCAAGCTGAGGGTGGTCTTGATCACCAGCCGGACCCATCAGAACTGGATCTTCCCCAAGGGCAACCGGGTGCCGGGCCGTTCAGGTGCCGACAGCGCCCTGCAGGAGGCGCGCGAGGAGGCCGGGGTGATCGGCCGGCGCTGGGGAAGGATGAAACTGCGCGGCATCGTCGATCATCCCGATGGAAAGATCGACCTGACGCTTTATCCGATGCGGGTCGAGCGGCTGCGAACCTCCTGGCCCGAAGCGCATCAGCGCCGTAGGGTGCTGGTTTCGGTGTGCGAGGGGGAAAAATTGCTGACCTTCAAGGCCAGTCGCCGGATGCTGCGACAATGGGCTGCGCATTTTCGCAACCTTCCGGCCGAGGCCGGCGGTGGGCTCAGTCGTAGCCGGTCATCTCAAGATAGCCGCGCCCGTTCCGGTTGCCGCTGACGGTGACCGGCCCTTCCCAATAGGAAAACCGCGTGCCCATCCATGCCGAAGGGTTCAGTGCGGCAATCGTCACATCCAGATCGTGATCGGCCAGGGTCAGGCGCCAGCGCACCGGCACCCGATGACCTGAGGCCGTGCGCCACTCTAACGGTTCGGCCCGCAGCGCGCCGGGGCTGAGCGGCGTCGCCGTTCCATCCGCCGCGATCCAGGTGCCCGAGGTGAAATCCCCGCGCGTGCCGCGCAGCCGGAACCCCATCAACCGGGCGCCATCGTCGAAAGACAGCGAAAACCAGTCCCAGCCGCTCTGATCTGCCGCCAGCGGTTGCGACGACCATTCCCGATCAAGCCAGCCCTGGCCGGTGACTGTGACCGGGCCGGAGGGCAGGGTGAGCGTGCCTTCGATCCGGTAATGCGGTTGCGAATAATAATAGCTCGCCTGCCCATCTGCCGATTTCACCGAATAGCCGCGATCGCCCTGCAACACGATCGGTCCCAGTGCCGAAAGCCGCAGGTCATAGGCGAATTCCGCGCCCCGGGCGGTGAGCGTCAGATTTGACAGGCCATCGTCGCCGGCCATCCGCCAATCGTCGATCCAGGCCTCGAAGGGGGCGGTCTTGACCCCGGCGGTGCCGATGCCGCCGCGCGCCAGCCGTTCAGCGAAATGGTGGTCCGTGGCGGAGGTGGCGG
Source organism: Pseudodonghicola xiamenensis DSM 18339 (assembly GCF_000429365.1). GTDB lineage: Bacteria > Pseudomonadota > Alphaproteobacteria > Rhodobacterales > Rhodobacteraceae > Pseudodonghicola > Pseudodonghicola xiamenensis. Next base: position 606,060 of record NZ_AUBS01000001.1, on the reverse strand, counting down.
CGGCGTGACCCATCCAGATCTGCGGGCTCTGCCACCCCCGGGCCTCGCCCGGCGCCAGGGCGGATCGGAACAAGGTCCACTGGATGCCATAGGGGGTGCCGTCCGGTCCGGTCAGATTGGCGGTCAGATACCACCATTCGATGCGATAATCCGGATGCGGCCCGTGATCGCGGGGAAAGACCAGGGGCACCCCGCGTTCAGGCGTGGCGAAGCCTTGGGCCGCGGTACTGCCAAGCCCGGCATAGCCCTGCGCCCGGAGCGGGGCTGCGATCAGCGTGCTCACCAGGGAGAGAAGAGCGAGGAGGAGCCTAACGCGCATTTGCAAAGACCTTCAGCAAATCCGACGGTGGCAACCGATAAAGCCGCCGGGCGGGCAGGGCGGCGGCCAGCCCCGCGGCGAGGAGCGCCAGCGCGAGGAGCCGCAGCCAGTCGAGCGGGAAGAGCGACATCGGCAGCTCCCAGCCGAAAGCCTGCACGTTGATCACCTTCAACAGCACCCAGGCCAGCGCCAGCCCCAGCGGCAGCGCCAGGAGGGCGGTCAGCAGCGCCAGCGCCAGGCTGCGCCCGATCTCCAGCCGCGCCAGATCGGCCCGTGTCAGCCCCAGCGCCCAGACCGGCGCGATCTGCGGCAACCGCAACGACCAGAGCGTCAGCAGGCTGGTCAGGATCGCAAATCCCGCCACCCCCAGCGTCAGCAGGTTCAGCGCCCCGGTCACCACGAAGGTCTTGTCGAAAACGGCAAGCGAACGGGCCTTGAGCCCGGCATTGTCGATCAGCGCGGCGGCGGGCAGGTCGAACTGCGTCTGCAGATCGCGCATCAGATCGGCGACCGGCAGGGCACCGGCGCGGATGCCGAAGCGGCGGTTCGGCACGGCGCGCGCATGGGCCAGCAGGGCCGGGATCGACACGATGACCTGACCCGAGGGGTTACCGTAATCGGAATAGACGCCGGCCACTGGCAGCGCCCAGCCGGGGGCGATCCGCACCTCGGCCCCGGGCCAGAGGCCGGCGCGGCGGGCCAATTGTTCGTTGACGAAGGCGGCCTGCCCCGTCAGCACCCGATCCCAGCCGGCGGCACTATGCCGGATCAGCGGCCAGTGGTCGCGATAACTGACATCGTCGACCACGCCATAGACCTCGGCCGGCGCTCCGGCGATCTGGAACTCCGCCTCGCGCAGCGGCAGTACGGCGGCGACCCGGGGGGCGAGCCATCGGGCGATCTCCGCCCCCTGCGCATCGTCCCGCGCGGTGACATAGAGATCCGCCACTAGCCGTTGATCCAGCCAGCCAACGAAGGTGAGCCGGAAGCTTTTGACCATGGTACCAACGCCGATATTGGTGGCGAGCGCCAGCAAGAGTGCCATCAAGGCCAGGCTGATCCCCGGCAATTGTGCCCGCATGTCAGCCCAGAGCCATTCACCCACCACACCGCCCACCAGCCGGCGGCCAAGGGTCAGGATCAGCCCCAGCACGGGCGGCAACAGCAGCGCCGCGCCCAGCATCAGCCCGGCCAGCAGGGCAAACCCGCCGATCAATCCCGGGATCAGCCAGAGCGCCAGCAGCCCGGCAGCGATCAGCCCGACGCCCGCCAGCGCTTGCAGCCGCGCGGCGCGATGGGCGCGTTCAGCCCAGGCCTGCAGCCCCGGCGCGGCGAGGATCGGCATATGCGCCCCCCGCCACAGCGATCCGGCCCCGGTCGCCAGCGTGCCGGCAATCGCCATGCCAAGTCCGCCCAGCACCCAGACCGGCCGCAAGCTGAGCCCCCCGGCAACTGGCGCCCCGTAAAGCCCGCGCAGGGTGGCCGCGACATCGGGCAACAGGGCTGCCGCCACCAGATAACCCAACACCAGCCCAATACCGCCGCCGATCAGCGCCAGCGCCACAAGCTCGGCCAACATCAACGCGGTGAGGCTACGCATCGGCAGCCCCAGCGCCCGCAGGGTGCGGATCATCGCCCGACGCTGTTCGAAGGCGAGCCCGACGGTGCCATGCACGATGAACAGCCCGACCGCGAAGGACAAGAGCCCGAAGGCGGTGAGGTTCAGGTGAAAACTGTCGGTCAGCCGCGCGGTATCGGCACCCTCGCGCCCCGGCAGCCGGTGCAGATCCGGCGCCAGCCGGTCGAGCGGTTGCAGCCCCATCGGCTGGTCGGGCAGGATCAGCAGCCGGTCGATCTGCCCTTCGCGGTGCAGCAGCCGTTCAGCAACACCGATATCTGTCAGCACCATGCCGGGCGGCACTTCGGCACTGGCACGGACCATTGGCAGGCCAGGGGTGTCGCGCAGCGCCGCGGCAAGATCGGGCGGCGCCAGCATCAGGCCGCCCTGGGCGATCATCTGCGGCAGCGCCTCGGGATCGGAGGCGAGGGTTTGAACGGCCGGCATCGGCGGATGGCTCAGCGGATCCAGGCCGACGATGCGCAGCCGCTGATCGCCAAGCGTTGCACGGCCTTCGAGGATGGGGGAAAGCTGCCAGCCGGCCCGGCGCAGCGCCACATAACGCGCCAGCGGGACCGGCCCGCCCGGCGCCTCCAACCGGTCGAGCGCCGCGACGCCAAGCTGGGCGGTGGCGCGCGCATAGCTCGCCCGCGCCTCGGCATTGATCGCCTGCACCGCCGACCAGAGTGCCGTGGCCAGCGCCAGACCGGCCAGCAGGGTGGCCAGTTGCAGCGGATGGCGCCGCCAATGCGACCAGAGCGCTTGCAGCGCCGCGCGCCTCATGCCACCCGCCCGGCGGCAAGGTGCAGATGCCGGTCGGCCCGTGCCGCGACGGCCTGCGAATGGGTGACCAGAAACAGCGCCGTGCCAGAGGCGCGCACCAGATCGAGCATCAAATCCATCACCGCCGCGCTGGCGGTTTCATCAAGGTTGCCGGTGGGTTCATCCGCCAGCAGCAGCGCCGGCCGCGCCGCCAGCGCCCGGCCGATGGCGACGCGCTGCTGCTGCCCGCCCGAGAGCTGTTCGGGATAGCGTGCGGTCAGCTCGGCCAGCCCCAGACGTTCGGTCAACTCAGCCAGCCAATCGCGATCCAGCCGACCGGCGAGACGGGCGTGAAAGGCAAGGTTCTGCGCGACGCTCAGCGAGGGGATCAGGTTGAACTGCTGGAACACCAATGCCACCCGCTCGCGCCGCAGCCTTGCCCGACCGGTATCGTCGAGCCCCGACAGAGCCGTGCCCTCAAGCCGGATCTCGCCGCTGTCGAAGCTGTCGAGCGCGCTGGCCAGATGCAGAAGCGTGCTCTTGCCGCTGCCGCTTTCGCCGGTCAGCGCCAGGGTTTCGCCGGCGGCGAGACCCAGCGAGACGCCGCGCAGCACCGGGCGCGCCGCTCCGGGGTAGGTCTTGGTCACCGTGTCGATCTCTAGCAGCATGGTCCCTCCGGTCTTGATCTCCTCAATCGGAGTTTGGTGCAGCCCTGTCCAGTCCTCTCCGGCGGAATGCTGCCCTGCGTCGCGGTCCCCGGATTGACCTTTGCACAGGGGGCGGGTTTGCTGGGCGACATGAAACGCACAAGAGCCATCGGATTATCCGCGCCGCTCATCGCGCTTGCGCTCCTCGCGGGGCCGGCCGCCTCTGGCGAACGGGCCAACGGGGCCATAGAGGCGGCCTGCCGCAGCGAGGCCGAACGGCTAAGCGGATATCGTCCGCCGCGGTTGAGCACCGATGTCGGCGGGCTGCATCTGGAGTTGCGCGGCTCTGTCGCGGTCGGCGTGTCAAAAGGCGGAAGCGGAAGCTCCCAATCCTCACCGCCCTTTGCTGGGGCTGCCAGCCGCGAACGACGCGAGGCGCAGCAGAAGGCGAAATATGACGACTATCTGAGGAAGTGCCTTCAACGCAACTTTGATGCCCCATTAAAGTGATCAATATCAGATGTTTGGTGAAAAATCATAACGTATAAGGTGAGATCGTTCATGTACTGCGTCAGAAGTTAAAGCAAATAAAACGCCCTCATATAATTCTATATTATTACTTAATATCATATGATTAATAAACCTTCCTAAAGTATCGGAGAAAGCAGCCGCGCGATCGGTGCCGCGTAGCGGACCGGAAGGGATTGGGCGGCGATGCCTTCGGTCATCTCGACGGCCTTTTCGAAATCCTCCCGCAACATGCGATCCACGCGATGGGCCGTCTCGGTGTCGAAGAACAGCGCCATCACCTCGAAATTCAGCAGAAAGGAACGGTTATCGAGATTGGTAGAGCCGATGCCGGCAAGCTGATCATCGACCACCAGCACTTTCTGGTGCATGAAGCCATCCATATAGCGAAAAACCCGCACGCCAGCCTCGCGCACGGTGTCGAAATAGGCCCAGGCGGCCAGCCAGGTCATCCAGTGATCCGCTTTGTCGGGCACCAAGATACGGACATCGACCCCGCGCAGGGCGGCATGGCGCAACGCCGTCAGGATATCGGTGTCGGGCACGAAATAGGGCGAGGCGATCCAGAACCTTTCCTTTGCCGCGGCGAGCGCCGAGAAGAACAGCAGGTTGCCGTTCTCGCTCTCGTCTCCGGGGCCGGTGGCGACGATCAGCGCAGTGGCATCCGCGTCATCCAGCGGTGCGTTCCAGTTCAGTTCGGCCAGCGGCAGTTCTCCGGTGACCCAATGCCAATCCTCGACGAAGATGAGTTGGAGCTGCGACACCACCGGCCCACGCAGCCGGATGTGGGTGTCGCGCCAATGCCCATAATAGGGATCGAGGCCGATATATTCCTCCCCGACATTCAGCCCGCCGGTAAAGCCGGTCTCGCCGTCGACGATGACCGTCTTGCGGTGATTGCGAAAGTTGATCTGGAACCGGAAGGCCGGGGCGCGGCGGCGTTTGCGGCGCGCCACATGCACGCCGGCGGCGCGCAGCCCCCGGAAATAACGCCCCGGCAGGCCGAAACTGCCCACGGCGTCGGTCATCACCCGCACCTCGACCCCGCGGGACGCTGCCGCGATCAGGCGATCCCGCAGCGCTCGGCCAAGAGCATCGTCGCGAATGATATAGAATTGCACCAGAACATAGTGCTTGGCAGCGTCGATCGCCTCGAACATCGCCTGGAAGGCATCCGATCCATCGACCAAAATCCTGGCCCCATTCCCGCTGAGCGCCGGCATGTTGGCGCAATATTCGAAGGGCTCCAGGTTGACCTGGCTGCGGTCCGGGTCAGGGGCGTGGCGCACTCGGGCGCGGCCGATCGCCTCGACCACCTGCCGCGCCTCGCGACGCGAAACGATATAGCCGCGCAGCCGATGATGACCCAGCACCATATAGGCCGGCACCGCCGCGAAGGGCATGGCCAGCAGGAACACAACCCAGCCAACCGCACCCTGGGCGGTGCGCGCCGTGACCGCGGCGCGATAGGCGAAGACGAAGGAGAGGATATAGAAGGCGGCAACAGCAAGGCTGCCCAGCATGACCCACATGGCACGGCGCTCCGGCTGCGGGGCAGGCGGACCGCCCCCGGGGAAAGATAAGATCAGTCGCGGCGCATCCGGTCGAAAGCAGCCTTGAGTTTCAGTCCCAGCTCCCGGGTGGCATCGCTGATTTCCGCGACCGAGGTCTCAAGCTGTGCCTCGGCGACAAAGCGGTCCCAGCGGTCCTGGAACGCGGCCCATTCCTGTTCTGCCTCCTTGCTGCCAAGATGCAGTTGCACCTTCAACTCGTCCCGCGCGGTCTTCATCTTGGCGGCGAAATCTTCGAGGTCACTCATCGGCTTGGCTCCCTGTTAGGCTCGGTACGACCGGATGGTCCGGGGGATGGTGCCGCCGAATGGCGCCAAAGGCAATGCAGGATGCCCCAAAGCCGCCCGTCGGGGTGGATCGGTCCGGCAAGCGCCGCTATAGGAAGGTCATGATACAGCCTCAGTCCCAGTCCCGCCCCCTGACGCCGCTTCGCCTGCTGCGGGCCCTGATCCGCGCCGCCAAACGGTTCAATGAAAAGGGCGGTTGGGTGATGAGCAGCCATGTCGCCATGTCCCTGATGATGGCACTGTTTCCCTTCGTGCTCTTCATCGTGGCCCTGGCCGGCGCGATCTCGAGCGACATGCCCACCGACGACTTGTTCAACCTGCTGCTCGGCTCCTGGCCGAAAGAGGTCTCCGAGCCGATCGAACGAGAATTGCGCGCAGTTCTGGACAGTTCGCATTCCAGCCTGATGACGGTGGGCGGGGTGCTTGCGGCCTATTTCGCCTCGAATGGCGTCGAGGCGGTGCGCTTCGCGCTGGCGCGGGCCTATCACGACACCGATCCACGGCCGTTCTGGCAGACGCGGCTGATCAGCCTCGCCCTGGTGATCGCCGGCGCGGCGCTGGTGATCGCGGCTGTGGCGATCGATCTGGTGATCCCGATCTATTCGAACATGCTGACCGCAGCGGTTCCCGGCCAGGTCACCTCGTGGTTCACCGGGGTCGGCGTCAGTTGGCTGTTCGTTGCGGCAATGCCGGTTCTGGGCGTCTTCGCCTTCCATCTGATCCTGCCGCCGCGTCGCCACCGGCTGCGCCGGCTGTTGCCTGGCATCCTGTTAACGGTTCTGGCCGGCGGGCTCGCCGGCTGGGGGTTTTCGATCTACGTGGCGCGTTTCGCCAGCTATTCGGCCACCTATGCCGGTCTGGCCGGCGCGATGTCGGCGCTGATCTTTCTGTATTTCAATGCGGCTATCCTGATCTTCGGGGCAGAATACAACGGCGCGCTGATGGAAGACGATGCCGCATCCCCCGCCGAAGACCGTCACGAAGATGCACGCCAGGCCGCGGGCTGACCCCCCACCGCCCGGGCCCGCGCGATGGGGGCCTCAGCCTCGAAAACCGGTTGCGACGACGAATTTCTCGGAACTGTCAGCACGCGAGGCTGGCGGCTTCACATTGGCAACCTTGTCGAACTTCTGCTTCAGCAGCTTCTGCAGCTCGCCCTCGGCGCCCCCCGCCAGAACCTTGGCAACGAAAGTGCCCCCTTCATCCAGCACATCAAAGGCGAGATGAGCCGCGGTTTCGCAAAGCGCGATGATGCGCAAATGGTCAGTCTGCTTGTGACCGGAAGAGGCTGCGGCCATGTCCGACATCACCACATCTGCGGGGCCGCCCAGCCAGTCCTTGATCTGCTCGTCCGCACCATCTGACATGAAGTCGAGCTGATGGATTTCGGCACCGGGCAGCGGTTCGACCTCTTGCAGGTCGATGCCGATGATGCGCCCCACCGCCTTGCCCTTCTTCTCCCCTAGGGCATTGATCCGCGGCACCGCCACCTGCAGCCAGCCCCCGGGCGCGCAGCCCAGATCGACCACCCGCGCGCCGGGCACCAGAAAGCGGAACTTGTCGTCCAGCTCCATGATCTTGAAGGCGGCGCGCCCCCGAAAGCCTTCGGCCTGGGCGCGCTTCACGTAGGGATCGTTCAACTGACGCTGCAGCCAGCGCGTCGAGGACAGCTTGCGCCCCCGCGCGGTCTTCACCTTGACTGTCAGATCGCGCTGTCCGCGCCCGGATGTATTCTTGGCCATGGTCTCAATTCTCCGTCGCCGCCCCGATAGCGTCAATAGCGGCGCCCGGCAAGCCGGGCGCGGGATTGGGGGCTCTGCCCCCGCCGCGGCATCCGCCGCGACTCCCCCGGGATATTTTTCTCCAGGTCGAAAGCGAAAACATGCGCCTACCTTCGATCTGGTTCAAATATCCTCGGGGTGAGCCGCCCCTGGGGCCGCGAGGGGGCAGACAGCCCCCTGTCCCCGATGACGCCTCAGAACGGCCCGTCCTCGAGCACGCCGTCGGCGCTCATCTGAGCATAAAGCAGGCCCTCGCGCAGACCCCGGTCGGCGACCGAAAGCCGATCTGTCGGCCAGCAGCGCAGCAGCGCCTGAAGGATCGCGGCACCGGACATGATCAGCGCCTGGCGGTCCTCGCCGATGCGGGGGTCGCGACGCCGGCCGGTGGGGCCGAGCTCCAGATAGGAACGGATCACCTTGTCGATCTGATCCGAGGTCATACGCAGCCCGTCAACCTTGGTGCGGTCATAGCGCTTCAGCCCCAGATGCGAGGCGGCCACGGTCGTTACCGTGCCTGAGGTGCCGACGATCTGGAAGTGCTCACGTGACTGCATCGCCTGGTAGGGGGTGAATTCCGCCAGGTTTTCTTCGAAAAACCAGCTCATCAGGGCGAACCGCGCCGCGTCATCTTCTACGTCGGCGAATTGATCGCGCAATGTCGCCACCCCCAGAGGCACCGAAATCCAATCGACGACCTTGGCGGCCGGAAACGGGCTTTCGGGCGGATGAAAGCCTGCATGCAGCCGCATGATCGCTGCCGGTCGGTCGCGGCGCGGCACCGAGGAGATATCTATCCACACCAGTTCGGTCGAGCCACCGCCGATATCCACCACCAGGAGCTGTTCCGTCTTGGTCGAGACCAGCGGCGCGCAGGAGATCACCGCGAGCCGCGCTTCCTCCTCCGGCTGGATGATCTCAAGCGTCAGTCCGGTCTCCCGCTTGACCTGACGGATGAATTCACGTGCGTTCTTGGCACGCCGGCAGGCCTCGGTCGCGACCAGCCGCATGCGCCAGACCTTGTTACGCTTGATTTTCTGCTGGCAGATTCTCAGCGCCTGGATCGTGCGGGCCATCGAGGCACGCGACAACCGCCCGGTCCGTTCGAGCCCGGAACCGAGCTGGACCGATTTCGAGAAGCTGTCTACCACATGGAACCCGCTGCCCTTGGGTTGGGCAATGAGCATGCGACAACTATTGGTGCCCAGATCCAGCGCCGCATAGAGCGCATCCGGATCGGGCAGGGCAGGCGCGGGGCTTTCGACCGCTTTGGGGAACGCGCCCGCACCAGTGGGACGCTTGGGCGCCATTCGAACACGCCCTCCGATTTACGAGTTAACCCCAAGCTATGTCCTCGGAGCCCGGGGCGCAAGGGATCCCGAAGATCAAGCGGAGGCCGGGCCTGGCGCTGAGCATCGAATTGGTCGCGGAACGTGCTGTTTCCGTCGAAAACCGGCCTCTGGCCCGGATCGGTGTGCCGTAGAGATGAGGGGAAGCGACAGGACGCGACAGGGGAATCATGCGGATGCCGGAGGTTACGATCGTTTTCTGGCGCGACATCCCGGCCCAGGTGATCGTGGGCAAGGGACGGCGCGGCGCCAAGAAGCAATTGGCCGAGCGGTTCGAACAGGCCATCGACCGGGCCGCGATGAAGGCCGGCGCGGCAGGGACGGACGCCTATCTGGCCGATTGGCGGCGGGCAGCCCCCTACAGCCTGACGGGCGAGCCCGAGGCCCTGGCCGAGGCCGAAGCACAACGGCTTGAGGCCGAGTACGACCAGAATCGCCTGCGGGCATTGATCGGCAACGACGGCTGGGCATGAGCCGCAATCTATGGGAGGCCGCCATGGCTTTGTTGAACTTCAGGAAACGCGCCTCGGATGCCCCGCGCCCGGTGGCTCACGAGGTCGAGGCCTTCCTGCGGGGCTATTCGATCGAGGTGATGCCGCGCACTGCAGAAAAGGTTGAGGATTTCCGCGATCTTCTGCCCGCCGGCACCCGGGTCTATATCGCCCATATCGACGGCACGCCGATCGAGGACATGGTCGCCACGGCGCGCCGGCTGGCGCGAGAGGGCTTTGCGCCGATGCCGCATTTCCCGGCCCGGATCATTGCAGACCGCGCCACGCTGGAAAACTGGATCGCCATGTATCAGGGCGAGGCTGGGGTCGATCAGGCGCTGGTGCTGGCCGGAGGTCTGGCCCAGCCGGTAGGCGATTTCGACTGTTCGATGCAGCTTCTGGAGACCGGTCTCTTCGACAAGGCCGGGTTTACACGGCTGCATGTGGCCGGGCACCCGGAGGGCAACCGCGATATCGACCCCTCGGGCGGCATGGATAACGTGATGGCGGCGTTGCGTTGGAAACAGGCCTTTGCCGCGCGCACCGATGCCAAGGTGGCGCTGGCCACGCAGTTCTGTTTCGACGCCAAACCGATCATCGCCTGGGCCGAAGGACTGGCGGCTGCCGGCATCGACCTGCCGATCCATATCGGCGTCGCCGGACCGGCCAAGTTGCAGACGCTGATCAAATTCGCCGTCGCCTGCGGTGTTGGCCCGTCGCTCAAGGTTCTGCAGAAGCGTGCGATGGATGTTTCCAAGCTGCTCCTGCCTTATGAGCCGACCGAGGTGATCGCCGAACTGGCGGCGCATAAGGCGGCGCATCCCGCGTTCAATATCGAAGCGGTGCATTTCTTCCCGCTTGGCGGGATCAAAGCAAATGCGGGATGGGTTCGGGACAATGGTGGCGCCGCCGGCGTTCCCGCCGGGCGGAACTGAGAAACGGGGGAGGAACCATGACCCGGACAATCGTTGAGAGCAAGACCAAGACCGCCATCATCGGCTTTGACCAGCCGTTCTGCGTGATCGGCGAGAGGATCAACCCCACCGGTCGCAAAAAGCTGGCCGCAGAGCTGGAGGCCGGCGATTTCTCGACAGTCGAGCGGGACGCGCTGGCGCAGGTTGCCGCCGGGGCCAATGTGCTCGATATCAACGCGGGCGTCGTCTATAACTCCAACCCCAACCCGAATGAGACCGAGCCGCCCCTGATGACCAGGATCATCGAGCTGGTTCAGGGGCTGGTCGATGTGCCGCTTTGCATCGACAGCTCGGTGCCGGCGGCGCTGGAGGCCGGCTTGGCCGCGGCCGAGGGGCGGCCGCTTTTGAATTCCGTGACCGGCGAGGAGGAGCGGCTGGAACTGGTTCTGCCGCTGGTCAAGAAGTACAACGTGCCGGTGGTGGCGATTTCGAACGACGACACCGGGATTTCCGAGGATCCGGACGTGCGCTTTGCCGTGGCAAAGAAGATCGTCGAACGCGCCGCCGATTTCGGCATTCCGGCGCATGACATCGTGGTCGATCCGCTGGTGATGCCGATCGGCGCCATGGCCACGGCCGGGCAGCAGGTCTTTGCCCTGGTCCGGCGCCTGCGGGAGGAGCTGGGGGTGAACACCACCTGTGGCGCCTCCAATATCTCTTTCGGGCTGCCCAACCGGCATGGCATCAACAACGCCTTTCTGCCGATGGCGATGGGGGCCGGGATGACCAGCGCCATCATGAACCCCTGCGCGCTGCCGGTCGGCGCCAAGACCATTGCAGAGAAACGCGCCGAAGTGGCTGCCGCCGGGGTCGTCCTGCCCGAGGGGATGGATGACGAGAGCTTTTGCAGCCTGTTCGGTCTGGGCTCCACCCAATACCGCCCGGGGCGGGAGATGGAGGCGATCCGCGCCGCCAATCTGCTTGGCAATCACGACGCCCACGGCAGCGCCTGGATCCGGTTCAACAAATCGCCCGAGGCCGAAGGCGCGGAAACCGGCGGTCGCCGGGGCCGCGGCGGCGGACGCAGGCGCCGGGCCTAGGCGTTACGCCCTCACCGAGATCGGACCATGCGCCACCTCCTGCAACGGAGCCGGGGGTGGTGCCGCGCACTGGACGCGATCCCGATGATGCGCTGATCCGGCTGAACCGGATGGAGCTGGGAAAGAGCGCGCGCAGGATTTGAAACCTGCCCCGAAACCTCTCCAACCGCGGGCCATCCATCGACAGCCCGATCATCCAGAACCGGCAGAACGCCCATGGCGCGGGGTTTTCAGCTCGCTTGCACGGCTGGGCGAGACTCTGGACATTGCCACGGCAATCGGCCCCAATGGGCGGGGCGAGGGGGCCCTCATGCCGCGCTGGACATCGTGCCCGGGACCGGGCAGACTGAAACCGTTGCGAGAGGAGTGAGTTCCACCACCTCTTTCCGCCTTGTTTTAAAAATTTTCGCACTTTAGCGTTCTCGTCGCCTACCTTACGTCATCAGGCCCCAGTGATTTTGTCCGAATTGGGAAGCCGACGGCGTCAATCCGAAGAATTTTGAACATGATCTCGCCTCTCCTCCGCGCTCTGCGCAGATCCAGGTTCTTACGCTAGACCATGGCCTGCCTGACAGAGCTGGACTTCAGCTTCGCCTCCACCTCTGCCGCTGTACTCTGGGCCGTCTGTGCCCTGGTTCTGGTCTCTGTGGTCAGGAACAATCGCTTTGCCGGGAAGGCCGCCTTCGTGCTGACCCTGGCGGCAATGCTATGGTGGTTGCTGACCGCGACCTTCGACCTGGCCTCACAAAGCGAGCATTGCAAGATGGACTGGTCACTACTGGCCTGGCCCGGGATCACACTGGTGCCGATCGCCTGGGCCTTTTTCGTCTTCGACTATACCATGAGCGCGCATCCGGGACGCCAGCCGCTGCGATTGCTGCTCTATATCGGCCTGCCCGGTCTGGCCGGGATCATTGCTCTGACCAACCGCTGGACCCATCTGCTTTACGGCAGCGAAACCCGGCTTGTGACCCAGGGCACTGAGACTTTCGTCGTTTTCGACCACGGACCACTGTTCTTCGCGGTTGCCGCCGTGCTTTATGTCTTCGTCTCCTGCGCGCTGGGGGTTCTGGGCTATGCCTTCTTCAGGGCGAAGGCGATTATCCGGCCGTTCCTGAGCGTGCTGATCGTGATCACCATCGCGCCCTTGGCGGCCAATCTGGCCTATGTCGGCTGGGGCGTCACCATCTTCGGTTTTGATCCGACGCCATTCATGTTTGCCGTCTCGCTTATCGCGCTGAGCTGGCTACTGCTGAATGACACGATGATGGACACCGCCGCGCAGGGACGCAGCCTGCTGTTCTATGCCACTCAGGATCCGGTGATCATCATAGACACCGAGGGGCAATTCGCCGGGGCGAACCCGGCGGCGATGGCGATGTTCGGCACCAAACTGCCTATGCATGGCAGGCCGCTTGATTGTCTCGAGAAAATCGGTCCGCTCATCCGGTCTTTTCTGCAGGGCGGCGATCTGGGCCATGTCGAGCCGATCCGGCTCAGCGGGCGCATCTTCGATCCCCGCATCCTGCCGATCGAAAGCCCGATCCGCACCAGAACGCCGCAGCTGGGGTGGACGGTTTCGCTGGTGGATATCACCGAACGGGAACAATCGGCCGAAGCCCTGCGCGAGGCGTTGGCCCGTGCCGAGGCAGCCAATCATGCCAAATCGCAGTTCCTCGCCATGATCAGCCATGAATTGCGCACGCCGATGACCTCGGTGAAGGGTGGGCTGGAGCTTGCACTGCATGGTGCGACCGGGGACATCAGCCCGGCGCTGCGCAACGTGCTGACCATTGCGCAACGCAACAGTCTGAGGCTGCTGAAACTGGTCGACGATGTGCTGGATCTGCAAAAGCTCGATCTCAGCACGATCAACCTGGTGCCGCAGGATCTGGATGCCGATACCTTTCTGCGCGATCTGATCGAGGAATACGAAGCCTTCGCCGCACAGGCCAATGTCAGGCTGGTCAGTCTTTTCGGCACCGTGAACAGGACGCTGCGGGCGGATCCGGATCGTCTGAAGCAGGTGGTGGGAAACGTGGTGAGCAACGCGGTCAAATTCTCGCCCCAGGGTGGTCAGGTGGAATGTTCCGCGCAATTGTCCGGTGCACATCTGCGCATTGCGATTCGCGATCACGGCATCGGCATTCCCGAAGGCAAGGAAGATCAGGTTTTCGGGCGGTTCAATCAGGTCGAAAGCGGCACCAAGAAAGTATCGGGCGGCTCCGGTCTGGGAATGCATATCGCCAAGATCCTGATCGAGCGGATGGGCGGCGCGATCCGGTATGAAAGCCGTCTGGGTGAAGGCACCACCTTCTATATAGACGTCCCGCTTGCCGACCCGGAGGGGCAGCCAGACCCGGCGGTCTGATCGCCCCGGTCGGCCCCGTCGCCATTGTTGTCCGACCGCTCCGGGCCGGCACGCCGCCATCTTGCGGCTTTCATGCCGCGCGCCGGCTGGAAAGCCCTCTGAAGGCCGGAAATTTCTTGACCGCGCCCGGGCGCTTCGGCTCCGCTGCCCCCATGAAGCGACTTGAAAACCCTTTTCGCGGCCAGCAGCGGGGCCTGCCCGCCCTGGACGCGATTCCGGCCCCTTCGATTGATGCCGCCCGACCGATGGCGCTGATCAGGCGCTGTCCGGCCTATGCGCCGACGCCGCTCTGTCCGGTTCCCGGACTGGCCTCCCGGCTGGGTGTTGCCGAGGTCTGGGTAAAGGATGAACGCAGCCGCATGGGGCTGGGCAGTTTCAAGGCGCTGGGGGCGGCCTATGTGATCGCCAGCGATGCCGAGGCGGGGAAGGCGGCGGGGCAGACCTATGTCACCGCCAGCGCCGGAAATCACGGCATGTCGGTCGCCGCGGGCGCCCGGGCCTTTGGTGCCCGGGCTGTGGTCTTTATCGCCGAGACCGTGCCGGAGCGTTTCGCCCAGCGACTGCGCGATCAGGGGGCCCTGGTCCTGCGCGAGGGCGCGACCTATGAGGCCAGCATGGCGGCGGCAGCGCAGGCGGCGGAGCGCAACGGCTGGCAGCTTCTATCCGATAGCTCCTGGCCTGGGTATGTCACCCGGCCACATCGATTGATGGAGGGCTATCTGGTGCTGATCGAGGAGGCGGCGCAGCAGATGCCTGAACCGCCAAGTCATGTGTTTTTGCAGGCCGGCGTTGGTGGATTGGCCGGCGCGGTGGCGGTGCTGGCGCGCGTGCATTGGGGCGATGGCCCCGAAATCACCGTGGTCGAACCAGATCAGGCGCCGGCGCTGGCGGCCTCGATCGCCGCCGGGCGGCCTGTCGTCGCCTCGGGGAGCGTGTCGGCCATGGGGCGGCTCGATTGCAAGGAACCCTCGTTGATCGCGCTGAAGGGGCTGGCGCGGGAGGCCGACGGCTTTCTGATGATCACCGAGGCCGAGGGCGAGGCGGGGGCCAGGCTGGCCACCGAGGTGGATCTGGCCAGCACTCCGTCGGCCGCCGCCGGTCTGGCCGGTGCCCTGGCAATGACACGGGCCGGGATGCTGCCACCAGAGGCGCGGATCCTGTTCGTCCTCAGCGAGGGGCCGGAATGAGCTTTCCGGTTTCCGAGTATCAGGACCGGTTGCAACGGGCACAGCGCCGCATGGGGGCGGCGGATCTCGATGCGTTGCTGCTGACGACCGAGGCCGACATCCGATATTTCTCCGGCTTTCTCACCCGCTTCTGGGAAAGCCCGTCGCGGCCCTGGTTCCTGATCCTGCCGGCGGCGGGCAATCCGGTGGCGGTGATCCCTGCGATCGGCTCGGCTCTGATGGCGCGCACCTGGATCCGGGATATCCGCAGCTGGCCGTCGCCGTTGCCCGGTGACGATGGTGTCAGCCTCCTGGCCGATACGCTGACCGAACTGCTGGGCCCGAAGGCGCGGGTTGGGGTGCCGATGGGGCCCGAGACCTACTTGCGGATGCCGCTGACCGACTGGGAGCAGTTGCGCGCGCGCTCCGGGCTGACCTTTACCCATGGCGCCCGGATCGTCGCCGATCTGCGCGCCATCAAGTCGGATGCCGAAATTTCGCTGATCCGCGCCGCCTGCGCGGTGGCGGACCGCGCCTTTGGGCGTGTCCCCGAGGTGGCCCGCGCCGGGGTACCGCTGAACCGGGTGTTCCGCGACTTTCAGCGGCTGTGCCTTGAGGAGGGCGCCGATTTCGTGCCCTATCTCGCCGGCGCCGCGGGGCCGGGCGGATATGAGGATGTGATCTCTCCTGCCGGGCCCGAACCGCTCTGTCGGGGCGATGTATTGATGCTCGACACCGGGCTGACGCGGGCGGGGTATTTCTGCGATTTCGACAGGAATTTTTCCCTGGGCCCAGCTCCGGCCCCGGTCCGCTCGGCGCATGCCGCTCTGGTCGCGGCGGTGCATGAGGCCGCCGAGGCCGCGCGACCGGGGCAGACCGCTGCCGGACTGCACCGGATCCTGGCCAGCCACCTGGCCTCTCACGGAAACCCGGGTGGCGGTCGCCTGGGCCATGGATTGGGCATGCAGTTGACCGAAGGCCTATCCCTGATCCCCGATGATCACACGATCCTGCAGCCGGGCATGGTGATCACGCTGGAGCCGTCGATCGAGCTGGCGCCCGGGCGTCTCATGGTTCATGAGGAGAATGTGGTGCTGCGCGACGGGGCCGCGGCAGACTTCCTTTCGCCGCCCGCCACTGCCACGCTGCCAGAACTTGAGGCATGACAGCGCTGCGCCCGGAAACAGATGCCGGTTGCACTGACCCCGCCGACCGGCCTTATCGGTTTGGCTGTCGGAGAACAAAACGATGACAAAAGACAACACGCCGCATCTGGATCAGGCCGATCTGAGCCTTTCGATGGACAGGGAGGCCTATGAGGCCGCGCTGGCCGAATTGCAATTGCAGCTTGCCATGGTGCAGCAGGCCTATCTGACGCTGAACCTCAAGGCGGTGATCGTCTTCGAGGGCTGGGACGCGGCCGGCAAGGGGGGCACCATCCGCCGGATCTCGCAGGCCTTCGATCCGCGCAGCTTCAAGGTCTGGCCGATCGGGGCGCCGCGAAATTATTACCTCGAGCGCCATTACTTGCTGCGCTTCATGGAGCGCTTGCCGCCGGTGGGGGCGATCTCGGTCTTCGACCGATCCTGGTATGGGCGTGTCCTGGTCGAGCGGGTCGAAGAGCTGACGCCCGAAGCCCGCTGGCGGGCCGCATATGACGAGATCGTCAGTTTCGAAAAGGCGCTGGTGGCAGACGACACCCGGGTAGTGAAGCTGTTTTTCCATATCTCTCAGGACGAACAAATGCGCCGTTTCGAAGAACGGCTGCGAAACCCGCTGAAACGCTGGAAGCTGAGCTATGAGGATTTTCGCAACCGGGGTCATTGGCTCGAACATGAGGCCGCCGCGAACGAAATGTTCGCCCGCACCTCGTGGGATGGCGCGCCCTGGTCGATCATCCCCTCGAACAACAAGAAATATGGTCGGATCGCCGCGATGCGCATCATTCTGGAGGCGCTGTCCGACGGCGTGGACCTGAGCCCTCCGCCTGTCGATGAGCGGCTTTTGAAAATCGCCGAACGCGAACTGACCCTGGACCCCGAACTGATCGCGGGCCTGCGGGCGCAGCTTAACGGCGGAAGCTGACCGGAAGCGAAAACAGGAAGGACGGGCCCGGCAGCGCCTTGGGCGCGGCGGCAAAGGGCGCCGCGCGCTTGACCGCGTCGAGCGCCGCTGTGTCGAGCGCCGCATCGCCCGAGGATTTCTGAATCGCCACCCCCAGAAGCGCGCCATCCCGGCGAACCCGCAGCTTGAGGATCACCCGGCCATGGCGGACACGGGTGCGGGTAACCGGAAAGCGCTTGCGTCGTTCGATCTTGGCGCGCAGCGTGGCGCCCCAATTGGCCATCAGGCTTTGCCGTTCACCGGCGGAGAGGGTGGCGGCCTGCGATGTATTCCGCTCTCCGGCCTGAGGGCCGCCACCACTGCCGGCGGCGCGTTGCGCGGCCACCCCGGCCGAGGCCGGCCGCGCCTTGGGGGCCGGGCCTGACTGCGGATCCGTCTGCAGGGACGACGCCGGGGGCGTGGGCGCGGCCGGGGCGGCCGGCATGGCTTGCTCGCGCGGCAAAGACGGCGCCTGATCCGCCATCGGCGGCGGTGCCAGGCTTTCCGTCCGGCTTTCCTCGGGGGCGGCGGGTTGCGGCAGCGACGGGGCTTGCGACAGTGTCGGGGCCATCACCGGCAGCGCCATCGGCGCAGGTGGTTGATCGCGCTGCGCACTGGCAGGGGCGACGGGGGGCAACGGCACCGGTGGCAGGGCGGCAAGCTCCGGGCGCGGCAGCTCGGGGGCCCGGGCACGCGGTTGGACCGGGGCCGGCGCCGTCAGGTTCGGGGCGCGGGCAGCCTCTGGCGACACCGGTGGCGCCTGCCAGCTTTCCACTAGCGCGGCAAGCTGCGGTGTGGCGCCCTCGATCGAGACCAGGCTTTCCCCCGAGGCTCCGCCCGATTGCGCGCCGCCATCCGACGTGGCGGTCCAGATCACCACCGCCAGCCCATGCAACCCGAGGGCCAGCGTCACGAAGACGCCGATCTGAACCGCTCTTTTCATCGCGGATCTGCCCAGGGGCGGCGCCGGGATCGGGCAAAAGGGGAAAGGGTTGGGGGCATTCAGTCGGGCCTGCGATGGAAAACCGGATCGGCCGCCTGTCTACGATGCCGCGCCGCGTCTGGTAAAGCCCGGCAACCGGAAACGAAGAAGCCCCCGCAAAGCGGGGGCCGTACAGATCGGAACCAAGGGGCGGGATGACGGATCAGGCGCCCCAGCTGCGGACCTGGCCGCAGTCCATATGGACAAAGTTCGACCGGCTGTAACGCCCGACACCACCGGCATGGCACGACAGCGCCGCGCGCGAGATCTGGCTGACATTGCGCGACCCGAGACGCACATCGGCAGCCTGACCCTTCATGTGAAGGGAATTCTTGGCAACCCCGCGGGAGCGGGACCGTAGCATGGCGTTGGTCTGCGGGCTGCGATAGCCGGAGAGCAACATATAGGGTTCGGAAACATCCAGAAGGTTATGCGCGGCGGCCAGGATGTCGATAGTGCGCAGATCAATGGACTTGGTCTGATCGACGCGCCAGTCGCGCATGAAGTAGTTGATCTCCTTGACGGCGTCTTTGATGTAATTTCCGTCGATCCAGTAGATCATGTCCAGCTTTTCGCCAGTGCGACCGGAATACATCTTCAGTCTTCGGATGTCGCCGCCGCCACGAAGGAAGCCTGCTGCTTGGGAGTAGGTGGGGGCTGCCGCTACTGCGGTTGCCGCGAATGCGCCCAATAGGGCGCGCCGGGTGAAACCCGTGCCTTTATGCTCTGCCATTTCTTAGCGCTGTCCCGTACGATAGTCCTGCCGTTGCGCGATGTTACGCGCGGTTCCAATCCATCCCCAGATGTCAAAGGAATGCCACAGCTGGAATCGTGAGCCAAGCACGGATTGTTTCATCCCTGTCACAGCGGCGATTTTCGGCGATTTTTCGCGCAATTTCCCCCTTTCCAGTCGCGACGCAACCTGTCAGGCGACTGATTCTCTGTCCCGCAAGAGGTGGTCAAGCATCACGTTGGCGTCGTTTTCGGTACTGACCCAAATGTGAATGGACATTGCGCATCGCAGCTTGAAAGCTCATAAAACCGAATTGATGCAACCTGTTGTCGGCAGATCGCGCATCACATGAGTTGTCAGAATGATGTGACCAGAGGTTTGATTATGACGTCTTCCTTCCGCCCTTTGCTGCGCAGGACCCTGTTGGCGACGATTTGCTCAATCGGGATCGCGGGACTGAGCGGAGCTTTGCCAGCTCAGGCACAGGTGACCGCATTCAAGCAGGCGGTGGCCGCCGCGGCGGCAAGTGATGATGCCGTCGCCGCGTTTTATCGCGATCGGGATTACCAGCCGATCTGGACCGATCCCGGCGATGAGGCCCGCCAGCGCCGCGCCGCTTTTCTTGATGTGCTGACCAATGCCGCCGCACAGGGCCTGCCCGAGGCGCGCTATGACGTCGAGGGGCTCAAGGCGCAGATGGCGGCGGTCAGGACCACCCGCGATCTGGGCGAGGTCGAAGTGGCGCTGAGCCGGGCCTTCGTCACCTATGCCAAGGATGTGCAAACCGGGATACTGACGCCCGGCAAGGTGGTTCCCGACATCAAGCGCGAAGTGCCGTTGCATGACCGCGAAAGCTATCTGAACGAATTCGCGCTGAGCGATCAGCCGCAGGCCTATCTGCGCCACCTGCCGCCGATGACGGCGGAATATCGTGGGTTGATGAAGGAAAAGCTGCGGCTGGAATATGTGATGATGCACGGCGGCTGGGGGCCGCGGGTCAATGCGCAGAAGATCGAACCCGGCGACAGCGGTCCGGCGGTCATCGCGCTGCGAAACCGGCTGATCGCCATGGGGTATCTGGACCGCAGCGCCACCGGCACATATGACGCCGCGCTGCAGGCCGCGGTACAGCGTTTTCAGCAGGCGCATGGGCTCGAACCCGATGGCATCGCCGGAACCGGCACCCTGAGCGAGGTGAACCAGCCGGTCGAGGACCGGCTGAAGTCCATCATCGTGGCGATGGAGCGAGAGCGTTGGCTGAACCACGAGCGGGGCGAACGCCATATTCTGGTCAACCAGACCGATTTCAGCGCCAAGATCATCGACCATGGCCGGGTGACCTTTGAAACCCGCTCGGTGATCGGCAAGAATGCCCATGACCGCCGCAGCCCCGAATTCTCGGACGAGATGGAGCATATGGTCATCAACCCGAGCTGGTATGTGCCCCGCTCGATCGTGGTGAACGAATATCTGCCCAAGCTGCGCAACAATCCGGGCGCGGCCGGACACCTGGAGATCACCGACAGCCGTGGCCGCAAGATCAGCCGCGCGGATGCCGATTTCTCGCAATATTCGGCGCGGTCCTTCCCCTTTGCCATGCGTCAGCCGCCCGGGGCGAGCAACGCGCTGGGGCGGGTGAAGTTCATGTTCCCCAACAAATACAACATCTACCTGCACGACACCCCGCAGAAGAACCTGTTCAATCGCGAGGTGCGGGCCTTCTCGCACGGATGTATCCGGCTATCTGATCCCTTCGATTTCGCCTATGCGCTGCTGGCGCCGCAGGTGGACGATCCCAAGGCCTATTTCAAGTCGATCCTGGACACCGGCAAGGAAACCAAGGTCATGCTGAAAACGCCGGTGCCGGTTCATCTGATCTATCGCACCGCCTTCACCGACGGGCGTGGCCGGGCGGAGTTCCGCCGTGACGTCTATGGTCGCGATGCCGAGATCTGGCAGGCGTTGCAACAGGCGGGGGTGACTCTGGGCTCGGTTCAGGGGTAAGCACGGGTCCAAGCAAGACGCAGGACCGGATATGAGCAGCTATACCATCGAAGAGATCGCCCAGGCCCTGGGCTTCGAAACCCGGGGCGACGCCTCCCTACGGGTGACGCGGGCGGCCGAACCGGGCGCCGCCGGGCCAGACGATCTGGCGCTGGCGATGTCGCCCCGCTATGCCGAGGCCCTGGGCCAGGGCAAGGCGCGGGCTGCCATGGTCTGGCCCGATGCCGACTGGCAGGCATTGGGGCTGAGTGCGGTCATCCTGGCGCCGCGTCCGCGCATGGCGATGTCCGGGCTGACCCGGATGATGGACCGGGGGCAGGGCTTTGCCGCCGGCATTCACCCCTCGGCGGTAATCGACCCGACGGCTGAGCTGGGCGAGGGCGTCGCGGTCGGGCCGCTGGCGGTGATCGCTGCAGGGGCCAAGATCGGTGCCGGATCGCTGATCGGGCCGCATTGCTATATCGGTTGGGATGCCGAGATCGGTGAAAACGCCTTTCTGCGCGAGATGGTGAGCATTGGCGCCCGGGTGAAGATCGGCGATCGCTTCATGGCCCAGCCCGGTGCCCGGATCGGCAACGACGGGTTTTCCTATGTCACGCCTGAGGTGTCCGGCGCCGAGAACGTACGCAAGACCATGGGCGATCAGGCCGGGGCCAAGGCGCAGGCCTGGGTGCGCATCCATTCGCTGGGTGCCGTGCGCATCGGCGACGATGTCGAGATCGGCGCCAATGCCACCGTCGACAACGGCACCATCCGCGACACCCAGATCGGCGATGGCTGCAAGCTCGATAATCTGGTCCACGTCGGCCATAACGTGCGTACCGGCCACGATTGCCTGTTCGCCGGCCAGACCGGCATCTCGGGCTCGGTCGAGATCGGCAACAACGTGGTTCTGGGCGGCCAGACCGGTGTGGTCGACAATATCTTTATCGGCGACGGGGTGATCGCCGCCGGCGGCACCAAGATCCTGTCGAATGCGCCAGCGGGCCGCGTGCTGATGGGCTATCCGGGCGTCAAAATGGAAACCCAGACCGAAATCTACAAGGCGCAGCGCCGTCTTCCCCGTTTGCTGAAGGATATCGCGGCGCTTAAAAAGGCTGTTTCCAAACTGGGTTCGACCGAGTAAATCAGCCGCAGCACAGCAGCACCGAGAGGCCCGATGAGCACCCGCGACAAAGTTATCGCCATCATTGCCGAACAGGCCGTTTTGGACCCCTCCGATGTGTCGGAAGACAGCACTCTGGAAGAGCTGGGCATCGACAGTCTCGGTCTGGTGGAGAGCATCTTCGCAATTGAAGAGGAGTTCGACATCTCGATCCCCTTCAACGCCAATGAACCCAGCCAGAGCGATTTCGACATTTCCAATGTCGCGGCCATCATCGCGGGGATCGACAAACTCATCGCCGCGCAATCCTGATGCGCGTGAGGGGGAGATGAAGGAATGAAACGTGTCGTCATCACCGGCGCGGGCACGATCAACTCGCTCGGCCATTCGGTCCCCGAAACATTGGATGCCATGCGCGAGGGGCGCTGCGGGATCGGCCAGCTCGACTTCCGCGATGTGGAGCGGCTGGCGATCCAGATCGGCGGCCAGGTGCGCGGGTTCGAAGCCGAGGGCCGGTTCAATCGCCAGCAGATTTCCCTCTATGATCGTTTCACCCAATTCACGCTGACCGCCGCGGAAGAAGCGGTCCGCCAGGCCGGGCTGGAGTTCCATGGTGAACTTGCGGCGCGTTCGGGCGTTGTGCTGGGCACCGCCGGTGGCGGCGTCTCCACCTGGGACGACAACTATCGCTCGGTCTATGAGGACGGCAAGAACCGGGTACATCCCTTCGTCGTTCCCAAGCTGATGAACAACGCGGCCGCCAGCCACGTGTCGATGCAATATAACCTCAAGGGGCCGAGCTTCACCGTCTCGACCGCCTGCGCCTCGTCCAACCACGCGATGGGGCTGGCCTTCCAACTGGTGCGCTCCGGTGCGGCGCCGGTGATGGTGACCGGCGGCTCGGAAAGCATGCTTTGCTTCGGTGGCGTCAAGGCCTGGGAAGGGCTGCGAGTGATGTCCAAGGACGCGTGCCGTCCGTTCAGCGCCAATCGCAACGGCATGGTGCAGGGCGAGGGGGCCGGCATCTTTGTCTTCGAGGAATATGAACACGCCCGCAAACGCGGCGCCGAAATCCTGGCCGAGGTGGTTGGCTCTGCCATGACCTCGGACGCCTCCGATATCGTGATGCCCTCGAAACAGGGCGCGGCACGGGCGATGGCCGGCGCGCTGGCCGATGCCGGCATCAACGGCGATGCGGTCGGCTATATCAATGCGCATGGCACCGGCACCGCGGCCAATGACAAGACCGAATGCGCCGCCGTGGCCGATGTCTTCGGGCCGCATGCGGACGAGCTGATGATCTCCTCGACCAAGTCGATGCATGGCCATCTGATCGGGGGCACCGGCGCGGTCGAACTTCTGGCCTGTATCATGGCGCTGCGCGACGGGGTGATCGCGCCCACCATCGGCTATGAAGAGCCTGATCCGGAATGCGCGCTCGACGTGGTGCCGAATGAGGCCCGCGAGGCCAGGGTCGATGTGGCGCTGTCGAACGCCTTTGCCTTCGGCGGGCTGAACGCGGTGCTGGCGCTGCGCCGGATCTGACCCCTCTTTCGCGGTCCTTGCCATAACCGCTACTACCGCGACAAAAGAAAACCGCCGGCCCGAAAGGGTCGGCGGTTTCTCTTGCAAAGCGGCGTCAGGAATTATTCCTTGACGACATCGACCTTGTCGAAACCGGCGGTAAAGCCCTTCAGCGACAGGTTCAGCGTCACGACCTGATCCGGCGCCGGGGCGGGGCGCAGCGACAGGATCGCCGTGGTGCCCTGTTTCATCGCGCTGATATCCGTCTCGGTGAGGCCGATCTGCGCAACACAGCCATAGGGGTTGCAGAAGGAATAATTATAGCGTTTGCCCGGAGCACCGTCGATCGAGATGGTAAGCTGCGCCGGCAGCAAGGTTTCCAGCGGCACGATCACCGTCGCGCCGGCAACAGCCTGGCCCTTGCCTTCGATCCGGAACATCGAGAATTCCGCCATCGGGTTGTCGGTTTTCGGATCGTGCAGGACCTGCAGCAACGAACAGGGGTCCTTGTCGCCTTCGCTTTTGACGCAGGCCAGATCCCAATCGCCGATCTTTTCCTTGGAATAGCGCTGACCAAGCTGCGGCGTGGTATCCGCAGGTTGGCCCATGTCCAGGGGATTGTCGGCATTGTCCGACTGCCCTGCAGCGGGCGCCGTGGTCTCGCTGTCCTGGGCCAGAACCGGCGCGCTCAGCGCGACCAGCGCCAGGACGGAGAGAGAGGTGAGGGTTTTCAACATTGAAAATCTCTTCTTTATGCTGTGGCTGCCTAGCCTGCTCTAGCATGCCGCCCGGTCCCTGTCAGGGGCAATTCAGGATCAATTGCAATGCACACGCGGAAATGTTCCGACCGCCCGTTGCAGCGATGTCGGGCATCGGACCGGAGCGGGGAATAACGGGAAGGCATGAAAAAAGGGGGCCGTCACAGCCCCCCCTTCAAACGATGGTGTCTCCCCGTCGGACCGGCCGACTTAGTTATGAACCAACGTTACGAAAGGGTTACGTTGTGGTCAACATCAAAGCAGATAATTCTCTGCCTGGCCCGGGAATAGTGCCTTTGTTTTGTGCAAAAGATCGGCGCAGGACGGTGTCACATCACCAGTCCCGGCGGATCAGATCGGCTGATCCGAGGCCGCGGCGCCACTTGCCGCCACGCGGCAGAGCAACTATCCCGGTCAGGTGTTAACATTTTCTATGTATCCCGGGACGCGTGGCGCGCGTTTCGGGCAGGGGGCGCGATGGACGCGATGGATGGCAAGATATTCCTCGGCGGTGGCGGGGATGACTATGGAACAAAGCAGGGGCTGGCACTGAAATACGCCAACCGCCACGGGCTGATCGCCGGGGCAACCGGCACCGGCAAGACCGTCACCCTGCAGATTCTGACCGAAGGCTTCTCGGCTGCGGGCGTGCCGGTGGTGTTATCGGACGTCAAAGGCGATCTCTCCGGGCTCGCCAAGGCCGGGCGCCCGGCTCCAAAGCTGGACCAGGCCTTTCACGACCGCGCGGCGCAGATCGGTTTCGACGACTACGCTTATTCCGCCTGTCCTGTCACCTTCTGGGACGTCTACGGCGAACAGGGCCATCCGCTCAGAACCACCGTGGCCGAGATGGGTCCGTTGCTGCTGTCGCGCCTGCTCGATCTTTCCGAGGCGCAGGAAGGTATTCTGAACATTGCCTTCCGCCTGTCCGACGAACAGGGGCTGCCGCTTCTCGATCTCAAGGATTTGCAGGCGTTGCTGACCTGGATCGGCGAGAACCGGAGCAAACTGTCGCTGCGCTACGGCAATATCTCCGTCGCCTCGGTCGGCGCCATCCAGCGCCGCCTGCTGGTGATCGAAAACCAGGGCGCAACGCGGTTCTTCGGGGAACCGGCGCTCGATCTGGCCGATCTGATGCGCACCGACGCACAAGGGCGCGGCATGGTCAATATCCTCGCCGCCGACAAGCTGATGGCGGCGCCGGGGCTCTACGCCACCTGCCTGCTCTGGCTGCTGTCGGAACTCTTCGAAGAATTGCCCGAGGTCGGAGACCCGGAAAAACCCAAGCTGGTCTTTTTCTTCGACGAGGCCCATCTTCTGTTCGACGATGCCCCCAAGGCGCTGGTCGACAAGGTGGAGCAGGTGGCCCGGCTGATCCGCTCGAAAGGCGTCGGGGTCTATTTCGTCACCCAGCAGCCCGCCGACATTCCCGAAGATGTGCTGGCCCAGCTCGGTAACCGGGTGCAGCACGCGCTGCGCGCCTTCACCGCCCGCGACCGCCGCAACCTCAAGGCGGCGGCCGAGACCTATCGCGACAATCCGCGCTTTTCCACCGAAGAGGCGATCCGCGACGTCGGCACCGGCGAAGCGGTCACCTCGATGCTCGGCCCCAAGGGCGCGCCCGGCGTGGTCGAACGCACGCTGATCCGCCCGCCCGCGACCCAGCTCGGCCCGATTACCGAGACCGAGCGCCGCGCGCTCATCGCCGCCTCGGATCTCGCCGGCAAATACGATACCGCCGTCGATCGCCGCTCAGCTTATGAGATCCTGAAACAGCGGGCCGAAACCGCCGCGACCGAGGCCGCCGCCGCCGAGGACCGGGCCGAAACCGCCGCCGCGGCCGAACGGGAATTCAACGCCGCGCGTCGCTACAGCGGCGCCCGCGTCAGCCGCTCCAGCGCCCGGATGCAAAGCAGCCGCTCTGGCGATACCTTCGGCTCGGCGCTGTCGCAGGCGGTGATCAAGGAACTCAAGGGCAGCACCGGGCGCCGCATCGTGCGCGGTATCCTCGGCAGTTTCTTCAAGGGCCGCTGAGCGGCAAACGGCGCCCGGATGTCCGGGCGCCGCCTGATGCCTTTTTATGGCGGCAAATATCCCCGCCGGAGGCGCGCGCCCGAAGGGGGCGCTCACTTCTCGGGGATCAGGCCTTTCGGACTGAACCGCAGCACCAGCAGCAAGACCACCCCCATGGTCAGCAACCGCATATGCGCGGCGCTGTTCAGAAGATGCACCTTCAGCGCGCTGCCCTCGGCCATGCCGGCGGTGATCAGCTGAATCAGCCACAGCCCGATCGGCTCCACCTGGACCCAGAGAAACCAGATCAGCATGGCCCCCAGCACCGACCCGAAGTTGTTGCCCGACCCGCCGACGATCACCATCACCCAGATCAGGAAGGTGAAGCGCAGAGGCTGATAGGAGCCGGGCGTCAACTGCCCGTCGAGCGTCGTCATCATCGCGCCGGCGATGCCGCAGACGGCGGATCCGAGGATGAAGATCTGCAGATGTCGCCGGGTGACATCCTTGCCCATGGCCTCGGCGGCGGTCTCATTGTCGCGGATCGCGCGCATCATCCGGCCCCAAGGCGATTTCAGCGCCATCTGGCTCAGCCACAGCAGCACCAGCAGCACCACCAGGAACAACGCCGTATAGCCAAGCTTGACATAAAGCGTCGAGGCGATCACCGGATCGAGCCCAAGATGCGCCGCCGTCTGGACGAAGCCCGGATCGGTCTGCAGATCGACCTCATAGGGCAGGGGCCGGGCCAGGCCGGAGATGTTCTTAACCCCGCGCGCCAGCCAATCCTCGTTCTTCAGGACCGCTACGATGATCTCGGCGATGCCCAAGGTGGCGATCGCCAGATAATCCGAACGCAGCCCCAATGCGGTCTTGCCGATGATCCAGGCAGCCCCAGCGGCCAGCAGTCCGCCGGCGGGCCAGGCCAACAGAACCGGCAGGTTCAGCCCGCCGATATTGCCCGTACTGGCCGGGTTGTTGGCCTCGACCAGCTCGACACCGCCGTCAAAGATCCAGCGATAGACGAAAAAGCCCAGCACCAGGATCGCCAGCACCGCAATGCCGCGCATCCGGCCCCGGGGCAGGCGCTTGTAGGTCAGCACCGCCGCCGCCACCGACAGCGCCCCCAATGCCAGCCCACCCAGGATGCGCCAGGCACCGCCCGCTCCCCAGGCGCCTTCGACCGGGGGTTCGGAGACCAGCACCACCGCCAGACCGCCCAATGCGACAAAGCCCATGACCCCGACGTTGAACAGCCCCGCAAAGCCCCATTGCAGGTTCACCCCCAAGGCCATGATGGCCGAAACCAGCCCCATGTTCAGGATCAGCAGCGCCGAGTTCCAGCTTTGCACCATGCCGGTGATCAGGATCAGCACACCGACCAGCAGAAACAGCAAGGTGTTTTTCATGGTCGCGCTCATACCGACTTCCCCTGGAATAGGCCCGTGGGCCGGAACAGCAGAACGATCAGCAGGATCACGAAGCTGACCGCGAATTTGTAATCAGTGCTCAGCAACTGCACCAGGCCTGAGGGTTCCAGCCCCTCGGGCAGGAGATAGCCCAGCACCTTTTTCCAAGCATAGGTAATCGTCACTTCGGAAAACGCGATGACGAAGCCCCCGGCGATGGCACCCAGCGGACTGCCAAGCCCGCCGACGATGGCCGCGGCAAACACCGGCAGCAGGAGCTGGAAATAGACGAAGGGCTTGAAGCTCTTGTCGAGCCCGTAGAGCGTGCCGGCCACCGTGGTCAGCGCAGCCACGATCAGCCAGGTGTAGGTCACCACCCGCTCCGGATTGATCCCCGACAGCAGGGCCAGATCCTCATTATCGGAATAGGCGCGCATCGACTTGCCGGTGCGGGTTCGGTTCAGAAACCAGAACAGCGCGGCCACGGCCAGCACCGCGACCACCACGGTGATGCCCTGGGTGGTCTTGATGCCCAGACCCTCGCTCAGGCCGGTCATCGCCTTGAAGTCCCGGGCTGAAATGATGAACCTTTCGCCATCGGCAAACCGCTGGTCGCCGGGCCCGATGATCAGCCGTACCAGCCCATTGGTGATGAACATCACGCCGGTGGAGACAATCACCAGGATCATCGGCTTGGCCTTCTGCTCGCGATAGAAGCGATAGACCACCCGATCGGTGAGCAGCACCAGTGCCATGCAGCCCAGAATGCCAAAGGGCAGGGCCAGAAGCGCGGTGGGCAGCGGCCCCAAGGATACCCCCTGCGCCTGCATCCACCAGGTCACCAGAACCGTGATCATGGTGCCGAAGGCCATGGTGTCGCCATGGGCGAAATTCGAGAACCGCAAGATGCCATAGATCAGCGTCACCCCCAGGGCGCCCAGCGCCAGTTGCGCGCCATAGGCGATGCCCGGGATGAGGACGAAATTCGCCAGCGCGACGATTGCGTTGAGAAAATCCATTATTCCATCACCTCGCAGCGGCCGACTTCAGAGTGGACCCCGAGACGGGTCTTTCCCTTGTAGTGCTGGGTGAGAACGCTCCGGCCGTCGGGAAAGACCGTGATCATCTGACCGGCCAGAACCGATCCGAGATAGGGCTGCACGAAGTGGCGCACGCCATCTGTGCCTTTGACCTCGACAAAGCCGACACCCTGGTCAATCGCGTCGATCACCTGAGGAGCCTTCGAGGTTGCGAGCGCGCTGACCAGCCGGGGGCTTTCCACCGCCGAGGCCGCGCTGTCCGGGGTCGTGCGGTCAAAGCGGCATTTGATTTCAAAGGTCATCGGGGCGGGGATTTGTTTCGCCGCGGCGCCGAAAGGGACGGTGGCCATGGCGCATATGACAAGACTGCGTTTCATCTCAGCCCCCCAGGAACGCTTGTCGGACTTCGGGATCGGCCAGAAGCTGTTTGCCGGTACCGGTATAGGCATTGGCGCCCTGCACCAAAACATAGCCGTGATCCGCAATCTCCAGCGCCTGACGGGCGTTCTGTTCCACCATCAGGATCGGAATACCAGTGCGGGCGACCTCGATGATACGATCAAACAGCTCGTCCATCACGATCGGGCTGACGCCTGCGGTGGGTTCGTCCAGCATCAGCACCTTGGGGCGGGTCATCAGGGCCCGCCCGACGGCCACCTGTTGGCGCTGCCCGCCCGACAACTCTCCCGCCGCCTGCCGGCGCTTGTCCTTCAGGATCGGGAACAGGTCGTAGACCTGCGCCATGGTGTCACGGAAATCGTCGCGACGAATGAAGGCGCCCATCTCCAGGTTTTCCTCCACCGTCATCGAGGTAAAGATATTATTGGTCTGAGGCACGAAGCCCATGCCCTTGGCCACCCGGTCCTGAGGGCTGAGATCGGTGATGTCCTCGCCATCGAGCCGGACCGAACCCTTGTGCAGATCCAGCATTCCGAAGATCGCCTTCATGGCGGTGGACTTGCCGGCACCGTTGGGGCCGACGATCACCGCGATCTCGCCACGGTTCACCGCGATGGTGCACTCATGCAGGATGTCGGGGCCCTTGCCATACCCCCCGGTCATACTGTCGCCGATCAGAAAGGCGCTGCCGGTATCCATCGCCAGGCCAGTGCCGGGATGGGCGCCAAATTCTCCGATCCCGCGCAGATTGACGATGGTCCCATCGTTGTTGCCACGGTCGTCATAGGTATTGCCGCTCATCGGCCTCCCCCCTGGTTCTTATTCTTCGAGACATTCCGTGCTTGCATCAATGCGCCACCTTCTCGACGTGCAGGCGGATATTGTCGATGAAGTCCTCCCCCCATTTCCGCTGCTCATCCGAATATTCGCTTCCGACGGCCCAGACATAGGCCTGGACGGTGAGATCATCGGTGATCACATAGCTGTTGGAGAAGACGAATTTCATGCCCTTCAAAACCGCGCCATAGATGATCGTCTCGCCCGGATTTTCGTCTATTTCTGTCTCGAACACGTCATATACCGGTATCGCTTTCTCGGAGACGCCGGATTGTGCGGCGGCAGAGCTGATGGACAGGGTGCGAAGTGTCTTGAAACTCAGGTTCTGAGCCCGCCCGATGTCTTCCACGATCAGGCCGGCAAAGATATTTGAACCATGAACATATGTCTGGACGAATGCTCCGGTCGTGGGGATAGGGCGCCAATCCGGCTTGCTGCCGCAAAATTCGACCCTGGGCGACAGTCCGGTGCAGGCCGAACTCAGGGCCTCGGGATCAACATATCGCCAGCTATGATCGCTGAGGAGTTCAACGCGTTTTCCATCTATGACAGCGGTGCCCACGATATTCTGCGCGACGGTCGTCGTTGCGAAGAGCGATACACAAGCACATCCCCAGGCTATGGAGGCAATCTTCATGCGCCGATCATGTCCTTGTTCTTCAGACCGGTGCCCAGATAGGCCTCGATCACCTGTTCGTTGGCCTTGATTTCCTCCAGCGTCCCCTGGGCCAGAACCTTGCCCTCGGCCAGGCAGATCACCGGATCGCAAAGCCGTTCGATGAAATCCATGTCGTGTTCAATCACCACGAAGGTATAGCCGCGCTCTTGGTTGAGCCGCTTGATCGCATCGGCAATGGTGTAAAGCAGCGTCCGGTTCACCCCGGCGCCGACCTCGTCCAGAAAAACGATCTTGGCGTCGACCATCATGGTGCGGCCGAGTTCCAGTAGTTTCTTCTGCCCGCCCGAGATCTCGCCGGCCTTCAGATCGGCGATATGGCGGATGGTCAGGAACTCCAGAACCTCATCGGCCTTCGCGCGCAGCGCGCGCTCCTCCTCGGCGATGCGCTTG
Source organism: Pseudodonghicola xiamenensis DSM 18339 (assembly GCF_000429365.1). Taxonomy (GTDB): domain Bacteria; phylum Pseudomonadota; class Alphaproteobacteria; order Rhodobacterales; family Rhodobacteraceae; genus Pseudodonghicola; species Pseudodonghicola xiamenensis. The sequence goes on along the minus strand of NZ_AUBS01000001.1, from coordinate 575,183 downwards.
CGGCCGAACCATGTGTTCCACAAGGTTTCACCGGATTGCCCGCCCGGAACCATCATCAGGTTCTCGCGGCAGCTCATCGAGGCGAATTCATGGGCGATCTGGAAGGTGCGCAGCAGCCCCTTGTGAAACAGATCATGCGGGGGCAGGCCGGTGATATCCTCCCCCTGCATGGTGACCCGGCCCGAGGTTGGAGGCAGGACGCCTGCGATCACGTTGAACAAAGTGGTCTTGCCGGCGCCATTCGGACCGATCAGCCCGGTGATCGACCCTTCGGCAATGGTAAGCGAGGCGCCATCCACCGCGTGAAAACCGCCGAAATGTTTATGTACGTCTTCTACGACGATCATGTCTTCCCCGTCCTGCCGCCGTTCTTTTGCGCGGCTTTGGTGATCGAAGCGGCCCGGGGATAGCCCCCGGACCCTTCTCCTGTGCTGTTGCCGATCAGATCGTGACCGATCAGCGGAATTTCACCGTGGTGATCTTGCCGTTTTCGATCTTGATCTGGCGGTAATTGCCGGCGGTTTCGCCCGAGCCGATCATTTCAACCGCGGTGGCGCCGACATAGTCAACATCCCCGCCGTCCTTGAGGATCTGCAGCGCTTTGGCCAATTCGCCCGGATAGATCTTTTCGCCGGGAGCATTGGCAACTTCCATCACCTTTTCCTTGTAAACGTTGGAATCGGTGGAGCCGGCCGCCTGCATCGCCAGCAGCATCAGCGCGGCGGCATCGTAGGATTCAGGCGTATAGGGAGAGGTCGTGTCAAAGGCACCGCCGACCATCTCGGCGAATTTGTCGGCGCCCGGGCTGTCGGTGCCAGGGTTCTGCCCGGTGGAGCCGTCGATCTCGTCGCCGAAGTCTTCTTCCAGCTTGGTGCCGATCATGCCATCAGGGAAGTGGAAGGTGTCGAAGGCGCCGCTGTCGAGCGCGGCGCGCACGACCCCCGATCCGCCCTGATCGACATAGCCCGCAACGACCAGCCGGTCACCGCCGCCCGCCGCCAGCGCGCCGACTTCGGCAGAGTAATCGGCCTTGCCGTCCTCATGCGCGGCGCTGATGGTCACCGTGCCGCCCGCGGCTTCGTAAGCGGCCTGGAAACTGTCGGCGAGCCCCTTGCCATAATCGTTATTTGTATAGGTGACTGCGACTTCCTTGACCCCGTCCTCGATCAGGATGTCGCTCATCACCTGGCCTTGACGGGCATCGGAGGGCGCGGTGCGGAAGAACAGCCCGTTATCCTCGGCCTCAGTCAGCCCGGGCGAGGTTGCGGAAGGCGAGATCATCACGATGCCATTGGGCACAGCGACATTGGCGAGGACAGCACCGGTCACGCCGGAGCAATCGGCCCCCATGATGCCCTTGACGCCATCCGAGGTGACAAGCCGCTCGGCGGCAGCGGTGGCGGCGCTGGAATCGACGCAGGTGGTATCCGCGCGCACCGGGGTCACGGTAGCACCGTCCAGCAGCAGGCCGCTATCGCTGACCTCCTTGATCGCCATTTCAGCCCCTGCCGCCATCGAGGGGGTCAGCGATTCGATCGGGCCGGTGAAGCCCAGCAGAACGCCGATCTTGATATCCTCGGCGGCAGCGGCACCGGTCATGAGCGCGGTCGCGGCCGTGGCCATAAGCAGCTTTTTCATAAAGTTACTCCCTAGTTGGAACGTGATGTTCTGATCAAATCCTAGGCAAGCTCATTTCAAAAGAAAAGTACTATCCTCAGCCTTCGCCACCCGGGAAAACGACTTTTCCGGTGCGGGAAACCGGCGTCCTGCCAGGCGACACCGCTCTGGCGCATGCCTTCCCTCGGGGAAAGACCATGACAATATCTGTGGCCAAGATTTCTAGACAAGATCTCTGGCTAAGTTCACTTTCTCTGGCTCAGTTCACTGGCCAGGACCGGAAAGGAGCGCGCGACGATACGGGCCATTTGACGCCAACCGACATTGAACCAGGGTTGCCTGACGCCAGATCCGGAATGCTCCGGTCCGCCCCAACGACAAGGGGCCCGCTCAAGACCGCCGTAACGGCTCTTGCGGCACGCGCCCTTGGGTGCCGAAGCGCCGGGAAAAGAATACACTCGTTAAATAATGAAAGGCCCGGCGTCCGGAGCGCAGGATAAAAATCGGCGCCATTTCCGAATATACCGAGACAAAAGATGAATTGTCCAATTTCATCTTGAATTAATTTCATGCGTAACAGGAAAGGGAATGGCCTGTTAAATCGGCCCCCCAGTGCCCTGGGTACCGCGTTCACGATAGGGGGTGGTGTTGTAATGCGCCCGATAGCATTTGGAGAAATGCGATGGGCTGGCGAAACCACAGGCCAGGGCAACGTTGATCACGCTCATGTCGGTTTGCATCAACAGATTACGCGCCTTCTGCAGGCGAAGTTCCATGTAATATCGCTTCGGAGACCGGTTCAGATAGCGCCGGAACAACCGTTCAAGCTGACGGGTCGACATGCCGACATCCTGGGCCAGAAGGGCCGGGCTGATCGGCTCCTCGATATTCTGCTCCATCATGTGGATGACCTGGCTCAGTTTCGGGTGACGTACCCCGATCCGGGTCGGGACCGACAGGCGCTGAGTGTCCTGATCAGTCCGGATCGAGGAATAGATAAGCTGATCGGCCACCGCATTGGCCAATTCCTCGCCGCAATCATTGGCGATCAGCTTCAGCATCATGTCGATGGACGAGGTGCCGCCGGCCGTGGTGATCCGGTTGCCGTCGATGACAAAGACCGATTTGGTCAGCTCTACCTCGCCGAATTCTTCCAGAAAGCTATCGGCGTTTTCCCAGTGGATGGTGGCGCGCTTGCCATCCAGCAGGCCCGCCTTGGCCAGGGCGTAGCCGGCGGTGCAGAGCCCCCCCATCACCATGCCGCGCCGCGCCTCGCGCCGCAGCCAGGACAAGAGCTTCTTGGTGGTCGCGGTCTGCACGTCAATGCCACCGCAGAGCAAAACGGTATCGTCGCGCTGCAGAATCTCCAGATCGGCATCCAGCTTGAAGGTGGCACCGGCGGAACAGGTGACCTCTTCTCCACCTTCACCGATCATCGCCCAGCTATACAGCTCCTGTCCCGACATGCGATTGGCGATCCGAAGACATTCCAACGCCGAGGCAAAGGACAAGAGCGTAAAGCGGTCGAGCAATACAAATACGAACCGCCGGCTGTGGCCGGAGTTCGGAACGCTGGCGACAACTTGGCGTTGCTCTGACATGGCTGACTTCCTGAGTATTCATGGGGCCACTGCGCCTTCTTGACGGAGCGCATCTGAACCCATCCCTTGGCGTCACCTTGAGACGTACTTGACTGCGGCGTCAAGTACCCCAAATGGCTTATGGTATCCCTGCGGGCTCTTTTGTATAGAGACCCCCTGAAAACCCGGCCAAGTCCCGAGCGGAGGAGATCAAGTGATGACGGATTGGAGCAAATCGAGCTGGCGTGCGAAACCGCGCATTCAGATGCCCGACTATGTCGATTCCGCGGCACTTGAGACCGTCGAGACGCAGTTGATGAAATACCCGCCGCTGGTCTTTGCCGGCGAGGCACGCAGACTGAAGGCGCATCTGGGCGCGGCATCGCGCGGCGAGGCCTTCTTGCTGCAAGGGGGGGACTGTGCCGAAAGCTTCGAACAATTCAGCGCCGACGGTATCCGCGACACGTTCAAGGTGATGCTGCAGATGGCCATGGTGCTGACCTATGGCGCCAAGGTTCCGGTGATCAAGGTCGGCCGGATGGCCGGCCAATTCGCCAAGCCGCGCTCTGCACCCACCGAGGTGATCGACGGGGTCGAGCTGCCCAGCTATCGCGGCGACATCATCAACGATCTGGCCTTCACCCCCGCCGCCCGAGTGCCCGATCCGGCACGGATGCTGCAGGCCTATACCCAGGCGGCAGCGACGTTGAACCTGCTGCGCGCCTTTTCGACCGGCGGCTATGCCGATGTGAACCAGGTGCATTCGTGGATCCTGGATTTCACCGAGGGAGAAAAGGCCGAACGGTATCGCGAGATGGCCAGCCGGATCTCGGACACGCTGGATTTCATGCGCGCCGCCGGGGTCAACCGCGATACCGCGCATACGCTGTCGTCGGTGGAATTCTACACCAGCCACGAAGCCTTGCTGCTGGAATATGAAGAGGCGCTGACCCGGCGCGATTCGACCTCGGGCAATTGGCTGGCCGGCTCTGGCCATCTGATCTGGATCGGCGACCGGACCCGTCAGCCCGATGGCGCCCATGTGGAATATTGCAGCGGCGTGCTGAACCCGATCGGGCTGAAGTGCGGCCCGACGATGACGGCCGAGGATCTCAAGCGACTGATGCAGAAGCTGAACCCCGAAAACGAAGCCGGCCGGCTGACCCTGATTGCCCGGTTCGGCGCCGGCAAGGCAGGCGATCACCTGCCGCGGCTGATCAAGGCGGTGCAGGAAGAGGGGGCCAATGTGGTCTGGGTCTCTGACCCGATGCATGGCAATACCATCAAATCGGCCTCCGGCTTCAAGACGCGCCCGTTCGAGGCGGTGCTGCGCGAAGTGCGCGAGTTCTTCGCCATCCATGCCGCGGAAGGCACCGTGCCCGGCGGCGTGCATTTCGAGATGACCGGCCAGGATGTGACCGAATGCACCGGCGGCCTGCGGGCAGTACGCGACGAGAACCTCTCCGACCGTTACCATACCGCCTGCGACCCGCGGCTCAATGCCAGTCAGTCGCTGGAGCTTGCGTTCCTCGTCGCCGAAGAACTCAGCCGTCTGCGCCAGGATCAGATCGCTGCACGCGCTGCAGGCTGATCCGAGGCCGACGATAAAGATCGTTATGAAAGACGGGCGCGGGGTGTTCAGCCGAACCGCGCCCGTTGCTTTGTCCGGCATGGCAGCGTTTTGCAGGCAGACCTTGCCGATGCGGTGAGCTCACCGGGGCGCTGAGGTCTACTTCACCAGCCGCAGATGCGGTTCGGCGCCGGCAAAGGCAACCTGAGCCTCGGCAAAGCCCTGTGGCGTGACCTCCTGTTCCGGCACCGCAGTTCCGGCGCGTTCGGGAAGGCTCTCCGGCGCGGCAGGGCCAGGGGCCGGACGCAGCAACCGATCGGTGATATCGAACCGGCAGGGCAGGGCGCTGCGACCGACACCGTCAGCGACGATCACACCCAGCGCACGCGAAACGTCGCCCTCATCGGTGCACAGCGGCAGCAGCAGCATCCGGCCTTCGCCAGCCACGCGGCCGGCGCCACCGGGATGGGTCAGCCGCAATTCCGCCACATTCGGCCCGGAGAAAACCCGCTCAAGCGCGGTGCCGGCGTCGGTCCGTGCGGTATCGGCGAAAAGCGCCGTGAAGGGCAGACCGCGCACCTCCATTCCCGTCAGTTCATGCAGGTGCTGACCAGCAAGGCGAAATCGCGCCACCCGCGGTGCGACCTGTTCCAGAATGAAGCTGTAATCGAGGATATTGGCTAGGCCGCGCGGGTCGATCTGGCTTCGGCGGGGCAGGGCTCCCGGCCCGCAGAGCGCCAGCCAATAGGCCTCGGCCTGACGCAGCGGCGACAGGCTGCGATGACGCTGGAACGGCTGGATCGGCACGACATTGCCGGCGCCCTGGTTCGGACTGGTCTGGGGGGGAAGATCGCGCATCTGTCGCTGCCCTCGCTGACAGTGCCCTGGGCCACTTTCGTGACCGGCACCAGAAAACATGTGATCGTGACTGTGTTCCGGCCTACCCCGAAACTGGTTACCTTGCCGTTAATTTGACACATTTCGGCTAAATTTTGGAGCGTTTCCTTAATCTCTGGTTAACAACGATCCGTTGCCCGACGAGAAACGGCATCCGGGTGGCATCGGAACAGCATGGGGCCAGCATCGGGGCTGCATTCGGGCTGGGGGCTTGCCCTGCCTGTCCCTATGGCATTACCTGCGCCCCGACAGGGACTGAACGGCGACAGGGGACGCAAGCGCATGATCAGATCAATGACCGGGTTCGCCTCGGCGAAGGGAGAGCGGGCGCCGTTCTCCTGGGGATGGGAATTGCGCAGCGTCAACGGCAAGGGGCTGGACCTGCGTCTGCGGGTGCCCGACTGGCTCGAGGGGCTCGAGGCCGCGCTGCGCGCCGATCTGGCCAAGGCGGTGACACGGGGCAATGTCACCCTGTCGCTGCGGCTGACCCGCGCCGACTCGGCCGCAAACGCAGTGCTGAACCCCGGCATTCTGATCGCTGCGCTGGAGGCGCTGGCGCGGATCGAGGCCGAAGCCCAGGAGCGAGGCGTTGATCTGGCGCCATCGCGGGCGAGCGATCTTCTGGGCCTGCGCGGCATGATGGAGCCCGGCGCCGAGAACGAAGATTACGGCGCGCTGGTGGCGCAGATCAAATCCGAACTGGCGCCGCTGATCGCCGCCTTTCTGGATATGCGCCGAACCGAAGGCCGCGCGCTCGAGGCGCTGCTGCGCGACCAGTTGGCGCAGGTCGAAACCCTGGTGGCCGCGGCGGCAGATCTGGCCGAGGCGCGCAAGGCGGCAATGGCCGAAACCCTGCGCGCCAATCTGGCCCGGGTTTTGGACAACGTCGATGGCGCAGATCCGGACCGGGTGGCGCAGGAACTGGCGCTTATCGCGGTCAAGGCAGACGTCACCGAAGAGCTGGACCGGCTGCGCGCCCATGTCGGCGCCGCCCGGGAGCTGCTCGATGCCGGCGGCGCGGTGGGGCGCAAGCTGGATTTCCTGATGCAGGAATTCAATCGCGAGGCCAACACGCTCTGTTCCAAGTCGCAAAATTCCGATCTGACGCGGGTGGGGCTCGATCTCAAGGCGGTGATCGACCAGATGCGCGAGCAGGTCCAGAATGTCGAATGACGCCCCCGGCACTTGCCCGGGCGACGCCTCTTATCGGGAGGTCTTCGGGCATCCCCCAATGACTTTGCAGGAGATCTGAGATGGCTGAACGCCGCGGATTGCTGATCATCCTTTCCTCGCCCTCGGGCGCGGGGAAATCCACCCTGGCCAAACGGCTGCGCGCTTGGGATCCGTCGATCGTCTTTTCGGTCAGCGCCACCACCCGGCAACCCCGCCCGGGCGAGGTCGACGGCATTGATTATCACTTCATGACCGAAGCCCAGTTCAAGGCCGATGTCGCCGATGACGGCATGCTGGAGCACGCCCATGTGTTCGGGAATTTCTACGGTTCGCCGCGCGGACCGGTCGAGGCGGCGATCGACGGGGGCGAGGATGTGCTGTTCGACATCGACTGGCAGGGCGCGCAACAGATCCGTAATTCGGCCCTGGGACAACACACGCTGTCGATCTTCCTGCTGCCGCCCTCGATCGCCGAGCTGCGTCGCCGGTTGATCAGCCGCGGCCAGGACGATGCCGAGACCATTCGTCGCCGGATGCAGAAAAGCTGGGACGAGATCAGCCATTGGGGCGGGTACGACTACGTTCTGGTCAATGACGATCTCGATGCCACCGAAGCCCGGCTGAAGACGATCATTGAGGCCACCCGCCTGCGCCGCATCCAGCAACCCGGGCTGACCGCCCATGTGCGGGCCCTGCAGGCGGAATTCGAGGAGGACAAGCTTTGACCATCTACGCTTTGGGCGCTGACGCGCCGCAACTGCACGACGACACCTGGGTCGCCCCCGATGCCAACCTGATCGGCAAGGTGGTGATGGAGGCCGGATCCTCGGTCTGGTTCGGATCGACCATCCGCGCCGATCACGAAGAGATCCGCATCGGCGAGGGGTCGAACGTGCAGGAGGATTGCGTGATGCATGTGGACGCGGGCTTTCCTCTGAGCATCGGCAAGGACTGCACCATCGGCCACAAGGTCATGCTGCATGGCTGCACCATCGGTGACGGCTCTCTGATCGGGATGGGGGCCACCGTGCTGAACGGTGCCAAGATCGGCAAGAACTGCCTGATCGGTGCCGGTGCGCTGGTGACCGAGGGCAAGGAAATCCCCGACAACTCTCTGGTGATGGGCGCCCCCGGCAAAGTGATGCGCGAGATCAGCGAAGATCACGCCAAGCGGATGCGCCTGGGGGCGTTGCATTATCAGGACAACATGCGCAAGTTCCGCGACACGATGAAAAAGGTCGAATGACGCGACGGGTGGGGCGGGCCTTACCAGGCCTCTCTGCCCGGCCCGGCGGCCTCGATCCGGGCAGGTGAGGCGGGCGCGTCTCACCCGCAGAAATCCATCTTTGCTGCGCCCATAGCGGCGGCCGGTGCCGCATCACGGTTACATTGATGCGGCAAGGTGCCCGGACGACTCCGCGGAGGGAGACTTATTTTGGACGACCTGATTTCCGACTTTCTGGCCGCAATTCCGTTGCCTGCGTTGCTGGTGGACCAGTCCGAGCGCATCATCGCCGCCAATTCCGAGGCGCTGACGCTGTTGGGGCAGCAGATCAGAGGACGGCATTTCGCCACCATCCTGCGCCAACCGCTGGTGCTGGACGCGATCGAGGCCAGCCTGCGCGACAAGCGTCCGCATGTGACGCGACATCTGTCCAACGATGGCGCGCAGGATACCACTTATGACGTGAATTGCCGATATGTGCACGGCATCGGCGCGGTGCAGGGTGGTGCGGTTCTGGTCAGTTTTCAGGATATTACCCATCTGGAGCAGGCCGGGCAGATGCGCCGCGATTTCGTCGCCAACGTCAGTCACGAACTGCGCACACCGCTGACGGCGCTGATGGGATTCATCGAAACCCTGCGCGGCGCTGCCCGCGACGATCCCGCCGCCCGGGCGCGGTTTCTCGGCATCATGGAGGGAGAGGCCAGCCGGATGAATCGCCTGGTCGGAGATCTGTTGTCTCTCAACCGTGTCGAAAGCGAAGAGCGGGTGCGCCCGAAGGAGCAGATCAACCTGACCCAGACGCTGGAGGACACCCTGCATTCGCTGCGCCCGCTGGCTGAAGAGGCGGGGGTGGAATTGGGGCTCACTGCTCCGGAAGGCGATGTCGAGATCACCGGCGATCCCGACCAGCTCCGGCAGGTGTTCACCAACCTGGTGGAGAATGCGATCAAATACGGCGGTTCCGGCGGTCGGGTCGATCTGGTGCTGACCTCATCAGAGCGCGATCCGGCGGTGCGCTCTGCCGCAGCGCGGGTGCAGGTGATCGACAAGGGGCCGGGAATCGATCCCGTCCACCTGCCGCGGCTGACCGAGCGATTCTATCGCGCCGACAATCACCGGTCGCGCCAACTGGGCGGCACAGGGCTGGGGCTGGCGATCGTCAAACATATCGTCAACCGCCATCGCGGTCGCTTGAGGGTAGAAAGCGAAGTGGGACAAGGCGCTGTTTTTACGGTTATTTTACCGAAGTAAGACCCGCATCGCGGAAGTTGTCGGAGAAATATAGACAACCATAAGTCGTTTCTGGCCCGTGATTTTCCGCCGCCGGCCCGCAGAAGCACAGGGGTTTGTCATGCAACTGTTACACTGATGTCACAAAAGGCACATGCAGCCTCTCTAGGAGGGGCGCAAGATCATCATGGGGGTGATCGCTTTTGATCCTATCCAAGGAGACAGACATGTCCTTTGTGAAACTGACGGTTTCCGCGCTGGCTATCGGCGCCGTTTCGGCCACTGCCGCCGCCGCTCGCGACCAGGTGCAAATCGCCGGCTCCTCGACCGTGCTGCCTTACGCGTCGATCGTCGCCGAAGCCTTCGGCGAAAACTTCGACTTCCCGACCCCGGTCGTGGAATCGGGCGGTTCCTCGGCCGGCCTGAAGCGCTTCTGCGAAGGCGTGGGTGAGAACACCATCGACATCGCCAACGCCTCGCGTCGCATCAAAGACAAAGAAATCAAGACCTGCGCCGAAAACGGTGTCACCGACATCATCGAAGTGCGCATCGGTTATGACGGCATCGTCTTCGCCAGCGACATCAACGGCAACAAGTTCGAATTCACCCCGGCCGACTGGTACAAGGCGCTGTCGGACAAGGTCGTCGTCGACGGCAAGATCGTCGACAACCCGAACACCACCTGGAAAGACGTGAACCCGGCCTTCCCGGCGCAGCCGATCCAGGCCTTCGTGCCCGGCACCAAGCATGGCACTCGTGAAGTCTTCGAAGACAAGGTGATCCTGGCCGGCTGTGAAGCCACCGGCGATTTCGACGCCTTCAAAGCCGCCAATGGCGACGACAAGAAAGCCGCCGAGAAAGCCTGTATCGCCCTGCGCACCGACGGCAAGTCTGTCGATATCGACGGCGACTATACCGAAACCCTGGCCCGCATCGGCTCCAACAAGGACGGTATCGGCGTCTTCGGTCTGGCGTTCTACGAGAACAACACCGACAAGCTGCAAGTGGCCACCATGTCGGGTGTCGTTCCCTCGACCGAAACCATCGCGTCGGGTGAATATCCGGTGTCGCGTCCGCTGCAATTCTACATCAAGAAAGCGCATATCGGCGTGATCCCGGGCCTGAAAGAATTCGCCGAATTCTTCGTCTCGGACGAGATCGCCGGCCCCGATGGCCCGCTGGCGGCCTATGGTCTGGTGTCCGATCCGGAGCTGGCCAAGACCCAAGAGGCCGTGGCCGACGAAGTCGTGATGGGCGGCAATATGTAATCGTCTTTGGACCGGGGCGGGTCATGCCGCTCCGGTCCGTTTTCTTTTCCCGAACTTGCGCCCGTCGTGATTGGAGCCCTTGATGCCGACGTTCTGGCTCGTTGTCTTCGTCTTCGCGCTTGCCGCCCTCGGATTTCTGGCTGGACGCGCGCGCGCCCTGCACAGTGCCGGCGGCAATGCCCGCGATCTTCATTCTCTTCCTAACTATTACGGTGCGAACGTCCTTCTGACGACGCTGGTGCCTGCGCTTCTGGTGCTCGGGCTATGGCTGATGATTCAGCCGTCGGTCGTGCAATATCGCGTTTCGGGCATGATCCCAGAGCAGGCGATCCCCGAAAACTCCACCCTCGGCCTGGTGATGATGGACGTCCACCAGGTGGCGGCAGGCCTGGATCTCGCTGTGGACGAAGGTGCGCTGACCGAGCAGGAAGCCGGGACGATCCGCACAGAATTCACCGACCTGCGCGCTCGCCTGGGAGAGCTGGGCGTCGCGCTCGGGTCGGACGTGCGCCCCGAGGTACTGCAGGCCGCGCAACGCTATCGCGCGATCGACGCCAGCGGGCATCGGAACATGGTGATCGTCGTCACCCTGCTGGCGCTTGCCGGTCTGGGCTTTTCCTGGCAGCACACCAACAAGGATTTCCGCGCCCGCAACGTGGTCGAACAGGGCATCTACGCACTGCTGGTTCTGGCCGCCTTGCTGGCGATCCTGACCACCATCGGCATCGTGCTGTCGATGTTCTTCGAGTCGATCAGTTTCTTCAAGCTGCACAGCTGGACGGATTTCTTCTTCGGCGGCACTTGGGCACCGAACTTCCGCGGCGACAGCGAATTGTCGATCCTGCCGCTGCTCTGGGGCACGCTCTATATCTCGTTCATCGCGCTTCTCGTCGCGGTGCCGGTCGGGCTGTTCGCGGCGGTCTATCTGTCGGAATACGCCAACGGCCACGTTCGCGCCTTCGCCAAGCCGCTGCTGGAAATCCTCGCCGGGATTCCCACCATCGTCTACGGTCTCTTCGCGCTGCTGACGGTGGGGCCGGCTCTGGTCAGTGTCTTTGGCAACGGGCCCGAAGGCCTTCTGGGTGTCGATTGGATGTCCGGCGCCACCTCGGTCCTGACGGCCGGGCTGGTGATGGGAATCATGCTGATCCCCTTCGTCTCCTCGCTGTCGGACGACATCATCAACGCGGTGCCGCAAACGATGCGCGACGGTTCGCTGGGGCTTGGCGCCACCAAATCCGAGACCGTGCGCCAGGTGGTGCTGCCGGCGGCACTGCCGGGGATCGTCGGCGCCATCCTGCTGGCCGCCTCGCGCGCCATCGGTGAAACCATGATCGTGGTAATGGGGGCGGGGGCAATCGCCAAATTCTCGCTCAACCCGCTGGAATCGATGACGACGATCACTACCCGGATCGTCAGCCAGTTGACCGGCGACACCGATTTCGCCAGCGCCGAGACTCTGGTGGCCTTCGCGCTTGGCATCACGCTGTTTGTCCTGACACTGGGGCTGAACGTTCTCGCGCTCTATATCGTGCGCAAATACCGGGAGCAGTACGAATGACCGATATCAGCCAAAACGGGTCCACACCGCGCAAGCACGGTGAGACGCTGATGAAGCTGACCGCCCGGACCAAACGCCGCAACGCCGCCGAGCGCCGGTTCCAGGCCTATGGCATCGCTGCCATCGCAGCGGGATTGCTGATGCTGGCGATCCTGGTGGTCAACATCGTCGGCAATGGCTATGGCGCCTTCACCCAGACTTTCGTCACCCTCGACGTAACGCTGGATGCCGCCAAGCTGGACAAAAAGGGCCAGCGCAATCTCGATGACATCAAGAAGGTGTCGACCTTCGGCTATGCGCCGCTGATCCAGAAGGCCATCGAGGCCAAGGTCGCCGCGCTTGGCGTCAAGACCGATCTGAAACCCAAGGACATGGCCGCCTTGCTGTCGAAAGGCGCGCCGGCACAATTGCGCGACTATGTGCTGGAGCATCCCGATGCCATCGGCAAGACGCTGAGCTTTCGCTTTCTCGCCAACAGCCGGGTTGATGGCTACCTGAAGGGCCGCGTAACCCGCCATAGCATCGAGAACGACAAGAATATCTCGGTGCCTCAGCTTGATCTCACCGATCAACTGGTCAAGGCCGGGGTGATCGAGAAGACCTTCAATTCCGAATTCATCTTAGGCTCCGACGCTTCCGACCAGCGGCCCGAAGCCGCCGGGATCGGCACCTCGATGCTGGGATCGCTGTTCATGATGCTGGTGGTGCTGGCGCTGTCGCTGCCGATCGGTGTGGCCGCCTCGATCTTTCTGGAGGAATTCGCGCCCAAGGCCTGGTGGACCGATGTGATCGAGGTGAATATCTCCAACCTCGCCGCGGTGCCCTCGATCGTCTTCGGGATCCTTGGCCTCGCGGTCTTCATCAACTACATGAACCAGCCGATGTCGGCGCCGCTGGTGGGCGGCCTGGTGCTGACCCTGATGACGCTGCCGACCATCATCATTTCGACCCGCGCCGCGCTGAAGGCGGTGCCGCCCTCGATCCGTGACGCGGCACTGGGGGTAGGGGCCTCGAAGATGCAGGCGGTGTTCCACCACGTGCTGCCGCTGGCCGCACCGGGCATCCTGACCGGCACCATCATCGGCCTGGCCCAGGCGCTGGGGGAAACCGCGCCGCTGCTGCTGATCGGCATGGTGGGCTTCATCGCCTCCAACCCGCCGGACAGCCTCGCTGCCGGCCTGATGGAGCCGAATTCGGCCATGCCGGCACAGATCTACGAATGGGCCAAGCGGGCCGACCCGGCGTTCTATGAACGGGCCTGGGGCGGGATCATCATCCTGCTGGTCTTCCTGGTCACCATGAACACCCTGGCTGTCATCCTGCGTCGCCGTTTCGAGCGCCGCTGGTAATAGGTATAGGAAAGAGCCATGTACGATATCGCAACAACGGAGAAGACCGTGGAGCAGCAGGTAACGAAGATCTCGGCGCGCGATGTTCAAGTCTATTATGGCGAAAGCCATGCGATCAAGGACGTCAACGTCGACATCGAGGACAAGACGGTGACCGCCTTCATCGGCCCGTCGGGCTGCGGCAAATCCACCTTTCTGCGCTGTCTGAACCGGATGAACGACACCATCGACATCTGCAAGGTCAAGGGTGAGATCCTGCTCGACGGCGAAAACATCTACGATCCAAAGGTCGATCCGGTGCAACTGCGCGCCAAGGTCGGGATGGTGTTCCAGAAGCCGAACCCCTTCCCCAAGTCGATCTATGACAATATCGCCTATGGGCCGCGCATCCACGGGCTGGCCCGCAACAAGGCCGAGCTGGACGAGATCGTCGAGAAAAGCCTGCGCCGCGGCGCCATCTGGAATGAGGTCAAGGATCGGCTGGACGCGCCGGGCACCGGCCTGTCGGGCGGTCAGCAACAACGGCTGTGCATCGCGCGGGCCATCGCGACCGAACCCGAGGTGCTGCTGATGGACGAACCCTGTTCCGCACTTGACCCGATCGCGACCGCCCAGGTCGAGGAACTGATCGACGAGCTGCGGCAGAACTATTCGGTGGTGATCGTCACCCACTCGATGCAGCAGGCCGCCCGCGTCAGCCAGAAGACCGCCTTCTTCCACCTCGGCAATCTGGTCGAGTTCGGAGAGACCGGCCAGATTTTCACCAATCCCGAAGACCCCCGCACGGAGAGCTATATCACCGGGCGGATCGGCTAACCGAGACAGGACAGGGCATTATGACCGAACAACATATCGCGAAGGTCTTCGACCGCGATCTCGAGGGTATCCAGGCCCGGATCATGAAGATGGGCGGACTGGTCGAGGCCGCGATCCTGGGAGCGGCGCAGTCGCTGGCAAGCCGCGATGTCGAGCTGGCCGAGAAGGTCCGCGCCGGCGACGCCGCCATTGACGATCTCGAGGTTCTCATCAACGAGGAAACCGCACGACTGCTGGCGCTGCGGTCGCCCACTGCGGGCGATCTGCGGCTGGTCCTGACGGTGATGAAGATCAGCGGCAATCTCGAACGGATCGGGGATTACGCCAAGAATATCGCCAAGCGCACCGGCGTGCTGACGCAGTTGCCGCCGGTCAACGGCTCCACCGCCTCGCTCAAGCGGATGGCGCGCGAGGTCGAACTGATGCTGAAGGACGCGCTCGACGCTTATATCCAGCGCGATGCCGAACTTGCCAAGGACGTGATCGAACGCGACCGCGAGGTGGATCAGATGTACAACGCGCTGTTCCGTGAATTCCTCACCTTCATGATGGAGGATCCGCGCAGCATCACCGCCTGCATGCATCTGCATTTCATCGCCAAGAACACCGAACGGATGGGTGACCATGTGACCGGCATTGCCGAACAGGTGATCTATCTGGTCACCGGCGAGCGCCCCGACGAGACCCGTGTGAAGGCTGACGACACCTCTGTCAGCGTATTGGAGGGATAAGATGGCGGCGGATCAGCCGACAGTTCTGGTCGTCGAGGACGAATTGGCCCAGCGGGAGGTCCTGGCCTATAACCTCGAAGCAGAAGGATTCCGCGTTCTGAAAGCGGAAAATGGAGAAGAGGCGTTGCTTCTGGTCGAGGAGGACGCGCCGGATATCATCGTGCTCGACTGGATGATGCCGAACCTTTCGGGGATCGAGGTCTGCCGGCGGCTGAAGACCCGCCCCGAGACCCGCGGCATTCCGATCATCATGCTTTCGGCGCGGTCGGAAGAGGTCGACAAGGTGCGCGGGCTCGAGACCGGGGCGGACGATTATGTCGTCAAACCCTATTCGGTGATCGAGCTGATGGCCCGCGTGCGCAGCCAGCTGCGCCGGGTGCGGCCCTCGACCGTGGGGCTGCGGCTGGAGTTCGAGGATATCGTGCTTGATGCCGAGACCCATAAGGTCAGCCGCTCGGAACAGCCGCTGAAGCTCGGGCCGACCGAATTCCGGCTGCTGTCGACCTTCATGGAGAAGCCGGGCCGGGTCTGGTCGCGCGAACAGTTGCTGGACCGGGTCTGGGGACGGGATATCTATGTCGACACCCGTACCGTCGATGTGCATATCGGCCGGCTGAGAAAGGCGCTGACCCAGCATGGTGGCGAGGATCCGGTTCGTACCGTCCGAGGCGCCGGGTACGCATTGGGGTGAAGCGCGCCCGGAAAACGGTCCAGTGGACCGTTTTCCGCGCCGAACGGGCGGAGCCCAGGGGCAAGGCGCGCGGAGACGCCCGGTGGAGCGTTTCCTCAGCCACCTGACGTCCCGGCAGACCAGTCCGGCTCCCGGGGGAGCTCCCCCGGACCCGGCCCTGCAAAGCGCCACGAACGCCTCTCCGCCGGAGCCTCCGGCGGGGATATTTTCAGCCAGAAAAAGGCTGGAGACTGATCTGGAGGCTGCTAAGGCACGCGCCGGGCCCGGGATCAGCGCGGCAGCAGATCCTCGGGTTGCGCCTGGGTCGCCAACCAGGTGCGAAACAGGCTGAGAGGACCATGCGTTGCCTTTTCCTGCGGCCAGACCAGGTAATAGGCGCCCTGCATCTCCACCGGCGGGCCGCAGGGAGCGACGAGCCGCCCCGAGGCCAGATCCTGTTCGGCCAGATAATCTGGCAGCAGCGCCACCCCGAGCCCGTGCAGCGCCGCCTGGATGATGGCGGAGAACTGGTCATAGACCGTCCCGGGCACCGGGCCCGTGCTGGCCACGCCTTTCAATGCGAACCATTCCTGCCAGGCGCGCGGCCGGGTCTGGATATGCAGGAGCGGCATGGAGAGCAGCGCACGGGGATCGCCAGTGGTGCGCCCCTGCCAGAGCGAGGGGGCGCAGACCGGCAGCATCTGTTCGAACTTCAGGAGCATCCGGTCGGTCCCCGGCCAGTCGCCTGTGCCGAAATGGATCGCGGCATCAAAGGGTTCATTGGCGAAAGCGAAGGGATGCAGCCGTGTCGACATGTTGATGATCACCTCAGGGTGGAGGCGGGCGAATTCGGGCAGGCGCGGCATCAGCCAGCGCATCCCGAAGGCGGGCAGGATGGCGAGGTTCAGCGCGCCGCCCACCTGCGGCACCTGCAACCGCATCGAGGCCTGGGCGATCTGGTGGAGGGCAGGGCGGATCTCGGCCACATAGTCCTGCGCTGCCGGGGTCAGCGTCAGCCGTTTGCGGCTGCGCTGGATCAACGCCACCCCCATCTGGGTTTCCAGCGTCTGCAGTTGCCGGCTGACCGCGCTCTGGGTCAGTGCCAATTCCTCGGCCACCGCGGAGGCGGAACCGAGCCGGTCCAGCGCCTCCAGGGCGCGGAGCGAGGCGATCGAGGGCAGGAATCGGCGCGGCGCAATCATGTATGCGATTTACTCATGAAACCATGCGAATGTCTTGCTATTTCTTGCGAAAACCCTGTGATAGCACAGGAACAAACACATATGACCCCAGGAGGTTTTCCGCATGACTACCCCGACGCTCAAGGCCAAGGATGCCCCGGATCTGTCGTCTTTCGACTGGGCCGATCCGTTTCGCCTGGTCGATCAGCTGACCGAAGAAGAACGCATGATCTCGGACAGCGCCCGCACCTATGCGCAGGAAAAGCTGCAGCCGCGGGTGCTGACCGCCTTCGAGAATGAAGAGACCGATCCGGAAATCTTCCGCGAAATGGGTGAGATGGGCCTGCTGGGCGTCACCGTGCCGGAACAATATGGCGGCATCGGCGCCGGCTATGTCTCTTACGGGCTGGTCGCGCGTGAGGTCGAGCGGGTCGATAGCGGCTATCGCTCGATGATGTCGGTGCAAAGCTCGCTGGTGATGTATCCAATCTATGCCTATGGCAGCGAAGAGCAGCGGATGAAATATCTGCCCAAGCTCGCCTCTGGCGAATATATCGGCTGCTTTGGCCTGACCGAACCGGATGCGGGCTCTGACCCAGCCGGCATGAAGACCCGGGCCGAGAAGATCGACGGCGGTTATCGTCTGACCGGCACCAAGATGTGGATCTCCAACGCGCCGATCGCCGATGTCTTCGTGGTCTGGGCGAAATCCGATGCCCATGACGGCAAGATCCGCGGCTTCGTGCTGGAGAAGGGCATGAAGGGTCTCAGCGCGCCGAAGATCCAGAACAAGGCCAGCCTGCGCGCCTCGATCACCGGCGAGATTGTGATGGAAGGCGTCGAAGTCGGCGAGGATGCGCTGCTGCCGCATGTGCAGGGGCTGAAGGGGCCGTTCGGCTGCCTCAACCGCGCGCGCTATGGCATCGCCTGGGGCGTCATGGGCTCGGCCGAGGCCTGCTGGCACGCGGCGCGCCAATACGGCCTGGACCGCAAGCAGTTCAACAAGCCGCTGGCACAGACCCAGCTCTATCAGAAGAAACTGGCCGAGATGCAGACCGAGATCTCGCTCGGAATGCAGGCGGCGCTGCGCGTCGGTCGGCTGATGGACGAGGCCAAGGCGGCGCCCGAGATGATTTCCATCATCAAGCGCAACAACTGCGGCAAAGCGCTGGATATCGCCCGGATGGCGCGCGACATGCACGGCGGCAACGGCATCAGCCTGGAATTCCAGGTGATCCGCCACATGATCAACCTCGAGACGGTGAACACCTATGAGGGCACCCATGACGTGCATGCGCTGATCCTGGGACGGGCCCAGACCGGACTGCAGGCGTTCTTCTGATTGCTTCAGGATCATAAGATTTTGAAAAGGCCGGGGTTTCCCCGGCCTTTCGTCATTTTGGGGCTGCGGCAATTCTGCTGGCAACGCCCCTTCACAATCGGAACACCCTAAATATATTGAAAACGTAATATGTATTCGATATCCCGCTTTGACTGTCTCTTGGCGCCAGGCGTCCGAAGGGCAGGGGATATGCCCCCGCGTTGGCGCGCGGAACAGAAGGAAAGGATCTTCTTTGACCACGTCTTCCTCCCGCCTGGCGCGGCTGACATCCTATCTTCCGATCCTCGACTGGGGCCGCCGCTATGGCCGGGCCGACCTGACCGGCGATCTGATCGCGGCTGTGATCGTTACCATCATGCTGATCCCGCAGTCGCTGGCCTATGCGCTGCTGGCTGGGTTGCCGGCAGAAGTGGGGCTTTATGCCTCGATCCTACCCTTGGTGTTCTATGCGGTCTTCGGCACCAGCCGGGCCTTGGCCGTCGGGCCGGTGGCGGTGGTGTCGCTGATGACGGCTTCGGCGCTGGCGCCTCTGGGGCTTGAAACCATCGGAGATTACACCGCCGCCGCTGCCGTGCTGGCGCTGGTCTCTGGCGTGATCCTGCTGGCCATGGGGCTGCTGCGGCTGGGGGTGGTGGCGAATTTCCTATCGCATCCGGTGATTGCGGGCTTCATCACCGCTTCGGGGATTTTGATCGCGGCAAGCCAGGCGAAACATATCCTAGGGATCAAAGCCGGCGGCCACACCTTGCCGGAAATCCTGATCGAAATCGGCCGGCAACTGCCCAACGTGAACTGGCCGACCCTGGTCATCGGGCTGATCGCCTTGGCCTTCCTGTTCTGGGTGCGCAAGGGGTTGGCGGGTGTCCTGAAATCCGCCTTCGGGATGAGTGCACAGGCCGCGTCCACCACCGCGCGGGTCGGGCCGGTCTTTGCAGTGATCGGCACCACCATTGCCGCCTGGGCGCTGGAACTGCCGGGCGCCGGTGTCGCCGTGGTGGGCCAGGTTCCGACCGGGCTGCCGCCGCTGGGCCTGCCGACCATCGACTTCGGCACTTTGGGGGCGCTGGTGGTGCCGGCAATCCTGATCTCGATCATCGGCTATGTTGAAAGCGTGTCGGTCGCACAAACGCTGGCAGCCAAGCGCAAGCAGAGGATCGAACCGAACCAGGAGTTGATCGCGCTGGGGGCGGCCAATATCTCCTCGGGCCTGTCGGGGGGCTATCCGGTGACCGGCGGGTTCGCGCGCTCTGTGGTGAACTTCGATGCGGGGGCCGAGACGCCCGCCGCCGGCGCCTTTACCGCCGTGGGGCTTTTGCTGGCGGCGCTGCTGCTGACGCCACTGCTGTTCTTCCTGCCCAAGGCGACGCTGGCGGCCACCATCATCGTTGCGGTGCTGTCGCTGGTGGACCTCTCGATCCTGACCCGGGCCTGGGGGTATTCCAAGGCGGATTTCGCCGCCGTTCTGGTCACCATTCTGCTGACGCTGGGCGTGGGGGTCGAGGTGGGCGTGGCCGCCGGGGTATTGGTGTCGCTGGCGCTGTTCGTCTGGAAGACCTCACGGCCGCATGTGGCCGAGGTCGGGCAAGTGCCGGGCAGCCAGCATTTCCGCAACGTACTGCGCCACAAGGTGATCACCGATCCCGCCGTGCTGACGCTCAGGATCGACGAAAGCCTCTATTTCGCCAATGCCCGACGGATGGAGGATCTGATCCTGGCACGCGTCCATCGCAACAGGGATGAGATCAAGCACGTCATTCTGATGTGCTCCGCGGTGAACGAAGTTGACCTGAGCGCACTGGAATCCCTTGAGGCGATCAACCAGCGACTGACCGATCAAGGCATTGAGCTGCATCTGTCCGAGGTGAAGGGCCCGGTGATGGACCGGCTGAAATGCAGCCATTTCCTGGACGAACTCAGCGGCCAGGTGTTCCTGTCGCAATATGACGCTTTCGTCGCGCTGATTGAGCGCGAGCACGCGGGCGGCGACAAGCTGTCAGTCGCCTGATAACGGGTTAAAACAGGGGTGCCATGGTAACCCATGGCACCCATTCTGCAGCTATATCAAATTCCTATAATCAGTATTATGTAATTATTATGCGTGATGCATCTGCTAGATGTGCCATGAATATCTTTGATATAAAACACTTTTACGCAGAAACACTGCTTTGGCTGACGCCCGAATGTCGCCCTCACGAACATGCGAAACACTATTCCGTTGTGCGGTATTGGCACGTCTGACGATCCCGTCTAACCTTAGCATCAGAGGAGCAAGAGTCGCGCCGAGTTCATCGGCGCCGATTTGGTTTGTTTGGGAGGACAACCATGCACAAGAATACCGCCCGGCATCTGCGGGAGCTTCAGTCATGACCGCGATCTCGCTTCAGGACGCGGTGGCGCAGGCCGTGGTCGAAAATCCGATCTTCGAAACCGCCGAGGCCGAAATCCGCGGTGTCACCTATCGGGTCTTCACCCAGACGCCCCAGACCATCCGGGACTTGTTGCAACATGCGCGCACGGCCCAGGACAATGGCGCGGCGGATTACTTGGTCTTCGGTGACGAACGCTGGACCTATGATGAATTCTGCAATGACATCAAGCGCGTGTCTGCCATTCTCGCGGATCGCTACGGGATCGGCCAAGGTGACCGTGTCGGCATTGCCATGCGCAACTGCCCCGAACTGCTGCTGGTCTTCATGGCCACCGTGTCGCTGGGCGGTATTGCCGTCTTCCTGAACGCCTGGTGGACCACCGAAGAGCTTGCCTATGCGGTCGATGATGCCGAGGTCCGGTTGATCTTCGCCGATGGGAAACGACTTGAGCGGCTGCGACCTCTGGCGGCGGATCGCGGGTTGACGCTGGTTGGGGTGCGTGATGCCGAAGCTCTCACGGATCAAGGGTTTTCCCGCCTGATGGCGGATCAGCCCCAGGCCGACTGGCCGGATGCGGATATCCATCCCGATGACGATTTCGCCATCATGTATTCCTCGGGTACCACCAGCGCGCCCAAGGGCGTGGTGCAGACCCATCGCGGCGCGATCCATGCCGTTTACAGCTGGCTGCTGGCGACGCTGATCGCGCCCAAGCTGAACCCCGGCAAGGTTTCGCCCGATCCGGCGCCGCGTCCGGTCGGTCTGGTGGCAACGCCGCTGTTTCACGTCACTGCGACCCATCCGATCTTTCTGCTCAGCCTGCCGGCCGGAGCCAAGCTGGTCGTGATGGACCGCTGGGATGCGGACGCTGCCGTCAAACTGATCAAAGACGAAAAAATAACGCGTTTTCTTGGGGTTCCGACCCAAAGCGCGGATTTGCTGCAAGCCGCGGAACGGCTCGGCGCGCGGCTTGAGACCTTGGATTACATCGGCGCTGGCGGGGCCAAGCGGCCCGCCGCGCAGGTGGCCGAATTGCACCAGAGCTTTCCTCAGGCCGAAGTTGCCACTGGCTGGGGCATGACCGAGACCAACGCCATGGGCATCGGCATGCAGGGCGCGGATTACCTTAGCCGACCCGGCGCAGCCGGGCGCCTCTATCCGCCAGTGCAGGAGCTGCGCTTTCTCGATGAGACCGGACAGGATGTGCCGCCCGGAGACGTGGGTGAAATCACTGTAAAAAGCCCCTGCAACATGCGGTGTTATTTGAACAAACCCGACGAAACTGCCGCCACGCTGCAAGATGGCTGGCTGCGGACCGGCGATCTTGGCCAGATCGACGAGGACGGCTTCGTCACCATTGTCGACCGCAAGAAGAACATCATCATCCGCGGAGGTGAGAATATCGCCTGTCTCGACGTCGAAGGTGCGCTGCATCGGCATCCGGCCGTGGCTGAGGCCTGCGCCTTTGCCCTGCCGCACGAGCGGCTGGGAGAGGTGGTCGGCGCCTGCGTGCAGCTGCGCCCGGGCCACAGCATCAAAGAGGCCGATATCCAGGCCTTCCTGCGCGATCATATCGCCCATTTCAAGGTGCCTGAACGCATCTGGATGCAGCCAGATCCCCTGCCCCGTGGTGCCACCGACAAGATCGACCGGCGCGGCCTTCAGGCCGCCTGTCTGGCCATGCAACCAGCCTGAAATCAGAATACGAAACGAGGAATACCCGCATGAATTTATTCGACCTTTCCGGCAAAGTCGCGCTGCTGACCGGCGCGTCAAAGGGCATGGGGCAGCAGATGGCGACGGCACTGGCCGAACAGGGCGCCACCGTGGTGATCTCAGCCCGCAAGCAGGACCGGCTGGACCAGGCCGCAGCCGAGATCAACGCCGCTGTGGGGGCTGAGCGCGCCATTCCGGTGGCCTGCAACGTCGGCTACAAGGATCAGCTTGCCGCGCTGGTAGACACCGCGCGCGCCAAGGCGGGGCCGATCGACATCGTGGTGGGCAATGCCGGGGTGAACCCCTATTACGGCCCGACCTCGGAAATCCCGGACGAGGCTTATGAAAAGACCATGAAGGCCAACGTCCAGTCGAACCTCTGGCTGGCGCAACTGGTGGCGCCGGACATGGCGGCCAAGGGCACGGGGTCAATGATGTTCACCGCCTCCGTCGGGGCGTTCAAACCCTCGCTGACGCTGGGCACCTATGGCATGTCCAAACTGGCTCTGATCGGTCTGGTGCGCAATCTGGCCGCGGAATTCGGCCCCAAGGGCATCCGCGTCAACGCCATCTGCCCTGGACTGATCCGCACCGATTTTGCCCGCGAGCTGTGGGACAAGCCTGAGGTCGCAGCCAAGATCACCGCCGAGATCCCGCTGCGGCGTCTTGGCGAACCGGGAGATTTCAAAGGCTTGGCGGTCTTTCTTGCCTCAGACGCCAGCCGTTACATGACTGGCCAGGCGCTGACCGTCTGCGGCGGGTCGAACATGTGGGCATAAGGAGCAGAGCATGGATATCAAGGACAAGATCGTCGTCGTCACCGGGGCGGCCAGCGGCATCGGCGCCGCATTGGCCCAACGTTTCGCCCAGGCCGGCGCCAAATGCGTGGTTTGCGCTGATCTGAACCTCGCCGGGGCCGAGAAGGTGGCGGAAGAGATCGGCGGCGTCGCCATGGGCTGCAACGTCGGGATCGAGGCCGAGATCGCCAGCCTGATCGACAAGGTCGAGGCCGAAATCGGGCCGATTGACCTGTTCTGTTCGAACGCCGGCATCCTGATGATCGGCGGCGTCGAGGTGCCGAATGACGATTGGCAGCGGATCTGGGATATCAACGTCATGGCCCATGTCTGGGCCGCACGCCATCTGGTGCCGCGGATGACCGCGCGCGGCGGTGGCTATCTGCTGAACACCGCCTCTGCCGCCGGACTGCTGAATCAGGTGGGATCGGCACCCTATGGTGTCACCAAACACGCCGCCGTGGGCCTGGCCGAGTGGTTGGCGCTGACCTATGGCGATCAGGGCATCAAGGTGTCGGTGCTCTGCCCGCAGGCGGTGCGGTCCGAGATGACCCGGGGCCACGAGGAGGGCGTTGCCGCCATGGACGGCATGCTGGCTCCCGAGGTGGTGGCAGAGGCCTGCCTCAAGACCATCGAGGCAGAGACCTTCCTAGTGTTGCCGCATCCGGAGGTGCTGGACTACATGCGGCTGAAGACGGCCGATTACGACCGTTGGATCGGCGGCATGCGCAAGCTCAACCGGCGCTTTGGCGGCCGGGTCGAAGGCAAATCATAAACCCGTCGCGCGGTGCCCGCGAACAGGGCATCGCGCGCCTCCTCGTCGTAATCGGCGGCGATCTTCTTGAACCCGTTCCACAGCACCGGATAGGAAATCGCGGTACGGTCGACCGGGAAATTGCTTTCGAACATGCAACGATCGGCACCGAAACAGCCGATCATGTGCTGATACCACGCGCCTTGCGCCGCGACGAAGTCGTCCGAGCTGGGCGGCCGCTCGGCCTCAAGCCAGCCCCAGCCATTGTCCGGCATCGCCAGACCGCCCAGCTTGGCGAAGACATTCGGGCAGGCGGCGAGTGCCTCCATATCCTTTTGCCACCTTGCAAAGATCGCCTCGCGCTGGCCGGCGAAACGACCGACGCCAAGCGGCGTGCCGAAATGATCGAGGATGATTGTCGTCCCCGGCACCGCTTTCACCAGATCGAGGAAATCATCGGCCTGATGATGATAGTGCCAAGTGTCATAGGTCAGCCCGCGGGCACCCAGCCGCGCCAGACCGCGACGAAAATCGGGATCGGCATAAAGCCCCGGCGCGCCACGCCCGGGGATCGCCAGGACATCCGGTTCCGGATCGCAGGCGCCGGCATGGCGGATCCCCCTAACCAACCCCTGCCCGGCTGCCAGATGCGCATCCAGCACCGCATCCAGATCGGGATCGCGCAGATCGGCAAAAGCCACGATGCCGCAGATCTGCGCCGGGTCGTCTTCCGTCTGCCGCGCCATTTCGGCCACCCGCCTGGTTTCGCCCACCGAGGCGAAGCGTTCCTCTCCGCTCTTGTCGTAATAGGATCGGCATTCGATATAGACCGTCTGCACCACATTGTGCCCGGCCTGGGTATCGGCGCGCAATTGGTCCAGTTCGTACCCCGCGCCGCCACGCTGCCACAGGTGATGATGCGGATCGACGATTTCGCGCTCTGGGTCGATCACCTCTTCCTGCACCTGCGCAAGCCAATCCTCGCGCAGCTCCATGCCCGGTCTCCAGGTCATTTTGGCGTATAGGGGCGCATCAGCCCCTCCTGTGCGACGCTGGCGACCAGCTTGCCCTCCTGGGTATAGATCATGCCCCGGTTGAATCCGCGTCCGCCGCCGGTAAAGGGGGCGTCCATCGAATAAAGATGCCAGTCCTCCAGCCGGATCGGCGCATGGAACCACATCGAATGATCCAGGCTCGCGGTCATCACATCGCCGGTAAACCAGGTCAGCCCATGCGGTCGCAGCGAGGACCCCAGAAGATACATGTCCGAAGCATAGGCCAGCAGACAATGCTGTATCGCCTCGCTGGTGCCGGCAGCGGCCTGCATCCGGAACCAGACCTGATTGCGGTCGTCGGCGGGCTTCGGCGCAATCACGTCGCGCGGCTCGACCTCGCGGATCTCAATCGGACGCGGGCGCTGGAAATCACTGCGCAGATTTTCGGGGATCCGGTCGACCCATTGATCGCGGAACTCTTCGCGGTTCAGCAGCCCCTCAGGGCCCGCAACCTGCGGCATCTCGTGCTGATAATCCCAGCCCTCTTCCCTCACCTGAAACGAGGCCGACATGTTGAAGATCTGCTTGCCGTGCTGGATCGCCACCACCCGCCGGGTGGTGAAACTGCCGCCGTCGCGGGCCCGGTCGACCTGATAGATCACCGGGATCGCAGGATCGCCCGGCCGGATGAAATAGGCATGCAGCGAATGGCACGGCCGGTCGGGCACGGTGCGATAGGCGGCCGCCAGGGCCTGGGCGATCACATGGCCGCCAAAGATCCGTTTCGAGGTCTCACCACCGGTGCCGATCCCCCGGAAGAGATCGACCTCGAGTTGTTCGATATCGAGAAGGTTCAACAGCTCTGCCGCGACATCGCTCATGACCCGACCCGATCTGCATCTTGCGCGGTGCGAGCCTCGGCATAGGCGATGAAGGGGTCGAAACTGTCGGGGTTCGCCATGGAATCCCGGTTCACCACGGTTTCGGCCTTGGCCCCCAGCAGCAGTTTCTTCACCGGCACCTCCAGCTTCTTGCCCGACAGGGTGCGCGGGATCTCGGCAACCTGGATGATCTCGTTCGGAATGAACCGTGCCGAAATCGCGCTACGGATCGCGCTGTTGATCTTGTCTTTCATGGCGTCGTCCAGCCCCTGCCCCGGCGCCAGCACCACGAAAAGCGGCATGAAGCTGTCGCGGCCCAGGAACTCGAGATCGACGACCATGGAGTCCAGAACCTCCTCCAGCCCCTCGACCGCGCGATAGATCTCGGACGATCCCAGCCGCAGCCCCTTGCGGTTGATGGTGGCATCTGACCGGCCATAGATCACCGCGCCGCCATCGGGCGTGATCTCGATCCAGTCGCCATGGCGCCAGATGCCGGGATAGGTATCGAAATAACTATCGTGCAGCCGCGCGCCGTCCTCGTCGCCCCAGAAATAGAGCGGCATCGACGGCAAGGGTTCGGTACAGACCAGTTCGCCCACCTCGCCGATCAGCTCATTGCCCTGATCGTCATAGGCGCGCACCGCATTGCCAAGGGCGCGGCACTGCATCTCTCCCGCGCGGACCGGCAGCATCGGGTTGCCGCAAACGAAGGCGCCGGCCAGATCGGTCCCGCCCGAGATCGGCGCCAGCCAGATATCGCGATCGACCGCATCGTAAATCCAGTCGTAGCCGTCCGACGTCAAAGGTGATCCGGTGGTGCCGAGCGACCGTAGGGCGCTGAGGTCCAGCACCTCGCGCGGACGAATGCCGGCCTTGATGCAAACGGTGATATAGGCGGCGCCGACCCCGAGATAGGTCAGCTTCTCATCCGCCGCATATTGCCAGAGCGCCAGCATGTCGGGCTGGTTCGGCGCCCCGTCGAACAGGGCCAGCGTGGCGCCCTGCCCCAGCGCATTCAATTGCGAGTTCCACATGATCCAGCCCGAGGAGGTCAGCCAGCAGAACCGGTCCCTGTCGGTCAGATCCTGATGCAGCGATTGCTTGACGCCTTCCAGGATGATGCCGCCATGGCCGTGGACGATGGGTTTCGGGTTACCCGTGGTGCCCGAGGAATAGACGATCCACAGCGGATGGTCGAATTCCACCTGTTCATAGATCGGGGCGACGGTATCGCCAGTCAGATCGTCCCAGCCGATCATGCCCTCGGGCAGATCGCCCACCACTGGCAGCATCACCCGATGCTCCAGCGTCGGAAGGCCCGCGAAAATCTCGGCCAGCACCTCGCGCCGGTCGATCATCTTGCCGGCGTGGACATAGCCGTCCTGCGCCACGATCAGCTTGGGTTCGATCTGGCGGAAGCGGTCGAGGATCGCGACATGGCCCATGTCGGGGGCGCAAAGCGACCAGATGGCACCGATGCTGGTGGCGGCAAGACAGGCGATGATGGCATGTTCGGTGTTGGGCAGGATGGCGACCACGCGGTCGCCCTTGCCCACCCCCAGCGCACGAAAACGCGCGGCGACGCTGGCGACCTGACCGGACAGCTCTCCCCAGGTCATTTCCTTCCTCGGGAAGGTCTCGGACTTGACGATCAGCGCCTGGGCATCGGGCTTGTCATTGGCGGCGCGCAGCATCGCCTCGGCAAAGTTCAGACGCGCCCCGGGGCCCCAGACGGCGCCGGGCATCTTGCGCTCGGCCAGCATCTTTTCGGGCTTCACGCTGGCGGGAATGTCGAAAAACTCCCAGATCGCCCACCAGAAGCTTTCCAGATCGGTCACGCTCCAATGCCACAGCGCGTCATAATCGGCGAAGGTCAGGCCGTGCTTGTCTTCGAGAAAGCGGATGAACTGCGCCATGCGGGTGGCATCGGCGCGGGCTTGGGTCGGGGTCCAGAGGACGGGATGTTCCGCGCTCATGCAACGATGGCCCCATGCAGCAGGGCCTTGAGTTCGGCGCGGCTCGGGTAAGAGCTGGACGGGGCAAGCTGGGTGAAGAACACCACAGAGACGTCCAGCACCCGGTCGATCCAGAAGAAGGTCGAGGCCATGCCGCCCCAGGAGAAATCTCCCGGATTGCTGGGCACTGCGGTTCGCCCCGGTTCAAGAACCACAGAACCGCCGATGCCGAAGCCCATGCCCTCCATCGGCTGTTCCGCAAAGCTGGGCTGCCCCATCGAGGCGATATCACCAGGCAGATGATTGCGCATCATGAAGGCAAGCGTCGAGGGGCTGAGGATGCGCCCCCCTGCCGCCATCCCGCCGGAGCGGAGCATTTCGGCGAATTTCATGTAATCGTCGATGGTGCCGACAAGACCGCCGCCGCCGGAATAAAGCGTGGTGATCTCGAAGGGCGATTTACCGGCCTGATCGGTCAGCCGCAGGCTGTCGCCACCCGCCTCCGCCGCATTCAGCGCCATCGCGTCCCCCACGAGCGGCGTATAGAGCGAGGCAAAGCGATCGCCGGCACCTTCCGGCACGCGAAAGCCGGTCTCGGTCATGCCGAGGGGGGCGAAAATCTCCTCTTCGAAGAACTGCGCCAGCGACTTGCCCGAAGCGATCTCGACCACCCGGCCAAGGATGTCGATGCCGACGGAATATTCCCAGCTCGTCCCGGGTTGGAACGACAGGGGCAGCGCCGCCGCCCTGTCAGCCTCTTCGGCCAGAGTGCCGCGATGCGGTTTGAACAGGATGTCCTGTTCGTCCATCGCCTTGGCCAGAACGCCCGGGTTGAACGGATAGCTCATGCCGCTGGTATGGGTGGCAAGCTGCTGCAATGTCGGCGCGCTGCTGGGTTCGGTCTGGTCGATCCGCGTGGCGCCGGGGATCAGCGCCTGCATGTCCTTGAAGGCGGGGATGAACTCGGACACCGGAGTGCTCAGTGAAAACAGCCCGCGTTCGATCAGCATCATCAGAGCCACCGAGGTGACCGGTTTGGTCATCGAATAGATCCGCGCCAGCGTGTCACGGGTGAACGGCTGCGCCTGCTCGACGCTGCGCTGACCGGTGGCGTTGAAATAGACCTCGTCACCGCCGCGCGCGATCAGGATCGAACTGCCGGGATATTTCCGGTCGGTGACATAGCCGTCCATCCAGTCGGCGATACGCGCCAGACGGGCCGGATCGAAACCGCGATCTTGCGGTTTTGCCTTTTGCATGAAGTAGTTCCCCCCTTGATACCGGCAGCGGCCCTGCCGGCCAGGCAATCTTTTCCTGCGCGGGTCCTCCCCCGCGCCCGGCCATCTGACTGCGATTCCCGAAGGATGTCGAGCCGCCTGCGCGACCTATTCGCGCAAGCGACGTGACGACACGTCACTTCAGCCGATCATACGCCGCATGGCATCGCGCGTCTGCGCATTAAACCAGCCGTCCTGCGGTGCCTTTGCGTCTTCGAGGATGGCCGCCTCGATTGCGGCAACCGCGGGTTCGCGGATCTGACGCTTGACCGCGGCATAAGCAATCGACGGCAGTTGTGCGAGCTTGCGCGCCTCCTCGATCGCGCGTGCCAGCACCGCATCCCCACCGTCCTCCAACACATCGACAAGGCCGATGTCGCGGGCATGATCGACGGCGATGGGCTGGCCGGTCTGCATCAGCCGGCGCAGCGCATTGGGATCGAGCATGGCGCGGGCGATCTCCATCGGCCCCACCGGGAAATCGACGCCAACGCGGATTTCGGCCAGGCCGAAACTGGCGCGCGGGCCCGCCACGCGGAAGTCCGATGCCAGCACGAAGAACAGCCCGCCGGCGATCGCCGCCCCGTTGACCGCCACCACCACCGGCTTGGCGAAGGTGAAAAGCCGCAGAAAGCCCAGGTTCAGCGCCTCGACGATCGCAAACTCCTGGGTCAGATCGAAGCCCTGCGCCTCTTTCAGGTCGAGCCCGGCGGAGAACACCTTGAAACCGCTGGAGATCACCACGGCGCGCACGTCTTCATCCGCCTCCAGCCGGTCAAGAAGCGCGGCAAACCCCATCAGGAAGCCCGGGCTCAGCGCATTGACCGGGCTGCGGGACAGGCGGATTTCGGTGATCCCCTCACCATGGTCGGTCAGGATCAGTTCAGAGAGTGTATCGGTCATCAGTTGCCCTCGGTCCGGCGGTGTCGTTCAGCTTGAAATTCAGGGCTGATTTCGGCCCGCACATCCCGCGCCGTCAAGGGGGCACCGCAGCCCGGGCAGACCAGTTGCGGCGCAAACCGTGCCCCGCAGGCGATGTGCACCAGCCGCACCCCGGCCCCACCCAGCCATTTTTCGCCCCAGCCGTGCAGCACCATGATCAGCGGCCAAAGCTCCAACCCCTTGTCCGTCAACAAATATTCATGGCGCAGCGGGCTCAGGCTGTAGCGATGTCGGGCCAGAATACCGTCCTGACACATCCGTTTCAGCCGCAAGCTGAGGATATGGGGCGATGCACCGGTGGTTCTTTGGAAATCGTCGAACCGCCGGGTGCCCAGGAAGGCCTCGCGCAGGATCATCAGCACCCAGGGGTCGCCGACGCGTTCGATCGCGCGGGAAACCGGGCAATGGCTTCGGGCCAGATCGGATAGCGCCACGTTGACTCCCTTCAAAATGTGAAGCTACGGTATCGGAGAGGATGGAGCGCTGTCAATTTCGTCTATCGGAACCGACCGCGGCATGGGACTTGAGGGAGAGACGACCAATGAAACTCTATTACGCGCAGAACACCCGCGCGGTGCGGATCGCCTGGCTGCTGGAAGAGCTGGGACTGCCCTATGAGATCGAGAAATTCCAACTGGGCAGCCCGGACATGCGTAGCCCGGACTATCGCAAAATCCACCCCATGGGCCGGGTGCCAGCGCTGGAGGATGGCGATATCACCCTGTTCGAAAGCGGCGCCATCGTGCAATGGGTGCTGGCGGTTCATGGCAACGGCCGACTGCAACCGACTGTGGGAACGAAGGAATTCGCCCAATATCTGCAATGGTTCCACTATTGCGAAGGCATGATCATGCCGCCGATCAACACCATCGTGGTGGAAACCATCCTGCTGCCGCCCGAGCGCCGCAACGAAGCCAACGCCAAACGTGCGATCAAGCTGTTGTCGCAGATGCTGACAGCGGTCGAGACGCATATGGAAGGGCGGGATTATCTGGCCGGCGATTTCTCTGCCGCCGATATCATGACCGGCCATTCCGTCACCGTTTCGCGCGAGATGCTGAAGCTCGATTTCTCGACCCTGCCCAATCTCAGCGCCTATGCCGACCGGTTGCTGGCCCGTCCGGCGTTGCAAAAAGCCTGGCGCCTGTGATCAACGAAGGGAGGAACGTCATGCAAGAGATAGAATTTCTATATGATTTCGTCAGCAACAACTCTTATCTGGTGCACCGCGTCCTGCCCGATCTGGCACGGCGGCACGGGGCGCGGATCCGCTATAGGCCGATCTTTCTCGGCGGGCTCTTCAAGGCGACTGGCAACCAGCCGCCTTTCATCGCCTTCCGTGACGTTCCGGCCAAGCTGGCCCACCACAACCGGGAGATCGAGCGCTTCGTGGCGCGTCATGCGATCCCCTATCACATGAGCCCCTATTTCCCGCTGAACACGCTGCCCGTGCTGCGCGGCGCCATCGCCGCACAGGGTAAGCCCTGGGAGACGACCTATATCGACGCCTTCTTCAATGCGATGTGGGTGCATGGCCAGCAGATCGACCGGCCCGAGGTGATCGAGGATATCCTGACCGAGGCAGGCCTGCCCAAGGCCGAAATCCTTGCGGCGATGGCGGATCCGCAGATCAAGGCGGCGCTGACCGCCGGCACCGATCAGGCGGTCAGCCGCGGCGTTTTCGGGGCGCCGACCCTTTTCCTCGGAGAGGAGATGTTCTTCGGCAAGGACAGCCTGCCCGATCTGGAATATGCCCTGACCGGACAGGCCTGAAACTTTCAGGGGTGGCTCAGACCTCGAGCCACTCCTTGCGCACATCCTCGCGTTCGCGCAGCTCGGCCGGGGTGCCTTCAAACACCACATGGCCGTGGCCCATAACATAGACCCGATGGGCGATATCCAGCGCGATCGACAGCTTCTGTTCCACCAGCAGCGTGGAGATGCCGCGCCGGGCGATCTCCTGCAGCAGCTCTGCCACCTTCTGGGTCATCTGCGGCGACAGGCCTTCAGTCGGCTCGTCGATCATGATGAAATCCGGATCGCCCATCAGAGTGCGGCACATGGTCAACATCTGCTGTTCGCCGCCCGACATCACCGTCGCCTCGACATCGGCGCGACGGTCGAGGTTTTCGAACATGTCGAACATGTCCTGCATCTTCCACCGTCCCTGACCGTCCTTCTGCCCGGGCTTCAGCCCCAGCATCAGGTTCTGCCGTGTGGTCAGCCCCTTGAAGATATCGCGGTTCTCCGGAACGTAGCCAATGCCGAGCTTGGAGATCTCATAGGCTTTCTTGCCGGCAACCTCCTGCCCCTTGAACTTGACCGAGCCGCGCGGCTCGACCTCGCCCATGATGGCCTTGCAGGTGGTCGATCGGCCAACGCCGTTGCGGCCCAGAAGGGCAACGATCTCGCCTTCCTCGATCTGCATATTGACGCCCTGCAGGATATGAGATTTCCCATAAAACGCATGAAGATCAGTAACTTCCAGCATGCTCATCAGTGGTCCGCCTCCAGAACCGCGCCCAGATAGGCCTCTTGCACCTTGGGATTGGCGCGCACCTCTTCAGGGGTGCCCGTTGCGATGATCTCGCCATAGACCAGGACGGAGATCCGATCGGCCAGGCCAAAGACCACCCCCATGTCATGTTCCACCATCACCAGGGTCTTGTTCTCAGTCACCCTGCGGATCAGATCCATGATGTAATCGGTTTCCGAATGGCTCATGCCGGCGGTGGGTTCGTCCAGCATGATGACATTGGCGCCCCCCGCGATGGTGATCCCGATCTCGAGCGCGCGCTGTTCGGCATAGGATAGAACGCCTGCCGGCAGATCGCGGCGGTTGGTCAGGTTGATCTGCTCCAGGATCTCCTCGGCCGCATGGGTCAGGGCGCGGGACCGATTGACCATGTTCCAGAAGGAATAGCGGTATCCCTGCGCCCAGAGCAGCGAACAACGGACGTTTTCGAACACGCTCATCTTCGGGAAGATGTTGGTGATCTGGAACGACCGCGACAGCCCCATGCGGTTGATCTGGAACGGTGCGAGCCCGGCCAGATCGTGACCGTGCAGTCGTACCGTCCCCGAGGTCGGCGGAAACCGCCCGGTGATCAGGTTGAAGAGCGTGGATTTCCCCGCCCCGTTCGGCCCGATGACCGCATGGCGTTCCCCGGCCCCGATCGACAGGTTGACGCCGCGCATGATCTCGGCCTTGCCGAAGCTCTTGCGCAGATCCTCGATCTGCAACGCCGGCGTAGCGGTAGACAAACCGGATTGGGTCATCGCGTTCATGCCACACCTCCGTTCGGGGTATTGGCCTCGTGCCAGGCATCAGCCAGCTCGGGGGCATTGCGTTTGGCCAGCCAGAAGCCTCCGGCGGCGGTCAACAGGCAGATCGCAATCGGCAGGACGCTGTGGCTGTCGAAGGAGATCCAGTAAAGGCTCATCTCGTTTTCTCCCAAGGCCGCGTGACGCAGGTGATAGAGGATTTCCATCCCCCCCGCCGTGCCCAGCAGGCCGATCAGCGCCGGCAGCAGCGTCTTGACATAGGGCCGCAACAGAAGCCGCGCCTTGCCCAGACGGAACGGCAGGGTGTGCATCATGATCACGCCAGCCAGGCCGCCGGGAAAGAACATCACCGTGGCGACGAAGAGCAGGCCCAGATAAAGCTGCCAGATCTCGGTCTGAAGGCTCAGCACCGATTGCAGCAGGGTGAAGACGATCGCGCCGAGGATGGGCCCGAAGAAGAACCCGACGCCCCCAAGGAAGGTGATCAACAGGATCGACCCCGATTGCACCAGGTTCAGGTTCTCCTCGGTCACGATCTCATAGTTGATGGCGAAGAGCCCGCCGGCGATCCCGGCGAAGAACCCGGCCGCCACGAAGGAGAAGAACCGCACCCAACGGGAGGAATACCCAAGAAATTCCGCACGTTCCGGATTATCGCGCACGGCATTTGCCATCCGCCCGACCGGGGTGCGGGAAAACAGGTACATCAACAGCGCCGACAGGACCAACCAGAAGGCGGTCAGGTAATAGACCTCGATCTGATGCAGGAATTCGATGCCGAAGACCGGCGGCCCCATGGTGCGGTCACCGCTGACGCCCTCTTCACCTCCGAAGAAGGCCACGATGATGACAGAACAGGCGGCGATCAGCTCGCCCACGCCCAGAGAGATCATCGCGAAGATGGTGCCGGCCTTGCGGGTCGAGAAGGACCCGATGATCATCGCCACCCCCATGCCGAACAGCCCGCCGAAGATCGGCAGAACCGGCAGCGGAATGGGCAGAGAATAATCCTCGATATAGTTCATGAAATGGACGCACATGAAGCCGCCCATGCCCATATAGACCGCATGGCCGAAGGACAGCATGCCGCCCTGCCCCAGAAGCATGTTGTAGGACAGCGCGAAGACGATGGTGATCGCCATCTGGTTCATGATGGTGATCGCGCTGTTCGAGGTGAAGACCTGCGGCATCACCAGCAGAAACAGCGACCCGATGAGCCAGGGCAGTGCGCCGCCCAGGGTGATCAGCCGCGGTTGGGAAGAATGGAGGGTCGTATCGGTCATGCGTCACGCTTTCCAAACAGGCCATAGGGACGGAACACCAGGATCAGGACCATCAGCAAATAAGGCAGGATGTCCGCCACCTGCGGCGAGGTCAGGGTCCAGACGTCACGCAGCAGGCTTTCGCTCATGTCGACAGGCTTGTGGAAGCCGATCCAGCTCAGGAAATCTTCCATCCTGAGGGTATAGGCCTTGGCGAATGTGGTGATCCAGCCGATCAGCAACGAGGCAACCAGCGCGCCCGAAAGCGACCCCAGGCCACCGATCACGATGGTGACGAAGACGATCGACCCCAGAACCACGGCCATGCCCGGGAAGGTGGACAGCACGGGCCCGGCGATCACCCCGGCGACACCGGCCAGCGCAGTGCCGACCCCGAAGACACCCATGAAGACCAGCGGCACATTGTGCCCCAGCGCTTCGACCGTGCGCGGATAGCTCAGCGCGGCCTGGATCACCATGCCGACCCGTGTGCGCGTCAGCACGAACAACAGGCCGATGAAAATCCCCACGGAAATGAAGATCATGAAGACCTTATAGGCCGGGATCGCATTGCCGGCGATCGAGAAGGCCGAAAACTGAAGGATTTCGGGCACCGTATAGGGCATCTGATCCTTGCCCCAGATGAATTGCACCAACTCTTCGATCAGCAGCGCCAGCCCGAAGGTGAAGATCAGTTCGGGCACATGCCCGTATTGGTGCACACGTCTGAGCCCGTAGCGTTCGACCAGCGCCCCCAGAAGGCCGACGATCACCGGCGCGATCAGCAAGCCCATCCAGAAGCCCAGGAACAGGCTGATCTGATAGGCGAAATACGCGCCCAGCATGTAAAAGCTCGCATGTGCGAAATTCAGTACGCCCATCATCGAAAAGATCAGCGTCAGCCCTGCGGACAGCATGAATAGCAACAGTCCGGTAACCAGCCCGTCGATCAGATTGACGAGTATAAGCTCCATACCCTTTCCCCCTGCTGAAAAAGGTTGTGATTTTTGTCTTGAAAACCTGGCGGGCGCCTCGTCCATTGATGGGGACGAGGCGCCGAAGCAGCGATTAGGGCCGCTTCATCTTGCAGGTCGTCGGGCTGTCGGCAGAGGCCATTTCGACCTTGTGCTCCAGCAAGACGCCATACCCGGAATTGTCGTAATCGTAGGTGATGCCTTCGTTGGTATGCACGAGGACATTGATGTCCTGGATCGCCTGGTGGTCTTCCGGCCGGATATAGACCTTGCCGCCCCACATGCTTTCGTAGGTCATCCCCTCGAGCGCATGCGCCACGGCGACGACATCATCAGCGGTGCCCGCCTCGTTGATCGCATTGGCCAGCATGTCGACGGTGTTGAAGATCCGCGGCATGTCGATGTTGCCTTCGGGATACCGGGCACGGAACCCGTCATAGACTTCCTTGGCGCGATCGCTGTAGGGCGGGTTCACCTGCCCCTCCGAAATCAGGCGGATACTGCCCTTGCCAGACTCGCCGAAGGCGGCAGTGATGCCTGAGCCCGCGGCGTAATAGGTATAGATCGGGCCCTTGAAGCCGTTTTCGATCACCGCCTTGCCAAGGCCCAGCATGTCCGATCCCCAGTTACCGGTGATCACCGCATCGGCGCCCGAGGAAACCACCTTGCGGGCATAGGGGGTGAAATCCTTGACCTTGCCGATCGGGTGCAGTTCGTTGCCGACGATTTCGATATCGGGACGTTTCTCGCCCAGCATCGAGACGGCGGCGGCGGCCACGGCCTTGCCGAAGCCATAGTCCTGACCGATGATATAGACCTTCTTGATGTCCGGGTTCTGGGCGATCACATCGGTCAGCGCGTCCATCTTGATGTCGCTGTTGGCATCAAGACGGAAATGCCAGAAATTGCATTTATCGTTGGTCAGCACCGGATCGACGGCAGCATAATTCAGAAACAGTACCCGGTTGTCGGGGTTGCGCCTGTTGTGTTTTTCGATTGCCTCGGTGAGCGCATTGGCCACGCCCGAGGAATTGCCCTGCACCACATAGTGGATGCCCTGGTCGATGGCGACCTGAAGCTGGATCAACGACTCTTTCGGGCTGACCTTGTTGTCGAAGGCCACGATCTCGAACTTCCTCCCATCGAGCACGCCCCCGTTCTTGTTCACCAGCTCGTCAGCGGCGAATTCATATTGCTTCAGCCCGTTGCTGCCGGTGCTGGCAAAGGGGCCTGACAGCGGGTCGATAAAGGCGATTTTGACATTCTCTGCTGCAGCGGCTGCACTGACGATGCACGACAGCGCAAGCGCGGCGCTAACGCCGTACTTGATAGATTTGCGCATATTTCTCCTCCCTAAGAGAACCCGGCAATCTTGCGCGATATGGCGCCGGGTCTGTTCTCGAGCCTCGCACATAACGAGGCAAAGTCAAGCTTTGCTGTGGCTGCACAAACACTGAAATTGCGCCCGGGAAACTGCTGAAAGAACAGGCATTTTCAGTTCATGTCTACGACAAAACCGGGGCGTTTCCAGACCACGGCCTAGGTGGTCGGAATACTTAGATTTCATACAGTTTTGGGGCGTTTTTTACGCCTTGGGCATCCGATGTCGGCGGCGGCTCCAAGGGGGACAGGGCAGCTCCGCAAAACCCTGCGCGCGGGCCCAGTCGGCGAAAAGTGACGTAGGGTCCTTTGGGAGCGAAACAGAGCTATTTCTTTCGCTGTGCAGAACTCAGTTCCGCCCCCTAACTGCGATTCCCGCGGCCTTTCACTCCCGCAGGCTGAGTTGCCGCCCCGCCTCGATCAACCTTGGGGCGTAATAGGTCTCAAGCTGTTTCTTTTTCACATGGAAGGCAGGGCCGCCGACATTGAGCCCATAGATCCGCGACCCGTTCAGCGAGAACACCGGCACCGCGATGCCGTTCACATCGCCACGCCAGTCGCCATAGCCGCTGCAATAGCCCTGAGCCTCGTATTCCGCCTTGGCCTGGGCGAAATCCGCCCGGCGCTGTTCATCGCCTTCCGGATCGCAGCGCGCGGCCTCCTCGAACCAATAATCGCGCTGATCCTCGGGTGTGCCGACCAGGATCGCCCGCCCGACGGCCGAGCGGAACAGCGGCAGGCGCGATCCCACATGCATGGTCAGCGCCACATCCTCGCGCGAGCGGTGGACCGCGACATAGATCACCTCATCGCGGTAACGCTCTCCCAATGCGGCAGTGATATAGGAATTGGGCCCGTCGCGCAGTTCACGTAAAAGCTCCCGCGCGCGTTCGTCAACATCCATGCCGGCCAGAACGCCGAAGCCCAGATTCAGCACCCCCGCCCCCAGCCGATAGCTGCCGTTGCGCGGATCGGCGACCAGATATTCCAGCACGCACAGCGTGTGGGTCAGCCGTGACACCGTTGGTTTCGGCAGCCCGGTGCGTTCCGAGATATCGGTATTGGTCAGCGAAATCTCGTTGCGCCGAAAGCAGCGCAGCACGTCCAACCCCCGCGCCAGCGCAGTGACGAAGTTGCGGTCCTTGTCTTCCTCCAGCTCGGGGGCGGCATCCATGATCCTATCCTCGCTCCAATGCCGCCAGCCCGTGTTCGGCGAACATCGGCACATAGCGGCCCAATTTCATGGCCCGTTCAGGGTTCGAGGCATTGCCGTCGATGGCGCGCTTTAGCACCCCTTGGATAATCCCCGCCATGCGGAAGAAGCAAAACGCCAGATAAAAGCCGAAATTGTCGATCTTCTCCAATCCGCGCCGCTCGCAATACTTGGCGATGAACTCTTCATCCGTCGGCAGACCAAGAGCGGCACGATCGACACCGGCCAGGCCACGCCCCTCGGTCCCCGGGGGCATCTGCCATTGCATGATGACGGCAGCCAGATCGGCATAAGGATGCCCGATGGTCGACAATTCCCAATCCAGGATGCCGATACATTGCGCGCTGTCCTTGGCGAATATCATGTTGTCGATCCGGTAATCGCCATGCACCAGCGTGCGCTGGCCGTCCTCGGCCGGGATCGCGGCAGACAAGGCCTCGATCAGCTTGTCCATCGCCGGCACCACCTCGGTCTCAGAGGCGCGGTATTGTTTCGACCAACGGCCCACCTGGCGTTCGAAGTAATTGCCCTCTGGGCCATAATCGGCCAGTCCCACGGCGTCGATGTCGACCATATGCATCTCGGCCAGCACGCGGTTCATCTCGTCGATGACGGCGCTGCGGGTGGCGTTCTGCTCGCCCTCCATCAGCGGATCGGCGAAATTGCGGCCATCGAGGAAATCCATCACATAGAAGGCCGAGCCGATGACACTGTCGTCCTCGCACAGCAGATGCATCTTGGCGACCGGCACCTTCGACCCCTGCAGCGCCTTTTGCACCCGGTATTCGCGATCCACCGCATGGGCCGATTTCAGCAGCACCCCCATGGGCTTGCGGCGCAGAACGTATTTGCGCGCAGGCGTGGTCAGCAGGAAGGTCGGGTTCGATTGGCCGACGTTGAACTTCTTGGCCTCCAGCGGCCCTTCATAGCCGGGAAGATTGGCGCGCAGATAAGCATCCACCGCGTCGAGATCGAGTGTCAGGGACGAATTGGTCATCGGTCCTCCTCAGCTTGCTCAGCTATAGGTCAGCAGCTTTGCGGCCTCGGGGCCGACAAACTGCGGGGTCGTATTGAATTCATGCAGGAAAAAGCGGTGGCCGGCAAAGATGAACCGCGACATCGAGGTGTTCTTGATCTGCAGGTTCAGCGCGATCATCTGATCGGGCGGCGCCTTCAGGCTGGTCGCGACCAACTGGCCGATCGCCCCGCCCGAGCTGACGACCAGCACCCGTTCGGCTGCCGTATCGGTGGAAAACGCCCGCGCCGCCTCGACCCGCCGGGCGAACTGGGCATAGGTTTCCGCCGCCCCCACCAGCCCGCCGCCCTGCCAGTCGAGAATGACCTCACGCAGGGTGCGAAAATGGGTCTTTCGATCGTCGCGCACCGGATCGGGCACCGCGCCACCAAAGCGCACGGCCAGCAGATCGTGGAAGTCGTATTCGTTCCAGCCCGAATGCTCCTCTGCCACGCCATCGAAGCCCATCGCCGCCAGCGTTTCGCGCTGGCGGTCGAGGGTGCCGCAGATCAGCCGGTCAGGCAGCCAGCCGGCGGCGCGCAGGGCATCGCCCGCCAGCACCGCCTGCTGCCGTCCCAGATCGCTCAGCCGGTCATAGCTGCCGGCATCGCCGGCGCCGAAAGACGCCTGGCCATGCCGGACCACAATCAGCTCGGCCATGCCTCAGTCGCCCCAGGGCAGTTTCAGGCCTTTGGCGTCGGCGGCTTTCTTGGCGTACTTGCGGGTTTGCTGGAAGGCGTCGGTCAGCTCCTTCTGCCCCTCGGGGTTCTGAATCTCGTCAAAGACCGCAGCGACCCCTTCGGGCGTGTTGGCATCGCCTTCAAGCATCACGCCCTCGGTCTCGTAAACCCGGGTGGCGGCGAAACAGCCGGCGCCAGCGCCGAGGATCACCCGCGAAGGCGCATTTTCGCTGACCAGATACAGCAGGCCCGGGGTGATGGTTTCCGGCTGCAACAGCTCCAGCGCCTCGGGCGGCATCAGGCTTTCGGTCATCCGGGTGGCGGCGGTCGGCGCCAGGGTATTGACGCGGATATTGTCGCGCCCGCCTTCCAGATGCAGCACGTTCATCAGCCCCATCATCGCGGCCTTGGCGGCACCATAGTTCGACTGGCCGAAGTTGCCATAAAGCCCCGACGCCGAAGAGGTCAGCACGATGCGGCCGTATTTCTGATCCCGCATGATCTGCCAGACCGCGTGGCAGCACACCGCGCTGCCCATCAGATGCACATCGACCACCTTGCGGAAATCGTCCATCGTCATCTTGGCGAAGGTCTTGTCGCGCAGGATGCCGGCGTTATTGACCAGAACGTCGACCCGGCCCCATTTCTTCATGGTCTGTTCGACCATATCCGCCACTTGCGCCTCGTTCGAGACATCGGCGCCATGGGCGATTGCCTCACCGCCGGCGGCGCGGATTTCATCGACCACCTTGGCGGCGGCGCTGGCGTCGCTGCCCTGCCCGTCGGTGCTGGCCCCCAGATCGTTGATCACCACCTTGGCGCCACGCGCGGCCAGCCCCAGCGCATGGCTGCGACCCAGACCCACGCCCGATCCCGTCACGATCGCGACGCGTCCATCAAACCGGATATCCATCGGTTTTCCTCCCTTGAAACCTTACTCTTGGCCTTCGTCGAACAAATTGCCCGCCGTGACCACATTGACGCCGCCCGACACCGGCAGCACCGCGCCGGTGATATAGGCCCCGCCGCGTCCGCACAGGAACTGCATGCAGCCGGCGATATCCTCGGCCCGGCCCAGACGGCCCAGCGGCACGTTGCGCGCGATGCCCGCCTCTTTCTCGCCCATCAGCGCGAAGGCGGTCATCTTCGACAGGAACGGCCCCGGCGCCAGCGCGTTTACGGTGATCGCCTCGCCCGCCAGTTCCTTGGCAAGGATCTTGGTCAGATGCATCACCGCCGCTTTCGAGGCGGCATAGCTGTAGGCGCCATCGCCCATCGGCACCTCGCCCATGACCGAGCCCACATTGACCACCCGCGCCGGATCGTCGATGGTGCCCGAGGCCTTGAGCATCGGCAGCAACGCCTGAGTCAGATGGAACGGACCGGTGACGTTCAGATCCATCACCTTGCCCCAGGCATCATAGGGGAATTGCCCCAGCGGCGCCCCCCAAGTGCGACCTGCGTTATTCATCAGGATATCAAGCGTTTCGGTGCGGCTCTTCACCTCGAGCACAAGGGCGTCGATACCCTCTTCGCTGGCGACGTCGCCGCCAAAGCCCTCGGCACTGCCGGCGGCGCCCATGGCGTTCAGCTCATTGGCGACGGCGATGCAGGCCTCGGCCTTGCGGCTGGCGATCAACACCCGGGCGCCAGCCTTGACCAGCCCTTCGGCGGCCATGAAACCGATGCCGGTGGCGCCGCCGGTGACCAGCGCGGTCTTGCCAGCGAGCGAGAACAGATTTTCAGGAGTCATATCGTTCAATCCTTTCAGAAGCCGCGCAGCCCAGCCACCACGCCCGCGTGATAGCCGTAATCGCCCAGCCATTCGGCCCCCACGCGGGCACGCCGCATGTAAAAGCCCATGTCGAATTCGTCGGTCATGCCGATGCCGCCATGCATCTGCACGCCCTCGCGCACCGCAAGCGAGGCAGTATCCATGGCGCGCGCCTTGGCGACAGAAACCGCCAGCGCCGCATTCTCGGGATCGGTGTCGAGCATCCGCCCCGCGTGCAGGATCGCCGAAGAGGTCACCTCACATTCGCACCACAGATCAGCAGCGCGGTGCTGCAGCGCCTGAAATGTGCCGATCAAGGTGCCGAATTGCTTGCGTTCCTTCAGATAGCCGACGGTGCGACCAAAGGCGCCGGCGGCAAGCCCGGTCAGTTCGGCGGCAAGCGCCGCCTGGCCCGCTTCCAGCGCAGGCTTCAGCACGGCCATGGCATCGTCAACGGTGCCCAGCACGTCCTCACCCGTTGCCTCGACCTTGTCGAACGTGATCTCGGCCGCATCGCGGCTGTCGATCATCGGCTTGGCGCTACGGGTCACCCCGGTCGCGTCTGCGGGAATGTCGAACAGCGTCACGCCGCCCTCAGTCCTGGCCAAAACCAGCAGACGATCGGCAAAGCCACCATCCACCACGAACCGCTTCTGCCCCGAGAGACGGAAACCGTTTCCGTCCTTTTCCGCAACCAGGTCAATCGCTTCCGGATCGAACTTCGACCCTTCGTCAATCGCCAACGCATAGGTGACCGTGCCTTCGGCGATCTTCGCCAGGGCGGCCTTGGCGCGCGCGCTGGCGACCTGCCGCAGGGCAGTCGCCGCGATCACCGCGGTCGACAGAAAGGGTGTCGGCGCCAGGGTCTTGCCCATCTCCTCGGCCAGAACACAGGCCGCCGCATGGCCCATGTCAGAGCCGCCAGCCTCTTCCGGCACCAGAACGCCGGTCCAGCCCATCTGCGCCATCTCGGCCCAGAGCGCCGGATCGTGCGCCTCGCCCGCGTCGCGCAGGGCGCGCAGCTTGGCCACCGGGGCGGCCTCGTCCAGATAGCCGCGCGCAGCGTCGGCCAGCATGATTTCTTCTTCGCTACGAATGAGTTTCGTCATGATCTTTACCCCGGCAGCCCCAGAATTCGGCGCGAAATAATGCTCAGCATCACTTCGCTGGTGCCGCCTTCGATCGAATTCGCCTTGCTGCGCAGCCAATGCGGTGCACGCTCGTCGTCCCAGGTCAGCGCATCGCTACCCGCACCGGCCATGATCAGCTCCTGCCGGCGCTTGTTCAGCTCGGTTCCGTAGTATTTCAGCATGGCCGAAGCGTCCCCGGTGCCGGTTCCGGCCTCGGCCTGATCCTTGTAGCGTTCCAGCGTCAGACCGAAGGCAAGCCCGTCGATCTCGTGCCGCATCACATCGCTGCGCAGCACCGGCTCGTCCAGATTGCCGCTCTCTGCCAGGATCGCCCCCAGCGATCGGCTGCCGCCGGCCAACAGGCCCGAGCCACTGATCATTTCGCGCTCATGGGTCAGCAGGTATTTCGCCACGTCCCAACCGCGGTTCTCGGTGCCGACGATCTGATGTTTCGGAACTTCAACATTGTCGAAGAAGGTTTCGCAAAACGGCGATTTTCCGGAAATCAAGCGAATCGGTTTGGTGGAAACCCCCGGGCTGGTCATGTCGATCAGCAGGAAGGAGATCCCCAGATGTTTCTTCGCCTCGCGGTCGGTGCGGATCAGCGCGAAAATCCAATCGGCCTTGTCGGCGTAGGAGGTCCAGATCTTCTGGCCGTTGACCAGCCAGTGATCGCCCTTGTCCTCACCCTTGGTCTGCACGCTGGCCAGATCCGATCCGGCGCCCGGTTCGGAATAGCCCTGACACCAGCGAATTTCCCCGCGCGCGATCGGCGGCAGGTAATGCAGTTTCTGTTCATGGGTGCCGAAGTGCAAAAGCGCCGGGCCCAGCATCCAGATACCGAAGCTTTGCAGCGGCAGCCGGCCATTGATGGTGGCCAACTCTTCCAGCCAGATCTTTTCCTGATCGCGGTTCATCCCCGCGCCGCCGTATTCTACCGGCCAGGTCGGCACCGTGTAGCCCTTGGCGGCACAGCGTTCCAGCCAGGTTTTTTGGGCGTCTGACGTAAAGTTCCAGTTCTTGCCGCCCCAGCAGGTGCTATCCTCACCGACAGCGCCGTCGCGCATCTCCTGCGGGCAGTTCTGCTCCAGCCATGCCCTGATTTCGGCACGAAACTGTGCTAGATCATCGTTCATTGCGCCATGCCCTCCCCCTCATGTTACGCATTTCAATTCCGCTGTGCAGAATTGCATTTCGAATTTCCGTTGACAATGGGGTTTCTCGACGGGATGACTGAAAACAACCCGCGCTGCCGTTCGGTCATTTGCGCGGAACAAGGGAGAGAGACATCATGAAAGCCATGCTGAGCACCGCCCCCGGCGGCCCTGAAACCCTACAGCTTGCCGACCTGCCCGATCCGGAACCCGGTAAGGGTCAGGTTCTGATTCGTGTCCATGCGGCCGGGCTGAATTTCCCCGACACGCTGATCATCCGCGACCTCTATCAGTTCAAGCCGCAACGCCCCTTCGCGCCGGGCGGCGAGATCGCGGGCGAGGTTCTGTCGGTCGGCGAAGGCGTCACCGGCTTTGCCCCCGGCGACCGGGTGCTGGCGATGATCGGCCACGGCGGCTTTGCCACCCATGTCTGTGCCGATGCGGCGAGCGTCGTGAAGATCCCCGATGTGATGCCCTACGAGGATGCCG
This sequence comes from Pseudodonghicola xiamenensis DSM 18339, assembly GCF_000429365.1. Taxonomy (GTDB): domain Bacteria; phylum Pseudomonadota; class Alphaproteobacteria; order Rhodobacterales; family Rhodobacteraceae; genus Pseudodonghicola; species Pseudodonghicola xiamenensis. The sequence continues at coordinate 530,925 of NZ_AUBS01000001.1, read as the reverse complement.
CCTGTTTCGTCTTCACCTATGGCACCTCGCTGCACGCGCTGAAGGACCGCGCCAATCTGCAACCGGGCGAGACGCTGTTGATCCTGGGCGGCGCCAGCGGCGTCGGCGTGGCCGCGATCGAACTGGCCAAGGCGATGGGCGCCAAGGTGATCGCCGCCGTGTCGTCCGAGGAAAAGGCCGCCTTCTGCCGCGAAGTCGGCGCCGATGAAACCCTGGTCTATCCGCGTGACATGGATCGCGACGCGCAAAAGGCGCTGGCGGGGCAGATCAAGGAGCTGGCCGGGCCGCATGGGGTCAATGTGGTCTATGACGCGGTAGGCGGCGATTATGCCGAACCGGCGCTGCGTTCGCTCGCCTGGAAGGGCCGGTTCCTGGTGGTGGGTTTCCCCGCTGGCATCCCGAAAATCCCGCTGAACCTGACGCTTCTGAAGGGCAGTCAGATCGTCGGCGTGTTCTGGGGCGCCTCGGTCAAGCAAGAGCCCGAAGGCCATGCCGCCAATATGGCCGAGCTTTCCAAGCTCTATGCCGAGGGCAAAGTCAAGCCGCGTATCAGCGCCCGTTTCCCGCTGGAACAGGCCGCCGAAGCGCTGACGTCGATGGATAATCGCCAGGCTATGGGCAAGGTGGTGCTGACCATCGACTGAAGCCAATGGTCAGGGACCGGGTATCAGCCCAGATGCGCGCAATCGTTATAGCCGCGAACGGTCATATCCTCGCCCCGGATCACCAGGCGGGAGATCGACCCGTTCGCCGCGCCATTGAAGGCGAAGGCGTCGGACCGGGCCGCCATCGCCATGGCGGCGCCGATCACGCCGCCGTGGACGACGACGGCGACCAGCTGATCGGCATGGGCGGCGGCGATGCGCAGCAGCCCGCGGCGGACCCGGGCGTGAAGTTCGGCAGTGGTCTCGGCGCCCGGGATCTCGCCCCATTCGCGATTGGCCTTGGCGCGTTCGAACGCCGGGTCATTTTCCGCCGCCTTGATGCGATAAAGCCCGCCGTCCCAGTCGCCCAGATGCACCTCGCGCAGGTCGGGCTCGATCATCGGCGTCAGGCCGAGGTGATCTGCCAGGGGGGCGGCGGTCTGATGGGTGCGTTGCAGCGTGGTGACATAGATCGCCGAAATCGGCTCGGCCGCAAGCCGTGCGCCCACCGCGCGGGCCTGCGCCTGACCGTTTTCATGCAGTGCCGGGTCGCCGTGGCCGTCCTTCATCGGAAAGGATTCACCGGGGCGCGCCGGCATGCTTTCACCGTGGCGGATCAGCAGCAGATCGGCGGCGCCGACAGGCGGGCGATAGACGTGCTGGCGGTATTCTCGGGTCATTCGGGGGCTCCTCCTCGGATCATGGCTCGGGTGGCAAGCTAACGGTCCCGGCGCGGGGCGCAAGCCGCGCGGGACCATGGAAGAAAAGGGAAGAGGACATGAAAACCACAGAAATCGCCATCGTCGAGCTGCCCAAGGGCCCGCTCACGCCCGACCATTTCATGACGCGCGAGGCCGATTTACCGGCGCCCGGCGCCGGAGAGGTCCTGCTGCGCACCATTCTGATTTCGATCGACGCTGCGGCGCGGGCCTGGATGCAGGGCGCCACCTATCGCGCCCCGGTCAATGCCGGCGACGCCATGCCCTGCTATGCGCTGAGCGAAGTGGTTGAAAGCAACGCCCCCGGCCTCACTCCTGGCGACCTGGTGGTGGGGGAAACCGTCTGGGCCGGCCACGCGATCCGTCCTGCCAAGGGGCTGGAAAAGGTGCCTGCCGTCCGCCCGCTCACCCATCTGATGAGCGTTTACGGCATCGCGGGCAAGACCGCCTTTCACGGGCTCATCCATGTCGGTCGTCCGATCGCGGGGGAAACCGTTCTAGTCTCGGCCGCTGCGGGTGCCGTGGGCTGCTATGTCGGCCAGATCGCCAAGGCGATGGGCTGCCGTGTCATCGGTGTCGCCGGAGGCCCGGAGAAATGCGCCTATGTCACCGAGGAGCTGGGCTTCGACGCCTGTGTCGATTACCGCGATCCCGGCATGTTCAAGGCGCTGCGCAAGGCCTGCCCCGATGGCGTGGACATCTATTTCGACAATGTCGGCGGCCCGGTGCTGGAGGCGGCGCTTTTCGTGATGAACGACCGCGGCCGCGTGGTCTGCTGCGGTGCCATCAGCCAGTATGATACCGACAACGCCACCGGCCCGCGCAACCTGCCCGGAATGGTCGTGGTCAAGCGGCTGCGGATGGAGGGCTTCATCGTCATGGATTTCGCCCATGAGGAGGCCGCCGCGCAACGCGCGCTGGAGACCTGGGTGGGCACTGGACAGATCAAGGTGATCGAGGATGTCATTGATGGGCTTGAGAATGCCCCGGCGGCGCTGATCGGGCTTCTGGCCGGCGAGAACCGGGGCAAGCGCATGGTGCGCGTCGGCCCTGATCCATGATCGAGCGCTGAACAGACAATAAACAATTTTGCGGGAAGGAGACCCAAATGACTGCAATCGAAACCGCGATGGAGAAACTGACCTCCCAAATCGGCACCGAGATCGGCGTATCGAACTGGATCACCGTCGATCAGGCGATGATCAACGCCTTTGCCGAGGTCACTCACGATGACCAGTGGATCCACATCGATCCCGAACGCGCGGCCAAGGAAACCCCCTTTGGCGGGTCTATCGCTCATGGCTTTCTCAGCCTGTCGCTGGCCAGCCGTTTTGCCTATGACTGCTTCGAGACCGAACCCGGCCAGGTGATGGGCATCAACTATGGTTTCAACAAGTTGCGGTTCCTGACCCCGGTCAAGGCCGGGTCGCGGTTGCGGGGCCGTTTCACGCTGAATTCCGTCGATCAGCGCAGCCCGAGCCAGATCCTGCGCGAAACCGGCCTGACGGTCGAGATCGAGGGCAGCGACCGCCCTGCCCTGATCGCCGACTGGCTGGGAATGATCGTCTTCGACACGGAAAGTTGATCCCACCCGAGAGGATGGCGGGTCCGGTTTCCACGGTCCCGCCGGTGAAACGCTGGACAGTTTATTTCGGATTAGATAATTTCCTCTGCGATGGGGAAAACAGAACAAATCTTTCTTGGGCGGAGCGTTCCGCGACCGGGGCCTGTTTGTCTGGGCCATGAAACCGTGGTGGCGCCAACCTCTGGGTTCTTCGCGCGTGCGTCGGATCGCAAGGCTCCTGCCATTTCGTGGCGCAATCACCGAAATGCCCGAGGTCGTGCATGAAGCTGCGTAGCTGTCTCGAAAACATTACCCGAGCCGCAACGCTGGAACAGCTCTGGGCGGCGCATTGCGAACAGATGGCGGATTATGGGTTTGACCGGCTGTTTTACGGCTATACCCGCTACCGCACCGAAACCTCATTGGGCGATCCCGAGGATTTCGTGATCCTCACCAACCACGGCAAGGCCTATGTCGACGGTTTCCTGCATCAGGGGCTCTATTTTCACGCGCCCATGCTACATTGGGCCCTCAAAAACGAAGGCGCCGGCAGCTGGCGGCGCATCGCCCAGCTCCATGCCGCCGAACAGATGACGCCGAAGGCCCGACAGGTCTATGAATTCAACCAGCTCCATGGGGTCACCGCCGGCTATACCGTCAGCTTCCATTCCGCCACGCTGCGCACCAAAGGGGCGATTTCGCTTTGTGCCTGCGCGGGGATGACCCAGGACGATGTCGAAGCGACCTGGCAGGCGCACGGCCAGGATATCCTGCTGATCAACAATGTCGCGCATCTGAAGATCCTCTCGCTGCCGCATGTTACCTCCAACCGGACCCTGACCAAGCGCCAGCGCGAAGCTCTGCAATGGGTCGGGGACGGGAAAACCATGCAGGATATCGCGGTGCTGATGGGGCTGACCCCGGCGACGGTGGAAAAGCACCTGCGACTGGCGCGCGAGGCCCTGGCCGTCGAGACCACAACCCAGGCGGTTCTGAAAGCCGCCCTGCACAATCAGATGTTCATCCTCGAAGCCTGAACGTCCGGTTGTGCCTTACTCTCCGGAAATCCTGACAGAATCTTTTGAAGACGGAGAACGACCCGACCTTTTGTGATGCAAGGTAGGGAATCCATGACTTTTCCCATTCGGTCAAAGGTATCATCATGTCCCTGTTCCGTGAGTGGTGACTTTGGTCCGGGGACAACGGCGAAAGACTTCCCTGTTATTTCAGGGCTCTCTGATCCGTTCCGGTTACGAAAGCCTATTGATCCGCCTTCGGGCCGGAGTTTTTGAGAAGATCCTGCCATCCCCATCGCTAAGGGATCTTCGAAAACAGCGGGGTCGTGCAGAAATGCGCGGCCCCGTCCCCTTGTGGCGCCTTTCCCCCGCCTTTCCCCCGACAAGCAGCAGGACCACAGCCACAGGGCCGTAAGATTGTGCCCGACGCTGAATCGAAAAGGGCCGCGCAATACTGCGCGGCCCTTCTATTCCTAGAACCCTGTCCCGGAACGATGCCGGGACGGCGTGGGCTCAGCCCTGAGCGGCCTTGGCGACTTCTGCGGCGAAGTCTTCCTCAACCTTCTCGATGCCTTCGCCGACTTCCAGGCGGATGAACCCGGTGATTTCAGCACCGGCTTCTTTCGCGGCGGCGCCGACGGTCAGATCCGGGTTGATCACGAAGGGCTGGTTCAGCAGGGTCGATTCAGCGACGAATTTCTTCATCCGGCCCTCGATCATCTTCTCGATCACCTGCTCCGGCTTGCCGGATTCACGGGCGATGTCGATCTGAACCTGACGCTCTTTCTCGACCACGGCCGGGTCCAGCTCGGCTTCGGACAGGGCCGCCGGGTTCACAGCGGCGATATGCATCGCAACCTGCTTGCCGAAGGCTTCGTCGCCGCCGGTCATCGCGACCAGAACGCCGATCTTGCCCATACCGTCAGTGGCGGCATTGTGGACGTAGGAGACGATGGTGTCGCCTTCGATCGAGGCCATGCGGCGCACCGACATGTTTTCACCAATGGTGGCGATCTTGTCGGTGATGGTGGCTTCGACGGTCTTGCCGCCCATGTCGGCCGCTTTCAGCGCCTCGGTATCGGCAACGCCCAGGGCGGCCTTGGCGATGCCAGCGACCATGGCCTGGAATTCGGCGTTCTTGGCGACGAAGTCGGTTTCCGAGTTCACTTCGACAGCGACACCCTTGCCACCTTCGACGACGACGGCCACCAGGCCCTCGGCGGCGGTGCGGCCGGATTTCTTCGCCGCTTTGGCCAGACCCTTGGTCCGCAGCCAGTCGACGGCAGCTTCCATGTCACCGTTGGTTTCGGTCAGGGCCTTCTTGGCGTCCATCATGCCGGCGCCGGTCGAGTCGCGCAGTTCTTTCACCTGTGCTGCAGTGATTGCCATGATTTGGCTCTCCTCAAGTCGTGTGGTGCGTCGGGGCGGTCATAGCCCGCCCCGCATGTCAATTGCGTGACAGCCTGTCTCAGGCTTCCGCCGGAGCCTCGGCAGCGGCTTCTTCCAGCTCTTCGACCGGACCTTCTTCCAGAGCGCCCAGGTCGACACCGGCAGCACCCAGTTGGGCGGTCATGCCGTCCAGAGCGGCGCGGCTGACCAGATCGCAATAAAGCGCGATGGCGCGGGCGGCGTCATCGTTGCCCGGGATGATGTAGTCCACACCATCGGGCGAACAGTTGGTATCGACCACGGCCACGACCGGGATGCCCAGCTTGTTGGCTTCGGCGATCGCCAAGGCTTCTTTCTTGACGTCGATGACGAACAGCAGATCCGGCACGCCGCCCATTTCGCGGATGCCGCCCAGGCTGGCTTGCAGCTTGGCTTGATCGCGTTCCATGCCCAGACGCTCTTTCTTGGTCAGGCCTTCGGCGCCGGTTTCCATCGCTTCGTCGATGTTTTTCAGACGCTGGATCGACTGGGAAACGGTTTTCCAGTTGGTCAGCGTGCCACCCAGCCAGCGGTGGTTCATGTAATATTGCGCGGATTTCTCTGCGGCATCGGCGATCGACTGCTGTGCCTGGCGCTTGGTGCCGACGAAGAGAACGCGGCCACCCTTGGCGACGGTGTCACGAACGGCTTGCAGCGCCTGATCCAGCATCGGAACGGTCTGCGTCAGGTCCATGATATGGATGCCGTTGCGCGCGCCATAGATGAACGGCGACATGCGCGGGTTCCAACGTTGGGTTTGGTGACCGAAGTGCACGCCAGCTTCCAGCAGCTGGCGCATGGTGAACTCGGGAAGAGCCATGCGTATTTTCCTTTCCGGTTTACGCCTGGGCGGGGGTGCAGAAGCCTGTGCTCCAACCGGCGGACCGATGGGGATGTCTCTCCCATGCAGCCCAAACCCCGCCTGCGGGTTTGAATGGCGCGGCATATAAGTGATCTTTGACGGATGCGCAACCCCCGCGGGGCGCAAAACCGTCAGGCCCCGGCCGGCGCCGGCAAATAGGCTGCGACCCCGGCCCGCACCAGAGCCTCGGCCATGGCGCAAAGCGCCTTGCGGTCGGGATAATCGGCGACGTTGAGCGGCTGGTGAAACACCACATCGACCCGCCCCTGCCGACGTGCCGACAGCGTCTTGATCAGATGCGGGCCAAAGCCCATATCGCCCCACCAGCCATAAAACCGGGCCGGTTGCCCGCTGGGCGCGTGATAGATGACGCTGACCGGCTGGATCTGCAGCACATCGCGCAGATCCTCGGCATAGAAGGCTCCGAAGAGCGTCGATTTGAACGGCAGCACCCTGAGCCCGTCGGTCGAGGTGCCTTCGGGGAAGAACAAGAGCTTGTGCCCCGCCAGCAGCCGCTGTTCGAACAGCGCCGTCTGTGCCTGCGCCTGCTTGCGGTCGCGTTCGATGAAGATGGTGCCGGTGGCGCGGGCGAGAATGCCGATGCCGGGCCAATTGGCAACCTCGGCCTTCGACACGAAATAGATCCGCTGGCCCGCGTTCAGCGTGAAGATATCCAGCCAGGAGCTGTGGTTCGCCACCACCGCGCCCCGCCCCTTCAGCGGCCTGCCATGGGTGGCGAAACCGATACCGAGGATACGAAAGGCATTGCGGCAGACGAATTGGGTGATGAAGGGGGTGATCGGCCGACCCTGCCCCCAGATCGGACGCTCGACCAGCCGCAGCAACAGCAAGATTGCCAGGCAGATGCCGATCAGCGCGATCAGCGCCACGCCCCGGATCGCCACCAGCGCCCAGCCCAATGGCGAAACCTTGACCGGATCGGGCGGCGTCTCGCTGTCCCAGGTGGCGCTCATCCGGCGCGCTCACCGGTATAGATGCGGCGCTGTCGCTGGTTCATTCGGCTGGTGTCCAGCACCAGGCAGACGTCGGTGGTGTTGAAGGCATGATCGACGAAGGCCCCCTCGCCCACGAAGCCCCCCAAGCGCAGATAGGCCTTGATCAGCGCCGGCACCTTCAGCATGGCCCCGCGGCGATCGAGCTGATCGGCCGGCACCAGATCCATTGACTGGAAATGCGCCGGCTGCGTCCGCACGCGCAATTCCGGCGGCGCCAGGTGATTGTGATGCAGCATCGACAGCGGCTGCGCCAAGTCCTGTACATCGGTGCCGTGAAAGCTGGCGGTGCCGAACAGAATCTCGATCCCGTGTTCGGCGACATAGGCGGCCAGACCGCTCCACAGATAAAACATCGCGGTACCCCCGCGATAATCGGGGTGCAGGCAGGACCGGCCCAGTTCCAGAAGTTTGCGGCCCGAGGCCTTGAGCGCACTCAGGTCGTATTCGTCCTCGGAATAGAACTGCCCTACCGCCTTCGCCTGATCGTCGCGCAGCAACCGATAGACACCGACCACCGCGCCGCTGCGGCTATCGGTGCAGATCATGTGATCGAAGAAGGGATCGAAGCGGTCGCGTTCCAGCCCGGCCTCATGGTCGACCAGATCGCCACCGGCGCCCAGTTCCCTGACGAAAACCTCATAGCGCAACGCCTGGGCGGCGCGCAGCTCGGCCTCGGTTTCGGCAATCTTGACCGTAAAATCGGGGCCGCTGTCTGGCATGGTCGTCCTTGAACGCAATAGAAAGTCGGGCGTTGGATGCTGATACCGCATCGACAGGCAGACTTGCAACCGCAACCCGGAACGCTTCAGGCGTCGAACACCGGCTCCAGCGCGACGCGGCTGCCGTCGATCACCACCTTGCCCGCCTCGCGGAAATTGACGGTGATCTTGCCGCCGATGTTCGATTGCACCTGCCCCACGCCCCAATCGGGACAATCGGGGTGGCGCACCAGCATGCCCGGTTGCAGTATGGAGTTCAAATCAGTCATCGGTCAAAGTAGCCTCATGAAGAATCCCACCGACCTTACCCCGCAGGATCTGTCGGCGCTGATCGCGTCGCGCATCTGTCACGATCTGATCGGCCCGATCGGCGCCATCGTCAATGGGCTTGAGCTGCTGGAGATGACCGGCACCCCGGCAGGACCCGAATTTCAACTGATTTCGGACAGCGCCCAGGGCGCCAGCGCCCGGCTGCGGTTCTTCCGCATCGCCTTCGGCGCGCCGGGCGAACAGATGGTGCCCGGATCGGACATCACCACCACGCTAAAGGAAATCGCCCATGAGGGCCGGGTGTCCTATGTCTGGCGTCCTGAGGGGGCGCAGCGGCGCTCGGACGTCAAGTTGGCCTTTCTGGCGATCCTCTGCCTCGAGGCGGCGCTGCCGCGTGGCGGCGAGATCGAGGTCTCTGTCGCCGAAGGCATCTGGACAATCACCGCAAGGGCAGAGCGGATCGCGGTCGACACCGGGCTGTGGTCCTGGCTCGATGGTCAGGGCGAACGCGTGGTTCCCGCGCCCGCCCGGATTCAATATCTGCTGCTGCCTGCCGCCGCCGATCAGATCGGCCGGCAGATCACGGCCCGGCAGGAGGACGCCGGGCTTTCGATCATCTTCTGAGGCCTCAGCCCCGCACTGCCCCGTCGCCTGTCACCAGATATTTGAAGCTGGTCAGCTGCTCAGCCCCGACGGGGCCACGGGCGTGCATCTTGCCGGTGGCGATACCGATCTCGGCCCCCATGCCGAATTCACCGCCATCGGCGAATTGGGTCGAGGCATTGTGCATAAGAATCGCGCTGTCGAGCCGTTGGAAAAACCGCTCAACCGCCCAGGAATCTTCTGCCATGATGCAATCGGTATGGTTCGATCCATAACGGCGGATATGGGCGATGGCCGCATCGACATCCTCGACCGGCTTGGCCGCGATGATCATGTCCAGGAATTCGTGCCCCCAGTCGTCCTCGGTCGCGAGCGTGGTGCCGGCGATCTCGGCCAGCGCTCCGGCGGCATGAACCTCGACCCCGGCCTTCTCAAGTGCCTCGATCACCGGCTTGCCGATGGTGTCGATAACATCCTGGTGAATCAGCAGGCATTCGGCCGCGCCACAGATCCCCGTGCGTCGGGTCTTGGCGTTCATCACCACCTTCAGGGTCTTTTCCAGATCGGCAGAAGCGTCGATATAGATGTGAACGATCCCCTCGAGATGGGCAAAGACCGGCACCCGCGCCTCGCGCTGGACCAGACCGACCAACCCCTTGCCACCCCGTGGCACGATGACGTCGACGTAATCGGTCATCGTCAGCAGTTCCGACACCGCCGCGCGGTCGCGCGTCGGCACCAGTTGGATCGCGTCCTCGGGCAGGCCCGCGGCCTTCAGCCCATCGACCAGACAGGCGTGAATGGCGCTGGAGGAATGGAAGCTTTCCGAACCGCCCCGCAGGATCACCGCATTGCCGGCCTTGAGGCAGAGCGCCCCGGCATCCGCTGTCACGTTGGGCCGCGATTCATAGATCACGCCGACAACGCCCAGGGGCGTGCGCACCCGTTCGATATGGATCCCCGAGGGCATGTCCCATTCGGCAATCACCGCGCCCACCGGATCGGCCTGGGCCGCCACCGTGCGCAGCCCGCCGACGATGCCCTGAATCCGCGCCTCGTCCAGACGCAGCCGGTCCATCATCGCCGGGGTCAGCCCCTTGTTCCGGCCGTACTCCAGATCCTTGGCATTGGCTTCGATGATCTCGGCCCGCCGGGCCCAGACCGCATCAGCCGCCGCCTCGAGTGCGGCGGTCTTCTTGGCGGCTGGTGCGAAAGCCAGCTCTGCCGCGGCCGCTTTCGCGCGGGCGCCGATCTCAGCCATAAGGGCGGGGATGGTCATGCTGTCTTTCATCGCATCTGCCTTTCACATCAACAGGTTATTTCTCAACCCTGAACGGCCATGTCATCGCGGTGGATCAGCGCCGCGCGACCGGGATAGCCCAGAACCTCTTCGATCTCGGCCGAGTGATGGCCGCGGATCTTCTCGGCCTCAAGGGCGGTATATCGGCTCAGCCCCTGGCCCATCTTGTGCCCCTGGGGGTCGAGGATCGCCACCGGATCGCCGCGACCGAATTCGCCCTCGACCCTGGTCACCCCGGCGGGCAACAGGCTCTTGCCATTGCACAAGGCCCGGGCGGCGCCGGCGTCGATGGTGATCAACCCGCGCGGTTTCATCGCACCGATCCAGCCCTTGCGGGCGGTCTGCGGGTCCATGTGGGCCGTAAACCAGGTGGCCGGTGCACCCTGCTCAAGCCCCTGCAGCGGGTTCGTCCGCGACCCTTCGGTGATCACCATGGTACAGCCCGCCGCCGTCGCGGTCTGCGCCGCCAAAAGCTTGGTCTTCATGCCACCCTTCGACAGGCCGGACCCGGCATCGCCGGCCATCGCCTCGATCTCTGCCGTAATCTCGTCGATCACGTCATAGCGGCGGGCAGTGGGGTCGTCGTTCGGGTTGGCGGTATAGAAGCCATCCACATCCGACAGCAGGATCAGCCGGTCGGCGCCGACGGTCACCGCCACTTGCGCCGCCAGCCGATCGTTATCGCCATAGCGAATTTCGTCCGTGGCGATGGTGTCATTCTCGTTGACGATGGGCACCACACCAAAGCCAAGAAGCGTCTCCATCGTCGCCCGGCTGTTGAGATAGCGGCGGCGATCGGCGCTGTCTTCCAGCGTCACCAGCACCTGGGCGGTGGTGATGCCATGCGGCCCCAGCACCTCTTCATAAGCGCGGGCCAGCCGAATCTGGCCGACGGCGGCAGCGGCCTGGGATTGCTCCAGCGCCAGCTCCGCCCGCGGCAGCCGCAGCACACCGCGCCCCAGCGCGATCGAGCCGGAGGACACCAGCACCACATCCATGCCGCGCGCCTTGAGCGCCGCCACATCCTCGGCCAGGGATTTCAGCCAATCTGCGCGCAGATCTCCGGTCACCCGGTCCACCAGCAGGGCCGAGCCGATTTTGACCACCACGCGCTTGGCGTCGGTCAGGGTTGCCACGATTGCGACTCCTCTTGAGGTTTCTGGCGCAGGCGGTCGTCGTCAATGCGGGCGCGCAGCGCGCGCAGCACCTCGGTCACGCCTTCGCGACTGACGCCGGACATCACCAGGACAGGGCCGCCGACGGCCTCTTCCAGCATCTCCTTGGCCAGCGCACGCTCTTCATCATCGAGCGCATCGACCTTGTTCAGCACCGTCACCCGCGGCTTGTCGGCCAGCTCACCGCCATAGGCCTCAAGCTCGCCGATAATGGTCTCGTAATCCTCGACCAGCGTGGGAGAGGTGCCGTCCACCAGATGCAAAAGCACCGCACAGCGTTCGACATGCCCCAGGAACAGATCGCCCAGACCACGGCCTTCCGAGGCGCCCTCGATCAGACCGGGGATATCGGCCACCACGAATTCCACCCCGTCGACACCGACAACGCCCAGATTCGGGTGCAGCGTGGTAAAGGGATAATCGGCAATCTTGGGCCGTGCGTTCGACGTCGCGGCCAGAAAGGTCGACTTGCCCGCATTGGGCAGTCCCAGAAGCCCGGCATCGGCGATCAGCTTCAGCCGCAGCCAGATGGTGCGGTCTATCCCCTCCTGCCCCGGATTGGCCCGGCGCGGCGCCTGGTTGGTGGCGGTCTTGAAATGCAGGTTGCCAAAACCGCCGTTGCCGCCGCGGGCCAGAACCACCCGCTCGCCCAGCGTCGACAGGTCGGCGATCACCGTCTCCATATCCTCATCGAGGATCTCGGTGCCGACCGGCACCCGCAGGAGGATATCCTCACCATCCTTGCCGGTGCGCTGGCGGCCCATGCCGGACTGGCCGTTTTGGGCGAAGAAATGCTGCTGATAGCGGAAGTCGATCAGCGTGTTCAGCCCGTCGACCGCCTCGACGATGACCGAACCGCCCTTGCCGCCGTCCCCGCCATCGGGGCCGCCGTATTCGATAAACTTTTCACGCCGGAAGCTGACGCATCCGTTACCTCCGGCGCCGGACCGGATATAGACCTTTGCGAGATCGAGAAATTTCATGAGCGTTCCCTAACGCAAAGGACCATCCAGCCACAATCAAAGTTTTCGGCTGTAGGTCCAGGTGGGTACGGTGGCGTCACGGGCCACCGAGTATATTTCGGCATCGCCAAGATAGGCGAAACCACAATGGGTCAACACCCGGGCCGAGGCCGGGTTGTCCTGAAAGACACTAGCGAACATGGCGGCATTCTTCAGCGGGTTGGCGGCGATCAGCACTTCCAGCGCCTCGGAGGCCAGCCCGGTGTTCCAGAACAACGGCGCCACCCAATAACCGACTTCGGATTGGTTCCGGTCCATCTGCTTGAGATTGATCAGCCCCAACAGCTCGGCCTCGCCGGCCTTGGTGCCGTCGATCGCCCAGACCACCGCCTCGGTTTCCGGATCCATTGCGCGGGTCACGAAAGCTTCCGCCGCACCGGGCGGATAGGGATGCGGGATCGAGGTGGTCATCTTCGCCACACGCACATCGCCGGCATAGAGCTCGATCAGCCCCATGTCCGAACGCCGGACCGGGCGCAGCGTAAAGCGCTCGGCTTCGATGATGGGCTGAGCCATGATCTGATCCATCTTCATCTGTCCGTTCCTCCTCCGAACTTCACAGGGCCTTCGGACTGCTTTTGCAGCGAACCGTGATACTCATATGTTTTTTGTCCCCGCCTCCCGCAAGGCCGCGGTCTGTCGCAGCCCGGAAACAAGAAAGGGGACCGGCGGTTTCGCCGATCCCCTAAGTTCTTGAACCCTTCAGGTTACGGCTTACTCAGCGGCCTCCGCCACCGGCAGGACCGAAATGAAGGTGCGGCCCTTGAGGCCTTTGTGGAACTTCACGGCGCCATCGGTCACGGCGAAGATCGTGTGATCCTTGCCCATGCCAACGCCTTCGCCCGGCCAGAACTTGGTGCCGCGCTGACGCACGATGATGTTGCCCGGAATGACGGCCTGACCGCCATAGAGCTTTACGCCAAGGCGGCGACCGTCAGAGTCGCGACCGTTGCGGGAGGAACCGCCAGCTTTTTTGTGTGCCATTCGTCTCTCTCCTTACGCTTGAGCCAGCTCTTTGGCCTGCTCAACCCATTCGGGTTTCACTTTGACCGCGTCGATAGCAGCAATATCGGCATCCGACAAGGCTGCGATCTGGGCAAAGCTGCTCAGGCCGGCTTCAACCAGCTTCTTGGCAGCGGCCGGACCGACACCGGTGATCTTGGTCAGATCGTCGGCACCAGCGGCAGCAGCCGAAGCGGGAACATCGGCGCCCTTGCCCGTGGCAGCCTTGATGCCGGTGGCATCTGCGCCCGAGGTCAGGATGTCGGTGATCTTGATCAGGGTCAGCTTTTGACGATGGCCCTTGGTCCGCTTGCTGGAATGTTTCCGGCGGCGACGAACGAAGTGGATCACCTTGTCGGCTTTGACCTGGTCGATCACTTCAGCCTGAACGGCGGCACCGGCCACGAAGGGGGCACCGACGACGGGGGCATCGCCACCCAGCATCAGAACGTCGTTGAACTGAATTTTTTCGCCGGCATCGGCAGCCAGTTTTTCCACGCGGAGCACGTCGCCCGCCTGGACTTTATACTGCTTGCCACCGGTCTTGAGGACCGCAAACATTGGGTCATTCCTTTTCTTGCCGCGTCCTGTGGCCCCCCGTCCGGGGCGTTTGCGGCCGGGGCTTGCACCCGCACCACCGTCAGACAGCGCGCCCCGTCGGGGGCGTCATGATAGAGAAACCCGGCACGCAAAAAACGGGCCGGGATGCGCGCTTATGGCGTCGGGCAGCCATTCTGTCAACAGGTTTCCCCCGTAGCCCATGGTGTTTTCGCGCCAAACCCGCCGTTTCAAACCCCTTTCACATCGGCGCGAACAGATGGTCCGCGTCTCGCTAGAGCCGGCGGGCGCCCATCGCTGCGGCCAGCCGCCCACCCAGCCGATAGGAGATATCGGGATAGATCGCCCCGAAGCCCTTGAACAGCGCCCGGTTCAGCGCCTGCCCCGCAGGGGTTTCGCAAAAGTCCACATAGGCGCGCAGTTCCTCGGGAGACAGCGGCCCATAGGCCATCAAAAGATAGGCATAAAGCCAGTCCCGGGTTTGCGCCCGTGTCGCCGCCTCCTGCCCCAGAACCTGCATCAAACGCCGATCCGGCCCGACGCCGGGCCCGCCACCGTCGGCCAGCCCGCTCAGGAAGGCATAACGCGCGATCAGGGCGCTCTGCACGTTCAGCTCGATCAGGTCGTTGACCTCAATATAGCGCGTCACCTGCCCGACCAGCGCCGACACCGGCCTACGGGGCTCAAGCTGCCGCCAGGCCTCCTGCGCGGCGGCCTCGGTATCGGGGTCGCTCAGCGCCCGGCGCGCCGACAGCTCCAGCGTCACGATCCGGCGACCACGCGGTATGTCGTAGAATGCCACTGCAGCGGCAGCCTCCTCTTCGGTCAGCCCGCTCGCCAACGCATCGTGAAGGGTTCTGGCGATCGCATCGGCGTCATAGATCGCCGCCACCTCTTCAGCCCAATGCGCCCCGCCCTGCCCCTCCAGCAGCGCGGCATCCAGCGCGGCGCCCTGCTGCAGCCCCTCGTCGTGCAGTGCCTGCGCCAGCCCCTCGACGTCAAGCAGTCGCGCCAGTTCCTCGACCCCGGAGGCCAACGCCCCGACAGGCGTCAGCGCCAGCAGTACAAGGAACAGCAGCCGGCGCATGGGTCAGATATCCTCGCCCTTGCCCAGCGTCGCCATACGACCGGCCAGAACCTCGAACCGGTTCGCCATGACTTCGAATTGCACCGCGTTCAGCAGTTCATAGACCTTCTGCATCTCCGGCGTCTTCAAGGCCTCTATATATTGCGCGATCTCTTCATCACTGAAATCGCGATAGGTATAGGCGGATTTGTCCAGAGACGATTGCCGGATCTCTGCAGTCAGCTCGGCGCGATTCTCATCCAGAAGCGCGCGTAACCCGTCGGAATCGGTATGCAGCTCGATCACACCGGCGACACTGGCGGCCATCAGAAAACGATATTGAATCTCCTGCAGCGCCCGAACGCTGGCCTCGGTGCCTCCGATCACGTCTATCATCTGATCAAACAGGGCCGCTCGGGGTGCATTCTCGGCGCGCATCTGCTCCAACAGCTGGGCGCCCTCCTCCTCTTCGCTCTGGTTGGCCTCGCTGCTTTGCGCGGCATTCTCCGCCGCCACCAGCCGCTTGCCCAGAGCCGAGCCATAGAAGGCCATGGCGTGATCCAGCCAGTCGTCCTTGAGGGTCGGTTGCAAAAGCTCCAGCGCCAGACGCCGCATCACCTTGGTGTCGAAGACCTGCGCCGACAACCGTTCCCATTCCGCCCCGAAGGCGCCGGGATCGAGCCCCAGCATGGTCGGCGCCGCGCCTGCCGATTGCCCGATGGCGTCCAGCGCCACATCGAATCCGGTCACCTGCAAAAAGCTTTCGATCCGCGTTCGATCCGCCGCCCGCGCCGGTTGCGGCAACATCTGCAGCGCGATCAGCAGCAGGACAGAGAGGACCGCCAACAGGCCATGCCGGCGGAAAACTGGGGTGAAACGGGGGAGGATCAGCATGTTCATAGCCGGAAGGTAGAAGTTTCCACGCCGCCCGCAACGGAAATTCCAAGAAAAGCGGAAGGATGCCGAAAACGGGCCTTGCACCCCCCTGCGATTGCCATTAAACGCACCCCTCACAGACCCCCGCGGAGAGGTGCCGGAGTGGTCGAACGGGGCGGTCTCGAAAACCGTTGTGGGTGCAAGCCCACCCAGGGTTCGAATCCCTGTCTCTCCGCCACTTTCCCCTGAAGTCACGATGGTTATCAAAGACTTAAGGGGGAATTGGCATTTTCCCAAATTACCGGACATGCTGCGCTAACGTGCCTCTGGGCTGGACCTTTGGGAAATATTCATCCTAGGATCTCTATCGGTGTCCCGCGTTCCGATAGGCATTCCCGATGATCGACAAGCTTGAAATGCTGCTGGCGCTGGCCAAGGAAAAGCACTTCGGTCGTGCCGCCGAAACCATGGGGATCACCCAGCCCACCCTGTCCGCCGGCATTCGCAAGCTCGAGGAACAATTGGGCGTGCGGCTGGTGCAGCGCGGATCGCGCTATGGCGGACTGACACCCGAGGGGCAGCGCGCGCTGGAGTGGGCGCGGCGCATCGTCGGCGACAGCCGCCGGTTGCGGGATGAGATGCGCGCCTCGCATGCCGGGCTCGCCGGCCACCTGCGCATCGCCGTCATTCCCACCGCCTTGACCTGGGCAGCGCGGCTGACCGCCGGCTACGCCGAACGCCATCCGAATGTCACCTTCACCGTGCTGTCGCGCTCCTCGGGCGAAATCCTGCAGATGCTCGACAATCTCGATGTCGATGCCGGGATCACCTATCTCGACAACGAACCGCTGGGACGCATGACGACCGAACCGCTCTACCGCGAGGATTACGCGCTGGTCTGTCCGCCGCAGCACCCGCTGGCTGCGCGGGCGCGGGTCAACTGGGCCGAGCTTGGCGATCTCAGGCTCTGCCTGTTGACACCCGACATGCAGAACCGCCGCATCATCAACCGCAACCTGATGGAGGCCGGGGTGGAGCCGCGGGTTCTGGTGGAATCGAATTCCACCATCGTCATGGTCTCGAACGTGCTCAATGGCCCTTTCGTCACCATCCTGCCCGAGGACATGGCGCGGTTCACCGCCGCCGGTCACGATCTGGCCCTGGTGCCGATCGAACGGCGCGGCACCCGGCCCGAGGTGGGGCTGATCGCACCGCACCAGGACCCGCGCACTCCGGTGCTGCAGGCACTGATGAAGCTGGCCGAGGGGCTGAAGCGCGGCGACTGACTGCAGTCAGTTGATAGAAACCTTCTATCACTTAACGAAACTTCAATATTGATTTGCGGCAGAACAGCCCACAGATCCCTCTCAAGACATTGGGAGTACGATACCATGCCACGGGACATCCCGCAGCCGGACACAGATGAGATCAAGGCGCTGATCGCCGGGGTCTCGGACCTCGAAGGCCCGTTGCTGCCCATCCTCCACGCCCTACAGGACGCTTACGGGGTGATCCCCGACATCGCCCAGCCGCTGATCGCCGAAGCGCTGAACATCTCGCGGGCCGAGGTGCATGGCGTCGTCTCTTTCTATCACGACTTCCGCACCCTGCCCGCCGGTCGCCATGTGGTGAAGATCTGCCGGGCAGAGGCCTGCCAGGCCATGGGCGGGGCCGCGCTTGGCGAGCACGCGCAAGCACGCCTGGGGGTGGAGTGGCACGGCACCACCGAAAACGGCGCCGTCACGCTGGAACCGGTCTATTGCCTCGGGCTTTGCGCCTGCGGACCGTCCGCCATGGTTGACGGCAAGTTGCTGGGCCGGGTCGATGCGCAAAAGCTCGACCGCATCATCGGGGAGATCGAGGCATGAAGATTTACATCCCCCTCGATTCCGCCGCCAAGGCGCTTGGCGCCGATGAGGTGGCCGAGGCCATCCAGGCAGAGGCCAGGGCCCGCGGACTGGAGATCGAGCTGATCCGCAACGGCACCCGTGGCATGGTTTGGCTGGAACCGCTGGTCGAGATCGAGGAAAACGGCGAGCGTCTGGCCTATGGCCCGCTTGCGGCCTCTGACGTTCCTGCCCTGTTCGACGGCAAGATCGAAACGCTGGGCCGGGTCGAGGACATCCCCTTCTTCGCCCATCAGACCCGATTGACCTTTGCCCGCTGCGGCCTGACCGATCCGCTGTCCCTGGCCGACTATCAGGCGCATGGCGGGCTGACCGGTCTGCGCCGCGCCCTTGGCATGAATGCGTTGCAGATCGTCGAGGAGGTCAAGACCTCGGGCCTGCGCGGACGCGGTGGTGCTGGTTTCCCCACCGGCGTCAAATGGGACACCGTGCGGATGGCGAAAGCGCCGCAGAAATATATCGTCTGCAATGCCGACGAGGGCGACAGCGGCACCTTCGCTGACCGGATGATCATCGAGGGCGATCCGTTCTGCCTGATCGAGGGCATGGCGATTGCCGGCCTCGGCACCGGGGCGACCAAGGGATATGTCTATATCCGGTCGGAATATCCCGTCGCCATCGACATGCTGCGCCAGGCGATCCAGATTGCCCGGATCGAAGGCGTTCTGGGCGCCTCTGTGCTGGGCTCACGCCATGCCTTCGACATGGAGGTACGGGTCGGCGCCGGCGCCTATGTCTGCGGCGAGGAAACCTCGCTCCTGAACTCGCTCGAAGGCAAGCGCGGCGTGGTGCGGGCGAAACCGCCGCTGCCAGCGCTGGAGGGGTTCCTGGGCCGGCCAACGGTGGTGAACAACGTGATCTCGCTCGCCACCGTGCCAGTGATCTTCGAGAAGGGCGCGCAGTTCTATGCCGATTTCGGCTTGGGCCGGTCCAAGGGCACCATCCCGGTACAGATCGCCGGCAACGTGCGGTTCGGCGGGCTGTTCGAGACCGCCTTCGGCATGCCCCTGGGCCAATTGGTTGAAGAGATTGCCGGCGGCACTGCCAGCGGCCGCCCCGTCAAGGCGGTGCAGATCGGCGGACCATTGGGGGCCTATTTCTCTCACGACGATTTCGCCACCCCCTTCGGATACGAGGAATTCGATGGCCAGGGCGGGCTGATCGGCCATGCCGGCGTGGTGGTCTTCGACGACAGCGCCGACATGTTGAAGATGGCGCGCTTCGCGATGGAATTCTGCGCGGTGGAAAGCTGCGGCAAATGCACCCCCTGCCGCATCGGCGCGGTGCGCGGGGTCGAGACGCTGGATCGCATCGCCGCTGGCGACGCCGGCGCAGTGCCGCTCCTGACCGATCTTTGCGAGGTGATGAAGGACGGCTCGCTCTGCGCGCTGGGGGGCTTCACCCCCTATCCGGTGCTATCGGCGCTGCAACGCTTCCCGGAAGAGTTCGGTACGGTGAAGGAGGCGGCGGAATGAGGGCGCAACCTTCTCCACGTATCGCCCACCCAGGGTCGGGCGCCGCCCTTCTTACTTTGCCTTTCCGCTCCGCACAGGAGGTCATGCGATGAAAGACTTCATCATCCCCTGGGACGATACCCGCGACATGGGCACGCCCGAAAAACATGGCAAGCCGGTCACGCTGACCATCGACGGCGTCGAGGCAACGGTGCCCGAGGGCACTTCGGTCATGCGCGCGGCGGCCGAGATCGGCACCCAAATCCCCAAGCTCTGCGCCACCGACAGTCTTGATGCCTTCGGCTCCTGCCGGCTCTGCGTGGTCGAGATCGAGGGGCGGCGCGGCACGCCCGCCTCCTGCACCACGCCGGTGCATCCGGGCATGGTGGTGCACACCCAGTCCGACAAGATCCGCAAGATCCGCAAGGGGGTGATGGAGCTCTATATCTCCGACCACCCGCTCGATTGCCTGACCTGCGCCGCCAATGGCGATTGCGAACTGCAGGACATGGCCGGCGCCGTGGGCCTGCGCGACGTGCGCTATCAGGCGCCCGAAACCGCCCCGCTTGCCAATCACTTCGCCCCGCGCGACACCTCTGGCGTCGCCAACCCCGAATGGCTGCCCAAGGACGACAGCAACCCCTATTTCACCTATGACCCCAGCAAATGCATCGTCTGCAACCGCTGTGTTCGCGCCTGTGAAGAGGTTCAGGGCACCTTTGCGCTCACCATCGAGGGGCGCGGTTTCGACAGCCGGGTCTCCGCCGGGGGCACCGATTTCCTCAGCTCCGACTGCGTGAGCTGCGGCGCCTGCGTTCAGGCCTGCCCGACCGCGACGTTGCAGGAGAAATCGGTGATCGAACTGGGCACCCCCGACCGATCGGTCATCACCACCTGCGCCTATTGCGGCGTCGGCTGTTCCTTCAAGGCCGAGATGCAGGGCGATCAGCTGGTGCGCATGGTGCCCTGGAAGCACGGCAAGGCCAACCGCGGCCACAGCTGCGTCAAGGGCCGTTTCGCCTATGGCTATGCCACCCACCCCGACCGCATCCTGTCGCCGATGATCCGCGACAGCATCGAGGAACCCTGGCGGGAAGTGAGTTGGGACGAGGCGCTGAGTTTCGCTGCCACCCGCATGCGGGGCTTGCAGGAGAAATACGGCCGCCGTTCGATCGGCGTGATCACGTCCAGCCGCTGCACCAACGAGGAAACCTATCTGGTGCAGAAGCTGGCGCGCGCGGTGTTTCTGAACAACAATACCGACACCTGCGCCCGGGTCTGCCATTCACCCACCGGCTACGGGCTGGGCCAGACCTATGGCACCTCGGCCGGCACCCAGGATTTCGACAGTATCGAAGCCGCGGACGTGGTGCTGGTGATCGGCGCCAACCCGACCGACGGCCACCCGGTCTTCGGCTCGCGGCTGAAGAAGCGGCTGCGTCAGGGCGCCAAGCTGATCGTGATCGACCCGCGCCGCATCGACCTGGTGAAATCGCCGCATATCCGCGCCGCCCATCACCTGGCCCTGCGCCCCGGCACCAATGTCGCCGTGGTCACCGCACTCGCCCATGTGATCGTGACCGAAGGGCTTTATGACGAGGCCTTCATTCGCGAACGCTGCGACTGGGACGAATTCCAGCTTTACATGGAATTCGCCTCCGACCCGCGCCACAGCCCCGAGGCGACCGAGATGCTGACCGGCGTGCCGGCGGCGGAACTGCGCGCGGCGGCGCGTCTCTATGCCAAGGGCGGCAATGGGGCGATCTATTACGGGCTGGGGGTGACGGAGCATTCGCAAGGCTCCACCACCGTGATGGCCATTGCCAACCTCGCCATGCTGACCGGCAACATGGGCCGGCCCGGTGTGGGGGTGAACCCGCTCAGGGGCCAGAACAACGTGCAAGGCTCCTGCGACATGGGCAGCTTTCCGCACGAACTGCCGGGCTATCGCCATGTCAAACTGCCCGAGGTGCGCGCCGTCTTCGAAGAGGCTTGGGGCGTGGAGATCGACCCGGAGCCGGGCCTCAGGATCAACAACATGCTCGATGCCGCCGTCGATGGCAGCTTCAAGGGCCTCTATTGTCAGGGTGAGGACATCCTGCAATCGGATCCGGACACCAAACATGTGGCCGCCGGCCTGGCCGCGATGGAATGCGTCATCGTTCATGACCTCTTCCTGAACGAGACGGCGAATTACGCCCATGTCTTCCTGCCGGGCTCCTCCTTCCTTGAGAAGGATGGCACCTTCACCAATGCGGAACGCCGCATCAATCGGGTGCGCCGGGTAATGGCGCCCAAGGCCGGCTATGCCGATTGGGAAGCGACGCAGATGCTGGCGAATGCCATGGGCGCGGACTGGCAGTATACCCACCCGGCCCAGATCATGGCCGAGATCGCGGCCACCACCCCCAGTTTTGCCGGTGTCACCTATGATCTGCTGGATGAAAAGGGATCGGTGCAATGGCCCTGTAACGAGGCACACCCAGAGGGCACGCCGCTGATGCATGTCGACGGCTTCGTGCGCGGTAAGGGTCGGTTCATGATCACCGAATATGTGGCGACCGACGAGAAGACCGGCCCGCGCTTCCCGCTGCTGCTGACCACGGGACGCATCCTCAGCCAGTATAACGTCGGCGCCCAGACCCGGCGGACCGAGAATGTGACCTGGCACGATCAGGATGTGCTGGAGATCCACCCCCATGATGCCGAGGGGCGCGGCATCCGGGATGGCGACTGGATCCGCCTGGCCTCGCGCTCGGGCGAGACCACGCTGAGGGCGCAGATCACCGACCGGGTCAGCCCCGGCGTGGTCTATACCACCTTCCACCACCCGGACACCCAGGCGAATGTGATCACCACGGATTACTCCGACTGGGCCACCAACTGCCCGGAATTCAAGGTAACGGCGGTGCAGGTCAGCCCGTCGAACGGGCCGAGCGACTGGCAGGAGGCCTATAGCGCCCAGGCCGAACGCTCGCGCCGCATCCTGCCGGCGGCGGAGTAATCCCGATGCGCCGCCCGACAGCCCTGTCCACCCCCGGCCTCTCGGTCCAGCGCGATGGTGCCCGCACCATCACCCGTGCGCTGCCCGCCGAGGTGCCGGTGGCCATGGTCTTCGACGGCAGCACTCAGGCGGTGATGATGGCGAGCCCCGACGATCTGGAGGATTTCGCCATCGGCTTCGCCCTGACCGAAGGCTTCATCGACAGCCCCGATCAGGTGGAGGAGCTTGAGATCGCACACCATCCTAAGGGGATCGAGGCACGGTTCTGGCTGAACCACGGCCATGGCGCGGTGCTGGCCGCGCGCCGTCGCAGCATGGCGGGCCCCGTGGGATGCGGTCTCTGCGGCATCGACTCAATAGACCAGGCGATCCGGCCCTTGCCCAGCCTCGCCTCGGATCTGCGATTTGACGCCGCCCATGTCGCCCGCGCCACCGAGGCGCTGCGCCAGTGGCAGCCGCTGCACGACCGCACCCGCGCGGTCCATGCCGCCGGGCAATTGCGCGCCGATGGTTCGATTGCCCGCGCGCGCGAGGATGTCGGCCGCCACAATGCGCTCGACAAGCTGATCGGCGCTCTGGCGCGGGATGGCGAGGATGCCGGAGCCTGCGCCTTTGTCATCACCTCCCGCGTGTCGGTCGAGATGGTGCAGAAGACCGTGATGGCCGGCTGCCCGATTCTGATCGCCGTCTCCGCCCCCACCGCATTGGCGGTAGAGCTGGCGGAACAGGCCGGCCTCACGCTCGCCGCCTTCGCCCGCGGCAGCGGCTTTGACCTTTACGCCCACCCCCACCGCATCAAGACCGGAGCCGCAGATGTCGCCTGATAAACTGGTGATGATGGCGAACCAGATCGCCACCTTCTTCAAATCCCAACCCGGCGCGGATCAGGCCAAGCTGATCGCCGGCCATATCAACGATTTCTGGGAGCCGCGCATGCGGGCGGCGCTGGCCGCGTATGTAACGGCGGGCGGTGCCGGCCTCGATCCGCTGGTGATCGCGGCAATGACCGAGATCCGGGTGCCGGAAACACAAGGGTAAAGCCCGGCGACCGCTGGCCCGGATGAAAGGTTTTCCTGCTCGTCAGGTTTTCGGGGGCTTTGCCCCCAGAGGTAAGATTTTGAGGGGCTTTGCCCCCAGAGGTAAGATTTTGAGGGGCTTTGCCCCTCGGGCCATGCGGCCCTCACCCCAGGATATTTGCAGCCAAAAAAAGGGGCTTCCTGTAGGCATTCCGGGTTCCCCCCGCCGTGCCCGCCGTCCTATAGAAGGCGCGAAACAGCGATAGGGACATCAGATGCGCGATCAGATGTGGGACCAGGATATGCCGAACATGGATCTCGGCGCCTTCAACCGGCTGGTGGGGGTCGAACTTGACGCCTGGGGACCCGGACTGTCGCGCGTGGTCTTCGACGTCGAGGACAAGCATATGAACGGATTGGGCATCGCGCATGGCGGATCGGCGATGACCGGGCTGGATTTCGCCATGGGCATGGCGGCCTGCTATACCCCCGCGGGCGAGCCGCGCCGGCGCTGTGTGACGCTGTCGATGAATACCCAGTTTCTCAAGGCACTGAGCCCCGGCCGCGCCGTGATCGAGGCGCGCCAGGTCGGCGGTGGCGGCAAGACCGTATTCCTGGAGGCCGAACTGAGAGACGCCGAAGCCGATGTCTGCAGCCGCGCCCAGGGGGTCTTCCGCCGGATCGCCTCCGAGGGCTGATCTCGGCGCGACGGTCTGGCCCGCCAGCGACAGAGGGCTGGCAGGGCCAAGCCCTTTGCCGTTCAGCCCTTGGTGCCGGCCTTCTTCTTTTCGGCAACCACCTTTTCGGCCAGATCGCGGGCAATGGCGAACGCGCCCTTGATCTTGTCGGCATCCCCTCGCCAGTCGCGCCGGACCACGATCTTGTTGTCCTTGATCTTGGCCAGCCCGTTCTGCGCCTGGACGAATTCCACCAGCCCGGCGGGCGAGGCGAACTTGTCGTTATGGAACTGGATCGTCGCCCCCTTCGGCCCGCCATCAAGCTTGGCGATGCCGGCGCGTTTGCACATCGCCTTGATGCGCACCACAAGCAGCAGCGTGTTGACCTCTTTCGGCAGCTTGCCGAAGCGGTCGATCAGCTCGGCGGCGAAGCCCTCCAGCTCCACCTTGGTGGTGAGATTGCTGAGACGGCGATAGAGCCCCAGACGCACGTCGAGATCGGGGACATAATCCTCGGGGATCAGCACCGGGACGCCCAGGTTGATCTGCGGCGCCCATTGATCGTCGGCCTCGGACAATCCCTCCATCTCGCCGGCGCGGATCTTGGCGATCGCCTCCTCCAGCATCTGCTGGTAAAGCTCGTAGCCCACGTCGCGCATCTGGCCCGATTGCTCCTCGCCCAAGAGATTGCCGGCGCCGCGGATATCGAGATCCTGACTGGCCAGGGTGAAGCCTGCGCCCAATGTATCGAGGCTGCCCAGCACGCGCAGCCGTTTTTCCGCCGTGGCGGTCAGTCTAGTGCGTGGTTTCGTCGTTAGATAAGCATAGGCACGGGTCTTTGACCGCCCGACCCGACCGCGGATCTGATAGAGCTGCGCCAGGCCGAACATGTCGGCGCGATGAACGATCATCGTGTTGGCGGTGGGGATGTCGAGCCCGCTTTCCACGATGGTGGTGGCCAGCAGCACATCGTATTTGCCATCGTAAAAGGCGTTCATCCGCTCGTCGAGCTCTCCGGCAGCCATCTGGCCATGGGCGGTGATATAGGTCACCTCGGGCACCTGATCGCGCAGGAAGGCCTCGACCTCGGCCAGATCGGAGAGCCGCGGCACCACATAAAAGCTCTGACCGCCACGATAATGTTCACGCAGCAGCGCCTCGCGGATGGTGACGGCATCGAATTCCGACACATAGGTGCGGATCGCCAGACGGTCGACTGGGGGCGTGCCGATGATCGACAGATCCCGCACGCCCGACAGTGACAATTGCAGCGTGCGCGGGATCGGCGTGGCAGTCAGCGTCAGCACGTGGATGTCGGAGCGGAGCTGTTTCAGCCGCTCCTTATGCGAAACGCCGAAATGTTGTTCTTCGTCAATGATCAACAGGCCGAGGTTATTGAACCGGATGCCCTTGGCCAAAAGCGCATGGGTGCCAACAACGATATCCACCGTCCCCTTGGCCAGCCCATCGCGGGTTTTCGCCGCCTCAGCGCTGGACACGAAGCGTGACAGTTGATGCACTGCAACAGGAAATCCACGGAACCTTTCGGAAAAACTGGCAAAATGCTGGCGCGCCAATAGGGTGGTCGGGGCAATGACCGCCACCTGCACCCCAGACATGGCGGCGACGAAGGCGGCACGCATCGCCACTTCGGTCTTGCCGAAGCCGACGTCGCCGCAGATCAGCCGGTCCATCGGCTGGCCACTGTCGAGATCGCCCAGCACATCGGAAATCGCATGCAGCTGATCGTCGGTCTCCTGATAGGGGAACCGGGCGCAGAAGGCCTCCCAGGCGTGATGCTCTGGCTCCAGCACCGGCGCCTTGCGCAGCGCCCGTTCGGCAGCGACCCGGATCAGCCGGTCGGCCATCTCGCGGATACGTTCCTTGAGCTTGGCCTTCTTGGCCTGCCAGGCGCCACCGCCGAGCTTGTCCAAAAGCCCCGCTTCATGGCCATAGCGCGATAGCAGTTCTATATTCTCGACCGGCAGGTACAGCCTTGATCCTTCTGCATATTCCAGCAGAAGGCATTCATGTGCGGCGCCGGCGGCGGTGATCACCTCGAGCCCGTGATAGCGGCCAATGCCGTGATCGACATGCACCACCAGGTCGCCCGGGCTGAGCGATTGCGCCTCGGTCAGGAAATTTTCGGCCTTGCGGCGTTTCTTGGGGGCCCGGATCAACCGGTCGCCCAGAACATCCTGCTCGGCGATGACGGTAAGAGCACCGGTCTCGAAGCCGGCCTCCAGAGCCCAGACCGCAAGATAGAGCCCATGTTTGCCGATCCGGGTCCCGTTGGGAATGGCGATGGTCTCAGCCAGGCCCTCGTCCTCGATCAGCCCGGAAAGCCGTTCGCGCGCGCCCTCGGAATAAGAGGCCACCAGCACTGGCCCCTTCTGAAGCTTTGCCTTGATATGAGAGGCTAATACACCGAAAAGACTTAGGTTTTCCTGCTGTCTTTCAGGGGCAAAATTACGCCCGATGCGACCGCCCGCATCAATCACCCCGGGGCCTGTCGGCTGCGGCAGCGGATGGAACTGCAACACCCTGCGACCGGAGATTTCCGCCTCCCACATGGCATCGTCAAGGAACAACAGCCCCGGCGGCACCGGCTTATAGACAGTGTCGATCCGCGATTTCGATGCCATTGCCAGCCGTCGCGTCTCATATTGATCGGCGATACTGTCCCAGCGCGACAGTCGCGCCGGGGTGACCTGATCGTCCAGCGTGATAGTGGCGCCCGGCAGATAGTCGAACAGCGTTTCCAGCCGATCGTGGAAGAACGGCAACCAATGTTCGATCCCCTGATACTTGCGCCCGGCGCTCACCGCCTCATAGAGCGGATCGTCGGTGCCGGCAGCGCCGAATTCCAACCTATAGTTCTGGCGGAACCGGGTGACCGCCGGTTCGTCCAGGATCACCTCGGAGACCGGGGCCAGCTCCACCAGATCGAGCTTTTCGGTGGTTCGCTGCGTCGCCGGATCGAAGCCGCGCGCGCCATCGAGCACATCGCCGAAGAAATCCAATCGCACTGGTCCCGCATCCCCCGGCGGATAGATGTCGATGATACCACCACGCACCGCATAATCGCCCGGCTCCATCACCGTGGGGCTTTGTACGAACCCCATGCGAACCAGGAAATTGCGCAGCTGCACCTCGTCCACCCGCTGACCGACCCGAGCCGAAAAGGCCGCCTCGCGCAGTACATCGCGCGCGGGGATGCGTTGGGTCGCGGCGTTCAGCGTGGTCAACAGCACGAATTGGGCCGGCATCTGATGCACCAGCGCCGCCAAGGTCGCCATCCGCGCCGCCGAGATGTTGGCATTGGGCGACACCCGGTCATAGGGCAGGCAATCCCAGCCCGGGAAGGTGATCACCGGCATGTCGGGGGCCAGGAAGGCGAGCGCCGCGCGCATCGCCTCCATCCGCTTGTCGTCGCGGGCGATATGCAGCACCGGCGCGCCGGTCTTCGCGATCTCGTTCAGGATCAGCTGGGCGTCAAACCCTTCGGGGGCACCGCCGACGGTGATATGGCTGGCTTCGGTCATCTATTCTACCTTTCGCCCGTTGCTCAGCCCAGGACGCCCAGCGACAGGTTTTGATACATGCCCCAGAGTGCGGTGACGAAAATCGAGGCCATGCCGATCATCTGGGTATAGGTCCGGCAGCGCATCAGTCGCTTGCGCAACAGCTCTCCGGAGGGGCGTTCCCGCTCGATCTGATGGGCGGTCGCGCTGTTGAGCAGCCCCACCAACGACATCGGAAAGCCCAGAAGGAACAGAGATTGGGCGAATTCCAGCCGATAAACGAAACCGCTCAGCGCCAGAACGGTCAACAGGAAACAGGCGATCCCCATCCCCCAGGCGCCGGACACCCGCACGATATAGAGCAGACGGTTCACATTGATCCGGACCATATCCTCAAGATCGCGTTCGGCCTGCCCGCCCAGGCGCCGCGCCCGCAACACCATGTCATAGGGCACGCCCAGCACCCAATGGCTGGCCGAGGACCAGGCCACCGCCAAGGCGATCCAGTACCAGAGGTTCGAGAAAGACCGCATGTCGATCATCTCGAAAACCGTGGTGTACAAGTCCACTCGCCGCGCCCTTTTCCACTTGTGACCGCATTGCCCGAATGGGTGCGGTAACAGATACTCTTGATGAATGGTGGTTTTCCATGCCACCCAATGGACGATTGTTCAAGGAGTCCGCGCCATGAAACCGACCATCGCCCCCTTTCCCGCCGCCCGGCCCCGCCGCGTCCGGCAGACCCCCGCGATCCGCGCGCTGGTTCGCGAGAACACCCTGACGCCCGACGATCTGATCTGGCCGGTCTTCGTGCGCGACGGCGTCAATATCGAAGAGCCGGTGCCCTCGATGCCCGGGGTGATGCGGCGCAGCGTCGATCTGATCGCCAAGGCTGCGAAAGAGGCTTGGGAGCTCGGCGTGCCCGCCATCTGCCTTTTCCCCTATACCGACCCGAGCCTGAAGACCGAGGATTGCGCCGAGGCCTGGAACCCCGACAACCTGTGCAATCGCGCCATTCGCGCGATCAAGGAGGCAGCGCCCGAGATGGCGGTGATGACCGATGTGGCGCTCGATCCCTATAACATCAACGGCCACGACGGTTTCGTCGAGAATGGTGAGATCGTGAACGACCGCACGGTCGAGGCGCTGGTAAAGATGACCCTGGCCCAGGCCGAGGCCGGTGCCGATATCATCGGCCCGTCCGACATGATGGACGGGCGCATCAAGGCGATGCGCGACGCGCTCGAAGCCGAAGGCCATCAGAAGGTGATGATCCTGTCCTATTCGGCGAAATACGCCAGTTCCTATTACGGCCCGTTCCGCGACGCGGTCGGCGCCTCGGGCGCGCTGACCGGGGACAAGAAGACCTATCAGATGGATCCGGGCAATTCGGACGAGGCGATGCGGCTGATCCAGCGCGACCTGAACGAGGGCGCCGACATGGTGATGATCAAGCCCGGCCAGCCCTATCTGGACATCTGTCGTCGCGCCAAGGACATGTTCGGTGTCCCGACCTTCGCCTATCAGGTGTCAGGCGAATACGCGATGATCCAGGCCGCGGCGCAGAACGGCTGGATCGACGGCGAAAAGATCATGCTGGAAAGCCTGCTGTGCTTCAAACGTGCCGGCTGCGATGGGGTGCTGACCTATTTCGCTCCCGCCGTCGCCCGGCTGCTGAACGACTGAGACATTGCCGGCAGAGGTGGCGCCCCGGTCGGGGTCGCCGCGCTTCCATGTCACGAGGAGCCCTTGAATGAGCGGTCTGACCACCTCTCTCACCACCACTCGGTCATCGGGTGATCGCCGGATTGACGGCCTGTTGCAGGAAACCGTCTGGGGGGACGACGAAATCACCTTCAGCCTGCCATCGAGCGCCTTGGACTATGGCGATTATGATGGCGGCGCGGGAGAGCCGGCCGGCTTTCAGCCCGTGACCGAGGCGATGGCAACTGCAGCGGCCTTTGCACTGGCCGCCGATGGCACGGCCGCGGACGGGTTTTCGCTGGCAGGTTTCACCGCCCTGTCAGTCACGCCCACGACCGATGCGCAGGCCACGATCCGGCTGGCGCAGACCACCGCCGACCCGTTCAACTATGGCACCGCCTGGAGCTATTATCCCTACCCCGACGCGACCGGCGGCGATGTCTGGTTCTCGATCGGCGGGGCTGGCGATTACACCAGTCCCGAGGCGGGAAATTACGCCTGGCTCACCGTCATTCACGAGATCGGTCACGGCCTGGGCCTGTCCCACGGCCATGAGGCCAGCGGAGCCTTCGATGCGCTGCCCTACGACTGGGACACGATGGAGTTTTCGGTGATGACCTATCGCGCCTATGTCGGCGCCTCGTCCACCGCCGGGTATTACAACGAAACCTACGGCTATGCACAAAGCTGGATGATGCTGGATATCGCGGCGCTGCAACATCTCTATGGCGCCGATTACAGCACCAATAGCGGCGACACCACCTATAGCTGGACCCCCGACAGCGGCGACACGCTGATCGACGGCGCGGTGGCCATCGCGCCCGGCGACAATCGGATCTTTGCCACCCTCTGGGACGGCGGCGGCCTGGATACATATGACCTGAGCGCATATGTCATCGGTCTGGAGATCGACCTCAGCCCCGGCGGCCATTCGGTGTTCAGCCGGGCCCAGCTCGCCGGGCTGGGAGACGGGCATGCGGCGCGCGGCAATATCTTCAACGCGCTTCTCTTCGAAGATGACCCGCGCTCGCTGATCGAAAACGCGCTGGGCGGCAGCGGCGACGACCGGATCACCGGGAACCGGGCCGACAATCGGTTGGAGGGCGGCGCCGGGCACGACCGGCTGCTGGGCGGCGCCGGCCAGGACGATCTGCTCGGCGGCGCCGGACGTGACACGTTATTGGGACAATCCGGCACCGACAGGCTGCTGGGCGGCGCCGGCAGGGACCGGTTGCAGGGCGGTTTGGGGCAGGATCTGCTGAAAGGCGGCGCCGGCAACGATGTGATCATCGGCAACGGCGGGCGTGATGTGCTCTGGGGTGGGGCCGGCAACGATGTGTTCCGGTTCACCGCCAGCGGCGACAGCGCCCGCGGCGGCAAGGCCGATGTGATCCGCGACTTCGCCGCCGGCGAAGACAGGATCGACCTGCGCGATCTGTTCACTGGCCCGGTGGAGCTCCATCTCGACGGGGCGCTGCCCGGCGAGGGCGCAGCCATCGCCGTCCGCGCGTTGACGGGGGGCGACTTACGGGTTCTGGCGGATGTCGATGGCAACGGAACCGCAGATTTCAGCCTGTTGCTACGCGATGTCGCAACGCTGACAACCGACGATTTCCTGTTCTGAGCGGTCGTGCCCCGGCTGCCGGGGGCAAGAACCCGCCACCGGGGGGCGCATCGCGGGTGACACAGCCGGCCATTCGCCTTATAACATTGAGCAATACCGGAAAACCGGGTTGAGCCGTGACGAGCGGCAACAAACAAGCGACAGAGACAGGCACATAATGGACAATACAGCTTCCCCCCGCCTCACCCGGCGTGGTTTCACCCTGACCGCGCTCGCCGCCATGGGCGCGACAGCCGCTTGCGGCAATGGCGTCGGGTCCAACAGGGCTGCCAAGATTGACGCCCGCGTCGATGCCACGCTGAACAAGATGTACACCCTCTATCCCAATACCGTCACCCTGGCCGAGAAATCGACCGGCATGCTGGTCATGCCGCTGATGACCGAGGGCGGTTTCGTTCTGGGCGGCGGCTATGGCCGTGGCGCACTCAGGGTGAACGGGGTGACGGTGGATTACTATTCCGCGGTCAAGGGCACCGCCGGTCTGCAGATCGGGGCGCAGCAATATGCCCATGTTCTGTTTTTCATGACCGAGGATGCGCTGGCCGAATTCCGCCGCTCCTCGGGCTGGGCCGCCGGCGCCGACATGGCCTATGTCTTCCGCGACGAGGGCGACTCGGTCTCGACCGATACCAATACCCTGCGCTCGCCAATCCTGGCCGCAGTCTTCGGACAGGCCGGGCTGCTGGTCGGTGCGACGCTCAAAGGCATGAAATACACCCGGATCATCCCCTGACCCGGCGCCCGCCATGGAGCGGGCGGCTTTCCCTGCGGCGACGGATCGCCTAATCTGACATCCGCGCGGGGCAGCGCAAAACGGGACACGGGGCCAGCCGCGTGTCGGCACAGGGGCAGGACGCGGGGACATTGATGGGACAGGTTTTTCGCTGGCTGTTGCGGATCGCGGCAGGGCTGGTCGTATTGGTGGTTCTTGGCATCGGACTGGTCTATTTCCTGGCCAGCCAATCCCTGCCGGATTACAATCAGACCGAAAAGGTCGCAGGCCTGACCGCCCCGGTCGAGATCATCCGCGACAACGCCAACGTTCCGCATATCTTCGCCCCTGATGATCCGGATGTCTTCTTCGGCCTGGGCTATGCCCACGCGCAGGACCGGCTGTGGCAGATGACCACCCTGCGGCGCACCGTTCAGGGCCGCCTGTCCGAGGTCTTCGGCGCCCGCACGCTCAGGATCGACCGGCTGCTCAGACGGCTTGACCTCTATCGTCTGGCGCAGATCTCCTTCGAGGCACAGGACGATTATACCAAGGCCGCGCTCAGGGCCTATGCCGCCGGCGTCAACGCGCGGCTGGCCGAGATCAACGACAAGGCACTGGGGCGCGGCGCGCCCGAGATGTTCCTGTTCAACACCCCTGTCGCGCCATGGCAGCCGGCGGATTCCATCGCACTGATCAAGCTTCTGGCGCTGCAACTGAGCGGCCATCTGGAAAACGAGGTGCTGCGCGCCCGCACCTCTCTGATGCTGAACAATGACGACCGGCTGAAGGACATCATGCCCGATGCGCCCGGCAGCGGTATTGCCGCGCTGCCGGAATATGCCTCTCTCTTCCCCGATCTGCCCCGCTATGCCGCGGGCACACCGATGTCGGACGATCCGCTATCTCCCTTCCCCAAGCATGACATGGCCGGCGCCTCGAACGCCTGGGCGGCGGCGCCGGCGCGATCCGCCTCGGGCGGGACGCTCCTGGCCAATGATCCACATCTGGGCTTTACGGCGCCTTCGGTCTGGTATCTGGCCCGGATCGAATTGCAATCGGGCGGCGTCATCGGCGCCACCATCCCGGGCATTCCCGCCGTACTGTCGGGGCGCAGCCGGCAATTGGGCTGGGGGATCACCTCCTCCTATCTCGATGATCAGGACGTCTCGATCGAAAAGCTCAATCCCGCCGACCCCGAGGAATATCTGACCCCCGAAGGTTACAAGCGGTTCAAGAGCCGCCCGTCGATCATCCAGATCAAGGACGCGCCGCCGATCACCCTGACGCTGCGCTGGACCGAGAACGGCCCGGTGCTGCCCGGCAGCCATTACAAGCTGGAGACAGTGACCCCCCCGGGCCATGTCGCAGCGCTGAACTGGACCGCTCTCGATCCCGCCGATACCACCATGACCGCAGCCATGGGGCTGATGCGATCGACCGACGTGCACCAGGCGATTGCCGCCGGCGAGAAATTCATCGCACCATCGCAAAACCTGATGCTGATCGACCGCGACACCATCGCGATGAAGACCTTGGGCGCGATGCCCCGCCGCGATCCCCGGCACCAGAGCCAGGGCCGGATGCCCTCGCAGGGCTGGCGCGCCGAAAACCGCTGGCAGGGCCGTCTGCCCTATGCCGCCAACCCCGAATTCGTCAGCCCCAGGGGCGGCATCCTGGGCAATACCAACAACAAGATTCTCGACCGCCCCTTCCCCAACCATGTCTCATTCCTCTGGGGCGATACCCAGCGAATCAACCGCTGGGACCGGCTGATGCAGGCGCGTCAGGTCCATACCCGAGAAAGCTTTATCGAGGCGCAGCTCGATACCGTCAGCTTCACCGCCCGGTCGCTGCTGCCGCTGATCGGGGCCGATCTGTGGTTCACCGGCGAGGCCGCCCCGAAAGGCACCCCAGAACGCCAACGCCAGATCGCGCTCGAGATGCTTGCGGACTGGAACGGCGAGATGAACGAACACATGCCGGAACCGCTGATCTATGCTGCCTGGCTGCGCGCGCTGCAGAAACGACTGATCGAGGATGAATTGGGGCCGCTCGCCGCCGAGTTCAAACATGTCGATCCGGTGTTCATCGAACGGGTGTATCGCAACATCGACGGCGCCGGCATCTGGTGCGATGTGCGCCAGAGCGCACCGAAGGAGACCTGCACCGACATGGCACGGCTGGCGCTGGACGATGCGCTGGTCTGGATCGGAGAACATTACGGCACCACGCTGGAAAGCCTGCGCTGGGGCGACGCCCATCAGGCAACCCACGATCACCCAACCCTGGGCGAGGTGCCGATCCTGCGCTATTTCGTCAATATCCGGCAATCGACCAGCGGCGGCGACAACACGCTGGAGCGTGGGCGGACCTCAGGCGAGGATCCCGATCCCTTCCTGAACGTGCATGGCGCCGGCTATCGCGGGGTCTATGATCTGGCCGATCCGGACAGTTCGGTCTTTATCATCTCGACCGGCCAGTCCGGGCATTTCCTGTCGCGCTATTACGACGACATGGCGCAGCTCTGGCGGCGGGGGGAATATATTCCGATGTCGTTGGACGTGAATCTGGCCCGCGCCGCGGCGGTGGGGATCACCCATCTGATCCCGGAAGACTCGAGAGATTAGGGAAATCAGGCAATCTGCCGCGCTCCTCAGAGCGCGGCGTATTGTGCCTCTTGTTTCGGGGTCCAGAACACGGTCAGTTCGAACCCTTCCTCGGTCTGGCGTTCCTCGGTCACGATGTCCTGCTGGAACAGCCAAGCGCGCTTGCGCCCCTCCGAGAAGGGCAAGACCAAGATCGCCTCGTGCCGCACGCCCTGCAGCTTTTCGGCGATCGCCTCCAGCAAGGTATCCAGCCCCTCGCCGGTAACGGCAGAGATGGCAAAGACATCCGGGGTACGGACTGCCCGGGCGATCATCGCGTCATGGTCGGTTTCGGGCAGCAGGTCGATCTTGTTCCAGACCTCGATCTGCGCCCGGCTGTCATCGACCCCAAGCGAGGCGAGGATGGTTTCCACATCGCGGGCCTGTTCCTCGGTCCCCGCATGCGAGATGTCGCGGACATGGACGATCAGATCGGCGGCCAGCACCTCTTCCAGCGTGGCGCGGAAGGCGGCGACCAGTTCGGTCGGCAGATCCGAGATGAAGCCCACGGTGTCGGATAGGATCACCTCCGGCCCATCCGGCAACACAACGCGCCGCATGGTCGGGTCGAGCGTGGCGAACAACATGTCCTTCGCCATCACATCGGCCCCGGTCAGCCGGTTGAACAGCGTCGACTTGCCGGCGTTGGTATAACCGACGAGGGCGACGATCGGATAAGGCACCTTGGCCCGCGCCTTGCGGTGCAGCTCGCGCGTCTTGACCACCTTGTCGAGCTGACGGCGCAGCCGGACAAGCTGTTCGTCGATGGCGCGACGGTCGGCCTCGATCTGGGTCTCGCCGGGTCCACCAACGAAGCCAAGCCCGCCGCGTTGCCGCTCCAGGTGGGTCCAGGCCCGGACCAGTCGGGTGCGCTGATAGGACAGCGCCGCCATCTCGACCTGCAACACACCTTCTCGCGTGCGCGCGCGATCCGAGAAGATCTCGAGGATCAGCCCGGTGCGATCGAGGATCTTGACCTTCCACGCCTTTTCCAGATTGCGCTGCTGCACCGGGGTCACCGGGCCGTCGATCAGCACAAGCTCGATCTCATTCGCCTTCAGCCGTTCGCCAAGCTCTTCGATCTTGCCCGATCCGAAGAGATAGCCGGGCTGCGGCCGCGGCAGGCGAACGATTTCCGAACCGATGACCTCAAGACCCGGCAAAGCCGCGGCCAGAGCCACGGCTTCCTCCAGCGCCGGACCGGGATCGCGGCGGTCTGCATCGGATTTTATCTCGGGATGCAGCACCCAGGCGCGGGTGACATCCTCACCATGTTCCATCAAGAGGCGTCTTCGCCCTCGTAAAGGCTGATCGGCTGGGCCGGCATGATGGTCGAGATCGCATGCTTGTAAACAAGCTGCGACTGGCCGTCCCGGCGGAGCAGCACGCAAAAGTTGTCAAACCAGGTGATCACACCCTGCAATTTCACCCCGTTGATCAGAAAGATCGTCACCGGAACCTTGGTTTTTCTGACGTGATTCAGGAACGCGTCCTGCAGGTTCTGTCTGTCCGAAGCCATTTCTTCTTATATCTCGCTTTATTCTTGTAACGCGCTGCGGACCAACGCGTCCTTGCGCCGAGTATGGAGCGATGGGAAAGGATATTCCACCCGAAAAAACATATCCTTTCGCGTGTCCGCCGCAAGGCGGCTAATTCCGCCAGAGATCCGGCGTGATCAATGCGATGATCGCCAAGGTTTCCAGCCGGCCCAGAACCATCGTGGCGCAAAGCACCAGTTTCGCAAGCCCCCCCAGTTCGGCCAGATGGATCGGCGTGTCGGCAGCCACCTGAATCAGCGGCCCGGTGGTCGAAAGCGATGCAATACTCAGCACAATAGCCTGATCGAAACTCAGCCCCAACGCCCCCAGAATCACGCAGACCAGCGACAGCGACAGCGCGAACATCATGAAGGACACCCAGGCGATAAAGGCGCCATTCTTCTGAATGCGCCGATTGCCACCACTGCTGCCGCCGCCGATCGAATTGGGATAGACCAACCGCTCCATTTCCCGCAGCCCGTTGAGATAAAGCGCATAGACCCTGAGCAGCTTGACGCCCCCCGCCGTGGTCGCCACGCCGCCCCCCATCACCGCCAGACCGGCCAGGATCAGCCCCGGCGCCCCCAGACCGGACCATTGCTGCGCCTCGTCCCAGTTGACGCTGGCGAACCCCGTGGTGGTCAGGAAGGAGGTCACCGTGAACAGCCCGCCCCAGAGCCCCTCGAAGGCCAGGGCAGGATCTGCCAGCGGCTGCACCTCCAGCGCGGCCAGCCAGTGCCGCAATACCAGAAGTACCGGGATCGTGACGATGATCAAAAGGCCGGTGCGGAATTCCGGATCCTTGTCGAAGCGATCCTGCCCCGTCGCCGAGGTATCCGATGAGAAAGTCAGCCGCGACAGGGCGAAGAACATGAAGAAGAACAGAATCAACTCACCGGCGAACCCGGCCTGGCTGCCCTCCATTCCGCCTACCGGCGAAATCCCCGAGGTCGCCATCACCGACATGGCATGACAGAGCGCCGTCAGCCCCTCTTCTCCGGCGATCATCAGCGCCACCCAGGCCAGCAGGGTCAGCCCGACATAGACCGGCGTCAGCGTCAGGGTGATCCGTTTGAGCCGCCGACGCGGATCGGCCCGCGCGCTCAGGTCCGGCGAGGCGACCGCGCGCCCGGGCTGACCGCGGGCGGTGATCTCGAACCCGCCCAGCGACAGCGGTGCCAGAATGGCCGAGGCGGCGATCCACATCACCAGACCGCCCATCCAGCCCACCTGCGCCCGCCACAGATGCAGCGCCGGATCCAGCCGAGAGGGATCCTCGAACAGATTGGCACCAGTGGTGGTCACCGCGCTGACCATGTCG
This sequence comes from Pseudodonghicola xiamenensis DSM 18339, assembly GCF_000429365.1. Classification (GTDB taxonomy): domain Bacteria; phylum Pseudomonadota; class Alphaproteobacteria; order Rhodobacterales; family Rhodobacteraceae; genus Pseudodonghicola; species Pseudodonghicola xiamenensis. Next base: position 493,956 of record NZ_AUBS01000001.1, on the reverse strand, counting down.
AAATAGGCGTTCAGATAGCTGGTGGTCTGCAACCCGTCGTAAAGCGGCAGCGCCAGGAACACCGGCAACAATGCGAAGGTCGCCAGCAACGCCAGAAGCTGCCCCAGAGAGCCATATTTCGGCGGATGTGCGGCGCGGGCAAGCGCGATGGCCGTGACCGCGACCAGCCCGATCATACCACTGAAGAAGAAGGCCTGAGAAACCTGGTGAACGCTGCGTACCTCGGCATAGATGGCAGGCACCCACATCGACAGAGAGGCAATGCCCCAGACCTGCAGGAACAGGGGCAGCCGCATCAGAACCCCATATTGCGCCTCGGCCCGCATCTCAGAAGAAGTCGATCGAGACCTGGAGCAGTCGCTCCACCTCGGGGACATCGGCGGCCATGGCAAAGATCGCCACCACGTCCCCCTCCTCGATCCTCAGGTCGCCCGCCGGCCGCAGTACCCTGTCGCCCTTCAGCACCGCGCCCAGCAGCACCCCTTCGGGAAAATCGACATCGCGCAGCCGCTGCCCCGCCATGGGCGAGGTCGAAAGCACCTCGGCCTCGATCACCTCGGCCTCGGCGTCGCCGATCGAATAGACCTGGCGCACCCGCCCGTGGCGGATATGGCGCAGGATCGAACTGACGGTGGTGGCCCGCGGATTGATATAGGCGTCGATGCCCAAGGGCTCCATCATCGGCACCAGGGTGGGGTCATTGATCAGCGCGATCGCCAGCGGGCAGCCCTCGGCCTTGGCGCGCACCGCCGACAGAAGGTTGGTCTTGTCATCGTCGGTGATCGCCAGCATCGCATCGGCCCGGGCGATCCCGGCCTCTTTCAGCAACGCCGCGTCCAGCCCGTCGCCGTTCAGAACGATGGTCCGTTCCAGCGCCTCGGCGGCACGTTCGGCCTGGGTGCGGTTCCGTTCGATCATCTTGGCCCGGGTCCGGGTCTTGCGGCTTTCCAGCGCGCGGGCCACTTCAAGCCCGACATTGCCGCCGCCGACGATGACGATCCGGTCCTGGGTCTTCTGAGTCTTCCCGAAGACCTCCATGGTGCGGTCGACATCCTCGACATGGGCGAAGACATAGCAGCTGTCACCGACGAAAAGCTGATCATCAGGGTCGGGGGCGAACAGCGTCCCCTCGCGGCGAACCCCGACCACGATGGCGCGCAACGTCGAAAACAGATCGGTCAATTGCCGCAATGGCGTGTTGATGATCGGACAGCCTTCTCCGACGGCGATCCCCAAAAGCTGCGCCTTGCCGTCCATGAACACTTCGGTATCGAAGGCCGCCGGCGCCGACAGCCGGCGCATCGCGGCAGCGGCGACCTCGCGCTCGGGGCTGATCACCACGTCGATCGGCAGGTGATCGCGGCGATAAAGATCGGAATAGATCGCAGTCAGATAGGATTGCGATCTGAGCCGCGCGATCTTGCGCTGGATCGAGAAAACCGAATGGGCCACCTGGCAGGTGACCATGTTCACCTCGTCCGAATGGGTGGCGGCAATCAGCATATCGGCGTCGCGGGCGCCGGCGCGGTCCAGCACGTCGGGATAGCTGGCAAAGCCGGCAATGCCCTGCACGTCCAGCGTATCGGTGGCGCGGCGCACCAGATCCGGATTGTTGTCAACGACCGTCACGTCGTTATGTTCGCCCGAAAGATGCCGGGCGATCTGCCACCCGACCTGCCCTGCCCCGCAAATGATGACCTTCATCGCCTCTCTCGCGTTTCCGCCGACCGTCTGCCCGCCAGAATGTTTTGAATGACAGAAGGCCCCGGGACGGTCAATTCAATTGTCTCCGCCCGCCGACTGCGGCATTCTGCTGGCATGAGCAAGAAACCGATCCTCCTGTCGATCTGTGCCGCTGCCCTGATTGCCGGCTGCGCGCCGATGTCGCTGTATTACCGGCCCGGCGTCTCCGTCGCCCGAATGCAGCAGGAAACCACCCGTTGCGATGTCGAAGCGCTGAAACAGGCGCCAGTGGCCACCCAGATCCGCCAGATGCCGCCCACCTATGTCCCCGGGCCGCGGGTCTGCGACAACAAGGGAAACTGCTGGAACCGACCGGGATACTGGATGAATGGCGAGGTTTACAGCTATGATGCCAACGCCGGTCTCCGCGACCGGGTCAAACAGCTCTGCATGGCCGAGAAAGGCTATAGCCCGGTGAAACTGCCGGTCTGCCCGCCCGAGGTCAAATCCGCCACGCCGCCGGGCGTGACCCGGGTACTGCCGGAACTGACAGGAAATTCCTGCGTGATCCGCAACAAGGACGGCACGTGGCAGATCGTCAACAGATCGTGATGATATAAGCCACCGACCACCAGTTATGCCCGCGGAGCGCCCGTCTTGCGACGGGCCCGCCCGACACCGTGCCGCTCGGGGTGGGCGTCCGGGCCTGCGCCGTTAGTCCACGGCCTCGTCAACGTCCACCCGCGCCACCCGGGCACCGGATTTCGTCGTCGTCACCACGCCCAGCGACTTCAGCTTGCGATGCAACGCGCTGCGTTCCATCCCCACGAAACTGGCGGTGCGGCTGATATTGCCACCGAACCGGTTGATCTGCGTCAGCAGGTATTCGCGTTCGAAGGCCTCGCGCGCCTCGCGCAGCGGCAGGGTCGCCAAGGCACCCGACAGCACCACACGACCGTCTTCCGAGGTCTTCTCCTCGTCACTGGGCAGCTCGCTCGCCTCGATCGCTCCGGTGCCCTCGCCCAGGATCAGCACCCGTTCGATCAGGTTCTTGAGCTGACGCACATTGCCCGGCCAGACCATCGTCTGCATCAGCGTCACCGCCTCGTCGGACAGATCGCGCAGGGGCAGCCCCTGCCCGGCATGGCAGGCCTCGATGAAATACTGGGCCAGCACCGGGATATCCTCGCGCCGTTCCTCCAGCGACGGCACCGCGATCGGCACCACGTTCAGACGGTGAAACAGCTCCTCGCGGAACCGCCCCTCGGCAATCTCCGTCTCAAGATCGCGATTGGTCGAAGAGATCACCCGCAGGTCGACCCGCACCTTGTCGGCACCGCCGACACGCTGGAACTGCTGATCGACCAACACCCGCAAGATCTTGGACTGGGTGCCCAGCGGCATATCTGCCACCTCGTCAAAGAAGATCACGCCGCCGTGAGCCTCTTCCAGCAGGCCCGGCTCCACCCCACGCTCCGAGGTCTCGCGGCCGAACAGAACCTCTTCCATCCGCTCGGGCTCGATGCTGGCGCAATTGACGCTGACAAAGGGCGCATTGGCCCGGTTCGAATTCGCATGCACGTAACGCGCGGCAATTTCCTTGCCCGAGCCCGCCGGGCCGGTCAGCATCACCCGGCCATTGGATTTCGTCACCTTGTCAAGCTGCCCCATCAGGGTGCGGAACGCGGCGCTCTGGCCGATCATCTCGGAACTGGCCACCTCGCGCCGCTTGAGCGAGCTGTTCTCGCGCCGCAGCCGCGAGGCCTCCATCGCGCGGCGGATCACCACCATGAGCTGGTCGATATTGAACGGCTTCTCGATGAAGTCGTAAGCGCCCTGCTTGATCGCGGCGACGGCGATTTCGATATTGCCATGGCCTGAGATGATCACCACCGGCACATCCGGATTGTCGCGCTTGACGGTCTTCAGGATGTCGATCCCGTCCATCCGACTGTCCTTCAGCCAGATATCGAGGATCAGAAGCGCCGGCGCCTCGGCATTGATCGCGGCCATGCAGTCGTCGGAATTGCCCGCCTTGCGGGTCACATAGCCTTCGTCCTCGAGAATATCCGAAATCAGTTCCCGGATATCGCGTTCATCGTCCACAATCAGAATATCACTCATGTCAGACCTGCTATTAAATTCTTCTTGCTGTGATGGAGCCCCCGGTTCTGGTCCGGAGCCTCCACCCTGGGCAGACGGATCACCGCCATCGCGCCGAAATGCTGCTGTCCATCGAAGACCGGAGCATCCTCAAGCGCGAGGCTGCCGCCATGTTCTTCGATGATCTTCTTGACGATGGGCAGGCCGAGGCCGGTGCCCTCGTCACGTGTCGTCACATAGGGTTCGAACAACCGCGCGCGATCTTCCGGCAAGCCGATGCCATTGTCGGCGACCGTGATCTCGCTGCCGTCCTGCGTCTTGGTCAGGCGCACCCGGATTTCCGGGCGGTATCCCTCGGGCACGCCCCTGTCGCGTAGGCTCTGGACCGCCTCGCCGGCGTTCTTGATCAGATTGGTCAGCGCCTGCGACAGCATGGTGGCGTCAACCTCGGCCAACAGCGGCGCGTCAGGCAGATCGGCCGACACCTTGACCCCCGGCTGCCCGGTCTGCTGCAGCAACACCGCGTCGCGCACGATCTTGACCAGATCATCCTCGCGCCGCTCGGGTTCGGGCATGCGCGCGAATTTCGAGAACTCGTCAACGATGCGACGCAGATCATTGGTCTGGCGCACGATCACATCGGTCATCGACTGCAACTGATCGCAATCGGCCTCAGCCAGTTTCGGCGAGAATTTGCGCTTGATCCGCTCGGCGCTGAGCTGGATCGGCGTCAACGGGTTCTTGATCTCATGCGCGATGCGTCGCGCCACATCGCCCCAGGCCGCCATCCGCTGGGCGCTGACCAGATCGGTCACATCGTCGAAGGCCACCACATAGCCCTCGAGCCCGCCGTCGGTATTGGCCCGTGTCGACATCCGCACCAGCAGATGTTCAAGCTGACCGTGCCGGCTGACCTTGACCTCGCCCTGGGCGATCCCGTTCGAGGCGCAGCGCAGCCGGTCGAACAACGGCCCGAACTCCGGCACCGCGAGGGTCAGTGACAGGGCGGTCTCGTCCCCGGTCCAGCCCAGCAACCGCTCGGCCGAGCGGTTGACGAATGTGATCCGCCCCTCGTTATCCAGCCCGACCACACCCGAGGTAACCGAAGACAGAACGGAATCGAACAGCCGGCGTCGCGCCTCGATATGGCGGGTATTGTCGAGAAGCGTTTCGCGCTGCACCTTGAGCTGCCGGGTCATCTGGTTGAAATACCGCCCCAAAAGCGCGATTTCGTCATCGCCCTCCTCCTCGACCACCTGCATGTCAAGATCGCCCGCGCCCACCCGTTGCGCCGCCGTCGTCAGCCGGCCCACCGGGCGCGACAGCCGTTCCGCGAACCACAGCCCCAGCCAGACTGCGGCAAGGATCAGGATGACCGCGAAGCCCAGGTAGAGCAGCCCGAATTCGAACAGCACCCGGCCCCTTTCGCGTTCGAGCTGCTGATAGAGCACAACCGTCTGTTTGGTATCGTCGAGCAGGTTCAGGATATCGCCATCGACATCGCGGCTGACATAGAGAAACCGGTCGACGAAGGCGTTCAGCCGTACCAGCGCGCGGAATTCGTTATTGTCCCAATCCTGAATGATGGTGAACCCGGCCTTGCCGGCCTGGGCAATCTGCTCTGCCGTCGGCTTTTCGAAATCGAACAGATAGGACCGCTCGCCCCGGGCGCGGATTTCCCCGGTGCCGTCGATGATATAGGCCTCGCGCAGGCCGCGCTGAATCTGGCCCTGGCCCTGAGCCAGCATCTGCCGCAGCTCCGCATCATTGAGAAAGAAAACCAGCTTGCGGCTGCTATCGAGGAACCTGGCCAGGGCGCGGGCGTCGGCCTCGAGCGCTTGGCGGTGTTCGTCCTCATAGGCCTGGGCGGCATCCATCGAGGTGCCCACCACATTGCGCACCCGGTCCGAGAACCAGCCCTCGAGCCCGATATTGACGGTCAGCACCGCGAAAACCGCCACGATGACGGTGGGCACCAGCGCCAGAAAGGTGAACACGCCGATCAACCGCAGGTGCAGCCTTGACCCGGCCGATTTGGCACGCCGCGCGACGATCAGCCGGCCGAGCTGGCCCAGCACCAGCGCCGCCACCACCAGCACATAGATCAAATCTGCCAGCAGGATGAAGCGCAGCGAGGGCGACGACGCCCCCATGTTCAGCGGCCCCAGCCCGGTGAAGGTCGCAAAGGCCAGCATCGGCCCCAGAACGACCAGACCCAGCGTGGCGACATTCCGCGCCTGCCGGGTCCGCCGCCATCTGTTCACTGCCGCAAACAGCCCCTTTTGTGACTGGTTTGCCACCCGCCATCCTCATCAAGATGTGTCGCTTGCGCGACCAACCGCCAAATCTCGTGATCTATTCGCACCGCAGGTTGCACCTGGGCATGACCGCCACGCTCCTGTGGCGTTTTTACATCAATTTGCGGCGGCGTGTCACCTGAATATCCAGATCCGTGATCTTCTTGCGCAAAGTATTGCGATTGATCCCCAAAAGTTCGGCGCATTTGGCCTGATTTCCGCCGGTCGCCTCCAGTGCGATCTCGATCAGCGGGATCTCGACCTCCTTGAGGATACGGGCATAGAGCCCCGGCGGCGGCAACATGTCGCCATGCAGATCGAAATAGCGGCGCAAATGCCGCGCGACCGAAGCAGACAGCTTTTCGGACCCGCCGCCATCGAGCACCGGCTCCATCTCGGGCTGGCGGCCCAGCACCCCCTCGACCTCGGCACGGGCAATCTCCTCGGCCCGACCGGTCAGGACCAGACGACGCATCGCGTTCTCGAGCTGACGCACGTTGCCGGGCCAGGAATAGGCGCGGATCAGCGCTTCGGCCTCTTCGCCCAGATGCCGCTTCGGCGCCCCCTCGCGTTCGGAGCGAGCAAGGAAATGCGCGGCCAGCAGCGGAATATCGTCCACCCGTTCACGCAGTGCCGGCACATGGATAGTCGCGCCGCTCAAACGATAATACAGATCCTGACGCAGCCGCCCGTCCTCCATCGCGGTGGAAAGATCGTTCTGACTGGTGGCCATGAACCGCGGCTGATGATCGCCCGGCGCATCCATCATCCGCACGATGCGGGCCTGGATTTCATCGTCGAGATCGCCGATTTCATCAATCAGCAGGGTGCCCCCCTTGACCCGTGCCAACACCCGTGCCGGTCCTTCGAGATCCAAAAGCTCAGACCCCGACACCGTGACAAACGGCAAGGTCCGGCGATCCGAGAAATCGTGAATAGCGCGGGCAATCAAGGACTTGCCCGTCCCGCTTTCACCAGTGATCAAGACCGGAAGATCCGTATTCATCACCCGGGCGACCAGCCGGTAAAGTGCCTGCATCACCGAGGTACGACCGACCAGCGGCAATTCGTCGGGACGTTCGGGCATCTCTTCGGTCTGACGCGCCTGCGGCGTGCGGCGCTTCTGCTCCAGCGCGCGGGCGGTGCGCTTCATCAGGTCGGGCAGATCGAAGGGTTTGGGCAGATAATCATAGGCCTCGGCCTCGGCCGCCTGGATGGCGGTCATGATGGTGTTCTGCGCCGAGATCACGATGACCGGCAGCCCGGGCCGATCCTGTGCAATTTTCGGCAACATTTCCAATCCGTTGCCGTCCGGCATGACCACATCGGAGATGACCACGTCGCCCTTGCCCTCACCGACCCAGCGCATCAGCGTGGTCAGCGACGAGGTGGCATGGACCTTGCACCCGGCACGCGTCAGCGCCTGGGTCAGGACCGTTCGGATCGTGCGGTCGTCATCGGCAACCAGAACCGTTCCATCCATCAGCTATTCTCCTTGCTTTCATGATCGCGCGGCACACGCGCCAGCGACAAACGAAACACAGTACGACCGGGCACCGAGGTCACGGAAATCCATCCCCCGTGGTCCGAAACGATCTTGCTGACCAGCGCCAGCCCCAGCCCGGTGCCGTTTTCACGGCCCGAAACGAAGGGATCGAAGATATCCCCCTTGATGTCTTCCGGCAGACCGGGGCCATCGTCGATGATTTCGACCTGAAGCGGCAGCGACTGACCGGTTCCATCGCTGCGCCGCAGCCGAAAGGAATGTTCGAAATAGGTATGCAGCCGGATGGTTCCGCCTTTGGGATCAGCGGCTTCCGATGCGTTCTTCAGCAAGTTCAGGATCACCTGCAACAGCTGATCGGGATCGCCCCAGGCCAGCGGCAGCGAGGGGTCGTAATCCTCGATGATCTTCATATGGGCGCCAAAACCCAGCAGCGCCGACCGGCGCGCCCGATCCAGGACATCGTGGATATTGACCGGCTTCATGTCCGGCGGGCTCAGGTTCCCGAATTGCTCGACCTGCTCCAGCAGCTTCACGATCCGTCGGCTTTCCGCGACAATAAGATCAGTCAATTCAAGATCTTCCGGCGCGAGGTTCATACTGAGAAGCTGCGCCGCCCCGGTGATGCCAGCCAGCGGATTCTTGATCTCATGCGCCAGCATCTCGGCCATACCGATGGCCGATTGCGCCGCCGATTTCACAGAATGGCTCTGGGTCATGCGCCCGGCCAGCTCACGCGGGGACACCAGCATGATCATCTGCCCCGGGTGCCCCGACAGCGGCGCGATCTGCAGCGCGCATTGCAATGGCGCCCGGTTGCCCGAACCGACGTCTATGTCATTGACGAAAAGCGGCGTGCCATTGGTCCGCGCCCGGGCAAAGGCATCCTCGATCGGTGCGTCGATGGCGACCTGATCCCAGAGCGGCGCCCCGATCACAGATTTGGCCGAAGCGTTCAAAAACCCCTCGCCAGCGGAGTTGACGTCAAGAATGGTATCATCCGCGCCGATCAGAAAGGCCGGCACCGGCAGCGAGGCCCAGATTGTCGTATCGGGAATCGTCATGCCGCGCATCCTTTCATCGCCGTGGGCTCCAGCGCCAGCGGCAACAATCGCAGCACCGCCTCGGGATCGCGGCTGGTCAGCACCGCACGACGCAGGCCGGCATCGGTGCCGACGTGATCCATGTACCAGCCCAGATGCTTGCGGGCCACCCGCAGCCCCAGATCGGGACCATAGAACGCCAGCATCGCCTGATAGTGGCCAGCCACAAGATCGACCAGCGCCGCCCCGTGGGGCACCTCCGGTGCGGGGGTGCCGAAAATTTCATGGGCGATCTCGGCCAGAAGCCAGGGCTTGCCCTGGGCACCGCGTCCAACCATCACCCCATCGGCCCCCGACAACGCCAGCGCCCGGGCTGCGTCCCCGGTGGTCTGGATATCGCCATTGGCCAGAACCGGTATCGACACTGCCTGTTTCACCTCCGCAATCGCGGCCCAATCGGCCTGCCCCTTGTAGAACTGGCAGCGGGTGCGGCCATGGATGGTGATCATCCGGATACCCGCCGCCTCGGCCCGCCGGGCCAGGTCCGCCGCGTTCAGCATCTTGTCATCCCAGCCAAGCCGGGTCTTCAGCGTCACCGGCAGATCGACTGCGGCAACCACCGCCTCGATCAGCGTCAGCGCATGATCCAGATCCTTCATCAACGCCGATCCGCTGGCCCCGGCACCGCTGGCACTGGTCACCTTCTTGGCCGGGCAGCCCATGTTGATGTCGATCACCGCGGCCCCCTGATCGGCAACCAGCCGCGCGGCCTCGGCCATCCAATAGGCCTCACGCCCGGCAAGCTGGACAGCGGTGTTCTCAACCTCCATGCCCAGTTCGGCCCGCTCGCGCACGCCCGGTTTGGCCTGAACCATTTCCTGGCTCGCCACCATCTCGCTCACCACCAGCCCGGCGCCGAAGCCCGTCACCAGATCGCGAAACGGCCGGTCGGTGATTCCGGCCATAGGCGCCAGCGCCACTGGCGGCGCAACGGTCTGGCTGTCGAGGAAGATCGTCAATTGCCCAATCCTTGTGCATATGCGGTGTAATTAGGGGACAGTTGACGCCACCACAATGAATCTCGGGGCTTCACAGCCCAAGATTGGACCACATGCCCAATTATTAATCACTTCACCCGAGACGATTGCCTCCCTGCACCGCACCGCCTAAACAGGCGCCGCAGCTTTGCCGAAGCTGCGGGTTTCTCGGAGCGGAGCGTTATGATCACAGCGGCCCTTCTGGTGGCAGCCGGGCGCGGTCAGCGGGCCGGTGGCGGCATTCCCAAGCAATGGCGCCCCCTGGCCGGGCGTCGGGTCGCCGACTGGACCCTGGCACAGTTCCGCGCCCTGCCCGAGATCGGGCCGATCGTGCTGGTCCTTTCCCCCGAGGATAAGGCCGCATGGGATGAATTTGCAAAGGATTCGAGATTGATCCTGGCCGAGGGCGGCAGCGACCGCGCCGGATCGGTCCGCAACGGGCTTGCCGCGCTGGACGGCAGCGGCGCTGAGGCCGTGCTGATCCATGACATCGCCCGCCCCTGCGTCTCTGCCCGTCTGATCCGCGACGTGATCGCTGCACTTGATACCAGCGCTGCCGCGGCACCCGGACTGGCGGTGACCGATGCGCTCTGGACCGGAGCCGAGGACCGCGTCACTGGCGTGCAGGACCGCAACGGCCTTTTCGCGGCGCAGACGCCGCAGGGCTTTCACCTCGATGCCATCCGCGCCGCCCATGCCGCCCACACGGGCGGTGCCGCCGACGATGTCGAGGTGGTGCGTGCCGCAGGCCTTGCGGTCACCATCGTACCGGGCGATCCGGACAATCTGAAAATCACCACGCCCGGCGATTTCGCCCGGGCCGAACGCATATTGGGGCAGCACATGGATATCAGACTTGGCAACGGATACGACGTTCACCGCTTCGGGCCCGGGGATCACGTCACCCTCTGCGGCGTCACCATCCCGCATGGCCACGGGCTGGTCGGCCATTCCGACGCCGATGTCGGCATGCATGCGGTGACAGATGCCATCTATGGCGCGCTGGCGCAGGGCGATATCGGCCGCCACTTCCCCCCCTCCGATCCGCAGTGGAAGGGCGCCAACAGCGCCATCTTCCTGCGCCACGCGGGCGATCTGTCGCGGCAGATGGGCTATCGCATTTCCAACGTCGATTGTACGCTGGTCTGCGAACGCCCGAAGATCGGGCCCCATGCAGAGGCGATGGCAGAGGCGATGGCAGTGATCCTGCAAATCCCGGCCGACCGGATTTCCGTCAAGGCGACCACCTCGGAACGGTTGGGCTTTACCGGCCGCGAAGAAGGTATCGCCGCGCTCGCTACCGTCGCATTGATCGGAGAATAGCCCATGCTCCGCGCAATCAACACGTTCGGTTTCATCGGCCTGCTGCGTCCGGCGCCCGGCACCTGGGGGTCGCTGGCGGCGGTTCTGCTGGGCTGGGCCATCGAACATTGGCTGGGCTTCATCCCGCTGGTGGTGGCCTTCGTCGCGGTGACGGTACTGGGTTTTGTCACGGTCCATGCGCAACTGAAGGATCGCCCCGGAGAGGACCCCTCCGAGATCGTCATCGACGAGGTGGCCGGCCAGTGGCTGGCACTGCTGTTCCCCGCCATGGGATTCTGGATGCGCGATTTTCCGATGGTCTGGCCTGGGCCGGTGGCGGCCTTTCTGCTGTTTCGCCTGTTCGACATCTGGAAACCCTGGCTGGTCGGCCGCGCCGATCGCCGCAGCGATCCCGCCGGCGTCATGCTGGATGATCTCTGGGCCGGGATCTTCGCCGGGATCGTGACTGTCCTTCTGGCCGGTCTCTATCACGGCGTGATGATGCGATGAGCGGGATCGACGTTACCGCCCTGCTCGACCGTGCGCGGCGCGCCGGCCTGCATATCGCCACGGCGGAAAGCTGCACCGGCGGCATGGTGATCGCGGCGCTGACCGATATCCCCGGTTCCTCAGACGTGGTTGAGCGCGGCTTTGTCACCTATACCAACCGCGCCAAGGAAGAGATGCTGGGCGTCACCCGCGCCAGTCTCGATGCCTTCGGCGCGGTGTCGGAACAGGTGGCGAGGGAAATGGCCGAGGGCGCGCTGACCCATTCCACCGCCGATCTCGCGGTGTCGATCACCGGCATCGCCGGGCCCGGCGGATCGGAGTTCAAGCCCGAGGGGCGCGTCTGTTTCGGCTTGGCGATGACCGGGCGCGCAACCATGACAGAAACGATGGAATTCGGCGCCCTGGGGCGTGCCAACGTCCGCGCCGCCTCGCGCGATCATGCGCTGGGACTGCTGCTGGCGGCGCTGCCCGCCTAGGTCCGGGTGCCGTAAAGCGCGGCGGCCCGGTTTTCGAACGCCTTGACGATCCGTTGCATCGCCTCGTTGAAAACGACGCCGATCACCTTTTGCAGCACCACATTCTTGAATTCGAAATCGACGAAGAAGGCGACATCGCAGCCACCTTCGGGACGGTCGGTGAATTTCCACTGGGATTTGAGGAATTTGAACGGCCCGTCCAGATATTCGGTGTCGATCACCAGATCAGTGGGCCAGAGCGTAACCCGGCTGCCGAATTTCTCGCGGAAGACTTTGAAGGAGATCACCAGATCGGCCTCCATCACCTCGGCCGCCCCCGCAGCGAAGGTGCGCCGGATCCGCGCCGCAGCGCACCAAGGCAGGAACTGGGGGTATTTCGCCACATCGCCCACGAGGTCGTACATCTCCTGGGCGGTATAGGGCAGCTGGCGGGTTTCTGAGTGGGTAGGCATCCTGACGCGCGGTTTCCTGGGTGACAGTGGCGCCCCATGTCGTATGGTTGGGCCGGAAGTTCAAGGGGAAGCTATGACACAGCGTCCATATGTCATTGACGAAATGATCTCGGCCAAGGCGATCGCGGCGCGGATCGAGACCTTGGCGCATGCAATCCGGGCGGAGTTTCACGACACCGACAAGCTGGTGGTGGTGGGCCTTCTGCGCGGTTCCTTCGTCTTCATCGCCGATCTGGTGCGCGATCTCGACCTGCCGATCGAAGTGGATTTCCTTGAGGCCTCCTCTTACGGGGATGCCACGGAAAGTAGCCGAGAAGTTCGCATTCTCAAGGACTTGAGAGGCGCAATTGAAGGTCGTGATGTGCTGGTGGTCGAGGATATCGTCGACACAGGCTTCACCCTCAGCCATGTCATCCACCTATTGAAAAGCCGCAAGCCGGCGCGGCTGAAGACCATCGCATTGCTGGACAAGCCATCCCGGCGCGAGGTCGACATTCGTGCCGATTGGATCGGTTTTGAAATTCCTGATGAATTTGTGGTGGGTTACGGCATCGACTTCGCGCAAAGGAACCGCAACCTGCCGTTCATCGGCAAGGTGCGGTTCACCGATTGAATTTCTTCTGGCTTCTGCGAATGAAACGGTGGGCCCAACACCCGCCGTCAAAAAGCCGTGTTATTCTGGTGCTTTGCGTGGTGATCTTCTGCCTGATTCTTTATGCCGTTGAACAATGGATCGGCTGGCCCGATGCGCTGACCCCTGCGGGTGGCGTGCGGCGCGGGGTCCCGTTGATGCGGTAGGTCGGCCAGCGAACCGGCCCGCGACACCCCAAGGTCAATGCCCGTCGAGGCCACTGATCTCGCCCAGTTCCTAGTCTGCCGCGAATCCCGCCGGGGCAGGACTTATTGCAAGACATGAACTCCCCACCCCAATCACTTGTTCACGAACATAAATAAAAACGGCCCCTGCCGTTTTGGCGGGGCCGTTTCTCTATCCGAAGCGATGTGTGAAGCGCTCGGTAATATGTCTCGGGCCTGTCGGATCAGCCCTGCTGCGCCAGTTTCGCCTCTCGGGCGGCGCGCAATTGGGCGAAATCATCCCCGGCGTGATACGAGGACCGCGTCAACGGCGTGGCGGAAACCATCAGGAAGCCTTTGCCGAAAGCCGCTTTTTCATAGGCCGCGAATTCCTCGGGCGTCACGAAACGATCGACACCATGGTGCTTGGGCGTTGGCTGCAGATACTGGCCGATGGTCAGGAAATCGACATCTGCGGCGCGCATGTCGTCCATCACTTGCTTGACCTCCACCGCCTTCTCACCCAGCCCCACCATCAGGCCGGATTTGGTGAAGATCGACGGATCGAGCTCCTTCACCCGTTGCAGCAGCCGCAGCGAATGGAAATAGCGCGCACCGGGCCGAACCTCGGTATACAGGCCGGGGACGGTCTCAAGGTTGTGGTTGAAGACATCGGGACGCGCCTCGACCACCACCTCAAGCACGGCGGGATCGCATTTCAGAAAATCGGGCGTCAAGATCTCGATGGTGGTGCTGGGGCTGCGATGGCGCACCGCGCGGATGGTCTGGGCAAAATGCTCGGCCCCGCCGTCCTCCAGATCGTCGCGGTCGACCGAGGTAATCACCACGTGATTGAGCCCCAGCTTTTCGACAGCATGGGCGACACGCCCCGGTTCGAAAGCATCAAGCGTTTGAGGGCGACCAGTGGCGATATTGCAGAAGGTGCAGCCGCGGGTGCAAATCTCGCCCATGATCATCATGGTGGCGTGACCCTGGTTCCAGCATTCGCCCACGTTGGGACAGCCTGCCTCTTCGCAGACGGTGACCAACCCGTTCTCGCGCATGATCTTGTGGGTGTCGGCATAGCCCTTGCCGCCCGGCGCCTTCACCCGGATCCAACTGGGCTTCTTGGGCTGAGCATTGTCGGGGCGATGCGCCTTTTCCGGATGGCGCTGTTCGGGGATCTTGAGATCACGCATGTGACTTGTGCCTTGCTCGGGATCGTTATGTCTGGCCTAACATACCCTCACGGAGGCGAAACCGCCAGACATGCATATCCGCCATGCACGACCTCCATGCCGGCCTTGCCGCAGCCGCAATATACGGCGAAGATTTGCCCAGAAAATCCCCCTTATCCCGTTGAAATGACGAAATCCCAACCGGGGCTGCATCCGCAGCAAATCTGCGGTTGAAGCAGCTTTAGAATTATTTTAATCCGCAACTTGGTACTGATCGCCTAACGATCCAGAGGAGTATGAGATGAAAGTCGGAGTCAAACTGCCCGAGGTCACTTTCCACACCCGCGTGCGCGACGAATCCGTCGGCGGGCCGAACCCCTTCCGTTGGGAAGACAAGACCACCGCGGACTATTTCGCCGGCAAGCGCGTGATCCTGTTCTCGCTGCCGGGCGCCTTCACCCCCACTTGCTCGACCTACCAACTGCCGGGCTATGAAAAGGGATACCCCGAGTTCAAGGACCTGGGCATCGACGAAATCTATTGCATGTCGGTCAACGACAGCTTTGTCATGAACAAATGGGCCCAGTCGCAAGAGCTGCAAAACGTCAAGGTCATCCCCGATGGCTCGGGCGAATTCACCCGCAAGATGGGCATGCTGGTCGACAAGGACAACCTGGGTTTCGGCATGCGCTCCTGGCGTTATGCGGCCGTGATCAACGACGGTGTGGTCGAAGCCTGGTTCGAAGAACCGGGCCTGATGGACAACTGCCCGGACGATCCCTATGGCGTCTCCTCGCCCGAAACGGTCAAGGAATATCTGGTCGAAGCCTCCAAGGCCTCGGCCGCCTGATCTCCTCCGGTCCTTCCGGATGTATCACACGGGTCCGCAATTTGCGGGCCCGTTTCGTTTGCAGTGCCGATATCACTCGAATGGCCCATTTCCGGTTCCGGCGTCATTGCCGATCTACGGAAATGTCATGAACCCGGGGCATCGACCTCGGGGCCCGGCGCCCTGCCCCGGTATGGCCGAGAGGTGGTTCAGCCGATCAGCTCTTCGGCCCTTGCGGTGCGGTCGTAGTGCCGCCGGAGCCGTTGCAGCGCGATCCTGAGCACGATCTTACCCGACCGCGCCGACCAGCCCATGCGGCGTTCCGCCTGTTCCAATCCCTCAAGATAGCAGCAGCAGCGCAGCGCCACATCGCCCAGCCCTGGCCCCAGATCGCTGAGCGCCCGGGCGACCCGGTCGCGGGCCGCGCCGCCGCTGCGGTCGAGGTTGGCCTCCGCGCCGCCACGCACGCCCCCGGTCAAGAAGCGATCCCAGTTCTGCGCGACTCGAGGGCCCAACTGCGCCAGTTCAAAATCCTCGCGCAGCCGCTCTCCCGCCCGCACCAGTGCCTCGTCCAGAAACGGCTGCCCGTCGCGATCCTTGCGACGTGCCAACACCGCAAGCGGGCTTTCCGCGCGACCATAGCGGCAGCGGCGCAAGCCGCCGCCGACCTCCTCATCCGGCGGATCATAGGCGGCCTGGGTCTCGGAAAATCCGCCATCGCTATCAGCGCGGGCACGATTTTCCGCCTCGGCCAGAAGCCGCCGCAAGGCCGCACGCCCGGCCCCGGTGATGCGATACCGGCTGACCCGTCCCGGCGCGGAACAGGCGATCCAATCCTTCAGCGCCATCGCCTGGGCCACATCGGTGCCGACCACCGCCGTCCGCACCCCCTCTGCGCGGACCACCACCGCCTTGTCCATCTGTTCGGCCACAGCCAGCACCGCCCCCGGCTCGCTCAGACAGGCCAGCACCCGGCGCGCCTCGCGCTCCAGAAGCGCGGCAGAGGGAAACAAGGAATGATCAGTCATAATGGCAACCTCCCGGTCAACGGTCCGGACCGGATCGCCTTCGGGCTGTGCCGGTGGCGGGAAATGCACCGCAGCCAGAGCGGCCAGCGCGGCATCGACCAGAGGATCGTCGCGCCGCATCTCGATCCGGCGGATCTGGCGCAACACGGTCGAGGCATGACATCCCGCCCGCCGTGCCAGCTCCCGGATCGGGCGACCGGCAACGGTATGATGCAGATAACGCCGCGCCGTGTCGGGCACCCAGGTCGGCACCGCCGGGACAGATGCCCCATGCGTCTTATTCCCGTCATCAAAGCTCAAGGGCTGTTCCGGTTATCCAGACAATATCCCCAGATTTATTCACAACCTGGAGAAGGTTAACTTACGCAGAATTTAAATTAAACCTGCGCGTTAACTTTTGTCTCGGATTAATAAACAATCATAAACCCAGCGCACGCTGAACCGCCTGATCCGCAACAGTGGATGAAAGTGTTTAAAACGGAATGCCTCTTTCTCAGGAAAAGGGGGTTCCGATGATCGACCTGCAAAGTCTTCTTGCCACCCGTCGCCGTCCGCGTCTTCTGGTGCGCGCCGCGCGGCTCGGTGCCCGCGACTATCGTCGCGAGGTTCATCTGCCGCGCGTGCTGGGATATGGCCATCTGCCCGCTCCGGCCCCGGCGCTGTTGCGTCTGCTGGAGATCGAGCAGGATCATGACGACCGGCGCCGCGCGCAGGACGCCGGTTATTCGCTGTCGCGTCATCTCGACACGCTGATCGCCCTTGTCGGCGAGGCGGCGCTGCTGGAAAGTCAGCGCCGCCAGGACGACGAGGACAACCGCGTGGACATCACATGAAAGCGTCGGGCATCGAGGCCTTCTTGGCTGCGACATAGGCGTTGAGCGCGGCCGCGATCTCGGGGTCGAGCGCCGGCTGCTGATAGCTGTTCAGCAGATGCGCCACCCGTGCCGAGGCCAGGGCCTGCGTGTCCCGCGCGCCCTCTTCTTCCCAGGTCTCGAACGGCTTGTAGTCCAGCAGATCGCTGCGCCAGAACGCTTCCTTGAAATTGGCCTGGGTATGAGCGCAGCCCAGATAGTGCCCGCCCGGACCGACCTCGGCAATCGCCCCCATCGCCTGGGCGTTTTCATCCACCGACACGCCGGCCGCCATCTTGTGCAACACCCCGAGCTGATCGGCATCCATCACGAATTTCTCGTAAGAGGACACCAGCCCGCCCTCGAGCCAGCCACAGGCGTGCAACATGAAATTCACCCCGCCCAGAAGCGCGGCGTTCAGGGTGTTCGCGGTCTCGTAAGCGGCCTGGGCATCGGGCAATTTCGATGCACAGAGCCCACCGCCCGACCGGAACGGCAATTTCATCCGCCGCGCAAGCTGACCGGCGCCATAGAGGATCTGGCTGGCCTCCGGGGTGCCGAAGGTAGGCGCGCCGGAATTCATGTCGATCGAGGTCACGAAGGCGCCGAAGATCACCGGCGCGCCGGGGCGAACAAGCTGGGAATAGGCGATGCCGGCCAGAACCTCGGCCAGGACCTGGGTCAGCGTGCCGGCCACCGACACCGGCGCCATGGCGCCGCCGACGATGAAGGGTGACACGATACAGGCCTGATTGTTTTTCGCGTAAATCTCCAGCGCCCCCATCATCACATCGTCGAAGGTCATCGGCGAGTTGATGTTGATCAGCGAGGTCATCACGGTATTTTGCTGCACGAAATCCTTGCCAAAGAGGATTTCGCACATCTCGACGCTGTCCTGCGCCCGGCTGGGTTCGGTGACCGAGCCCATGAAGGGTTTGTCCGACAGCGTCATATGCGCCAGCAGCATGTCCAGATGCCGTTTGTTCACCGGCACGTCGGTCGGTTCGCAGACCGTGCCACCGGAATGATGCAGGTATTTCGACATATAGCCGAGCTTCACGAAATTGCGGAAATCCTCCATCGTGGCATAGCGGCGTCCGCCAGCGGCGTCGCGCACGAAGGGCGGCCCGTAGACCGGCGCGCAGACCAGGGACTTGCCCCCGATCACCACATTCTTTTCAGGATTGCGGGCGTGCTGGGTAAAACTTTCGGGCGCGGTCTGGCACAATTGCCGCGCCAGGCCGCGGGGAATCCGCACCCTTTCGCCCTCGACCTCGGCGCCGGCCTCGCGCCAGAGCGCCAGAGCGCCGGGGTTGTTGACGAAATTCACCCCGATCTCGGCCAGAACGGTTTCGGCGTTGGTCTCGATGATCTCGAGCGCCTCTTCAGAAAGAATCTCGAAATTCGGGATATTGCGCTCGATGTATTTCGCGGTCTCGATGCGGATCGCAGTCCGTTCCGCCCTACGGGCCGCTCCGCCACCGCCCCGTCCGCGCCGCGGCGCCACTCCTGCTTCAGCCATCATCTTCCCTCAGCAAAGGCCTCTCCTTATCAACTGTCTATCTCTTTTACCGGCCGATGGCAGTGAAGGATTGCGGCCTGTGGCAGAGAAAAGCGACATGTGCACAGCTTTTCGGCCCAGGGGACTGTGGCAACCGGGACCACCCTGCACAAATTTCGAACAGCCGCCCCTTAAGACCTTGATGCGCCAGCACCCCATTGCCTAACGTCCGCCCAAGCAGGATTTTTTTCAGAAGGAACATTATTTCATGGGCTATACGGTATCGCTCTGCGACGAGGATTATCACGAGAGCCGGCCGATCTACATCGAGGTCACCTATACCTACAGCGAGGCTCCCTTTCCCGACATGGTCGAGCCTGACAGCATCCTCGGCCCGGACTTCCCGACCCTCAATTATTTCGACTACCTGCGGCTGGGCGGTTATACCCCCGAGACCAGCTTCGATACCTCGATCCTCAAGTACGGTGCGATCAACGACCCCGAAGAGGCCGCGGATTGGGTCAATGGCAGCCCGGATGGAGACTGGTACGGCCAGGATTATTTCATGGCCACGATCAAGCAGATTTATCTGGACGAACCCGATGCCTATACCGCCTGGATCGAAAGCGACGGCTATCTGAATACCCCCTACTTCGACCGCGTCGACAGCGACTGGACGGTGATGTGGCTGGAGCCCGAACAGATCGACATGATGGTCGGCGGCGCCGAGATTGTCGCCACCTGCACCGATCCGGTCGACACACCGGTCGATCTGGGCAGCCTGCCCAAGGACGAATTGGATCTGCTGATCGACAAGGAGGTGGTGGCGGATTACATCGACACCGTCGTCATCCGCCAGCCCAGCCTGCTGGAGCGCGGTTGGGCCTTCATCGAAGAAACGGTCGAAGGCACCGCCGAGGTGATCGCCACGCGCTTCGCCTCCCCCCAATACCAGTGGCAGGACATCCCCGACCTCTACGAGGACAGCGACTGGACCAATTCCAGCGACACCGCCACAGAGGACACCGGCGGCACCGGGTTGAAATCCTTCTATGACGCGGTGACCGACAGCGGCGCATCGGGCCTGATGAAACTGCTCAAGGACAAGGTGCGTGATGCCGGATACGACAACCTGGCCGATCTGTTCGACACTGCCGGCAAGGCCAAGGAACTGCATGATTTCAATCAGGACCTGATGGACGAAACCCTGCCGATGCTCGACAATTTCGAAATCGTCGATGGCGAGATGCGAGAGATCAACACGCTTGAGGAAATGGAGCAGAAGGTCGAGGCGTTGCGCGACCGGGTGGCCGATTACCTTGAAGAGAATTTTCCCACCCTCGGAGCGGTCTTCAAGGATCTGACCACCAGCTCGCGCCATTCCGACGTGAGCTATGAAATCACCTTCGATTCCAGCACCCTCTCCCCCGGCGACAGCCATTCCAACCGGATCAGTTTCGGCGCCCAGAACGACACCTATGCCGGCCAGGCCGGCGACGACATCCTGCTGGGTGGGTTGGGCCGTGACAAGCTCATGGGCGGTGGCGGCGATGACTGGCTGGCCGGCGGCGCGCAGGCAGACCGGCTGTTCGGCAATGCCGGCGCGGATGCGCTGTCCGGAGGGGATGGCAATGACCGGCTGAACGGCGGGGGTGGTGCCGACAAGCTCAGCGGCGGTGCCGGGCGCGATATCCTCGATGGCGGCGCCGGTCGCGACATCCTGAGCGGTGGTGGTGGCAAGGACCTGTTCAAGTTCAACTCGAAATCCGGCAAGGACGTGATCCTCGATTTCAATGCCAACTCGGGACGCGAGGATATCGACCTGTCTGCCGTCAAGGCGATCCGCAACTTTTTCGACCTGTCGCACAACCATATGGAGCAGCTCGGCGCGGATGTGGTGATTTCCGCCGGCAGATTCGAACTGACGCTCGTGGCGGTCGATATCGACGATCTCGGGCGGGGCGATTTCCTGTTCTGATGCGGCCCCGTTCCATTCTGCTTGGCCCGGTTCCCAGAGGTTTGAGCCATTCAATGCAACTGCCCTCTTGCCAGTGGCGCGGGCAATCTCTATGGGCCTGACATGACCCAGATATCGCACGACCGCCTCCTCATCATCGACTTTGGCAGCCAGGTGACGCAGCTCATCGCCCGTCGCTTGCGCGAGTTGAATGTCTATTGCGAAATCCACCCTTATCAGAACGTCGACGAGACCTTTCTGAAGACCTTCTCGCCCAAGGCCGTGATCTTTTCCGGCGGGCCGGATTCGGTCGTTCGCGAAGGCTCTCCCCGGCCGCCGAAGGCGGTCTATGACCTCGGAGTTCCGATCCTCGGCATCTGCTATGGCCAGCAGGTAATGATGCAGGATCTGGGCGGAACGGTCGAGGCCGGCGAAAGCCATACCGCAGAATTCGGTCGCGCCTATGTCACCCCTGCCGACCAGCGGATCGACCTGCTGGCAGGTTGGTTCCTGGAAGAACGTGAACAGGTCTGGATGAGCCACGGCGACCACGTGAGCAAGCTTGCCCCGGGCTTTGAAGTTTATGGCACTTCGCCCGGCGCGCCCTTCGCGATCACCGCCGATCTGTCGCGCAATTTCTTCGCGGTGCAATTCCACCCAGAAGTGCACCACACGCCGAACGGCGCCACGCTCTATGAAAACTTCGTGCGGCTGGCGGGGTTCACCGGCGACTGGACGATGTCGGCCTATCGCGACGAGATGGTGAAATCCATCCGCGAACAGGTGGGCGACGCCAAGGTGATCTGCGCGCTGTCCGGCGGGGTCGACAGTTCGGTCGCCGCCGCGCTGATCCACGAGGCGATCGGCGAGAACCTGACCTGCGTCTTCGTCGACCATGGCCTTCTGCGTCTGAACGAGGCCGAGGAAGTCGTCGGCATGTTCCGCGACCACATGAACCTGAGCGTGATCCACGCGCAGGAGCAGGAGCTGTTCCTGGGTGAGCTCGAGGGCGTTTCCGACCCTGAGACCAAGCGCAAGATCATCGGGCGCCTCTTCATCGACGTGTTCCAGAAATACGCCGACCAGATCGAAGGCGCCGAATTCCTGGCCCAGGGCACGCTTTATCCGGATGTGATCGAAAGCGTCTCCTTCTCTGGCGGCCCCTCGGTGACGATCAAGTCGCACCACAACGTCGGCGGCCTGCCCGAAAAGATGGGGCTGAAGCTGGTCGAGCCGCTGCGCGAGCTGTTCAAGGACGAGGTCCGCGCACTGGGTCGCGACCTGGGCCTGCCCGCCAGCTTCATCGGTCGCCATCCCTTCCCGGGACCGGGTCTGGCGATCCGCTGCCCCGGCGAGATCACCCGCGAAAAGCTTGAGATCCTGCGCAAGGCGGATGCGGTCTATATCGACCAGATCCGCAAGCACGACCTCTATGACGAAATCTGGCAGGCCTTCGCCGCCATCCTGCCGATGCGCACCGTCGGCGTGATGGGCGACGGGCGTACCTATGATTACGCCCTGGCGCTGCGCGCGGTAACCTCGGTCGATGGCATGACGGCGGATTACTATCCCTTCAGCCACGAATTCCTGGGCGAAACCTCGACCCGGATCATCAACGAGGTAAAGGGCGTGAACCGGGTGTTCTACGATTGCACCTCGAAGCCGCCGGGAACCATCGAGCTGGAATGACCGTGCGGCGCCCCGCCCTGCTCGTTTCGCCTCAAGGTCTCAGCTGAGGCGAAACGATCTGAAACAGTTCTGAACAATCCCGTCGCCGCGCCAATCTGGCGCGGCGTTTGCGAATGTCCAAGCATTCGATGATCGAGGCATGCTATTCCTCTGTCATGAGCGCCACGACACGAGATTCCCTCCCCATCAGACCCCGCCGTTTCATGTCTTGCCTGAAACCGGGATACGCGAGCATCCCTTGGGTGCTATCCGCCCATTTCAGCGAAAACCCATCCCCCGCCTGAAACTGGATTTTCCGCCCCAACAGAGCCGAGAGGGAGACAAATTTCAACATTGGTTTGTCGAAGTCTTTCTCTCGAAAAGCGGCGGAAAACCGCAACCTCTCGCCAGCAAGCTCAAAGTCCAAGACGCCGCCAAATTGCTTCGAGATAAGGATGATGCCAACCAGGTGCCCCGAGCCAGCCATCCGCCCGTGCAGACCATCATCCCCGGGTCGCCAGACATCCAACTGCAAGACTGTGTTCTCGAACTTCTCTAGGGTTCCGCCAGAAAACTCCTCATAGAAACGCAACTTCGGTCCCGTCACAGCACGCGGAACGGCCTCCGGCATCGCGCGCACCAGTTTTGCGACCTCTTCGGCAATAAAATCCATGATCGGATTATCCTCATCATAGTGCATCCGGTTCTTAAAGAGGGCACCGGGAAAGTGGTCCAGCCCATGAGCGGCAGGATAAGCTTCGGGAAGGTCCAGATAACGGATCCCATGCCGGTCAAACAGCTCGCGCAACAAAGCTCGGTAGCTGCTCATGCCACCCAGGCGTTCCACATCCCGGGGTTGGAAAATGGCAGCGACAAACCCAGCGCCTTTTTCCATACAGCCCTCGATCAGCTGTTCGACGGCCCGGACAAACTCGGCTTCATCCAGTCCCCTTTTGTAAATGTGATTAGCGTCATTAATACCATATTCCCAAATCACTGTATCGCCAGGCCCCAAGTCCACCGTACTGAGGCAGCGATAGGCGCCCATATGGGAAGGCGCGGCGCCGACAGAAATGTTTCGTATCTCCATCTCAGGGCCCATGACTTCCCGAAACTTCGAAACCCAACCGGTTTTGGAAAGGGAATTCGACCCCCCGGCAATGTAGATCGCCATTAGGACGCTCCAAACAACTTCAGATAGCATAACGTTACAAATGACCCCCATGGCCGTAAAGGCTTGCAGGACAAGATTGATCCCGGCGCACACCATTTTTCCGGCGCAATGCGAATACCGCCGCAATCCGTCTTGACCTTGCAGCACCGAAACGCTTCGGTGCCCGCAAGTGGAGGAACCATCACATGCAGGATCAGACGCCCCCGCGGGTAGGCCGCGCCGCATTATGGATGACCGGCGCCATCATTTCGTTTTCGGCCATGGCCGTGGCCGGGCGCGCGGTAAGCTTCGCGCTCGATACCTTTGAGATCATGATGTATCGCAGCGGGCTGGGGGTCTTGATCATTCTGGTCTTTCTCGGCGTGACCAGAGGCTTTCACCAGATCAACCGGCGCGGACTGAAACTGCAATTCAGCCGCAACTTGGCGCATTTCATCGGCCAGAATCTTTGGTTCTTCGCCATCACCGTGATCCCGCTGGCCCAGGTCTTCGCGCTGGAATTCACCTCGCCTCTGTGGGTGGTTGTCCTGGCGCCGCTGCTGTTGGGCGAACGGCTCACACCGCTGCGGGCGCTGTCGGCGGCCATCGGGTTCATCGGCATCCTGGTCGTGGCGCGCCCCAGCCCCGACACATTGAACCTGGGCGTATTCGCCGCTGCCGCTGCGGCCGTGTTCTTCGCCCTGACGACTCTCTTCACCAAACGGCTGACCCGCGATCACAGTGTCGCCAACATCATGTTCTGGCTGACGTCGATCCAGCTTGTGCTGGGCATGATCACCGCCGGCGCGGATGGCGATATCGCCCTGCCCGATGCCTCCACCCTGCCCTGGCTGCTGGTGATCGCCCTGGCCGGGCTGATCGCCCACAGCTGCGTTGCCAATGCGCTGTCCATCGCCCCGGCCACCGTGGTGGTGCCACTGGATTTCGTCCGACTGCCTGCCATCGCCGTCATCGGCATGGTCCTTTATGGCGAACCTCTGGACATCTGGGTTCTGGTCGGCGCCGTCATCATCTTCGCCGGGAATTATCTGAACATCACCTCGGAAACCCGCGGTCCGCGCCCGTCTCGGCGCGCCGCCTGATTGACCGCGCCGGTGCCGCGGATTACAGCGGGCGGGGAAATGAGACGGAGCTCGGGCATGCTTTACCAGACGGCAGAGAACTGGCGCGCAGCCCCGCGCAAGCGGGTGTTGTTCTTCGGCATGTCGGGACTGGGAAAGACCTATGTCAGCAACATGCTGCGCGCCGCCGGCGACTGGTTCCATTACAGCATCGATTACCGCATCGGCACCCGTTACATGGGTGAATATATCACCGACAACGCCAAGGCCGAGGCGATGAAGGTGCCGTTCCTGCGCGATCTGCTGCTGTCGGATTCGATCTATATCGGCTCGAACATCAGTTTCGACAATCTGGCGCCGGTCTCGACCTATCTGGGCAAGCCGGGCAATCAGATGAAGGGCGGCCTGCCGATCTCCGAATATCGTCGCCGGCAGGAACAGTTCCGCCTGGCCGAGATCCACGCGCTGCTCGATACCGAATATTTCATCGACCGGGCAGAACGGCTTTATGGCTATCCGCATTTCATCTGTGACACCGGTGGGTCGATCTGCGAATGGGTCGACCCGAACAACCCCGACGATCAGGTGCTGAGCGAGCTGACCAAGCACACGCTGATGGTCTGGATCAAGGGCGACGAGGCCCATACCGAAGAGCTGATCCGCCGCTTTGACCGTGCGCCGAAACCGATGTCCTACCAGCCGGAGTTCCTGACCCGCATCTGGGATCAATACCTGTCCGAGCGCGATTGTGCCGCAGAGGAGGTCGACCCCGACAGCTTCATCCGCTGGACCTATGCCCAGGCACTGGCGCATCGCCAGCCCCGCTATCAGGCGATGGCCGACAATTGGGGTATCACGGTCAGCGCCGACCAGATCGCCCGAATGCGGGATTCGCATGACTTCGACGATCTGATCGCCGAGACCCTCGCCGCCCGCGGGTAACGCCCCGGTCCCGACGGCCCCGCCGCAGCTTTGTCCGCATCCTCCCCGCTTGGCACCGTGGCCAGGCGGGTCTATCTATCAGGAAACCACAAGGAACCTGTTCGCCATGCCCATCAAGATCCCAGCTGACCTGCCTGCCTATGACGTGCTCTCGCGCGAGGGCGTCATGGTCATGTCCGAAGATCAGGCGGCGCGGCAGGACATTCGGCCGCTGAAGATCGGGCTTCTGAACCTGATGCCGAAGAAGATCCAGACAGAGAACCAGTTCGCCCGGCTGATCGGCGCCACGCCACTGCAGATCGACCTGTCGCTGATCCGGATGACCGAACATCAGACCAAGAACACCGCCGCCGAACATATGGAAGAATTCTATCGCCCCTTCCAGGAGGTCAAGGACGAGAAATTCGACGGGCTGATCATCACCGGCGCCCCGATCGAACATCTGCCCTATGAGGAAGTGACCTATTGGGACGAAATCCAGGAGGTGTTCGACTGGACCCAGACCAACGTGCACTCCACCTTCGGCGTATGCTGGGGCGGCATGGCGATGATCTATCACTTCCACCGGGTGCAGAAGCATATCCTCGACCATAAGGCCTTCGGCTGTTTCCGGCAGCAGAACCTGAACCCGTCCTCGCCTTATCTGCGTGGGCTTTCGGATGATTTCATCGTCCCGGTCAGCCGCTGGACCGAGATCAAGCAGACTGAACTGGATGCGATCCCGCAACTGAACACGCTTCTGGGCAGTGCCGAGGTTGGCCCCTGTCTGGTCGAGGATCCGGGCCATCGTGCTCTCTATGTCTTTAATCACTTCGAATATGACAGCGATACGCTGAAGCAGGAATATGACCGCGACGCCGCTGCCGGAAGCGCGATCAAGGTACCGGTGAATTACTACCCCGACGATGACCCCAGCCGGAAACCGTCGAACCGCTGGCGCAGCCAGGCGCATCTTCTCTACGGCAACTGGATTGGCGAGATCTATCAGACCACGCCTTTCGACATGGCCAGGATCGGGCAGGAACGCATGGACCTGCGCAACTGCGGCTGACCGGATGATACGGGCGATGCTCGTCCTGCCGACTATCGGGATTGGAATGGCCCTTGTGGCGGCGATTTCGGCCGCGACGCTCTGGCGGGCGGCACGCGCCGAGGCACGGGCCGAGGCCAGCCACCCGCCCCATGGCCGGATGATCGCCGTCGACGGCACCCGCATACATGCCGAGGTAATGGGAAGCGGCCCGGATGTGGTGCTGATCCACGGCTCCAGCGGCAATACCCGGGACATGAGCTTTGCCCTCGCCCCGCTGCTGGCCGACCGCTATCGGGTAATCCTGTTCGATCGGCCCGGCCTTGGCTATTCCGACCCGCTGCCAAAGGGGCACGAGGGCATTTCTGAACAGGCCGATCTGCTGGTCGGCGCCGCGCAGAGGCTGGGCGCAGATCGCCCCATCGTCGTCGGCCAGAGCTATGGCGGCGCGGTGGCGCTGGCCTGGGCAGTGCATCACCCCGAAGCGCTCTCGGCGCTGGTCCCGGTCTCGGCGGCCTCTCATCCTTGGGAGGTCCCGCT
This sequence comes from Pseudodonghicola xiamenensis DSM 18339, assembly GCF_000429365.1. Lineage (GTDB taxonomy): Bacteria > Pseudomonadota > Alphaproteobacteria > Rhodobacterales > Rhodobacteraceae > Pseudodonghicola > Pseudodonghicola xiamenensis. The sequence continues at coordinate 466,995 of NZ_AUBS01000001.1, read as the reverse complement.
CGATCTGTTCTATCGCATCACCTCTTCGCGGCTGGGGGCCCGGCTGGCGGTGCCTCTGCTCACCGCATGGGTGCCGCAGAGCAAGATCGAGACCACCCTGCGCGAGGTCTTCGCGCCGCAACCGGTGCCCAAGGGCTATGGCGATCATTTCGGCCCCCGGCTGACGCTCAGACGCTCCAGCCTGCGGGCCAACGCCCGCCAGCGCGCCAACCTGCTGGCCGAAATCGAAGCACTGGCCCCGCTTTACGACCAGATCGCGGTGCCCACCGAAATCATCCACGGCACCGCCGATATCACCGTCGACCCCGGGTTGCATTCCCGCGCCCTGGCGGACCGGATCAAAACCGCCGAAATCACCTGGCTCGACGGCATCGGCCATATGCCCCAGCATGTCGCCGCCCCCGAAGTCGCCGCCGCCATCGACCGGGCCGCGGCCCGTGCGGGTTTGCGTAAACCACTTTAACATTCCATATAGTGATTTGAGATCAATGCAGGACGACATGGCCATGGACGACCTTCCCTTCGACGGCGCAATCACCCGATTTTTCGAAAAAGACGCCCCCGAGCATGTTCGCAAGGCGATCAAGCGGGCCGACAAGGATGACATCCTGACGCCGGGTTACCCGCATTCGGAGCGACTGAAGAACAAGGTCTATGAACGCCAGTTGCTGGCGCTGCATATCGAGCTGGGCAAGATGCAGGCCTGGGTCAAGAAAAGCGGTGCCCGCGTCGTGGTGGTCTTCGAAGGCCGCGATGCCGCCGGCAAGGGCGGCACGATCAAACGGTTCCGCGAATATCTGAACCCGCGCGGCGCACGCCTTGTGGCCCTGCCCAAGCCGACCGACACGGAATGCGGCCAGTGGTACTTCCAGCGCTACATCGACCACCTGCCGACCTGCGGTGAAATCGTCTTCTACGACCGGAGCTGGTACAACCGCGGCGTGGTCGAAAAGGTGTTCGACTTCTGCTCGGACGAAGAACGCGAACGCTTCTTTCACCAGGTCATCCCTTTCGAACAGTCCCTGGTCGACGACGGCATCCATCTGTTCAAACTTTGGCTGAACATCGGTCAGGCTGAACAGCTGCGCCGCTTTCTCGCCCGCGAACGCGACCCGCTGAAGCAGTGGAAGCTGAGCGATATCGACGTGAAGGGGCTGAATCTCTGGGACGAATATACCCGGGCCATCGCCGAGACCCTGACCCGCAGCCAAAGCCCCTATGCCCCCTGGACCGTCATCAGGTCGGACGACAAGCGACGCACCCGACTGGAGGCGATACGGCATCTTCTGCTGAGCCTCGACTATGACCAAAAAGACACCAAAGCCATCGGCAAACCGGATCTAAGCGTCTGCGGTGGCCCCGGCCTTTGGGATAGCTGACGCATTACGAGGATGGGAAAACGCGGCTATCATCACGGCAATCTGCGGCAGGCGCTGGTCGAGGCGGCGCTGACGCTGATCGAGGAAAAAGGCCCCACCGGCTTTACGCTGTCAGAGGCCGCCAAGCTGGCCGGGGTAACCCCGGCGGCGGTCTATCGCCATTTCGCCGGCCGCGAGGACCTGATCGCCGAAGCCGCGCGCCAGGGCTTCGAGATATTCGCCGACCTCATGAAATATGCCTATGACAGCGGCCTGCCCTCGGCGCTTGCCGCCTTCGAGGCGACAGGCCGCGCCTATCTGGCCTTCGCGCGCAAGCACCCTGGGCATTACATTGCCATGTTCGAAAGCGGCATCGCCCCCAACCGCACGCCCGAACTTGCCGCGGCGACAACGCGGGCCCGTAGCGTGTTGGAACAGGCCGCCGAAACCCTGTCTGAACATATTCCCGCCGATCGTCGGCCGCCGGCCTCGATGTTCAGTGCCCATATCTGGGCGCTGAGCCATGGGGTGGTCGAGCTTTACGCCCGCAACAACATTGCCACATCGCCATTTTCGCCCGAAGATCTGCTCGAGGCAGGGATCGGCATCTATCTTCGCGGACTGGGGCTGATCGCGGCTGACCAGTGACGTTCAGGCCTGCGCCCCCTTGAAGCGGTTTGATGACGAAGTCACAGGCTACGTTTGAAAAACAATCGCCGAAGCCAGCGGTTTACAAGGCGATTTGACTTTGCCAAACATGGTTCGGAATATACCGAAAAATTTTGCTATTTCGATCCACGACCTGACATTCGCGCCACTGCGTGACCTGGATACGGACAATAGAATGAAATTGTTTTCTCGCAGGGCGGAGCGCAAACGCCACCAAGCCGACCCTATTACCGATGAGGAACGTTTCATCATCGGAAAATGCATCCGCGAGGGCGATGTCGTCCTGGATGTCGGCGCGCATCACGGCAAATGGTCAGACGCGGTACTGCATGACAAATCGGTGGAACTGCACGCTTTCGAGGCCTCGCCCGCGGCCTATGACGTGCTGAAGGCCACGCTCGCCGACAAGGTCAGGTTGAACTGGAACGCAGTGACCAACTGCACCGAGGACATGACCTTTCATGTCTATCGCGACGATGCCCGGCTGAGTTCGCTGCACCGCCGGCTCAGCGTCGAGGATCAGATTCTCGCGGCCGGATTCGATGCCATCACCGTGCCGGGCACCACTCTCGACAGCTATTGGGCCGGTCGCCGCGACCAGATCCGCTTTCTGAAGGTCGACGTCGAAGGCGCCGAATACGATGTGCTGCGCGGCGCCGACGGGTTGCTGCGGCGCGGTCAGGTGGATTTCCTGCAATTCGAATATGGCGGCACCTTCTTCGACGCCGGCGTGTCACTGCGAAATATCTGGTCACTGCTGCGGCGCAACGGCTATCGTATCCTGCGGGTGGAGAACCGAAAGTTCTATGAACTCAAGCAGTTCTCCGGCAAGGATGAGACCTATAAGTACAGCAATTTCCTTGCCTTGCACGAACGGTTGATGGGTCCCTTCCTGAAGCAGGGAAGCGAGATCGAGTTGGATTTCCCGCTGCTCGACCGCTATGGCATCCGCCCCACCGGCGTGCTTCATGTCGGGGCCCACAAGGGGGACGAAATCAAGACCTATCGCGCTCGCGACATCACCCCCGTGGTCTTTGTCGAGGCCAATCCCGGCCTGGCGCAGGGGCTGCGCGATCGCTTCGCCAAGGACGCGGACGTTACCGTGATCGAATGCGCCGCCTCGGACTGCGAAGGCACAGCCACCTTCAAGATCACCTCGATGGATCAATCGAGCTCGCTGCTCGAGCTCAAGGATCACGCAAAGCTCTATCCCAAGATCGGCGTGACCGAAACGATCGAGGTGCGCACCGCGCCGCTCGATCAGCTTCTGGCCGAGGCCGGGGTTGATGTGTCAAAGCTCGATTTCATCGCCATGGACATCCAGGGGGCTGAACTGATGGCGCTGCGCGGCGCCACAGAGACGCTCAAGCATATCAAGGCCTTGCAGCTTGAAGTGAACTACTCGGAACTCTACGAGGGCTGCCCGCTGATCTCGGACCTCGATGCTTTCCTTGGCGATCACGGTTTCATCCGGGTGATGACCAATACCCCCTATTCCGAGGAATGGGGCGATGCGCTCTATATCCGGCGGCCGATGGTGACCTGTTCGGCGGTGGGCAACATGGGCCGGTTCGGCAACCAGTTCTATCAGTATATGTTCATCCAGAGCTATGCGCGGGAACATGACTTCACCGCCGCCACCCCGATCTGGGCCGGTGATGAGATGTTCGAGGTTCAGCCCGGCGTCGATCCGCTGCCAAAGATGCCCTTTCAGATCGAGGAAACCACATACGATCTGGAAACCAGCAATGTCGCCAACGATCCCCTGCTGCGTCCGAACACCGATTTCACCGGCTTCTTTCAGTATCACAGCCGCTATTTCAAACCCTACAAGGCCGATATCCTGCGCGACTTCACCTTCAAGGGCGCCTATGCAGACCGCGCGGCCCAGATCGCCACGCTGTTCTCCAAACAGCCCGGGCCGGTGGTGCCGCTGCACCTGCGGCGGGGGGATTTCGGCACCGGCATCTTCTTTATCGCGCCGGAAAACTGGTATCTGGACTGGGTGCAGTCGCTGCGCCAGACACAGCCCGATCTGACGCTTTACATCGCCTCGGACGATGCAGCGGCAGTGCTGCCTGCCTTCAGGGACTTCAACGTCCTGACCGAGGCCGACCTGCCTGCCACCGATCTGCCGCACGGCTTTTTCACCGACTTCGCAGCGCTGACACTTGGCGATCATCTGGCAATCTCGAACAGCTCGTTCTCCTTCGCGGCGAGCCTGCTGAACAAAACCGCGCAAAGCTTCGTGCGACCCTGCCTGACCGAACGGCGGCTGGTCCCCTACGAGCCGTGGAACGCCCCGGTCTTGCTGCGCACCCATGAGGCCGAGGACATCGGTGAAGAATTCATGAGCGATCACGCCAAAGGACGATCGAAGTACAAATGGCGCAAGCTGAGAAAGCTGTTCGGGTGAGCCTGCCGGTTCATTTCATCAACCTCGACCGGGTGCCCGAGCGCGCTGCCTTCATGCAAGAGCAATGCGCACGTGCCGGCTTTGACAGGGTGCACCGCTTCTCAGCCGTCGATGCCGCGACGACGCCGCTCAGCCCGCGCTACCGTCCCGGGCGGTGGGGGGCCTACTGGAGCCTGCTGCTCTCGGAGGTCGCGGTCTTCGAAAGTCATCGCGCGCTCTGGCAGCAGGTTGCAGAAAGCGGCCAGCCGGCGGTGCTGATGGAGGACGACGTTCTGCTGTCAGAGCAGGCCGGCGCCGTCTGTGCCGCCCTCGCCACCGCGGCCGAACGCTTTGATATGGTCAAGCTCGACAGCCCTGGCGGCCCGCTACGGCTCGGCCCGGCAACCCGGATGGGCGGGCAATCTCTGCGTCCGCTGACCGGGGTGATCGCCAGCGCCGCCGCCTATCTGCTGACCCCGACGGGGGCCGCACTCCTGCTACGTCAGAGCCAGAGCTATTGCGATCATCTGGACGACTTCCTGACCCGTCGCTACCCCGGCTACCGCGCGTTTCAGCTCGATCCCGCCGTTGCGGTTCAGGGCATGTTCGCCGATCTGGCCGACCGGTCCGATATCCCGCCCAGCATCTCGGGCAGCGAACGCACCGGTGCCGCCCCCCGCGCCCGGGCCGACAAGGGGCCGGCTGCCTATCGGTTGGTGAAAGAGTTGCGACGCAGCACCCGCAAAATGACCCGGCGCCTGATCACCGACCGGCTTTTGCTGGCACGGGGCGGCTGTCTCGCTGCGGTTCCCCTTGCCAGCGATCTGCCCCCCTATCGCCCTTGATCCCGCGCGCCTCCGGGCGCCGGGGCCAGCGCCCACGCCACGCAGAAGAACCACAAGACAACGAAAAAGGCCGCGCAAATTGCGCGGCCTTTCGAATTGGATCGTTCCGGCGATTAACGCTTGGAGAACTGGAAGGAGCGGCGGGCTTTGCGCTTACCGTATTTCTTCCGTTCGACAACGCGGCTGTCGCGGGTCAGGAAGCCTGCGGCTTTCAGAGCACCGCGCAGCGACGGATCGTAAAGCTGCAGCGCTTTGGAAATGCCGTGCTTGACCGCACCGGCCTGACCGGTCAGGCCTCCGCCCTTGACGGTTGCCATGACATCGAATTCACCTTCGACACCGGCCACCTGAAACGGCTGGCGCAGGATCAGCTGCAGCACCGGACGGGCGAAGTAGACACCCATGTCCTTGCCGTTGACGACGACTTTACCCGAGCCCGGCTTGATCCAGACGCGAGCGACCGCGTCCTTCCGCTTGCCGGTTGCATAGGAGCGGCCCAGCTCGTCGCGAACGGGTTCGCGCGGCAGGTCGAGTTCGACTTCAGCGGTCACCAGCTCACCATTGGCGGCGACGACATCCAGTTCGGCGAGAGTCTTGATTTCTTCGGCCATGATCAGCTCCGGGTGTTTTTCTTGTTCATGGACTTCACGTCCAGAACTTCGGGGCTTTGCGCCTCATGCGGGTGCGCGGCGCCGGCGTAGATACGCAGATTGGTCAGTTGCTGACGCGACAGACGGTTGCCCGGCAGCATGCGCTTGACAGCTTGGAAGACCACGCGCTCGGGGTGAGCGCCTTCCAGGATTTGCTGTTTGGTGCGCGACTTGATGCCGCCCGGATGGCCGGTGTGCCAGTAGAAGTGCTCTTCGCGCTTCCGGCCGGTCATTTGAACCTTGTCCGCATTGATGACAATGACGTTGTCGCCCATGTCCATATGCGGGGTGAAGGTTGCTTTATGTTTACCACGCAGGCGCATGGCGATGATCGAGGCAAGACGACCCAGAACAACGCCTTCGGCGTCGATCAGGATCCATTTCTTGTCGATCTCTGCAGGGGTCGCAGAAAAGGTTTTCATCGGATCAGTCCCGTTTGACGTGATGCGCGGGACAAGGTCCGGCCCGCGGCAATTCGATGGGCGGGGTATAAGGAAGGTCAGATGTCACGTCAACACAGTTGAAATCCAAATAATCAAGCAATTTCAAATGGATAAAAAATAGGTATTATAATACCCCAAATTTCAGACGGCGATCAGCTCCGGAGGATTGTCTAGGAGGAGACGCAACCGCAGCATCGCCCTTTCAAAGGTATCGGCCTCGACGCCAGCGTTGATCGACAACCGCACCGCATGGGGCGCCCGTGAACTGCGCATCACGAAATCCTCGGCCGAACGCAACCGCACCCCTTCGGCCTCTGCAGCCTGAACGAAGGCCCCGGCCCGCCAGCCCAGCGGCAGGGGCAGCCAGAGAAACGGGATGTCGGGACGCCAGACCAATTGATAGCTGCCCAGAACATTCACCGCGCATTGAACATAATCGCGGATCACCTCATGCGTCTTGACGCTGAGCGCATCCAGCCGCGGATCGACCAGAAGCCGCGCCATCAGATCGGTCAGCGGTGTCGCCAGACCGAAAAAGCCATGTTCGGCGGCGCGGCGCAAATGCACCGTCCGGTCCTTCGGCGCCAGCGCAAAGCCCACCCGCAAAGCCGGGGTAATGCTTTTCGAAATCGAGGTGACATACCAACTGCGTTCCGGTGCCAACAGCCGATAACTGGGCACCGCGGTCTCGGCCACATGATAACAATTGTCCTCGAGGATCTGCAGATCGTGCCGCCGGGCGATTTCGACCAGGGCGCGGCGGCGCTCCAGCGGGGTGTGGGTCAGCGTCGGATTATGCGCCTCGGGCGAGGTGCAGAGGATCTGCGCATCATGCTGGCGCGCCGCGATCTCCAGCGCCTCGGGAATGATCCCGTCGGCATCCATCGCCACCGGCACCACATCCGCGCGCAACAGCTCTGCCGCACGGCGGAACCCGGGATAGGACAGCTCCTCGACCAGAACCACCGGGCGGCGGCCGCGCAGGACGGCCTGCAACACCAGACACAGCGCGTTCTGCCCGCCGTTGCTGAACACCACCTCGGTTTCGCGCACCCGCCCCACCGCGCGTTCAGACAACCATCGCGCCGCCGCCTCGCGGGCCGGACGGGCCCCCTCACGCGAAGGATAATGCATGAAACCCGAGGGCGGCTCCTTGGCGATGTCTCCCAGAAGCTCGCGGATCAGCCCCGCCTGCCCGACACTGGGCAAATGCGGCGAGAACAGGTTGACGTGATACCCGTCTCCGCCCTCACGGTTATGCGGCGCCACGTCCAGCACGAGTTCGGATTCCCCGAATCCCTGTTCGTCCTGTCCGGCACTTACCGGCGGCGCAACAAAGGTGCCGCGCCCCACCTCGGCCTGCAGCACCCCTTCGTCGGTCAGGATCTTATAGGCCCGCGCCACCGTGCCCGGGGTGATCGAAAGCTGATAGGCCAGCTCACGCACCGGCGGCAATTTTTCCCCTGCCTTCAACTCCTTGCCGCGTACCGCACGGCGGATCCGCTCGACCACGGCGCGATATTTCGGCCCGGAAGAGCCATCGAAGGTATCAGACCAAATTGTATCCATAACAATCTTTCTTTTGACCTTATCGCAAAAGTCATTGTACCAAATATCTACCGAACAAGATGAAAGCGTGTCAATACAATTTAGATAGGTGCTACAATGTCTCGCATGACGCAAACCGGGTCCTCTTCTGTCTATGGCGCAGCTCGGCGCCAGCGACCGACCGTTTCGGTTCTCAAGCGTCTGACCACCGTATTCGGTCTGTGGGCGATGCGACGGCGCACCCGCAAGCATCTGAGCGAGCTGGACGATTTTATGCTGGATGACATCGGCGTCACCCATGCGCAGGCTCATAAGGAAGCCTCTCGTCCCTTCTGGAAAGGCTGAGCCGCTCGCAACCATCCCCGTCCGGTTTATCGGACCTCTTCCTCGCCGGGGCTTTGCCCCGGCGTTTTTTTCGTGCACAGCGCCTGCCCGGGCCGGTCCACCGCCCCGGACGACAGGTTCATTGCTCTATTCAGGTTGGCAAATCTGCTTGCGCGCAATGGCCACAAGGGTACGCCAGATCAGGCCTGCGATCACCGTGCAGAGCACTGCCAGCGCCCCATAGCCCACCAGCAGATGCGCCGACGACTGCGCCACCCTGGCATAGAGCAACGAAGCGATGGTCAGCCCCGCGACCGGGAAGGACAGCGCCCACCAGCTCAGGGCGAAGGGCAGCGCCAACAGCTTCGGGACCTGCACCAACATCAGAACGGCAAAGACATAGGCCGTATTCAGCAGGATACGGGCGAACGGATCGACCTGCCCGACAAGCTGATAATAGGCGACAAAGGCCACTGCCGGCGGAGCGATCAGGATCGCCAGCGTCGGAAACAACCGTGCCGGGATCGGATTGTGGAACACCAGCCGGTTCATCACCAGCGTCAGCAACACGATCCAGAACACAATGCCGCCCGAGAAGAACAACCACGAGATCTCATTGTACCCCATCTGTGCCCCAGCGATCGGTACAATCACATTCCCCACCGCCGGAATGAACCAGGCCGGGGTCAGATGCGCAACCTCGAACGACCGATGACTGATCCAGCCAGAGATCACGGCGATGGTCAAAATCCCCTGCCCGACCGTCCCCAGAATCCAGAGCGCCCGCGCCAGAGACGGGTATTCGCCAAGGCAGGCGGTCGCCGTCAGCAACAGCGCCACGGTCATCGCCGGAAAGAACGCCAGCTTGACCGGATGGTTCCATTCGGCCCGCACCGCGGCGGGATAGCGCAAGAGCTTCAGCAGATAGACCGCCCCGATCGCCACGAAGACCACCGCCGCGGCATAGAACACCCCCTGGCCCAGCACAGCGGCCCAAGCGAGCGTTCGACCGGCGCCATGCAGCGCCAGCACCAGCCCCATCAGCCCCATCGCCACCGCAAAGAAGGTGACCGGAAAATGCGACAGACGTTGTGCCCCGGAAACGACAGGGGCGGCAGGATCGACAACGGAAGACATTCAGAAAACCTCATATGTTTTCCCGACCCTGCCCGAGCACCGATCCGCCAACTTTGATGCAAGTCAAAAGCGGCATTTTATAAGCAGGTTTTTTGGCATGATCACGCCACGCCGTATCCCGCCGCCTATTCTGCCGCATGCACGGGCCAGACTATGCTGGCGGGATCGAATAGGTCATGCTGGCGCGCGCCACCGGATCGGTTCCGCCTTCCGAGAACATCAGCACATCGGCCACCGCCAGCACCCGCCCCAGCTTGAGCAGGCGGCATTCCGCGATCAGGTCGCGCCCGGCTTCGGGCTTGCGCATGAAATCGAGCGAACAGTTGGTGGTTACCGCCAGCGCCTTTTTCCCGATCCGGGCCAACACCATGGCATAGACCGCCACATCCGCCAGGGCGAACATCGAGGGCCCCGACACAGTGCCGCCGGGCCGCAGGTGCCGCTCGGCCGTCAACAGCCGCATGGTGATCCGTTCCGGGCTCAGATCGTCGATGGCGAAATCGTCGCGGATCTGCGGAAACACCTCGTGCAGATATTCCGCCAATTCGTCCCGCGTCAGGGCCAATGTCATGCTTTTCCTCCCGTCTCTCCTCTCCTAGACTAGAGGCGAAGTGAGGGAGGAGAGACAAGATGGCAATTCTGGAACGTCACGACACCGGCGCGGTGGCGCATCTGCGGATGACCGCGCCCGAGCGGTTGAATGCCCTGTCGGACGAGATGCTGGCGGCGCTGCAATTCGAATTCGACGCGCTGAAACAGGATCAGACCATTCGTGCCGTCATCCTGTCGGGCGCGGGCAAGGCGTTCTGCGCCGGCCACGACCTGAAGCAGATGACCGCCGGCCGTCAGGCGGAAGACGGCGGCAAGGCCTATTTCGCCGATCTCTTCGACCGCTGCACCCGGATGATGCTGTCGATCCGCGACCTGCCACAGCCGGTGATCGCCCAAGTGCATGGCATCGCCACTGCTGCCGGCTGCCAATTGGTGGCAAGCTGCGATCTGGCCGTGGCCGCCGCCGGCACCCGGTTCGGCGTCAACGGGGTGAACATCGGTCTGTTCTGCTCCACGCCGATGGTGGCGCTCAGCCGCAATATCGCGCGCAAGCACGCGTTCGAGATGCTGACCACCGGTGCCTTCATCGACGCGGAGGAGGCCCGCGCGCGCGGCCTGATCAATCGCGTCGTTGCCCCCGAAGCGCTGGAGGCCGAGACCGCCGAATTGGCCCAGACCATCGCCGCCAAGCTGAGCGCGGCGGTGCGGATCGGCAAGCGCGCCTTTTACGACCAGATCGAGATGCCGGTCACAGAGGCCTATGCTTATGCCGGTCAGGTGATGGTGGAAAACATGCTCTACCGCGACACCGAAGAAGGCATCGCCGCCTTTCTCGACAAGCGGCCGCCAAGCTGGCAGCAGTAGCCGCATCCACACCACGTGACACCGACGGCGCCATGGTGCGGGCCGCCTCCGGGCTGTCGCGGCGATGCTGTCGCATCATCCCCCGTTGCGCCGCGCCCCGGCCTGGCCTATCTGGCAGGATATGAGCGAGACACTTCATATCGTCGGCGGCGGCATGGCCGGGTCCGAAGCCGCCTGGCAGGCGGCAAATGCCGGGGTGCGCGTGGTGATCCACGAAATGCGCCCCAAGGTCGAAACCTTTGCCCATCGCACCGGCAACCTGGCTGAGATGGTCTGTTCCAACTCCTTCCGGTCGGATGACAGCGAACAGAACGCGGTGGGGCTGCTGCATTGGGAAATGCGCGCGGCGAACGGGCTGATCATGGCCACCGCCGATGCCCACCGCCTGCCCGCCGGCGGCGCCCTGGCGGTCGACCGCGATCCGTTTTCCGAAGCCGTGACGGCGCGGCTGATGGCGCATCCCAATATCTCGGTCTCTTATGAAGAGGTGACCGAACTGCCCGATCAGGGGCATTGGATCATCGCCACCGGCCCCTTGACCTCTTCCGCGCTGGGTCAGGCAATCCAGGCGGAAACCGGCGCCGATGCGCTGGCCTTCTTCGACGCCATCGCCCCTATCGTCTATGCCGAAAGCGTCAATATGGATGTGGCCTGGATGCAGTCGCGCTATGACAAGGGCGAGACCGAGGAAGAGCGCACCGCCTATCTCAATTGCCCGATGGACAAGCCGCAGTACGAGGCCTTCATCGACGCGCTGCTCGCCGCCGACAAGACCGAGTTTCACGAGGGCGAAACCGCCGGCTATTTCGACGGCTGCCTGCCGATCGAGGTGATGGCCGAGCGTGGGCGCGAAACGCTGCGCCACGGGCCGATGAAACCGGTCGGACTGACCAACGCCCACAAGCCCGAGGAAAAGGCCTATGCGGTGGTGCAACTGCGCCGCGACAACGCCCTGGGAACGCTTTTCAACATCGTCGGTTTCCAGACCAAGATGAAATACGGCGCCCAGACCGATGTGTTCCGGATGATCCCGGGGCTGGAGAATGCCAGTTTCGCGCGGTTGGGCGGCATCCACCGCAACACATTCATCAATTCTCCGACGCTGCTCGACGGCAACATGCGGCTGAAATCGCGGCCGAACATCCGCTTTGCCGGCCAGATCACCGGGGTCGAGGGCTATGTTGAAAGCGCCGCCATGGGGCTGCTCGCCGGCCGGATGGCCGCGGCCGAACTGGCGGGCCAACCGCTGACGCCACCGCCAGGCACCACCGCCATGGGCGCATTGATCACCCATATCACCGGCGGAGCCGAGGCGAAAACCTTCCAGCCGATGAATGTGAACTTCGGTCTGTTCCCCCCCGTCGACGGGCTGAGAGGCGGGCGTCGTGGTCGCAAGGACCGCTACAAGGCCTATACCGACCGCGCCAAGGAAGAGTGGCAGGCCTGGCTGGCAACCACCGACTGAGACGGAGCACGCCGCGGAACACAACCCGGGGGGCATGACCCGAGCGGATCGCGCGATCCGTCCCACCGCCTTCGGGATCGGCCCGCCCGAGGACTAGGAACTTGCGCCCCGAGGGTATAGATAGTCTCCATGTCACATACATTTCTGGAGAAGATCTACGGCGTCGAGAACGCCGAAACGCAACGCGACGTCTACGATCAATGGGCCGACAGCTACGACAAGGAGCTGACGGAAGGGAAGTACAAAACCCCCGCCCGGGTCGCGGCCGCCCTGAAATCCACCCTGACCGAAGGCGATCTGGCGACGCCGGTTCTGGATTTCGGCTGCGGCACCGGGCTGTCAGGTCTGGCGCTGGCCGATGCCGGCTTCCAGCATATCCACGGCGCCGATGTCTCGACCGGGATGCTGCAACAGGCGGAGGCGAAGAAGGTCTATGACCGCCTCCTGCCCCTTCCGATGGGCAATCCCGATCCGGGCCTCGTCTCGCGCTATCGCCTGGTCACGGCGGTGGGGGCCATCTCTCCCGGTGCTGCCCCGGCAAGCTGCCTGCCCGCGATCCTGATGGCGCTGCCGTCCCATGGCCGCCTGGCCTTCAGCTACAACAACCTGGCGCTGGAGGATGCAGAGTATATGAAATGGTTCGACCGCACGGTGAACAGCTCGGAGGCCATCGTCGAGGTCGATGAGACCGGCCCGCATGTTGCCGGGCTCGGGTCCACCGCGCGGGTACTGGTGATCCGCCGACGATGAGCTTGACCACCCGCTTCGCCCCCTCGCCCACCGGGCCGCTGCATCTGGGGCATGCCTATTCCGCCCTGCTGGCCTGGGACATGGCGCGGGCGGCGGAGGGGCAATTCTTGCTCAGGATCGAGGATATTGACCAGAGCCGGTCGCGACCGGAATGGGAAGCGCATATCTATGACGATCTGCACTGGCTCGGACTGCGCTGGCCGATGCCAGCGATGCGGCAATCGGATCGGCTGCCGCGCTATCGCGCAGCGCTGCGGCGCCTGTCGGACATGGGGCTGACCTACCCCTGCCGCTGCCGCCGCGGCGATATCGAGACCGCTGCCGGCGCGCCGCAGGAAGGCGTGCCGCAATTCGGCCCCGACGGGCGGATCTATCCCGGCACCTGCCGGAGCCGCACAATGGCCGAGGCCGGGCCCCAGGATGTGATCCGGCTGGATATGGCGAAAGCCACCGCTGCCCTGCCCCTGCGCGATTTTGTCGAGACCGGCCCCTTGCACCCGGGCCGGCATGCGCTGGAGCGGGACCGGCTGATCGAAACCGTGGGCGATATCGTGCTGGTGCGGCGGGGCATGGGGGGGTCCTATCACCTCTCGGTGGTGGTGGACGATGCAGACCAGCGCATCACCCATGTGATACGCGGTGCCGACCTGTTCGAGGCGACCCAGATTCATGTGGTACTGCAGGGGCTGCTGGAGCTGCCGACGCCAGTTTACCATCATCACCGGCTGATCCGCGACACCGCCGGCAAGCGGCTGGCCAAACGTGACGACGCCCGCGCCATCGCCCGCTATCGCGACGAGGGCGCGACCCCGGAGGATATCCGGGCGATGGTGGATTTGGCAGGCTGAGGGTGGGGGGCGCTGCCCCCCACGGCCTGCGGCCTCCCCCCGGGATATTTGCATCCAGATCGAAGGGCGCAGCCGCGACCGGTTATTCCACCGGTTTCATCAGCTCGACTTCGTCACCATCGCGCACGGCAGTGTAGAAGCAGCTGCGCCGATTGGTGTGGCAGGCCGGGCCGGTCTGATCGACCAGGACCAGCAGGCAATCGCGGTCGCAATCGACACGGAAATCGACCAGTTTCTGCACATGGCCCGAGCTTTCGCCCTTGACCCAGAAGCTTTGCCGCGAGCGAGACCAATAGGTGACGCGGCCGGTTTCCAGCGTGCGGGCGACGGCCTCGGCATTCATCCAGGCCATCATCAGCACCTCGTGGCTGGCCGCATCCTGGGCAATCACCGGGATCAGACCGGCCTGGTTGAAAATCAGGGATGCAGGATCGAAATGCATGGTGGAAAACCTTTTGCAACGCGGGTCGAGACGCCTATGTAAGGATATAACAGCAGAAGGAAACCCCAATGTCCGGCGATCGTGATCTGGTCAAGCTCTACTCCCAGCGGATTCTGGCGCTGGCGGCGGATATTCCACATCTGGGCCGGCTGGATCACCCCGATGCCAGCGTCAAGAAACGCTCGCCGCTCTGCGGTTCGACAGTGACCGTCGATGTGGTGACCAAGGATGGCAAGGTCACTGATTTTGCCCAGGATGTGAAGGCCTGTGCACTGGGCCAGGCGGCCGCCTCGGTGGTGGGCCGTGTCGTGATCGGCGCCAGCCGCGCCGAAGTCGAGAAAGCGCGCGATCAGCTGAAAGCGATGCTGAAGGAAGGCGGCCCGGTGCCCGAGGCGCCCTTCGACGGGTTTGAAGTGCTGCTGCCGGCGCGAGAGTTCAAGAATCGCCATGCCTCGATCCTGCTGGCCCTGGAGGCGACAGTCGAGGCGATGGCAGAGGCCGAACAGGCCCATTGCGCCTGACCCCAGCCATCAACCGCCCCCCTGGCCGACAAGGACCACCGTGACCCTGCAAAGCATCCTCAATCAATTCGTGACCCTCTGGGTGGTGATTGATCCGATCGGCACCATTCCGGTCTTTATCGCGATTACCGCGGGCACCGCCGCGACGATGCGCAAAAAGGTGGCGTTACAGGCCGCGCTGGTCAGTGCCGGGGTACTGCTATTCTTTCTGGTCTTCGGCCAGATGCTGATCAACGCGCTGGACATCGGTCTGAACTCGTTTCAAGTCGCGGGCGGCATCGTGCTGTTCCTGTTCGCGCTGACGATGATCTTCGGAGAGCCCCGGACGGAATCGGACCGCAAGGCGATCACCGATCTGACCGAGGAGGATCCGGTCAAGCCGAACCCGGCGATCTTTCCGCTTGCCGTCCCCTCACTGGCCTCGCCCGGGGCGATGCTGGCCATCGTGATCCTGACCGACAACAATCGTTTCAGTGTCACGGATCAGGCGGTAACCGCGGTGATCATGCTGGTGGTTATCGCCGCGGCCTATGTCCTGATGCGATTGGCCGATCCGATTATCAAGCTGATCGGACATGCGGGATCGGCCATCGTCAGCCGGGTGATGGGGATGATCCTGGCATCGGTCGCCGCCAATGCAGTGTTGAAGGCACTGCTGACGATCTTCGCCACCGGCGAACTCTAGCCCCCTTCCCCCGCCCGTTTTCCGCCTCGTGCCGACCAGGGCCTTGCACGCCCCCGTGCTGTCGTCCGGTCGATCAATGGCACCATGGCGACCGCAGCCGCGCCCGACGGCAAGCCAAGCCGCGCGTTACCAGACCGCTTTCAGAAAAAACCGCCGCACGTTCCGGGCAGGAACGGCGGCGGCAGGTCATGCGTGTCTCACGAGGGATCCGGGGCAAACACCATCGGGTCGACCAGGCAGAAGACCGACGGTACAGGACAGGCAGGTCCACTTTCGCCTCCAATGGGACAGTGAAGCGAAAGGCAGGTTCACCCCGGCGCGAGATCGCAGGCAGAAGACCTAATCTCTCCCCCGGACATCCGGGACAGAGACCGAACGGATCAGACCAGAGCCGGCAAATGCAGCGCGGCCACCAACAGGACGATCAGCGAAACAACCCCCATCGCATCTTGCAACAGTGTATCGCGATGGGTTGAAACCACAGTCTTGATCTGGCGGATCATTGGCTTACCTCCGGCGTTTTCAATTCCCTTTGTTGCCACTTTGTTCTCACATCCCCCCGAGTCGATCAAGAACTTTTGGAGAACATTTGTGAACTTTCCGGAACATGTGAGCCAAGGCACAGAAAAGATAGGAGAATTTTGTTTCCGATTTGTTCCCAAGCACCTTCAGCTGGCCCGCACCACGGCGGACCGGGAGCACGGAAACCTCCGCCCGAGGGTATACGCAGCCAACGGCGCGCGCGCCGTTACGCCCGCATTTGGAGAAGCTTTCAGAAACGTCGTCGCCCCGGGGCCCTGCCGGTTCACGGCTGAAAGGCTCTGCAGGAGCCTTTCCGGGGCGCCCCTCACCCCACGGTTATCAATCGGATCGCCTGATCCTGCCGCATCAGCCACAGCATGACCCGCGCCGCCTGGCCGCGTGGGCCCTGCAGCTCCGGATCGGTCTCGAGCAGCGTGCGGGCATCGCGCTGCGCCACCGCCATCAGGGCCGACTGTCGTTCCATATCGGCGATGCGGAACCGCGGCAGGCCGGATTGCGCAGTACCGATCAGATCGCCGGCGCCGCGCATTTCAAGGTCCACCTCTGACAGGCGGAAACCATCCTCGGTCTCGCGCAGGACCTCCAGACGCCGCCGACCGCCCTCGCTCAGGGGCGGCTGATACATTAGCAGGCAGGTGCTTTCCTCGCTGCCCCGCCCCACCCGGCCACGCAACTGGTGCAACTGCGCCAGGCCGAAGATCTCGGCCCGCTCGATCACCATGATGCTGGCATTGGGCACGTTGACGCCCACCTCGATCACCGTGGTCGCAACCAGAACCGAGGTCTCGCCGCGCTGAAACGCCGCCATCGCGGCGTCCTTTTCGGCGGGCGGCATCTGGCCATGCACCAGACCGACATGGCCCTCGCCCAGCACGGCCCGCAGATGCTTGAACCGCTCCTCCGCCGCGGTCAGATCGGTCACCTCGGATTCATCGACCAGCGGGCAGACCCAATAGCATTGCTTGCCCTCGCTGATCGCCCGGCGCAGATGCGCCACCACCTCGTCACGCCGCTCGGTCGAGATCACGGCCGTCTTCACCGGCTTGCGCCCCGGCGGCTTCTCATCGAGGATCGAGACATCCATGTCGCCATATTGCGCCAAGGCCAGCGACCGCGGGATCGGCGTCGCGGTCATCACCAGCACGTCGGCGCCCATGCCCTTTTCCGCCAGCTCAAGCCGCTGGCGCACACCGAAGCGGTGCTGTTCGTCGACAATGGCAAGCCGCAGGTCGGCAAAGCTCACATCCTGCTGGAACACCGCATGGGTGCCGACGAGGATCTGGATATCGCCCCGCGCCAAGGCCTCCAGCTTGGCGCGCCGTTCCGCCCCCTTGTCGCGGCCGGTCAAAAGCTCCAGCACCACACCGGCTTCTTCGGCCAGGGGCCGCAACCCCTCCAGATGCTGGCGAGCGAGGATTTCGGTGGGCGCCATCATCACCCCCTGGCCGCCGGATTCCACCGCGATCAGCAAGGCAAGGAAGGCGACCAGCGTCTTGCCGGCGCCGACGTCGCCCTGCAACAGCCGGTTCATCCGACTGGGCTGTGCCATATCGGCGGCGATCTCCTCGACCGCGCGGGATTGCGCCCCGGTCGGACGATAGGGCAAGGAGGCCAGCACCTTGTTTCGCAGCCGGCCAGTGCCGACCGAAACGATGCCGCGCGCCTTGCGTTCGCGCCGGCGTGCCAGGGCCAATGTCATCTGATGGGCGAAGAACTCATCATAGGCCAGACGTTCGCGCGCCGGCGCGGTCAGAGTGACGTCATCGGTGCCTTCGGGCGCATGGGCCATCCGCATGGCGCCAGCCCAATCGGGCCAACCCTGCTTGACCAGAAGCGCCGGGTCGATCCATTCGGCCAGATCGGGCATCCGCATCAACGCCCCGCGGGTGGCCTTGTACATCACCTTCTGGCTGATGCCCTGGGTCAAGTGATAGACCGGTTCGAACTCGGGGATATCGCCGGCCTCCTCGACCGGCAACACATGGTCGGGATGGACCATTTGCGCCAGACCGTCGAAGAGTTCCAGCTTGCCCGAGACCACGCGGCGCGCCCCCTGCGGCAGCAGCCGTTGCAGGTAATCGCCGCGGGCATGAAAGAAAACCAACTGGAATTCCTCCTGCGCGTCGGAGACATGCACCCGATAGGCACCGCCGCGGTTGCGCGCCGGGCGATGCATCCCAACCGTCACCTCGACCGTCAGAGTCGCCGGCAGTTCGGCCCCGCGGATCGTGTCGCGGCGGCGCCGGTCGATCACCGAATAGGGCAGATGGAACAGCAGATCGCGCGGCGCCTCGATATCGAGCTGCGCCATGAGCTGCGCCGTCTTGGGGCCGACGCCCTCCAGCGTCTCCAGCCCCGCGAAGAGCGGAAACAGCGGTTCCGGCCGCCCCGTCATGTGGCCCCGATCAGATCGAGCCAGGCATCTTCGTCCATGGTGCGAATGCCAAGTTCAGCAGCCTTGGCGGCCTTGGAGCCCGCACCGGGGCCAGCCACGACGATATCGGTCTTCTTGCTGACCGAGCCCGAAACCTTGGCACCAAGCGCCTCGGCCCGGGCCTTGGCCTCGGCCCGTGTCATCCGCTCCAGCGTGCCGGTAAAGACCACGGTCAGACCTGCGACCGGGCTGCCGGCGGTCTTCGGCGCCTCGACCGGCTGGATCGCCAGATGCGCCGCCAATCGGTCAATCGAGGCGCGCTCTCGAAATTGCGAAAAGGCGGTAACGAGGGCGACGGCCACGGTGGTGCCGATGCCGTCAACGCTGACCAGATCGTCCCAAGCGGCGCGGGCGCCCTCGGGCAGGGCCGGATCAGCCGCCCAGATCGCGGCGCGAGTGTCGGTAATCTTCGCCCGTCGCGCTTCATCGGCCGCCGCCTGCCGTTCGGCGGCGACAGCCTCTTCAGCGCTCTGATAGCGCTCCAACGCCGGACGGGCGGCATCGAGCGCGGCAATCATCGCCTCCCAGGCGGTGTAATGGCGTGCCAGATCATTGGCGACCACCTCCCCCACATGGCGAATGCCAAGCGCGAAGATCACCCGATTGAGCGGGATATTGCGCCGCTCCTCGATCGCCGCAAAGAGGTTCTGCGCCGATTTCTCACCCCACCCCTTGACCTGCGCCAACGGTTTGCCGGCCAGATGCCGCACCGCCGAGATCACATGTTCGGCGTCGGCCTCGTCCACTGGCACGCCGGAGCCACGCAGCATCTCGGCCAGTTTCTCCAGCAGTCCCACCCGCCGTTCGGGATCGCTGATCTGCTGCTCGATCCGTTCGCGCGGTTCCGCTGTCAGCCGGTTCGGATCGCCGTCACGCTCTTGCAGCAGAAAGATATCGGCAGGCTCCGAAATCCGGCAGGTATAGTAGAAATATTCCACCTGCTTGGCGCCCAGCCCTTCGATATCGAAGGCCGCGCGCGACACGAAATGCTTGAGCTTCTCCACCGCCTGCGCCGGGCAGATCAGCCCGCCGGAACAACGGCGCACGGAATCGCCTTCCTCCCGGATCGCGGCAGAGCCGCATTCGGGGCAGACATGGGGGAACTGGTAAGGCACGGCGCCGTCAGGCCGCTTCGACAGATCGACATCCGCCACCTTGGGGATCACATCGCCGGCGCGATAGACCTGCACCCAGTCGCCGACGCGGATATCCTTACCCTCGCGCAGCACCTCGCCCGAGGCCGAACGCCCGGCGATATAATCCTCGTTATGCAGGGTTGCGTTCGAGACGACGACGCCGCCGACGGTGACCGGGTGCAACCGCGCCACCGGCGACAGCGCGCCGGTGCGTCCGACCTGAATGTCGATCGCCTCCAGCCGGGTCCAGGCCAATTCGGCCGGGAACTTATGGGCAATCGCCCATCGCGGTGTGGTCGAGCGGAAGCCAAGCCGCGCCTGCAAGGCCAGATCGTCGACCTTATAGACCACCCCGTCGATATCATAGCCGAGCGTTGCGCGCTGTTCCTCGATCCGGGCGTAATGCGCCAGCATCTCCTCCGGCCCCTGGCAGAGCACGGTCAGTTCATTGGTACTGAACCCCAGCGCCTTGAGCCGGGCAATTGCGCCCATCTGAGTGTCGGCCAAGGGCTGAGACAACTCGCCCCAGGCGTAGGCGAAGAACCTCAGTGGCCGCGAGCGGGTGATTTCGGCATCAAGCTGGCGCAGCGATCCGGCGGCGGCATTGCGTGGGTTGGCGAAGGTCTTGTCGCCCTTCTCCTCCTGCCGCGCATTCAGCGCCTCGAAATCCGCATGCGCCATATAGACCTCACCCCGAACCTCGAGCAGATCGGGCGCGTCATCCAGCCGATGCGGGATGTCGGGGATTGTCATCGCGTTGGCGGTGACGTTTTCGCCCACCGCCCCGTCACCCCGGGTGGCCGCCTGCACCAACCGGCCCCGTTCATAGCGCAGCGACAGGGACAAACCGTCGATCTTGGGTTCGGCAGTATAGGCGACGCGACCGGATTCCAGCCCGAGGTATTTGCGCACGCTCAGATCAAAGGCCTGCACGTCCTCGGCGGAAAAGGCATTGCCCAGCGACATCATCCGCTGCGCGTGGGTAACCTTGGCAAAGCCCTCAGCTGGCCGCGCCCCGACCCGATCCGAAGGGCTGTCATCACGCTTGAGAGCTGGAAAGCGCGCCTCGATCGCCGCGTTGCGCCGCTTCAACGCATCATAGTCGGCATCCGACATCACCGGCGCGTCTTCGGCGTGATAGGCGCCATCTGCGCCCAGAATTACCTGCGCCAGCCGCGCAAGCTCGGCCTGCGCCTGATCTTCGGTCAATGTGTCGACCGAAAGCGTTTCAGCCCTGGAAAGGTTCTTGTCGTCCGTCACGATCCCGCGCGCTCCGCCCCTCTGGTTCCGGAAAGAATGCTCCGGCTTCCCTGATAGGGTGCGCGCCGCGATTGGTCCAGACGATAGGATCAAGCCTCAGGCGCTGACTGCGATCCTGGCGTTTTCGGCGCTTTCTCGCGGGTCTCGCAACACATATCCGCGGCCCCAGACGGTTTCGATGTAATTCTCGCCACCGGTGGCCTGGCTCAGCTTCTTGCGCAGCTTGCAGATGAAGACATCGATGATTTTCAGCTCGGGCTCATCCATGCCGCCATAGAGATGGTTCAGGAA
Organism: Pseudodonghicola xiamenensis DSM 18339; assembly: GCF_000429365.1. Lineage (GTDB taxonomy): Bacteria > Pseudomonadota > Alphaproteobacteria > Rhodobacterales > Rhodobacteraceae > Pseudodonghicola > Pseudodonghicola xiamenensis. The sequence goes on along the minus strand of NZ_AUBS01000001.1, from coordinate 445,835 downwards.
CATCTCCTTGGTCAGCGTGGTGCCCTTGCGCAGGCTCAGAAGCTCAAGCATCTGATATTCCTTGCCGGTCAGATGCACCGGATCGCCGGCGACCTCGACAGTCTTGGCATCCAGATTGACGGCGATCTTGCCGGTGTGGATGACGGACTGGGAATGCCCCTTGGACCGGCGGATGATCGCGTGGATACGCGCCACCAGTTCGTCACGATGGAAAGGTTTGGTCAGATAATCGTCCGCGCCGAAACCGAAGCCCTTCAGCTTGTTCTCGGTGTCATCCGCGCCGGTCAGAATCAGGATCGGCGTATCAACCCGGGCCAACCGGATCTGGCGCAGCACCTCATGGCCGTTCATGTCCGGCAGGTTGAGATCAAGTAAAATCAGATCGTAATCATAGAGCTTGGCGAGGTCGATGCCCTCTTCCCCAAGCTCCGTCGAATAGACGTTAAGATTGGCATGCGTCAAAATCAGCTCAATGCTCTTCGACGTTGCCGGGTCGTCCTCCACCAAAAGTACACGCATAATGGAAATCTCCGTACATACCGGGTCCGATAATTCACGTTAACCTTGGCCAGAACCTTGGCGAAAAAAAGTTAATCGTGTGTTACTATCGTGAAAACTTCCATACCAGCATGACAAGACAACCTAAGGTTGTCTATATCTTTTCAGCGCCGTCGCCTTCAACGCCTGCTCCCCGTGCCGGGCGACCGCCTGCATCCAGGATTGCAGCTCTTCGTCACTGAGAGAATAGCGTTTTTTCGCGTCACTCTCGCTGATCAGCCCATAAATCACTCCACGCACCACAGCGGCCTTGCGCGAAGCGACCCAGCGCTGAGTCGACGCCGGCGGCAGGTCCGCCCGCGTCATGGTCGTCCCATCCGGCAGTTTGACCGCGCGCGGGCCTTCCACTTTTTTTAGATACATAACCTTCACCTCAGCAGTCCCGGCCCCGAGTCTGCCGCGCAGGCCTTAACCGTTGGTGAAACCCGCCCTTGAGAGTAGTTAGAATTTTCCTATATTCCGACACACCTCGTCCTTTCCTTCCCGGCCCGATCATGCAAGGAGCCGCCGCCATGGCGCTTGATACCGATATTCCGCTGAACTCTCTTGGTCTGGCCAAGCCGCCCTCAGAGACCCGTGTCGTGGTGGCGATGTCGGGCGGGGTCGACAGCTCGGTCGTGGCCGCGCATCTGGCACAGGCCGGCTATGACGTGGTGGGGGTCACGCTGCAGCTTTACGATCACGGCGCAGCGCTGGCCAAGAAGGGCGCCTGCTGCGCCGGTATCGACATCCACGATGCCCGCCGCGTCGCCGAAGAGCGCGGCTTTCCGCATTATGTCCTCGATTACGAGAACATCTTCAAGGATGCGGTGATCGACGAATTCGCCGACAGCTATCTGGCCGGAGCCACCCCGGTGCCGTGCATCAGATGCAACGAGCGGGTCAAGTTCAAGGATCTGCTGGAAACCGCCCGCGATCTCGAAGCCGACTGCATGGCGACCGGCCATTACATCCAACGCAAGATCGGCCCCCATGGCCCCGAGCTGCACCGCGCCGTCGATGCGAACCGTGATCAATCCTATTTCCTGTTCTCGACCACGCGCGAACAGCTGGAATACCTGCGCTTCCCGCTGGGACACCTGCCCAGCAAGGAGGCCACCCGGGCGATGGCGGCGGACTACGGGCTGGCAGTGGCGGACAAGCCCGACAGTCAGGACATCTGCTTTGTGCCAAACGGCAATTACGCCTCGGTCATCGAAAAGCTGCGCCCCGGCGCGGCGGAACCGGGCGAGATCGTGCATGCCGACGGTCGGGTTCTGGGCACGCATGAGGGGGTGATCCACTATACCATCGGCCAGCGCCGCGGCCTGGGTATCGGCGGGCTTGCAGAACCGCTTTACGTGGTGAAACTCGACGTCAACAAGAAGCAGGTTGTCGTCGGCCCGAAAGAGCTGCTCTCGACCCGCATCATCCCGGTGCGGGAAATCAACTGGCTCGGCGATGAGCCTTTCGAGTCGCGCGCCGCATGGCATCTGTCGGTCAAGGTTCGCTCGACCCGCCCGCCGCGCGAAGCCATCGTGCGACCACTGTCGCCGACCACCGCCGAGGTGGAGCTGCTGACGCCCGAAGAAGGCGTGTCGCCCGGTCAGGCCTGCGTCTTCTATGAAACCGAAGGCACCAGGGTGTTCGGCGGCGGCTGGATCTGGCGGGGTTACTGACCCGCCTGCCCCAGCCCGCGCAACACCGCGCGCGCGGCGCGCAGCCCCGGCGCCTCCCCGCCCTGACCCAGCCGCTGCATCGTCAACGCCATGGCGGCGTGTTGCGCCTGCGGATCGGCCAGCAGGTTCAGCACATGATCAGCAATCGGGCCCGGCTGGCAGGCGGGGCCCAGATATTCCGGCACCACCCGGGTTTCGCTGACCAGGTTGACCAGGTTGGCGGTGTCGAGCTTGACCATGTATTTCGCCATCTGCCAGGTCAGCCAGCTGAAATCATAGGCCATGACCATCGGCGTGGCCGCGGCCGCCAATTCCAGCGCCACGGTGCCAGAAGCCGCCATGGCAACACCTGCGGCCCCGAAGGCGGCGCGTTTCTCGGCCGGATCGGCACCATCCAGAATCAACGGCCGGTCCGCCCAGCCCGCCGTCAACTCGCGCACCAGCGCCGCGACCGGCCCCGCCGCCGGCAGCACCGGGCGCAGATCGGGGCGCACGGCCATGATCCGCTGCAGGGCTTCGCCGAAAACCGGCGCCAGGCGCGTGACTTCGCCCCGCCGCGATCCGGGCAGCACCAAGAGCACCGGCGCCTCTCCCAAGCCATGGGCGGTGCGGAAGGCCGAAACCTCCGCCGCGCTCGCCACCGGCTCGGACACCACGGGATGGCCGACGAAATCGCACGCCATCCCGGCGGCTTCCATATAGGGCGGCTCAAACGGCAGAAGCGCCAGAACGTGATCGATCACCCTGGCCATCTTCGCCGCCCGCCCCGGCCGCCAGGCCCAGACGCTGGGGGCGACATAGTGAACGGTGCGGATGTCGCTTTGCTGTTTCACCAGCTTGGCCACCCGCAGGCAGAAATCCGGGCTGTCGATGGTGATCAGCACATCCGGCGCCGTGTCGATCACCGCCTGCGCGGTCTCGGCGATGCGTCGCTTCAAGTGGAAATATTTCGGCAGGACCTCGGCAATGCCCATCAGGCTCAGCTCGTTCATCGGAAAGCGGCTGACCAGCCCCTCGGCCTGCATGCTTGGGCCGCCGACACCGTCGAAGGTGACATCCGGAACCAGCGTCTTCAGCCCGGCCATCAGCGCCGCGCCCAGCTTGTCGCCAGACAACTCTCCGGCGATCAAAAAGACCCGCATCAGCCCTGCGGCTCCCGCGACCACAGGAACAGACCCATCCTGTCACAAGCGGCGATCACCGCGTCGGGGTCCAGCAGGATGACGCCGCCCGCCTCGATCACCAGCCCGTCGAGCCCGGCATCAGCGGCGCCGCGTACCGTATCGGGACCGATGGCCGGCAGATCGGCACGGCGATCCTGATCGGGTTTCGGCGCCTTGTAGAGGATCCCGCCGCCCTCATCCGGGCGATCGAACAAGGTGGCCAGCATCCAGTCGGTGCCAAAGACACTTTCCACCGCCAGCGCCTGCCCGTTCAGAACGGCACAGGCCTGGCCGATATCGGCAGCCCCCATGGCCACAACGATCTCGGCGCCGCGCCGGGCATCGCGATGATGCGCCTCGGTCGGCTGGGAAACCGTCGGGGTCGACGCCCCGATCAGCAGGCCGGGGGCCGCTTCCTGCGCCGGAACCGCGGTTATCCCGGCGGTCTCGAACAAAGTTATCACGGCGCGCAGGGCCCCGTCGTCGCCCCGCTGCAGCGCCTCGGTCAACACCGGAACCAGCGGCAGCGTAGCGGCATCAATGGCGGCCGGGTCGATCTGAGGCCGGCGGATCGCCCCGGCCATGCAAACCTGCGTTGCGCCCCGCTGCTTCAGCTCGGCGATCAAGCTGCCCAGCGTCTCGAGCCGGAACCACAGATCGACCTCAAGCCGGTCCGGGCCATTGTCCTCCAACGCGCAGATCAGCGCCGGCTGCGTTTGTGCCCGTGCGATTGCAACCGGCAATGACCCACGCCCGGCAATCAGCGCCAACATCGGCTCAGTTCCCCGGGGTCAGAAACGACCGATCGCTGTGACCGGTGATGAATTCGACGATCTGACGCACATATTCGCTGTCTGTCTCTTCTCCCAGGCGATGAGCGCGTTCCTGGAAGGTGCCCTCGCCCTGCGCCAGCATCTGGAAGGCGGCCCTGAGCGCGGTGATATCCGCACGCGGCACACCCCGGCGTTTCAGCCCGACCAGGTTCAACCCGTCCAGTTCACCGCGTGGCGCCTGTACCAGACCATAGGGGATCACGTCCTGCGGCACCATGGTCAGCGCGCCGATGATGGCACCGCGCCCGACACGCACCCATTGGTGAAGGCCGGAGATGCCGCCGATGATCACATCGTCCTCGATCACGCAGTGGCCTGCGGCGCCGGCGTGGTTGACCATGATCACCCGGTCGCCGATCTGCACATCATGGGCCACGTGGCAGCCGGCCATGAACAGGCAATCGTTACCGATGCGGGTGACGCCGCCACCGCCCTCGGTGCCCGGGTTCATGGTGACATGTTCACGGATGCGGTTGCGCGCACCGATCTCAAGCCGGGTATTTTCGCCGTTGAACTTCAGATCCTGCGGCACCTCTCCGATCACCGCGAAGGAAAAGATGGTGGTATCCTCGCCGATCCGGGTGTCGCCGGTCACCACCACGTGGCTTTTCAGCTCGACCCGATCGCCCAGAACCACCTTGGGACCGATCACGCAGAAAGGCCCCACCACACAGCCTTCGCCAAGCTGCGCCCCCTCTTCGACGATTGCCGAGGGGTGTACCTGTGTCCTGGTTTCCGGGGCCATGCGCTCAATCCTCCTGATAATCGACCATTGCCGAGAACTCGGCCTCGGCAGCGACTTCGCCGTCCACCGTCGCCGTCCCCTGGAACTTGAAGATCTTGCCGCGCATCTTGCCCCGCAGCGTCGTCACCCGCATTTCCATCACATCGCCCGGCACCACCTTGCGGCGGAATTTGCACTTGTCGATGTTCATGAAATAAATCAGCAGCTCGGTATCGACGATGTCCATACCGACGCCGAGCATGACGCCAGCGGTCTGCGCCATCGCCTCGATGATGGTCACCCCCGGCATGATCGGCGTGCCCGGGAAATGGCCTTGGAAATGCGGCTCGTTCATCGTGACGTTCTTGATGCCACGCGCCGAGCTGTAGCCGTCAATATCGACCACCTTGTCCACCAGAAGGAAGGGATAGCGGTGGGGAAGGATACGCTGGATAAGCTGGATATCCGCGCTTTTCATCTCTGTGGTCATCTAGGGGTTCCCATTGGTCGTCTTTCGCGACTGACTAGCAATCCCGGCCCGATTGGGCAAGCGGCGCTATTGATCCTGCCCGGTGTTGGCGGCTGCCGCGCCATCTCCGATTGCGGCGTCGATCCGGGAAATCGCCTCATCGGTGATGTCCGAGGCATTTGCCGACAGGAAGACGTTCGACCGCTCCAGGATGACGCTGGCGCCAGCCTCCTGCATCAGTGCCTCGAAAACGGGCCGCGCGGCGCGCAGGAAATCCCCTCGCGCCTTGTCGGCCTTCTGGCTCAGCGCCCGCGCCTTGGAATCCTGGGTCCGGCGGATATTCTGAACCTTCTGATCGAACGCATCAGCCAGCGCCCTGAATGCCGCCGGCTCCATCGCGCGGCGCCGTTCGGTAAGCTGCTTTTCCTCAGCGGTCAGTTCAGCTTCCATCTTGCGGTTCTCAGCCGACAGTACGGCGCTCTCGGCTTCGATCTCGGAGGCGACCCGCTTGCCGAAAGCCGATTCCGAGAACAGGCGGTCGCTTTCAAGCGTCAGGATGGCGCTGTGCGGCACCTCCGGCACCGGAGCGACCGGGGTTCCCAACTGTTGCGCCAACCCCGCCTGAGGTGAGACCGCCAGAAAACCGAAGACGGCCGCCAACACGGCAGCCGTCATCAATCTCTTTTGCGGCCGACTGGACCTGCAGCCTGCCATCACGGATCAGAACCGCGCCTGAAGCGTCAGGTCGAAGGTTTGTTCCTTGTCGTAATCTTCCTTGCTGAGCGCCCTGGAAAAGTTGAACCGCAGCGGGCCGAAGCTCGTGGTCCAGAGGAACGACAGGCCGATGACCGAACGCCAGGATCCATCTGCACCGACGATGCAGGACGAGGCCCCCGAGGCGCCACAGCCGGTAGAGGCGGCTGCGGTGTTCACGTTGCTCAGATCCCACAGGTTGCCGACATCGAGGAACAGACCGCCACGCAGGCCGATCTCTTCCGGCAGACCCAGCGGGAATTCAGCCTCGAACCGGGCGACGGCATAGAAGTTACCGCCAAGCGCGTCGTCATAGGGCGACCCCGAGGAATTGGGCGTCATGTCGCGCGGCCCCATCCCGGCGGGTTCGAAGCCTCGCATGATCTCCGAGGACAGCATGAAGCGATCGACCGTCCGGCTGTCGTCCGAACCAAGCCAGCTCAGCGCGCCTGCCTCGAAGGTGGCCCTCAGCGTGACCTCCTCGTTCAGGATCTTCCGCTGTGCGATGGCCTTGGCCCTGGTACGAATGAACTGGCTGTCACCGCCCAGGCCGGCGAAATCGGCACCGATCTCGAACAGCATCCCGGCATTCGGGTCAAGTCCGCTCAGCCGGCTGTCGAAGGTGTAAGTGAAGCCGACCATGCTGGCGCTTTCGCTGCCGCGCGCGATTTCAGTCCCCACGACAGGGCCATAGGTGGCCGCCAAGGCGGTATCCCGGTCCTCCATCTCGGTGCTCTGCCAGGAATATTGCAGCTTCAGCCGCTGCTGTTCCGACAGATTGAAGGTCAGCCCCGGGTTGAAGAACACCCGCTTGGTATCGTAGTTCGCATAGCTCGAGTTGGTCGTCGACAGACCGAGGTCCAGATCGAACCGCAGGTCGCGCCCCATCAGATGGGGTTCGGTGAAGCCGAAGACATAGGCCTCGGAATCCTCGGCGGTCGAGAAGGTGAAGGACAGCCGCTGCCCACGCCCGAGGAAGTTGTTCTCGGTCAGGCCGAGCGCGACACCGAAGCCGTTGCTCACCGAGTAGGACCCACCCAGGTTGAGCGAGCCTGTCGGCTGCTCCTCGACGTTCACATCGACGATCACCTGCTCCGGCGAGGAGCCTTCACGGGTATTGACGTCCGCCTTCGAGAAGAAGCCAAGCGCGCGGATGCGTTCGGCACTGGCGCGGATTTCACGCGGGTTGAAGGGATCGCCCTCCGACACCCGGAATTGCTGGCGCACGACGCGGTCCAGGGTGGTGGTGTTGCCTTCAATGTCGATCCGTTCGACGAAGACCCGCGGTCCCTTGGTCAGAACGAACTGGACGTCCAGGGTCAGGTCGCGATCGTTACGGGTGATGCGCGGCTCGACCCGCAGGAAGTCGACCCCGTTCTTGATCGACAGACGCTCTTGCCGGGTGATCGAATTGTCGACCGCAGTGGGCGAATAGATCTCACCGGATTTGACTTTCAGCGCGGCCTGATATTCGGCGGCATCAACACCGGGATATTCGCTGATCGTGGTGATCTTGCCGAACTTGAACTGCTGGCCTTCGGTGATGTCCATCACCAGATAAAAGGCATCGCGTTCCCGGGTGAATTCGACGTTGGCGCTGTTGACGCGGAAATCGACATAGCCACGCGACAGATAGAAATCGCGCAAAAGCTGCTTGTCATAGGCGATCCGGTCCTCGACCAGCGTGTCGCCACGCAGGAAGGTGCGCAGAAAATTCGCCTGTTTGGTGGCCAGGATGCGGCGCAGGCGGCGATCGGAATAGATGCGGTTGCCGATAAAGCTGACCCGCTCGACCTCGATGGTGTCGCCCTCGGAAATCTCGAACACCAGATCAACGCGGTTATCGCTGCGACGGATGATGCGCGGCACCACGGTCGCGGCCACCCGGCCCTGCTGCGAATAGGCCTTGGCGATGACATCCGCGTCGCGTTCGGCCTTGGCCGGGCTGAACACCTGGCGCGCGGTGGATTCGATCAGCTTGGCCAGCGCATCGTCCTTGATCCGCCGATTGCCTTCGAAGTTGATGACGCTGATCGTCGGATATTCCTTGACCGAAATGACCAGCGTATTGCCCTTGGGCTCCAGATCCACTGTTTCGAACAGACCGCTCGCCATCACTTTCTGATAAGCGTCGTTCAGTTCCCCGGCGGATACGGTCTTGCCACGCTCGATCCCCGTATAGGCAACGATCGTGGCGCTTTCGATCCGCTGGTTGCCTTCGACCTTCATCGAGTTGAAGCGATAATCCTGCGCCATCGCCGGCGAGGCGAAGGACACAAAAAACATCGAAACGAAAAGAAAAAGAGCGGTCAGCACACGGAAGAAAACGGTGCCGCCGATACCACGCTCAGCGCAGGGTTCTCCTGCGGTGCTCCCCAATCCCATAGTCTTGAACCCAGTATTTTACAGACATTGAAAACGTGAGTATCGGGATTGCCGAGCGATGTCAAAAGGCCAATTGCCCGATCCGTCCCGACAGCGCGACAACGCCGCCAGAGGGATCACGATCACATCACGCGCAGCAACCAGCCCCCAGCCGTGAGGGCGAGGATTATAGTCGTCACATAGAGAAGCAGATCCCAGTTCAACTGCATCAGCAGGCCAAGACCACGCGTGGAAAAATGCAGGTTCCGCATCTTCTGCCCTTTTTGGCGTTTCAGATCGCTGTTCGCGACTGGACCCTACGGGCGGAATGTGGCGGCATTTTGGCGAAACCGGGGCGTCGATGCCGCGCCAACAGCATCGGCGCGGAGACAACAGCGCCCCGGCTCAGATCAACAGAACAGATCGTTGCCGAGAGCGAAGAACATCAGCGACAGGATCAGCGTCAGCCCTACCGTCATCAGCACCTTGAGCGCCCTGTCGCTGGGCGGGCGGCGGAACACAGCCTCATAGGCGTAAAATGCCAGATGGCCACCGTCGAGCGCCGGGATCGGGAACAGGTTCAGCAGACCCACCGCCGTCGACAGCGTGGCAATGAACGAAATGAAGGTCTGCGCGCCTTGGCTGGCCAGTTCGCCAGAGGTTTCGGCAATGCCGATCGGGCCGGAAATGTTACAGGTGCTGATCGCGCCGGTGATCATGTGCCACAGGCCGGAAACGGACCCGGTGATGATCGCCCAGGTCTGCGACACGCCGCCCAGAAAGGCCTGGGCGGGACCGGCGGTGGCGGTCGCCGGCTCGAAGGCCATGCCGCCGACGATCCCGATCCGCCACTGGGTGGTAAAACCGCCATCGGCAGCCGGCTCGTCCACCCGGCGCGGCGTCAGGGTGAATTTCGATTCCGCCCCGTCGCGCCAGACCGTCAACAGCACCGGCGCCCCGTCAGAGGATTCGACCGCCTTTTTCAGATCGGCGAAGACATAGACCGGCGTGCCGTCCACTTCGGTGATGACATCCCCCGGGCGCAGCCCCGCGTCCACCGCCGCGCTGCGCGGCGCGACCCGATAGACATAGGCCGGGAACGGATGCGGCCCCGCGGCGCTGATCTCCTGCCCGGCGCGGCGCACGCGATAGTCCAGCGTGCGGGCATGCGGCAGACCGTCCAGAAAGCTTTGCCATGAGACACCATCCTGAAACGACGGCGTCGGCATGCCGGCGATCGCCAGCACCACATCGCCTTGCTGCAACCCGTTCTCAAGCCCCGGCATCGGGTGCAGGTCTCCCACCGTCAACGGATCGCGGGCAACGCCCTGCGCCATGAACACGCCGGTAAAGACGGCAATCGAAAAGATGAAGTTGAAGACCGGCCCCGCCGCCACCGTCAGCACCCGGGCCCAGAGCGGGGCGCCATGCATGGTGTGGCGCAGTTCCTCCGGATTGCGGCGGTAGATGTCGGCCATCGTCTCGGCGTCCTTGCCCGAGGTGGCATCGGCATCGCCCAGAAACTTGACGTAGCCGCCGAAGGGCAACGCGGCGATCTGCCAGCGGGTACCGCGTTTATCGACCCGGCTGATCAGCGTCGGGCCGAACCCCAGAGAGAAGACCTCGGCATGGATGCCGCTCCAGCGGCCGACGATATAATGGCCGAACTCATGCACGAAGACGATCACCGACAAGGCCACGACGAAAGCGATCAAAGTGTAAACCAGCCCGCCAAACTGCGGAATCATCTCAACAATATTCAATGTCTTATCCTGCTTTCTTCACCGCCGTCTCATCGGCCCACTCCCGGGCGAGATGGTCAATCAGGAGCACGTTATCAAGGGTCATCGCTGCATCGTCATTGCGTCGCAGTCCAGCGTAGCGCTCCAGAACCGTTTCGACCACCGCCGCCATGTCGAGAAATCCGATGCGGCCGGCGATGAAATGATCGAGACTGCGTTCCTTTGCCGCATTAAAGACCGCGCCGGCAAGTCCACCCGCCGTCATCACCTCTCGCGCCAGGCGCAGCGCCGGATAACGGCCCTCGTCCGGTGCGCGAAAGGTGAACTGACCGATCTTTGCCAGATCCAGCCGTTCCACCGGCAGGCCGCGCCGTTCCGGCCAGTACAGCGCATATCCGATGGCATGACGCATGTCCGGCGGGCCGACATGGGCCATCAAGGCACCATCGACGAATCCCACCATCGCGTGGATCATAGATTCAGGATGAACCAGCACCTCTATCTGATCGGGCTGAATTCCAAAAAGCTCTTTTGCTTCAATTATTTCCATGGCCTTATTGAACATGGAAGCACTGTCGATGGTAATCCGTTGCCCCATGTCCCAATTCGGATGGCTCGAGGCTTCGGCAACGGTGGCGCCACGCAGCCGCTCCAGCGGCCAGTCCCGGAAGGCGCCGCCCGAGGCGGTGATCACCACCCGTTCGACCGCCGCCATATCCTCGCCCACCAGGGCCTGGAACACGGCAGAATGTTCACTGTCCACCGGCAGGATACGGGCCCCGTGCGCCCGGGCGGTGCGCAGCACCAGATCACCGGCGCAAACCAGGGATTCCTTGTTGGCCAGGGCCAACGTCGCCCCCTGTTCCAGGGCAGCAAGCCCCGGCGCCAGGCCGGCGGCGCCGACAATCGCCGACATCACCCAGTCGGCCGGTCGCGTCGCGGCCTCGCGGATCGCTTCGGCACCCGCCGCAGTCTCGATCCCGGTGCCGGAGAGTGCGGCGCGCAGTTCCTCCAGCCGATCCTCATAGGCGGTAACCGCCAGTCCGGCGCCAAGAGCGCGGGCGTCTTCGGCCAACCGGGCGATATTGGCGCCGCCGGTCAAGGCGACCACATCGAAAGCGCCGGGATCGCGCCGGATCAGGTCAATGGTGTTCTGCCCGATGGAGCCGGTCGCCCCCAGGATCGTCACCCGCCGCATGTATCTTGCCTTTTCATAGAGAGCCGGTTGATCACAGGGCTCCGGGGGGATAGCCCGTCAGCTCCATCACCGCCAACACCAGAAGTGCCGCCCCCAACATACCGTCGAAGCGGTCGAACAGCCCGCCGTGCCCGGGGATCAGAGAGCTGGAATCCTTGACCCCCGCCCGCCGCTTCACCGCGCTTTCGGCGATATCCCCCAGTTGCGAGGCAAAGGAGGCCAGTGCCGAGAGCGCAATCAGCCAGGCGCCTGCCCCAGTGACAAAGGTGAAGGCCCAGCCGACGATCATCGCCACCAGCCAGCCAGCCACAGTGCCGGACCAGGTCTTTTTCGGGCTGATCTTCGGCCAGAACTTCGGCCCGCCCAGCATCCGGCCGGCGAAATAGCCGGCGATATCGGTTCCCGCCACCACGGCCACCAGCCACAGCATCCACGGAAAGCCGAATTCGTTGCGCACCGACATCATCCCGAACCCCGCAAGCAGGATGAAGATCAGGTACGGCACGAAGATACGGCGGTGTTCGGGCAGCCAGAAGAATCCCACCGCCGCCGGCAGCAGCAGCATCGGCGGAGCGAAACCGGCCTTGAGATAGATCGCCAGAAAGGCCGAAACCCCGGCCAGCAGCCCCATGGCCACCGAACGCGGCGCCACATCGGGCGGCATCATCCGGGTCAGTTCCCAGACGATCAGCCCTATCGCCACCGACACGAAGGTGATGAACACATAGCCGCCCAGCCAGACCGCACCAAGCCCCAGCGCCGCCAGCACAAGCCCCGACAGAAGGCGCGCGGTCAGATCGCCCCAGCGCCCTGAGCCCGCCGCGCCGCTCATGTTTTCACCCCGCCGAACCGGCGATCGCGGCAGCCGTAGCTGTGGCACAGCCGCGCCAGTTCATTGGCCGAGAAATCGGGCCAGAGCGTGTCGATGAATTCATATTCCGCATAGGCCGACTGCCAGAGCAGAAAGTTCGAAATCCTCGCCTCGCCGCTGGTGCGGATCACAAGATCGGGATCGGGCAGCACGCAGGTATCGAGGTATTTCGGCAGGGTTTCCTCGTCGACATCCTCGGGCTTCAGCTTGCCGTCGGCCACATCCTGCGCCAACCGCTTGGTGGCGCGCGCCACCTCGTCGCGGCCGCCGTAATTCAGCGCGATGGTCAGATGGGTGCCGTCATTGCCCGCAGTCTGCAGTTCGAGCTGATCCATCAGTGTGATCAGCTTGGCATCCAGCCGCACCCGATCGCCGATGAAACGCACCCGCACGTTCTTGGCCGCGAGCGCCTGCATTTCCTTGGCGATATAACGGCGGAACAGGCTCATCAGCCCAGCGACTTCGGTCTGAGTACGTTTCCAATTCTCGGTCGAAAAGGCGAAGATGGTCAGATATTTGACCCCGAGCGCCGGGCAGGCCTCGACCACCTCACGCACCCGGCGGGCGCCGGCGTGGTGACCGAACAGCCGTGGCCGGCCGCGTGCCTGCGCCCAGCGACCGTTGCCATCCATGATGATGGCAACATGGCGCGGACCGCGCGGGGCCGACGTGGCTGTTTGCTGGCCGGTATCCGAAGCATCGGGCATGATCTGGGTCAGACCTGCATGATTTCGGCCTGTTTGGCCTCAAGCGCTTCATCGACCAGGGCGATCATCTTGTTGGTCAGCTCCTGCACCTCGGTTTCCCAGAACTTCTGATCGTCCTCGGACATGCCATCGGACTTGGCCTTCTTGATCTGATCCATGCCATCGCGCCGGACGTTGCGGATCGCGACGCGGGCGTGTTCGGCATATTGACCGGCCACCTTGGTCAGTTCGCGGCGGCGCTCCTCGTTCAGCTCGGGGATCGGCAGCATGATGATGGTGCCGTTGAGCTGCGGGTTGATACCCAGACCGCTTTCGCGGATCGCTTTTTCGACCTTGTTGACCATCGACTTGTCCCAGACGTTGATCGTCACCATGCGCGGCTCGGGCACGTTGACAGTGCCGACCTGGTTGATCGGGGTCATCTGGCCATAGGCCTCGACCATGACCGGCTCCAGCATCGAGCCCGAGGCACGCCCGGTCCGCAGCGAAGCGAATTCGGTGCGCAGGTTCGCCATGGCGCCGTCCATGCGGCGTTTCAATGCATCGGTATCGAGTTCGAAATCTTCGGACATGCTGCCCACCCCCTGGGGTTATTCGGATTGTTCGGATTGTTGCTTGCAGGGTCTATAGCCTTAGCCATAGACCTTTGTATAGGTGCCCTCGCCCGCCAGGATGCCCCGGAAGCCGCCCGGTTCGTCCAGCGAAAAGACGATGATCGGCAGATTGTTGTCGCGCGCCAGTGCGATGGCGGCGGCATCCATCACCCCCAGCCGTTTGGCCAGCGCCTCGTCATAACTGACGGTATCATAGCGTTTGGCATCGTCGAACTTATGCGGATCCTTGTCATAGACCCCATCCACCTTGGTGCCCTTGAAGATCGCCTCGCAGGCCATCTCGTTGGCGCGCAGGGCGCCGGCGGTATCGGTGGTGAAATAGGGGTTGCCTGTGCCCGCGGCAAAGATGCAGACCCGCTTTTTCTCGAGATGGCGCACGGCGCGGCGGCGGATATAGGGCTCGCAGACCTCATCCATGCGGATGGCGCTGATCACCCGGGTGAACACCCCCAGCCCCTCAAGCGCGCTCTGCATCGCCAGCGCGTTCATCACCGTCGCCAGCATCCCCATATAGTCGGCGGTGGTCCGTTCCATCCCCTGGGCGCTGCCCGACAGGCCGCGGAAGATATTGCCGCCACCGATCACCATACAGATCTCGACCCCCAGGTCGTGCACGGCCTTGACCTCGCGGGCGATGCGTTCGACGGTGGGCGGATGCAGGCCAAAGCCCTGATCCCCCATCAAAGCCTCCCCCGATATCTTCAGCATCACGCGTTTGTATTTCACCGGCGAGGTCTGGGTTTCGGCTGTTTCGGAAGAGGTCATGTTGCGCTCCGCTCTGGCACGGGGTTATTTTCGCGCCAAAATGTCGGAAATCGCCGCCGGGTTCAATGCAACAAGCGCCGGGATCGACGCGAAATTGTGCATTCGGGAAAACGGACCACCCCCATGAAGACATTGCAAACGCGATCGGGCCTGACCGCGCTGCCTGAAATCCCCGACGATCGCCCGGTGCTGATCGCGGGCCCCACGGCCAGCGGCAAGTCGGCCCTGGCGCTGGAAATCGCGCGGCGCGCCGGCGGGGTGATCATCAACGCCGATGCCAGCCAGGTCTATGATTGCTGGCGAGTGATCACCGCCCGCCCCAGCGCCGACGAAGAGGCCGAGGCGCCGCACCGGCTTTATGGCCATCTGCCCTATGACGCCCCCTATTCCGCCGGACATTGGCTGCGCGAGGTGGCGCCGCTGCTGCAGGGGCCCGACCGGCCGATCATCGTCGGCGGCACCGGGCTCTATTTCCTCGCCCTGACCGAAGGGTTGGCCCAGATCCCCGCCACCCCGCTCGAGATCCGGGCCGAGGCCGACCTGATCCCGCTCGACCGGCTGCTTGCCGATCTCGATCCCGCCACCGCCGCCGGGCTCGATCAGCGCAACCGCGCCCGGGTCCAACGCGCCTGGGAAGTGCAGCGCGCCACCGGCAGGCCGCTGGCGGATTGGCAGGCCGATACGCCGCCGCCGCTGCTGCCCGCCTCGGCGACGGTGCCGCTGGTCTTCGATGTGGACAAGGATTGGCTGAACGACAGGATCGGCCGGCGCTTCGATCTGATGCTTGCGCAGGGCGCGCTCGACGAGGTGGCGGCGATGCGCGACCGTTATGATCCGGCCCTGCCCTCGTGCAAGGCGATCGGAGTGCCCGAACTGATGGCCCATATTGACGGCCGGCTGACGCTGGAGCAGGCGCGTGAGGCCGCCACCATTGCCACCCGCCAGTTCGCCAAGCGGCAACGCACCTGGTTCCGGTCACGGATGCGGCGCTGGCACCCGGTCATTCCGGCGGAATGAAGCGCAAACCTACGGCCTCGACTTGTTCGATTCGGCTCAAGGTGGTCTAGTGGCTGGAAATCTCCGCCCAGGGATGTCCCCTCCGACCACATGGCCTATGACCCGACAGAACTGACCGACATCCGGCTTGTCACGCTTGCGCAGCTTTCCCAGCGCGGCGCCTGGCAGCTTGAACTGGTTCATGACCGGGCCGAACATCTGTTGATCTGGATCACCCGTGGCCAGGGGGTCGCCCTGCTTGAGGGGCAGCGCCGCGGCATCGGCGCGCATAACGCGCTGTTCATCCCCGCCCGTCGCCTGATGGCGATCGAGATGATGCGGAGCGGCTTCGGACAGGTGCTGCTGATCCCGCCTTCCAGCGGGCTGACCTTGCCCGGCGGCGTCCAGCACCTGCGGATGCGCGACGCCGCCAGCCAGGGCGATCTCACCGCGCTCTTCGAGGCCATGGGCCGCGAACAGACCGGCGCACAGCCGCTTTACCAGTCAGCCATGCACGCCTATGCCGAACTGATCGCGATCTGGCTGCGCCGCCACATGGACGCCGCCGCCGGCCCGCCCCCCACCGCAGCCCAGAAACTGGTGCAGGGCTATTGCGATCTGCTGGTCCGCGAATACGCCAGTGGCGCCACCATGGCAGAGCTGGCGCAGCGGCTCGGGGTCACCCCCACCCATCTGACCCGGGTCTGCCGCACCGAAACGGGCCGCACCGCTGCGGCGCTGCTGACCGAACGTGTGCTTTATGCGGCGCGGCGACTGCTGATTTCCACCGACACCCCGGTCCAGGATGTCGCCCGGCATCTTGGCTTTGGCAGCGCCGCCTATTTCACCCGTTTCGTCCAGCAGCACACTGGCCAGCCGCCCACTGCGTTGCGCCGCGCGATGTAATCCGGCGGCCCCGCGACTGCATGACCGGCGGCAGAATGCGGTGACCTCGAAAGTCGCTTTTTTGACATCTGGCTGTCGCACTCCTACCCTTTAACATAGATCGTACCCATTGACGCGAAGGGATTGCCGGTGCCGACTACACCCCATGGGGAACCATGGCATCCGGGGATGCCGCATAAATCTGCCAAGGGCGGCCCGAAGTCGCGCGAACCGTTTCGCCGATCGCCACCGAACCACCCGCATGACAGGGAGATATCCATGACACCGATCACCACCCCCCGCGAGTGCATTCATCCCGCAGCGCGGATGCACGCCGGTGAATATGCCGACGGCAAGCTGAGCCGGCGCGAATTCCTCACCCGTGTCACCGCACTGGGCGTCGGCGTCACCGCCGCCTACGGTCTGATCGGGGAACTCCCGGCGCAGGCGCAGACGCTGGAAGGCACGCCCCGGATGGGCGGCACCCTGCGGGTCCAGATGCAGGTCAAGGCGCTGAAGGACACCCGCAGCGCCGATTGGTCCGAAATCGCCTGCACCACCCGCGGTACCTGCGAATATCTGGTCGAATACGAAAACGACGGCTCCTTTCGCGGCATGTTGCTGGAAAGCTGGGAAGCCAACGAGGATGCTACTGAGTATCGGCTCAGGATCCGCCCCGGGATCAAATGGCATACAGGCGAGGACTTCACCGCCGCCGATGTCGCCCGCAATATTGAACGCTGGTGCGAAAAGAACGTCGAGGGCAATTCGATGGCCGCCCGGGTGTCGTCTCTGATCGACCCCGACACCGGCAAGGCCCGCGATGGCGCCATCGAGATCGTCGATCCGATGACCGTGGTGCTGCATACCTCCTTTCCCGATATCTCGATCATTCCGGGTTTTGCCGATTATCCCGCAGCAATCGTTCACGCCAGCTACGACCCGGCAAAGCCGAACGAGCTGATCGGCACGGGCCCCTACAAGCTGACCCGGATCGACGTCGGTCTCTCCGCCAGGCTGGAACGCGCTGCCGACCATCCCTGGTGGGGCACCGACATCTACGGCGGCCCCTATCTCGATACCATCGAATATATCGACTACGGTACCGATCCTTCGGCCTGGCTGGCGGCAATTGAAGCCGAAGAGGTCGATATGCTCTATGAATCCGTCGGCGAATTCATCGACATCATGAACGACATCGGCCTGGTGCAATCCGAGGTGGTGACCGCCGCCACCCTGGTGATCCGGCCCAACCAACTGGCCGAGATCGACGGCAAGCAACCCTATGCCGACAAGCGGGTGCGCCGGGCGCTCAGCATGGCGGTGGACAATGCCGTCCTGCTGGAACTGGGCTATGGCGACCGTGGCGAGATCGCCGAAAATCATCATGTCTGCCGGATCCACCCCGAATACGCCAAGCTGCCGCCGCTCAAGGCCGACCCGGCCGGAGCCAGGGCGTTGATGGAGGAGGCCGGGATGCTCGATTTCGAACATGATCTGATCTCGATCGACGACGATTGGCGCAAGAACACCGCCGATGCGGTCGCCGCCCAGTTGCGCGATGCCGGCATCAAGGTGAAACGCACGGTTCTGCCCGGGGCGACCTTCTGGAACGACTGGACGAAATATCCCTTCAGTTCGACCAATTGGAACCACCGCCCGCTGGGGGTGCAGATCTGGGCGCTGGCCTATCGCTCTGGCGAGGCCTGGAATGAATTCGGCTGGTCGAACCCGGAATTCGACGCGCTGCTGGAACAGGCGCTGGCCATCGCCGATGCCGACAAGCGCCGCGAGATCGTCGCCAAGGGCGAAGCGCTGATCCAGGAGGAAGGCGTGACGATCCAACCCTATTGGCGCTCGCTCTACCGCCACATGCGCCCCGGCCTGATCGGCACCGAGATGCATATCACCTTTGAACACCACCATTACAAATGGGCCTGGGCGGCCTGATCGCCCCCCCGTGACCAAGGCGGGCCGCTGCCCCCGGGGGGCGGCCCGCAACCTTGATGCAACATTCCCGCCGCACGGTGCCTGCGCATCCGGACGATGGCAACGCCTGACCGACAAGGGGGCCCATGGGACTTTTTCTGCTTCGCCGGGTGGGCATGATGATCCTGACGGCCCTGTGCCTGACGGTCATCGTATTCGTCCTGACCAATCTCCGGCCCAACCTGGAAAAGCTGGCAAAGACCCAGGGCAATTTCCGCATGTCCGACGAGGCGGTGGCGAGCTGGCTGGAGCGAAACGGCTATGACGAGGCGATGCCGCTGCGCTACGGGCAATGGTTGGGGGTGGTTCCGGGCTGGCGGCAAGAGACCGATCAGGGCGTCACCGGACGCTGTCTTGACGGAACCATCGCGCCGGAGGCCGCCGCCAGAGCGCCGCGGTTCTGCGGGGTCTTGCAAGGCGACTGGGGCTTTTCCACCGTGTTCCGCGAAGAGGTTTCGACCATCGTCGCCAAACGGCTGGGGCTGACCGGCAAGCTGATGCTCTGGGTTCTGGCACTGATGGTCCCGCTGGCCCTGATCGTCGGCGTCCTGGCCGGGATGCGGGAAGGGTCCTGGCTGGATCGGGGGCTGTCCAGCCTGTCGATCATCACCACGGCCACCCCGGAATATGTTTCGGGGGTGATCCTCATCGCCGTGTTTGCTTCGTCCAGCGTCGGGCTGAAATGGTTCAAGGGGACCGCCACCGGCGCCATGGATCACGCCAATTTCGAAAATTTCTTCCTGCCTGTCCTGACCATCGCGCTGTATGGCATGGGCTATATCGCGCGGATGACGCGGGCCAGCATGGCCGAGGTGATGGCGGCGCAATATATCCGCACTGCCCGCCTCAAAGGCGTGTCGTTTTCCAATGTCGTGATCAAACACGCGCTCAGAAACGCGCTGATCGCGCCCTTCACGGTGATCATGCTGCAATTCCCCTGGCTGCTGAACGGTGTGGTCATCGTCGAGACCCTGTTCAACTACAAGGGCTTCGGCTGGACATTGGTACAGGCGGCCGGCAACAACGACATCGACCTTCTGCTGGCGGTCTCGGTGGTGTCGGTCCTGGTGGTTCTGACCACGCAGCTCCTCTCGGACATCGGATATGTCTACCTGAACCCGCGCATCCGGATTTCGTGACAGGCAATCGGACACATGGATCCTCTGACCCCCTTCCAGATCATCGGCCACATCCTCTATCGCTTCACCCCGGTCTGGTTTGCCCTGGTCCTGCTGTTCTCGGTCTCTTTCGCCTTCAGGCGCCGGCTCGGACTGTATGGCAAGCTGTTCTACAGTCCGGTCGGGATGATTGGCCTGGGGCTGGTGATGTTCTGGCTGTTCACCGGCCTGTTCGCCCCCTTCGACATGATCGTGACCCACGATCCGCTGGCGCAGCTTTCCGGCATGAAGAACAAGGCGCCCGGCACGCCGTTGCGCGCCGCCGAGGCCGGGCAATATGGCTGGTATCTGCTGGGCGGCGACAATCTGGCGCGCGATGTGTTCAGCCGGATGGTGAGGGGCGCGACCACGGTGATCATCATTGCGCCGCTGGCCACGCTCTTTGCCTTCATGGTGGGCATCACCCTGGGCCTGCCCGCCGGATATTACGGCGACCGGCGCGACACGCTGCTGAGCTTTCTGGCCAACCTGATCCTAGCCTTTCCGGTGATCTTGCTGTTCTATCTGCTGGTCGCGCCCGAGATCAGACTGACCGGGCTGCCGCAATACATGGCGGCGGCGTTATTCGCCTTCCCCCTGGTGTTTTCCGCCGTGCTGATCCGGTCGCGGTTCGCCAGCCAGCCCGGGAAGATGTGGCTCTGGCTGATCGTCGTGCTGGTGCCGCTGTTTCTGGTCTATGCCGCAGCGATCAACTCCGGGGCACCGGACAGCGCCATCGCCTTCTGGCCGTTCGATTTCGTCCCGGACGATCTGTCGATCCTGACCATCTTCGTCGCCGTGGTCTTCGTCAATTCGCCCATGGTGTTCCGCATCGTTCGCGGGCTGGCGATGGATATCAAGACCCGCGATTACATCGCCGCCGCCCGGACCCGCGGCGAAAGCCCCTGGTACATCATGCTGTGGGAAATCCTGCCCAATGCCCGCGGCCCGCTGATCGTCGATTTCTGCCTGCGCATCGGCTATACCACCATCCTTCTGGGAACGCTCGGCTTCTTCGGGCTCGGGCTGGAGCCGGAAAGCCCCGACTGGGGCAGCACCATCAACGAGGGTCGCAAGCTGCTGTCGATCTATCCGCATGCGGCACTGGCGCCGGCGCTGGCGTTGCTCAGCCTGGTTCTGGGGTTGAACCTGCTGGCCGACGGGCTGCGGGAGGAAAGTTTGAAAGATTGACCCGCCGCCGGGGGCCAGCCCCCGGACCCCCGGGATATTTGACGCCAGAAAAAGAGCCGAAAGACAGGGCGCACCGGCCCTCACGGGAGAATGACCATGATGCAATCCGCAGATGAGGGCCCCATTCTGGAGATCGACGGGCTGTCGATCTCATTCTTCACGCGGCGGCGCGAAATCCCTGCGGTTCTGGATTTCTCGATCTCGGTACAGCCGGGCGAAACGATGGGTCTGGTCGGCGAGAGCGGTTGCGGCAAATCCACCGTGGCACTGGCGGTGATGCGTGATCTGGGCCGTACCGGTCGGATCACCGGCGGCACGGTCAAGTTCAAGGGCCGCGACATGAGCCAGATGTCAGACCATGAAATGCAGGCGCTGCGCGGAAACGAAATCGCAATGATCTATCAGGAGCCGATGGCGAGCCTCAATCCGGCGATGAAGATCGGTCGCCAGTTGATGGAGGTGCCGATGATCCATCAAGGCCTGTCGCGGAAAGAGGCCTATGCACGGGCATTGCAGATGGCGGTCGATGTCAGACTGCCCGATCCAGCGCGGATCCTGAACGCTTATCCGCATCAGTTGTCGGGCGGACAGCAGCAGCGGATCGTCATTGCCATGGCGCTGATGTCGGAGCCATCGCTGCTGATCCTCGATGAGCCCACCACCGCGCTTGATGTGACGGTGGAGGCGGCGGTGGTCGATCTACTGAAGGAGCTGGGGCAGAAATACGGCACCGCGATGCTGTTCATCTCGCACAACCTCGGACTGGTGCGGGAGACCTGCGACCGGCTTTGCGTGATGTATTCCGGCGAGGCGGTCGAGCGAGGCAGCCTTCCCGATCTGTTCGGCGCCATGCGCCACCCCTATACCCGGGCGTTGTTCCAGTCGATCCCGCTGCCCGGGACGGACAAGACCCACCGACCGTTGAGGGCGATCCCCGGCACCTTCCCCCTGCCCCACCAACGCCCGCCCGGCTGCACCTTCGGCCCGCGTTGCGATTATTTCGAGGCCGGACGCTGCGATGCCGGCGATATCGCGCTGGCGAATGTTCCAGGTGCCGAAGGCCATACCAGCCGCTGTCTGCGGTTTCAGGACATCGACTGGGACGCGCCGATGCCGACTGGCGCGGAACAGCCCCGGCCCGAGATCGGGCCAGTCGTGCTGAGGGTGGACAAGCTGAAGAAATACTATGAGGTGGCGGCCAACACGCTGTTCCGGGGCCGGACGCATCGGCCGATCAAGGCCAATGAAGAGCTGAGCTTCGAGGCCCGGGAGAGCGAAACCCTAGCCATCGTCGGCGAAAGCGGCTGTGGCAAGTCGACCTTTGCCAAGGTGCTGATGGGGTTGGAGACGGCGACCGCAGGACAGATCAGGCTCGGCGGGCGCAACATCGAAGCGCTGCCGATCGAGGCGCGCGATGCGTGCACCCTGAGCGAGGTGCAGATGGTGTTTCAGAACCCCTTCGACACGCTGAACCCCGCGATGACCGTGGGCCGGCAGATCATCCGGGCGCTGGAGGTCTTCGGTGTCGGCCAGACCGCGGCGCACCGCCGCGAGCGGATGCTAGAATTGCTCGATCTGGTGAAACTGCCGCGCGAATTCGCCGACCGGATGCCGCGACAATTGTCAGGCGGCCAGAAGCAGCGCGTGGGGATCGCCCGCGCCTTTGCCGGGGATGCCCGCATCGTGGTGGCGGATGAGCCTGTCTCGGCGCTCGATGTCTCGGTGCAGGCGGCGGTGACCGATCTGTTGATGCAGATCCAGCGCGAGCAGAAGACCACGCTTGTGTTCATCTCGCATGATCTTTCCATCGTGCGATACCTGAGCGATCGGGTACTGGTGATGTATCTGGGCCATGTGGTGGAATTGGGCAGCACCGATCAGGTGTTCAGCCCGCCCTATCACCCCTATACCGAGGCACTGCTGTCAGCGGTGCCGATCGCCGATACCTCGGTCGAGAAGGTGCATATCGTGCTGGAGGGCGACGTGCCGTCCGCCATGACCCCGCCGCCCGGCTGCCCGTTCCAGACCCGCTGCCGCTGGAAATCGCAGGTTCCCGGCGACCTCTGCGACCGCGAAGTGCCGCCGCTGCGGCAGTTGGCCCAGGGGCATCAGGTGAAATGCCATCTGAGCGACGAGACATTGGCCCAGATGCAACCGGTGATCAGGATCGCGGCGGACTGAGGCAATCGGCGGGACCCGGACCTTCGTGACACCCTGGCCCAATGGCAGCGATAGGTGGAACGCGGCCGGTCACGACATGACCCCGCCCCCGCCCCTGCCAGCAGCATTCTCGATTGCCCCGGGATGCGCGGCTTCCTACTAAGGGCCGAAATCAAAGGACAGGCGCACCCCAATGCTCACAGGCACCATCCGCTCTCAGATAGACCAGATATGGAACGCCTTCTGGTCCGGCGGGGTTTCCAACCCGCTGGCCGTGATCGAACAGCTGACCTTTCTGCTCTTCATCAAGCAGCTAGACGAGATCCACACCCGCGAAGAGGAAAAGGCCGTGATGCTCGACCAGCCGATGGCGCGGCGCATCTTTCCTGTGGGCGCCGACGACAAGGGCGAGCCCTACGACAACCTGCGCTGGTCCCGTTTCAAGAACTTCGAGGCGCGCGAGATGATGCGCATCGTGGACGAACATGTCTTTCCCTTCCTGCGCAAGCTGGGCGAGGAAGGGTCCTCCTACGGCACCCACATGAAGGACGCGCGGCTGGGTTTCTCGAACCCGAACCTGCTGTCGAAGGTGGTCGAGAAGCTGGACGAGATCGACATGGACGACCGCGACACCAAGGGCGACGTCTATGAATACATGCTGGGCAAGATCGCGAGCGCGGGCACCAACGGCCAGTTCCGCACCCCGCGCCATATCATCAAGCTGATGGTTCACATCATGGCGCCCACCCAGCAGGACATCATCTGCGACCCGGCGGCAGGCACCTGCGGCTTCCTGGTGGCGGCGGGCGAATACCTGCGGCAGCAGCATCCGGCCATCCTGCGCAACAGGGAAAGCCGCGATCACTTCCACAACCACATGTTCCACGGCTTCGACTTCGACGCGACCATGCTGCGGATCGGAGCGATGAACATGACGCTGCACGGGGTCGAGAACGCCGATGTCTCCTACCGCGACAGCCTGGCCGAGGAGCACGGCGGCGATGCCGGGGCCTATTCGCTGATCCTGGCCAACCCGCCCTTTGCCGGATCGCTGGATTACGATGCCACCGCCAAGGACCTGCAGAAGATCGTCAAGACCAAGAAGACCGAACTGTTGTTCATGGCGCTGTTCCTGCGGCTGCTGCGGATCGGCGGGCGGGCGGCGGTGGTCGTGCCCGATGGAGTGCTGTTCGGCTCGTCCAGGGCGCATAAGGACATCCGGCGGATGCTGGTCGAGGATCACAAGCTCGATGCCGTCATCAAGCTGCCCTCGGGCGTGTTCAGGCCTTACGCCGGGGTGTCCTGCGCCATCGTGGTGTTTACCAAGACCGACTCGGGCGGCACGGATAATGTCTGGTTCTACGACATGACGGCGGACGGGTTCAGCCTGGACGACAAGCGCACGCCCCTGTTGGAGGAGGCCAGGCTCGGCCCGGTACCGGAACAGGCGCTGACGGCAGAGGAACATGCGAAGAACAACCTGCCGGACATCCTTGCCCGCTGGACCGCGCGGGAGGCGGAGACCGCCAATCCCCGCACCGCGCAGAGCTTCATGGTGCCCAGGGCGGAGATCGTCGCCACCGGATCCTGGGACCTGTCGCTGAACCGCTACAAGGAGATCGAGCACGAGGAGGTGAGCCACAAGGCGCCCGCCGAGATCATCGCCGAGCTGCGGGCGCTCGAGGCCGAGATCACCGAAGGGCTGGACCGGCTTGAGGGGATGTTGGGATGAGTGAATTCGTAGCCTTGGGCGAATTGGTTGAGATCAAGGGAGGCGGCACCCCGGACAAGAAAGTCTCAGCCTATTGGGGCGGTGACATACCTTGGGCATCCGTCAAAGACTTCAAGAGTAGTGAACTGTCTAGGACCGTGGATCACATAACTGCTGAAGGAGTCGCCGCATCTGCAACGCAAATCATTCCAGCCGGCAACATCATCGTTCCCACGCGAATGGCCGTAGGCAAAGCCGCCATCAACACAATAGACTTGGCGATTAACCAAGACCTGAAGGCACTCATTCCTCAG
This sequence comes from Pseudodonghicola xiamenensis DSM 18339, assembly GCF_000429365.1. GTDB lineage: Bacteria > Pseudomonadota > Alphaproteobacteria > Rhodobacterales > Rhodobacteraceae > Pseudodonghicola > Pseudodonghicola xiamenensis. The sequence goes on along the minus strand of NZ_AUBS01000001.1, from coordinate 421,013 downwards.
CCCGGCGTTGACACGCGTTATCTATACAACGCTCTTCTAGCAAACAGTGATCGCCTCCTCGAACAAGCTACCGGCGCTACGGTGAAAGGCATTAAGTTGGATGTCCTTCGAGGATTATCCATCCCTCTCCCCCCATTGGAGGAGCAGAAGCGGATCGCGGGAATTTTGGATCAGGCAGCAAAGCTCTGCCGCCTCCGCAGCCGCGCCCTCGACACCATGAACACCCTCGGCCAGGCGATCTTTCATGAGATGTTTGGGGATCTTCGAAACAGCCGTTTCCCGACGAGGCCTTTTGGCGAAATCGCTGACGTGCGCTTGGGTAAAATGCTGGACAAAGGCAAATTCAGAGGTATCAGAACTAGGCCCTACCTGCGCAATGTGAACGTCCGGTGGTTCGGCTTTGATCTGTCCGAAGTATTTGAAATGGAATTTGCAGAAAATGAGCTGTCTAGGTTCAAAGTAGAAAAGGGCGACCTCTTGATCTGTGAGGGGGGTGAACCTGGACGGTGCGCGGTCTGGGAACATGATGAAACTGAAATTTATTACCAGAAGGCTCTGCACAGGGCACGCGTGGACCCAACGAAAGCAACAGCAAATTTTATTGCATTTTGGTTCTACATTGCTGCACACACTGGGCAGTTATCGGACTTTATTTCATCCGCGACAATCGCACACCTCACAGGTGCAAAGATTAAGACCCTGCCGATAATTACACCGCCACTAGAGCAGCAGAACACGTTCGAACAGCGCTTAGCGGACGCGTCTGTTGTGAGTGCCCATGTTAAAGCTGCATTAGACCAAGCAGACACCCTCTTCGCCTCGCTCCAACATCGCGCCTTTCGCGGAGACCTCTGACCCCATTGCACTTCATGGTTGAGACCGAGCGGGCTGCGTCATAGGCTCCTGTCGATACAGGATGTTCGCCATGACCCAGTTCGCCTTTCTCGCCGCCGATTTCCCCGAGCTGCACTGCCACGCCGTCAAGGCGGAGAAACATGCGCGCTCTGATCCGCGCGGTGCCTGTTTCTGGGCCCGGCTGACACTGGAAACCGCGCTGAAATGGCTTTACGACAGCGAACCGGCGCTGCGGCGGGTCTATTCGCCGACGCTGGCGGCGATGATTGCCGAACCCAGCCTGACCGCCCTGACCGGCCCCGCCATCACCAAAAAGGCGTCTTATATCCGGACGCAGGGCAACCGGGCGGCGCATGACAACGGCAAGCCCCTGACGGCCCATGATGCCGTGGCGACGGTGCGAGAGCTGTTCCATGTCTGCTATTGGATCGCCCGCACCTATGCCAGGACCGCCCGCCCCGATCCGGGGCTGAGCTTTGATGCGGACCGGCTGGAAACCTCGGTCACCATCACCGCCAGCACGGTCGCCCAGATCCAGCGGATCGAGACCGATGTCACCGCCGCGCGTAAACGCGCCGAAGAGGCAGAGGAGCGCCTGCGCCAATCCGAGGAAGGCCGGCAGGCCGCCGATGCAGCCCTTGCCGCCGCCCGCGCCGAGCTGGAGGCCCTGCGCCGCGCCAACCAGGCCGTTCCCGACCCGCATGATTATGACGAGGCCGCGACCCGCGACAACTTCATCGACCTGCTGCTGGCCGAGGCCGGTTGGGCGCTGGATCAGCCCCGCGACCGCGAATTCCCCGTCACAGGCATGCCCAACCAGAGCGGTGAAGGCTTTGTCGATTACGTCCTCTGGGGCAAGGATGGCAAACCGCTGGCCCTGGTCGAGGCCAAGCGCACCCGCAAGGACAGCCGTATCGGCCAGCAGCAGGCAAAGCTCTATGCCGATTGCCTGGAACGGGTCTATGGCCAGCGCCCGGTCATCTTCACCACCAACGGGTTCGAACACTGGATCTGGGATGATGCGATGTATCCGCCGCGCCGGGTGGCCGGGTTCCTGAAGCACGATGAGCTGGCGCTGCTGCAGCAGCGCCGAAGCAACCGCAAACCCCTGGGCGATGTCGAGGTCGACAGGGAGATCGCCGGCCGGTTCTACCAGCAGCGGGCCATTCGGCGGGTCGGCCAGAGCTTCGAGAAGGATCACCAGCGCAAGGCGCTTCTGGTCATGGCCACCGGCAGCGGCAAGACCCGTACCGTGGTCGCCCTGATCGACCAGTTGATGAAAGCCAACTGGGTCAAGCGCGTGCTCTTTCTGGCCGATCGTCGGGCGTTGGTCAAACAGGCGCATGGCGCATTCAAGACCCACCTGGGGGCGACACCTTCGGCCAACCTTCTGGAACGCCACGACCCGGCCAAGAATGACCATTCGGGCGCCCGGGTGCTGCTGTCCACCTACCCCACCATGATGGGCCTGATCGACGAGGTGAAGGCCGGAGAGAAGCGCTTCGGCCCCGGCCATTTCGACCTGATCGTGATCGACGAGGCGCACCGGTCGGTCTATCGCAAATATCGCGCCATCTTCGACTATTTCGACAGCCTGCTGATCGGTCTGACCGCCACCCCCAAGGACGAGATCGACCGAGACACCTATTCCCTGTTCAACCTTGAGCGCGGCGTGCCGACCGATGCCTATGACCTGGATGATGCTGTTGGGGACGGCTACCTGGTTCCGCCGAAGTCCATCTCGGTCCCGCTGAAGTTCCAGCGCGAGGGCATCACCTATGACGATCTCTCCGAGGAGGAGAAAGAGGAATGGGACGCGCTAGAGTGGAACGACGACGGCGAGGTGCCGGACCGCGTCGAGGCCGCCGATCTGAACAAATGGCTGTTCAACATCGACACCGTGGACAAGGTTCTGGAACATGTGATGCGCAACGGCATCCGCGTCGAAGGCGGAGATCGGCTCGGCAAGACCATCATCTTTGCCAAGAACAGCAAGCATGCCCAGTTCATCGTGGACAGGTTCAATGCCAACTACCCACATTATCAGGGCAAGTTCGCACAGTTGATCGACTATAGCGTGCCCTATGCGCAATCGTTGATTGATGACTTTTCGGACCCCGCCAAGGTGCCCCATATCGCAGTGTCAGTGGACATGATGGACACCGGGATCGACGTGCCCGAGGTGGCCAACCTGGTCTTTTTCAAGATCGTCCGGTCCAAGACCAAGTTCTGGCAGATGGTCGGGCGTGGCACGCGGCTGTGTCCGGACCTGTTCGGCCCCGGCGACAACAAGAGCGAGTTTCTGATCTTCGATTTCTGCCAGAACCTCGAATTCTTCCGTGAGACCCCCGATCGCCGGGAGCCCGCAGTTGCCCAGCCTATCGGTCAGCGCCTGTTCGCAACTCGTGTTGAATTGATCGGCGAATTGCAGGACCAGGCAGAGGATCACTCGGCCCTGATTGGCACGCTGAAGGACCGCCTTCAGTCCGAGATGGACGGCATGAGCCTTGACAACTTCATCGTGCGGGACAAGCGCCGCGCCGTGGAGCGGTTCCAGGAGAAAGCCAACTGGTCCAGGCTGTCGCTGGACGACCGACTGGTATTGATCGACGAGGTTGCTGGATTGCCAAGTGCCTATGAGGACGAGACGCTTTCCGCTAAGCAGTTTGACCTCCTGCTCCTGAACACGCAGATTGCGCTTCTTCGCGGCGATGCCGGGTTTGGTCGGTTGCAGACACGCATTCGCGCGACCGCCTCGGCCTTGGAGACGCTCGGGAACGTGCCAAGCGTGGCCAGGCAGATGGCGCTCATCCTGGAAGTTCAGACCGATGAGTTCTGGACTGATGTTTCCGTCGAATTGTTGGATGAGGTGCGCCGCAAGCTACGTTTGCTCACCGACCTCATCAAACCCGAAGAACGCAAGGACATCATCACCGATTTCGAAGATGACATCGGGGCCGGCGACGTGGTGACCTTGCCGCAGGTGGGAGATGGGATAGATAAAGCCCGCTTCACCGCGAAAGTCCGTCAGTTCGTGGACAGGCATCTGAACCATATCGCCTTGCAGAAGATCCGCAGGGCCGAACCTGTGACCAGGACCGACTTGGAGGAGCTGCAGCGGATGCTGCTCGAACAGGGTATCGCCGATCAGCAGACCCTCGCCCAGTTGGTCGCCGAGCAGCCCTTGGGGAACTTCCTGCGGCGGCTCGTCGGACTGGATCGCTCTGCCGCGAAAGACGCCTTTGGCGAGTTCGTCACGACCCATAAGCTAAACGCCGATCAGACCGAATTCATCGACATGATCGTGGATCACCTGACAGACAGCGGGATCGTAGAACCTGCGACATTTTACGAAAGCCCGTTCTGCGATCTCAATGACATGGGAATTGCCGGCGTCTTCTCAAAAGATCAAGCGGTGCGGATCATCAATATCGTCAGGGAAATCAACAGCTCTGCCGAAGCGGCTTGATCTGAAGCCGCCCCAGACATCCGTGACCGCAGGCAGGTCAGTGTTCGTGCCGCCTTCGGTTCAACCGATCGGACAGGCCACCGCCCCCTTTGGGGCCACCATGCTGACGGCCGTTCTGTGTGCCTGCCGTCACTTACGTAGGCGCATCCTGAACGTATTCGCTTGTTTGCTTCGACCGGCGTGGCCGTCCGTTCGCGTGCTCGGCGGCCAGAGCCGCCGTCATCCGCGCGAAGAGGCGCTTCTCGCTCCAGCATTTTCAGCAGTTGCTGAACGTCTTGTGCGGTCCCCGGGGCTTGCGGGGCACCGGGTCCCCGCTCCCATTGCGGTCGTCGACGAAGATCAATCCCGCCCGGCCCCCGTCTGTCATCGACGTGAACTCCGCCACGCGACATCGGGAACAGGGGTGGGCCGTACCATCTGCGCCTCGCTCAGCCAGAAAAGCGCGCCCCTGTCATTGCTCCGCTTTCGGAATGCCCAACCTTAGACTTGGGTGATCGCTGCCTTTCGGAAAGACGAAGAACAGCCATGCGGTCATACCAAGCACAAGTGACAGATACAAAAGGGATCGGCGCGGGATTCTCAGGGTTGTCCCATTCCACCACCGCATTGACCGTCCCAGAAACCGCTGCATGGCAGGGGATCGTCGGACAATGAACGCGAGGACTCTCACCCCGATGAGCATCCACAACCCGAAGGTCAACGAAACAAGAAGCAATGCGGTCAGCAGTGCCGGCCCGACGTCGCGCGTCACCTCCATGTAGCTAAGCCCGCGGATCAGCATGATCAAAGCAACGATCCAGGCAGCGATCTTGACGCCAGACGCGACCTTGACCTTTTCCACTGCGGGCGCAGCGGCGGTCCTGGCTTCGACAACGCGCTGCATCGCCAGATGCATCATGCCGAACCGACGTGAAAACCCGATGCCGTCTTGGAGCCAGCCAAAATGCTCATCCACAAGCCGGATCCAGGACCCGGGCGGTGTTGGCGTGTAAGGCATCTTGACCGGCTTGTTGAGCCGAGTGATCAGCAGCCATTCCAATTGCTGGGTCGCCTCGCGTGACATCATAGCCCGCTGTTCCAGGAGCGGCTGCCAACCGGCAGTACGAAACATATTCAACGCGATCAGATTGCGCGCGCGTTCGATAATTGCCGCATCCTCGTCTTGATCCTCTTCTGTCAGGGCGGATGCCTCGCCCACGGAAGAGGCGGATATCGGTTCGCGGGGCGCAAAGCGCTCCGGCTCAGAGCCGTCAGATGGCGCATCGGTCTGCTGGCCCGGATCGGGCAGCGTGACGTCTCCCGGTGGCACTGGAAGCCTCGCCTCCTCCCCGGAACCGCCGGCAAGCGCCTGGATCACGAGGGGCCGCGCTTCCGCCTTCCCCTTGTCCGATTGGGACACCGCATATTCATAAGCGCCACGCAGCGCCTGGAACGCGGATACATCGCCCTGGTCCAGTGACTTGAGCCGTTTGGCATAGGCCCGCCGGATGACGCGGCTGTCCTGTGTCGCGCCCTCAAGCCCCAAAACGTCCCATGGCCATCCAACGGCGTCAGCGGACATAGTTTTCCTCGATCCGCTTCACGATTTCGAGCAGTCGCGCGCGTTCGGCGGCTATGGCCTTGGGGTCCTGTTCGGCCAATACCGCTTCAAACTGATTCAACAGATCTTGCAAAGACCTGCGATCATCCGCCAGCAGCATCTCGTGCAGATGTTTCAGGGTTTCGATCAAGGCGACGTTTTCAGCAGCCTCGAATGGGCTTATCTTCAGGCCCTCAAGCTCTTTGAGGCGGCGCATTTTTTCCTTTTCGGTCATGGCCGACGCAAGATTGTCGATCACATCGACAACGCGCTTTCCGTTTGAGAGAACGCGCACATCAACCTCCAAAAGTCCGCTGACGTCATAGGTAAAACGCACCTCGATCGCTTCCTTGCCGCGTGGGCCGCGCGGCACCGGGACGAAAAAGTCTCCCAGCAACACGTTTTCAGACGCCACAACGGATTCGCCTTGATAGACTTGAACTTGGATCTCGACCTGATTGTCGCCAGCAGTCGCAAATACCTGGCTTCGGCTTGCGGGAAGGATCGTGTTGCGTTCGATAATCGGGGCGAAGCGATCACCGAAGTACTTGCCATTGATTTTCGTTCCAGATGCGATGCCCAATGAAAACGGCGCGACATCTGTCATCACCACGTCATCCAGCGCACTGTGGCGCGCAACCAGCCCGGCCTGAACCGCAGCGCCCAATGCAATGGCATGGTCGGGGTCCACGGTTCGCTCGGGGAGCTTGCGAAAGACGCGGGCCGCAAGCGACTGGACAACAGGCATACGCGTGGCGCCACCGACCAGAATGACCCGATCAATATCGTCCACGGTTATGCTGGAATCGTAAAGGCAGACATCAATTGGCCGCCGCAACCGGGCCACTAGGTCCTTGACGATTTCATCCTGGCGCTCAGTCGTCAGTTCGACTGTCAGGGGCCGCTGCCCGATCGAGATTTGCGCGCGTGCGGGGACGTCAGGCCGCACACGCCGCTTCAGCTCTTCGGCGATGCTTAGAAAGGCCTCACGCTCGCCGGGCTCCAGGCGATCCCACTCCTCCCCTGCGGTTCGGGCCAGATCAGTCGCGATCCTGTTCGTGAAGTCTTCGCCTCCCAGTTGTGCATCCCCGGAACTGGCGCGGACCTCCATGACGCCCTCGAACATTTCCAGGATCGAAACGTCAAAGGTGCCGCCCCCCAGATCGAGAACCGCAAATGTGCTCTCGGCCCCCATGTCCAGGACCCCGGCCGCCAGCGCCGCCGCGGTGGGTTCATTGATCAGACGACGAACTGTCAAACCGGCGATCTCGGCGGCGTCTTTCGTGGCCTGCCGTTGCACCCCGTTGAAATAGGCGGGCACGGAAATCACCGCCTCGGAAACCGGCGCCCCCAACGCGGCCTCGGCATCCGCCTTGAGGGTTCTCAGCACCATGGCGGACAACTCCACCGCAGTATAGCTTTGCCGACCAAGCCGGATACGTCTGTCCGTTCCCATCAAGCGTTTAAATCGCGCGGCAGTGAGTTTCGGATGACGCACAAGGCGCATTTTGGCCGCGCGTCCGACCAGAAGGGACTTTCCATCATCGGCAAGACCAACAACCGAAGGGGTCAGAAACTCACCCAATGCATTTGGCAACAGTCGCGGCCCGTTTTCCTCATAAACTGCGATCAGCGAATTCGTAGTTCCAAGGTCGATACCAACGCAGGTCAACGCAGGTCCCTTTCAACAAAAACGATATATGTTCAAAGCCTTGTAAGTTCGAAACTGTGTCATAGACAATGCGAATTAAGAGACAATCACTATCGCCCCCTCGGACGCGACGGAAACAAACGATGTTTCCAGCTCAGGTTGGGACAATAGGGTTCATGCCGGACATCGACCAAATGGTCTGCCGGTGTCCCCGCTTGGCGCAATACAATTTCTGCGCGATAAATGAATGCCCGGTTCAATAACGCCGCGATGCAGCGTCATGCCGCTTGCAAATGTCGGATATGGGCCGAGGCGCCCCATGCCGCCACCGATCCGCGCGCCTCGTCCACCTCAGCACCATCCCACCTTTCGCCTTGGCCTCAGGCTCGCAATTGCTAGAGTGCGGCACCTGGAGGAGGCATGGATCAATGTCCGCAGTGACGCTCTTCGGCACTCTCGATGCGCTCGGCACCTTCGTGTTCGGCCTGAGCGGCGCCATGGTCGCGATCCGCAAGCGGCTGGATCTTTTCGGCGTTCTCGTGCTGGCCACGGCCACCGGCGTGGCAGGCGGGATGACCCGCGATCTGCTGCTGGGCGACACGCCTCCGGCGGTCTTCCGCTCCGCGCTGCCGCTCGGGATGGCCTGTGCCGCCGGCCTCTTCACCTTCTTCTTCGGCGCCCTCCTGGATCGGATGCAACGGCCGGTGATGTTCCTCGATGCGGTGGGGCTTGGCGTTTTCGCGATTGCGGGCTGCCAAAAGGCGCTGATGCTGGGATTGACCCCGCCGGGCGCTATCCTGCTCGGCGTCATCACCGCGGTCGGCGGCGGCATGTTGCGCGACATGATGGTGTCAGAGGTGCCGCGCGTCCTGCGGGAAGAAGTCTATGCCCTCGCGGCCCTGTCAGGGGCCGCCGCCTATGTCGGCTGTCTTGCGCTCGGGCTGTCAACCACCTTGGCCGCGGTGATCGGCGGCGCGCTTGCAGTGATCCTGCGCCTGGCCAGCGTGCGGTTCGGCTGGCACCTGCCGCGCGCCCCCTGGTTCTGAAGGGCGCCCGTCCGGTCGCTGCGGATCGGGCCTGCCGCTACTCCAGCAAGTCCTCATAGCGCGCATCCGTCAGCGTCTTGAGAAAGGCCACCAGCGCGTCGATGCGCTTGTCATCGAGCGCCGGACCTGTCGTCAGCTCGGTCATCGACAGATTGCCCTCCACCTCGGGCGGGCCGAAGGGCTGGCCGGTTTCCGGGTTGATCTGCCGGGCGGCAGCTTTGGAGTTGTACTTGTTATAGAACAACACCACCGTGCGCAGATCCTTGAACACGCCGTTGTGCATATAGGGCCCGGTCACCGCCACGTTGCGCAATGTCGGCACCTTGAACTTCCCGGCCTGAGCCGGATCGGTGACGGCCGGATTGTCCAGCACACCCTGATCGGGCCCGCCTTTCACCGCCGGGTTCGCCGGCACGCCGATGTTGTGATACTGATAGTTCGAGAAGGTCTCTTCCGGGTCGATCGGGCTGGTCTTCAACTGATGGCAAAGATTACAATTGGTGAATTGCTGTGAAAAGAACAGCAGCCGGCCCAGTTCCTCCTCTGCGGTCATCTGGTATTCGCCGCGCAGGTAGCGGTCATATTTGCTATCGAATGGCGCGAACTCCGGGCTGCGCTCATAGGCGGCGATGGCCTGGGTCATGGCGGCATAGGCTGCCTCCGGATCGTCAAAGACACCCGCCCCCACCAGCGCCTTGAGCGCGGCGACATAATCGGGGTTCTCGCGCAGACGTTCAACGACCGAGGCCTGATCGGGCATCCCCATCTCGACCGGGTTGACCGGCGGGCCGCCGGCCTGATCCTCCAACGTCGAGGCACGACCGTCAAGGAACTGGCCGCCTTCCCATTTGCCGTCCTCGGTCAGGTGAAACGGTGGCGTCAGTGCGGCATAGCCGGCGGTGGGCACATTGCGGGTGCCCAGGGAATGGCCATCATCGCCAAGCGCAACCGCCCGGCCGACCGGCTCGACCTCACGCGGGTCGATGAAACCTAAATCCGGGGAATGGCAGGTGGAGCAGGACATGGTGCGGTTCTTCGACAGGTTGGTGTCGAAGAACAACGCCTCGCCCAGGCTTTCCAGCGTGCTATATACCGGAGCCGCCTCCTGCCCCGCGCCGGCCTGCGACGCGACGGGCGCCAATACGAGAAGCGCCGCACAGGCGGCGCGCCGAGCGCGATACGCAAATGTCATGATCCGAGTCCCCTTGTTCGGGTGCCTTTTAGCAGAGTGATATAGTCAGGAATTGATCTGACGCAAATCCGCAAAACGCGCCCGCACACGACGTCGTGAAAGCGGCTCAGATCAAGGTGCGGGCCAGCCAGACCGCGCCGATCCCCACCAGCATGGTCAAGGGTAGCGACCGGGTGAGAACCGCCACCACGGCGCAGAGCGCCGCCGCCCCCCATTCCGCGGGCCCCGCCTGCACCAGCAGCACCGCCAGCAGCGCCGCGATCAGACAGCCCGGCAGGGCATTGAGCCCGCGCGCCCAGGGGCCCGTCGCTGGCAAGGCGCCACCCAGCAGATAGCCCCCCAACCGAATCGCGAAAGTTCCGAGCGCGAGCCCGGCGGTCACCAGCAGCGGATCAGCCATGTGCCGCCCCCCGCCCCGCCGCCAGCGCGGCCCCCGCCAGCCCTCCGACGATCAGCGCCCAGGAGGGCTCAACCGGCAGCAACACAGCCACGCTCAGCGTCGTCCCCGCCGACAGCGCCCAGGGCGCCAGGTCACCCGGCCCTCGCCAGAGATTACGCAAGAGCAGGATGAAGGCGGCGGTAAAGGCGAAATCCAGACCGATCGCGGCCAGATCGGGCAACAGCCCGGCAAATCCCGTGCCAAGCATCGTGGCGCCCGCCCAGACCGCAATCAGGCTGGTGCCTCCACCGACCAGATACCAATACCCGGCCCGCCCGCCCCTGCACCGGGTCGCATGCATCAGTCCCCAATTCTCGTCCGAGGTCAGATGCACCCCCAGCATGATCTGCCAGAGCGGCCGGCCGGCAAGCTCGTCCCGCAAAGAGGCTGTCATCAACAGGAGCCGCAGGTTCAGCGCCAACCCGGCCAGGATCGCCACCGACATCCCGGCCCCTGCGGCCAGACGTTCGACCGCGACGATCTGCGACGATCCGGCAAAGACCGTCAGCCCCATCAGTGCCGTCAACGGCGCCTTGATGCCGACCTGCGCCGCCAGCAGACCGAAGGCCAGACCATAAAGCGCCACCCCCAGCGACAGGGGCGTGATATCACGCAGGCCAGCGCGGAATTCGGCCCGGGCGGCATCTGGATCATAGACGGGGGGCATGGGCGTCCCTCTGGAATCATCGAACAACGTTCGATAAGATGAACGGGCCCAGATCGTTCGTCAAGACGAACGATATACCGACAAAGAGAACGACATGACGCCCAGCTCAATCGTCGCCGAAGCGATCCGCCGCGAACGGGATCTTGCGCAGCTCAGCCTCTCGGCGCTGGCCGCCAAGGCGGGGCTGGCGAAATCCACCCTGTCCCAGCTTGAGGCCGGACGCGGCAATCCGAATATCGAAACCCTCTGGGCGATTGCCACCGCGCTTGGCATCCCGTTCAGCGCGCTGTTCGAAAGCGCCCAGGCGCATAGCCATCTGATCCGCGCCGGAGAGGGGGACGAGATCGCCGCCGGAGAGGCCGATTTCACCACGGTACTGCTGGACAAATCCCCGCCTGACCGGCGCCGCGATATCTATCGCGTCACGCTCAGCCCCGGGGCACCGCGCCGCTCGGCCCCGCATCCACGCGGTACAGTAGAACACGCCTTCCTCTGCTCCGGCCGCGTCCGGCTCGGCCCCGATGACCAGCCCCAGGAGATCAGGCCGGGCGACTATTTCCGATACTGCGCCGACGCCGCCCATAGTTACGAGGCGTTGGACGGCCCCGCGCTGTTGCTGCTGGTGATGGAAAGCCCGCGCTGAGACGCCGACCGGGCGCTTCAGCTTCCCCAGATTTTCTTGACGTAGTTCCGGGTTTCTTCATAAGGCGGCACGCCGCCGTGCTTTTTCACCGCATCCGGGCCGGCGTTATAGGCCGCAAGCGCCAGGCGCCAGGATTTGAACTTGCGGTATTGCCGCGCCAGATAGCGCGCCCCGCCGTCCAGATTTTCATAAGGAACCGACGGATCGACCCGCAGATGACGCGCAGTGTCCGGCATGAGCTGGGCCAGCCCCAGCGCGCCCTTGTGCGACACCGCATTGGGATTCCAACCGGATTCCTGCTGGACCAGACGCAAGAACAACTCTTCCGGGATATTATGCCGACGCGCTGCCTCCCGCGCCATGGTCAGATATTCGCCGCGGTACTTGCCGGTATAGGGCAACGGCCCGGCGATACCGTCATGGGTAGATTTCGGCTGCAAGCGCGCCGAATCGCTGTATTGCTGCGCGGCCCGGCTGTCGAGCACCTTGAGCTGTGATTTAAATAGGTTTTTCTGGCCACGGGTCGCGAAAATATCGGCGCGGGCGTCTTCGACCAGCCCGCCGCAAACCCCGAGGATAATCATTACACCAATGGCGACACCGCGCATCCCGGCCCTGCCCTGCCCGTTTCACTCGCGCCGGACTATACATAAATTCGGCCGGAAGGAAAGATGACCTGATCTGCCCCGCCAGTATGGTGGCGGGGCTTCGCCCGGCGCTGCCCTGTCTGGCCGCCTAGCTGGCCGCGCGGCAGGATCACAACCCGGTTTTAACCACCCCTGAGGTTCTGTAGGGTGGCCTGCATCGCGCCCGGTCCCGAACCGGAGATTCGGGCGCCCAAGGAACATCAAGAGACGAGGGAGTCCCATGGCCGGCTCAGTGAACAAAGTCATTCTCATCGGCAATCTGGGCCGCGACCCCGAGGTGCGCAGTTTTCCCAACGGCGGCAAGGTCTGCAATCTGCGGATTGCAACCTCCGACACCTGGAAGGATCGCAACACCGGTGAACGGCGCGAAAAGACCGAATGGCATTCGGTGGCGATCTTCAACGAAAACCTCGCCCGCCTGGCAGAACAATATCTGCGCAAGGGATCGAAGGTCTATATCGAAGGCAAGCTGGAAACCCGCAAATGGCAGGACCAGAACGGCCAGGATCGCTATTCGACCGAGGTGGTGCTGCGTCCCTTCTCCGGCGAGCTGACCTTCCTTGACGGCCGCGATGGCGGCCAGGGAGGCCAGGGCGGCGGCGGCAGCTATGGCGGCGGTCAGGGCGGTGGCTATGGCGGCGGTTACGACAGCGGCCCCTCGGGCGATCCCTATGGCGCCCCCTCTGGTGGCGGTCGCGGTGGCCCCTCGGGCGGCATCGACGACGACGAAATTCCGTTCTGATCGGAACGGTCGACGATCTGACGGGGCACCTGCAAGGGCGCCCCGTTTTCTTTCAAGGGCGAGGCATCAGGCATGAGCTGGTCATTCTCCATCGGCAGGCTGTTCGGATCGGACCTGCGGATCCATGTCACCTTTTTCCTGCTGCTGGCCTGGATCGGCTATGCCGCCTATGCCCAGGGCGGCTGGCCGGCGGCGGTGGACAACGTGCTGTTCGTGGTGGCGCTGTTCGCCTGCGTGGTGGCGCATGAGTTCGGCCATGCGCTGACCGCACGGCGCTATGGCATCCGCACCCCCTCGATCACTCTGCTGCCGATCGGCGGCATGGCCCAGCTTGAAAAGATGCCGGAAAAACCCGCTCAGGAAATCGCCGTGGCGCTGGCAGGACCCGCGGTGAATATCGCGATCTGGGCAATTCTGATGGCGCTGGGGGCGACCAATACGCTCAACCTGACCGAGGAATTCTCGGGCAGTGGCGCCTCCTTTCTCGGGCGGTTGGCCGCGCTGAACCTGTTTCTGGCGCTGTTCAACCTGATCCCCGCCTTTCCGATGGACGGCGGCCGGGTGTTCCGGGCCCTGCTGTCGCTGGGCATGGACCGGGTCAAGGCGACCCAGGCGGCTGCCACCGCCGGGCAGATCGTGGCCTTTCTGTTCGGCTTCTGGGGGCTGAGCACCGGCAACCCGATCCTGGTGCTGATCGCTGTCTTCATTTTCATGGCGGCGAGCGCCGAAAGCCAGGATGTGGAGATGCGCAGCGTCGCGCGGAAGCTACGCGCCCGCGACGCGATGATCACCAGCTATGAAAGCCTGACGCCCGAGGATACGCTGGACGGCGCCGCCTCGGCGCTGATCCGGACCACGCAGCACGAATTTCCGGTGATCGACACACAGGGCGGCTTTCAGGGGTTCTTGACGCGCAATGCGCTGTTTGCCGCGCTGGCGCATGAGCATCCGCGCACCCAGCCGGTGGCCGAGATCATGGTGAAGGACATCCCTTCCCTGCCGCTGAACGCCGGGCTCGACAAGGTCCTGGACGCGCTTCACCAAGGGGCGCCCGCCATCGTTGTCATCGACGCCAAGGGGCATATGCTGGGCTATATCACCAATGAGAACGTTGGTGAGCTGATGGTGCTGCGGGGGCGTTGACCCCCGCAAGCGCGGCGCTATCAGCGATTTGCCAAAGCGTCCTGCAGCAGGGTCACAACCGCCTCGCGCGGGACATCCGAGGTCACGAAAGCCTCGCCGATGCCGCGGGCGAGGATAAAGCGCAGCTGGCCGTCCACCACCTTCTTGTCCTGCGCCATCAGCGCCATCAGCCCCTCCGCATCCGGCAAGGGCCCGTCGATGTCGCTCAGATCCGTCTTCATCCCCATTGCCTTGAGGTGGGCACGCACCCGGCTGGGATCCTCCTGGCTGCACAACCCAAGTCGCGAGGACAGTTCGAACGCCAGGGCGCAGCCGATCGCCACACCTTCGCCATGCAGAAGCCGGTCGGAATATCCGGTGGCCGCCTCAAGCGCGTGGCAGAAGGTGTGCCCGAGGTTCAGCAAAGCGCGGTCGCCCTGCTCGGTCTCATCGCGAGCGACGATATCGGCCTTCATCTGCACCGAGCGCGTCACCGCGCGGACACGCGCCGCCATGTCGCCGGCCGCCAGCGCCGGCCCCTGCGTTTCCAGCCAGTCGAAGAAGGCGGCATCGCCCAGCAGCCCGTATTTCACCACCTCGCCATAGCCGGCAAGGAAATCGCGCGGTTTCAGCGTGCCCAGAACGGCCGTATCGGCCAGCACCAGCGACGGCTGATGAAAGGCACCCACCAGGTTCTTGCCCTGGGCGGTGTTGATGCCGGTCTTGCCGCCGACCGAACTGTCGACCTGCGCCAGCAGAGAGGTCGGGATCTGCGCGAAGCGCACACCGCGGCGCAGGACCGAGGCCGCGAAGCCCGCCAGATCGCCGATCACACCGCCGCCGAAGGCCACCACCACGTCGCGGCGTTCGACCTTCTGCTCCAGCAGCCATTCGACCGCGCGGGTGAACTGCGGCCAGCCCTTGGTGGCCTCGCCCGGCGGCAGCGCCAAGGCCTCCATCGTGATGCCCGCAGCGGCAAGCCCCTCACGTAGTTCCGCCAGATGCAGCTCTGCCACGGTCTCGTCGGTCAGCACGCAGACATGCTTGCGCTTGAGCAAGGGCGCGATCCGCGCGCCGGCTTCGGCGATCAGACCGGGGCCGATCTCGACATCATAGGACCGCTCGCCCAGGTCGACGTGAACGGTAGTCTTCATTCTTCAGGCTCCTGTTACCGGCTCCAGCACATCGGGGCGGGTCTCCAGCCCCTCCAGCACCCGGTCCACCATCCCCTCGATCGAGGTCTGGGCGTCCGAATGCACCACCAGATCGGCCTTGGCGTAAAGCGGCACCCGCGCCTCGTACAGCGCTTTCAGCGTCGCATGCGGATCGGCGGTACGCAAAAGCGGACGGTGATCGCGGTGACGCACCCGATTCCACAGGACCTCCAGATCGGCGTTCAGCCAGACCGACACCCCCTTTTCCGAGATCATCTTGCGATTGGCCTCGGACAGGAAGGCGCCGCCACCGGTGGACAACACGCCGCGCGCCTCGTCCAGCAGGCGTTCGATCACCTGGCTTTCCTTCTGCCGAAAGAAGGCCTCTCCATCGCGGGCGAAGATCTCGGGGATGGTCATATTGGCCGCTTCCTCGATCTCGTGATCGCTGTCGAGGAAGGGCACCCCCAGACGCAGCGCAAGCGCCCGGCCCACGGCGGTCTTGCCGGCGCCCATCATCCCGACCATAACGATGGTTTTCCTGACCCGGCGGCCTGCCGGCGCCGACGCAGAATCCGCTTTGGCGGCGGTGGTATGCTCAATTTCGCTCATTCTTCAGTGAATGACGTGATCTTAGCCAAAAGGCCATATATAAGTTGGGAAAAAGGGCAGAGGCGAGGACACGGGAAAACCCATGGGGCGACTGATCAAATACCTGTTTTACCTTATTATTCTGGCAGCAATCGGGCTGGTGGGCTATGCCTATCTTGGCCCCTGGTTCGGTGAGGATTTCTCGCCGCCGCTGGCCGAGATCCGACAACCGGTCACCCTGCATGCGGATTAACCCGGCGCTGTTCGCTGTCTTCTGGCCAGCGACAGCCCTGGCGCAGGACCCGCTGTCGGTGATCGACTGGCTCGGCGCCGCCTATCAGGCGCCCACGGTCAGGGGCTCCGTCCTGCTGGAGCCGCCAGTGGCCAAGGCAGCCCTGCGCCCCGAGATCGAGGTCAGCCCGCTGGAAGACGCGCCAGTCGCAACCGGTCTGGTCGCCCCGGCGACCACCGGCCTACCGGTCGATCTGTGGCGGGGCAGCGATCCGCGCCAGCTTGTCCGTCTGATCTCGGAAGCGCCGGTGCAGGACAGCCCGGCGATGCAGGCGCTGTTCTATACGCTGCTGCTGGCCGAAAAACTGCCGCCCGAGGGCGCCGGCCCGAAAGAGGCGCGGCAGCTGATGCTGGCGCAGATCGACCGGCTGATCAGCCTGGGCGCGGTGGATGCGGCGCTGGCGCTGGTCGAACAGGCCGGCCCCACCCGCGACGCTGCCTTTTTCAGGCGCTGGTTCGACGCGGCACTGCTGTCGGGCGAAGAGGACAGGCCCTGCGCGGCGCTGCTGGCAGCCCCCTATCTGGCCCCAGATTATGCCGCGCTGATCTTCTGCACCGCGCGCGAAGGCGATTGGCAGACCGCAGCCCTGACACTGGAAACCGTGCGCTCGCTGGCGCTTCTGCCAGAGGCGCAGGTCGATCTGCTAGACCGGTTTCTCAATCCCGAATTCTTCGACGGTGCGCCGCCCCTGCCGGCCCCGGACGCCCCTGACCCGCTGACCTTCCGCCTTTACGAGGCGATCGGCGAACGGCTGCCCAGCAGTAACCTGCCGCGCGCCTTCGCCAATGCCGATCTGCGCGATCTGGCCGGATGGAAAGCCCAGATCGAAGCCGCCGAACGGCTGACCCGGATCGGCGCGCTCAACCCCAACAGGTTGCTGGGCCTCTATACCGACCGCAGGCCCGCGGCCTCCGGCGGCGTCTGGGATCGCGTGGCGGCAGTGCAGCGATTCGACACCGCATTGTCGACCGGTAGCGCCGAAGCGGTCGCCAAGACCCTGCCCCGCGCCTGGGAGCAGATGCGTATCGCCGGATTGGAAGTGCCCTTCGCTCATATGTTCACCGACCGGCTGTCAGCGCTGCGGCTCGACGGCAAGGCGGCGGCGCTGGCCTGGCAGATCGAGCTTCTCTCCCCCACCTACGAAGGGTTTTCTCACCGCCCGCCCGACAACAGCGCCGAACGCACCTTCTTGGCGGCGCTCGCCCAGGGCGATCCCGGCCGCGCCGATCCTCCGGACGAGCTGGCGCGCGCGATCGCACACGGCTTTTCCGACGACACCCGGCTGCCGCAGGATCTGGCCGATGCGCTGCAGGCCCAACGGCTGGGTGAGGTCATCCTGCGGGCCATCGCACTGTTCGATCACGGCGCCCGCGGCAACCCGACCGAGCTGACCACCGCGCTGGCCACTTTCCGCGCCGTGGGGCTTGAGGACACGGCGCGACGCGCGGCGCTGCAGCTTCTCCTGATCGGGGCGGTCTGAAATGCCGGCCCCAGCGGATCAGATCGGCTGGATCGCCACCTTCCTCGATGCGCAGGCGGCGGAACTGGGGGCAGCGACCAACACCCAGTTGGCCTATGGTCGCGACCTGAAGGATTTCGCCCATTGGCTGGAGCGGCGCGGCAGCGATTTCGCCCGGGCCGACCGCGATCAGATCGAAAGCTATCTGGTCGATTGCGACGCGCAGGGATTGTCCCGCGCCACGCGCGCCCGGCGCCTTTCCGCCATCAAGCAACTCTACCGCTTCGCCTTCGAAGAGGGTTGGCGCGAAGACAGCCCGGCGATCCAGATCCGGGGCCCCGGTCGCGACAAGCGCCTGCCCAAGACCCTGAGCGTGCCCGATGTCGACAAGCTGCTGGCCGCCGCGCGCGAGGTTGGCCGCACAGCCGACGACCGGCTGCGCAACACCTGCCTGATGGAACTGCTTTATGCCACCGGCATGCGGGTGAGCGAACTGGTCTCACTGCCCGCCTCGGCGGCGCGGGGCGATCCGCGCATGCTGCTGGTCAAGGGCAAGGGCGGCAAGGAACGGCTGGTGCCGCTGTCGCCGCCCGCGCGCAGCGCCCTGGCGGATTGGTTGGCCCGACGCGACGAGATCGAGGAGGAGCATCGCCTGAAAGGCCTTCAGCCATCGCGTTTTCTGTTCCCGTCACGCGGCAAGTCCGGCTATCTGACCCGCAACCGGTTCTATCTGCTGATCAAGGAACTTGCGGTCGCCGGCGGCGTTAATCCCGACACCGTCACCCCGCATACGCTGCGCCATGCCTTCGCCACCCATCTTCTGGCCAATGGCGCCGATCTGCGCTCGATCCAGACGCTTCTGGGCCATGCCGATGTCTCGACCACGGAAATCTATACCCATGTGCTCGACGAACGGCTGGCCGAGCTGGTACTGGAACACCATCCGCTCGCACAGAATGGGGCAAGCCGCTCCCTGCCTGTAGAGCCGGCCCCAGATAGCCTTGCCAGGGAACCGCAAGCCCGACCATGCAAACCGAAGTGAGCCTTTTCCCCCACGATATTGCCGAGACAATCCGGCTCTCGGCGGCGCCCGCTGCCCTGCTGGCTGCAATTGCCGCCCGTTTCACGACGATGATCGCCCTGCTCCTGGTTGGGCTGGTCCTGCTGACGATGAAAATCAGCCGTCCCCGGATCGGACACCTCCGGCACTGAAGCCCGCAGCCCGGCGACGGGCACGGCAAAAAGCCGCGGAACGCTGGGCATGACACGGCGCACTTGAACGCGGGGCACCCAGGCCCCATAACCGAATAAAATCCCTGATTTACGGCAGATACCCCCCCCGATGGAGAGCTCCTCTACCCTTCTCGACACCGCCTTCTGGATCACCACCGGGTCGATCCTGTTTCTTCTGATCCTCTCCGGCTTCTTCTCGGGCTCGGAAACCGCGCTGACCGCGGCCAGCCGCGCCAAGCTGCGCACCCAGGCTGACAAGGGATCGCGCGGCGCCCAGCAGGCGCTGACAGTGACCGAGGATAACGAACGGCTGATCGGCTCGGTGCTACTGGGCAACAACCTGGTCAACATCCTCGCCGCCTCGCTCGCCACCTCGCTCTTTACAAAGGTCTTCGGCCAGAATGGCGTGGCACTGGCCACCCTGGTGATGACGCTGCTGGTGCTGATCTTCGCCGAGGTGCTGCCCAAGACCTATGCCATCACCAATGCCGAAAAGGCCGCCGCCGCCGTCGCCCCGATCATCCGGGTGATCGTCACGGTGTTCTCGCCCATCGTCGCAGCCGTCCGCCTGATCGTGCGCGGCGTGCTGCGGCTGTTCGGCCTGCGGATCGACGCCGACAGCCAGATGCTCGCCGTGCGCGAGGAGATTGCCGGCGCGCTGCAGCTTGGCCATTCCGAAGGCGTGGTCGAAAAGGAAGATCGCGACCGGATTCTCGGCGCGCTCGACCTCGGCGACCGGACCGTCGAAGAAATCATGCTGCACCGCTCGGGCATCGAGATGATCGACGCCGCCGCCGACCCGCAATATATCTTCGCCCAATGCGTCAACAGCCCGCATACCCGGCTGCCGGTTTTCCGGGACGAGCCCGAAAATATCATCGGCGTCATCCACGCCAAGGATCTGCTGCGGGCGATCTATGCCCGAATGGATCAGTCGCGTGACCTGGCCGAGACCTTCCGCGGCTTTCAGGTCACCGATATGGCCAAACCGCCCTATTTCGTGCCCGAGACCACCACGCTCGACGATCAGATGCGGCAGTTCCTGCGCCGGCGCACTCATTTCGCACTGGTGGTGGATGAATACGGCTCGCTCCAGGGGCTGATCACGCTGGAGGATATCCTTGAGGAGATCGTCGGCGAGATCACCGATGAATTCGACGTCGACGGCGATCATCCGGTGCGCCGTGGCGAGGATGGCAACTATCTGGTCGACGGCGCCATGACGATCCGCGACCTGAACCGTGCCACCGACTGGCAATTGCCCGATGACGAGGCCAATACCGTCGCCGGCCTGGTGATACACGAAGCGCAGATGATCCCCACCGTGGGACAGGTGTTTTCCTTCCACAACTTCCGTTTCGAGGTGACCAGCCGCGACGGCAACCGGGTGACCAAGCTGAAAATCCGCCCGCTATGATCCGCCTCTGGGCCGGTTTGAGGGGCTGGTTCGATGCCGTCGTGCTCGACCTGGCCCGGCAGATGCGCTGGTCCTTCCTGCCACCACTGATGGTCTATTTCGCCTATGGCGCCTCGGGCATCACCTCGGTGGTGGGAACGTTCTTCGTCAAGGATTACCTCGATGTCTCGGCGGTGTTCCTGGCTGGCCTCGGCTTCTGGGTCGGGCTGCCCTGGGCGCTGAAGATGCCGATGGGCCATCTGGTCGATCTGCTGTGGCGCTGGAAATGGCTGCTGGTCTTCTTCGGCGCCGGGTTGATCGCCGCCAGCTTCGCGATCATGTACGGCCTTGCCACTCGGGTGGACTGGATGCCCGGGGTAATGCCGGTCACCGCCTGGTTCGTGCTGGCCTCGCTGCTGTCGCCCACCGGCTACGTGCTGCAGGACGCAGTGGCCGATGCGCTCTCGGTCGAGGCGGTGCCAAAAGTCGATGAGAGCGGGCACCCGCTCGAAGAGACGACGGTCCGGGCGCTCCATACCACCATGCAGACGCTCGGGCGGGTGGCGCTGATCGGGGCGCTGTCGGCGGTGGCAGCGCTGAACATTACCCTTTTCGCCGGAATCGAAGATCTGCCCGACAGCGCCAAGGGCGCGGTCTATGGCCGTATCTATCTGATCGGCCTGGCGATTCCGGTGATCTCGGTCTCTGGTGTGCTGCTGGCGAAATGGCAACAGAACCGCCAGATCGCCGCCCTGATCCGGCGGGGCCAAAGCCGTACCGAGGCCGAGGCGCATTTCGCCCCCGAGGGTGGCGAGACGAAACCGAACTGGGCCTATTTCATCGGCGGCGGCCTCTTCATCGCCATCTCGATCACGCTGGGGCTGTCGGATCTGCCCTATGCGCAGGAGATGATCTTTGCCGGTTCTCTGGCGATCGTGCTGTATCTGATGCGCCAGCTCCTGGCGGTGCTGGAGCCGGCCAAGGCGCGGGCGCTGGTGGGCACGGCGATCATCATCTTTGTCTTTCGCGCCACGCCCCTGCCCGGCGCCGGCGCCACCTGGTTCACCATCGACGAACTCGACTTCGACCCGCAGTTCCTGGCGGTGCTGTCGCTGATCACTTCGGTCCTGACGCTGGTGGGAATGTTCGTGCTGCGCCCGTTGATGGCCAATCACACCATCGTCTATATCGTCGTGCTCCTGAGCCTGGCCGCCGGGCTGCTGTCGCTGCCCAATATCGGGCTTTACTACGGCATCCAGAACTGGACCGCGCCGCTGACCGGCGGCCTGGTCGACGCCCGCTTCATCGCCATTCTGGATACCGCGATGGAAAGCCCGCTGGGTCAGGTGGCGATGATCCCGATGCTGGCCTGGATCGCCCGCAACGCCCCCGACAACCTCAAGGCCACTTTCTTCGCGGTGATGGCCTCCTTCACCAATCTGGCGCTGTCGGCCAGCAGTCTCGGCACCAAATACCTCAACCAGGTTTTCACGGTAACGCGCCAGGTGAAGGCTCCCGACGGCAGCCCGCAGGTGCCCGCCGATTACAGCCAGCTCGGGCTCTTGCTGATCGTGGTGGCGGTGATCGGGACGGTGGTGCCGCTGATCGTGGTCGAGCTGGTGCAGCGGTCGCGGCTGCGCAGCAACGATTAGACCTCGGTCGCCGCCTCCTCCCCCCAGCTCCGGCGCCCCATACCCTCGGCATGCTCGGCCAGCCTGTCGCGGTCGACCGCATAGGGCAAGGCCTCGGTCGCGCGGACCAACGCTTCCTCCCGGGTATGGCGGGCGGCCGCGGCCAGGTCCGGGTCGGGATGATGCTCCAGCCCGAAAAGCCGCGATTGCAGCACCATCTGCACCTCGAGCACGGCGGCCCCGTCGCGCGCGATCAGCCCGAAGGGATCGGCGACCAGCGGCGCCGGATCGAGTGGCGGCAAATAGACGTTCGGATAGCGTTCCGCCTCGGCCGGGGCTTCTTGCGGCGCCAGCCAGCTCTCCAGTACCCGGGTGATCCGGTCGATCATGTCGATGGCGGTGCCGCCGTCGTTGATCCCCTGCGACAGCGCCTTCGATCCGATCTCGGCCAGAACATGCAGGCCAAAGCCCGGATCCTGTTCGATATCACGCATCGAGCCGATATGTACGTTCCCCAGAACGACGCTTTCCAGGCTGGCGTCGGTCACCTGCGCGAAAACCTCGCCGCGGCTGACATAGTCACCCACACCCTTGAGAAGATAAACAATGCCGCCGCAGGCCTTGGCATGCGACTGCAGCGCGGCGGGAAAGACCCGCTCAACATAACCCGATCGCGGCGCGTGCACCTCCAGAACCGTTTCAGGCAATATCAGATCCGATGTCAGCGCCCGGGCGCCGAGACAAGGTGCCGCCATCCGGCCCTGGAAAGCGCCAAGCGTCAGATCGGTGATCCGTCCGGCGATGTCGGACAGGCTGCCCATGGTCTGCAACCGCACCAGCCAGCGCAGGATCATCACCACCACCAGAACGATCACCCCCAGCGTCATGACGAACAGCACGACGATATCGCGATCGGCGAAGAACCGGGTCGAGCGCAAAACGATGGAACACAGCGCATAGACGAAGGCGCCCACGAAGGTCGCCAGCACCGTCTGGGTGGCGCGGTCGCGCAACTGGATGCGATGCGCCCGCGGCGTCCATTGCGACGAGATCGAGCGATAGACCGTTACCATCACCGACAGCGAAAAGGTGGTGACCGCAAGCATCGAGCTGGACAGAATGTCCAGAAGCTGATCGGCCGATTGCGCCCCGACCCATTGATCCAGCTCATGCGGCAGCACCGGGCCCAGCAGCTTGGCCGCCAGCACCGCGACGATGCTGAGCACGGAAATCCCCACCACCCGGAACCACAGCGTCGCCCGGATCAGATGCCAGCGTTGCAACAGCGATGTCAGCATGACCGCCCTCCTTGCGGCAGGATGGCCATGCGATCCGGCAAGTACAAGGCCGGGCACGAAAAAGACCGGCGCGATGATCGCGCCGGTCCATCGTCGGACTATACAGATAGCCTCAGCCGCGCATCGGCTTCAGGGCCTCGGCCCATTTGGCCAGTTCGGTCAGGGTCATGTTGATGCCCTCGGTCATCGGCTCGTTGGGCTCCAGTTCGCCGTCCTTGACGAACTGCGGGAAGAAGGGAACCGGCACCACTTGCGGCAGCGCCACCATCTGCAGGTTGCCCATCAGCGTGCGCAGCTCCTGCGCCGCGCGCAGACCACCCGAAACGAAGGCATAGCTGACCGTGGCGGCCGGTTTGTAACGCCATTCCTGCGACAGGCATTGCAGCGCGTTGACCAGAGCCGCCGGCGGGAAATAGTCGTATTCCGGCGTGACGAAGACGAAAGCGTCCGCATCGTCGACAATCGCGCTCCAGGCCTTGGTGTGGGCATGTTCATACTGCTTCATCGCCGGGTGGTTCGGTTCGTCCAGAAGCGGCAGATCGACCGATGCCAGATCGACCAGCTCAACCTCAAAGCCACCATGGGCCTCGGCAGCCTTTGCCGCCCAGGCACCGACAATCGGAGCAACTCGTCCAGGGCGGGTGGAACCGATGATCACTTTCAGTTTCAAAGACATGGTATTGCGTCCTTTTCTTAAAGTTCAGCATGAAGCTGGAACAATCCCTGGCGCGGAGGAGAGGCCGCGCTGAGGGACTTGGTGTGTTTGTGAAACTCTGGTATCGAAGAGATACCGGCGGCGACGATAGACATTTGCTGCGCTGCCGCAAGACGGAACCTTTGGGAAACCCCGGTATCACCGATGAAACCACATACTCTTCCCGCCCATGACCATCCGAGCTGCACCGCCGTGCGGACGCTTTTGCAAAAGATTTCCAGCAAATGGTCGACGCTGATCGTCACCCATCTGGAACCCGGCCCGAAACGATTTTCCGAACTCAAGCGCGGCATCGGTGGCGTCACCCAGAAATCCCTGACCACAACACTGAGAGAGCTGGAGCGCGACGGTTTGATCGAGCGAGTCGTCACCCCGGAAATTCCGCCACGCGTCGATTACAGCCTGACGGATCTGGGCCGCACCCTGCTGCCGCCGCTGCATACGCTCACCGCCTGGGCGGTCGAGAACGAATCCGCTGTGGCCAAGGCGCGACTGCAGTTTGATGTTAAGACAGATAAATCGGCCTGATGGCCGAGCCTCTGCCCATCCTGCTGCTTGCCGCAGGCCAGTCGCGCCGGATGCGCGGGCGTGACAAGCTTCTGGCCCCTGTTGATGGCCAGCCGTTGCTGCGTCGGATGGCCGAACGGGCGCTGGCAGCGCGACTCGGTCCGGTACTGGTGGCACTGCCGATCGCCCCGCATCCGCGCTATGGCGTAATCGACGGCCTCGCCATCACGCCGGTCGCGGTCCCCGACGCAGCAGAGGGCATGTCTGCCAGTCTGCGCCGTGGTCTGGCAGCACTGCCGCCCTCGGCGCCGGCGGTCATGATCCTGTTGGCCGATCTACCCGACCTGACAGTGGATGACTTGAGGTCTGTCGCGAAAGCCTTTGATCCAAAATCAAAAAACATGATATGGCGCGGCACGAGCGCAGGCCAGCCAGGTCACCCGGTGATCCTGTCTCGTGCGCTGTTTCCTGAACTGTCCAGCCTTTCCGGCGACACCGGCGCCCAGCCGGTGTTGCGCCGCCACAAGGACAGGGTGGCCCTGGTACCGCTGCCCGGCGACCACGCGATCTGCGATCTGGATACGCCCGAGGCCTGGACGGCTTGGCGCAGCCGCCATCCGGAATGACGAAAGGCGGGACGATGCCCCGCCTTCCGGAACCGCCCAGGACCAGGTCCCTCAGCGGCAATACATATCAAGGATATCTATTATCCGCCGACCGCCCCGGCCAGATCGGATGACAGCATCAATCAATGCATCAGCAGCACCGCCTCATGCCGTTTCAGCGACCGTCGGGCCGCGGGATAGGCCGCCATCCCCTCGCGGGTCTTGAGATCCGGGAAAAGCTCCAGAATTTCCATCCGCTGGGCGCTGTCCATGCCCCCAAGCGTCAGATCGCCGGGCTGGAAGCTTTCGGTCCAGGCACCATCAGACAACACCACCTCGTGCTGGTCGAACATGAAGTGGATATAAGTGACGCTGGCGCACTCCACCCGCTCGACCCCCTTCATCCAGGTCAGATGCTTGGCCGCCACCAGCACCTCGCGCTCTTCGAAATACAGCGCATTACGGTCGCTGGCGATCAGCACCCGGTGCTGCGGGCTGACCATCATGTCACGCTCAGGCAGGCCGTTCCCCAGCGCGCCCTTGCCGATCAGCACCGGCTGCAGATGCTCGGCCATTTCGGCACCGGCCAGCTCCCGCTCGCCGATCCAGCGGATTTCCTGGATGCCGTTATCGCGGGTCATCACCAGATCGCCGATCTGCAGATCCTCGACCAGACGCTCACCCTCGGGCGTTGCGATCCGGGTGCCGGGCGTGAAACAGGGGACGATCTTTTCGATCTCGTTGAACTGGACGGTGCCGGTGACATTGCCGTGTTCGTCCAGCAACTCCATCGTGCCTGATGTCGAATCCCCATCGGCATCGGTGGTCTCGGAAATGATGCGATAGCGCTGACCGCCCATATAGAGCGTGTCGAAATCGTCGCCAGTGGTGCCTCCGTCGATCACATCGCCATCGGTGACGCCGATGAAATTATCACGGCCAGATCCGCCCAGCATGATATCGGCGCCTTCGCCGCCAACCAGCGTATCGTCGCCCTCGCCACCGTCGAGATAATCGTCGTCGATGCCACCGTCGAGATAATCGTTCCCCTCACCGCCATAGAGGATGTCGTCATCGTCCTGGCCAAAGATGGTGTCGTTGCCATCCCCGCCATAGATGACATCCTTGCCGTTGTCGGTCACCGGATCGGGGTCGCCGACGCTGCCGTCATCGGGGATGTTCATCCCGTCGGGATAGCTGGGCGGCAGGCCGCCATAGATGATATCGTCACCGCCGCCGCCATAGATCTCGTCCGAGCCTTCGCCGCCGATGATGAAATCGTCGCCCTCGCCGCCCTCAATGTAATCGTCGTCAAGACCGCCGTCGATATAATCGTTGCCGTCACCGCCATAGATGACGTCATTATCGTCACCGGTCAGGATGGTGTCATTGCCGGCGCCGCCATAGACAGTATCGCGATCGTCATAGGGATCGCTGTCGGCGGGCACTTCGGGCAGCCCCATGTAAGACGGAAAGCCACGATCAGGCAGCGGGATACCGCTGGTCGAAGAGGTGTCGATATAATCGTCGCCGTCGCCGCCATAGACCGTATCGCTGCCGTCGCCGCCATAGATCGTATCATTGCCGGCGCCGCCGATCAGCGTGTCATCCCCGGCCTCGCCATAAATGGTGTCATCGCCATCACCGCCGTCGAGGTAATCGTCACCCGGCTGCAGATCGACCTCGGAGGCGCCGGTATCAAAATAGACGTCAGTGACGGTGATGCCCGAGTTATTGATCCCATCCTGGCTGTGATCAATGGTCAACCGCGATACCGGGCCCTCGATGGTCACCAGAACCGAATAGGTCGAGCTGTCATTGGCATCATAGCCACCGTTGGAATCTGCGGTATCGGCGCCGGTCACCGTATCGGTATCCAGCAGCGTCACCCCCGATCCGGCGCTCAACGTCACCTCGACCGGGTTGCCTGCCGCGTCGAAGGCCTGCAATTTGACGATCCCGTCGCCATCGACATCGTTGATCCGGAAGGAAACGTTTTCGACCTCGTCCGAAAAGGACAGCTCGTAGCCGACGCTATTGCCTTCGCCATTGGTCAGGGAATCCAGCCCGCTGGTGGCCGAGGCTGCGGCGCCATCGGTGACGATCCCCTCGACATTCTCGGCTTCGGCGGACAGCGCGGTATTGGTGTTGCCATCTGACCCGGTGACCGCGAAGGTCACATCGACGCTGCCTGTGTTCTGGGTAAAGCCGCCCTTGAGGGAATCGAAGGGGTCGATCTGGCCGCCATCGTCGGGGTCGGGCGCCTCGTCCCACTGGAGCACCTCGCGGCCACCGTTGTAATCCGTGCCTGGCCCGTCGCTGTCGCCATAGATGATATCGTTGCCGCCCTGGCCATAGACCTCATCATCGCCGCTGCCGGCATAGACCGTATCGTCGCCCTCGCCCGCCTCGACATAATCGTTGCCCGGACCGGCATTGACGATGTCGTCATTCATCCCCGGGGCCGGCGCATCGCTGCCGTCGATCACATCGCCTTCGGGGTCGCCGGTATAAGCCAGGTCGATACGATTGTCGCCAGCATCGCCGTCGACGATACCACTCGTGCTTTTGGGGCTGACTGCCATGACTCAATCTCCTTTTCGGCCCACGCCTGAATCGCGGGCCGGAATGGCCCAAATGCGCCTGGACTGGAGAACTGCCGGACCCTTTCCGGTCACAGCAGTCTTCGGATATCGACAATCCGCTCGCAGCGGCCCCCAACCTCTGCGTTCTGCCCGGAATTCCCGGCAGGCTCCCGAATTTTGATGTCTTCTCCGATACGATCGGAGGGTCATCGTCGTGACCCTTCAGACAGTGCCCCCCAAGCAGGCAGACTAAAATTACCGGACCCGGGAAAACTGACAAAACGAAAATTCGAACAAAATTAACGTCGGTTTCTCTGAAAAACCTGACAAAGCAGTCGGACGCTTCCCTTGCGTCATGGCAACCGGATTACATTGTTTCCATCAAATTGCGGGTTTTCCATTAATCTTCTGGCAACCTGTCGCCCGAAAAGCAGCTTGAATAGTGATCCCCTAACAAACTGTTTCCCAGAAACCGACAATCAAAACGGATACGCTCCGCCATCGGCGTCAGTCGAAACGGCCACTGTTTTTCCAGACACCGCCGAGACCTCCGAAAAATCGCGAACCAATGAATGAAATTTCGACATATCTCCGCGGATCTGAAAACAGTGTCGGGTCTCGACTGGTGATTCGGCCAGCCCAATCCCCCCAGCCCAGGCCGACGGGGCCCGTGTCTCGCTCTCCGCCAGCCCCCTCGCCAGGATACTCAACCAGCCCGCAGCGAAACCGCCCAGGGCTTACCTGGCAGGCCTCGGCAGGACCGCCGACACAGGAAAACCACCGCCCAAGGGATGCGACAGATGCTTGCCGGCCCGAATTACGCACCGCTTCAACCAGTTCCCACGGGCCGGGTTTTCGGGCCCATGACCGGATGTCGGATCGCTCATTGCCTGTTCCGCTCTTTTCCTGGTCGCAAATATCCCGGGGGTGAACGCGCGCCCGCGGGCGCGCGGAGGGGGCTGGCCCCCTGCCCGCGCAGCGGCCCCCGGGGCGGCAGGCGGATCAGCGGCGCGCCCCCCATCGCGCTGGCAGGCGCAGGCCCGCCCATCCAGATCGCACCGGCAACGATCACGCCCCGGCTCAGGCCGGCTCAGTCTCTCGGACCGGCCTCTCAGGCGGCAGCCATCTGCAAGCCACTGGTACTCCAGCGCAACCTCTGGCAGCCTCCGGCCAAGACTGTATCGCCCCCGCGCGCAACAACAAGGACCCTCCATGAGCAAAGACATCGAAATCTACGGGCGTGGCGTGTTGCCGCCGCATCTGGACAACCGGCTATCGGCAGAGTTCACCCTGCATCGCGATCCCGGGCAGATGCCCTCAACGGACTGGCTGGCCCAATTAGGCCCCCGTATCACTGGCCTGGCCAACGCCAGTTTCACCCCGCTCGGGGCCGATCTGATGGATTGTCTGCCCAACCTCAGGATCATCTCCACTCTGGGTGTCGGCTACGACAACATCGACGTTGCCGCCGCCCGCGCGCGCGGCATCCTGGTCACCCATACCCCCGATGTGCTGAACGCCGATGTGGCCAATTACGCGCTGCTCCTGCTGCTGGCGGCAAGCCGCGACCTGATCCAGCAGGAAAACTACGCCCGTTCGGGCCGCTGGGCCCGCGAGGGGCGCGCCGCGCTGACCTCCACGCTCGAAGGCGCAACCCTGGGCATCGTCGGGCCTGGTCGGATCGGTCGAACCCTGGCGAAGAAGCTTGAGATCTTCGGCGGCCCGATCCTCTATCACGGGCGACACGCGCAACCGGACGTACCCTATGAATATTGTCCCGATCTGGTCGCGATGGCACGGCGCTGCGATGCGCTGATCCTGTTGTTGCCCGGCGGCGCCGGGACCGACCGCATCATCGACGCCCAGGTGATCGAGGCCCTGGGGCCCAACGGCATCCTGGTCAATGTCGCCCGCGGATCGGTGCTGGACGAAACCGCACTGATCCGGGCGCTGGAAACCGGTCGTCTCGGGCGTGCCGCGCTCGACGTGTTCGAAAATGAACCGAACATTCCCGCTGCGCTTTGCAACAACGACCGCGTCACCCTGACACCGCATGCCGCCAGCGCCACGGTCGAAACCCGCCGGGCGATGTTCGATCTGACCGCCGATAATCTGCGGGCCTATTTCGCCGATGGCGCGGCGCTGACCCCAGTGCCGGAATGCCGCGACATGGTCTGATCGCGCCGCCGCGCCCCGGCTCCCCGACTGTCTCGCCGACTGTCTCGATGCGTCGCCCCACTCCGGGTCTCTGCAAACGGACCGGCAAGACGCGCAGCGGGGAGCTGCTCCCCAGGTTCGGCCTAAGGCCGCCGCCATAGGAAGCCGCTCTCCCATCCGCTCCATTCCCAGGACCTCGAAAGAAAGCGATGCGCACCAGCCCCTTCGCCGCCACGTCATTTGCGGAGAACCCGGTTGGCATGCGGCCTCCTGGCCCCTTTGATCTGGCTCAAATATCCCGGGGTGAATGTGCCGCAGGCGCAGAGGGGCAGCGCCCCTCTCCTCCCCCACCTCGCAGCGTTCCGACCACGCGGTCCCGGGTCCGATCCGACAAGCTGCGGCGCGATCATGACACAACCGCCGCTCTGAGACGGCGCGGAGGCGACGAATCCTGCTTGGCCGCCGCGGTGAGCCAAGCAATATCTCCGATACGCTTCTGCTCGATTGCAGGCCCGAAGTTGCTGCCTCACCGGGCAACGCCCCCTTGCCCGCGGTGACGCCGGGGCCGGAACACTGCAATTGTGGCCACAACCGTCGATTGGGGGTTTGCCTTTGTTTACCAGTAACAGAAACTACCGCTCACCCTGGCATCATACGATCATACGCTCCCGCGGAGGGGCTGACACCAACAGGAGTAAGACAATGATGATGAAACGCCTGATCGCGACCGTTTCGGCCGGCATCGCCGCCGCAGCGCTGTCGGCCAGCGCGGCCCTCGCCACCGAGCTGACCTATTCGTCCTGGATCCCCTGGACCCACCCGGTGAACGTGAACGTCTATATCCCCTGGATCGAAGCGGTCGAAAAGGCTTCGAACGGGAAGATCACCTTCAAGCGGCTGCCCAAGGCGATTGCCTCGCCGCAGGGATCGCTCGACGCCGTGCGCACCGGTCAGGCCGATGTCTCCTTCTCGGTCCATGCCTATGCCCGCAAGCAGTTCGCCCCCTATCTCTTCGCCGAACTGCCGCTTCTGGGCGACAGCGCCGAAATCACCTCGGTCGCGCTGCAGCGCACCCATGACAAGTTTCTCGCCGACAAGGGGATGTACAAGGGGCTCTATCTGGTGGGCATGATGACCCATGGTCCGGGCCAGGTCCATCACACCACGAAACTGATCGAAAGCCCCGCCGACATGGAAGGCCAGAAGATGCGCACCGGTGGCGTCATTCCCAAGGCGATCACCGAGGCCTGGGGCGGCGTCTCGATCAGCCAGCCCTCGTCGAAATCCTATGAAATCCTCTCCAGCGGCATCGCCGACGGCATCATGTTCCCCTACGAGAGCGTGACCAGCTTCAACCTGACCGATGTCACCAAATTCTCGACCAACGTACCGGGCGGCTGGTATTCCTCCAGCCATTTCCTGATCATGAACAAGAAAGCCTATGATCGCCTGCCGCCGGACGAAAAGGCGATCATCGACCAGTTTTCAGGGGAAACCTTCGCCAAGATGGCCGGCCATGGCTGGGATGTGGTCAATGCCAAGGGGCTCGCCGATCTGAAGGCCAACGGCAACACCATCGCCGATGCCTCGCCCGAGCTGCTGGCGGCGATCACCGAACTGCGCGACCAGTTCCTTGCGGAGTATTACACCACCGCAGCGGAGGAAGGTGTCGATGGCAAGGCCATCTACGCCTATTTCCAGGAGCAGGTGAAAGAGCTTGAAGCCGAGGCCAAATAAGGCCTGCCGGGAGTATCCATATTGGACATTCAACATCCCCAAGGGGCCGCGGATCATATCCGCGGTCTCTCTCCCCTGGCCGGGGTTCTGACCTATGTCGCCTGCATCCTGCTGTTCGCGATGATGCTTCTGACCTTCGCCGATGTGATGGGGCGGTATCTCTTTTCCGCCCCCCTGCCCGCGACCTATGAAGTCGTGTCGCTGATGATGCCCGCCATCATCTTCTGCGCCCTGCCGCTGACGGTGCTGAACGAAAACCACGTCACCGTCGATCTGCTGGACGATATCATCCCGCGGCCGATGGCCAGGGTGCAGGCCGTTTTCGTGCATCTGTTCAGCACAGCCGCGCTCGGGCTGATCGCCTGGAGATTGGTCATCAAGTCAATGAGCCAATTCGAATATGAAGAGATCACGGATGAGCTGTTCCTGCCGATGTGGCCGTTCAGTGCACTGATGGCCGTACTCTGCACAATCGCAACCCTCGCCGCGCTGGCCAATGTCATCCTGACCCTCGGCGGCCGCAAAATCCCGGGGGGCAAGTGACATGACCGAAGCCCTCATCGGCCTTGCCGTTCTTCTGCTGCTCGCCTTCCTGCGCATCCCCATCGCCTTTGTCATGGCGCTGGTGGGATTCTCCGGCATGGCCTGGGTGATGAGCCCGACAGCCGCCCTCTTCAACGTCGGACAGACCGCCTTCGACGCCGCCATCAACTATGAACTCTCGGTGGTGCCGCTCTTCGTGCTGATGGGCAATTTCGTCGCCCGTGCCCGCCTCGCCGCCGAGCTTTACAATGCCTCGAACGCCTTTCTCGGGCACCGGAAGGGTGGGCTCGCCATGGCCACCGTGGTGGCCTGCGGCGGATTTTCCGCCATCTGCGGATCGTCTCTGGCCACTGCCGCCACCATGTCGAAGGTCGCCATGCCGTCGATGCGGCGGTTCGGCTACTCCGATGCCCTGGCCACCGGCTCGATCGCCGCCGGCGGTACGCTGGGCATTCTGATCCCGCCCTCCGTCATGCTGGTGATGTACGGCATCCTGACCCAGCAGAGCATCGGCAAGCTGTTTGCTGCCGGCATCCTGCCCGGTGCCATCGGCATGATGTTCTATCTGCTGGCGGTGCGCTGGGTCACCTGGCGGCGTCCCTCAGAAGGCCCCGCCGCCGAACGCCAGACCTGGGCTCAACGGTTGACCGCGCTCAGGAATGTCTGGGGGGTCCTGGTTCTGTTCATCGTGGTGATGGGCGGTATCTATGGCGGTGTCTTCAGCCCGACCGAGGCCGCTGGCATCGGCGCGCTCGGCTCCTTCCTCTTCGCGCTGCTGCGCGGCGCGCTGAGCTGGAAGGTGCTGAAAGAGATCCTGGTCGAAAGCGTCGAAACCACAGCCATGCTGTTCACCGTGCTGATCGGGGCGCTGCTGTTCGCGAATTTCATCAACTTCACCGATTTCCCGCAGGGGCTGGTGAGCTTTGCGATGAAATTCTCCGACACGCCCTGGTTGGTGATCGTCGCCATTCTGGTGATCTACCTGCTGCTGGGCTGCGTGTTCGAAAGCATGTCGATGATCCTGCTGACGGTGCCGATCTTCTATCCGCTGGTGATGCAGCTCGGCTATGATCCGATCTGGTTCGGCATCGTCGTCGTGGTGGTGACCGAGATCAGCCTGATCACCCCGCCGGTGGGGCTGAACGTCTTCGTGCTGCGTGGCGTTCTGCCGGATGTGAGCACCGGCACCATCTTCCGCGGGGTCACCCCCTTCTGGGTCGCCGATATCTTCCGGCTGACGCTGATCGTGGTGGTTCCGGTGCTGTCGACCTGGCTGGCCTCTTACGTGGCCTGACGGATCGGGGCCGGTTTCGCGCCGGCCCCGGTTCCTCTCACTCCCTGCGCGAGAAAGCGACGCTGCCGAGCGGCCCCATGCCCACCTCGACGCGGGTCACGCCCGGGTCCAGAACCTTCAACGGAAGATGAGTTCCGCACATGACCAACATCCCCGGCGCAACCTCGGTGCCGCGCGCGTTCAGCGTGCTCAGCAACCAGGCCACCGCCTCGAAGGGATCCTGCGGGGCCGCCCCGGTGGCCTCGCCCGCCACTTCCCCGTCGACAGTCAGGGTGACATGAAGATGTTCCAGTTCCAGGGCCTCCGGGGCGATACCGCCCTCGCCCAGCACGCAGCCGGCGTTGAAGACATTGGCAGCGATGGCCTGGCCCAGCTCGAGCCCGGCGATGGAAACGCCGCGCTGGTCGATCAGTTCGATCGAGGCGCGCAGGCTCTCGATCACGCCCTTCGCCTGCTCCGGCGTCACCACTCCCGTCAGCTCGGTCACGCCCTGCCCCAGAATCGCGGTGATCTCCGCCTCGATGCAAAGTTCACCGAAGGCGCCCTTGGGCAGGACCACGCCGCTCGGGTGCACCTCCGGCGCCAGAACCCGCGCCCAGGCCGGTTCACTGACGCCAAAATGCGCCTGCTGCGGTTTGCCGTTCACCGCCAGTTTGTACCCTGCCACCGGCGCGCCGATGGCAGCGACATAGGCGTCCTGAAAGGCGTAGCCATCGGCAAAGGGCGCACTGCCCAGCCCCTGCGGCAGATCATAGGGCGCCAGATCGCGCCGGGCTGCGGCCATGGCGGTGGCGGCGGTTTCGATATCGAGGATCAATTTTCACTCTCCCATTCCGGTCCTGAGGTGTCGCCGCGCATGTTGGCGCCTGCCCCCGCCAATGACCAGAGCCCAGCCCCGCGCCGCGCCGATTTCACTCCACACCGCCGATCATGCGGCTAAGATCGCCCCAACGCCCGCGCCCGCCAACGCGAAGACCCCAGAAGACAGAAGGAACACCAAGATGACAGACCCCAAGGCCAGCAACCGCAAGCTACGTTCCCGCATCACCGTGGACGGGCTCGACCGGGTGCCGCACCGCGCCTTCTATCGCGGCCAGGGCCTCGACGATGACGCCATGGCGCGGCCGATGATCGGCGTGGTCTCCACCGCCGGCGAGACCTCGCCCTGCAACGCCAATCTGGGCGATCAGGCGCGCTATGCCTATCGTGGCGTGCAGGAGGCCGGCGGCACACCGCGCGAATTCACCACCATCTCGGTCTCGGACGGGTTTTCAATGAACCATCAGGGGATGAAGAATTCGCTGATGTCGCGCGACCTGATCGCGGATTCGGTCGAACTGGTGATGCGCGGCCATGCCTATGACGGGCTGGTGGGCTACGGCGGCTGCGACAAGAACCTGCCGGCACTGATCATGGCGATGGTGCGGCTGAACGTGCCTTCGGTTTTCGTCTTCGGCGGCTCGACCCTGCCGGGGATGTACAAGGGCAAGACCGTCTCGATCCTCGATACCTACGAAGGCGCCGGCGCGGTGATGACCGGAGAGATGAGCCAGGAGGATCTGGACGCGATGGAGCGGGTCGCCATGCCCACCATCGGCGCCTGCCCCGGCCAGTTCACCGCCAATACCATGGGCATGGTCTCAGAGGTGCTGGGCATCGCCCCCCTCGGCAGCGCCACCATGCCGGCGGTCTATTCCGAACGGGTGGCGCTGGGGCGCCACGCGGGACAGATGGTGATGGAGATCCTCGACCGTGGCGGCCCGCTGCCGCGCGATCTGATCACCCGCAAGTCGCTGGAAAACGCCTGCGCCATCGTCGCCGCCACCGGCGGGTCGACCAATGCCGGCATGCATATCTCGGCCATCGCGCATGAGGCCGGCATCCTCTTTACCATGGACGATGTAGGCGCCGTCTTCGAACGCACGCCGCTGATCGGCAACCTGCGCCCCGGCGGGCAATATTACGCGCTGGACGTGCACTGTCTGGGCGGCGTGCCGGTGATCATCAAGGAACTGATCCGCTCGGGTCACATGCATGGCGATACGCTGACGCTGTCGGGTCAGACCCTGGCCGAGGCGGTGGCCGATGCGCCGGCACCCGATGGCGAGGTGATCCGATCGGTCGACAACCCGCGCGACAGCTCGGGCGGGGTGATCGTGCTCAAGGGCAACCTCGCCCCCGAGGGCGCCTTCATCAAGGTCGCGGGCCTCAAGGTCCGGGTGCACGAGGGCCCGGCCCGCGTGTTCGAGAGCGAGGAGGACTGCATGGCCGCCGTCCGCAAGCGCGATTACCAGGAGGGCGACGTGATCATCATCCGCAACGAGGGCCCCGCCGGAGGCCCCGGCATGCGCGAGATGTTGGGGCCGACCGCGGTGATCTATGGTCAGGGCATGGGCGAAAAGGTGGCGCTGGTCACCGATGGCCGCTTCTCCGGGGCGACGCGGGGGATGTGCATCGGCTATCTCTCGCCCGAGGCCTATAACGGCGGCCCGCTGGGGCTGGTCGAGAATGGCGATATGATCCGCATCGACACCCGCGAGGCGCGCGTCATCGACCTGTTGGTCGATGCAGAGGTGTTGGAGGCGCGCCGCAAGGCGCTGGCCGCCCGTCCGCCCCGCCGCCTGGCCGGCGCCCATGAGAAATACGCGGCCCAGGTGAAAAGCGCCTATTACGGGGCGATCACCCATTCCGGCGCGGTCGATTGGCCGGTGGACGAGGTGGAGGAATGACGATGCCGCGTCTGGGGTACCTCGGCACCGGGCTGATGGGCGAGCCGATGGTGATGAACCTGCTGAAGGCGGGCTATGAGGTCACCGTCTGGAACCGCACCGCGTCGAAATGCGATGCGGCGGTGGCCGCTGGCGCCCGGCGCGCCGAAAGCCCCGCCGATCTGGCACGCCAGAGCGATGTGGTCATGGCCTGTCTGACCAATGCCGCCGCCGTCGAGGCCGTGCTGTTCGGCGAGAATGGCGTGGCCGAGGTGACGGGGCCGGAGATGTTCATCGACTTTTCCTCAATGGATCCGGGGCTGACGCGAGAATTCGGCGCGCGTCTGCGCGCGGCCAATGGCATGGGCTGGGTCGATGCCCCGGTCTCCGGCGGCACGCCGGCGGCGACGGCGGGAACGCTGACCATCATGGCCGGCGGCAGCGCGGCGGATTTCGCCCGTGCCGAGCCGCTGATGGCGCCCCTGGCGCAGAAGGTGACCCATATGGGCGATCTCGGCGCCGGGCAGATGACCAAGCTGGTCAACCAGATCATTGCAGGCTGCACCATGGCGGTGGTGGCCGAGGCGGTGAATTTCGCGCGAGTCATGGGGGTGGATGCCACCCGGCTGACCGAGGCACTGGCGGGGGGCTTCGCCGATTCCAAGCCCTTCCAGCTTCTGGCGCCGCGGATGGCGACGGAAAGCTTCGAAAACCCGCTGGGCACGGTGGCGATGATGCTGAAGGATCTCGACACCATCGCGGCGGTGGGCGGGGCTGAGGCCGAGCTGCCGATGACCGACAGCGCCCGCGCCCTGATGCAGGCCACCTGTGATCTGGGTCATGCCGAGGACGATATCTCAACCCTCATCCTCACGCTGAAGGGACAACCCTGAACAGCAATCACGGCCTCGGGGCGGAGGAGGTCAAGGCCATCTCCGCCCACACCGCCATTCACCTGTTGGCAGCGGGTTACAAACCGCCGCGCAAATGCCAGAGTTCCGGGAACAGCTCGACTTCGAGCATGCGGCGCAGATATTGCACCCCCGACGTGCCGCCGGTGCCGCGCTTGAAACCGATCACCCTTTCGACCGTGGTCACGTGATTGAACCGCCAGCGACGGAAATAATCCTCGAGATCGACCAGCTTCTCGCCCAGTTCATAGAGCGTCCACCAGCGATCGACATCCTGATAGACTTGGGTCCATTTCTCCTGCACCGCCTCGACCGGCTTGTGCGGCTGGCCCAGTTGCGGCGCCGGGACATCGGCATCCGGCCCGTCGATGGTAACGAACAGCAACCGGATCACATCGTCATAGAAGCTTGGCCGTGCGAGCTCCGCCTGCAGCATCTGCTGCACCTCGGGGCTGTGCGCATGGGGTTTCAGCATGTTCGGATTCCGGTTGCCCAGAATATATTCGATCATTCTGTATTGATAGGACTGGAACCCCGACGATGGCCCCAACGCGTCGCGGAATCGGGTGTAATCAGCGGGCGTCATGGTGCGCAGCACGTCCCAGGCATTATTGAGCTGTTCGAAAATCCGGCTGACCCGGGCCAGCATCTTGAACACATGGCTCATCTGCCCGGCATTCATCGCGCTGCGCGCGGCGGCCAGCTCATGAATGGCCAGCTTCATCCACAGCTCACTGGTCTGGTGCTGGATGATGAACAACATCTCGTCATGTGCACCGCTCAGCGGCTTTTGCTGTGCCAGAAGTCCGTCGAGATTGAGATAATCGCCGTAGGACATGGCATCGGCAAAACTCATCCGGGCGCCTTCTGTTCCCGGATCATAGGCGTCTTCACTCATCTCTCGTCCTTCCTGCGATTTTTTTTCTGATTTCGGTTTTCGCCAAATCCGCGGCAAACGCAACTGATGCTTGACGTTTGCACCCCAGGCAGGCCCCTGCCGGCGCGTGGCGCTGCCGTCCCAGGCAAGAACGCGCCCTGCCCACCTCTGGCAAAAAAGCACACAGCGCCCCATGCCCGCGCCGACAGGAATGAAGGGGCATATCACTGCCCCTCCGGCCTTTCCGTTATCCGCCCCCTGCCGCCTCAGCGGCGGCGCAACTCGGTCCAGAGGACGAAAACCCAGGCGCCCAGCACCAGCAGAGACAGCGCGAACCAGGTCAGGGCATAGCTCAGATGCGCGTTGCGGAAGGAAACCACCGTCTGCCCGCCCCTCGGCCAGGCCTTCGGGTCGCCAAGCTGCTGATCGACGAAATAGGGCGCTGCGCGCTCGAGCCCCTTGGCACTGGTGATCGACCCGATGTCACGGCGATACCATTTGCCATTCTCCGGATCGTTCTTGCGCGAGAACAGCCAGCCCTTGTCCTCGGATATCCGCAGCAGGCCGGTGACCATCACCTCACCCTCCGGCGCGGCATCGAAGCTGCCGGCCAGCGCCAGGTCCTCGGGCACCAGGCCGCGGTTGATCATCACCACGGTGCCATCGTCGCGTTCCAGCGGCGTCAGCACCCAATCGGCCGGACCGAAATCCGAGGGAGTGTAGATCAGCACCGTCTGATCGTTACGGAACTGCCCCTGCAGGCTCACCCGGCGATATTCGTCGCTCGCTGCGGTGATCGCCGGCCAGGCCTCCGGCCCCGGGGCCGGCACCGGATCCGCATCGACACGGGCCTCGACCCGCTCGATCAGATCGAGCTTCCAGTGCAGCCGATGCACTTGCCAGATGCCCAGCCGGGCAAAGCCTCCGACCCCGATCAGAGCGATCAGGGTAACGATCATCAGACGCGGCCAGCGAATGGCGGGAAGGGACTCTCGGGTCATTTGGTCTTTCTCCACGAAAAAGCCGGGGCCGAACGAACGGCCCCGGCTGGGATCAAATCAGAACGGTTCAGCCCTGTTGGGACTGAAGGTTCATCATCTTGTCCATATCATGTTGGGGCATCATGTTCTCGTTCATATTGTGCATGACCCAGAGCGAGCCGGCCAGAACGATACCTAGGATGATCAATGCCAGCAGCGTCGAGCCGAGCGTCCAGCCCTCTTCCGAGTCACCGCTGACATGCAGGAAGTAGACCAGATGCACGATGATCTGCACCGCGCCCAGGCCCATGATGATGCCGATCAGCGTGGTCCGCTCCATCTCGACCTCGCCCATCACCAGGGCGAAGGGAATGATGGTCAGGATCGCGGCCAGCGCGAAGCCGACCATCAGCCGGCCCATGGTGCCATGGCTACCGTGTTGGGAATGTTCGCTCATCAGACCAACCTCACCAGATAGACGAAGGAGAAGACCCCGATCCAGATCAGGTCGAGGAAGTGCCAGAACATGCTGAGCGTCCCCAGACGCCGCATGTTGGCACCAATCAGCCCATGCATGCCGATCTGCACCATCAGCGTCACCAGCCAGATGGTGCCGGCGGTCACGTGCAGACCGTGGGTGCCGACCAGCGCGAAGAAGGCCGACAGGAAGGCCGAACGGTCAGGACCGGCACCGATATGGACCAGGTGGCGGAACTCGTAGACTTCCATTGCGATGAAGCCCAGGCCGAGGACCCCGGTGACGGCCAGCCACATCAGCGTGCCGTCGCGCTTGCCCTTGTCGGCCTGCAGCATCGCCAGCCCGAAGGTGATGGACGAGAACAGCAGCAGCGCGGTTTCCACCGCGACAAAGCCCGGTTCGAACAGGTCCTTGGGTCCCGGGCCGCCGGCATAGCCGTAGCCCAGCACCGCATAGGTCGCGAACAACGCACCGAAGATGATGCAGTCGCTCATCAGGTAGATCCAGAACCCGATCGGCGTCGGGCTGGCGTGATGGCCGCCGTGATCGTGATC
Organism: Pseudodonghicola xiamenensis DSM 18339; assembly: GCF_000429365.1. Taxonomy (GTDB): domain Bacteria; phylum Pseudomonadota; class Alphaproteobacteria; order Rhodobacterales; family Rhodobacteraceae; genus Pseudodonghicola; species Pseudodonghicola xiamenensis. The sequence goes on along the minus strand of NZ_AUBS01000001.1, from coordinate 381,256 downwards.
GGTCACGGCGTGGCCGGCCCCCGAAGCAGGGGTCCGGGTCGCGTCGAGCGGGCTCATGCCAGGGCTCCTTTCGCTTCGGTCTCGGCAACCTCATCCACGGGGATGTAGTAGTCGCGGTTGTAGTTGAAGGTATGGCCGATGCCGATGATCAGCATGCCCAGGAAGCTGGCGATGGCGAGCCACCAGATGTACCAGACCATGGCAAAGCCGAAGACCAGCGCACCAGCAGCCAGAAGGGCGCCCGTCGCGGTGCCCTTGGGCATATGGATCGGCGCATAGTCCTTGGACCAGGCGAAGCCCTCTTGCTTCATCCGCCAGAACTCCTCACGGCCGCGCACATGGATCTCCTGCGGGAAGTTGTAGGGCGCAGGCGGCGATTGGGTCGCCCATTCCAGCGTCCGGCCATCCCAAGGGTCATTGCCACAGGCCAGCGCCTTGCGGTTCATGATCGACACGTAGAAGTTGATGAAGGTGCAGACGATCCCCAGCAGGATCAGGAAGGCCCCGAAGGCGGCGACGATGAAATACGGCTGCCAGCCGGCATCGGGGTACATGTTGACCCGACGCGTCGCCCCCATCAGCCCCAGCGCATAAAGCGGCATGAAGGCGAAATAGAAGCCGACGAACCAGAACCAGAACGACCGACGGCCCCATTTCTCGCTCAGCTTGAAGCCGAAGGCCTTGGGCCACCAGTAGGTCACTGCCGCATAGACTGCGAAGACCACGCCGCCGATGATGACGTTATGGAAGTGGGCGATCAGGAACAGCGTGTTGTGCAGTTGGAAGTCGACCGGCGGAACCGCCAGCAGAACCCCGGTCATCCCACCAATGGTGAAGGTGATCAGGAAGCCGATGGTCCACAGCATGGGAACTTCAAGCCGCACGCGGCCCTTGTACATGGTGAACAGCCAGTTGAAGATCTTCACGCCCGTCGGCACCGCGATGATCATCGTGGTAATGCCGAAGAAGGTGTTGACGTTCGCCCCCGACCCCATGGTGAAGAAGTGGTGCAACCAGACGACGAAGCTCAGCACCATGATGCAGGCGGTAGCCCAGACCATGGTCTTGTAGCCGAAGATCGGCTTACCCGAGAAGGTCGACACGATTTCCGAGAAGACGCCGAAGCAGGGGATGATCAGGATATAGACCTCGGGGTGACCCCAGATCCAGATCAGGTTGATGTACATCATCGCGTTCCCACCAAAGTCGTTGGTGAAGAAGTGGAACCCGAGATAGCGGTCGAGCGTCAGCAACGCCAGCGTCGCCGTCAGCACCGGGAAGGAGATGACGATCAGCACGTTGGTGATCAGCGAGGTCCAGGCGAAGATCGGCATGTCCATCATCTTCATGCCCGGCGCGCGCATCTTCAGGATGGTCGCGATCAGGTTGATGCCCGACAGGGTCGTGCCGACACCGGCGATCTGCAGCGCCCAGAGGTAATAATCCACCCCAGGCCCATGACTGAAGGCCGAGCCCGACAAGGGCGGAAAGGCCAGCCAGCCGACCCGGGCGAATTCCCCGATGAAGAGCGAGATGTTGACCAGCAGCGCCCCGGCCACCGTCATCCAGAACGAGAAGTTGTTCAGGAACGGGAAAGCCACGTCACGGGCCCCGATCTGCAGCGGCATGACATAGTTCATGATGCCAGTGACGAAAGCCATCGCCACGAAGAAGATCATGATCACGCCGTGGGCGGTGAACACCTGATCAAAGTGGTGCGGCGGCAGATAGCCTTCGGCGCCGCCGGCGGCCATCGCCTGCTGCGCCCGCATCATCAGCGCGTCGGCAAAACCGCGCACCATCATGATGAAGCCCAGCACCATATACATGATGCCGATCTTCTTATGGTCGACCGTGGTGATCCAGTTCTTCCACAGCGGAACCCAAAGGCGGAAATAGGTCATCAGACCCAGCACCAGCAGCCCGCCGAGCGCAACGCCCGCGAAAGTGCCGATCAGGATCGGTTCGTGGTAGGGAATCCAGTCGAGGCTGAGGCGGCCGAAGATCGGCGACAGCGTCTCGCTGGGTTGTGTCATGTTAGTTGACATTGGTGGTCGTCTCCTTGAGTTCGGCGACGCTGCAAATCTGGTCGGGCGAGAACAGGAACGCCTGGGTATCGAGTTCCGGCAGGTTGGACGGCAGATCAATCGGATTGCCGAAACCGTCGATGGCGCGCGGGCGGTCGTAATCATAGGCCGCTGCATTCGGGATACCGGCGATGCCGCCGCCGCCCATCTCGTCCTGCATCATCATCTCACCCATGCAGACCTTGCCGTCTTCGACGCAAAGCTCGACCACGCGCTGGAACAGATCCTTTTCGACCGTACCGTAGTAGCGAACCGGCGTGGCGATGCTGGGTTTCTCCAGGGTCAGATAGGTGTCGCGGGTCAGCGGAGTGCCCTCGGCGCGAACCTTTTCGATCCAGGCGTTGAAGTCACTGTCGTTCATAGACAGCGTATCGAAGGTCATCTGTGCGAAGCCCGGGCCCGAATAATGCGCCGAACGGCCGGCGAAGGTGCCGGTGCTGTCCGAGATCAGGTGCAGCTTGGTCTCCATGCCGGCCATCGAATAGACCATGCCACCAAGCGCCGGGATCGACAGGGTGTTCATCACCGTCGAGGAGGTCAGGCTGAAGTTCACCGGACGACCTGCGGGAATTGCCAGTTCGTTGACCGAGGCAACACCGAATTCGGGATAGATGAACAGCCATTTCCAATCGAGCGACACCGCCTGAACCTCGACCGGCTTGCCGGCCTCGAGATGATCCAGCGGGCGATAGGGGTCGAGCCGGTGGGTATAGACATAGGTGAACCACCCCAGCGCGATGATGATCAGGATCGGAACGCCCCAGATCACCAGCTCCAGCTTGGTGGAGTGTTCAAAATGGGGATCATAATCCGAGGTATCAGCCCGATCCGCGCGATATTTCAGCGGGAAATAGACCGACATCACCAGAACGGGAATGATCACGATCAGCATGAGAAGTGTGGAAATGATCAGGAGGTTGCGTTCCTGATCCCCCACCCATCCCTGCGGTGACAGAACATGGTACTGACATCCGGAAAGCGCAAAAGCGCCAACCCCTGCCAGCAGGAGGTTTTTAAGTTGCAAGGCGAGCCTCTTGTTCTTGTCCGAGCCGCCGGCAAACAAGAGTGCGAGAGAGGGCCGGCAAACCGGAACTTTTGGTACGCCCCCGCGCCTAAGGCCGATTGGTCGGTTCTGCACTGCGGCGTACTGTCGCGACCCCCGATTTTTGCGATGAAATCACACGATTTTGACATCCCCGTGACAGCCCGAATTGGTTTCCGCGCCCGCAGCGCCACCTACCCGGCCCCACGCCTCGCGGTCGCGATCTGGCCCAGCCAGGGCCACCTCAGACCCTGCGGCTTATGAGATGCGCAAACCGCCTTGACAGGCCCGCCGGTCTTTCCCTAACTGAACCGGTTCGAAGACTGGCGGTTTCCGACCCAAACCGCCGAAATGCTTAGATGCGGCCCCGCATGTCGAGTCCGGACACCGTGGTCATAGATTTGCCCTTCTCGCGGAACGCGGAAGGCTGATTTATGAGGTGTTTTCGATATGCGCTCTGTCTTTCGGTCCCCCCAACCTATTCCAACCGGCGCCGGCTTGTCGTCGTTCCATCCGTTTTGTCGGCCGTTATCCCATGCCCGGCCCGGAACAGGTGGCGATACAGGGCAGTTCCGGGCGGAGGGCAGAGAGAAAGCCACATCCGGCCTATCGGTCCCGGTCGGGCCCCCACGCCGCCAGTCTTCGGATACCCGCATCCCCGCGTGGCCCCGAACGGCAACAGCCGGCCTGCCCGCTGAACCGGCGATTTACCTGCCCGCCGTCGACTGATACGCCTGTCGCCAACAGCATCCCTGTCGGAGGCAGCCCCTTGAAGACCCGGAACAATCTGGTCACTGCGGCGATCGGCCCGACGCTGCTGGCCTTTGCCCTTCCAACGCTGCTGTCTTCGATCCTGCAATCGGCCAATGGGTCGATTGACGCGGTCTGGGTCGGCCGGCTGCTGGGCAGCGATGCGCTGGCAGCCACCACCAACGGCAATCTGGTGATGTTTCTGCTGACTGCCTTCGTCTTCGGCTTTGGCATGGCCGCGACCATCCTGGTCGGTCAGTCGGTCGGGCGCGGCGACATCGCCGCCGCGCGCCGGGTCGCCGGCAGCGCCATCGGCGCTTTCGTTCCTCTGGCGCTTCTGCTGGCGGTGGCGGGCTGGTTCGTCGCGCCCCATGTGCTGAACCTGCTTGGAACCGAGCCGGAGATCGCGCCCCTGGCCCGGGACTTTCTGCGTGTCACCTTTCTGGCCTTCCCCGCCATCCTGACGATGACGATGCTGATGATGACGCTGCGCGGCAGCGGCGATGCGATCACCCCATTGATCTTCATGGCGCTGGCGGTGGTTCTGGATATAGGGCTGAACCCGGTGCTGATCCTCGGGCTCGGCCCCTTCCCGACCCTCGGCATCGGCGGCTCGGCCCTGGCGACGGCGATCGCAAATTACACCGCGCTTGTCGCCATGCTGGGCTATGTCTACGCCCGCGACCTGCCGCTGCGGCTGCGCGGGGCGGAGCTGAAATACCTGCGCCCCGATCCGGCGATCCTGAAGCTGATGCTGGTCAAGGGGCTGCCGATGGGGGTGCAGATGATCGTCGTCTCCAGTTCGATGCTGGCGATGATGAATCTGGTTAACCGCCAGGGGATCGACACCACCGCCGCCTTCGGCGCGACCCAGCAGCTCTGGACCTATGTGCAGATGCCGGCGATGGCGCTCGGCGCGGCCGTCAGCGCGATGACGGCACAGAACATCGGCGCCGGACGTTGGGATCGGGTCAGCCGGATCACCGGATCGGGCATTGTGTTCAACCTGATCCTGACCGGCGGGCTGGTGGCGCTGCTTCTGTGGGCCGACGGATCGGCGATGCGGCTGTTTCTGGGCGACGAGGCCGCGGCGGTCGAGATCGGCCGCCATATCGCCAAGCTCGCCACCTGGGGCTTCATCCCCTTCGGCGTGACCATGGTGCTTTTCGCCACCATCCGCGCCAACGGTCAGGTGCTCTGGCCTCTGATCATCCTCTTCATCTCGATGTTTCCGGTGCGGCTGGGGGTGGCCTATGGCTTGCAGGGCTGGCTGGGCGTCGATGCGCTGTGGTTCAGCTTTCCCGCGGCTCTGGTGGCGACGCTGATGATGGCGACGCTGCTCTACGTCTTCGGCAACTGGCGCGCCGAACATGACATGGTGATCGAAAAACCTCCTGCCGCCTGATCCCGCCGCAGTGCCCAAACTTGTGGCACTCCGGCCCCGAAAGATGCCCGCCGCCGGGATTTCCCTGCCCGTCGTTTGACAGGTTTCCCCCTGCCCGTTACCGTTAACAGGCACATTCGGCACATTTGCCGACGGGCGGAGCCCGGGCCGTTCACCTATCGCGCCCGTTGCCTGCACTCTATCGCTCTGCCTGAGGACAGGTCCTGGACCGTCCTCAATTCATCACCCGCAGGCAGGCCCCGCATGCGCCCCCGCGTGCGCCGGGCCGAAAGACAATCCATCGAGGGCCCCGTCGCCTTGGAGGAGAAGGCTGCGGCATATCCTCACCCTAGACGATCTGGGAGGAGCCACATGAGGCAACACAGGATCCAGAATGATACAGTTCGGCCAAAAACCGATACACGCAGTCATCTTCGATATGGACGGCACGATGTTCGACACCGAACGCCTGCGGTTCGACACCATCCGCCAGGCCTCGGTCGAGCTGACCGGCAAGCCAATCGCTGACGCCACCCTTATCGGATCACTCGGGCTCAGCGCCCTGCGCGCCGAGGAACTGGCGAAAGACCACAACGGCGCCGCTTATCCCTATCAGGCCATCCGCGAACGCGCGGACGAGCTGGAACTGGAGCATGTCCGTCGTCATGGCGTCCCGGTCAAGCCCGGGCTTTACGAGGTGCTGGAACGGTTGCGCCGCAACGGGCTGTCGCTGGCGGTCGCCACATCGTCCCGCCGCGCTATCGCCGAGGAATATCTGATCAACGCCAATGTGTTGAAATACTTTGATATCACCGTCTGCGGCGATGAGGTGGTGAACGGCAAGCCCGATCCGGAGATCTTCCTGCGCGCGGCGCGCGATCTGGGCTGTGCGCCGGACAGCTGCCTGATCATGGAAGACAGCGAAAACGGGTTGCGCGCGGCCGACGCGGCTGGCGGGCTGCCGATCTATGTCCGGGATATCAAACCACCGCACCCCGATATCCGCGCCCGCGCCTTTCGCGGCTATGAGGACGGGATGGAAGGCTTTCTGCACGATCTGCGCCAGACCACCCCGGCGCTGCCCATCCCGAAGCTGACAGATCCCTTTCCCGACACGCTGAACGAGGCCAAGGTCGGCATCCATGGCTTCGGCGCGATGGGCGGAGGCTATCTGGCGCAGATCTTCGCCCATTGGGATGGCTATACCCGCCCGCAGGAGATCATCGGTGTCACCGGCGATCCGGTGCTGCGCGAATTGGTGAACTCCTTCGGGAAATACACCGTGCGCTACGGCGGACTGGCCTTCGATCAGACCATCGACACCATTCGGCTGATCGACAGCGATGACGAGGCGGCGATCTGCCGGATGTATAGCGAGGCTGCGATTGTCGGCCTCAGCCTGCCCGAAGGGGCAATCCGCCAGCAGGCGCCGCTGATCGCGCGCGGGCTGCTGGCGCGGCACGCCGCCGGCGGCGATGATCTGGTGATCCTGCCGATCGTCAACAAGGTGCATGGCGCGCACTTCATTCGCGACGTGGTGGAAGCCGCTCTGCGCGCCGAGGCGCCGGACCTGAGCGACCGGATCATGGCCAAGACGCGGATTCCCGAGACCGTGGTGAACCGCATCGTCTCGCGGCTGAGCAAGGCGGCGGTGATGCGTCAGGCCAAGATTAAGCTGAAGATATTCGATGAGCTGACCCGCCCCGCCCCGGCTCCCGTAGAGATCGCACCCGAGATGCCCGCCCGCCTTACCCGCTCGGCACAACGGCTGCATGAGGCAGCCGAAACCGCCCGGGCGCTCGATCAGCTCAATCTGGTGCTCTATCACAGCGAGCCTGACATGGCGCTTTATGCCGAAGCCGGCGCCCCGATCCTGTCACGCCTGCGTCAGATCCATACCGTCGACGACATCCATATGGTGCAGATGATCAAGAACCGGCTGTGGAACGGCACCCATGCGATCACCGCCTGGTACGCCTCGCTTCTGGGCCATGACACCATCGGCCAGGGCATGAGCGATCCGCGCGTCGCGGCCCTGGTCGACCGGTTGCTGGAAGATGAGGTTCGCCCGGCGCTGCTGGCAGAGTTTCCGGCGGCGGCACCCTTGCTGCCGGGATTTGCAAAGACCTTCGTGACCCGTTGCCGCAGTTCGTTCAAGGATACCACGGCGCGGGTGGGCCGTGACCCGCTGCGCAAGTTGCAGCGCCGCGAACGCATCTTCGGCACCATAGACATGGCGCGCCGGCACGGCCTGTCCAGCGACGCACTGGAATACGGCGCCGCCCTTGCCGTGCTGTTCGCACTGAAGGCCGAGGCACCGGTCAAGGAATGTCGCAAGATCCAGGAGATTTACGCCCAAACCGGCCGGATCGAGGACGTGCTGGCCTATGACGGTTCCTATAACGGCGCCCCTTACCCTGGTCTGGATCGCAAAGCCGACGGCGCCCTGATCCGCCGGATCACCGCCCATGTCGCAGCATTGCAGGAGCCGCAAAGCGACCACTGGGACTGGCCGATTCGATCCCGCCATGAGAGCGCCATCTCCCTCCCCCGCAAGAGCATCGCGGCCGAATAGACCCTGGCGTTCCTTCCGCAAACGAAAACGGCCGGCCCCGAAGGGCCGGCCGCACTGGCCCGAGAGAGAGGGCGCCTCAGCCTTGAAGCGCGGCCAGAACCTTGTCCGGGGTGATCGGCAGGCTGCGCAGCCGGGCGCCGGTCGCGGCAAAGATCGCGTTGGCAATGGCCGGGGCCACCACGGTGGTGCCGGGCTCACCCAGCCCCACCGGCGCCTCGGTGCTTTCCATCACCTCGACCTCGATTTCCGGTGCGTCGATCATCCGGAGCGGCGTGTAGCTGTTGAGGTTGCGATCGCGGACCTGGCCCGCCTCGAATTCCGTCCCCTCGTAGAGCGCCATCGACAGCCCCCAGAGCGCGCCGCCCTCGATCTGCGCCCGCGCCCCGTCGGGATCGACCGCGATGCCGCAATCGACCGCCAGCCAGAGCTTTTGCACTTCGACCCGGCCGGTCTTGCGATCGACATGCACCTGTGCTGCGCCGCCGACCCAGGTGGGCATGCCGCGCGACTGGCCATAGGTGGTGGCGATGCCGATGGCGGTATCGGCGGGCAGATCGCTGCGGCCATAGCCCGACATCTCGGCCACCCGGCTCAGCGCCGCGGCCTGACGCTTGGCGCCTCCGACGGAATCCGGCGCGCTGCCGGCGTTGCGGCCTTCGGCGGTGAAGTGATCCAGCCGGAACTGCAGCGGATCGGCGCCGATGTGGCGCGCCGCCTCGTCCATGAAACTTTCCACCGCGAAGTTGATCCACCCCGGCGAGACCGAGCGCAGCCAGCCCGGGCGAAAGGCACTTTCGGCCAGTTCGTTCGAAATCGCCCGCGCCCGTTGCGCGCCAACCTCGTACCAGTGATCCACCCCGTCGGAGGCGAAGGGATCATAGGGTTCTCCATTGGTGCCCTTGGGCATGAAGCCCGGGATCATCACCTTGGTCGGCCAACCCGAGGCCACGGCACTGTCCATGGCGATGACCCTCTTGTCGGCATCGAAGGCCATCCGCATCTTCGAGACGGAAGGCGAGCGCGGACTGTCGAACCGCGCGTCATCCTCGCGCTTCATCACCATCTTCACCGGCTTGCCGCCGAGCGCCTTCGACGCCAGCGCCACCGGGATAGCGTAATCGCCGTTCAGCCGCCGGCCGAAGCCGCCGCCCAGCATGTAGGTGCGCATGATGACCTCGCCATCGCCCACCTCCAGCGCCTGCTGGATCCAGGGCAGGCAAAGCGATTGCCACTGATTGCCGGTGTGCACTTCCCAGATGCCTTCGGCATTGCGGAAGACGGTGGCATTCAGCGGCTCGAGCTGGAAGTGCAGCACGGTCGCGGTGTCATATTCCGCCTCGAACGTGTCGGCGGCGCCGGAGAACACCGGATCGACATCGGAGTTCCCGGTGTCGAGCACCGCGCCGGAGGCCGCATCCGCGATAAGTTTGCGGTTTTCCTTCTGGAAATCCGCCTCGCCCAGTGTCGCGGCAGCGCCTGCAGTCCAGCTCACCTTGACCTTGTCGGCGGCCTTCCAGGCGGCCCATTGGCTGTCGGCGATGACCATGGCCCAGCCCGGTGCCGTGCCCGAAGGATCGTCGATCTTCAGCGTCTGCCGATAGCCCTTGACCGACTTCGCGGCGCTGTCGTCGATCGCGGTGATCTCGCTGCCATAGCGGGTCGGTGGCAGGATCGGGGCGGCATAGACCATGCCGTCGATCTTGGCGTCGATGCCAAAGATGGTCTGGCCGGTGGTCTTGTTCGGGATGTCGAGCGCGGTGACATCCTTGCCCACCAGCGTCAGCTCAGACACCGGTTTCAGCGGCAACGCCTTCAACTCATCCTCGGTAAAGCTGCGGTCGAGCCCTTCGGCCACCAGTTCGCCAAACCCGGCGGAGTGGCCCGGTGCGGACACCTGGCCGTTGACAACCGTCACCTCGGCCACATCGACGCCCCAGAGCGCGGCGGCCTTTTCGGCCAGCGCAACCCGGCCGGCGGCGCCGGCCTGGCGATAGACCGGCCAGCTTTGCCAGACCGACCAGCTGCCGCCCGTCACCATCAGCCCCCATTTGGGGTCGGTGTCGACATGTTCAATCGACACGTCGTCCCAGTTGGCGCCGAGTTCATCGGCGAGGATACGGGCGATGGCGGTGCCGACATGCTGGCCCATTTCGGCCCGGATGATATGGACGTTGACCTTGCCCTTGTCGTCGATCCAGTACCAGATCGTCGGCGCGAAGGGGGTGCCATCGGCGGCAACCGGCAGGCCATCGGCGGCGGCAGGGTCCATCGCGGCCTTTGACGCGGCAGGGAACCCGAAGGCGACACCGCTGGCGAAGGCAGAGATCAGAAAGCCGCGGCGGTTCAGCCTCAGCCCGTCATCGACGGCGGCGCCCAGGCGGGCGCGGAAGATGTCGTTAGCCATTGGAGCTTTCCCCCCTCATCATCGCAGCGGCCTCGCGCACGGCGGCGCGGATCCGGGTGTAGGTCATGCAGCGGCAGAGGTTGCCGGTCATCACCGCGTCGATATCGTCGTCCGTCGGATTGGGGATGTCCTTGAGAAAGGCGGCGGCCTGCATGATCTGGCCCGACTGGCAATAGCCGCATTGCGGCACCTTCAGATCGCGCCAGGCCTGTTGCACCGGGTGATTGCCCTGCGGATCGAGCCCCTCGATGGTGGTCACCTCGGCACCGGCGACATCGCCGACCTCGGTGATGCAGGACCGTGTCGCCTGACCGCCGACATGCACGGTGCAGGCACCGCACATGCCGATGCCACAACCGAATTTGGTGCCGGTATAGCCCAGCTCGTCCCGGATCACCCACAAAAGCGGGGTATCCGCCTCGACGTCCAGACTGACAGGGCGTCCGTTCAACGTGAATTCAATCATCTTGCTTCCCTCGTCACTGGGTGGCTTCGGCGCGGATGGCGGCGACCTTGGCGTCAAGGTCGGGCCAGGGGGCCAGCTTGCTGCGATCGTCGCGCAGATAGGCGGCGATGGCGGCGATTTCCTGATCGCTCAGCGCGTGGCGGAAGGCCGGCATCACCAGCCCCTTGGTGCCCTCTTCGGCGCTGACCCCGTCAAGCATGACGTGGATCAGGTTGGTCGGATCATCGAGCCGGGTGGCCGAGTTGATGCCCAGATCGGGCCGACCGGCCAACACCTGTTCTGCATTGTAATGGCATGCGGCGCAGGCGGTGGCATAGAGCCGTTCCCCCTGATCGCGACGATAGGCCGGATCGGGCCTGCCTGCAGCGAGGCTGGCCTGAACCACGGCAGACTGCGCCGGATCGCTGTCGGGTGCGCCGACGATATCGCCCAGATAGATCCCGATCGCCTTCAGATCGCTTTCCGGCAGCTCGCGCAGACCGGCATGAACCACCGGCCCCATCGGCCCGGCAGCGACACCGTGATAGACGCCTGCGCCGGAGGCCAGGTAACGGGTGAATTCGGATGCGCTCCAGGGCACGGCCGAGGGGTTGGCAGCAGTCAGCGCCGGCGCGATCCACTTGTCGATATGGGCCCCGGCGAAGGTCTGGCTCGCCTCCTCGGCGCCGAGCTTGTTGCGCGGGGTGTGGCAGGCGCCGCAGTGGGTCACGCCCTCGACCAGATAGGCGCCGCGGTTCCACTCCTCCGACTTCGACAAGTCATTCTCATACCGCCCTTCCTTGAAGAACAGCATCTTCCAGCCCGCCTGAAGGATACGCTGGTTCAGCGGGAAAGGAATGCCAGCCGCCTTGGTGACGGAGTGAACCGGTTTCACCTCGGTCATCAGATAGGCATAGATGGCATCCACATCCTCGGCGGTCATCTTGGTGAAGTGATCGTAGGGCAGCGCCGGGAACAGATGCCGCCCTTCACGATCGACGCCCTGCCACATGGCCCTGCGGAAGGCCTCGGGCGACCAGGCGCCAATGCCGGTTTCGGGGTCGGGCGTGATGTTCGATCCGTAGATCACGCCATAATCGGTCTCGATCGGATAATTGCCCGAAAACGCCGCACCGCCGGCGGGGGTGTGACATTCTGCGCAATAGCCAGCGGCGGCAAGCACCCGGCCCTTTTCGATCTGTTCGGAAGTAAATTGGGGCCGTTCGGCCACGCTCATTTCCGGTAAAGATGAATGATATGCATAGAAAGCAAATCCAGCCACCGCCAGGACGACGATGGCAAGAAGGGCTCTGGCTGCGGATTTAAGCATTTTGCATCAATCCCTTAGCTATTTAGCTTGAGGTTTTCCAAGCTAGCAGGTTGTAGCCCGGATCACGAAGTATTCAAGCGTATACTGTGTCACTTTAACGTGTGATTACCTCCCTTGCCCCCGTCACATGCGGCGACGGCAGGAGCGACTCAGCCCAATCGCACCGACCAGCCCGCCCCGGCCCGATGCGCCATCCTGGCGGCGTGATCCCGTTTCAAACAGCAAGACGCCGCCCCCCCCCCAGGGGCGCGGCGCAAAATGTCACGACTGCCTCGATCCTGTCGGATCAGAGCAGGAAGTCCGAACTGGCGAGATCATAGAGACCGTTCAGCGTGATAGTGAAATCCGCGATGCCATCACCGTCGACATCGCCGCCGACCAGCGTGTTGTCGCCATCATGCCAGGCGCGCAATTCACCTGCCGCGCCCGAAAACTCTGCATCGCCGATCAGGGTGAACTCCTGGTTTCCCTTCATGGTGATATCCGCGTCGATCTTCGACAGGTCGATCACATCGCCCTGCTTGGAACTGAAATCGGTGATCCTGTCGCCATCGGCCTGTTTCGCCGTGGCGAAGATGAAGGTGTCCGCCCCCTTGCCCCCGGTCAGCACGTCAGCCCCCTTGCCACCGTCGAGCCGGTCGTCGCCGGCCCCACCAATCAGCCTGTCGCGCCCGCCGCCGCCCTTCAGCACATCGTCGCCGGCGCCACCGACAAGCTTGTCCCGGCCACCCCCGCCAATCAGCGTGTCGTTGCCGGCACCGCCATTGAGCGTGTCCTTGCCGGCGCCGCCGATCAGCTTGTCGTCGCCCTTGCCGCCAAAGAGCTTGTCATTGCCTGCCCCACCACGAACGACGTCGTCATAGTCGGTGCCCCGGTAGGTATCGGCTCCGGCGGTGCCATAGAAATCGTGGCCCTCGCCCCAGAGCGCGTCCAGCAGCGGTGCGGCATCGACCGAGGTGCCATCCGGTCCGCCCCCCATCAGCCCGGCGACGATCTCGTGCACATCGCCCTTCACCCCGGCCTCGTTGGTAATGCCAAGCCCCGACAGGGTGATCGCCGCGTCGATTTCGGCCAGCCCGTCGTCATTGACCACCAGATCGCCGCTGTCACTGTCATAGGCGCTGCCCAGCGTGCCCAGTTCGACCGTGTCGATGGTGCCGCTGACCGAATGGTTCGAGAAGGTATAGAAGAAATCGTCCCCGCCCAGCACCACGGCGCGGGTGTCGGCCTCTTCTCCTGCAGTCGGAGTATCGAGATGCACGATCTGCTTCGAAGTCCCGCTCGCGGGCATGAACAACGGCATGCCATAGGGAGTGAAGCCTTCAAAGAAGGTATCGAGCGCAGCGTTGAAGTCGACGCCGTTGCCCTTCAGTTTGATGGTGATAGTCATGTGGGTGTCCTTTCCGCCTGCCGTTCCCGGGTCAGAACCTCAGGGTCAGCGAAGCCTGCGCGTTGAACCCTGGCTGAGGCTGGGTATCGAGATGAGGGGTGTAATTCGCGTCAAAGATGTTGTTCAGCGCCAGGCCGAACTCGACATTCTTGCTGATCTCCTGCCGGAAGAAGAGATCGACAGTCCGCCAAGCGTCCGAAGACAACGTGCCGCCATGCTTGGAGTCGGTGAAGGTGACCCTGGTTCCGACCTCGCGCCGCAGGTCAGCGCTGCGCAGCCCGGCAGTCACCACCACCCGGTCGGGCGGCGTGCTGTCAAGGTCTTCTCCGGTCGTGCGGTCGGTGCCATCGAGGATCTGACCGGCCAGACCGGCAAAGATCTGCCCTGAATCATAGCGCGCCTCCAGTTCCAGACCGCGCAGACGAACCTTGTCGATATTGTTATAGCGATAATAGCTGTCGAACAGCGACCCGACCCGCTCCAGCCCGATATAGTCACGCACCGTGTTCTGGAAGAGGGTCGCACGGACGTCAAAACTGTCGCCCGGGACAAACAGCCCCTCGCGCCCATAGCCGAGCCCGATTTCGAAGGCCTGCGATTTTTCCGGCTTGAGGTCGGGATTGGGGCGGATCTCGAAATCCGCCGGCTCCGGGTGCATGCCCGAGACCAGGGTTTCGTTAAGCGACGGCGGACGATACCCCATCGAGGCCGCGGCGTGGAAGGTGACCCAATTGCCCAAAGGCACATCGACCGCCAGCCGCGGCGACACCGCCTGCCCCGAGGCGGAACCGTCATCGCTGTCCAGGCTGTAGCTGTCCGCCGTTAGTCCCAGGGTGACCCGCGCGCGGCCCAGCTCGAAACGATCCTCCAGCCCCAGCGACCAGATATCCCGGCTCCCCGAAGGGGTCAGGCTGCCCGTGGTATCATTCACATCGGCCTCGTCCCGGAAGCCCTCCAAGGTCACGGTCAGATCGTGATCGCGCCCGCCGATCATCAGAAAGCGCTGTGCGCTCAGAAGCAGGCCGGTGGTGCTGGTATCATAGGTCCGGCCGGTGCCGGTGGGCGTCAGAGCGGCGCTCAGGGATTGCTGTTCCAGCTTGGTGTCGGTCTTGTAAAGCGCCCCTTCGACAGACCAGCCGGCCAGGTCCTCGGCCTGCCAGCCCAGCCGCAGGCTTTCGGTCCGCAGATCGTTGTCGCGCGGCGTCCCTGCGGCGACTCCGGTGGAATACTCCTGTTCCATCCGGTCGTAGCTGAGCGTGAAGCGCTGACCGTTCTCGGTGTTGAAGCCCAGTGTCGCCAGGCCGCTGCGCTTGGTCTGCCCGGCATAGACCCTGGTTCCGTCGGGGGCGGTATAATCATCCTTCTCGGAATGGGTACCCGCCACCATGAGGTCGACCGCCTCGCTCAGTTTCGCCGCCAGCTCGCCATGTACCGTGGGAGTCTTGGTTAGCGATCCATAGCGCAGACGAAATTCGCCGCCTGTGCTCGCCCCCTCACGCAGGATATCTTCTGCCGTGACCCGGCGCAGTTCCACCGCGCCGCCGATGGCACCGGCCTTGGCGCCGCTCCCCCGGGTGACCGTCACCTCGCGCAGCATCTCCTGATCGACCGAGAACGTGCCATTGGCGCCATGGCCCGAGCGCGCAAAGTTCTGCCGCATGCCGTCGACCGTCACCGCAACCCGGCCATGATCCTGCAGCCCGCGAATATTCACCGCCATTTCGGCGCCGTCATCGCCGCCCCCACCCTGGGTGGTGACCCCGGCCATATCGCGCAGTACCGTGCCAAGGCTCGCACCCTGATATTCGGTTTCAAGCCGTTCCTCGCCGACCGTGGTCTGCGAGGCGGTCGCCTGTGCCCCCGGCCCGACCGCGACCGTGATCTCATCCAGCGCGATCACCTCCTGCGATCGAACGGCAAGAGGAGACATAACAAGACTGGTTACGGCCAGTGCGGCACGTATTGGGTGGGACATGGGGATGCCTCGGGCGGGAGAGAGTGAGGGGGGAGAACTGGAAAGGGCCGGGCAACAACTCAGCGGGTCGCCCGGCCGTTTTGGTCAAGAAGGCCTGTCAGAACAGGAACATGTCATCCGACAGATCGGCCGAGGTCAGGTTCTCGAGCACGATGGTCGCCCCTTCCGCGCTCAGCACCAGACCAGCGTCGGTTTCCGATGCCGTGAAATCGCTGGCAGCGCCCAGTTCCAGCGCGGTGACGTCGATCACATCTTCACCAATGGTGAAGTCGGTGATGGTGTCAATGTTGCGGGCACCGCCCGAAACGATCACAAAGGTATCCTCACCAGCGCCGCCGGTCAGAGTGTCGTTGCCCTTGCCGCCCTTGAGGATATCGTCGCCAGCGCCGCCGATCAGCGTGTCATTGCCCTTGCCGCCGACCAGCTTGTCATCGCCCCGACCGCCCAGCAGCAGGTCATCGCCCGCCTTGCCCTTCAGCACGTCGTTGCCGGCGCCGCCGACCAGAGTGTCGTCATAGGCGGAGCCGAACAGGCGGTCGTTGTGAATGGTGCCGTACATTTCGACCGCGTAATCATCGAGCACGCTGTTCAGCAGAGCGGCATCCATCGTGCCCAGCGCGGTATAGACCGCATAGACCGGATTGGTCTCCACATCGTTGCCACCGCCCGGCGCCACGTCGAGCCCGAGCCCCTCGATCACCAGCCCGGTGTCAAGCCCGGTCACCGCGCCCTCTTCGCCGATGCCCTGGGTGCCCGAGGTCACCCCATCGACCCAATCGCCGAAGACCAGCGCATCGACCGCTCCGGTGATGCCATGGCCATATTCCGATCCATTGTGGATGAAGTCATAGGCCAGTCCGTCGCCTTCCATGATGATCGTCGACGCCAGCGGGGTCTCTTCGCCGTCAGCATAGCTGAACACCACCTGCGAACCGTTCATGTAATAGGTGCCGCCAAAGGCGGAATCAGGCTCGCCACCATAGAAGCTCTTGGCAACGGAACTGGCGAGCGAGGAGAAATAATCGCTGATATAGGTTTTCGAATTGAATCCGGTCGTCAACGCCGAGGCGTCGATGGTGATCGTCTGAGCCATGGTTTTTCCTGTCAGTCAGATATGCGGAACAACATGCTGACTGGCAGGAAATGGCTTGCTGCATGCGATTGGCGCGACCCTATTTATACCAAGCTTTTTTGTCAACTAATCACATACATTCTCTTTCCGGTGGCTGCATTCACCCCGGGATAAAGTCGCGCAACACCGGCACTCCCTCCAGTATCTCAAGCGTGCTCGGGTCGCGCGGGGGCTGATCATACCCATGATGCCGCAGGGCGGAACCGATCATCTGCACAACCTCGGGCGAGCCTGCGAACTTGCTGTGCGTGCCGATGATGGAATCATGAACCCGGCTGAGATCAATGACGGTCACCCCGAGCTTCGCCAGTTCCTCCGCGTTGGCCGCGCCGACACGCACCACCCCACCCGAGACCCGGCGCGACAGGCGCAGGGCGAAATCGTCCTGTGACACCAGCACATAAATGTTCCCCACCTGCCCCCGGATCTGTGCCAGTTGGCTGCGAAAGACGTCGATGTCGATATCCGGCGCCGCCAGCATGATGTTGTTGAGCTTGCCACTGGTGTCGAGCATACCCGACAGGCCCGATTGAACCATCACCTCCATCATCGCGAACCCGCCCATCGAATGGGCGAAGACATCAAAGCCCCGGGCATTGGTTCTCGACACTATTTCCAGCGCCTGTTCGATCTGGCTACGCGCGGCAAGCGTGCTGTTGAGATCATAGGCATAGAGCGTCTCTCTCCCGGCAGAGGCCCAGGAAAAGACCACCGGCACGCCGGCAAACCCCGAATCCTGCACGAATTGGCCGACCCGCAGCACCGCGTCGCTCAATGTCATGTTATAGCCATGCACAAAGAACAGAAGGGTCCGGTCCTTTGGCGCGCGCTTTGCCAGCTCCGCGTTGATAGCGCGAATGAACCCCTGCTCCCGATCATAGACCTCGGGTTCCACCACCGCGAACTCCCGGCGCGGGTCGGGCGGCAGGGTCTTGGGGCGCTCGACCTCGCCGGGAACGTGATCGGGCGGCACCGTCAACAGAACCGAGGCCAGGCCCAGATTTTGCGATCTCTCTCCCGAATAGAATGCGCCGACCCTGTCCGATCGCGCCCGGCTGGTGGTGATGTAGATCCTGTGGTGCGCAGCCTCGGCAAAGCTCAGCACCGGCACAGCCTTGTTATCCACCCCGATCAGCTCAGCCGAGCGGGTGCAACCCGTCACCCCCATAACGCCGATGACAAGGATAACGGCGGCCAAACGGGACAGGATGAACATGACGGCGGTCTCCGGCTCTGTGCAGTGGCCCTTCGGGCACCCCGTAATATCCCGATACCCGGGCCCGGGCTGTCAACCCATCCGGGCACTCCTGTCATGCAACCTGCAGGAGAAATATGAAGAAGAGGCAAACCGGCATCAAGGAGCACCCCCCGCGCCATCGCGGGGGAGCCATTTTGCCCGACGCATCTTTACCAGGGATCGACCCAGGGCCGTTTCTTGGCCCTGCGCGGCTGCGGCGCCGGTGCGGCCTGCAGAGCAGAGAGAATCCAGTCGCGCGTTTCGGCCGGGTCGATCACCGCGTCGATCTCGAGCATGCTGGCGGTATTGATCGCCTTGCCGCGTTCATAGAGCTTGGCGACCATCTTCTCGAACAGCGCCTGACGCTCGGCCAGTTCCTCGACCGCCTCCAGTTCCTTGCGGAACCCGAGCCGAACGGCGCCTTCGAGCCCCATGCCGCCGAATTCCCCGGTCGGCCAGGCGGCGACGAATTGCGGCGCCCGGAACGATCCCCCCGCCATCGCCTGGGCGCCCAGCCCATAGGCCTTGCGCAGCACGAAGGTGAAGGTCGGCACCTCCAGATTGGCGCCGATCACGAAAAGCCGCGAACAATGGCGCACCAGCGCGGTCTTCTCGATCTCGGGGCCCACCATCATGCCGGGCGTGTCGCAGAGGAACATCACCGGCAGATCGTGGGCATCGCAAAGCTGCAGGAACCGCGCCGCCTTGTCTGCGCCCGGCGTGTCGATCGCGCCGGCCATATGGCGCGGGTTGTTGGCGACCACCCCCATCGGGCGGCCCGCCACCCGGATCAGCGCGGTGACCATGCCCGGCGCGAAGCCCGCGCGCAGTTCCAGCACCGAGCCGAGATCGGCAATCCCCTCGATCGCCGCGTGGACGTCATAGGCCTCCATCCGGTTTTCCGGCACCACATGGCGCAGGGCGCGCGGATCGGGGGCCTGCCAGTCGGTCAGCCGCCCCTGGAAGTAGGACAGATATGTCTTGGCGACCTCGACCGCCTCCTCCTCATCCTCGACCAGGATGTCGATCACCCCATTGGCAGCATGAACGTCGCTGGGGCCGACCTCCTCGGGACGATAGACGCCAAGACCGCCGCCCTCGATCATCGCGGGGCCACCCATGCCGATGGTCGAATCCCGGGTGGCGATCACCACGTCGCAGCAGCCCAGAAGTGCGGCATTGCCGGCAAACACCCGGCCCGAACCGATGCCCACCATCGGCACCAGCCCCGACAGCCGCGCCTGCAGCGCGAAGGTCATCACCTGCAGACCGGAGATCATGTTGACATCCACATCCCCCGGCCGACCGCCACCGCCTTCGCAGAAGAAGATCATCGGCGTGCGGCTCTTCTCGATCACATGCAGCATGCGATCTGTCTTTTCGTGGTTCATATGGCCCTGGGTGCCGGCCAGAACGGTATAGTCGTAATGCAGCACCGCGGTGCGGGTGCCCGCCTCGCCGAACAGCCCGCCATTGACCTGACCGAAGCCGGTGATCAGCCCGTCGGCCGGGGTGTTGCGGATCAGATCGTCCAGGCTGCGCCGGGTCCGCTGCGCCGCGATCACCAGATCGCCGTATTCGACGAAACTGTCCGGATCGCAGAGTTGCGCGATATTCTCCCGGGCCGAGCGTTTGCCCTGCGCGTGGCGCTTGGCGATCGCCTCGGGGCGCGCCGCGTCCCGGGTCAGCGCGCGCCGTTCCAGCAACTCGGCCAGATCGGCGCGAATGTGGTCAGGGTCACGCACCTCCTCCTCCTCGGCCTCGAAGACGAGGCTCTCGTCGGGGTCCAGCGCGAAGAGCGGATCGCCAAGGAAGACGGTATCACCGGGCGCCACGAAGATATCGCGCAGCCGCCCCGACACCTCGGCCAGGATGGTGTGCTGCATCTTCATCGCCTCCATCACCAGCACGGCGCCACCGGCGGGCAGCGCAGTGCCGGGGCCGGCCTTGACCGCCAGGATGGTGCCCTGCATCGGCGCGCCGGTGACCCCTTCGGCCAGCACCTTCGGCGCCTCCTCACCCAGCCCTTCCGGCGCGGCGAGGGCCGTGGCGACGCGGTCCGCCGCGATCCGCCCGGCGGCGGCGAACAGATCGGCGGCACGCTCTTCGACCATCCGCGTGTGGCTTCGCCCCTCGGCCAGTTCCGGCAGGTCCAGCAGCGCCATCAGATAGGGGATATTGGTCTCCACCCCCGCGATCCGGAAAGCCGCGAGCGCCCGGCGGGCGCGGGCCAGCACATCCGCCAGATGCCCGGGGCCGTGCACGATCAGCTTGGCCAGCAGGCTGTCGAAGGCCGGCGACGGCCGCCAGCCAGCATAGCCCGCCCCATCGACCCGCACCCCCGGCCCACCCGGCGCCTCATAGACCGAAAGCCTGCCACCGGCGGGCAGCGCGCCACCCTCGGCCGTCATCGTCTCCATATTGACCCGAAGCTGAACCGCATGTCCGCGCGGCTGAGGCACCTGATCCTGGGTCAGGCCAAGTTCGAACAGGCTCGCCCCCAGCACGACGCGGATCTGGGCCTGCACCAGATCGACGCCGGTGATCTCTTCGGTGATGGTATGTTCCACCTGCAGCCGCGGATTGGCCTCGATAAAGGCCAGCGCGCCGCCCTCGCCCACCAGATATTCGAAGGTGCCGAGCCCGCGATAGCCCACCGCGCGGGCCATCTGCACGGCACTGTCCAGCAGCTGCCGCCGCAGATCGGGGTCAAGCGCCGGGGCCGGCGCGATCTCGACCAGCTTCTGATAACGCCGCTGCAAGGTGCAGTCGCGTTCCCACAGGTGCACGGCATCGCTGCCGTCCCCCAGTACCTGAACCTCGATATGGCGGGCGTTTTCAAGGAAACGTTCGGCATAGATGTCGGCATTGCCGAAGGCGGCCTCCGCCTCGGCGCTGGCCTCCTCATAGGCGGCAACCAACTGGCCCGGCTCGCGGACGATCCTCATGCCCCGACCACCGCCACCGGCGACCGCCTTCAGCACGATCGGCGCACCGCCCAAGCCTTCCATGAAGGCGAGCAGTTCCGCTGGATCGGCGGCGCGGTCGAGCCCCGGGTTCACCGGCGCGCCGACCTTCTGCGCCAGACGCCGGGCGCTGGTCTTGTCGCCCAGCTCCTCCAGCGCCTCGGGCGACGGGCCGATGAAGATCATCCCGGCTGCCGCCACCTCTCGGGCGAATTCGGCGCTTTCGCTCAGAAAGCCATAGCCCGGATGCACCGCCTCGGCGCCCGCCGCGCGGGCGGCGGCGATCACCGCCGCGATATCGAGATAGGCCCGCGCGCCCTTGCCCGGCAGCGCCATGGCACGCGGCGCGCGCAACACATGCAGCGCCTCGGCGTCGTCCTCGGAATAGAGCGCCACCGGCTCCATCCCCAGCCCGGCCACCGCATCGGCGATCCGCAACGCGATCTCGCCCCGGTTGGCGATCAGGATCGTCTTCACTGTCGTCGTCATTCTTGTCCCCTCCCGGCCGGCGCTTACAGAAGCTTGGCCAGTTCGTCCTTCTTCACCTTGCCCGTGGCGGTCATCGGCAGGGTCGCGACGATGCGGACCTCCGGGCGTTTGTAGATGGCCATCTCATCGGCGCACCAGGCCTCGATCTCGACCGCGGTGGCCTCCTTGCCCTCGGCGAGCGTCACGAAGGCCACCGGCACCTGCCCCTTGTCGGCATCAGGGCGCCCGATCACGCCCGAGCCGATTATCGCCGGATGCCGGCCCAGCATCGCCTCAAGCTCGGCCGGGAAGACCGACATGCCCTTGACCTTGAGCATCTCTTTCCGGCGGCCGAGGAAATGCAGCAGCCCGTTGTCATCGAGCACGCCGATGTCCCCGGTATGCAGCCAGCCGCCCCGCATTAGATCCGCCGTCGCCTCGGGCTTGTTCCAATAGGAGCTCAGCAGCGAGGGCGAGCGCACGCAGATCTCGCCCTCAGCCCCCAGCGGCATCAGCGCGCCGGTGTCGAAGTCGCAAATCTTGAACTCGGTCCCCGGGCAAGGCATGCCCACGAAGACCGGCTGCTGGTCCAGATCCCAATCGTCGTGCTGAAAGCCGGTGGTGAAGGTGTCGCAGGTATGGGTTTCGGTCATACCCCAAGCGGCTTCGGCCATGATCGACCCAGTGCGCTCGAACCAGCGGGTGCGATAGTCGTGGTTCAGCTTCTTGACGAAGGAGGATACCCGCGTGGTCTTGATCGAACCCAGATCGTAGCGGCTGGCCTCGGGATGCTCCAGCACCTCGACCGCGTTGTCGACCAGCAAGCTCGCCTGATCGGGTTTCAGCCGGTCGACAGCGGACATGAAGCTGACCACGTCCCAGCGGCCCAGCAGGATGCAGGTGCAGCCCGAGAAGACCGGGAACAGCAGCCCCATGTCCTCTCCCGCGATCCAGAACAGCGGATGGAAGCAGATCGCCACGTTGTCCTGCGTCAGCTCTGCCCCCATGGTGCAGGTGGTGGCTGCGGTATAGATCATATGCCGCTGGGTATGGACACAGCCCTTCGGCATGCCAGTGGTGCCGCCGGTATAGTTCAGCGCCGCCACCGCATCCAGATCGGTTGCAATCTGCGGCACCGGGGCGTCGCAGGCCTCCAGGGCCTTGATGAAATCCTCGGTCCCCTCCGGCGTTACCTCGCCCGACGTGATCGAGGCCGGACAATGGAAGGCCGGGGTCGCGGGGATCCAGTCGGCCATGCCGGTCGAATAGATCTTGCGCAGGGTGACCTGATCGCGCACCGCCATGACCAGCGGCACCAGGATGTCGGCGGCCAGGATGATCTCAGCATCCGCGTCGTTCAGCTCATAGATCAGCTCCGCCTCGCGGAACATCGGGTTCACCGGCACATGCACGGCGCCGGCCTTGAGGATACCAAAGAAGGCGATGGCGAATTGCGGGCAATTACCCATCAGCACCGCCACCCGGTCGCCCGGCTTTACGCCGTCGGCGGCCAGACGCGCAGCAAAGCGATCCGACAGCCGGTCCATCTCGCCATAGGTCAGGGTGCCGCCGTAGAAATTGTAAAGCACCTTGTCCGGCTGCACCGCGGCCCAGGCGCGCAGGTAATCGGTGATGCCGACCTCACCATGCGGATAGAACGGCTCGGTCGGCACCTCCCTGGGCCAGATCGCCGCCTGGGCGGCGCGCACCCTTGCCAGATACTCGGCTTCGGTCAGCGGCGCGGTGTCTGCCAGGGCAAAATCGTTGGGCGGGGTCATTCTGCGGTCCTTTCTTGGGGCTGACGGGGAAAGCGGACAGCATCCCAGCCCGGCCCGCGCCGAGGGCACGGCAAGCGCGCGACGCAAAGCAAACCCAGAGCGCGACCGAAACCGACCGCGCCCGCGTTGCAGCGGACTGATGACATGAGGCTTCTCCTCCCGATGACTGCGGCCAGCCCGTTCCTCCCCGGGCGCGGGCCACGGGGGAAGAGTAAGACCAAAGACCGTATTTCGTCAATTGTCTTCAATTTATTTGTTTTATGATTTATCTCAGCATGTTAGTATTCTCATTACGCAGTATCACGAGGTGATCCGATGCCTTCCGCCGTTCCGTTTCGACGTTCCGCCATGAGTGAGTCGTCCGACGATCCGCTGACCTGGCGCGGCCACCGCGACCTGCCCGAGAGGATTTCGGATGACCTGACCCGACGGATCATGGCCGGCGAACTGAGCGAGGGCGACCGGCTGGTCGAAACCGATCTGGCCGCCTATTATCAAGTCAGCCGCGGCCCCGTCCGCGACGCGCTGCGCATCCTGACCAACCGCGGGCTGGCCGATCTCTTCCCCCGACGCGGCGCCGTGGTGGGCCGGTTCGACCGCGACACCCTGGCCGACGCGATGAACGTCTATGCCTCTCTTCTGGGGCTCAGCGCCCGCTATGCGGCGCTGATGTGGACGGGCCCGGATCTGGCCGAGATGCGCCGCCGGGTCGAGGCACTGGAGGCGCTGGCGCGGGAGGAAACCTGCAAACCGATGCGCTTCGCGCTGAGCTCGGGCCGGATCGGCACCGCGCTGGCGCTCTGCGCTGACAGCCCAATGCTGCTGCGCACCATCCGCAGCAATGCCAACGATATCGTCTGGGCGCTGCTCTGGCGCGAATTCCATGTCGATTTCCGCACCCCGGAGAGGCGACAGGAGAATGCCGCGATCTGGCGCCAGGTGCTGACCCATGTGGAGGCCCGCGCCGATCTGGCGGCAGAAACCGCAACACGCGAGCTGATCTTTCAATGCCGGGACGAGGCGCTGACGGTCATGGGATTGGCCGGAGACACCGACCCGCGCCGCCAGTTGCGCAGTCCAAGCACCTGATTGGCAGCGCGCCCGCGCGGCGCTAAGGTCGGCCCATGTCAGAGCCCGTTTCCGCCATCCGCAATCTCGGCCCCGCCTCGGTCGCCCCCTATGCCCGCGCCGGCATCCATTCCGCCGAGGAGCTGCGCGCCCTTGGCCCGGACGCCGCCTATCGCCGGCTGTTGCAGGCCGGCAGCCGGCCGCATTTCATCGGCTATTACGCCATGGTCATGGGGTTGCAGGGGCGCCCCTGGAACGATTGTCAGGGCGACGAGAAGAAGGCGCTGCGCGTTCGTTTCGACGCCATCTGCGCCGAGGTGCGCGGCACGGGCGATCCGGCGCTTGGCGCGCTTGAGGCAGCGCTGGACGAGATCGGGGTGATCGAACGGCGGCGATAAGCCCTTACCGGTATGCGCCCGGAGGCGCCGCGCCCTCCCCAAAAACAAAAGGGGGCCCGAAGACCCCCTTTCGAAACGGATGTGATCCCGTCTCAGCCGACGATTTCGGTGCCGGCAAAGAAATAGGCGATCTCGACCGCCGCGGTTTCCGGCGCGTCCGAGCCGTGGACCGAGTTCTCGCCCACGGATTCGGCGAATTCGGCGCGGATGGTGCCGGCGGCAGCATCGGCCGGGTTGGTGGCGCCCATCACTTCACGGTTCTTGGCGATGGCGTTTTCACCTTCCAGAACCTGCACCACGACCGGGCCGGACGACATGAATTCACACAGTTCGTCGTAGAAGGGACGTTCCTTGTGCACACCGTAGAATTCACCGGCCTGCGCCTTGGTCATAAGGATGCGCTTCTGGGCGACGATGCGCAGACCAGCTTCCTCGAATTTGGCGTTGATCTTGCCGGTCAGGTTGCGGCGGGTTGCATCGGGTTTGATGATCGAGAACGTGCGTTCCAGTGCCATGGGGCTTGCTCCTAAGACTGGTCGCCCGGCAGCAGCGCGGGCGGGGATGATATTGGCGCCGCCTAACATGCGCGGGCGCGATTGAAAAGGCTTCTGACCCACCTGCCGCCCGAAGCGTTCACACTCCCAGCGGCAGCGGATCGCGCCGGTCCACCCAGCGCACATAAAGCGCCGCGATCAGCCCCAGAGCGCTGGTGACCAGCATGATCGACAAAACGATGTAGGGCGCATGGTCCGGCGTCACCAGCGCACCGGTCAGGCTGGTCATAATCGCCCCCAGCGCCACCGTCATCGCCCCCGACAACCCCGAAGCACTGCCCGCCAGCCGCGGACGCACCGACATCACGCCCGCGTTGGCATTGGCGTTGGTCAGCCCGTTGCCAAAGCCCACCACGATAGCCGAGCCGAAGAACACCCAAAGCGTGCCGGCCCCCGAAAAGAACAGCGCCAGGCCACCGATCGGCCCCAGGGTGGCAAAGATCCGCCCCACCAGCACCATTGTCACCAGCTCTGCCCGCGCGCCCACCAGACCCGAGACGAAATTCCCCACCATGAACCCCACGGTGATGATGCCGATCCCCAGCCCCAGCGCCGCCGGGCTCAAATCGTACCAGGCGGCCGCCACCAGCGGCGCCCCGGTGATGAAAGCGAAGAATCCCGCCACCGCGAAGGCATAGCACAGGCTATAGCCCCAGAATCGGCGCGAGCGGAACAATTCGGGATAATCGTGGATCTGGTCACGGAAACTGAAGCTGGCCGCCGCAGCATTGGTCTCGCCCAGATCGGCCCAGAGGATCACCAGCATCACCGCCCCCAGCAGCGAATAAAGAACGAAGGAGGACCGCCAGCCGAACGCCATGTCGAGCGCCCCGCCCAGCATCGGCCCCAACATCGGCGCCAGCGCCATTGCCATGGCGACATGTCCCAACATCTTCGCCGCATCCTTGGGCGCGTGCATGTCCCGGATCACCGCGCGCGACAGCACCTGCCCCGACACGATCCCCGCCTGCAGCATCCGAAACCCGAGAAACACCCAGACATTCTGCGCCAGCGCACAGCCGACCGACGCCAGCACGAAAATCGCCGTTGTCAGCACCATCACCGGCCGCCGGCCATACCGGTCGGACAGCGGCCCCATCGCCAGTTGCAACACTGCCGAAATCGCCAGGTATCCGGCGACCGACAGGTTCACCAGCCCGTAATCCGCGTTCAGGGCCTCGGCCATCTTGGCCAGCGATGGCAGGAACATGTTCAACGTCAGCACCGATAGCGCGTTGGCCAGGATCAATGTCAACAAATGGGGCGGAGTGGTGGCGGGACGCATGAAAGCCTCGGGACGACGGAGGGGGGAGAAAGATGGCATTTCGCCGCTATCACGCCCGGTTCTGGTTGACCATCCCTTGACCGCTGGCGGCGGCGCGAACCCTCTGCTATGAGCGCTTCATGCTGCGAATTGAGAACATTTCCTATGCGGTCGCGGGCCGCACCCTCTTCGAAGGCGCCAGCGCCACGATTCCCGATGGCCACAAGGTGGGCCTGGTCGGGCGCAACGGCGCCGGCAAGACCACGCTGTTCCGCCTGCTGCGCGGAGAACTGGCGCTGGAATCGGGCGCGATCTCCCTGCCCGCCCGTGCCCGCATCGGCGGCGTCGCACAAGAGGTACCCTCCTCCTCCACCTCGCTGATCGACACCGTGCTGGCGGCCGACACCGAACGCGCCGCCCTCTTGGCGGAGGCCGAAAGCACCCAAGACCCCCATCGCATCGCCGAGGTGCAGATGCGGCTGACCGATATCGACGCCTGGGGCGCCGAGGCGCGCGCCGCCTCGATCCTCAAGGGGCTGGGATTCGACGACGCCGACCAGCAACGCCCCTGTTCGGATTACTCCGGCGGCTGGCGGATGCGGGTGGCGCTGGCCGGAGTGCTGTTCGCCCAGCCCGATCTGCTGCTGCTGGACGAACCGACCAACTATCTCGACCTCGAAGGCGCGCTCTGGCTGGAAAGCTACCTGGCGCGCTACCCCCATACGGTCATCATCATCAGCCACGACCGCGGCCTTTTGAACCGCGCGGTGGGCTCGATCCTGCATCTCGAGGGCAAGAAGCTCACCCTCTACAGCGGCACTTACGACCAATTCGCCCGCCAACGCGCCGAACAGCGCGCGCTGCAAACCACCGCGGCCAAGAAGCAGGACGCCCGCCGGGCGCATCTGCAAAGCTTCGTCGATCGTTTCAAGGCCAAGGCCAGCAAGGCCAAACAGGCGCAGTCTCGGGTCAAGATGCTCGAGAAGATGGAGAAGATCACCGCGCCCGAAGATGCGGCGCGCACCGTCTTCACCTTCCCCGAACCCGAAGAGCTATCGCCGCCGATCATCTCGCTCGAAGGCGCATCGACCGGCTATGGCGACACGGTGATCCTGCGCGGCATGACGCTCAGGATCGACCAGGACGACCGCATCGCGCTTCTGGGCCGCAACGGAGAAGGCAAGTCAACGCTGTCGAAGATGCTGTCGGACCGGCTGCCGCTGATCGACGGCAAGATGACCCGATCGTCCAAGCTGCGCATCGGCTTCTTCGCCCAGCACCAGGTCGACGAACTTCATGTCGATGAAACCCCGCTGCAACACCTGCAGCGCGCCCGCCCCGAGGAACAACAATCCAAGCTCAGGGCGCGACTGGCAGGCTTCGGACTGGGCGCAGATCAGGCGGAGACGCTGGTCGGCCAGCTTTCGGGCGGCCAGAAGGCGCGACTGTCTCTGCTGCTGGCGACCATCGACGCGCCCCATATGCTGATCCTCGACGAGCCGACCAACCACCTGGATATCGAAAGCCGCGAGGCGCTGGTCGAGGCGCTGACCGCCTATTCCGGCGCGGTGATCCTGGTCAGCCACGACATGCACCTGCTGAGCCTCGTCGCCGACCGGCTGTGGCTGGTCAAGGGCGGCCGCGTCGCCCCCTATGAGGGCGATCTGGAAACCTATCGCGCCGAGCTGCTGCAACGCGACACCCCGGCCAAACCCGCGAAGCCGGCCGAGACAGAAAAGCCCAAGCGCGCGCCGCGTGAAACCCTTCTGGCGCTGCGCGCCGATGTCCGCAAATGCGAGGATCGGGTCGCAAAACTGGCCGAGATGCAGGACAAGCTGGCGGCGAAACTGGCCGACCCGGCGCTCTATGAATCAGAGCGCGTCGGGGAGCTCGAGGTCTGGAACCGCAAATACGCCGAGCTGAGCGAAGCGATGGACAAGGCCGAGGCGCTCTGGCTGAAGGCACAAGAGCGCCTTGAGGTGGCCGAGGGCTGATCTCATCCCCCTCTGCCAGGGGGCTCCCGCCCCCAGCGCGGCCCTGCCGCGCTTCCCCCGGCCGTATTTGCAACGAGAAGAAGGCGCAAAAAAGAAGCGGCCTTTCTCTTCGTCCCAAATACGGCCGCCGGAGGCCTGCACCGCAGGGGACAATCTGCTCACTCACTGGGGCTTTCCTTTTGCCACAGGCCGCGCCAAGCTGGACGGCAAATATCCGATGAAGGACCCATATGGACAGCGCCTTTCTGATCTCAGCCTTCGCGACGCTTTTCGTGATCGTCGACCCGATCGGGCTGATGCCGCTGTTCCTGGCGATGACGCAGGGGATGCCCCAGCGGCAACGGCGCAGCATCGGGTTGAGGGCCTGTCTGGTCGCTGCCGTGCTGCTGACCGTCTTCGCTGCCTTCGGCGAGGCGGTGCTGGGTTTTGTCGGCATCACCATGCCGGCCTTCCGCATCGCCGGCGGCATCTTGCTGTTCCTGACCGCCCTCGACATGCTGTTCGAGCGCCGCACCAAGCGACGCGAGGATCAGGCCGAGGGTCAGAGCGAGGCGGAAGATCATCCCGACCCTTCGGTCTTTCCCCTGGCCATTCCGCTGATCGCCGGCCCCGGCGCCATTGCCTCGATGATCTTGCTGGCCGGCGAAAGGCCGGGGCTGGGCGGGTTGGCGACGGTTGTCGCGGTGATGCTGGCGGTGCTGGGGCTGCTCTTTTGCCTCTTCCTGATCGCCGGGCTGTTCGAGCGGCTGCTGGGCAAGACCGGCATCGTGGTGGTAACCCGGCTTCTGGGCATGTTGCTGGCAGCGCTGTCGGTACAATTCGTGCTGGACGGGCTGCGCGCCTACGGGTTGGCGAACTGGTAACAGCGCAGGGCTGCGCTTACATAGCAGGCATATCAAGAAGAGGCGCGCGCGACGATGGATTCCTGGAATTTCGGCAACCTGACCTATCTTGTCCTGCTGGGGGCGGTGCTGGTCTTCTGGCTGTTCGTGCAGAACCGCGCAGGCTTGGGCAAGAAGCTGCAGCATCTGGCCGGCTGGGGGCTGATCTTCATCGGAGTGATCGCCGCCGTCGGCCTGTGGGACGACATCCGGCGCGAGGTGATGCCGGGCCGGGCCGCCGCAGTCAGCAGCGGTCGGATCGAGGTTCCGCGCGCCTCCGACGGGCATTATTACCTGACCATGCTGGTCAATGACGCGCCGGTCGATTTCATGATCGACACCGGCGCCTCGGGCGTGGTGCTCAGGGCCCAGGACGCCCGCCACGCCGGCATCGACACGGCCGGTCTGGCCTATTCCGGCCGCGCCAATACCGCCAATGGCACCGTGCGCACCGCGCCGGTGAAAATTGACCGCATCTCGCTCGGGCCGGTGGAGGATCGCAACCTGCGCGGTTGGGTGAACGAGGGGGAGATGGACAAATCCCTGCTGGGCATGTCCTATCTCGAACGCTGGGGCAAGATCGAGATCAGCGGCGGCGATCTGGTGCTGCAGCGCTGACGAATTGGCCCCGCCGGCTCTGCCTCGGCCGGCCCCCAAGCCACGGATGCAGGCGCCGCACCGGAAAACGCCATGTTTTCCGGACAGCGGTCTAACGTTCGGCCTTCTTCTCCCAGCGCCCCGTCTCCTCGGACCAGTATTGCGCCGAACAGCCTGCCCCGGTCAGCGCCTTCCATTGCCCTCGGGCGCGTTGTACCGCCTCGGGGTCGTGGCCGTCGAACAGGATGCATACCCGTTCCAGTGCGGTGACCTCCTCCGGCGCCACCTCGGCGCCGTCGAGTGTCATGAGACAAGCGGGATCATTGAGTGCCGGGCCGCGATCCGCGGTCAGCAGGATCGGTTGCAGCGCATCATGCGGCCCACCGGCCAGTCCATGGGCCAGGAAACCTTCGTCCGGGCCCTGCCAGAGCTTTTCATCCAGCCATTCCATCCGCCCCGCATCTGTGCCGCGCACGGCGATACGCCAGCCGGCCCCCCGCGCCTTGCCCAGCAGCACCGCCAGCGTGTGATCCAGCGGATGCCGGGTCAGGTGATAGAAGAAGGCGGCGCCCATCGTCCTCATCCCGCCTCGAAGGCGTCCCGCACCAGACGGTTCAGCGCCAGAACGCCCCAGCCGGTGGCCCCGGCGGGGGCATAGGCGGTATCCTCCTTGACATGCGCCACGCCCGCGATGTCGAGGTGGATCCAGGGCGTGTCCTCTTTCACGAAGTGCTGCAGGAACTGCGCCGCGGTGATCGAGCCTGCAGGACGGCCACCGACGTTCTTCATATCGGCGATGCGGGACTTCAGTTGCCGGTCATAGGCCGGCCCCATCGGCATCCGCCAGGCGCCTTCGCCCTCGGCCGCCGCCGCCTTGAGGAAATTGCCGCAAAGCGTGTCGTCATTCGAAAACACCCCGGCGTTCTCGTGACCAAGGCCGATGATGATCGCCCCGGTCAGCGTGGCGAGGTCGATCACGCCCGCCGGCGCGAAACGCTCCTGCGCGTACCAGAGCACATCGCCCAGCACCAGCCGCCCCTCGGCATCCGTATTGATGATCTCGACGGTATCACCCTTCATCGAGGTGACGACATCGCCCGGCCGGGTGGCCTCGCCCGAGGGCATGTTTTCGACCAGCCCCACCAGGCCCACGACATTGGCCGGAGCCTTGCGCAATGCCAGGGCCATCATGGTGCCGGCGACGGTGCCAGCGCCGCCCATGTCCATGGTCATGTCTTCCATCCCGGCGCCCGGCTTCAGGCTGATGCCGCCGGTGTCGAATACCACCCCCTTGCCAACCAGCGCCAGCGGCGCCGCGCCGGCCTCGCCGCCATTCCACTGCATCACCACCACCTTGGTCGGCGTGACCGAGCCCTGGCCAACGCTCAGCAGCATGCGCATGCCGAGCCGTTCCAGATCGGGTTCTTCCAGCACCTCGACCTCGATCCCCAGCGCCGAAAGCTCCTGCAGACGGTCGGCAAACACCGTCGTCGTCAGGACGTTGGCGGGTTCGTTGATCAGATCGCGGGTCAGATGGGCGCCTTGCGCCACGGCAAGAAGCGGCGCCGCCTCGGCCTCGACAGCGGCCGGATCGCGCAGCAGCAGGGTGATTTCACCCAGCGTCTTTTCAGCGGCCTCGCCGGTCTTGTGGGCCAGAAAGCCATAGCTGCGCAGCCCCAGCCCCAGCGCCAGTTCGGCGGCCCGCTTATGGCTGTCCGCGGCCAGGGTGATCGCCGCACCATCGGCTCGTTTGGCCAGCGCCGCACCGGCCCGCCGCGCCTCGAGCGCCGAGGCCTTCTTGTCGATCACCAGCACATCAAGCGCCTCGGCCGCCATGCCGGCGGGAAAGGCCAGGGTCAGCACCTCTCCGGTTTTCGCCCTGGTGAATTGTGCGCTTTCGATCAGCCGCTTCAGCGCCCCCCGGGACAGCCGGTCGGCCCGACGGCCCGCCCGATCCAGGCCCCCCTCGGGCGTCGCCAGGACCGAGACACGGCCCTCTGCCGTCGCCAGATCGGACAGATCGAGCTGGGAAAAACGGATGGTCGGAATGCTGCTCATATCGGTCTCCTGGACATTGCGGACAGTCGGGCGCTCGGCCCGTCCCCCATGGGTAACGCGGGCCTTCGCGCTTGACCAGATAGCAGTTTTCCCCGCCAGGCAATTGCATTAAGGTCCCGCGAAAGACAAAGGCCGGCTCCGGGGGGATTGTAGTGCCTACGAATGCTTTCGGTCCGAACCGGCCGATTCTGCAACCTGCCGCTGCGGTGATCCGGCCGCCTCTTTCGGGGTGTGCCGGATGATTCTCGACCGTTACTTCACGCGGCGCTTTTTGCAGGCGTTCGGACTGATTGCGGGCATATTCTTCGCCCTGATCATGCTGATCGACCTGATCGAACAGCTTCGCCGGTTCGAAGGGATGAGGCTGGGGCTGGGCAAGTTGCTGCATCTGTCGCTGCTGAATGCCCCCGCCGCGATGAGCGAGCTTCTGCCGCTGATCATGATCCTGTCGGCGGTGGTGCTGTTCGTCGGGCTTGCCCGCAGCAGCGAACTTGTGGTCAGCCGCGCCATCGGTCGATCGGGCATCCGGTCGCTCGCCGCGCCGGTAACGGTGGCGGCGGTGATCGGCCTGCTTGCGGTCATGTTGCTGAACCCGATCGTCGCGGCCACGTCGAACCGTTACGATCAGCTTTCGGCCCAAGCGCGCGGCACCGGTGCCTCCTCTTCTGTGCTGTCGGTCAGCGGCGAAGGGCTCTGGCTGCGCCAGGGCAGCCAGAGCGGGCAATCGGTGATCCATGCCGATGGCCATGATCCCGATGCTACCGTGCTTTATGGCGTCACCATCCTGAGCTATTCGCCCAATGGCGTGCCGGTCCGCCGCATCCTGGCCGAAAGCGCCCGGCTTGAAGACGATAGCTGGACGCTGACCAATGCGAAGGTCTGGCCGCTGAGCGCCGGCATCAACCCCGAGGCGGATTCCAGCGTCCACGCCACCATGAGCATCGCCACTACCCTGACCCACGAACGCATCCGCGAAACCCTTGGCCGGGTGGAAAGCGTGTCGATCTACAATCTGCCCGACACCATCCGCCAGCTCGACGAAGCCGGGTTCTCCACCCGTCGGCAGCGGGTCTGGTATCAGGTCGCCCTAGCGCGGCCGCTGTTTCTGGTTGCCATGGTGCTGGTCGGCGCCGCCTTCACCATGCGCCACACTCGGTTCGGCGGCACCGGCGTGGCGGTCCTGACTGCGGTCCTTCTCGGCTTCGCGCTCTATTTCATACGCAACTTTGCTCAGATTTTGGGGGAAAACGGCCAATTGCCGATCACCTTGGCCGCCTGGGCGCCGCCACTTGCGGCCGTTTTCCTGTCTCTCGGACTTCTTCTTCACGCGGAGGACGGATGAAACTGCGTTCCGCCCTGCTTCTGACCCTTGCTACCTGGATGCTGATCCCGGCGATGCCGGCCAGCCTGCACGCGCAAAGCCCCGGCACCCCGGCAGCCGAAACCGCGCAGGACCAGCTCCCGGCGATGCTGGTGGCAGATCAGGTCTTTATCACCCCCGAGCGCCAGCTCGTCGCCGAGGGCAATGTCGAAGCCTTCCAGGGCACCACCCGGCTGTCGGCCCGCAAGATCACCTTTGACAGAGCCAGCGGCAAGCTCGAGATCGAGGGACCAATCCGGATCGACCAGGACGGTCGCATGACCATCCTGGCGGAGGCAGCCGATCTCGATCAGGGGCTGCAGAACGGGTTGCTGAAAGGCGCGCGGCTGGTCTTCGATCAGCAGGTGCAATTGGCCTCTCTGCAGATGGTGCGTGTCGGCGGGCGCTACACCCAGCTTTACAAGACCTCAGTCACCTCCTGCCACGTCTGCGAGAATGGCAAGCCGCCGCTGTGGCAGATCCGCGCCCGCAGCGTCACCCACGACCAGCTCGAGCGGCAGCTTTATTTCGAAGGCGCTCAGCTGCGCGTCCTCGATGTGCCGGTGTTCTATTTTCCCGCGCTGCGCCTGCCCGATCCGACGCTTGACCGCGCCTCGGGCTTTCTCAAGCCCTCCATCCGAACCACATCGCAGCTCGGCACAGGGATCAAGGTGCCCTATTTCTTCCGGATCGGCGACAGCCGCGATCTGACGGTGACGCCCTATGTCTCACCCCATACCAAGACGATGGACCTGCGGTACCGCCAGGCCTTCCGCCACGGCGGGATCGAGATCAAAGGCGCCTATACCCGCGACGATCTGACGGATGACGATAGCCGCGGCTATCTCTTTGCCACCGGCGGCTTCGACCTGGGCAACCGCTACAAGCTGAGTTTCGATCTGAAAACAGTGGCGGACGATGCCTATCTGGTCGACTACGGGCTGCCCGATTACGACCGGCTCCGCAGCGAGATCGAGCTGACCCGGACCACCCGAGACAGCGCCTTTCGCGGCGCACTGATCCATTACGATTCGCTGCGCGACAGCGAGATCGAAGACGAGATCCCCACACGGATCGCCGATGTCAGCTATGAGCACCGACTGTTCCCCACCCGTCTGGGCGGAGAATTCAGGCTGAGCCTGAACAGCCGCGCCTATGAGCGCACCTCCTCGGCCAATATCGTCGGTCGTGACGTGACACGTGCCACGGCCGATGCCGAATGGCGGCGCCACTGGATCACCGCCTCCGGCCTGAGGGCGGATTGGGAGATGGGGTTTTCGGCGGATATCTTCAAGATTTCCAACGACAGCACCTATGGCAACCATGTCACCCGATCGACCCCCCGGGCGGCGCTGAGCCTGCGCTATCCGATGACGATGACCACCGGCACCGGCGTCACCCATTTCCTTGAACCGGTGGTGCAACTGGGCTGGAGCGATGTCCATGGTGGCACGCCGCCGATCGACGAAAGCCGGTTCGTCGAATTCGACCAGGGCAATCTGCTGGCGCTATCGCGGTTTCCCTCGGAAGATGCCCGCGAAGACGGCACCGCGTTGGCGATCGGGGTGAATTGGGCCCGGTTCGCCCCCTCGGGCTGGCAGGTCTCGGCCTCCGCCGGGCAAGTCTTCCGATCGGTCGCAGATCCGGATTTCTCGATCAGCTCGGGCCTGGCCGGCAAGGATTCCGATCTGCTGCTGGCCGCCCAGATCAAGAACGCCAGCGGCATCGCCTTCACCGCCCGCGGGCTGCTGAACGATTCCTTCAGCTTTTCCAAGGTCGAATTGCGCAGCGACTGGTCGCACCGGCGCACCACGCTCAGTGGCTCTTACCTCTGGCTCGGCATCGACCCCCAGGAAAGCCGCATGGCCGAGGTCTCCGAGTTCTGGGTCGACGGCAGCTATAAGGTGAACCCGAGCTGGACCGCCACCGCGAACCTGCGCTACGATATCGCCTCGGATAATGCCACCTATGCCGGGGTCGGACTGATCTATCGCAACGAATGCGTGACGGTCGATCTTTCGCTCAACCGGCGCTATACATCGTCGACAAGTGTTGAGCCTTCGACCAATTTCGGATTTACCATCGCTCTCAGCGGCTTCGCCGTGGAGAGCGGAACAGAAAAATACAGGCGATCATGCGGAAAATCCTGACCCCTCTGCAGCATTCTCTGACCCGGCGCGCCGGCAGCCTCTGTCTGGCGGCCCTGATCGGGCTTGTCCCGGTCGCCGCAACGGTCCTTCCTCGGCCGGTGGCGGCGCAGGGCCTGTTTTCGCCCGCGATCACCGTAAATGGCGATGTCATCACCCGATACGAGCTCGATCAGCGGGAACGGATGATGCAACTGCTGAATGCGCCCGGCAATCCGGCGCAACTGGCGCGCGAGGCGCTGATCGAAGACCGTCTCAAGGAACAGGCGGCGAAGACGATGGATATCACCGTCGCCCCCGAAGAGGTACAGCGCGGCCTGGACGAGATGGCCCAACGCGCCAATATGACCTCAGAACAGTTCACCGAAGCGATGAAGCAGGGCGGCGTCTCGCAGGAAACCCTGCGTGATTTCGTCTCGTCCACGCTGATCTGGCGGAACTATATCGGCGCCCGCTTTGGCGCGCAGGCTCGCCCCACCCCCAGCGAAATCGACCGCGCCATCAGCCAGGCCGGCCAGGGCGGCGGGCTGCAGGTGCTGCTGTCCGAAATCATCATTCCGGTCACGCCGCAGACGCTCGACCAGGTCGATGAACTGGCCCGCCAGATCTCCCAGCTTAAGACGCCAGAGGCCTTTTCCTCCGCCGCCGCGCAATATTCTGCCAGTGAAAGCCGCGCCAACGGCGGCCGGCTATCCTGGTTGCCGCTGACCCGTCTGCCCCCGGCGCTGCAGCCGATGATCATGGGGCTCAAGACTGGCGACGTCAGCGATCCGGTCATGTTGCCCAATGCCGTCGCCCTGTTCCAGATGCGCGGCCTGCGCGAAAGCGGCGTTGCCGAACCGCGCTACGCCAAGATTGACTACGCCGCCTATTACATTCCCGGCGGCCGCAGCCCCGAGGCGCTGGCAACCGCGACCAGGATCGAGCAAACCGCAGATACCTGCGACGATCTCTATGGCATCGCCAAGGGTCAGCCGCCCGAGATCCTGGAGCGCGAGGAGCTGGCCCCCGGCAAGTTGTCGCGCGACATCGCGCTTGAATTGTCCAAGCTCGATCCCGGCGAATTCTCCACCGCGCTGACCCGGAACAACGGCCAGACGCTGGTGCTGCTGATGCTCTGCGGTCGCACCGCCGAATCCGTCGCCGATGTCAGCAAGGAACAGATCGGCCAGAGCCTGATGGAACAGCGGCTGCAGAATTACGCGCAAAGCCAGCTCTCCCAGCTCAAGGCCGATGCGCTGATCGTAGAGCAATGAGCCCCCGCCGCCCCGTCGCGCTGAGCTGCGGTGAACCGGCGGGCATCGGGCCCGAGCTTGCCGTCAAGGCCTGGCAGTCGCTCGGAACCGACTGCCCCTTTGTCTGGATCGGCGATCCGCGCCACCTGCCCGCCGGCACACCCGTCGCCGAACTCGACGATCTGGCCGAGACGGTGATCGCCTGCGCCCGTGCCCTGCCGGTGCTGCGGCTCGATTTCGCGGCGCCGACCTCCCCGGGGCAGACCGATCCGGCCAATGCCCGCGGCACCATCGCCGCCATCGAAAAGGCGGTGGAGCTGGTGCAGCAGGGTCACGCCAGCGCCGTCTGCACCGCGCCCATCCACAAGAAGGCCCTGATCGACGGCGCCGGCTTTGCCTATCCCGGCCATACCGAATTCCTCGCAGCCCTGGCCGGGGTCGAGCGGGTGGTGATGATGCTGGCCTCCGAGCGGCTCCGCGTCGTGCCGACCACCATCCACATGGCCCTGTCCGAGGTCCCCAGACGGTTGACCCCCGACCTCTTGCGCGAGACCATCGAGATCACCGCCCACGACCTGCGCACCCGCTTTGGCATTGCCCATCCGCGGCTGGCAGTCGCCGGGCTGAACCCGCATGCCGGCGAAGGCGGCGCCATGGGGCGCGAGGAGATCGACTGGATCACGCCGCTTCTGGCGGAGCTGCCGCAGACGGACTTCACCGTCACCGGCCCGCATCCCGCCGATACCATGTTCCATGCCGCCGCGCGGGCGCGCTATGATGCCGCGATCGCCATGTATCATGATCAGGCGCTGATCCCGATCAAGACGCTGGATTTCGATCAGGGGGTGAATGTCACCCTGGGACTGCCCTTCGTGCGCACCTCGCCCGATCACGGTACTGCCTTCGATATCGCCGGCAAGGGGATCGCCAACCCCGCCAGCCTGATCGCCGCGCTTCGGCTGGCGCAGAAGATGGGCGCACAAACATGACCAGCGGCCTTTTTCTGGCCGGAAATATCCCCGCCGGAGGCATGAAATCTTTCGGCGCCGGAATCGGAATTCTCGCCTCCGGCGGGGATATTTGGAGCCAGAAAAAGACATGAGCGCTATCGACAGCCTCCCGCCGCTGCGCCAGGTGATCGCCGATCACGGGCTATCCGCCAAGAAGGCACTCGGGCAGAACTTCCTGCTCGACCTGAACCTGACCGCGAAAATCGCCCGCCAGGCCGGCGATCTGAGCCACTGCGACGTGCTGGAAATCGGCCCTGGCCCCGGCGGGCTGACCCGCGGGCTGCTGGCGGAGGGCGCCCGCCGGGTGCTGGCGATCGAGAAGGACGAGCGTTGCCTGCCGGCGCTGGAGGAAATCGCCGCCGCCTATCCGGGCCGGCTGCAGGTGATCAACGGGGATGCACTCGAGGTCGATCCGCTGGCACATCTGACGCCTCCGATCCGGGTCGCGGCCAACCTGCCCTATAACATCGGCACCGAGCTGCTGGTGCGCTGGTTGACGCCGAAGGACTGGCCGCCGTTCTGGCAGAGCCTGACGCTGATGTTCCAGCGCGAAGTGGCCGAACGAATCGTCGCCCGCCCCGGCTCCAAGGCCTATGGCCGGCTGGCGATTCTGGCGCAATGGCGCGCCAACGCCCGGATCGTCCTGAGCCTGCCGCCGGAAGCCTTTACCCCGCCCCCCAAGATCTCCAGCGCGGTGGTGCATCTCGAAGCCCTGCCCGAGCCGCGCTATCCCGCCGATGCAGCGGTGCTGTCACGAGTGGTCGCCGCCGCCTTCAACCAGCGCCGCAAGATGCTGCGCGCCGCGCTGAAGGGTCTTGCACCGGATATCGAGGATCGCCTGATCTCGGTCGGGATCGCGCCGACAGAAAGGGCCGAACAGATCGGGCTGGAACAATTCTGTGCCCTCGCCCGCGCCCTGCAACAGGGCTGACCCAAAAAAGAACAAGGCCGAAGCAAATGCTTCGGCCTTTTCCTCATTGCATTTCCGAGTAGAAGCGGCGCCTATTCGGCGGCTTCCGAAGGTCCTTCACCGCCGCTGGCAGGCGCGGCATCGGCGGTATCGGCTTCAGCCACCTTCTTGGCCGCAGGCTTGCGGCTGCGCGATGTGGAGGACTTGGGCGCAGGTTTCTCTGCCGCCTCTTCCCCTGCCGGTTCATCCTTGGGCTTGGCGCTGCTTTTCGACCGGCTCGACGCGCCGGTCGAGCGCGGCTTGCGCGGGCTCGACGCCTTCTTGGGCTTGTCTTCCGGGGTTTCCACCAGGCCGCTTTCCTCGCCGCTGCCGATGTCAATCGGCTCCAGACCCAGCAGATCAGGCTGCGGCGCGTTCACCGGCGGCGTCGCAGGCTGTTCAGCGACCGTTTCAGACCCGGCGGGGCTGTTGCCCTCCCGCTCCTGACGTTCGGCCCGGTCGCGATCCCGCTCGGCCTGGCGTTCGCGGTTCTGCCGCTCCTGCTCCTCGCGGCGTTGATCCTGTTCGCGCTGAGCCTCGCTCAGCAGACGCAGATAATGTTCGGCATGCTGCTGAAAATTCTCGGCCGCCACGCGGTCATTGCCCAGTTGCGCATCACGGGCAAGCTGGTTGTATTTGTCGATGATCTGCTGCGGCGTGCCGCGCACCTTCCCCTCGGGGCCTGAACTGTCAAAAACGCGATTGACGACATTGCCACCAGAAGGACGGTTGCGGTTCGACTTCGACCGCGAACGGGATTTAGACGATCTCATATACCTAACGTCAGCCTTGTATTCGTGCCGTTATAATCCGGACCGCGCCTCATGCGCTCAGTTGAATGGACCGGATCGTCGACTTTTCGGGCTTGGCGTTGCCGGGAAGCAGCTTGTGCCTCGGCCAGAGCAACGGTCTTGAGTAAACATGTCCTGACGGCTCAGACAAGAGGAAGTAAGAAAAAAATGACATTTTTTCAGCCGCTCCGGCGATCTGTTGCCGGTCCCCCCGGATGTTAGCGCAACCGGGCGCAAATCACCCGATCCCGCCCATCGAGATCCGGCACCACCACCAGGTCCTCAAAGCCGACCTGTGCGAAAACGTCGCAGACCGCCTGCGCCTGGGTCGGTCCGATTTCGACGATCAGCCGGCCTTTCGGGGCCAGATGCGCCGCCACACCGGCGGCGATGTGCCGATAAGCGCCCAGCCCGTCACCACCATCGGTCAGCGCCAGATGCGGTTCGTGCCCGCGCACCTCCTCGGACAGGCCTGCCATCTCCTCCAGCGCGATATAGGGCGGGTTCGAGACGATCAGATCGAATTGGCCATCGACCGCGCCGAACCAGTCGGACTGGCGAATATCCGCCCGCGCCTCGACCCGGTGCAGCACCGCATTGGCGCTGGCCTGCAGGCAGGCGGCCTCGGAGAGATCGACGCCCAGCCCGCAGGCATCGGTCCGCTCCGCCAGCAGCGTCACCAGGATACAGCCGGAGCCGACCCCGAGATC
Organism: Pseudodonghicola xiamenensis DSM 18339; assembly: GCF_000429365.1. Lineage (GTDB taxonomy): Bacteria > Pseudomonadota > Alphaproteobacteria > Rhodobacterales > Rhodobacteraceae > Pseudodonghicola > Pseudodonghicola xiamenensis. Next base: position 341,277 of record NZ_AUBS01000001.1, on the reverse strand, counting down.
GAGCACCCGCTCGAAAGGCTCGGCCAACGCCGCCTCGACCAGTGTCTCGGTCTCAGGGCGCGGGTCGAGCACGTCCGAGGACACCTTGAAACGGCGGCCATAGAATTCACGCTCCCCCAGCAGATGCGACACCGGCACCCGGATGGCGCGCAGCGCGATCAGCTGCTCATAGCGTTCGGCGACATCATGCTCCAGTTCCTCGGGCGCGATCAGGGTGACCCGCGCCGCTTCGATCCGTGCGGCATGGGCCAGCAGCACCCGGGCATCGCGCGCCGGATTATCGACCCCAGCGGCGCGCAGACGGGCAGCGGCAGCGGCCATCGCCTGCGCGGCAGTCAGCGCCCCGGTCATTGCCCCATCTCCGCAAGCATGCGGGCCTGATCATCGGCGGTCAGCGCGTCGATCACCTCGTCCAGATCGCCCTGCATCACCTGATCGAGCTTGTAGAGCGTCAGATTGATACGGTGATCGGTCATCCGGCCCTGCGGGAAGTTATAGGTGCGGATGCGTTCGCTGCGATCGCCCGATCCAACCTGGGATTTGCGCGCCTCTGAGCGGGCGTCATGCACCTTCTGCCGCTCCAGATCGAACAGCCGGGTGCGCAGCACCTGCATGGCGATCTCACGGTTCCTGTGCTGCGACTTCTCGGATGAGGTCACCACGATGCCCGAGGGCATATGGGTGATCCGCACGGCGGAATCGGTGGTGTTGACGTGCTGCCCCCCGGCGCCCGAGCTGCGCATGGTGTCGATGCGGATATCGTTGGGGTCAATCTTCACATCGACATCCTGCGCCTCGGGCAGCACCGCGACGGTGGCGGCCGAGGTATGGATACGCCCACCGCTTTCCGTGCTGGGAACCCGCTGCACCCGGTGCACACCGGATTCGTATTTCAGCCGGGCAAAGACATTGTCGCCGCCGATGCGCACGACCGCCTCCTTGACGCCGCCAAGCTCGGTTTCCTGCAGCTCGATCACCTCCCAGCGCCAGCCCCGTGCCTCGGCATAGCGCTGATACATGCGCAGCAGGTCGCCGGCGAAAAGCGCTGCCTCGTCGCCGCCGGTACCGGGACGGATTTCCAGAACGGCGGGACGGCTGTCGGCCTCGTCCTTGGGCAACAGCGCCAGCTCCAGCGCATGTTCGGCGTCAGGCAGCCGCGCCTTCAATGCCGGGATTTCCTCTTCCGCCAGCTCGCGCATGTCGGGGTCGGCCAGCATCGCCTCGGCCTCGGCCAGATCGGCACGCAGGCCGCGCCAGCCCTCGATCTGTTCGACCACCGGCTTCAGGTCGGAATATTCGCGGGCAAGCGTGGCGATATCGCTGCCGCTGGCCTCTGCCATCGCGGCTTCGAGGTACTGAAACCTCTGTCGGATCTGCTCTAGTCGTTCTTCGGGAACCATTGGCGCGGTGTCCTCCATCCCGGCGCTTTGGTCAAGAGCCGTGCTGTGTTATCCTCCCTGCGGGAGACGACAACCTCATGCGCTTTCACGGCCTGATCCTTGCCCTGGGCACCGCCCTGCCCCAGATCGCCGCCGCCGATGTCATCGGCCCTGGCGGCAAGGTGCAGGATTGCTATTGCACCGACGGTTCGGGCAGTCGGGTGGAGCTGGGAGAGATCATCTGCCTGCGGGTCGACGGGCGGATGTTCATGGCACAATGCCAGATGTCGCTGAACGTGCCAATGTGGCGCGAGGTCAACCCAGGCTGCCTGTCATCCGGTCTTATGCAACGCCTGCAGCCATTGATCGACCCGGGCGCGGTTCACGCCAAGATCTGACCGGCCAAAGCGCAGCCGGGCGAAGATCTCCAGCGCGTTACCGGCCTGCTGCACCGTGGTGTAATCGGGAAACCCGAAGACCATGGACCGGGTGATGTAAGTCACCATCCCCTCTGGCACGGTGCCGGCCAGAACCCGGGTGCGCGGCGTGGCGCGGATGATCCGATCCAGCCGGGCCAGACCGTCAGGGCCAACCTCGACCTGCCGCGTGACACCGCCGGCCAGATCGACATTCCCCCGCACCTCCGGTGCCCGATGCCAGACCGCCGGATCACTGGGTGCCAGACGGATATACCCCAACGCGATCACCACCAGCAGCAGCACTATCCAGATGAGCATCGCGATGCGCCCCATTGTCCCTCCTCTTTCGGCTGGCTAAGTCTCTGGGGCCGGCCTGAGCGACCGGCCCCTCCTCCCTCGCATCCTACTCACATGAGCATGGTCCAGCCCAGCAGACAAATGATCGCGGTCGCCACATGGGCACCGGCGACCGAAGTGATGCCACTGGGGTCGAAAGGCGGCGATACCTCCACAACATCGCCCCCCTTGATATTGATCCCTCCCAACCCTCGCAGGATGGCCGCGGCCTGCGCCGAACTCAAGCCCCCCCAGACCGGCGTGCCGGTTCCAGGAGCGAAAGCCGGGTCAAGACAGTCGATATCGAAGGTCAGATAGGTGGGATAATCGCTGATAATACCGCGCACCTTCTCGAGCACCGCCTGCGGGCCGATCTCATGCACCTCAGCCGCGTCGATGATATTTACCCCCAGCGTATCGTCATTGTAGGTGCGGATGCCGACCTGGACCGAGCGCGTGGGATCGACGATCCCCTCCTTCACCGCCTTGTAGAACATGGTGCCATGGTCGATCCGGGCCGGATCGTCATCGGCCCAGGTGTCCGTATGGGCATCGAACTGCACCAGTGACATCGGCCCGTATTTCTCGGCAAAGGCCTTGAGGATCGGATAGGTGATGTAATGATCCCCCCCCAGTGTCACCGGCGCCACCCCGGCGGCGAGGATCTTGGCGATATGGGCGGTCAGCGCCGGCGGAAAGGCCGGGATATTGGCGTAATCATAGGCCAAATCCCCGTAATCGACGATGGCCAGATCGCTCAGCGCCCTAAATGGCCAGCCATAGGGCTCGTCATAGGGCTGAAAGCTCGATGCCTCGCGAATGCCGCGCGGGCCCAGGCGGGTGCCGGGCCGGTTCGACACCGCCAGATCGAAGGGTACGCCCGTCACCGCGATCTGCGCCCCGCTCAGATCCTTAGTATAGCGCCGCTTCAGAAACGAGGGCGCGCCAGCATAGGCCGCCTCCAGATTGATGCCACGCAGATCCTCGCGGGTGAACCCGGCGTCGATCTCGTTTTCCACATCACTCATCGCCATTCAGGCATCTCCCCTGTCTTGATCCTATTTCGCCACCGGCTGGGCCCGTTCGACCAGCCGCGCGAAAAAGGATGCGCCCACCGGCGCGATATCGTCGTTGAAATCGTAATCGGGCTGGTGCAGCCCCGCCGTCTCGCCCTGGCCGATGAACAGATAGGCACCGGGGCGCTTTTCCAGCATATAGGCGAAATCCTCCGCCCCCATCTCGCGGCCGACATCGCCAAGAACCCGGTCCTTGCCGGAGATCTCCTCGGCCACCTCGACGGCGAAACCGGTCTTGTCGGCGTCGTTGATAGTGGCGGGATAGCCGACCTCGTAATCCAGCTTAGCCTTGACCTCGAAACTCAGCGCCTGGCCCTCGACGATGGCCTGCATCCGCCGCATCACCATCCGCTGCACCCGAGGATCGAAGGTCCGCACGGTGCCGTTCAGATAGGCCGTTTCCGGGATCACGTTATCGGTGGTGCCGGCATGGATCTGCGTGACCGAGATCACCAGATCGTCCAGCGCACAATTGTTGCGGCTGACGATGGTCTGGAACGCCTGCGCGATCGAGATCGCCGCGACAACCGGATCGCGGGTCTCCTGCGGCATGGCGCCATGGCCGCCGACGCCCTTGATATGGACATGGAACTGATCGACCGCCGCCATCAAGGCCCCGGGCGTGGTATAAAAGCCCCCCGCCACGAAGCCCGGCGCATTATGCAGCGCGTAGACCTGGGTGATGTCGAACCGGTCGAGCATGCCTTCCTCGACCATCACGCCCGCACCGCCGCCATCCTCTTCCGCCGGCTGGAAGATCAGCGCCACACGGCCAGAGAAATTGCGCGTCTCGGCCAGATATTTGGCGGCGCCAAGCAGCATGGTGGTATGGCCGTCATGACCACAGGCGTGCATCTTGCCCGGGTGGGTCGAGGCATAGTCCGCCCCGGTCGCCTCAGGGATCGGCAGCGCATCGAAATCGGCCCTGAGCCCGATGGTCGGCCCCTGACCCCTGCCCTCGATGATCGCGACAATGCCGGTCTTGGCGATCCCCTCGTGGATCTCATCCACCCCAAAGTCCCGCAACCGCGCGGCGATGAAGGCCGCGGTTTCGGGGCAATCGAACCCCAGTTCTGGGATCTGGTGAAGATGCCGGCGCCATGCGGTCATCTCCTCGGCATAGTCGGCAATACGGTTGACCACGGGCATGGTGGGCTGGACTCCTTCGGCCTCATCCGGAATTGATGCATCTGACACCGGATGAGGAGCCAGAGCAATGCCCGAACAGGACCCGATCTTCGATATCCCCGAGGGCATCGCCCGACTGCGCCAGATCATGCGGCGGCTGCGCGATCCCGAAACCGGCTGCCCCTGGGATCTGGAGCAGGACTTTGCTTCGATCGCCCCCTATACCATCGAGGAAGGCTATGAAGTCGCCGATGCGATCGAACGCCGGGCCTGGGACGAGCTCGAGGGCGAATTGGGCGATCTGATGTTCCAGACCGTCTATCACACCCAGATGGCCGAAGAAGCCGGGCTGTTCAGCTTCGACAGCGTGGTCAGGGCGATCTCGGACAAGATGATCGCGCGCCACCCGCATGTCTTCGGCGAGGAGAGCCGCGACAAGAGCGCCGAGCAGCAGACCGCCGATTGGGAAGCGATCAAGGCAACCGAACGCGCAGGCAAGGAACAGAAAGGCGCGCTCGACGGGCTGACCGCCAATCTGCCGGCACTGTTGCGCGCCTACAAACTGCAGAAACGCGCCGCCCGCGTCGGCTTCGACTGGCCCGATGCCGAGGACGTCCTGGCCAAGATCGCCGAAGAGGCCAACGAACTGACCGAGGCGCGCGACAGCCTCGGCGCCGATGAGATCGAAGAGGAATTCGGCGATCTTCTCTTCGTCATGGTCAATCTGGGCCGTCACCTGGGCGTCGAACCCGAGGCTGCCCTGCGCCGAGCCAATGCCAAATTCACCCGCCGCTTCAAGGGGGTGGAGGATAAACTTGCAGTCCGAGGAAAACGTCCGCAAGACAGTGACCTGACCGAGATGGACGCGCTTTGGGACGAGGTGAAGGCGCTGGAGAAGGACCGCGGCTGACCGGGCGCCCGCCTGGCTTCTTCTCATGACAAATACGGCCGCCGGAGGCCGCGCCCCGCCGGGGCGCGATCCGCCGCCGACCGCATGCAGGCCGCTGGACATTGCCCCCGCGCCCTGCGACTTTCGCGGGAAACCAAGAGGGCGGCATGAGCTTGCGCAAGATCATCATCGACACCGATCCAGGCCAGGACGACGCTGTCGCCATCCTGTTGGCGCTGGCCAGCCCCGAGGAGATCGAGGTGCTGGGGATCACCGCGGTCGCCGGCAACGTACCGCTGCCGCTGACCGCCCGGAACGCGCGCATCGTCTGCGAACTGGCCGGGCGGCCCGACATGGCGGTCTATGCGGGCTGCGATGAACCGCTGTCACGGCCGCTGATCACCGCCGAACATGTGCATGGCAAGACCGGGCTCGACGGCCCGACGCTGCCAGCGCCGACGATGGAGCTGCGCCCCGAACATGGCGTGGATTTCATCATTGAAACCCTGCGCCGCGAACCCGAAGGCAGCGTCACCCTCTGCCCGCTGGGGCCCCTGACCAATATCGCCACCGCCTTCCGCGACGCCCCCGACATCATCCCCCGGCTGCGTGAGGTCGTATTGATGGGCGGCGCCTATTTCGAGGTGGGAAACATCACGCCAACGGCAGAATTCAACATCTATGTCGACCCAGAAGCCGCTGAAATCGTGTTCAAATCCGGCGCGCCCATCGTGATGATGCCGCTAGACGTCACCCATAAGGCGCTGGTGACCAAGCCACGCAACGATGCCTTTCGCGGGCTGGGAACCCCGGCGGGCCAGGCGGTGGCCGAGATGACCGATTTCTTCGAACGTTTCGACAAGGAGAAATACGGAAGCCTCGGCGCGCCGCTGCACGATCCTTGCGTGATCGCCTATCTGATCCGGCCCGATCTGTTCACCGGCCGCTTCATCAATGTCGAGATCGAGACCCAGTCTTCCCTTACCCTGGGGATGACAGTGGCCGACTGGTGGCGGGTCAGCGGGCGCGAGCCCAATGCGCTGTTCATCGGCGATGTCGATGCCGATGGTTTCTTCACCCTTCTCACGGAAAGGCTGGCCCGGCTGTGACCACCGCCCTGCATCTGGCGCGCCCAGAAGATCTGGACCGGCTTCTGACGCTGTCCTCTGCCTGTCACCACGAACTCGGCCTCGAGCGCAGCGACGACGAGCGCTGCGCCGGGATGCAGCCGCTGCTGGACGGCATGCCGCAGGGGGCGATCTATCTGATCGGGCCGGCGCGGGCGCCCTTGGGCTATATCGTGCTCAGCTTCGGCTGGTCGCTGCCGCTGGCCGGCATGGAGGCGCGGGTGGAAGAGCTGTACATTCGCCCCCCGGTGCGCGGCCGCGGCATCGCGACCGAGGTGCTGGGCAGCCTGCCCCGCGCCCTGGCCCAGGCCGGCGTCAAGGCGATCCACCTGCATCTGGGACCGACCTCGGACCGCACCCGCGATCTGTTCGCCCGCGCCCGTTTCCGCGAAGAGGACGGCACCCGGGTGATGACGCGCAAGCTTTAGAGATCGTCAGCGCAGACCACATTCGCCCCGGTTCCGAGGGGGCGGCAAACACCGGCCTTCCGGGCGCAAGGCGCCCCCTTAATACCCGAAGGTCACGTAATCGGCGCGATAGATCGCCTCGACCATGCGGCGGGCATCGCTGTCGCTCATCAAATCCTCCGCATTGCCGTCCTGACGGTTTTCGCGCGGGATGCGGGACGGTGCCGGTTTGTCCAGGCGCCCGGCCAATTCGGCATAGAAGTCATCCATCGCCTCCATCCGGCCAATCAGCCCCGGGACCCAGACATCAGTCGGGGCAAAGGCTGTTTGCGGCCGCCAGTGCGAATCGAGCGCTGGGGCACCCGAGAGCTCGATCTCGAGCTCGATATAGCGCAGGAAGCGGCGGAACCCCTCGACGGTGCCCGGCATATGGGTCCAGTCGAACCCGACCGCAGCGTCGATCCTGAGCCGATCACGCACGAACCAGGGCGCGGCCTCGGCATTCGAGCGACAGAAATACCGGTAAGCGGAGACCGCGCGCGCCAGCGGATCGCGCACCACCATCAGGCGCAGCATGTCGGCGTCGCGGACCTCCACCGCCGACATCCCGCGATCCAGCGCCCGGGCGAAAACGCCGGCGTCAGAGAGCTGATGGATCACGGCAGAGGGGTTGATGTCGATAGGCGAGGCATAGCGCACCGTCAGCGGGTGGCCGAACTCCATCTCATAGAGCGCGCGCAGGGTGCTGCTGGACCCCGTCTTGCCGATCGACAGGAAACCCCAGCGACAGGCGGGACCGAGGATGACCAGGTTCAGATAACTGCGGATCACCTGCTCCGAGGTGCCGGCAGCAAAAAGCGGCGCGCTTTCACGCACCGCTCTCTTCTTTTCGGCAGAGCTCGCGGCCTCCCCGAACAACTGATATTCGGGGAAACCATTCATCGCCTTAGGCCTTCAGGATCGAGCGGCCAGCGTATTCGGCCACATCGCCCAGCATTTCCTCGATGCGGATCAGCTGGTTGTATTTCGCCAGCCGGTCCGACCGCGCCAGCGAACCGGTCTTGATCTGGCCGCAGTTGGTGGCGACGGCGAGGTCGGCGATGGTGGCATCCTCGGTCTCGCCGGAACGGTGCGACATCACGTTGGTATAGCGCGCGCGATGGGCCATTTCGACCGCCTGCAGCGTCTCGGTCAGCGACCCGATCTGATTCACCTTGACCAGCATCGAGTTGGCGACGCCCTTCTTGATGCCTTCGGCCAGACGCGCGGGGTTGGTCACAAACAGGTCGTCACCGACCAGTTGCACCTTGCCGCCCAGCGTGTCGGTCAGGATCTTCCAGCCGTCCCAGTCATCTTCGGCACAGCCATCCTCGATCGAAATGATCGGATAGTTGGCGACCAGATCGGCCAGATAGGCGACGTTTTCCTCGGAGGTGAGGATCTTGCCCTCGCCCTTCATATTGTATTTGCCGCCCTCGAAATATTCGGTCGAGGCACAGTCCAGCGCCAGATAGATATCCTCGCCCGGCTTGTAGCCGGCCTTTTCGATCGACTTCAGCACGAAATCCAGCGCGTCGCGGGTCGAGGCCAGCGCCGGGGCAAAGCCGCCCTCGTCGCCCAGACCGGTGGACATGCCCGCAGCCGACAGTTCCTTTTTCAGGGTATGGAAGACTTCGGAGCCCATGCGCACGGCATCACGGATGTTCTCCGCCGCCACCGGCATGATCATGAATTCCTGGATGTCGATCGGGTTGTCGGCATGTTCGCCGCCGTTGATGATGTTCATCATCGGCACCGGCAGGACGCGGGCCGAGGTGCCGCCGACATAGCGGTAGAGCGGTTGCGAGGTGAAATCCGCCGCCGCCTTGGCCACCGCCAGCGACACGCCGAGGATGGCATTGGCGCCCAGACGGCCCTTGTTGTCGGTGCCGTCCAGCTCGATCATCACCTGGTCGATGCCGACCTGCTCCAGCGCGTCAAAGCCCAGAAGCTCTTCGGCGATCTCGCCGTTGACGGCGGCGACGGCCTCGAGCACGCCCTTGCCCATGTAACGCGACTTGTCGCCGTCACGCTTTTCCACCGCCTCATAGGCACCGGTCGAGGCGCCCGAGGGCACGGCGGCACGGCCCATGGTGCCGTCTTCCAGGATCACGTCGACCTCGACGGTCGGATTGCCCCGGCTGTCGAGAATTTCGCGCGCGTGAATGTCGATAATCGTGCTCATGTGATACACCCCGATGAATTGATTGCCTGCCTCATAACCGTCTGAAAGCCGCAGGAAAAGGGGGCTGTCAGGCCTTGAGCCGATGTTTGCGCTCACGCCAGAGGGTATAGATGCCGGAAGCGACAATGATACCCGTACCGAACAGCATCAGGCCGTTGGGGCGTTCGGAAAACACCACGAAGGCAAAACCGAGCGCGAACAGAATGCGGGTGTAGCGGAACGGGGTGACGAATGATACCTCTCCTGCCCGCATCGCAGACACCAGCGCATGGTAGGAAACCGCCCCCAGCGCGACCACACCGACCAGTTTCAGCCCGTCGGCCATGTCCGGGCGCACGAAGGGCTCGGCCATGACCGTCGACAGGATCAGCGCCGAGGGCACCTGCAGCGCGAAGGCCAGGAAACTGACCTGAAACGATGTCGTCTCGCGCGCGATGACTCTAGTCGCAAGATCGCGCACTGCCAGGCTGATGGCGGCGGCCACCGCGAACAGCGCCGGCGCCTCGAAACCGGCACCGCCCGGCTGGACCACCAGCAGCACGCCGACGAACCCGACGAGGATGGCCCCCCAGCGGCGCCAGCCGACGGGTTCGCCAAGAAAGATGGCCGCCCCCAGGGTCACCAGCAGCGGATTGGCCTGCAGAATCGCCGAGGCCACCGACAACGGCGCCAGCGCCAATGCCATGATCATCGAGAAGGAACTGACCAATTCGCCGCCGTTGCGGATCAAGACCGGTCGGCGCAGATAGCCGCGGGTCCACAGCCTCCGGCCCGAGGCGCGGGTCAAGACCGCAAAGATCGTTGCCGCCCCTGCCCCCAGGAACAACATGATCTCCCAACCCGGCAGACGATCGGCAAGCAGCTTGATCAGCACATCCTCGACTGCAAAGCCGAGCATCGCAACCGTCATCAGAACGGCACCGCGCAGGTTCTCCATCGGGAAAGGTTCCGCCATCAGGGACATATGACCGCCCCGCAATGGCCCAATTCCCCAGCCGCCGCAAGCGGGCTGGTAAATCGGCGCCCGTCCCGAAGGGCCGCGCCAAGGCCACCAGGGGACGGCGCCTCAGCCCTATTGCCGAAGCGGCGGTACCGGCTAGACTGATCGCCAAACAGGGGGATCACCAAATGACGGGTATCACGGGTGGCTGCCTGTGCGGCGACATTCAGATCACGCTGAGCGGCCCGCCGCGCCGGGTCGGGATCTGTCATTGCCTGGCCTGCCGCAAACATCACGGCGCGGTGTTTTACGCCGCCGCCGTCTTTCCACGCGCAGCGGTCGCGATCACCGGCAGCCCGCGACACTACCAGGGCCGGTTCTTCTGCCCCCGCTGCGGCTCTTCGGTCTTTTCGACAAGCGATGATGAGATCGAGGTGCATCTGGGGGCGCTCGACACGCCCGACCGCTTTGTCCCGAGCTATGAGCTTTGGGTCAGCCGCCGCGAATCCTGGCTGCGCCCGGTCGCGGGGGCCCGACAGTTCACCGGCAACCGGGTGGCGGGAAACGACGACATCTGAGGCATCCCTCGAACGGGGACGCTGCAGACCCAGCCCCAAACGACCGATCAATCGCGCAATTGTTGCCCGCCGCGCGGAGTGATAGGTCAGCACTCATGACAAACATTCTCCCGCTCCGCCTGATCTGGATGAACCTGCGCACCCTGGGCATCGGCGCCTTGGGGGCGGCGCTGGCCTATGCCGCCTCGGTGCCTGCCGCGCTGCTGATCGGCCCGGCGCTGACGGTGACGGCGGCGGCCATCGCCGGGCTGCGCATGCGCCTGTCGCAACCGCTGATGCAGGTTTGTTTCGTGGTGCTGGGCATGGGCGTCGGAAGCGGCTTTACCGCAGAGGCAGGCAGCGCGCTGCTGCGCTGGCCGCTGGCTTTCGCCGCGCTGGCAGTGGCGCTGTTGATCATCATGAGCCTCGGGCGGCTGGTGCTGACGCGGCTTTTCGCGTTCGACACGCTCAGCGCCGCGCTGGCCTCGGCGCCCGGTCACCTGAGCTTCGCGCTGGCCGCAGCCGCGGATACCGGCGGCGACCTGCCACGCATCGCGGTGGTGCAATCGGTGCGTCTGCTGGCCCTTACCCTGAGCGTGCCCTTCGTCGCCCTGGCGATGGGCATCACCATGGCCCCGGGCGTGATGCCCCCCGGCGCGGCGATGCCCTTGCCGCAACTGCTGGGGTTGGCAGCGGCGGGTCTCGCTCTGGGGTTGGGAGCCCGGCGGCTGCGCCTGCCGGCGCCCCTTTTGCTGGGGCCGATGGTGGCCTCGGCGCTTGGCCATGTCAGCGGACTGACCACAGGCACCCTGCCCGGCTGGCTGCTGATGCCGGCCTTTCTAGCCATGGGCACGCTGATCGGCACCCGCTTTTCCGGCATGAGCCTGTCGCAATTGCGCCAGGCCGGCCTGGCGGGATTGGCGATCACCCTGATCAGCGTCGGCGTCTCCGCCCTTGCCGCCATGCCGGTCGCCCTGGTGCTGGCCATGCCGGCGCCACATGTGCTGACCGGTTTCGCCCCCGGCGGCCTGGAAACGATGGTGGCGCTCGGTGCGGCGATGGGGGCGAACCCCGGTTTCATCGCCGCCTGTCATATCCTCAGATTGCTGATCCTGAGCCTGCTCATTCCGCTGTCGCTGCGACGGAGCGGCGCGGCCTGAACCGCCCGCCCCCGTCCTCGGCCTCTCCGAGCTCAGCCCGCGGCCGGTTCGGCCCCCACCCCGGTACTGGCCCCGGTCCTAGCCCCGGCCCCTGCAATGATCCGTTCAAAGAACAGATCCGGATAGGGATCGTCGTTGAACCGCGCGATTTCCGTCCAGCCGCTGTTACGATACAGGCCCACGGCCTCGGGCAGCGCACTGTTGGTATCCAGGCGCAGGCGGTCATAGCCCAGCTCGATCGCGATGCGCTCCAGTTCCTCCATCAACCGCCGCGACAGCCCCAGCCCCCGCGCTGCCGGTGCGATCCACAGCCGCTTGACCTCGGCATAACCCTTGTCAGTCCCCTTGAGCCCGACGCAACCGACCGGCAGCCCATCCGACACCGCCAGCAGGAAACTGCCACGCGGGCGCTCCATGTCGCGGGCCTCGGGGTCGGCTGAAAGCGAAACATCGAACCCCCGCTCGAAACGCGCCGCCAATTCCCCGTAATAGGCGCTCAGACAAGATTGCGAACGTGGGTCTCCCGGGCGCGCCTCCTCGATCACGATGCGGTCCCGCCCCAGGGTCGTGGCGATCAGGTCCATCGCCGCCAGCAAACGTTCTCGCGCCTGATGCTTATCCAGAATCTCAGCCGCCTGCGCATCCGAGAGCGCCTCATAGGCAGCATATTCGAGGGCCCCGGCCCCGGTCAGCCGCGCACTGCGCCGCCGGCTGTCAGAGGCATTGCCCTCGATCTCGATCAGCCCCTCGGCCTCGAGGCTGCGCAACAGCCGGCTCATCAGCCCCGAATCCAGCCCAAGATAGGCACGGATGTCACGAATATCCCTCCGACCGCTGCCGATCGCATTCAGAACCCGCGCCGGGCCCAGCGGGCGCCCCCGCCCCAGGAAGGATGCATCGAGAACGCCGACCTCCGAGGTCACGGCACGATGGAAACGGCGAATGCGGGCGATCGGATCCGACAACATGGGCTCTCTCCGGCTGATATACCTGACTTTAGTCAGATATATTGCGAAGAAACGCAAGCCCCTATGCGCAAAGGCGCCCGCCAACGCGGACGCCTCTGCATGTTTTCAATACGGGTGTTCCGGGCCTCCCGATCACAGCCGCCGCCGCTGTCAGCCAGCAGGCAGGCGGGCCGAAACCGAGCCCGGATGCGATCCGATCAGGCCGCCTTCGGCGCGCCGCGTCCACCGCTGCGCGGGGGGCCCCGACGCCGCCGGCGCGGGCCACCTGCACCGGGTTTTCCAGCGCCGCCATTGCCGCCACGACCACCGGGCCGCCCGCCGCTCTTGGTCGGATCGGGCAGAACCTCCCACGGGCGCCCGGAGGCCACCGGAATAGTCATTTTCATGACCTTCTGGATCGCCTTCAGCTCGTCCATCTCGTCGGGCGCGCAAAACGCGATCGCGGCGCCATCCTTGCCGGCCCGTGCGGTCCGACCAATCCGGTGGACATAGGAATCCGGCACATTCGGCAGCTCGTAGTTATAGACATGCTTCACGTCGGGGATATCGAGCCCACGCGCCGCCACATCGGTGGCCACCAGCACCCGGATTTCCCCGGACTTGAAGGCGGCCAGCGCCCGGTCACGCTGGCCCTGGCTCTTGTTGCCATGGATCGCCGCTGTGGCGAAACCGGCACGGTCCAGCGCCTTCATCAGCCGGTCGGAACCGTGCTTGGTGCGGGCGAAGACCAGCGCCAGATCGTCCTTGTGACCGTCCAGGAGTTCAATCAACAGATCGGTCTTGGCCGCCTTGGCGATGAAATGCACCGATTGGGTGATCTTGTCGGCGGCCTTGCCCGGCGGCGTCACCTCGACCCGCGTGGGGTTCTGCAGATAGCTTTGGGCGATCTCGTTCATCTGCTTCGGCATGGTGGCCGAGAACAGCAGCGTCTGCCGCTCGGAGGGCAGCAGGGCCGCGATCTTGCGCAGCGCGTGGATAAAGCCCAGATCCAGCATCTGGTCGGCTTCGTCCAGCACCAGGAAATCGCAATCCTCCAACGTCACCGCATTGCGGTCCAGCAGGTCGATCAGCCGCCCCGGCGTCGCCACCAGAATATCGGTGCCGCGCTCCAGGCGCTTCATCTGTGCGTTGATCGACTGGCCGCCGACCACATACCCCACCTTAAGCGGCGTGCCGTCGACAAGGGCGCGCAGGGTTTCACTGATCTGGTTGGCCAGTTCCCGCGTCGGTGCCAGCACCAGCGCGCGTGCGGTATAGCGGGCCGGCTTGCGGCCATATTCCAGCATCTTGGCCACCAGCGGCAGGCCGAAGGCGGCGGTCTTGCCGGTGCCGGTCTGCGCCAGCCCCATCACGTCGCGACCTTCCAGAGCCAGCGGGATCGCCCGGCTCTGGATCGGGGTCGGTTCGCTCAGGCCCATCGCAGCCAGACGTGTCAGCAGGTGAGCCGGCAGGCCCATCATTTCGAATTGGTTCAAATCTCGTCCTTTCGGGCCCCGCCTTGCGTGAACCCTGTCTTTGCCGCCTTCCACGGGCGACGCGGGTGGGGCGCGGACCTCTGCCCCCTGGCCACATGCCAAGGAACCGGCCTACGCTTTGGCCCCACGCGTGATTTTGGGAACGCCTGGCACCGTCCCGGGATGTCTGAAGCCGGCCCCTCGGGACCCGGCCGGGCGGATATCGCTCCGCTCCTCTGTGTCATCTGCTCACGCGGCAGAAGACGGCACCATGAGTGCGAGATGGACCCATGCAGCGAAAATGTCAACCATCGCTGGCGCAAAAGCCGGTGGCCTGCACGAGAAACACAGGCTAAACCCTGAGACCTAGAGCGACGGGGATCAGCCAGGAACCAGCCAATGCCCGAAACCATCCTTTCCCGCTGCGAAGCCAAGGGGCTGCGCATGACCGGGCAGCGCCGCACCATCGCACGGGCGCTGGAAGCAAGCGAAGATCATCCCGACGCCGAGGAATTGCATGCCCGCGCCAATGCGCTGGACCCGGGCATCTCGATCGCCACGGTCTATCGCACCGTGAAGCTGTTCGAAGAGGCGGGCATCCTGGAGCGCCGCGAATTCGGCGACGGGCGTGCGCGATACGAGGACGCCGAACGCCACCACCACGGCCATCTGATCGACCTCGAAAGCGGTGCCGTGGTGGAATTCACCGATCCCGAGATCGAGGAGCTGCAAGCCAGGATCGCCGCCCGACTGGGATATGAGCTGCACGGCCACCGGATGGAGCTTTACGGCGTACCGGTGACAAAACCGAAAGACTGATCCGCGCCCCTAATCGCGCATCAGGTCGGCCCAGATCGGCAAGTGATCCGATGCAATCTGCGCCGGCTGTTCCTCGAACACCCCATGCGCCGCAACCCTGAGCCCCGGCCCCAGCGCGATCCGGTCCAACGGTCCGAGCGGGCGCAGCGCCGGAAAACTGGGCCGTGGCGGCAGAAACCGCATCTGCGGCGCCAGCGGATCGAGCACCGGGCGCATCGACCATTCGTTGAAATCCCCGGCCCAGACCGTGGGCATAGGCGTCAACCGGGCGCAGTGCTGCGCCACCTGCCGCACCTGGCGATAGCGATAGCTGCCCACCAGCCCGAGATGCATGCCCACCACCCGCAGCGGCCCGATCGGAGTGTCGAAACTGGCCCAGACCGCGCCACGCGGCTCGAGCCCGGGCAGCGGCAGGTGCCCCATGCCCGTAAGCGCCAGTGCCCTACCGCGCCAGATCACCGCGTTGCCATGCCAGCCAAGCGAACCGGCACCGCCCAGATCGGCGATCTGCCACCCTGCCTCCTCCAGCACGAAATGCGGCAGGGCGGCCGGGCGCGGCGGCAGCCGCTTGTCGGCCTCCTGCAGCGCCACGATATCGGCACCCAGCCGGTCGACCACCTGTAGGGTACGCCGCGGCTGTCGGCGCAGATCGAGGCCGACGCATTTCTGGATGTTGTAGCTGGCAAGACGCAGGCGGGCGGGATCGGTCATACCGAGGAGTTCCGGAATTTCATGCGGCAATTGTGCCCATGCCGCAGCGCGGCGCAACCCCCGGAGCGAAAAGGCGCCGATTTACATGTTCTTGACAAATGCATGCACACAGCATCCTTTGGCGCTCATGGTAGAGAAACGCGCAATCGACTTGTTCGGGGCGGCGACCCTGACGGGGTTCGCGCTGCTTCTGTCCTTCAATCAGGTGGTGATCAAGCTGACCGCCACGGGGATCGCGCCGGTGTTCCAGGCCGGGCTCCGCTCGGCCCTGGCCGCCATCGTGCTGCTGATCTGGATCCGAGCGCGAGGCATCAGCCTGCGGATGACCCCCGCCACCCTGGCCTGGGCCAGTGTCAGCGGGCTGATCTTCACCTTCCAGTTCATCGCGCTTTTCATCGCGCTCGATCTGACCACGGTATCGCGCGCCTCAGTGATCTTCTATTCGATGCCGGTCTGGCTGGGGCTGGCGGCGCATCTGTGGCTGCCGGGCGAGAAACTGAGCGGCGCGCGGCTGGTCGGCATGGCGCTGGCCATGGCCGGCGTGGCATTGGCGATGCTCGACCGCAGTGGCGGGTCGGCAAGCCTTTGGGGTGATCTGCTGGCGCTCGCCGGCGCACTTGGCTGGGCAACCGTGGCACTGCTGACCCGGGTCACCCCGCTGAGCACGGTCCAGCCTTCGGTTCAGCTGTTCTTCCAGGCGGTGATTTCCGCCCCGGTCATGCTGGGGCTGGCGCCGCTGTTCGGCGATCTCTGGCGTGAACCGCATCTGGCCCATGTGGCGGGCCTGCTGTTCCAGGGCATCCTCGTCATGGGGCTGGGCTTCGTGTTCTGGCTGCACCTGCTGTCAATCTACCGCGCCTCCTCGGTCGCCTCCTTCAGCTTCCTGTCGCCGGTCTTCTCGGTCGCACTCGGATGGCTTCTGCTGGGCGAGCAGGTCGGCCCCGGCATCTGGGGCGCACTGGCGCTGGTGGCGGCGGGGATCGTACTGATCAACCGCATGCCGGCCCGACCCGGGGCGTAAGGGGGCTTTCTGCCCCCTCGGGGCCCACGGCCCCTCACCCCCGAGGATATTTCCGGCCAGAAAAAGGCCGAACCACGATCAAGTGCCGCAAAAGGTGGCCTGCACCACTTCGCTGGGCAGCGGCGGGCGCTTGAGATCGGCGGCCTCGGGTTGATCGTCATAGGGGTGCGCCAGCACTTGAGTGAGCCGTTCGAAGAGCCTGTAATCGCCAGCGACGGCGTCCTCGATCATCTGTTCCATCCGGTGGTTGCGCGGAATGAAGGCAGGGTTAGCCGCGGCAATCAGCGGCATAGGGTCCGGCTGGCCAGCGCGACGGGCGCGCCAACCGGCCTCCCAACTGTCGAAGGCCATCGGATCGGTGAACTGATCGCGCGCCTGCAACGTGCCAAGGGCGCGGAAAGTATTGGTGAAATCGGCCTGATTTTCCGCCATACAGTCCAGCAGATCGCTAAGCAGTTCGGCATCGCCCTCACGCGCATCTGCCAGCGCCAGCTTGGCGCCGAAACGTTCGAGCCGCTGCGCTTCAATCTGACCGGGCATGGCATGGACGATCTCCGTTGCCTCCTCCACCGCGGCCTCGCGATCCTCCATCTGCTGGATCAGCGCGGTGGCGAATTGCGCCATGTTCCAGACCACGATATCCGCCTGCCGATCATAGGCATAGCGGCCATAGCGGTCGATCGAGCTGTAGACCGTCTGCGGATGATAGCTGTCGAGAAAGGCACAAGGACCATAATCGATCGTCTCGCCCGAGATGGCGCAATTGTCGGTGTTCATCACCCCGTGGATGAAACCGACCGACAGCCACTGCGCCACCAGCCGTGCCTGCGCCGTGCACACCGCCCGCAATAGGCCCATTGGCCCCTGCGCCTCGGGATAATGGCGGGCGATGGCGTAATCGGTGAGCCGTTCGAGGCTGGCAAGATCGCCGCGCGCCGCAAAGACCTGGAAGGTGCCGACGCGCAGATGGCTGGCCGCCACCCGGGTCAGGACCGCCCCGGGCAAGGCGCGATCGCGATAGACCGGCTCGCCGGTCTCCACCGCCGCCAACGCCCGGGTGGTGGGGATGCCGAGCGCGTGCATCGCCTCGGAGACCACATATTCGCGCAAGACCGGACCCAGCCAGGCACGACCATCGCCGCCGCGCGACCAGGCGGTGCGCCCCGCGCCCTTGAGCTGAATGTCGCGCCGTTGCCCGTCGAGGCCCACGACCTCGCCCAGCAGCACCGCGCGACCATCGCCCAGCTGCGGGTTGTACTGACCGAACTGATGCCCGGAATAAAGCTGCGCCAAGGGCTCCGCCCCCTCAGGGATCGCGTTGCCGGCGAAGACCTGCGCCATCTCCTCCACCTCGCCCAACGCGATACCCATCAGTCGGGCCAGATCGGCGTTGAAGGCAATCAACCTTGGTGCGGTGACCGGCTGCGGCGCCTGGGCACTGAAAAAGGCACCCGGCAGGCGCGCGAAGGAGTTATCAAAGGGGATATGCAGGCTCATGCTCGCATAGATAACGCGAACCTGCTGAATTGCCATAGCCTCCAGCTCACAAACCCCGCATACTGCCGCCATGACCGCCGAAGAGATCATCGCAAAGCTGCAGCTCGCCCGCCATCCCGAAGGGGGCTGGTTCCGGGAGACCTGGCGCGCCGCAGGCGAAGGCCGGCCCAGCGGCACCTGCATCTTCTTCCTGCTGGCCAAGGGCGAAGCCAGCCATTGGCATAGGGTCGACGCCACCGAGATCTGGCACTATCACGCCGGCGCGCCACTGATCCTGTCGATCAGCCCGGACGAGGCTGGCCCGGCCAGCGATCACCTGCTCTGCGCCGATCTGGGCAAAGGCCTGCCGCATCTGATCGTGCCCGAACAGCACTGGCAGGCCGCCCGCAGCACCGGCGCCTATACGCTGGTCTCCTGCACCGTTTCGCCGGGGTTCGATTTCGCAGGCTTCACCCTGGCGCCCCCCGGTTTCGACATCCCGCGCGCCTGAGTCTGGGCGCCACTCCTTTTTCTGGCGGCAAATATCCCGGGGGAGGCGCGCGCAGCGCGGCGGGGGCAGCGCCCCCTAATCGCCCGGCCGGCTGACAACGCCACCGCCGACCAGCGCCCCCACCCCTGTGGTGCCGGGGCAAGAGGTCGGCAGCCCATAGGCCACGCGAACGGCGAGATAGGCGAAGGCCTGCGCCTCGAGCATGTCGCCATCGAGCCCCACCGCCTCGACCGGTTCGACCGGGCAGTCGAGCGAGACGCGCAGCATCTCCATCAGCACCGGATTGTGCCGGCCACCGCCGGTGACCAGCAGCCGCGCAGGCGGGCACGGGCAATGTTCCATCCCCTGCAGCACGCCCGCCGCGCACATCGCCGTCAGGGTCGCGGCGGCATCGGCATCGGCCAATTCGCCCACCAGGCCGATCATCTCGGAAAAATCGTTCCGATCCAGCGACTTGGGAGGAATCCTTGCGAAATATGGCTCGGCCAGGAACAATTCCAGCGCGCCCTCTTCAACCTGTCCCCGGGCCGCCACCTGGCCGCCCTCGTCCATCGGCAGACCAAGACGCGCCTGCATCAGATCGTTGACCGGAGCATTGGCCGGCCCGGTGTCGAAGGCCAGCAGCGCGCCGGGCTGTTCCGGCGCCTCGAGCGAAGGATCGACATACGTGATATTGCCCACCCCGCCCAGGTTCAGAAAGCACAGCGGTTCTGTCGCTCCGATCCATTTGGCGCAGGCGAAATGAAAAAACGGCGCCAGCGGCGCCCCCTCGCCCCCCAGCGCCACGTCGTCCGTGCGGAAATCCCAGACCACTGGCAGCCCCAGCGCCTGCGCAAGAGCCGCACCATCGCCGACCTGACAGGTGCCGCGCCCGCGCGGCTCATGCGCCAGAGTCTGACCGTGATAACCGACGATATCGACATCGTCGAATTGCGACAAAAGCGCTGCATGGGCGGCATCGACCACATCGCCCGCCGCCTCGGCCTCGGGCCCGCTCCACTGGCCGAGGGCCGCATGCAGAACCCCGCGTTCCTCAGCACTATAGGGGCGATAGCCCGTCTTGCCGAAGCCGAGGATCCGCCGCCCGTCGGTTTCGACCACCGCGGCATCGACGCCATCGAGAGAGGTGCCGCTCATCGCACCGAGCGCCCTGAGCGGCGCGCCCGTCTTGCCGGCCTTATTCATGGCCTTTTCCTTTGTCTCACTGCCGCCTATACACTCCCCGCAAATCAACCCCGAGGCAAGCCATGACATACCATCCCAAATCCGACTTCCTGCAGGTGATGATGGAACGCGGCTATCTGGCCGACTGCACCGATTACGAGGGGCTCGACAACGCGCTGACCTCGGGGGTGGTGACGGCCTATATCGGGTATGACGCCACGGCGAAATCGCTGCACGTAGGCCATCTGCTGAACATCATGATGCTGCGCTGGCTGCAGAAGACCGGGCATCGGCCGATCACCCTGATGGGCGGCGGCACCACCAAGGTGGGCGATCCGAGCTTCCGCTCGGACGAGCGCCCGCTGCTGAGCCCGGAGCAAATCGACGCCAATATCGGCGGAATGAAGAAGGTCTTCGCCAAATACCTCGCCTATGGCGACGGTCCGAACGGCGCCATGATGCTGAATAACGCCGAATGGCTGGACGACCTGAACTATCTCGAGTTCCTGCGCGACATCGGCCGGCATTTCAGCGTCAACCGGATGCTGTCGTTTGAATCTGTGAAATCGCGGCTGGATCGCGAACAATCACTGTCGTTCCTCGAATTCAACTACATGATCCTGCAGGCCTATGACTTCCTGGAGTTGAACCGCCGCTATGGCTGCCTGCTGCAGATGGGCGGGTCGGACCAGTGGGGCAATATCGTCAACGGCATCGACCTGACGCGCCGGGTGCTGGACAATACCATCTTTGGGCTGACCTCGCCGCTGCTGACCACCTCGGACGGGCGCAAGATGGGCAAGAGCCAGGGCGGCGCCATGTGGCTGAACGCAGAGATGCTGAGCCCTTACGAGTTCTGGCAGTTCTGGCGCAATACCACCGACGCCGACGTGGGCCGGTTCCTGAAGCTTTATACCGAGCTGCCGGTGGCGGAATGCGACCGTCTGGGCGCGCTGGCGGGCTCCGAGATCAACGCCGCCAAGATCATCCTGGCCAATGAGGTGACGAGCCTTTTGCACGGCACCGAGGCGGCGGCGGCGGCCGAGGCCACCGCGCGCGAGGTCTTCGAGAAGGGCGGCGTCGGCGACGACCTGCCGACGCTGGAGCTGACCACGGAGGACGTGGCCGGTGACGGCATTTCCATCGTGCAGGTGATCGTGAAGGCCGGCCTGGCGAAATCCGGCAAGGAGGCCAAGCGGCTGATCGCCGAGAATGGCGCCCGGATCGACGACGCGCCGCTGACCGATGCGGGGCTTATGCTGGATGCCGCGGCGCTGGCCAGCCCGATCAAGCTGTCAGCGGGCAAGAAACGCCACGCACTGGTGCAACTGGCGGGCTGAGCCCCTCTGCGATCCGAGATTCTGCGACGCCCCGGCCCCAAAGCCGGGGCGTTTCGCGTTTGGCGCGGCACCCCGAGTTTCCGAGCCCCGGCACGGCCCCGCCCGCTGGAGCCTCCGGCGGCCGTATTTGAGCCGAGAAGAAGCGGCACGCCGTGGCGTTCCTGATTTGCGGGCTGGATCCCGGCGGCCTGGCGCTGTTATCTGAACAGGTGTTCAAATCGAGGGAGGAGCCCCCAATGAAACTCAGTGATACGGCCGCGGTGATCACCGGCGGCGCGTCCGGTCTTGGCGAAGCCACCGCGCGCTATTTCGCGAGCCAGGGTGCGCAGGTCACCCTGCTGGACCGCGACGCCGAGCGCGGCGAAAAGGTCGCAGCCGAGATCGGCGGGTATTTCGTGCAAACCGATGTGACCAGCGACGAGTCTGTCGCCAAGGCGATCGCCCATGCGGTCGAGAAGATGGGCAAGATCACCGCCGCGGTGAATTGCGCCGGCATCGGCACCGTTGGCAAGACCCTGGGCAAGGACGGCCCGCTGCCGCTGTCGACCTTCCAGATCACCGTGGACGTCAATCTGGTGGGCAGCTTCAACGTCGCCCGTCTGGCCGCCGCCGAGATGGCCAAGAACGCCCCCGATGCCGATGGCGAGCGCGGCGTGATCATCAACACCGCCTCGGTCGCGGCCTTCGACGGGCAAAAGGGCCAGGTGCCCTATTCGGCGTCCAAGGGCGGTATCGTCGGCATGACCCTGCCGATGGCGCGCGATCTGGCGCGCGACAACATCCGGGTGATGGCGATCGCGCCGGGCATCTTTCTGACGCCGATGTTGATGGGCCTGCCCGAGCCGGCACAACAGCAACTGGCCGCCGATGTGCCGAACCCGCCGCGTCTGGGCCGGCCCGAGGAATACGGCCGCCTGGCCGGCTTCATCGTCGAGATGGGATACCTCAATGGCGAGGTGATCCGCATCGACGGCGCGCTCAGAATGCGCTGAGGCTTCGGGGCTGTGCCGGTTTTGCGCGCAGCCCCCTTCACGACATCGCGCGCTGCCCCGGGCGGCACTGGCGCCACGGCAAGTGCGGGCCTATCGTCGCGCTCGACGCCTGGTGATAGCCGAAAGCTTGCCGCGATGACCGCAAAGACCCCCACGACATCGACCCGCCCCGCCCTGCCACGCACCATCTGGGCCCTTGGGCTGGTCAGCCTGTTCATGGATATCTCCTCCGAGATGATCCATGCGCTGCTGCCGCTGTTCCTGACCACGACATTGGGTGCCAGTGTGGTCTTTGTCGGCATCCTGGAAGGCATCGCGGAAGCAACCGCCGCCATCGTCAAAGTCTTCTCCGGCTATCTCTCCGACCGGATCGGGCGACGCAAGCCGCTGATTCTGATCGGCTATGGCCTGGGCGCACTGTCAAAACCCTTCTTTGCCATCGCCGGAGCCCCGGCCCCGGTCTTTGCCGCCCACTTCGTCGACCGAATCGGCAAGGGCATCCGTGGCGCCCCGCGCGATGCGCTGATCGCCGATGTCGTCCCGCCCGAAATCCGCGGTCGCGCCTATGGGCTGCGCCAGGGGCTGGATACCGCCGGCGCCTTCATCGGTCCGCTGCTGGCGATCGCGCTGATGGCGCTGTTCGATGACAACATGCGCACCGTCTTCTGGTTCGCCATAATCCCGGGCCTGCTGGCTGTCGCCTGCGTCCTTCTGGGGGTGGAGGATCGCTCCTCCGGTGCCGACAAGCCACCAAGCGCCCCGCCGATCCCGCTGCGCGACATCCGTCAGTTCAGCCCGGCCTTCTGGGGCGTGGTGGTGATCGGCGTATTCTTCACCCTCGCCCGGTTCAGCGAGGCGTTTCTCATCCTCAAGGCGCATGAGCAGGGCCTGCCGCTGCTGTTGGCGCCGCTGGTTCTGGTGACGATGAACATCGTCTATTCGCTGGGCGCCTATCCGGCCGGCGCTTGGTCCGATCAGACCTCTCCCGCGGTACTGCTGCTGACCGGCCTTGCCGCCCTGATCTGTGCCGATCTGCTCTTGGCACTGGTCTCCGGCCTGGTCTGGACCTTTGCCGGCCTCGCCCTCTGGGGCATTCACATGGCGCTGAGCCAAGGGTTGCTGTCGAAACTGGTGGCCCAGCACGCGCCGAAGACCTTGCGGGGATCGGCCTTTGGCGTCTTCAACTCCGCCACCGGAGTGGCAATGCTGGCCGCCAGCCTCATTGCCGGGCTGTTGTGGGATCGCCTCGGCCCCTCGGCCACCTTCCTGGCGGGCGCGGGGTTTGCCGCGCTTACCGCGGTTCTGCTGCTGGCCCAAGCCGGCACGCAACGGGCCGGGGCACGGTAACCCCGGATCAGGAGGTCGAGGCCTTGTCCTCCAGCTCCAGCCATTCCTCCTCGGCGGCGGCCAGCTTTTCCTGCCGCTGCACCAGTGCCTCGGTCGCCTTCTGGAACTTGACCGGCTCGCGACTGTAAAGCTCCGGATCGGCCATCAGCGCCTCAAGCTTGACGATCTCGGCTTCAAGCCGCTCGATCTCCGCCGGCAAGGCTTCAAGCCGATGCTTTTCAGTGAAGGAGAGCCCAGGCTTCACCTTCACGTCTTGCTTTACCTTTGCCTTGTTGTCCCTTGGCTTTTCAGACTTTTCCGAAATCACACTCGGCTTCAAAGCCTGATAGTCGGACCAGCCGCCGGCATAGATCGTCGCCTTGCCGTCGCCCTCCATCACCACGGTCGTCGCCGCCACGCGATCCAGGAAATCCCGGTCGTGGCTGACCAGCAACACGGTGCCATCGTAATCGTCGAGAATCTCCTGCAACAGATCCAGCGTCTCGACATCGAGATCGTTGGTCGGTTCGTCCAACACCAGCAGGTTCGAGCTCTGCGCCATCAGCCGCGCCAGCAACAGCCGCGCCTTCTCTCCCCCCGACAGCGACCGCACCGGCGCCCGCGCCTGACGTTCGTCAAAGAGGAAATCCTTGAGATAGGCCACCACATGTTTCGGCACGCCGCGCACCATGACCTGATCGGCCTTGCCCGAAACCCGCATCGACGGATCGCTGGTCAGGCTGTCCCAAAGCGTCGCATCAGGGTCGAGCTGGGCGCGCGCCTGATCGAAGACCGCGATCTCCAGATTGGTGCCAAGGCTGACCGTCCCAGTATCCGGCTCGATCTCGCCCAGCAGGATTTTCAACAAGGTCGTCTTGCCGGCGCCATTGGGGCCGACAAAGGCCACCCGATCACCGCGCAAAATCCGGATCGAGAAATCTCGCAGGATCACCTTGTCGCCGTAAGTCTTTGAAATACCTTCCGCCTCGATCACCTTGCGGCCGGATTTCGGACCGGCCTCCAGCGCCATGGCAGCAGTGCCCTGGCGCTTGATCTGACCGGCACGTTCAGCCCTGAGCGCCTGCAGCGCCCGCACCCGGCCCTGGTTCCGCTTGCGTCGTGCACTGATGCCCTCGACAGCCCAGCGGCCTTCGGACTTGATCAACCGATCCAGCTTGTGGCGCTGCTGATCCTCTTCTTCCCAGAGCGTATCGCGCCAGGCCTCGAAGTGCTCGAACCCCTTCTCCTGCCGCCGCACCTGGCCCCGGTCGATCCACAGCGTGGCGCGGGTCAGGTTGCGCAGAAAGGCGCGATCGTGGCTGATCAGCACGAAACCGGCCCGGGTGGCGGCAAGCTCACGCTCAAGCCAGCCGATCGCCTCGATATCCAGATGGTTGGTCGGTTCGTCCAGCAGCATCAGCTCGGGCGCCTCGGCCATCAGCCGCGCCAGCGCCGCGCGTCGCCGCTCCCCGCCCGAGGCGGTCTCGACCGGACGGGCGGGATCGAATTTCAGCCCCTCGCCGGCGCGCTCGACCTTATAGAGATCCCCCGGCGCCAGCCCAGCCGAAGCAAAATCACCCAGCGTGGCGAATCCCGCCATCTCCGGATCCTGCTCCATATACCCGACCGACACCCCGGGACCGACGACCACATCGCCCCGGTCGGGCTCGACCAGACCGGCCATCACCTTCATCAGGGTGGACTTGCCCGATCCGTTGCGCCCGACCAATGCCACCCGATCACCCGGCTGCACCACGAGATCAAGGTCTGAAAATACCGGCTCGCCCCCGAAGGTGAGGGAAATGCCATTGAGCTGAAGAAGAGGTACACGTGCCATGCCTGCCAGCTATCCGCGCCGACGGTCGCCGTCAATCTCTGCAACGGCTCCCCGTTACCGTCAGACGAATTCCGGGGCCGCCGCCCCTGCTTCTTCTCGTCCCAAATACGGAAATCCAGACCTCGGGCCGTTCCCGAACCTCCAAGGTCCGGCGCCTCACCCCGCCACGGCGCGCAGAAGACGCTTGCGCGCCGGGGGAATCGCCCCGATCTCCAGCCCGGTGAAGACATGCAGCGTATTCATCTGCCGGTCGACCACCGCATGATCGCTGACCCAGCCGCCCATCAGCAGATAGGTACGCAGCAAGGGCGGCATCCTCAGCATGGCCTTTTTCGCATCAGGCTTGCGCCGCAGCCGCGCGGCGAACCGGAACACATCAGGTGCCTTGACCCGGGGCAACCAGCGTTTCGGCCCCAGATGGCGGTGTTTCAGCATCGCGAAAGCATCGAGGTATTCTCCGGTCTCCGTCCCCGCGAAGGAGGAACAGCCGAACAGCATCTCGATCCGCTGTTCGTCGACAAACCGCGTCATCGCCCCCCAGGCGACCCGCAGGATATCGGGATCGTGCCAGTCGGGGTGGATGCAGAATCGCCCCATCTCTACCATGCGGCCCTCGAAGCTGCGCAGCCCCTCGAGCTCATAGAACTGCGCCGAATAGCTGCGCGCCAGATCGCCGCCGCCTTCCAGCACCAGCATGCGGAAACAACAGACCAGCGCGCCGCTGCGCGTATCGTGCACCAGGATATGCGAACAGATATCGTCAAACCCATCACGGTCCGGCGCCGAGGTGCGGAAGGACAACGTCCGCAGCGCCTGGGCGGCGACCACATCCTCCGCCCCCTCGGCCAGACGCGCGCGATAACGGCCTTTGATCAAAAGCGGCATGATATCTACAGCCCCCGGCGTGACCTCTGGGTGAAATCTAGTCACGCGGCCCCTATCACACAAGACATGACAGGGCGGTGACGCCGGAGGCCGCCCTGTCAGCCCCTCCGCGCGCGCCTTATTCCAGCGCGTTGGCGGGGTTGAAGCGACCGAGGTTGCCCAGAAGCTGGCGCAGGAAGGTCTTGTCGTCGACGCTCGAGGAGGTCACCCGCCGCTGCAGCGGAATCACCTTGCCGTCTTCCAGCCCGTAGCGCTCGATGCCACTGACCACGCCACGCTTGTCGAAGTTGATGGCCACCACCTCGCGCGAAACCACCTTCGGCTCCATCGGCCCGTAATGGCGCATCCGCGATTCGACGTAATAGAATCCGCTATCCTTCAGCACGCCGGAGGATGTCGGCGGGCCGACCTGCTCAAGCACGGTATCGCGGGTATCGACACCCACCTTGATCGCGTTCAGCTCGTCCTCGGGCGGCACATAGCCATGATTGCGGTAGATCGCCACGCAGCCCGTCATGGCCAACAGGGCTATCCCCAGCAGGGTGGCCCGCAGACCCGTCTTGAGCGGTGGTACGAATACAGTCATAACTGCCCTCTCGCCTTGGCTTTAATGCGCCTGACCTCCCGATTATATAAACTGGGCCCTTGGTTCAAGATTGCGAAGCCACAACCAGAAGAAAGCCGATAGACCGCGATGACCGAAACCCACGCCTTCCGGGTGGCCGAGCTGCCGCAGAACGCCGCCACTGCCTTCGATTTCTCTCCCGATGCCGAGGCCCGCGCCCGGATCGCGGCAGAACTTGATCTCTCCGCGCTGCGCAAGCTGCGCTTTACCGGCAAGATCACTGCCCAGGGCCGGCGCGACTGGCTGCTCGAAGGCCAGCTCGGCGCCACGGTGGTGCAGCCCTGCGTCGTCACCCTGGAACCGGTGACCACCCGCATCGACACGGCAGTGCGACGGCTCTATGTGGCCGAGAGCGCCCCGCCCGAGGGTATTGAGATCGAGATGCCCGAAGATGACAACGCCGAACCGCTCGGCCCGGAGATCGACGCCGCGGCGGTGATGATCGAGGCGCTGGAACTGGCGCTGCCGCTCTACCCCCGTGCCGAAGGCGCAGCCCTGGGCGAAGCCGTCTTCACCGAACCGGACAAACAGGCGATGCGCGACGAGGATACCCGCCCCTTCGCCGGGCTTGCCTCATTGCGCGACGCCCTGAAGGATAAACCCTGATCCGCCACCGACCGGCCGGGGCGGTTTCGCGAATTCGCGGAAAAACCCCTTGCGCCGGCAAGAATTCGCAGTATTTTCGCCCGCTCATCGGATTTAGGGTTGGACAAGCTGCGGGCCCCGGCCTAAACGCACGTCACACCGTATAACACGGAATCGAAACACGGCTCGCGAGACCGCTCGCAGCCCCAGATCAGACAAGGGTTGAGACATGGCTGTCCAACAGAACAAAGTATCCAAGTCGCGCCGCAACAACCGCCGGGCGCATGACGCTCTGGTTGCTGCAAACCCCAACGAATGCTCGAACTGCGGCGAACTGAAGCGCCCGCACCACGTGTGCCCGTCCTGCGGCCATTACGACGACCGTGAAGTCGTCGCGATGAGCGACGAGATCGAGCTGGACGAAGACGCGGCTTGAGCCACGCCAGTAGCTTTCGCGCATGACCCCCATGCCCGACCAGATGCCTGACCCGTCCAGCCCCGAGGCTGGACGAATCGTCGTATCGGTCGACGCCATGGGGGGGGATGCCGGGCCCGGCGTGGTCGTTGCGGGCATGGATCTTTCCGCCCGCAAGAATCCCGATATCGGCTTCATTCTGCATGGACCGGAGGACCAGCTCAAACCGCTGGTCGCGCGCCGCCGCTCGCTTGCGGGGCGTGTTGCCTTTCATGACGTGACCGAAGTGGTCACCATGGAAGACAAGCCCAGTCACGTCATGCGCCATGGGCGCGGCACCTCGATGTGGACCGCGATCGAATCCGTGCGTGATGGCAAGGCACATGGGGCGGTGTCCTGTGGCAATACCGGCGCCCTGATGGCGCTGAGCATGCTATGCCTGCGTCGCCTGCCCGGGATCAGCCGGCCGGCGATCGCGATTCACTGGCCGTCACGCAATCCGCAAGGCGCCAATGTGATGCTGGATGTCGGTGCCGATGTGCGCGCCGATGCCCGCGATCTGCTGCAATACGCGATGATGGGCGCCTCCTATGCCAGAAATGGCATGGATCTGCGCCGCCCCCGTGTGGGCCTGCTGAATGTCGGCACCGAGGAACACAAGGGCCGGCCCGAGCTGAAAGAGGCGCACGCGCTGATCGGCCAGTTCGCCGACAAGGCGAATTTCGATTTCGTCGGCTTTGTCGAAGGCAGCGACATCCCCGGCGATGTCGCCGATGTGATCGTGACCGATGGCTTTACCGGCAATGTCGCGATCAAGACCGGCGAAGGCACCGCCAGCATGATCGGCCAGGCTCTGCGCGAAGCGTTCCGCTATTCACTACTGTCGCGGCTGGCCTCGATCCTGGCGATCACATCGCTCCGGCGGCTGAAAAAGCGGATCGACCCACGCCGATCGAACGGTGGCATTTTCCTCGGCCTCAACGGCACGGTGGTGAAATCTCACGGTGGCTCCGATGCCACCAGCGTTTCGGCCGCGATCAAACTGGCCTTTCAGCTTGCCCAGTCGGGTTTTGCCGAAAAGCTGGCGGCACGGGTTGCATCGACTGCCGAGCTTACACAAGATGCCGATGGACGTGGCGTCAACTCCGCCACAAAAGAAAAAGACGACAAAGGGCAGGCATAACATCATGGTGAAGCGTTCCGTCGTGATCGGGGTCGGCCACTACCTCCCCGAGCGCGTCGTTCCCAACTCGGAATTCGAGAAGACTCTCGACACATCGGACGAATGGATTCGCACCCGGTCGGGCATCGAGCGGCGTCACTTCACCGCCGAAGGTGAAATGACCTCGGATCTGGCGACTCATGCCGCCAAGGCCGCGCTGGCCGATGCAGGCATCAATGCCGACGGTATCGACGCCATCGTCCTGGCCACATCAACGGCCGATCTGACCTTCCCCTCCGCCGCCACCATGGTGCAGGCGCGGCTGGAGATGACGCATGGCTTCGCCTTCGATGTCCAGGCGGTCTGCGCCGGCTTCATCTATGCGTTGTCGACTGCCAATGCGCTGATTCTGTCGGGTCAGGCGCAGCGGGTGCTCGTGATCGGCGCCGAAACCTTTTCACGCATCATGGACTGGACCGACCGTTCGACCTGCGTGTTGTTCGGGGACGGTGCCGGGGCTCTGGTCCTCGAGGGCCGGGAAGAACCCGGCATGCCCTCGGATCGGGGTATCCTTTCCGTCGATCTGCATTCGGACGGACGATACAAGGATCTGCTCTTCGTCGATGGCGGCGTGTCGACCGGCACGTCGGGCTATCTCAGGATGCAGGGCAACCAGGTGTTCCGCCACGCGGTTGAAAAGCTGGCCAAGACCGCCGAAGAGGCGCTGGAACGTGCCGGGTTGACGCCCGAGGACGTCGATTGGATCGTGCCGCATCAGGCCAATATCCGCATCATCCAGGGCACCGCCAAGAAAATGGGCCTGCCGATGGAGAAAGTCGTGGTGACGGTGCAGGATCATGGCAATACCTCGGCCGCGTCGATTCCACTGGCACTTTCCGTTGGCAAGACGCGAGGCCAGATCAAACCGGGAGATTTGCTCGTGACCGAGGCAATCGGCGGTGGGCTGGCCTGGGGGTCGGTGGTGCTGCGCTGGTAGGTCATGCTGCACTGCCGCATAACTTTCCCCTGCAATTCATTGATATTGACAGCGAAATTGCCCTGGCCCTATTCTGAGGAGAACTCAAGGGGATTGGTATGGGCTCGAAAACTCTGACACGTATGGACCTGAGCGAAGCCGTGTTTCGCGAAGTCGGTCTGTCACGTAACGAAAGTGCCCAGCTTGTCGAAAGCATGCTGGACCATATTTCAGATGCGCTGGTGCGGGGAGAGCAGGTGAAAATCTCTTCCTTCGGCACCTTCAGCGTGCGGGATAAATCCGCCCGCGTGGGCCGCAACCCGAAAACCGGGGAAGAGGTGCCGATCCAGCCGCGCCGCGTGCTGACCTTCCGGCCCTCGCATCTGATGAAAGACCGCGTCGCCGACGGCAACCGCGACTGAACAGGCCTGACATAATGACTAAGTCCCCGGATGCCTTCCGCACCATTAGTGAAGTCGCGGCCTGGCTCGGGGTGCAGGCGCATGTCTTGCGATTCTGGGAAAGTAAGTTCACCCAGGTGAAACCCGTCAAGCGCGCTGGCGGGCGGCGCTATTATCGTCCTTCGGACATGCGGCTGATCGGCGGCATCAAGACATTGCTGCATGATGACGGCATGACCATCAAGGGCGTGCAGAAAATCCTGCGCGAACAGGGGGTGGCCCATGTGGCGACGCTGTCGCCGCCTCTGGATGCCGAGGATCTGGTGATTCCCCCTATTGCCATCCCCCCTGCCGCCGCCGCTGCACCGGCAGAGGAACGCGGCACCGTGCTCGCCTTCAAGGCCAAGCCCAGCGGCCCTGCCGCGGTCGGGCCCGCTGCCACCGGCGAAATCACCGAAGACATCCCGCCCGATGCTCCCCCGCCCGCCCCGCCGGCAGAGGAGACCGTGGAAGAGCCGCCCCGGACCGGGACAGAATCGCCCGACACCGCCGGTGGCCTGCCCCGCTTCGAGCCGCAGGGCGAGACCGTCGGGACGGCTATGCCGGAACAGACCCCGAAACAGAGCGATGATGCGGCCGCCTCTCCGCAGCAGGACAGCGCCCCGGCCGAAAGCCTGCCCGCCGAGACCGCGGAGATCGCCACCGCCGCGCCTGAG
The DNA here is from genome assembly GCF_000429365.1 of Pseudodonghicola xiamenensis DSM 18339. Classification (GTDB taxonomy): domain Bacteria; phylum Pseudomonadota; class Alphaproteobacteria; order Rhodobacterales; family Rhodobacteraceae; genus Pseudodonghicola; species Pseudodonghicola xiamenensis. The sequence continues at coordinate 310,251 of NZ_AUBS01000001.1, read as the reverse complement.
GCCGCCTCGTCCCATGCTCCGGGCCTTCTTGGGCATCTTGCCGGCATCGCGAAATTGACCCCTCTGGAGGCCGCGCGCATCGCCCCCTTCACCCGCGCGCTCCGCGATTGGTACGACCGTCAGGAAAAAGCGCTCGGGGAATGAAAATCTTTGTTTCACCCCCTTGCCCCTGCCCCCAAATACAGTATGAAGACCCCCACGTCGGGCTATGGCGCAGCCTGGTAGCGCGTCCGTCTGGGGGACGGAAGGTCGCAGGTTCGAGTCCTGCTAGCCCGACCAAATTCTACAAGCGTTACCACTTCAGCCGCCTTCCACAACAGGACAGGACAGGCTTATGACAGGCGTTTGCCCCGATCATCAAATCCGCGACATGCTGGCCAGCGGCGCGATCCATGCCGAAGATCCGGTACTGGACGCACAGGTCCAGCCCGCCAGTCTCGATCTGCGACTGGGCACTGTCGCCTATCGCGTGCGCGCCTCCTTCCTTGCTGGCCAGGGCCATAGCGTCGAAGACCGTCTGCGCGAATTCGAAATGCACCGAATCGACCTGACCCATGGCGCAGTACTGGAAAAGGGTTGCGTCTATCTGGTGCCGCTGGCCGAATCGCTGGCCCTGCCCGACGACATGACGGCTGTCGCCAACGCCAAAAGCTCCACCGGGCGGCTCGATCTGCTGACCCGGACGATCATCGACGAAGGCACCGAATTCGACAGGATTCCCGCCGGGTATCACGGCCCGCTTTATGCCGAAATCTGCCCGCGCAGCTTTTCGGTCCTGGTGCGGCCTGGCATGCGGCTCAATCAGATTCGCTTCCGACGCGGTCAATCCATGCTCAGCGACGACGCCCTGCGCACCCTGCACGCCGAAACCCCGCTGGTCGACGGGCCTGCGGTGATCGAACAGGGGCTGGGGTTTTCCGTCGACCTGCACCCGCGGGGCTCCGATCTGGTCGGCTATCGCGCCAAGCCCCACACCGGGGTGATCGACCTCGACCGCATTGGCGCCTATGATCCCGCCGAATTCTGGGAAGAGATCCGCACGACCACCGGCCATATCATCCTGGACCCGGGCGCCTTCTATATCCTGGTCAGCCGCGAGGCGGTGCATATCCCGCCCGACTATGCCGCCGAGATGGCGCCCTATGTCGCCATGGTGGGGGAATTCCGTGTCCATTACGCCGGCTTCTTCGATCCAGGCTTTGGCCACGCCGGGGCTGGTGGTGCCGGGGCGCGCGGTGTGCTCGAAGTCCGCTGCCACGAGGCGCCCTTCGTGCTGGAACACGGGCAAGTGGTGGGCCGTCTGGTCTATGAACACATGTCTCAGCCCCCCAGCCGCCTCTATGGCGCCGGGATCGCGTCGAACTATCAGGGCCAGGGACTGAAGCTGTCAAAGCACTTCCGCGCCGACTGAGCCCGGCGCGCCCCGGTTCCGCGGACAGGCGAACCGATTTCAGTGCTTGTTGTCAGCGGCGCGGGCGGCGCGGCGTGCCTGACGAATGCGGCGAATACGTTCGCGTTCTTCCGCGCTGGTCTGCTGCTGTTGCCCCATCTCGGCCCGGGTGGCCTCATCCGCGCCCTGACCATAGCGATCCGGCCCCGCCTGCGGCGAGCGACGCCTTTGCTTCTTGCCCAGGGAAGAGGCCGCATCGATACCCGCGTTCACCCCGCCGCGAACGAGCCGATGCATCACCTGCCGCAGGATCATGTTGATGATCTGATTCAAGTTCATTCCGGCACGTCCTTCGTTTCTGTCCCTGGCGGCTGATCCCTAACCTAAGCGTGAAATGTGCGAATTTCAGGGCCTGCCGCCGACTTTTCGGGAAAATTAATCCTCGAACAGCTCGGTCTGGCCGGTTTCCGGGCTGTTCAGCTCGTCCTCGTCGTCCTCGCTCTTGCCAAGAGGGATCGCGCCCGGCGGCGGACGGTTCTCCAGCAGGCCTGCGGCCCGCAGATCCTTCAGCCCCGGCAGATCGCGGGCGGTTTCCAACCCGAAGTGATCGAGAAACTCCTCGGTCACCACGAAGGTGACCGGACGCCCTGGCGTCATCTTACGGCGGCCAAAGCGGATCCATTCCATTTCAAGAAGCTGGTCGATGGTGCCCCTGCTGACCGACACACCGCGGATTTCCTCGATCTCCGCCCGGGTACAGGGCTGATGATAGGCGACGATGGCAAGCGTCTCGATCGCGGCGCGCGACAGCTTGCGCACCTCCACCGTTTCCTTCTGCATCAGAAAGCCCATGTCGGGGGCGGTCCGGATCGCCCAGGCATCGCCGACCCGCACCACCTGCACGCCGCGCCCCTGATAACGCTGGCGCAGGCGCACCAGCGCCTCGGCCGGATCGCAGCCGTGCGGCATTCGCGCTTCGAGATCACGCACGGTGACCGGCTCGGCGCTGGCGAACAACACCGCCTCGACCATACGTTCCTGTTCCTCGATCGGCGGCGCTTCGAAAAGGGGGGCCTCTCTGGGCTCCTCACGCTCCTGCTGGTCGCTCACTCTGACTTGTCCTTTCTGCGCAACTGGATCGGGGCGAAGGTCTCGGTCTGCCGGATCTCCATATGCCCCTCCTTGACCAGCTCCAGCGAGGCGGCAAAGGTCGCCGCCGTGGCCGAGCGACGGCGCACTGGATCATTCTCCCAACCATCGGGCAGATAGCTGGTCAGATCGGTCCAGTCGCCGGCAAAGCCGATCAGCGGCCGCATCCGGTCCAGGGCCTGTTCCATGGTGAAAACGTTGTGACGGTCCATCACGAAGGGGCGGAATTCATCCCGTGTGCGCACCCGGGCATAGCCCTGCATCAGATCGAGCAGTGTCGCCGAATAAGTGACGGTGCGGATGCGCATCACATCCTCGCCCTGCCCGCGCACAAAGAAATCACGGCCCTTCTGATCGCGGGCCATCAGGCGCGCCGCCACATCGCGCATCGCCTGCAACCGTTCCAGTTGAAAGGCCAGATGCGCCGCCAGTTCCTCGCCCGAGGGGCCGTCTTCGGTGGGATCGGGCGGCAGCAGCAGCCGCGATTTGAGAAAGGCCAGCCAGGCCGCCATCACCAGATAGTCAGCGGCCAGCTCGATCCTGAGCGCCTTCGCCCTTTCGACAAAGGACAGGTATTGCCGCGCCAGATGCAGCACCGAAATCTTGCGCAGATCGACCTTTTGCGTGCGCGACAGCATCAGCAGCACGTCCAACGGGCCTTCGAACCCATCGACATCGACAATCAGCGCCTCCGCCGCGAGGCGTTCGGTCACTGACAGCCGGTCATCTTCTTCAAAAAGGTCTCTATCCGCCATAGACCTGTCCGCCCATGAGGCGGGAAAGCTCGTCTTCGGCGGCCTGAATGTCAAGCGTTTCGGGCGCCTGACGGGCGGCAAGCGCAGCCTCGGCCCGGGCCTGGGCGGTCTCGGTCATCTCTCCGGCGGCCTCGGCCACGGCGCGGCGCTCCTCCAGCGAGGCATTGCACAAGAGCACCACACCGCAGCCCGCAGCCAGCGAGGCACGCGACAGATCGGCCAAATCTCCCCTGAGCGCCTTCATCGAGATATCGTCCGTCATGATCAGCCCGTCAAAGCCGATCTGATCGCGGATCATCGCCATCACCGCAGGCGACAGCGTCGCCGGGCGATCATCAAGCGCCTCATAGACCAGATGCGCGGTCATCCCCATCGGCAGATCGTTCAGCATGCGAAAGGCGGCGAAATCGGTATCGTCCAGCTCTTCGGCATCGGCAGCGACATGGGGCAGATCGAAATGGCTGTCCTGGGTGGCGCGGCCATGGCCGGGGATATGTTTCAGCACCGGCAACACACCGCCCGCCATCAGCCCATCGGCCACCGCGCGCGCCAGCCGCGCCACGGTTTCGGGATCAGAGCCATAGCAGCGGTTCTTCAGGAAGGGATGCGTCTCTGCGCCGGCCAGATCGGCCATCGGGGCACAATCGGTGTCGATGCCCAGATCGCGCAGTTCAGCCGCGATCAGACGATAGCGCAGGAACATCGCCCGCTCGGCATCCTCACCGGCGCGCGCGACGTGATCCAGCGGCGGCAACCATTCGCGCCAGAGCGGCGCGCGCAGCCGCTGCACCCGACCGCCTTCCTGGTCGATCAGGATCGGCGCCTCGCGCCCGACCGCCTCGCGCATGTCATCGCACAGCGCCCGGATCTGATCCGGACCGTCGATATTGCGCGCGAACAGGATGAACCCGAAAGGGTTGGTGTCACGAAACAGGGAAATCTCGTCAGCCGAGAGGCGCAGCCCCTCGGCATCCAGAATCGTAGCACCGAACCTCACCGCACGGTCACCGGGATGCAATCGGCATTTTCGGCGACCAGGGCGGAACAGAACCGGCGCGCATCGCTCAGGTCATCGAAGCCCATGGCACGCAGCCGATAGAAGGTGCGCCCGCCACTGCTGGCCTTCTGGATCACCCGTTTCTTGCCGTCCATGTAATCCCCGAACCGGCCGAACAGCTTTTCCCATTCCTCGCGCGCAATCTCGGGGCTATCATAAGCCCCGAGCTGGGCCAGACGGGTGCCGGCAGACAGAGAGCTTGCCTCGATCTCAGCCGCCCCGCTCGAGGCCATCACGTTTTGCGCCGTCTCCAGTGCCTCGGCCACATCGGCCCGCGCAGAGGCCAGACGCAGCGGCCGCTCCATCGGGCGCGGCGAGACCTTGATGCCCGGCGCGTTCAGAAGTTCGGGATCGAGCCCGGCAAGCTCGGCTCCGATCCGATCATCAGCAGTTTCCTCGCCCATGGCCATGGTCTCATCGGCATCCTCGCCCCCATCAAGCGGGTCGACGCCATCGGTCAACTGCCGCACCAAGGCGTCAATCGACCCATCCCGGAATTTTTCAACCGCCTGCGCATCGGCTGAGGCGGCAACGACAGTTTCCTCCTCGCCAGTCATCGGCGTGTCCTCATCGGACAGATGCACCGGGCGCGGTGCCAGCGTCAGCCGTTCGGGCAGTTCCTCGCTGGCGCCTTGGCCGGCGGCGATCTCGTTGACGGCAAGCCCCATGTGATCAGCCGGCTGACCGCCCGGGTCCTCGGGGGACACCCGCATCGGCCCCGCCAGCGCGCGCACCACCGGTACGCCGCTGACATCGCGGACCATCAGCTTGTAGCCCCAGACGCCAACGCCCACCACCAGCGCCAGAGAAGCCACCGCCCCGGCGATGTTCACGACACGACTGAAACCGCGCCCTTCCCGTGCCGGTGCAAGGTTCGCGCCCTCCTGCGGAGCGTAATCCTCCGCATAGAGCTCTTCCCCATACACGCCATAGGTGTACTCGTTATCCGCCATATCCGCCTCACTGCCCTGTGGCGCAGGTCATGTCCCACGCTCCGGGTTCACTTGCTTAACTGCCTCGGGCCGGCGGTTCGGGCGATTTGCTTATCGCATCTCCTGCGCCGGCGTGACCCCAAGAATACCAAGGCCTGCGGAAATAACAACGGAAACGGCGCGTGCCAGGGCCATTTTTGCCTGGCTTGTTGCCGCATCGCCCTCTTGCACGAAACGCAGCTCGACCACATCGTTGCCGCGGTTCCACAGCGCGTGGAAATCGCTGGCCAGTTCGTTGAGGTAGAAGGCGATCCGATGCGGTTCATGCGCGCGGGCAGCGGTTTCCACCAGACGCGGCCATTCGGCCAGCTTCTTGGCCACCGTCAGTTCGGCGTCATGGCCGATCAGTCCCAGATCGGCAGCCCGCAGCGTGGCATCATCGACGGCGATCCCCGCCTCGGTCGCCTTGCGCATCACGCTCATCACCCGGGCGTTGGCGTATTGCACGTAGAACACCGGGTTCTCGCGGCTTTGCTCCAGCACCTTGTCGAAGTCGAAATCCAGCGGCGCGTCGTTCTTGCGGGTCAGCATGACGAAACGGGTCACATCGGGGCCGACCTGATCGACCACGTCGCGCAGGGTGACAAAGTTCCCTGCCCGCTTCGACATCTTGAACGGCTCGCCGTTCTTCCACAGCTTCACCAGCTGGGTCAGCTTGATGTCGACCGGCACCTTGCCTTCGGACAGCGCCGAAACAGCCGCCTTCATCCGTTTGACATAGCCGCCGTGATCGGCCCCGAAGATGTCGATCAACTCATCGAAACCGCGGGTGATCTTGTCATAGTGATAGGCGATATCGGGGGCGAAATAGGTCCAACTGCCGTCCGATTTCATGATCGGCCGGTCGACGTCGTCGCCATGATCGGTCGACTTGAACAGCGTCTGTTCGCGCGGCTCCCAATCTTCCGGGGTCTTGCCCTTCGGCGGTTCCAGCACACCGCGATAGATCAGCCCCTTGGCGCGCAGATGTTCGATCGCATCTTCGATCTTGCCGGTGCCATAGAGCGACTTTTCCGAGAAGAAGACATCCATCTTGACGCCAAGCGCCGCCAGATCCTCGCGGATCAGCGCCATCATCTTGCCGGTGGCGTACTCGCGCAGCTCTGCCAGCCAGACGGATTCGGGTTGATCGACGTAACGATCGCCGATCTCCTCGGCCAGGGTCTTGCCGACCTCGATCAGATATTCGCCGGGATAGGTGCCATCGGGGAAATCGACCTCGGCCCCCAGCGCTTCGAGATAGCGCAGATAGACCGACCGGGCCAGCACATCGACCTGAGCACCGCCGTCGTTGATGTAATATTCGCGGGTGACATCATGGCCGGAATAATCCAGCAGGCTCGCCAGTGCATCGCCGAAGACCGCGCCCCGGGTATGGCCCACGTGCAGCGGGCCGGTCGGGTTGGCGCTGACATATTCGACGTTGACCTTCATCCCATGCCCGAGGTCCGACCGGCCATAGGCCGTCCCTTCGGCCAGCACCGCACCGATCAGCCCCTGCCATACCCGCGTCTCGATCCGCAGGTTCAGAAAACCGGGGCCGGCCACCTCGGCCCCCGCGATCCGGTCATCGGCGGTCAGCCGGGCGGCCAGCGCCTCGGCAATATCGCGGGGTTTCATCTTGGCAGGCTTGGCCAGCACCATGGCGGCGTTGGTCGCCATATCCCCATGCGCGGCGTCGCGCGGCGGTTCCACCGTGACGTTGTCAAACGACAGACCGGCGGGCAGCAGCCCCTCGGAGGTCATGACGGCCAGGTTGTCTAGCACGAGCGCGCGGATATCGGCGAAAATGTTCATACCTTAGATTTCCTTCAAGGACGGCAGTGGTGGCAGTACCGGAGCGCGCCGGGTCTAGCATCTTTGCCACCAAGGTCAATCCTGAGCGCCCCCCCCGATCGCAGTCTTCCGGGCCGATCTATGCCCTGGCTGAGGCGGCTGCGGCATCCGCTTCGGCCTCGGGCGGTGCCAGATGGATCACCTGCGCCCCGGTGGTCAGTTTCGGATCGCTGTCATCCTCGCGCGGCTCGAACAGGCGAAGGTCGCCGCGCTCGGGCAGCTCACCGATCAGCACACTGTCGGGAAAAGCCTCGCGGAAGGCGCGATAGCCGAACTCCTCGCTCAGCCGGGTGGTGCGGATACGCCAGCCCTGATGCATGCACCGGTTCAGCGCGCCAAAGGTCAAACCGCCTGCCAGCCGTCGCCCCCCCAATGTAGTGCGCAGGGTGTGGCGGCGGGTCTCCTGCGCCTCGCGGCGCAACTGGAACACACGGGTCCGGCCGTATTCCGTCGCCAGATCGGTGGCGACCAGCGTGTTGTAGGCATCGTTCTCGCTGAGGGCGAGCACCCGGTCATAGCCGATCAGATCCAGACCATATTCGGCGCTTTCGGACAGGATATCGCCATAAAAGGTCTTGAGCCCCGCATTCCGCGCGCTGCGCAGACGGATGATATTGGTATCGGTCACCAGCACGGGGATCTCCAGCTTTTCCAGCGCCTCCCCCAGCGCGGTCGAAAAACTGGAGCCACCGACCAGCACTACCCCGCCCCGCCCCGTCGCGGTCAGCCCCAGCAACCGCGCCAGCGGTGCCAGGGTAAAGCCGTGCAGCACCACTGTGGCGGAAACGATGACAAAGGCCAGCGGCGCGACGCGCCCCGCATCCTCCACCCCCAGCGTCACCAGCCGTTCCCCGAACAGCCCCGCGACCGCCACCAGCACCACACCGCGCGGGCCGGTAAAGGCCACCAGCAGCCGTTCGCGCTTTGGCACCTTGGTGAAGGCCAGCGCCGTCAGCACCGCCAGGGGCCGCGCAATCAGGATCAGGACCACAACGAAGACCGCCGCCCGCCAATCGAGCACCGAAAGCGTATCGAGGTTCATCCCCGCCGCCAGCAGGATGAAAACGCCGGAGACCAGCAGGATGGTGGCATGTTCCTTGAACCGCCGGATTTCCTCGTAAGACGGCAAGCCGGCGTTGGCGATCCAGATGCCCATGATCGTCACCGTCAGCAGCCCGCTTTCATGCAACAGCGCATCGGCCAGAGCAAAGCCTGCCAGCAGCGCGGCAAAGAGCACCGGCACCTTCATGTATTCGGGAACCCCGCCACGTTCAAAGGCGCGGGCAAGCCCCCAGCCCCCGGCCACCCCGATCACTGCGGCGAAGGCGATACCGCGCAACAGCTCCCAGATGGCAAAGGCGGCACTGGCATCGGCATGAACGACGACCACCACCTCGAAGGCCAGAACCGCCGCCAGCGCGCCGACAGGATCGTTGACGATCGCCTCCCATTGCAGCAGCGCCGAGGGGCGTTTTTGCAGCCGTGCGGTGCGCAGCAAAGGCGCGATCACCGTGGGGCCAGTCACGATCAGGATGCCACCGAAGACCGCAGCGCTTTCCCAGCCGAGCCCGGCCACGAAATGCAGCGCCAGCGCCGAGGTCAGCCAGCCCAGCGGCGCCCCGAGCACCACCAGCCGGCGCACACCTTCCGCCGCGCCAGCGAGCGAGTGGAAGTTCAGCGTCAGACCGCCCTCGAACAGGATGATCGCCACCGCGATCGAGATCATCGGCGCCATCAGATCGCCGATATCCCGGGCCGGATCGAAGACCCCCAGCACCGGACCGATCAGCAGCCCGGCCAGCAGCATCAGCACGATTGCCGGAAGTCGCAGCTTCCAGGCCAGCCATTGCGACCCGACGCCAAGCGCACCGACAAGGGCGAAGGCGGTCACCGGCGACAGGGCACCATCTGCGGGGGAGACCATGAAGGGCGCCCTCCTCTGTTCAGGGTTTCATCAGCCGTTCGTGTTCATGCAGCGCGAAGCGGTCGGTCATCCCGGCGATGTAATCCGAAATGATCCGCGCCACTGCGGTCTCGTCCCCTTCGGCCATTGCCAGATCATGCAGCCAGCGCTCCGGCAACAGCCCGGGATCATGCAGGAACAGATCGAACAGCTCCTCCACCACCACGGCAACCTGCTTGCGGATCACCATCACACTGGGGGCGCGATACATCCGGCGGAACAGAAATTCGCGGATATCCTTGAGTTGCGTCCAGATTTCGGGCGAGAATTGCACCACCGGGCGACCAAGCGCGCGGATCTCCTCGACCGAGCTGGCGCCGCTTTCGGCCAACCGCGCGCGCGAAGTGTCGATCACATCGCCGACCATCCCCCCGAACCCCCGCCGCAGGGCCTCGTGCCGGCGACGGTTCCAGTCGAGCCCGGGGTATTTCGCGTCGACCTCGGCATAGGCCGGGCCGATCATCGGCAATGCGGTGATCTCCTCATCAGTGAAGAGACCGGCGCGCAACCCGTCGTGCAGATCGTGATTGTTATAGGCGATATCATCGGCCAAGGCCGCCACCTGCGCCTCGGCACTGGCATGGGTATGAAGCTCAAGGTCGAGGGCGGCGTTGCATTCGGCCAACGCCCAGGGAAGCGCCCCCTCCACCGGCCCATTGTGCTTGGCAATCGCCTCAAGCGTTTCCCAAGTCAGGTTCAGCCCGTCGAATTCGGCGTAATGCCGTTCCAGCTTTGTGACGATACGGATGGCCTGGGCATTGTGGTCAAAACCGCCGTAGGGCTCCATCAACGCGTGCAGCGCGTCCTCTCCGGTGTGGCCGAAGGGTGTGTGACCCAGATCATGGGCCAGCGCCACCGCCTCGGTCAGCTCCTGGTTCAGGCCAAGGGCACCGGCCACGGTGCGCGCCACCTGCCCGACCTCGATCGAATGGGTCAGCCGAGTGCGATAATTGTCGCCCTCATGTTCGACGAAGACCTGCGTCTTGTGCTTCAGCCGGCGAAAGGCGCTGGCGTGGATGATCCGGTCACGGTCGCGCTGGAACGGCGACCGGAAATGGCTTTCCTCTTCCGGAACCAGCCGGCCACGGCTTTGTTCGGGCTTCGAGGCGTAGGGCGCAAGCATCTGCGGTCCTTGTCCTTGTCCAATTGTCACAGGCATCTATATTGGACTTACCAAGAAATTCAAACCGCCGGAGAGTTCCATGAACCTGCCCCCGAAAGTGACCGAGCGCGCCTTTGCCCGCCTGTCCGAAATCGGTGCCGCCGACCAGGGCAAAGCCTTGCGCGTTGCAGTCGAAGGCGGTGGCTGTTCCGGGTTCCAGTACAATATCTTGCTGGACGATCCGGCCTCGGATGATCTGGTGCTGGAAAGCCAGGGCGAAAAGGTCGTGGTCGATTCCGTGTCGCTGCCGTTTCTGGCCAATGCCACCATCGACTTCACCGAGGAGCTGATCGGCGCCCGCTTCGTGATCGACAATCCGAACGCCACCTCGTCCTGCGGTTGCGGCACCTCCTTCGCGATGTAAGAATGTCTTCCATTTCCACCTGTTTGCAGATGGTTACAGGAAGTTTCTAACCTTATCCATCAAGCGAACCTGCGGAAACATCCGATCCCACAGCAGGTAAAGGCCGCTCGCCACCACCACTGCGGCACCAAGCAGGGTCTCCAGCCCTGGCCACTCTCCAAAGGCCAGAGCACCTAGCGCCACCATCCAGACAAACTGCAGGTTCATCAGCGGCGTGACCACATAGGCGGGAAGCGAGCGCAGCGCCACCACCGAGAACCAGCGTGCCAGGAACAACAGCCCGGCATAAGCCGCAATCCACCCCAGATCGGCCAGCGCCATAGGCTGCCATACCACGGGCAGAACCAACACCGAGCCTCCCAGGAGCGCCAGGTTAGGGAAGAACACCTGTGCTGATGTATTACTTTCAAACTGACCGATAAAGCGCGACATAACCATGGAAAATGTACCTGACAGCGCAGCAGCTCCGGCCCAGATGTAACCAGTGCCATCCTCTAGTGCCTGGTCGGGGAAAAGACAGATCACCCCGATGGCTCCGGCGGCCAGCGCGCCCCAGGCTGCTGGTCGCACATGTTCGTTCAGGATCGGCCCCGACATCAACGCCGCCAGGATCGGCATCAGCGCGATGAACAGGAAAACCTCGGAAAATGGCAACAGCCGGAAGGCTTCGAAAAACGATAATGCCGCCAGCACCGTTGCCCCTGACCGCATCGCCATTGCCCGGGGATATCCCGTGACCAGCCGCTCCCCCCGCCGCCGCGCGGTCAACAGGCTCAGGGCGACGACGATCGCGCCGGAAACGGCGAACATCTGCGGCGCCTCGTAGCTGCCTGCGATCAGTTTGGTGATGGCATCGGCCGCGGCAATCAGCCCGGTGTATATCACCGTCAGCCCTGCCCCGATCAACGCCGTCCGTCGCGCCGCGCTCATGCCCCACACCCCCGTCGGGTCTCTGTCCGGCTTTCAGGCCGGGCGAAATCGGCAAAGAATTCGGCAAACCGCGGGCTACTGGCCTCGGCGGCAGAGAGAACCTCCCGCGCGGGAGCGCTGAGCGCGGCGCGCAGACGCGGCGCCATTGCAGGCCAGTCGTCAGACCGCGCATTGTCGAGCTGGAACAGGCATTCCGACATCTGCCTGAGCGCCCCGGCGCCGCCAGCGCCGCGCCAAAAGCTCATCCGTCCGGCAGAGGCCGGTTTGACGAACCCCACCCCACCCCGCAACCGATCTGCCCAGGCGCACATCAGGTAATCGTGATACTCATCCGGTTCCGGCCTGGCCTGGGCGCCTTCGAAAACGGAAAACCCGGTCAGCTCCGCAGTCAGCCAATCCTCCCAGATCGGTGACGGCAGCACCCCCGCAAATCGCAGCGCGATACAGATTTCGGCCAGCAGATCGGCGTTCTGCTCCAGATAGGACAGGATGCCGGCGTTTTCGAGGCTGACAATCGCCTCTGGGGCCAATCCCGGATCACGCCGACCATATTCGCTGAGATAGAAGACAATATGGGTCAGTTCGTAAGCCGCCTTCTTGTTCGGCAGCGCGAAGGTCTCAGGCCGCCCCAGAAAGGCATGCAACCGATCATCCAGACCAGGATCTGCCGGCACCGCAACACCGCGTCGCGCCAGCAACCGGCGCGCTTCGGCACGCTGAAGATCGGAAAGCTCGGCTCCGGCCAGCCCCTCCGCCGCCACTCGGGCACACAGCCGTTCGGCGGTATCACCGGGCAGACCCAGCTCCTCCAGATCCAGGGCCAGAGACAAGAGAAACCGATAATATTGCGGAAAGAAGATCAGCCGTTTTTCGACGGTTTCGTAAAAATGCGAAAGCGGCGCCAATTCGGCCGGATCGGGCCGCGCGCCTGTACATTCGAGGATATTCAAAAGCTCGGCATTTTCCTTCAGCCAGAAAACATCGGCCTCGGATCGGCGGTGGAATGCAAAGCAACAAAGCAAGGCCGCGCGTCGCGCGGCCTCGCCCTCTGCCCGGGCCGGAACGTTCAGTCGGATGATTTTAGACATCTTTTTCTCTCCGCTCCGGCCGCCCGTTCAGCTTCCCGAAGGGAACAGACGCGTCCCCTCGCCAGCGGTCATCGCGCCGCCCATCACCGGGCCCGACCCCGACGGGAACAGAGAAACAGCCTCGCCCGCCATCAGATCACCCACAGCTTGCGGACCGGAGCCCGACGGGAACAGCCCCGTTTCAGCCCCGTCGAACAGGCTGGTCGCGACATCAACGCGGGTATTTTGGTCGAATTTGCGCAGTGCGGTCATATCAATCCCCCATGTTTGACTGTTGACACCCCCTCAGGCTGACATCCACGTCGCCGACCACAAAACATCTTTTGTCAGAGCCACCGCCGGACCAGGGCAGTTACCCACATCAATTACGTGCATCAAAATCCGCCCATACAATCGAAAGGAGAAACCCGTCCACAAGACGAAAAAACTTATCCACACAATTGATACGAAACAGCAAATCCAAGAGAATCCGCAAATTATGCTTAATATTTAATCAAATTAAGCGAATCGCACCCGGCTTGCCCTACCGCCTCCGATGGGCGATAGATCGGCGATCCCCGAAGGAGGCCCCACATGAAGATCGCCAGCTTCAACATCAACGGCATCAAGGCCCGCGCTCAGGCGCTTTGCGATTGGCTGGACAGCGCCCAGCCCGATGTGGCGCTGCTGCAGGAGATCAAATCGGTCGACGAGGCCTTCCCCCGCGAGCTGATCGAAGAGCGCGGCTATTCGGTCGAAACCCACGGGCAGAAAAGCTTCAACGGCGTGGCGATCCTGTCGAAACTGCCGCTTGAGGATGTCCGTCGCGGCCTGCCCGGCGATGACAATGACGAGCAGGCCCGCTGGATCGAGGCAACGGTGATCGGCAAGACGGCGCTGCGGCTCTGCGGTCTCTACCTGCCCAATGGCAACCCTGTGCCAGGGCCGAAATACGACTACAAGCTGGCCTGGATGGAGCGGCTGCGCGCCCGGGCGATCGAGCTTCTGAAAAGCGAGGCGCCCTTTGTTATGGCCGGAGATTACAACATCATCCCGCAGCCGATGGATGCCGCCAAACCCGAGGCCTGGGAAAAGGACGCGCTGTTTCTGCCCGAAAGCCGTGCCGCCTTCCAGCGGATCACCAACCTGGGGCTCACCGATGCGATCCGCGCCCGTCATCCCGGCGCCGGACTTTACAGTTTCTGGGATTATCAGGCCGGCGCCTGGCAGCGGAACAACGGCATCCGCATTGACCATCTTCTGCTCAGCCCGCAGGCCGCCGACCTGATGACCGATTGCGGCATCGACAAGGAAATTCGCGGCTACGACAAGCCGTCAGATCACGTTCCGGTCTGGGCCGAGCTCGATCTCTGATCACCCGACCTGTGCCCCGGCCCGCGCCGGGGTGCTAGACCGCCGCGCGCGTCACATCGTGGCGATAGACCCAGTCGAATTGCCGCACCGCCTGTGCCGGAGCCAGCGATCCGGCCAGCCGCAACGCCAGATGCCCCAGTTCCCGAAAGGGGGACAGGCGGAAATGGTATTTCCATGCATTGCCGTTGGCAGCCTGGATCACCCGAACCGCCCTGTCACGCCGACGCGCCTGATACATCGCCAGCGCCGTCACCGGATCGGATTCGCGTTCAAGACAATCAGCCAGCACCCAGGCGTCTTCCAGTGCCAAATTCGCCCCCTGCGCCAGGAACGGCAGCGTCGGATGCGCCGCATCCCCCAGCAGCGCGACACGGCCGCCTTGCCAGCGTGGAGCCACCGGATGGCGAAACAGCCCCCAGAGCGCGGTGTCCTCGACCCGCTTCAACAGCTCAGCCGGCACGCCCTGGAAACCGGCAAAAGCGGCCCGCAGATTGGCCGGATCGTCGCGGTGATGCCACCCCTCGTCGGCCCAGTCGCGACGCTCCTGCACGGCGACGATATTCATCATCGTCCCCTCACGCAGCGGATAGCAGACAAGATGCCGGCCCGGCCCCATATAGATCGAGGCCTCGGCCGGAAGCCCCAGATCATTGGGCACGATGGCGCGCCAGGCCACCTGGCCAGTGAAGAATGGCCGGTCCTCGCCGTTCAGCGCCACCCGTGCCCGCGAATGCAGCCCGTCCGCCCCGACCACCAGATCGGCCCGCGCTGCCTGCGCCCCGTTGCACAGGTACACGACCGGTTGCGGGCCGGGTTCGACCCGGTCGATCTTTTGCAGCAATCTCAGATGCACCCCAGCACCGCGCGCAGCGGTGGCCAACAACCCGATCAGATCGGCGCGATGCACCAGAAAGAAATCCTGCCCCGGCGCATGCTGTTCCAGGTCGAGACGCAGCACCTCTCCGGGACGGCGCCAATCGCGCAGGACCACCGCCCGATTGCGCATTGCCACCCGCGCCATTGACGGACCAAGCCCCAGCGCCGACAGAACCGCGGCCCCGTTGGGGCTGATCTGCAGACCGGCGCCGACCTCGGCGATCTCACCGGCACGCTCCAATACGGTGACTTCGGCCCCCCGCGCGCGCAAGGCAAGCGCCGCCGCCAATCCTCCGATGCCGGCTCCTGCCACGACAATATGACGGCCGCTCAGCGCCATCTTTTTCCTTCCGCCCGATGTCCGCCGGGTTTGCCCGGCTGTTCCGGCCTGCCCGACCGGTTTCTTCTAAGAAAAAACGCCAGGGCGCGGGCCCCGGCGTTTGCCGTTGCGCAGCCAAGGCCCCGCAAAATCAATCGTCGCGGTGAACCCGCTCGCGGCGCTCATGCCGTTCCTGCGCTTCAAGGCTCAGCGTCGTTGTCGGACGCGCCACCAAACGCTTCAACGAAATCGGTTCACCGGTTTCCTGGCAATATCCGAACTCGCCCTCGTCGATGCGGCGCAGGGCACTGTCGATCTTTGCCACCAGTTTGCGCTGGCGATCCCGGATCCTCAGTTCAAGCGCCCGGTCAGTCTCCTCGCTGGCCCTATCCGCGATATCCGGGATATTGCGGGTTCCGTCCTGCAGGCCGGCGATGGTGGACTTGCTTTCATTCAGCAACTCCCCCTTCTGGCGCAACAATTCACGGCGGAACCACTCTAGCTGCCGATCGTTCATAAACGGTTCGTCTTCGGCCGGGCGGTAATCCTCCGGCAAGAAAACTTCGGCTTTCATACCTTCTCCTTCCGGCCCGGGTCTGTCTGTAGATGTCACGTCATTCACCCGTGCTCTCATGCGGCTGCGTTTAGCCCAAGGCAGCAGGGTTGTCACTACACAAATATCCCTCTGGCCGGGGTTCTCCTCATGCAGCGCCGACAGACCCTGTTTCGGTCGCCCCGCCGCATGAAGGATCGACGGTGGTGCCACCCACCGTCCTGACAAGCATCATGCGCGCATATGACTGGAAAGTTTGAAGTTTTTTTTGGAAACAATCAAAACAACAATTCAATTGTCACAAAATTACATATAAATTTCAAAATACCGGGGCAATTCGATAGATTACGCCCCGAGCCATGGAACTGGCCATAAGAAACCGCCCCTCGCGCCGGTATTTCTTTCTTTTTTCCGGAGCAAGACCAGCGTGAAATCCGCGTTCGGGCCAAATTCGCACAGGTGCCGGCAATGCCTGGGTCGCGGCCCCCGAACGGATGCCCCCTGAACCGTCCGAAACGGAAGGCGTTCGGACTTTGGATGGCGCCCCCCGGTGCGGATCATTTCCGTCTCTTCCGCCCGACCGGTCCCCCGGGGTTCCGCCCCCCCCCCCCCGAACACGGTCGCTTCTGCGCCCTCCCAGTGCCCTCATGCCCGCCAGCGCCCCAACGGCACAACGGCCGTACCGGGGCTGACGCTTGCAAAGCCACCGACCTCTGAGTATCCCCAATCCTTGGGCACAGGAGGGAGAGCCGGATGACCGCACGTTTCGAAAGTACCAAGGATTACGTTGCAACCGACGATCTGACGATCGCTGTCAATGCCGCCGTCACGCTGGAACGACCGCTGTTGGTCAAGGGCGAACCCGGCACCGGCAAGACCGAACTCGCCAAACAGGTGGCCGCCTCTCTCGGGCTGCCGATGATCGAATGGAACATCAAATCCACCACCCGCGCGCAGCAGGGTCTTTATGAATATGACGCGGTCAGTCGGCTGCGCGACAGCCAGCTCGGCGACGAGCGGGTCTATGACGTCAAGAACTACATCAAGAAGGGCAAGCTCTGGCAGGCCTTCGAGGCCGACGAAAAGGTCGTGCTGCTGATCGACGAGATCGACAAGGCGGATATCGAGTTTCCGAACGACCTGCTGCAAGAGCTCGATAAGATGGAATTCTTCGTCTACGAGACCGGTGAAACCGTCAAGGCGCGGCAACGACCGATCGTCATCATCACCTCGAACAACGAGAAAGAGCTGCCCGACGCCTTCCTGCGCCGCTGCTTCTTCCATTATATCCGCTTCCCCGACGAACAGACCATGCGCAAGATCGTCGAGGTACACCACCCCGGCATCAAGGCCAGCCTGCTGACCGCCGCACTGACGCAGTTCTATGAACTGCGCGAAACCTCCGGGCTGAAAAAGAAACCCTCGACTTCCGAGGTGCTCGACTGGCTAAAACTGTTGCTGGCCGAGGATATGGATGCCGAGGATCTCCGGCGCGACGGGGCGAATGCCCTGCCCAAACTGCACGGAGCGCTTCTGAAGAACGAACAGGACGTGCATCTGTTCGAACGCCTCGCCTTCATGGCCCGCAGCCAGCGATAAGCGCGCCGCTCCATTTTCTTGCAAAGAAAATGACCCGGAATTTTTCGGAAAATTCCGCTGCGCCCCAGCCGGGGCGCGGCCTTCGGCCCGAGATGGTGCCTGGCGTGCAGACCCGTTGCGACGCGGCGCGATCGGGCCTATCGTCGACAGGATAGAGTATCCCCGTCCCGGTCAGAGGCATCCGGTACGGGTGTTTAGGCGTTTACGATCCGGCGAGCACGATGACCGATGCAGTCCCATTTCCTGCCGCAGCCCGGCTTCGGCGACATTCCTGGCGTGCCGGCCTTGCCGGTCTCGGGCTGGCTCTGCTCGGTGCCTGTTCGGTGGTCCCGCTGGAGGATACCCCGACCCGCGCACGCATCGCCGACAGCACCCTGCCGCCGATGAAGGCCTTTGCCACGCCGCAGCCGCAGGCGCCAAGCCGGTCGAACGCCAATATCGCCGCCGATTTCCTGGCGCTGCATTTCCAACTGGAAAGTGGCCGCAAACTCCAGACCTTCACCCGCTTCGAAACCCCGATCACCGTGCGTGTCACCGGGAAACCACCGGCCAGCCTGGCGCCCGATCTGCGCCGGCTTCTGCTTCGGCTGCGGCGCGAGGCCGGCATCGACATCCACGAGATCGACCAGGGCCCCGCCAACATCACCATCGAGACGGTCAGCCGCGCCGAAATTCGCCGTACCCTGCCCCAGGCGGCCTGTTTCGTGGTGCCCAATGTCTCGAGCTTCGATGAATTCCGCCGTGACCGCCGCAAACCCAAGACCAGTTGGTCGGCACTGCACGAGCGCACACGAATGGGCATCTTCGTACCCTATGACAGCACCCCGCAGGAGCTGCGCGATTGTCTGCACGAGGAACTGGCCCAGGCACTTGGGCCGCTGAACGATCTTTACCGGCTGCCGGATTCGGTCTTCAACGACGACAATGTGCATACGGTGCTGACCGGCTTTGACATGCTGATCCTGCGCGCGACTTATGCGCAAGGGCTACATTCCGGCATGACCGAGGGCCAGGTGGCGGCGCGGCTGCCGGCCATCCTGTCGCGGCTGAACCCAGCCGGCGACCGGGTGGCGCCCCGACCTGTCAGCCTGACACCCCGCGCCTGGATCGACGCGGTGCAGACCGCGCTGGGGCCCGATGTCCCGCTTCCCGCCCGGCGCGGCGCCGCCGCCACCGCCACCCGCATTGCCCAGGAACAGGGCTGGGCGGATCAGCGGCTGGCCTTCAGCTATTACCTTCAGGGGCGCATCCTGCAGCTTACCGATCCGGATCAGGCGCAAACGCAGTTCCGCGCCGCCGAAGCGGTGCTGAACCGCAGCCCCGACACCCAGCTTCACAAGGCGCTGATCATTACCCAGACCGCCGCCTATGCCATCGCCCGGGGGCAGCCGCAGCAGGCCCTGGCCCAGATCGACCCGATGCTGCCGCTGGCCAGACAATCGGAAAACGCCGCCCTGCTGGCGACGCTGATGATGCTGAAAGCCGAAGCGCTGGACGAGGCCGGAGACCACAGGCAGGCCGAAACGCTGCGGCTGGACAGCCTGGGCTGGGCGCGCTACGGATTCGGTTCCGACTGGGCCGTGCGCTCGAAGATGCGCGAGATCGCGGCGCTCAATCCCGGCAAAGCAAATCAGGGGTAACCCGGCATGATCGTTCTTTTAGCCGCCGTGATCGGCGCCCTGATCGGCGGTTTCACCGCCCGGAAACGTGACGGCAAACCGGCCGATATCGCGCAATATGCTGCTGGCTATGCGATTGCCTTCGCTATTATCGGGGTGATCGCGACGATCCTGATCCACCGCGCAGCCCTGTGAGGTCCAATGTTCCTTCCCTTCTTCGAAAACCTCCGCAAGGCCGGCATTCCCGTCTCGCTTCGGGAGTATCTCGCCTTTCTCGAAGGCATGAAGGCGGGGCTCGCCACCTATGACGTCGAGGCGTTCTATTACCTCGCCCGCACGGTGATGGTGAAGGACGAACGCAATCTCGACAAATTCGACCGCGCCTTTGCCGCCAGCTTCAAGGGGCTAGAACAGATCAGCTTCGATCAGGTGCTGGAGGCCGTCGATCTGCCCGCCGACTGGCTGGCCAAGATGGCTGAAAAACACCTGAGCGAAGAAGAAAAGGCCGAGATCGAGTCACTGGGCGGCTTCGAAAAGCTGATGGAGACGCTGAAAGAGCGCCTGAAGGAACAGCAGGGCCGCCATCAGGGCGGTAACAAGTGGATCGGCACCGCCGGCACCTCGCCCTTCGGCGCCCATGGCTACAACCCCGAAGGGGTGCGCATCGGCCAGGACGAAAGCCGCCACCGCCGCGCAGTCAAGGTCTGGGACAAGCGCGAATTCAAGAACCTTGACGATACCGTCGAACTGGGCACCCGCAACATCAAGGTGGCGCTGAAACGGCTGCGCCGCTGGGCCCGCGAGGGCGCGGCGGAGGAGCTGGATCTGGACGGCACCATCCGCGCCACTGCCGAGAACGGCTATCTCGACGTCAAGACCCGCCCCGAACGGCACAATGCGGTCAAGGTGCTGCTGTTTCTCGATGTCGGCGGCTCGATGGACCCCCATATCAAGGTGGTCGAAGAACTGTTCTCGGCGGCGCGGACCGAATTCAAGCATCTGGAATATTTCTATTTCCACAATTGCCTCTACGAAGGCGTCTGGCGCGACAATCGCCGCCGCTGGGATGCCCAGACCCCGACCGAAGAGGTGCTGCGCACCTATGGGCCGGATTACAAATGCATCTTTGTCGGCGATGCCTCGATGTCGCCCTACGAGATCGCCTATGCCGGCGGCGCCAACGAACATTGGAATGCCGAGGCTGGTCAGGTCTGGCTTGCCCGCGCCCGCGAGCAGTGGAAAGACAACCTCTGGATCAACCCGGTGCCCGAGAAATACTGGGACTATACCCATTCGATCCAGATGATCCGCGAGATCTTCGATAGCCGCATGGTGCCGATGACGCTTTCGGGTCTGGAAAAGGGCATGAAGGAGCTGACGCGCTGATCGCGGTGTGCCCCGTCTGAAAGGGCGCTTCGCGCCCTGCCTCCGGCGGGGATATTGGTGGCCAGAAAAAGACCGGAGCAGCGCCCGGGCGTCATGACGGGGCGGCATCGGCCGAACCTGCGGCTCGCCCCCCCTGTGTGCTTGCCGCCGACGCGCCGGCGCCCCATATTCCCCCCATGATCCGTATTACCCCCATTCTTCTGGCCATTCTCTACGCGTTGGTGATGTACCGTCTTTCGACCTGGCGCACCCATCGCGAGCTGGACGCGCGTTCGACAGAATTGGCCGACCCGGGGCTGAAGGCGTTGACCGACCGGCTTGCCGCCGCACTGGGGCTGGCGAGAATCCCGGTCTATATCTATGAAATCGACCCGGTGAACGGCTTGGCAGCGCCGGACGGGCGCATCTTCATCACCCGCGGCTTCTATCGCAAATACCGCAACGGCGAGGTGTCGGGCGAGGAGATGGCCAGCGTCATCGCCCATGAGCTAGGCCATGTGGCGCTGGGGCACGCACGGCGGCGGATGCTCGATTTTTCCGGCCAGAATGCGCTCAGGACCGCGCTGATCATGGTATTGGGACGGATCATTCCGGTGGCCGGCGTCTGGATCGCCAATATGCTCACCTCGCTTCTGGCGGCCCGGCTGTCGCGTGGCGACGAATACGAAGCCGACGAATATGCCGCCGCGCTGCTGACCAAGGCCGGCATCGGCATCGCCCCGCAGAAATCGCTTTTCGCCAAGCTGGAGGAGCTCACCCAATCGCGCGCTGGCGTCGCCCCCGCCTGGCTGATGAGCCACCCGAAAACCACCGAGCGCATCGCCGCGCTCGAACGGCTGGAAGCCCGTTGGCAAACCACCCGCTGACCCGATCACTCCCGAAGGATTTCCCATGCGTTACTCTCTGCTCGATCTGGCGCCGATCCCTGAAGGCGCCGATGCCGCCCAGTCGATCCGCAATTCCACCGCCCTGGCGCAGGCGGCAGAAGGATTGGGGTATCACCGCTACTGGCTGGCGGAGCATCACAACATGCCCGGCATCGCCTCTTCGGCCACAGCGGTGATGATCGGCCATATCGCCGCCCATACCAAACGGATGCGGGTGGGATCGGGGGGCGTGATGCTGCCCAATCATTCGCCGCTGGTGATCGCCGAGCAATTCGGCACCCTGGCCGCCATTCACGGCCCCCGCATCGACCTTGGGCTCGGTCGCGCGCCTGGCACCGATATGGAGACCGCCCGGGCGCTGCGCCGCAACATGGCGGCGCAAGATACCTTCCCGCAGGATGTGCTGGAACTGATGGCCTATCTGGGCGATCCCGAGCCGGGACAGAAACTGCATGCGATCCCGGGCGAAGGCAGCAAGGTGCCGGTCTGGATCCTCGGCTCCTCGCTCTATGGCGCGCAACTGGCCGCGCATCTGGGGCTGCCCTACGCCTTCGCCTCGCATTTCGCCCCCGACATGCTGGGCCAGGCCGCCGAGGTCTATCGCCGCGATTTCAAGCCCTCGGAAGTCCTCTCCGCGCCGCATTTCATGATGGCGATGAACATCTTCGCCGCCGATACGCCGGATCACGCGGTCTTTCTGAAAACCTCAATGCAGCAGGCCTTTATCCGGCTGCGCTCGGGCCAGCCCAGCAAGCTGCCGCGCCCGGTCGAGCGGATCGAGGAGGTGGCACCGGCGGGCTGGATTGCGCGCGTCGATCATGCGCTATCGGTCAGCGCGACAGGCGACGCCCTCCAGGTGAGGGAACAGACCGCCCGTCTGATCGAAGCCTATCAGCCGGATGAGGTCATGATCTCGGGCCAAATCCACGATCCGCAAGCGCGCATCCGATCTTTCGAAATCGCGGCCGAGGTGATGCAAAGCCTCGGGGCGGAGCCCAGCTGACCCCCCGGCGCATCTGGCCGGGCCTACCCGGCCAGCGCCTTGCCCAGGCGCGGCAGCCGCGCCTTCTTCATCAGCCCGCGAATATCCCAGCCGCCGCCGGCCATCGCATTGGCCTGCGCCAGCACCCGGGCGCCGACACCGGCCATGCCGCCCGGGTCCGTCTGCCACAGACCATGCAGAAAACCGTCGGGCTCCAGCCGATCAAGCCCTTCCTCGGACAGGATATTTCTGGGGAAATCCTGCCGGTTCACAGTCAGGATCGCATCGGCGGAGGAGGCCACGGCAACCGCCAGGACATGCACATCCGCCGGATCGGGCAGCCAGAGCCGCGCCTCGATCCCCGGGGCCGGCGGCACCTCCGCCCCCGGCCAGTCGGCGCGCAACAACGCGATTTCCCCCCGCGCCTGCGCCTCGCCCGCGGGGCCCAGCTTGATCGCCGCGCGCGCCCATTCCTCAAGGATACGCGCCGACCAGAGCGGCGCGTAGTGCCCAAGCTTGGCCGCCCCCAACAGCATCTCGCGCATCACCGTGGGGTAAAGCACGCAGGTATCCAGAACGATCTTCACAGCCGGAAGAACAGCGCCTTGAGATACGCCGTCTCGGCCAGTTGCGGCAATTGCGGATGATCCGGTCCGGCAAAGCCGGTGTGCAAGAGCTGCCCGCGCCGCCCGGCCTTGCCGATGCCGCGAGCAGAGGCGGCACGGAAATTCGCCAGATCGGCGGCATGGGAACAGGAACACAGCCCCAGATAGCCGCCCGGCACCACCAACGCCGCCGCCAGCCGCGCCACCCTCTCATAGGCCCGCAGCCCCGCATCCAGTGCCTGCTTGTTCGGCGCAAAGGCAGGCGGATCGCAGACCACCACGTCGAATTGCGCCCCCTCGGCGGCCAGTGCCGCCATCACGTCAAAGGCATCGCCCTGCCGGATCGCGAACCGCTCGGCCATGCCGCCCGCATCGGCGCCCGCCTCGGCCAGCTCCAGCGCCGGGGCGGAGCCGTCGACTGCCAGCGCCTGGCCGGCGCCGGCCGCCAGCATCGCGAGCCCAAAGCCCCCGACATGAGAGAATACATCCAGCACCCGTGCGCCCGGCGCCACCAGACGGGCGGCAAAGCCATGGTTCGGTCGCTGATCATAGAACAGCCCGGTCTTCTGCCCGCCGGTCAGATCGGCCATATAGGTGGCCCCGTTCATCGGCACCGGCACTGCCGCCGCCGGCGCCACGCCCCGCAGAACCGCACTGGTATCATCCAGCCCCTCCAGCACCCGGGTACGGCCAGAGGCGTTCTTCAGAACCGTGCTCACGCCGGTAACCTCGATCAGCGCGGCGGCCAGTTCCTCGACCAGAACCTCGGCCCAGGCGGCATTGGGTTGGATCACCGCCGCATCGCCGAAGCGGTCGATCACCACCCCGGGCAACCCGTCGGCCTCGGCATGGATCAGCCGATAGAAGGGCTGGTCATACAGCCGTTTGCGCAGTTCCAGCGCGCGGGCGATCCGGGCGGCGAACCAGGCCCGATCGATCACCGCCGCCGGATCACGATCCAGCATGCGGCAGATGATGCGCGAGGCGGGATTGACCGCCACCACCCCCATCTCGACCCGGGTGCTGTCCTCCAGCACCGCAAGACTGCCGGGCGACAGCGCCCTGGTGCGCCGATCGGTGACCAGCTCATTGGCATAGACCCAGGGAAAACCATGACGGATCGCCCGGGCATTGGCCTTGGGCATCAGTCGAACGCGGGGAAGATCATCGGTTGTCATGTCGCCCTCATAAGCCCAATGCAGGCGGCTGGAAAGAGGGACTGCGCGCCCTCAGAGGCCGAGACAAAAAGTGTCCCCGAACGCGCCTGAGCTCCACAACGAGGTGCCCCTTTGCCATGCCACCACCGATCGCGGCTGATCTCGGGCACCGAAGAACCACTCCAGGGGAGCGCTTTGCGCACGGCCCTCTCTGGGCCCGGCTCATTCGCCGCTGAAAACAGCCCACCGGACTGTGTGCCCCTGCGCCTCCCCGGGGCTCCACCCGTTCACGGCGGGAAACAGTCCAGCATCTTTTTCTGGCTGCAAATATCCCGGGGGGGGAGGCCGCAGGACATGGGGGGCAGAGTCCCCCGCCTCGTACCCCCTGCACAAGACTGCAACCTAACGCCTCCCGGCGCCTCCCCGGGGCTACGCCCGTTCGCGGCTGAAAACAGTCCACTGGACTGTTTTCCTGGCGCCGCTCACCCCTCGCGTCGGCCGCGCCAGCCGCCGCGCCGGCGGGGCGCCGCGCCGGGCAGCAAACCGGCGCGCAAGACGCTGGTCATCGGGTGGTCCGGCGCCCCTGCCCCATAGAACTCAAGCATCGCCTCCACCGCAGCAGGTTGCGCCCAGCCCTCGGGCAGCCCCAGCGCCCAGTCGAGGAAGATGATCCGACATTCCGGTTCGCTGATGCCTTCGATCCGATAGGCTTCGCGGATCAGTGCCTTCGGATCGGCGGGATGATCGCCCTTCATGCTGCACTTCCTTTCGATATGCTGTCATCGCCGGCCCCGGGGACACCGTCATCGTCCCGCTCGCCCACCATCGCCGCGTCGATCACTGCCGCCGCCCTCTCGTACCCATGCGCCAGCCGCTGCCGCAAGCCATCAAGCGTCTCGGAACCGGTGGCGCGGCACAGGAAGGCCGCCGCCCCTTCGCCCAGGACTTCGTCCCTGATCCCGTCGGAGGAAATCAACCGGGCCGCGGTGTTGACCGACCAACACAGCTCATAGGCGCGTTCCAACACCAGCGCCGCCTCAGCACTGAGCCAATTCACCGCCACCGCCCCCTTGAGCCCCGACGCCACATCCCGCGTAGCGCTGCCAGACAGCAATGCGCCGGTCTGCGCCACCAGTTCGAGATCCAGCATCCGCCCGGCGCCAGTCTTGGCATCCCACAGCCCCGCCGGCACCTTGGCCGCGGCGATCCTCTCGCGCATCTCGGCCACATCGGCGATCAGCCCGGCCCGGTCGTGCGGGCCACCGACAATCTCGCGGCGGAATGCCTCGATATCGCGCCCCAGCTCCGCGTCGCCCGCCACCACCCGCGCCCGGGTCAGCGCCAGATGCTCCCAGCTCCAGGCCTCCTGGCGCTGGTAATGGGTGAAACTGGCCCAGCTCGTCGCCACCGGCCCCTGGCTGCCCGAGGGGCGCAGCCGCATATCGACCTCATAGAGCCGCCCTTCCGCCATCGGCGCGCTCAGGGCAGTGACCAGCGCCTGGGTCAGCCGGGCATAATAGGGCCGAACCGCCAGGGGCCGCGGCCCATCCGACATTTCGGCCTCTTGCGGGTCATAGATCACGATCAGATCCAGATCCGAATTGGCGTTCAGTCGCCGCGCCCCCAGCGATCCCATGCCCAGCACCGCCGCGCCACGCCCCGGCGGGGTACCATGCTTGGCAGCGAACTGCCGGATCACCAGCGGCGTGACCGCAGCGATCACCGCGCCGGCCAGTTCGGCATATTGCCCACCGGCCCGATCCGCCGGGATCAGCCCGCGCAGCAGATGCACGCCGATGCGAAACCGCCATTCCTTCATCCAGCGCCGCGCCGCATCAAGCTGGGTTTCATAATCCGTCTCTGCCGCCAGCCGCGCCTCCAGTTCAGCCCTGAGCGCGGCTTCTCCCGGCCAGTCGCTGAAGAAAGCGCCCCCGATCACCGCATCGAAGACACTGGAATTGCGCGACAGATATTGCGCCAGCGCATGCGAGGTGCCAGCGATGTCGATCAGCAAGTCGATCAACTGCGGATTGGCCTCGAACAGCGAAAACACCTGCACCCCGGCCGGCAGGCCCGACAGGAAACCGTCGAAGGCCAGAAGGGTTTCCTCGGGTTTGGCGGTATGGGCCATCCGCGCCAGCAGATCGGGTTTCAGCCGGTCGAAAATATGCTGCGCCCGCTGCGATCTCAGCGCCGGATAGCCGGGCCAGCGCGCCATGATCGAGGTATCGAGCCCCTCGGCCGCCTCTTCCTCTGCTTCCGGTTCCGGCACCGCGTCAGGGGCGAAGAAATCCTCGGTCAGCGCGTGAACGCGGGCCAGCCGGTCGGCCACCTGGTTGCGCAGCTCCTGCTGCGACATCCCCATCAGGCAGGCGATCCGTTCGATCCCGTCTTCGGTTGCCGGCATGCGGTGGGTCTGGGCGTCGTGGATCATCTGGATCCGGTGCTCCACCTCGCGATGGGCGCGGTAATGGTCGGTCAGTTCCCTGGCGATCTCGGGTTCCACCCAGCCCTTGCCGGCCAGCGCGGCCAGCCCCTCGACCGTGCCGCGCAGGCGCAGATCGGGATCGCGACCGCCGGCGATCAATTGCCGGGTCTGGGTGAAGAATTCGATCTCGCGGATGCCGCCACGGCCCAGTTTCATGTCATGCCCCGGCACCACGATCGGCCCGCCGGTGCCCTTGTTCGCCCGAATGCGCAGCCGCATGTCATGGGCATCCTGAATGGCGGCGAAATCCAGATGCCGGCGCCAGACGAAGGGACGCAGGGTCTGCAGGAACCGCTCTCCCGCCACCAGGTCGCCGGCACAGGGCCGCGCCTTGATATAGGCGGCGCGCTCCCAGGTGCGCCCGAGGCTTTCGTAATAGGTTTCCGCCGCCGCCATCGAGATGCAGACCGGAGTGACCGAAGGATCGGGCCGAAGCCTCAGATCGGTGCGAAAGACATAGCCATCCGCCGTCTTGTCCGACAACAGCGCCGCCATGTTGCGGGTGGCGCGGATCAGGCTGGCGCGCGCCTCCTGATACTCATCAAGGCCATATCGGGTCTCGTCGAACAGGCAGATCAGGTCGATGTCGGAACTGTAGTTCAGCTCGTGCGCACCCATCTTACCCATCGCCAACACGGTGAGACCGGCAGCCTCGGCCACATCCTCGGGCCCCTGCCCGGGCAGCTTTCCGCGCCGGATCAGCGCGGCGATTTCAGCCTTCAGCGCCAGATCGCAGGCGAGCCCTGCGAAATCGGTCAACAGCCCGGTCACCTGCTCCAGCGGCCAGGCACCGGCCAGATCGGCCAGCGCGGTGATCAGCGCCACCCGCCGCTTGGCCTGGCGCAGGCCGGCTTTCAACTGATCGGGGGCGAGTTCGCGACACTCCTCCAGCACCGCCGCCGCCGCGGCCTCGGGATCGTCGAGCGCCGCCTCCAGCCATGCGGCCTCGCGCGTGATCAGCCCCTTCAGATAGGGGCTGGTCCCGCCGGCGCCGGCAATCAGCCGCGCGTGATCACCGGTTACCCCCGGCAGGGTGGCGCGGGTTTCCTCCCCCAGCGCCGGATCGAAGGGGCGCGGCAGCCGCGCGATATTCAGCGGGTTGGTCATGCGCCGCAGGGTGCGGCGCGACGGGCGTGGCGTCAATGCGGGAAACGCTTGAACTCTGGCTGCCAGGCGGCAATCCTGCGCCCATGAGCAAAAGCATGAAACGCGTCCGTGCCGCCCTGGAGGCCGCCGGACTTGATCCGCAAATCCGTGAAACCGAGCTGGCCCGGACCGCCGCCGACGCTGCGGCCGCCATCGGCTGCGAAGTCGACCAGATTGCCAAGTCGATCATCTTCAAGGGCGAAGAGAGCGGCGAGGCAATCCTGTTCCTGACCGCCGGCGGCAATCAGGTCGATGCCGCCAAAGCGGCCGAAATCGCCGGCGAACCGCTGGGCAAGGCCGATGCGGCGCTGGTGCGGGCGCAGACCGGATTTGCCATCGGCGGCGTCTCTCCTGTCGGGCATCTCAATCCGATCCGCGCCTTCCTCGATCCGCGGCTCGAAGCGTTCAACCTGGTCTGGGCCGCCGCCGGAACGCCGCATCACGTCTTTCCGATCTCGATCGACGATCTCGAACGGCTGACCGGCGCGCGCAAGGCTGAATTTACCGCTGGCTAACACTGGGCCGTCCCCAGGCTTGGCCGAAGCCTGCGCGGCGGCTAATGTCTTTCGCAGGTGCCGCTGTTGGCATCCCTCGACGAAGGACAAATGTATTGTATTTTCAGCGTTTTGGTGCCCCCGTGGCGCTTATCCTCGGGCTGAGCCTGACGGCCGCCCGGGCCGATGTCACCTTGCCCCCCCTGGCCCTGCCCGATCCGATGCCGGCGCCGCCTCAGACCATTCTGTTGCCGGTGCCCGACAGCCGGATCGACGCGGCCATCGCCACGCTCGATGATCTGGGCCAGCAGATACTTGAGCGCAGCGGCGTGCCCGGCCTGGCCATCGCGGTAGTGCATCACGGCCAGACCGTCTATGCCCGTGGCTTCGGCTTGCGCGCGGTGGACCAGCCCGAACCCGTCGATGCCGACACTGTCTTCCTGCTCGCCTCGCTGTCGAAATCGGTTGGCGCCACCGTGGTCGCCGCCGAGGTCGGGGCCGGCACGGTCCGCTGGGACAGCCCGGTGCATGATTTCCTGCCCTGGTTCGACCTGGGCGATCCCTGGATCGACGACCATGTGACCATTGGCGATCTCTATGCTCACCGCTCCGGCCTGCCTGATCATGCCGGCGACGATCTGGAGGATATCGGCTATGACCGCCGCGCGATCTTCGACCGGCTGGCGATCCTGCCCCGATACCCGTTCCGCGCCCATTACGCCTATACCAACTTCGGCCTGACCGCCGGCGCCGAGGCGGTGGCCGTGGCCGCCGGCACCGACTGGGCCAGTCTGTCGGAGCAGGCGATCTACACCCCGCTCGGGATGGGATCGACCAGCTCGCGCCACGCCGATTACATGGCCCGTCCCAACCGGGCGGCCAGCCATGTGCGTGACGGAGACCATTTCACCGTCTCCGACCAGCGCCAGCCCGATGCGCAAAGCCCGGCGGGCGGCGTCAGCTCCTCAGTCAACGACATGGCGCGCTGGATGGCGATGGTGCTGGCCACCGGCAAGGTCGGCGACCGGCAACTGATTGCCGCCGATGCGCTGATCCCGGCGATCTCGCCGCAGGCGATCGACGGGCTGCCGATATCGCCCGATGCGCGCCCCAGCCTCTATGGCTATGGCTTCGGCGTCGGCACCCGGCCCAGCGGACGGGTGGTGATCAGCCATTCCGGCGCCTTCGCCCTAGGGGCCTCCACCACCTATATGCTGATCCCCGATCTTGACCTCGGGATCGTGGTGCTGAGCAATGCGCTACCCACCGGCGCACCCGAGGCGATCGCCGCCTCCTTCGCGGACCGCGCCGAACTCGGGGTCGACAGCCGTGACTGGTTCGCAGGCTACGCCCCGCGCATGGCGGCACTCTCCGCCCCGGTCGGCAGCCTGGTCGGCGTCAGCCCCCCGGCCAACCCGGTTCCCGCCCGCCCCGACGCCACCTACATAGCGGAATACGCCAGCCCCTATTTCGGCACCGCCCTGGTCGAGGCCAGCGATCAGGGGCTGATCCTGCGGCTCGGCCCCGACGGCCGCGTCCTGCCGATGACCCATTGGGACGGTGACAGTTTCGTCGTCTACCCGGTGACCGAGAACCAGCCCGCCGGCTCGATCTCCCGGGTGGATTTCCAGTCCGAGGACGACGACAGGCCCTTCCTGATGACGGTCGAACACCTGAACGAAAACGGCCTGGGTCAGTTCAAGACCCACAAATAGGTCGCAAATATTTGTTCCAAAAGGAAACTTCAGGCAAATGTAAAAAACATTCACATACCTCTTGCAAACCGGCTGTCGGGTTCCGATCTTCGATAATGTGAAAGGCATTCACATCGCATCTGTTCTGGAGACACCGACAATGACCATGCTTACCGACCCAGCCGCCGGCTACGCCCGTTACGGCTGGTTTTCGCGGATCGAAGGCTGGCTAGACAGCAAGGGCAAAGGCGCCTGGATCGCTGTCATGGTTCTTGGCTTCGTCCTCTTCTGGCCGGTTGGCCTTGCTATTCTGTTCTATATGATCTGGGGAAAACACATGTTCCGCTCGTCCTGCTCGCACCGCTCCTCCCGTCACGGTTTCGGCCATGGTCGTGGCATGGGCCGGCACAGCGGGCTCGCCATGTCCTCGGGCAACAGCGCCTTTGACGCCTATCGCGCGGAAACCCTGCGCCGGCTGGAGCAGGAGCAGACCGATTTCGAAGCCTTCCTGACCCGCCTGCGCGAGGCCAAGGACAAGGCCGAATTCGACCAGTTCATGGACGATCGCACCCGCCGCGCCGCCGAAGAGGCCTCGACCGAGGCCGATGAGGCGCCGGACCAACAGCGCTGATCCCGACCGGCTCTTTCAAGGGCCCCGGCACCCGCCGGGGCCTTCTTTCCCCCCTACACAAGATCACGCCCCGATGACCTATACCGCCCCGAGCCCGCATCTGCCGGACCCCGACCGCCAGCCGCAATTCTATCAGGGGGTTGCCAGCAGACGGCTTATTGCCTGGCTCGTCGACAGTCTGATCACCCTGGCGCTGACCCTCGGGGTGGTGCTGGTGACCGCCTTCGTCGGCCTGCTGATCTGGCCCTTCCTGTTTGTCACCCTCGGCTTCGCCTATCGCCTGGTGACGCTGGCCAACGGCTCGGCCACCTGGGGCATGCGCTTCGCCGGGATCGAATTGCGCGATGGCGGCGGCCAGAGGCTCGATCTCGGACAGGCCTTCCTGCACACGCTCGGTTTCAGCGTCTGCATCGCGCTGCCGATCTTTCAACTGATCTCGGTGGTGATGATGCTGACCAGCGCCCGCGGCCAGGGGCTGCCCGACCTCTTCGTCAACACAGTCATGCTGAACCGTCGCGCCACATTCTAGGGACGAAAAGGTCACGCAATCGCCACTTGGCGGGTCTGAAATCGGTTGTTATCATCCCGTCACACAGCCGCGGAAGACCCATGCGCCATACACTTCCCATCGCGCCGCAATTCTACGTCACGGCCCCGCAACCCTGCCCCTATCTGGCCGGCAGAATGGAGCGTAAGCTGTTCACCGCGCTGCAGGGCGAAGGGGCGGAGCGGCTCAACAACGCGCTGTCGCAACAGGGGTTCCGCCGGTCGCAGAACGTGCTTTACCGCCCCTCCTGTTCCGATTGCGCCGCCTGCCTCTCGGCCCGGATCGACGTCGCGGCCTTCACCCCCACCAAGACACAGAAGCGCATCGCCAGGCGCAACGCCCATCTCAGCCGCCGCGCCACCTCGCCCTGGGCGACGGAGGATCAATATGATCTCTTCCGCCGCTATCTGGATGCGCGCCACGCCGATGGCGGCATGGCCGATATGGATGTCTTCGAATTCGCCGCGATGATCGAGGAAACCCCGATCCGCAGCCGGGTGATCGAATATACCGACCCGGCCAGTCGCGCGCTCATCGCAGTCTCGCTGACCGATGTGCTCGATGACGGGCTCAGCATGGTCTATTCCTTCTACACCCCGGACCAGCCCAAGGCCTCGCTCGGCACCTGGATGATCCTCGATCATATCGAGATCGCGCGAGAAAACGATCTTCCCTATGTCTATCTCGGCTATTGGGTGCCGGGCAGCCCGAAGATGGGCTACAAGTCCAAGTTCTCCGGGCTCGAGGTCTACGTCGGCGGCCAGTGGCAGAAGATGACCGATCCGGAGACCTTCTCCGCCACCATCCACCCGCTCTCGACCGATCCGATCGCCGAACAGGTCGCCAATATCTCGCTGCCCGACCGCCACCCGACCCGGCGCTGATCCGGGCCTGCCCTGCCAACCGCGGCCCTTCTAGGTGCCGGTCCCGGCGACATCGCCCCCTCGTTGCGTGCCAACCGCCTCCCCCCGGGCGCCACAGGCCCGAGGAGGAACCAAGACTGCTCCGGGGATAGGGTTTTCCCGCCGAACCGGCCGCTGAACGTCTGTCCGGGCGCCTCCCCGAGGCTCCGCCCGTTCGTGGCTGAAACAGTCCTCAGGACTATTTTCCCTGCGCCTTCCGGGGCGCCGCCCGCTCGCCCCTGAAACGCTCCACCGCAGCGTTTCCAAGACGGGGCTCCCCCTTTTTCTGGCTGCAAATATCCCGGGGTGAATGCGCCGCAAGGCGCAGAGGGGCAGCACCCCTGCCCCCCCAAGGCCGGCACCTTCGCCCCGGCCCGAACGTGAAAAGGGCCCCGCAGGGCCCTTTTCGATCTCTCTGTCCGCGACTGGCCTATTTCGGCATCAGCTCCGGCACGATGGTGACGATGCCGGGGAAGAACCACAACAGCGCCAGCCCCGCGACCTGGATCAGCACGAAGGGCAGCACGCCGCGATAGATATGGCCTGTCGTCACCTCGGCCGGCGCCACGCCGCGCAGATAGAACAGCGCAAAGCCGAAGGGCGGTGTCAGGAACGAGGTCTGCAGGTTCACCGCCACCATGATGGTCACCCATTTCGGATCGAACGAGCCGCCATAGATCACCGGCCCGACGATCGGGATCACGATGTAGATGATTTCAAGGAAATCCAGCACGAAGCCCAGCAGGAACAGCACCAGCATCACGATCAGGAAGACCGTGAACTCATTGTCGAAGCTCTTCAAAAACTGCTGGATGTAATGCTCGCCCCCGAAGGAGATCACCACCAGGTTCAGCAGTTGCGATCCGATCAGGATGGTGAAGACCATCGAGCTGACTTTCGCCGTCTCGCGCACCACCGGGGTCAGCACACCGCCGGCATATAGCACCCAGCAGCCATAGATCAGACCGAACAGCGCGTAGAGATAGGCGCCATAGGCGGCCAGGAAAGCGATCCAGCTCTCGACGCTGGCCCCGTCCTGATTCACCCGCAGATCGAAATTCACCCCGATCAGCACGCAGATGATGATCGCGAAGGTCGACCAGATGATGATCTGGCCCGAGCGGCCCTCGTCCTGCAGCCGGCGATAGGCCGCCAGCATGATGGCACCGCCCGCCCCCAGCGCCGCCGCCGGCGTCGGGTTGGTGATCCCGCCCAGGATCGAGCCCAGCACCGCCACGATCAGCACCAGCGGCGGGAAAACCACCCGGATCAGATCGTTTCTGGCCAGCCGCGCAGCACCATGCTTGGCGCCATAAAGCGCCAGCGCGAAGGGGATCGCCTCCAGCAGCACGGTGACCCCCGACGAGGCGGTCGGCGCGATCAGCATCACGTCGACAAGCGCGGCCAGCAACAGCCCCACCGCCCCGACGATCAGCGGCTTGGGATCGGAGGACGGCGAGATCCCCCGCGCCAGCACCAGCACCAGACCCAGCATCACGATCAGGATGCCGATACCGGTGCCAATCGGTGCCGCGGCGGCGATCTTGTCAGCTCGGGCCTGCGCCAGTTCCTCCTCGCTCAGCTTGTGGCTTTCCAGATCGCCCCCCCTGGCGTCGATCGCGGCCTGTTCGGCAACCGCCTTGTCCCAGGCCGATTGACCGTGCAGCTCGATCATCGAGGCCTTGCACTGATCCGAAACATTGGTGCGTAGGCTCGCCGCCTCGCCGATGTTGGAATAGCTCGACACCGTCAGATCCTGGCTGCCGATCAGCCCGACGTTGGCCAGCAGGATGGCGCCGCCGATCAGGCCGATGGGCGCGGCCAGGAACCAGCCCAGCGCCTCGCCCCGGGTGATCGGTTCGTTATGGCCGCCTTCGATCGACACCGCCGGCGCCTTGTGCGGGTTCAGCAGTGCGAAGCCGAAGGCATAAAGCGCATAGAGCAGCGCCAGCAGGATACCCGGCAGCAATGCCGCCTGGAACAGGGTGCCCACCGAAACCACCGCCGGCTTGCCCAGATAGGTCAACGCATCGGTACAGCCCGCCACCGTCGCCCGGGTCTCCTGCGCGGTGGCATAGAGATCGCCGGCCAGCGTGCCCAGCAGCACGATGACGATCGAGGGCGGGATGATCTGCCCCAACGTCCCCGAGGCGGCAATCACGCCTGTGGCCAGTTCCGGCGAATAGTTGTTCCTGAGCATGGTCGGCAGCGCCAGAAGCCCCATCGTCACAACGGTGGCGCCGACGATGCCGGTCGAGGCGGCCAGGAAGGCACCGACCACCACGATGGACACCGCCAGGCCGCCCGGCAGCGGGCCGAAGACCCGCGCCATGGTGGTCAGCAGATCGTTGGCGATCTTGGAGCGTTCCAGCGTGATGCCCATCATCACGAACATCAGCACAGCCAGCAGCGTCTCGATCGACTGGCCGGCCAGGACGCGTTCATTCATCCGATTGACGATAAACGAGATGTTGCGGTCCATCGCCTGTTGCCAGCCGCCATTGAACACCGGCTCGGCGATCCGTGGCAGGTCGGGGTATCGGAACACCGATATGTCATCGGGCCGGATGCCGGCGCCGATCAGATCGTGATAGGCCTGCGATCCGGTATCAATCGCCTGGTGGATCAACAGCCCGGCGCTGTCGAGCCCGGCGATGATTCCGAAAGAGATGATCCCGGCACCGCCGATGGCAAAGGCCACCGGGAAGCCGGAAAGGATACCTCCGAAGAGGCAGAGGAACAGAATGATCAGGCCGATTTCGACGCCATCAAGTCCGAATAGCATGTGAGCTGCCCTTTAAGGTTTAATGCGCGCCTTCGTAGGCTTCTTCGCCCTCGCCGAGCGTGTCGCGGTCGAGGTATTTGTTTTCGCTTTCCGGCCCTTCGCGGAACTCGAGATAGGCCCGGTAGAACACCGCAATCGCGTGCAGGAAGACCATCGCGGCAAAGCAGCAAAGCAGGATCTTGAACAGGAAATAGCCGTTGAAGCCATTCGGGCTGAAACCGATGGTTTCCACGTTCCAGCGCAGCGCCCGGGCCTTCATCAGCAACCGGTCGAGCTGATCGCTGGCCGAGGGTTTCGGCACGATCAGATGCCGCCACAGGAAGAACCAACCATAGAGCCAGACCAACACCGCCATCGGCATCATGAAGATCATAGACCCGACCATGTCGATGATCCGCTTGGTGCGATAGCTGACGACGGAATAGAACAGATCGACCCGCACATGAGAGCCTTGCACGAAGGCGTAAGCGACGCAGAGGGTGACCACCATGGCGTTGTAAAGCTTCAGTTCCTCGGCAAACCAACTGATATCCATGTCGATAGGAATGCCCAGCCCGATCGAGATATCGGGGCGGGCGAAGATGCGCTGAACGAAGACGATCAGGATCTGCTGCAACACCATCAGCAAACCGGCCCAGGCAAAGAACCGTCCGACCGTGTTGGCAAAACCTTCGAGCACCCGAACCGTGCCCCACATGACCGGGCGCCAGATCAGCCCGGCGATGGTCAGCAGCAGAAAGGCCGTGAACACCACGAAGAAGAACTCTGACGAGCCACCATAATAGACGAAACGCATGATCGCCTGTTTATCGGACCAGTCCAGCCAGAGCTGCGGGTGCGACACCGCATAGCCGAAATTGTAGAAGGACATGGCGATGTTTTGTGCCAGCAGCACCAGCCCGTGGCCGATGGCGGCAAATACATCGGCCAGGCCTACGACCTCACCATCCTGCATGGTTAGTCTCCCCATCGCGTTTTGCGAAATTGCCGAACCTTCACAAGACGCCGCCAGTCTGTGCCGGCGTCACGTCTCGGGAAGGCAAAAGGCCCCGCCCAGAGGGGCGGGGACCGAATTGCGCGCGCGGATGCGATTACATCGCAGCCATGACGCGGTTACGTTGCTGGGTATAGGTGCCTTCCGACCGCTGGATCCAGTCGGCCGAGGACTTCATCGAGCTCATGTAGCTATCGTGAATCTCGGCATAGAGCGGATCGTCCATATGCTCGGCGATCACCTCGGCAGAGGCCTTGCCGAAGGCATCCCACACCGAATCCGGGAATTCCATGATCTTCACGCCCGAGGCCTGCAGACGCTGCAGCGCCGAAGCGTTGTTGGCCATGAACAGCGACATCGTCCAGATGTTCGAGGCCGCGGCGGTCTGCGCCACGATCTGCTTCTGTGCCGGGGTCAGCGAGTCATAAACGTCGCGGTTCATCGCCAGCGACAGGTTCGGACCGGATTCATGGAAGCCGGCGGTGTAATAGATCTTGGTGATCTCCTGGAAACCGGCCTTTTCGTCGGCCCAGGGACCGATCCACTCGGTGCCGTCGATCGCGCCCGAAGACAGCGCCTGATACACTTCCGAGCCGGGAAGGTTCTGCACGCTGGCGCCCAGCTTGCCCAGCACCAGACCACCCTGCCCCGGCATCCGGAACTTGAGGCCCTGGAAATCTTCGGGGCCATGGATTTCCTTGCGGAACCAGCCGCCCGACTGCGGGCCGGTGTTGCCGGTGGCAAAGGTCTTCAGGCCGAAGATTTCCGACACTTGGTCCTGCAGCTCCTGACCGCCCTGGTGATAGTACCAGTTGTTGAATTCTTGGAAGGTCATGCCAAAGGGCACGTTCGAGAAGAACGAGAGCGCCGGGTGCTGCCCCAGGAAGTAATAGTCGACACCATGATACATGTCGGCCTGCCCCGAAGAGACGGCATCGAAGACTTCAAACGCACCGACCAACTCGCCCGCGGCCTTCACCTCGACAGTCAGATCGCCATCGCTCATGGCGGTGATCATGTCGGCGGCATATTGCGCGCTGTCATGCACGCCGGCCAGACCGCGGCCCCAGGTGGTGACCAGCGTCAGGGTACGCTTGCCCTGCGCATAGGCCGGCGCGGCCAGGGCGGTGGCGGCTGCAGCAGTGCCCCCTAGAGCGGAGTTTTTCAGAAACGAGCGACGATCCATTACGGTTTTCCTCCCCTTGAAACAGATCTCGGCCCCACCGGAGGCGGGGCAGATCGGAGCAAGTTATCCGGTCGACCGGTGTCGCGGAATACCAAGTACTCGGTAGACGATGCGGGAAATCTGCGCGAAACCGGCCATACTGACCGCTTTTTACGCATAAGTTTTACGCAGCCCCCCGGCTTTGACACACAGCAATCTGGCCCATTGATTCGATTCCGGCTCTGCGCGATTGTGCGCCCATGTCGCGACTGCCCTTCCGCCTGTCATTGAGCTATCCGCAAAAGCTGTTCCTGCTGACCGCGCTGCCGCTGGTCCTGGCCGCCAGTGCGATTGCCCTTCTGGTGGCAGGCCAGGCGCGCCAACTGGCCGAAAGCGAAATCAAGTCTCTGGAAACCAAGCTGATCGAGGCCAAGAAGCAGGAGCTGCGCAATTACGTCACCCAGGCCCGCAACGCGTTCTATTTCATCTATGGCCCCGCCGCGCCCGATGACGAACGTTCCAAGGAGCGGGTGCTGCAAATCCTGTCGGCAATGATCTATGGCGAGGAAGGCTTCTTCTTCGTCTATGATTACGACGGCAACAATCTGGTTTCACCGCGCCAGACCGAATTCATCGGCCGCAACTGGGCCGGTCTCAAGGACAGCGAAGGCACCCCCATCGTCGACGAGTTCATCCGCATCGCCCGCCATGGCGCGGGCTGGCACGAACATCTCTGGCCCAAGCCCTCTACCGGGGAAGACGCCCGGATGATCACCTATGTTCTGGGCTTGCAGGACTGGCAATGGGTGGTGGGAACCGGGGTCTACATCGACGACGTCCTGGCCTCGATCACCGCCTCCCGCGCCGAGGTGCAGGCCCGCATCCGGCGCACCTTTCTCTATATCGGTGTCATCACGCTGGCGGCGTTGCTTCTGGTCTTTTCATCGGGGCTGACGCTGAACATCCACGAACGCCGGCTGGCCGACGCCAAGCTGAAGAAGCTGACCCAGCGGGTCTTTGATGCCCAGGAGGAAGAACGCCGCCGCGTCGCGCGCGAATTGCACGACGGCATCAGCCAGATCCTGGTCGGTGTGCGCTATGCGCTCGACAACGCGAGGCGACGTCTGGCGCGAGGCGCCCCCGAAAAGGCGCTGATACCGCTCGACAAAGGAATAGATTATCTTGGCAACGCGATTTCAGAGGTGCGCCGCATCAGCCGCGATCTGCGCCCCGGCGTGCTGGACGATCTGGGCCTGGGTCCGGCCCTGAAGGCGCTGGCCGAGACCTTTCAGGACCAGACAGGCATCCCCGTCAGTTTCTCGACCGTGGTGTTCCGCAACCGCCTGGATCAGGAGGCCAAGATCGCCCTCTATCGTATCGCCCAAGAGGCGCTCACCAATATCGAACGCCACTCTGGCGCCACCCTCGTACAGCTGCATCTGCGGGCGCATAAGAAAGGGGTGACACTGACCATTTCCGACAACGGCCGCGGCCTGCCCGCCCAGGCCGACCGTAAAGGCCCCGGTCTGGGCCTGCGCAACATGCAGGAACGGGTCGAGCAGCTTGACGGCACATTGCGCATTCTGTCATCACGCGGCGCGCATGGCGGCACCGAGATTCAGGCCCATCTGCCTCTGAGCCACCTGCTGCCCCCCGAAGACACCCAAACCAACAATATGGACGCCGCCACATGACCCTTGCCGAGCCGGACCGGCCCGCCTCCTCCACTCCCGTGCGCATCCTGATCGTCGACGATCATCCCATGGTGGTCGAGGGGCTGGAAGCCATCCTGGAAAGCTATGACGATATCGAGGTGGTCGGGGCACTCTGCGACGGGCAAGAGGCGGTGGACCGGGCGCAGGCGCTTGCGCCCGACGTGATCCTGATGGATCTGAACATGCCCCGTCTTGGCGGACTGAGTGCCACGGAAATGCTGCTGGAACGGGCACCGAACGCCCGCATCCTGATCCTGTCGATGCACAACAGCCCGGAATATGTCTCTTCTGCCGTCTCGCATGGCGCGGTGGGTTATGTGCTCAAGGACGTGCCCACGGAGGAGATCAAGCAGGCGATCGACGCGGTAATGCGCGGCGAGCAGTACTTCTGCACCGGTGCGCTCGGATCGCTGGCGCCGGTGGCCGGGGGCGAACGGGAACAGCTGACCGACCGTGAACAGACCATCCTGTTGCAGCTTGCCCAGGGCAAATCCAACAAGGAGGTGGCGCAGCTGCTCGATATCTCGGTCCGCACGGTCGAGACCCACCGCAAGAACATCAAGCGCAAGCTTGGCATTTCCTCGACCGCAGGGCTGACGCGCTACGCGCTGGAACATGGCGTTCTGCAAGGCACCGGAGTCGTTCGCCTGTAAGGCCCACAGCCCTAGATTGCCGGAAATTTCCCGACTTCCCGCGACCCAAGCAACAAATGAAACGTTTTGCCGCAGAGAGCGACATTTTAATCCCATTTTGCAGGTTGACGCCCCTTGCGCCCGCTCCTAATCTGCGCCGCAGCAAAGAGGAGCCCGTGGCCATGGCCGCACTAATCGTAATTGTAGGATCCAAGCGCATGGGCCGGTAACGGTAGACCATAATCTGACCCATGCGCCCTCGTTCACAACGAGGGTTTTTTTTTGCGCTGACCCCCGAGGCCAGCAAGGCAAGCCCAAAGAGGCAAACGATGTCGCGGATGGAGCAAAGCAGATGACACGTGAGATGACCGGAGCGAAAATGGTGGTTCAGGCCCTGAAGGATCAGGGTGTGGACACGGTATTCGGCTATCCCGGCGGCGCAGTGCTGCCGATTTATGACGAAATCTTCCTGCAAAATGATATCCGTCACATTCTTGTACGGCACGAACAGGGGGCAGTGCATGCAGCCGAAGGCTATGCCCGGTCCACCGGCAAGCCCGGCGTCGTTCTTGTCACCTCGGGCCCCGGGGCAACCAATGCGGTGACCGGGCTGACCGATGCATTGCTGGATTCGATCCCGATCGTCGTTCTGACCGGCCAGGTCCCGACCTTCCTGATCGGCTCGGACGCCTTCCAGGAGGCCGATACGGTCGGCATCACCCGCCCCTGCACCAAGCACAACTGGCTGGTGAAGGATCCTGACAGCCTGTCGGCGACTATTCACGAGGCCTTTCATGTCGCCACCGCCGGCCGCCCGGGCCCGGTGTTGATCGACATTCCGAAAGATGTGCAATTCGCCACCGGCCACTA
This sequence comes from Pseudodonghicola xiamenensis DSM 18339, assembly GCF_000429365.1. Classification (GTDB taxonomy): domain Bacteria; phylum Pseudomonadota; class Alphaproteobacteria; order Rhodobacterales; family Rhodobacteraceae; genus Pseudodonghicola; species Pseudodonghicola xiamenensis. The sequence continues at coordinate 270,166 of NZ_AUBS01000001.1, read as the reverse complement.
TGAGCGGCCGAACCCCTCGACCTCACATTACCACCCCAAGCTCAAGGGCGATCTGGAAGAGATCACCGAACTGGTGGCCGCGATGGAAACCGCCAAGCGCCCGGTGTTCTACACCGGCGGCGGCGTCATCAACTCGGGCCCCGGCGCGAGCCAGTTGTTGCGCGAACTGGTCGATGCCACCGGCTTTCCGATCACCTCGACGCTGATGGGGCTTGGCGCCTATCCGGCCTCTGGGTCGAACTGGCTGGGCATGCTGGGGATGCACGGGCTTTACGAGGCAAATATGGCGATGCACGATTGCGATCTGATGATCGCCATCGGGGCACGTTTCGACGACCGGATCACCGGCCGCACGGATGCCTTCAGCCCGAAGTCGAAAAAAGCCCATATCGACATTGACCCCTCGTCGATCAACAAGATCATCCGGATCGATATCCCGATCGTCGGCGACGTCGGCCATGTGCTGGAAGATATCCTCAAGATCTGGAAATCGCGCGGGCGCAAGACCAACGCGCAGGCGGTGGCCGGCTGGCAGGAACAGATCTCCAAATGGCGCGCGGTGAACTGCCTGTCCTACAAGGGCAGCGAAAAGACCATCAAGCCGCAATATGCGCTGCAGCGCCTGGAAGAGCTGACCAAGAAATACGACCGTTACATCACCACCGAGGTGGGCCAACACCAGATGTGGGCGGCGCAGTTCCTGAACTTCGACGAACCGAACCGCTGGATGACCTCGGGCGGCCTGGGCACCATGGGCTATGGCTTCCCTGCCTCGATCGGGGCGCAGATCGCCCATCCGGACGCGCTGGTGATCAACGTCGCCGGCGAGGCCTCGTGGCTGATGAACATGCAGGAACTGGGCACCGCGGCACAATTCCGCCTGCCGGTGAAACAGTTCATCCTCAACAACGAACGGCTGGGCATGGTGCGGCAATGGCAGGAGCTGCTGCACGGATCGCGCTATTCGCACAGCTGGTCCGAGGCCCTGCCCGATTTCGTCAAGCTGGCCGAAGCCTTCGGTGCCAAGGGTATCCTCTGTTCCGATCCCGCCGATCTGGACGACGCCATCATGGAGATGATCACCTATGACGGGCCGGTCCTGTTCGACTGTCTGGTCGAGAAGCACGAAAACTGCTTCCCGATGATCCCCTCGGGCAAGGCGCATAACGAAATGCTGCTGGGTGAGGCGGAGACGCAAGGGGTGATCGACACCCAGGGCGCGGCGCTGGTGTAGCAAAATTCTTCGAAGAATTTTGCCAAGAAAATTCGAATTTTCTTGGCGATCTGCGAGACAAGGAAAGGGACAAGATGTCTGCCCTACATATTAAAAAAGGCGCAAGCAAGCATTCCGCCTATAACCTGCGCCCCACTTTCTCCGACGTGATCGAACGCCACACGCTGGCGGTGCTGGTGGAAAACGAACCCGGTGTGTTGGCCCGGGTCATCGGCCTGTTCTCGGGCCGTGGCTATAACATCGACAGCCTCACGGTGGCCGAGGTTGATCATACCGGCCACCGGTCGCGCATCACCATCGTCACCACCGGCACGCCTCAGGTGATCGAACAGATCAAGGCCCAGCTTGGCCGCATCGTACCGGTGCATGAGGTGCACGACCTCACCGTGGATGGCGCCTCGGTCGAACGCGAACTGGCGATCCTGAAGGTGGTCGGCCAAGGCGACAAGCGGGTCGAGGCCCTGCGGCTGGCGGATATCTTCCGCGCAAACGTGGTCGACAGCACGCTGAGCAGCTTCATCTTCGAGATCACCGGCGCCCCGGAGAAGATCGACGCCTTCGCCGATCTGATGCGGCCGCTGGGGCTGACCGAAGTGGCCCGTACTGGCGTGGCCGCACTTCTGCGCGGCGACTGAAACACATCCTCCTCAGCGCATCGTCCCCGCCGGCAGCCAAACGGCAGTCAGGCACGGGGCGGCGTTTCGAACCGACGTCCGGAGAACTTGTTCCCCGGACGTCGGCCCGTCCGTCCCCCACCAGACCCGAATATGACGATCCTAGGCCCGGTTGCAGGCCCAGTCCGTATTCGTCACCATGTTTTTCTTTCCGCGTTTTCGATCAAGGGAAAAGCGGATCACCTCCGCCCCTGGCGGTGTCGGAATCGGCCGCACGACCGCCCGCTCTGCCCCCGCCTCCGACGCGCCCGTCAGAGACTGCGGCAACCCATCGAACATCCCCTCAGCCACCAGCCGCGGATTATGGGCGTACCGCATATGGCTCTCCATCGTCACGTCGAACTGAACCCAGTCGCCGACATCGAAGGCCACCCTTTCCCCCGGCGCCGACTGCCGATAATACGCCAGCTCGCCGTGGTCTTCGCACCAGATTACCGCCTTGCGGTCCGCTGAATCACTCCAAAGAACTACACCAAACATTGTCCGAACCCCGCTCCGCACATGAGGTCAATTCTGGGACAAAACCGGGCGACCGTAATATGGGAAAAACCGTATCGGGGTGGAGAAATTTGTGTCAGACAAAGACAGAATTGACCTTAATTAGCGTCAGGTCTCTGTTGCATGTCCAGTAATTCTGTACCATTTTAGAGGAAACTGGCAATAGCCGAGCTCAACCTGCGATAGATTATCATTCGCAGAAATTGCTTTCTTACCGACCTGGTGCCGCCATGTACAAGTCTTCGCGTTCCCCCTCCGAGCTTCGCAACATGTTCGGCGCCAACCTGCGCATTCTATCGAAGAAATACGCCTCCATCTCGGATCTCTCCCGGCAGTTGGGCATCAACCGGACGCAATTGAATCGCTACCTCTCGGGCGAAAGCTTTCCCCGCCCCGACGTGCTCGACCGCATCTGCCAGTTCTTCGATGTCGATGCCCGTATTCTGTTGGAACCGGTCGACGGGCTGACCCAGAATACCCAGTTCCTCGGCAGCCCGTTCCTGGCTGAATTCATGGGCAAAGCCTCGGTCACCATTTCACAGCAACAGCTCCCCTCAGGCTTCTACCGCTTCTCACGGCGCAGCTTCACCGACCAGTCGCAATTCGTGGTCGGTCTGATCTATGCCTTCCGCGAGGGCGGCCTGACCCTGGTGCGCGGGTTCGAGGCGAAAGAGGCGATGCGCGCGCAAGGCCTACCCTGCGACGCCCGCACCCGGGAATTTCGCGGCTATATCTCTCTGCAGGAGGACGGTATCGCCATGATCTTGTCGCGGCGCAACAGCCTGACCGGCTCCTACAACTACATGTACCGGGTGCCTTCCTTCGAAAACAACTTCTGGGTCGGCTATACCACCCGTGCCATGCGCGAAACGCTGACCAGCACCCGCATGACCCGGATGACCTTTGAATATCTGGGCCGCAAGATCGGCCCCGCGCTCGAAGCCGCGCGCGGCTCCGGTTTCGTCACCGCCGACGGGCTGCTACCATTTCACCGTCGCCTGCTCCAGATCGACACGCCGTTCAGATAGCCCCTGCCAGATCAGGCCCGTTCCCTTCCGGTCGATGTGCCCGCGGTCGCCGTCTCGGGCTGACGCGCCAGACGATAGACATGCCAGGTCGCATGCCCCAACAGTGGCAAGACGATCAGAAGACCCAGAAACCCCGGAACCATCGCCACGAAGGTAAGCGCCGCAACCAAGGCCCCCCAGCTGATCATGGTGACGGGGTTATCGCGCACATAGGCAAAACTGGTGATCATGGCGGTGACGAAATCGACCTCGCGATCCAGCAGGATCGGCAGCGACAGCACAGTGATCATGTAGACGAGCAAGGCGAAGAGCGCGCCCACCAAGGTGCCGAAGGCCAGCATCTTCATCCCGTCCACCGTCATGAACACTTCGAAGGAGCTGGAGATATTGGTCATCGTCGAAAGCCCAAGAAACAAGGCAAAGATCATGTGCCCAAGGAAGAACCAGAACAGGAACACCATCACAATAACGGCGCAGATCGACGGCAATTGCCGGCGCCGCTGATGCAGCACCACCCCCATCACCGGACCGAACCGCAACGGCTCTCCCCGCTCCAGCCGATGGGAAATCTCGTAAAGCCCCACCGCCGCGAAGGGCCCCAGCAGGGGAAAGCCGATCCCCGCCAGAACCAGCCAAAAGGTGGTGCCGGTGGCATAGGTCACGGCCAGCATGGCCCAGCCGGCCAGAACATAGACCCCCGCAAAGATCACCCCGCAGAGCGGCGCGCGGCGAAAATCGGCCCAACCGCAGGCCAGAGCCTCTGCCAGCATGGCAAAAGTCATCGGCCTGAGCGGCGGCGCCCCCAGTTGCTTTTCCATTGATGTGGGTCCTCCTCCCTTTGGTGCGGTCTACATGGCCGGCCTCTTCTGCGGCCATTCGGTCGCCGCGTGGTAAGCCGCCCCGAGCGCGAGGATCTGAACATCCGCGCCGCGACGGCCGAAAATCTGAAAGCCCATCGGCAGTCCCTGATCGCCGAAGCCAGCGGGCACGGCGAGCGAAGGCAGGCCGGTGATGCTGACCGGTACCACCACTTCCATCCAGCGGTGATAGGTATCCATCGCCCGCCCCGCGATCGAGGTCGGCCAAGGGACGTTCACGTCGAACGGCCAGGCCTGGGCGGTGGGCAACACCAGGGCGTCGTAATCCTCGAGCAGCGCGACCACCTTGCGGAACCAGTCGGAGCGGATGACACTGGCACGATGCACCTCCATCGCGCTCAGCCCCAGGCCGCGTTCGGCCTCCCAGATGGCGGTATCCTTCAGCTTGGCGCGTTGCGCCGGCTGCTCCATCAGCGGCGCCAGCCCGGCACCCACCTGCCAGGAACGCAGGGTGATCCAGGCCTCCCACAGGGCTGCGGCAGAGAACGGCGGCGCCAGCGTCTCGACATGCGCGCCCATCTCCTCGAAGACCTTCAGACCGCTTTCGCAAAGTTCGATAATTCCCGGCTCCATCGCATAGGCGCCGCCCCAGTCGCCCAGCCAGCCGATACGCATCCCCTTCGGGTCCACCGGTGTCAGCGGCGCCGCCGGCTGATGCCGCAGATTGTTCGGCTGGCGCGGATCGGGGCCGGCGATCACATCCAGCAACAGCGCGATATCCTCGGGGCTGCGCCCCATCGGCCCCAGCGTGGCAAGCTGATGCAGGAAAAGGTCGCCAGCCGGCTCAGAGGGTACGAGCCCCCAGCTCGGCCGGAAGCCATAGACATTGTTCCAGGCCGCCGGGTTGCGCAGCGATCCCATCATGTCCGATCCATCGGCCAGCGCGGTCATGCCGGTGGCAAGTGCCACCGCTGCCCCGCCCGAGGACCCGCCGCAGCTCATCGCCGGGTCATAGGGGTTCTTGGTAGCACCATAGACGGCGTTGAACGTATGCGAGCCAAGGCCGAATTCCGGCACGTTGGTCTTGCCGATCAGAATGGCGCCGGCGGCCCGCAGCCGCGCAGCCAGCAGTTCGTCCGCCTTGGGGATATGGCCCGCCATGGCGGCCGAGCCATGGCACGATACGATACCAGCGACGTCGACCAGATCCTTCACCGCGATCGGCAGACCATGCAACGGGCCGCGAGGCGGCCCCTGATCGGCGGCGCGCGCCTCTTCCATCAACTCATCGGAATCGCGCAGCGCCACGATGGCGTTGACGGCGGGGTTCACCGCGTCGATCCTTGCAAGGGTTTCCTGCATAAGCTCCTCCGCGGACACGCGGCGGGAGCCGAGGTCGGCCAGGAGTTGCGCGGCACTCAGTCGGGTCAGGGTCATGAAATACTCGTCTTCAGGGAGATGACGAGTTCACCCTAGACGCGACAAATGAGCATGGGAACCCTAAGCTGCGCAACAATGAGGAACGGCCCGCATGCCAAGGCCCAAGCCCCAGTCAGCGCACCTTTTTTCAGCCTTCGCCGCGCGCCTCGGCCCGGCTCTTGCCGGTGGCGTTCATCGCCAGCGTCGCCGCCATGAAGCCATCGAGATCACCATCAAGCACGCCCTTGGTGTCCGAGGTCTCGTGTTCGGTGCGCAGGTCCTTCACCATCTGATAGGGCTGCAGCACATAAGACCGGATCTGATTGCCCCAACCGGCCGAGCCCTTACTTTCATGCGCCTCGTTGATGGCCGCGTTCCGCTTGTCGAGTTCGAGCTGATAGAGCCGCGATTTCAGGGCCTTCATGGCGATGTCGCGGTTCTGGTGTTGCGACTTCTCTGAGCTGGTCACCACGATGCCGGTGGGGAAGTGGGTGATCCGCACCGCCGAGTCGGTGGTATTGACGTGCTGACCGCCCGCCCCCGACGACCGGAAGGTGTCGATCCGGATATCGGCCGGGTTCACCTCGATTTCGATATTGTCGTCGACCACCGGATAGACCCAGACGGAGGCGAAAGAGGTTTCGCGCGTGCCCTTTCCGAAAGGCGAAATCCGCACCAGCCGGTGCACGCCGCTTTCGGACTTAAGCCAGCCATAGGCATTATGGCCGGAAATCTTGTAGGCGCAGGATTTGATCCCCGCCTCGGCGCCCGCTTCTTCCGATTGCAGTTCCACCTTGTAGCCGCGCTTTTCGGCCCAGCGAACATACATCCGTTGCAGCATCGCCGCCCAATCGCAGGCCTCGGTCCCGCCGGCGCCGGCATTGATTTCCAGGAATGTGTCGTTGGCGTCGGCCTCGCCGTCCAGCAACGCCTCGAGCTCTTTCTGCGCGGCGGTCTCCCGCAGTGCCTTCAGCGCCTCTTCGGCCTCCTTGATGACCTCGTCATCCTCTTCCATCTCGCCCAGCTCGATCAGCTCGACATTGTCGGACAGTTCCTGCTGGATGCCGTCATAGATGCCCATCGCGTCAACCAGAAGCTGCCGGTCGCGCATCAGCTTCTGTGCCGCTTCGGGATCGTCCCAGAGGTTCGGGTCCTCGACCCGCGCGTTGAACTCCTCCAGCCGGTGCGGCGCGGTCTCGCGGTTCATCCGCTGCCCCAGAAGGTTCAGCGATTTCTCGATGTCGGAAACGATGTTCTGCGTCTCGGCGCGCATGGGAGATCCTGCAGTAGTGCGTGAATTGAGAGTGGGTGATAGACCAGCGCCGGGATGCGGGCAAGCACCCCGGCGTCAGGAAAGACAAAAACGGCCACTCTCGTGCGGCCCTGCCCTGAGAGCCCCCGGCGAAATCAGAACAGGAAGTCTTCTGCCCCGAGTTCGGCCAGCGGAACACCGGACAGCATGATCATCTGCCCGCCGGCCAAAATCGAGGCCCCGTCCGTGGTGTCCTCAAGCCGGTCCAGGACCGCGTCGAAACTGTCAAGCGCGCTCAGCCCCGACAGGTCGATCCGATCCTCGCCCGGGGTGAAGTCCTTGATCTTCAGGTAAAGGCTGCGATCGTCGAAGACGAAGATATCATCCCCGGCGCCGCCCTTGGCGACATCGAAGCCGGGGCCTCCGATGATGCGGTCGTTCCCTGCGCCGCCCAAAAGCACATCGTCGCCGTCGCCGCCGTCGAGGATGTCGTCGCCGCGGCTACCCTCAAGCCGATCGTTGCCATTCCCGCCCAGCAGCAGATCGTCGCCGCCAAGCCCCTTGAGCACATCCTTGCGATCGCCGCCATCAAGAAGGTTGGCCTTGTTGGAACCGGTCAGCTTGTCGGCAAAGCCGGTGCCGACCAGATTCTCGATCGATAAGAGACGATCGCCGGTGGCGTCCCCTCCGGTCGCGGTCCCGGCCCTGAGGTTGACCGCGACCGCCGCGCCGGAGCCAGCATAGCTGACGGTATCAACACCGCCATCGCCGCGCAGCAGGTCGCCCCCCACGCCGCCCTCGAGCCGATCCGAGCCCTTGCCGCCGATCAGCCGATCATCACCGGCGCTGCCCTCAAGCCAGTCGGCGCCATTACCGCCTTTCAACAGATCGTCCCCGATACCGCCAAGCAACCAGTCGTTACCGCCCAGCCCGACCAGTTGGTCGGCGCCGGCAAGCCCCAGCAGCGTATCGGCTCTGGCCGTCCCCTTCACCACATCGTCGCCACCGGCGATTTCGACCGTCGTCACCGCGATATCGTAGAAGCCGGCGCCGTCGGCCAGTACGAAATAATGCCCGTCGACATTGGCCAGGCTCAGATCGTCGATCTCGTCGAGGGCCACCGCATCGACCAGCTTTTGCAACAAGACCAGCGATCCGTCCGCTGCCACGCCATAGATCGCCAGCGTGTCCTGCCCCGGTGCGCTGGCGACAAGGACCGGAACACCGTCCAGTTCGGTCGCCTTGAGATCGGCAAGGTCGGTCAAGCCGTCCGAGGCAAAGAGATCATAGGAAGACTGCTCGGTCATGTGGCCCTCGGCATCGAGCGCATAGACCCGCAGCAGATCGCTTTCCGCCATGTGGAAAATCGCGAAGGATGTTCCCCCCGCCTCGACCGCAACGATATCTGCGGGATAGCCCACCCCGGGAAGCGCCAAGGTCTCCGCCTCCGCAAGCGTACCATCCTCACCGACGATGAAACTGCTGACGCCGCCGACATGGTCCCAGGCCCCGACCGCCTCGGCCCATCCCGCGATGGCGATGGTCTGGCCATCGACCTGCGTGACCGCCACCCCGACGACCCCGTCGAGCGCAGGGATCTCCGAGGCATCGACGCTGGCTTGGAAACTCATGTCCCCATAGGGCCCGACCGAGAAAACCGACATCGAAGTCGAGCCCGTCACCGCGAAATACTGCGTGCCGCCGGTTTTGAACGGCACCACCTCGTCTACATGCTCGAAATCATAGCCGTCGATGTTGCCCAGCAGATCAGCGTATCTCAGGCTGCCCTGATTGTCGCCCGATTTCACGATGCGATAGGAAATGACCCAATGGCTGGACGGTTCCGCCACCAACAGGAACGGCTTGCCCTTCACCGTGATCGCGGAAGATATGCCATTGGCGTCAAGCCCCTCGCCCTCGCTGCCTGCAAGCGCCGCCAGACGGCCGTCCGCTCCCAGCTCGAAGACCGGCGTCGTGCCGTCAGTATAGCCGCCCAGATAGACCAATGTCCTGCCGTCGACTTCGGCAACTCCTGCGTTGCGGGCCTTCAGCGCCGACAGCGGCGCATATCCTTCGAGCACATCGGTAACGGCGAGAGAGCCCAGAGACATCATGTCATAACTTCCACATATAGCTTTGGCGGTCTTCGCCACGCTATATGTGCAGTGCAGTCGCCGGCAAGCACTCATGTACCCGGAAAGGCAACTCTCTCTGATCTAAGGATTATCGGCTGCCATCTGCCGGCGCAGAGGGCAGCCAGAGATCAATACAACCCGCCCGAGCTGACGGTGCCGAAATCGGCCTTGGGACCGACCACCGCCTTTTCGCCGGTCGAGGTGGTGACTTGCCGCCCGCCCGAGGTGACTTCGTCGACCAGCGGCAGGTTGGAGCCCATGGCAAAGCCCCCATCATAGGCCAGGCCGAAGATCGGCTCTTCGCCATCACGGAAATATTCCGCCACAACCGCCGGGCCGCCGGCATCGTCCGACAGTCGCGCACCCGTATAGCGGTCAATCTTGATGAAATGCCCCCCCGGCGGCACATCGAAGGGGCCACCGCCGAATTTCTTCACCGCCTGCTGCATGAATTCCTGGAACACCGGGCCGCACATCGACGATCCATAGGCGCTGCGCCCCAGTGGCCGCGGCGTATCGAAACCGATATAGCAGCCCGCCACCACGTTCGAGGTGAAGCCGATGAACCAGACATCGCGGGCGTCATTGGTGGTGCCGGTCTTGCCCGCGGTCGGAACCGGCAGCTTAACCACACCGCTCGCGGTGCCGCGATCGACCACCCCCTTCATCATCGAGGTCAGCTGATAGGCGGTGATCGCGTCGATCACCCGGCTGCGGTTCGAGACGATTTCGGGGCCCTCGCCCGATGGCAGGTTGCGAATTTCGCAATCGACACAGTCGCGCTTGTCGTGACGATAGATGGTCTTGCCATAGCGGTCCTGAATCCGGTCGACCAGCGTGGGTTCCACCCGCTCACCACCGTTTGCGAACATCGCATAGGCCGCGACCATACGATAGAGCGTGGTCTCCTCGGCGCCCAGAGAATTGGCCAGATACTGCCCCATGTGATCATAGACACCGAACCGCTCGGCATAGCTGGCGACGGTCGGCATGCCGACCTCCTGCGCCAGACGGATGGTCATCAGGTTCCGGCTCATCTCGATCCCGGTCCTGAGCGGGGTCGGGCCATAGAACTTGTTGGAAGAGTTCCGCGGCCGCCACAGACCCTGCGGCGTGTTGATCTCGATCGGCGCGTCGACCACGATGGTCGCCGGGCTATAGCCACTGTCGAGCGCGGCGGCATAGACGAAGGGCTTGAAGGACGAGCCCGGCTGGCGCATCGCCTGAGTGGCCCGGTTGAACACGGAATCCTGATAGGAGAACCCGCCCTGCATGGCGATCACCCGGCCGGTGTTGACGTCCATCGCCATAAAGCCGCCCTGCACCTCGGGCACCTGGCGCAGCGACCAGCGGACAAAGGCACCCTCCTTGTCGGTGACCTGACGCACCAGCACCACATCGCCGACCGAGAGCAGATCTCCGGCCACCTTGGCCTTGGACGACAGCCTGCCGCCCTCGAGCCGCTTGCGGGCCCATTGCACGTCCTGCGCCGGAATCCAGTGACCATCCTGGTCCTCTGGCACATCTTCGATGCCGATCCGCGCATCGGTCTTGCCGACCGACAGCACCACGGCGGGATACCACCGGCTGGGCAGTTCGACATCACGCGGGACCTCGATCTTGGCCAGCGCCGCGCGCCAGGCCTCTTCGCTGGTCAGCTCATCGGCGGCAATCGTCTTGCCGGTGCCGCGCCAGACACCGCGCCCGCGGTCATAGCGTTCGAGCTGTTCGCGCAGGGCGCGGGCAGCGTCGATCTGCATCTCCCGATCGACGGTGGCGCGCACGGTAAAGCCACCGGTGAAGAATTCCCCCTCACCGAAATCCTGGCTGAGCTGGCGGCGGATTTCATCGGTGAAATAATCGCGCGGCGGCAGGTTGCTCTTGAAGCTGGGGAAATCGCCATTCTGAACCGAACGCACCGGCTGGGCGACCTCGTGTTCATAGGTCGCCTGGTCGATATAGCCGTTTTCCCTCATCTCGCGCAGCACGTAGTCGCGGCGCAGCTTCAACCGCGCCTTGTTGCGTACCGGGTGGAAATCAGACGGCGCCTTGGGCATCGCGGCCAGGAAGGCCGCCTCATGCGGGGCCAGTTCGCTCAGCGTCTTGTTGAAATAGGTCTGAGCCGCGGCCGTGACGCCATAGGAGTTCTGCCCCAGGAAAATCTCGTTGAGATACAGCTCGAGGATCTGATCCTTGCTCAGCGCGTGTTCGACGCGGGCGGCCAGGATGATTTCCTTGATCTTGCGTTCGGCCTGGCGATCGCCGGACAGCAGGAAGTTCTTCATCACCTGCTGGGTGATGGTCGAGGCGCCGCGCACGTTCTTGCCGCGCGAACGAATCGCCTCGAACCCCGCTGCGAGAATGCCGCGCGGATCGTAGCCCTTGTGCGTGTAGAAATTCTTGTCCTCGGCCGAGATGAAGGCCTCTTTCACCAGATCGGGAATTTCGTCCGACGGGGTGAACAGCCGGCGTTCCTGCGCGAATTCGTCGATCAACTGCCCTTCGCCGGAATAAATCCGGCTGATGGTGGGCGGACGATACTGCGCCAGCGCCGCATAGCTGGGCAAATCCCGGGCATACATCCAGAAGATGCCCCCGATCAGCAGCGCCACCATGAAGATGCTCAGGGTCACGAAGCTGAAGATCGCCCCGAAGAAGGAAAAGATGAACCGAAGCACTATGAAGCCTTTTATCGCACAGGTGCCCCTATATAGGCATCCGCGTTGCGGGGGTCAAAACACGAACCGGCCATCGGCGCCGGTTGGCGCAGGGATCACGCAGGAACCGACCGGGACCGCCCGATCAGCAACGCACCAGCGCGATATCCGGCATCGTGGCGATGCGGTCAAGATCGGCCATGTAACGATCGCGCCAGCGGTGCGCGGCGGCTTCCGGCAGGCGGGCGAATCCCAGATCACTGTGGTCTTCGGCATGGCTGGCGATCAGCCGGTCGATCTCTTCCCGGGAAAGCTTGGGATCCGCGGCGAACCCCTGCTGGATGGCCACCAGCGCACGGTCGGTAATCGAGACACCGCCGGTCGCCTCTCCCGCCGGATCGACCTGGGCGGCAACCGGCAGCGCCTGCCCCCCCAGCAACCGTACCGCCAGATCGGAGCCGGTCTCGGCCCCAGCCTCGATCACGGTGAAACGCTTCGGTCGGAAAGCCGTTTGCAGGATCTCGAGCAGCTCAGGCCAACCACGGTCCATCCCATCGAGCCCGGCAGTGAATTCGGCGATCTCAGGCACCGCCCGACGGCCTGCGCGCTGCCGGTGAAAGCGGCTGAAAAACACATCATAAGGGCTTATGACATAAAGAAGATGATCCAGGTCTTGACCAAATGCCCGGGCCAGAGCCGCCGTCCTCACCTCCGTCGCGGGATAAAACCGGCCACCATAGAAATGCACCGTGCGCCCGGGGATGCCCACGTCCGACAGAATCAACCTGTCCGCCTTGCCTGCAAAGCGGTTGATCTCGCGCCGGGCGCGAGACGTGATCTGATCCACCTCCTCTGCCGGGTGGCGCAGCTCAGGCAACTTCAGACGCAGCCCCTCGCCGCCAGTGTCCGGCAGGGCAACCGCGCAGCCCTTTTCGGCCAGCGCCGCGCGGTTGGTCCGCAGACAGGCCTGCAAGCCGGTAGCTCCGCAATAATGCGCCCCGACGTGCAGAGAAACCCGCCGTCGCGGCGCCGCCCCGCTCCGCTGCACCGCCGGCGAGGGCATGTCTTTTTCCTCACCGCGGTCCTTGGCATTGGCGCGCCCCCACCAGGGCAGCTCGATCCCCAGAAAGGCACTGATCTTGCCCGAGGCCTCCGGATCGGTCAGATCATACTCCAGAAAATCGGCATCCCCCCGGAATACCCTGCGACAAAAGGAATAATGCCCCTCCACCCACCGCACGAGCTGCGCCGGTGTCACACCGTATCCGGCGGGAAGACCGGGCACGCTCTGTTCCGGCAGGCGCAGGGTTCCCAGGTTCGACCACCCCAACATGGATTTCACCAGGGCCTCCGGTTCCCGATGGCTGAGCAGGAATTTGGTATTCGGATGGTGCCTGCGGATTGCCTCGATCAACCCCCAATCCGTTTGCGGCCAGAGAGAAAACCCATGCGAGGCGATGCTCATCTCAGTCACCGCGTCGAATTCGGACAACAGCGCCAGCGGGTCGCCGGTCTCGTAATAGCCGCGATAGAGGTGATCACCTACAAAACCGAACAGGATCTCGCGGTCCTCGGTCTGTCCCGCCCGGATACGCCAATCCGCAACCTTCAGCCCGGCCTGAGACAGCGCCACCCCCAACGTGGTGGTGCCGGATTTGGGCAGGCCCAGATTGATGATGCGCAGGCGTTCGTCCATGATTTCTTTCCCTGTTTTCATCACTGCACCAGCGGCTGGCTTTTATCACCGCACCAGCGGCTGGCCTTTATTGCCGCACCAGCGGCTGGCGCGCCAAATCGGTCTTGCGCCAGTTCACCAGCCCGTTGCGGATGCCCCGCGCGATCCCCGCGCGCCAGTCTGGATCCTGCAGGTTCTTCAGATCCCGCGGACTGGACAGAAACCCCACCTCGATCAGAACCGAAGGGATATCGGCAGCTTTCAGCACCGAAAAGGATGCCCCCCGCAAAGGCCGCCGGTTCATCGGCCCGCCCACATTGGTCATCCCCGACAGCAGCGCCTGAGCCAGCGCCTCGGTCCTTGGTCGGGTCTCCTGCCGGGCCAGATCGAGCATCACATCGGTGATCTCGTCGTCCGCCTCGCTCAGATCGGCGCCCGACAGCAGATTGGCACGGTCGTGGCGTTCCGCCAGCAGCGCCGATGCCACGTCCGAGGCGTCCTCGGCCAGGAGATAGACCGTCGCCCCATGCGCCAGCCCCTCGGAGAGCGAATCGGCGTGCAGCGAGATGAAGACATCGGCCCCGGCCTGATGGGTCAGCGTCACCCGCCGCTCCAGCGACACGAAACGATCATCGTCGCGGGTCATCACCACATCGAACCCGCCCGAACGCAGCAAGACCTCGCGCAATTCTCGCGCCAGGGTCAGCATCAGATCCTTTTCCGAACTGCCGCCAGCCTCGGCCCCCGGGTCAATGCCGCCATGGCCCGGGTCGATCACCACCCGCAGCGGCGCGTCGGCCTGTTTCGGAGCCGGTTTCGGCAACTCCTGCGGCGCCGGCAAATCCCAACGCGCGTCCCGCGGCGCCCCCACCTGCGCGGCAAAGTCGGCCTGGGTCACCGGCATCAGCTCCAGCGTCAGCTCCGCCGCCCCGGTCTCGGGGGAGATCGCCATTCCGGCACGGGTCACCGCCATCGGCTGCGCCAGTTCCAGCACCATGCGCGACCAGCCCGGCACATAAGAGCCGAATTGAGCCCGCAGGATGCGATCGGTCTGCAGCAAGGCCCCCGGGGTCAGCCCGGTCCAGTCGATTTCCTGGAAGTCGAGAACCAGCCGTGGCGGCCCGTCGAGGGTGAACAGGCGATAGGGCACCCCCTGGCTCATCCCCAGGCCGACCCGCACCCCATGGCGTCCTGCGGCAACAATGGAGCTGTGGCCCGGATTGATCCGCGCCAACGCCGAGAACCGTTCCGGCCCCTGTTGCGCCACCGCCGGCTCCACCGATACCACGAGGGCGAGAACGACAAATATCGCCGCGAAAATCCTGTTCAAAACCGCGCCCCGCCTACTCGGACATTTCTGCTCCGGCCTTGTCGAATGCCGTTGCCGCGCAGGATAGCGGAGGCCGTGGAGGTTGGAAATGTCGGATTTAACCCTATGCCCGCCCACCGCAGAGCGGCCAGCCGGCGGAAGCTGGTCGATTGCAGGACGGGGGCGCCGCCCCCGCCGCAGCGTTGCCGCGCCCCCGGGGATATTTGCAGCCAGAAAAAGGGGGGGGCGCGTGGCGTCTTGGAAACGTTCCAGAGGAGCGTTTCAGCCGCGAACGGGCGGAACCCCGGGAGGCGCTGGGAGCAGCCCAGTGACCATGTCCCGCCCCCGGAGCCTTTTCTGCTCAGCCCCGCGCTGCCATGAAGGCTGCGAGGCGGGCCAGGCCTTCTTCGATATCCGCGGTGGAACGGGCATAGGAGAAGCGCAGCGTGGTGGCGCCGCGCAGGGGATCGAAATCGAGCCCCGGGGTGACGGCGACGCCGGCCTTGTCGAGGATTTCGGCAGCAAAGGCGCGGCTGTCCTGGGTCAGCTCGGAGACATCGGCGTAGATGTAGAAGGCGCCATCGGGCGGCGCGATCTTGTCGAAGCCGGCCTTCGGCAGACCATCGAGCATCAGCGCGCGGTTCTTCGCATAGACCGCGAGGTTGGCCTGCAGCTCCTCGGTGCAATCCATCGCGGCCAGGGCCGCCACCTGGCTGGCGTGCGGGGCGCAGATGAACATGTTCTGGGCGATGCGTTCCAGCACCCGGACGTGATCCTCGGGCACCACCAGCCAGCCGGCGCGCCAGCCGGTCATCGAGAAATATTTCGAGAAGGAGTTGATGACATAGACGTCATCCGAGAGTTCCAGCGCGGTGACCGCCTTCGCCTCGTATTCTAGGCCATGGTAGATTTCATCGCTGATGAAGGACGCGCCCTGCCCCTGCGCCGCCTCGATCAGCGCGCCGAGGCTGGCGTGATCCAGCATGGTGCCGGTGGGATTGGCGGGCGAGGCGACCATGAGGCCGGCCAGATCCATCCCGGCGAAATCGGCGGGCACCGGCTGATAGCGGTTTTCCGGCGCGGCCGGCAGATCGACGGGCACCATCCCCAGCGCCTTGAGGATCTGACGATAGGAGGGATAGCCCGGTGCGCCGATGCCAACCCGGTCGCCCGAATCGAAAAGCGCGGTGAAGGCCAGGATGAAGCCACCAGACGAGCCCGGGGTGATCACGACCCGCTCCGGGTTCAGATCGACGTTGTACCATTCCCCGTAAAGCTGTGCGACACGAGCGCGCAGCGCCGGCAGGCCGAGCGCCACGGTATAGCCGAGCGCATCGCTGTCGAGCGCACGCTTAAGCGCCTCGGTCGCGCCTTTTGGGGCACCGGTGCTGGGCTGTCCCACCTCCATATGGATGATGTGGCGGCCGGCCTCCTCGGCCTGGCGAGCGGCCTCCATCACGTCCATCACAATGAAGGGATCGACCTGGGATCGGGTTGAGTTTCGCATGATCTGCTCCCATGGTTGCGGCATGGGTTTTGACCGTTTCTTCCGGCCGGCGTCAATCCCGGCGCTAATTCTTTGCGCGCTGCTGAGCCTGGCCTGGAGCCGGCCCGCGGCGGCATTTGGCTTGCTTCGCGATGCCGATATCGAACATGGGCTGACCGAATTGTCCTTTCCGATCCTGCGCGCCGCCGGGCTGAGTTCGCGGCAGGTGCAGGTTCTGGTGGTCGACGACCCCACCTTCAACGCCTTCGTGCTGGATCACCGGACGGTCTTCGTTCATTCCGGGCTGATCCTGAAGATCGACCGCGCGCCGATGCTGCAGGCGGTGATCGCCCACGAGCTGGGTCATATCACCAACGGTCATCTGGCACGCCGGATGGCCAATATGCAAAACGCCCGCAGCGCTGCCGGTCTCGGGGCGCTGCTGGCGCTGGCCGCGGCTGCTGCCGGAGGCAGCCAGGGGGCCGTCGGGCTGGCACTGGGAACGCAATCCTCGGCGCTGCGATCGTTCCTGGCCCATACCCGGGCCGAGGAATCGGCTGCGGATCAGGCGGCAGAGGCCTATCTGAGTTACGCCGGCGTCGATCCCCAGGGGCTGGTCGACCTGCACGAGGCCTTCGCCGGGCAGGAGATGTTGAGCGTGGCGAACCAGGATCCCTATATGCAAAGCCACCCACTGACCCGGGACAGGCTGCGCGCCGCCCAGGATTTTGTCGCCGCCCAGACCCGCAGCTTTGCGCCGAACCCGCAGCACGAATATTGGTTCGCCCGGGTTCGCGGCAAATTATCCGCCTTCACCAGGGCCCCGAACTGGACGCTCTTGCGTGCCAAGGACGACCCCTATGACGATATTCGACTGATGCGCCAGGCGGTGGCCTATCACCGGCTGAACCAGTTGCCGCGCGCGCTGGCCGCGATCGACGCGGCGATCGCGCTGCGGCCCGAGGACGGCTATTATTACGATCTCAAGGGCCAGTTCCTGATGGAGACGCGCAACTGGAAAAGCGCGGTCGCGGCCTATGAGCAAGCCAATGCGCTGGCCCCCAACGAACCGCTGATCCTGGCCGGGCTGGGCCGGGCGCAACGGGCCGCCGGCCAGCGCAAAGCCGGGCTGAAAAGCCTGGAGGCGGCCCGCGCCCGCGATTTCCGAGATGTCCGGGTGATGCACGATCTGGCCCTGGCCTATGCCCAGGATGGCCAGCCCGGCATGGCCGCGCTGCTGACCGCCGAACGCTATGCCCTGCAGGGCAGGCCTGAGGATGCGGCGATCCATGCCCGCCGGGCGGCGATGCAATTGCCGCGCGGATCGCCACCTTGGCAACGGGCGCAGGATGTGCTGACTACATCAGACAAGCTCCAGAAAAGGAAATAATCATGATCCGATTTGCCGCTCCGGCCGTGACCGCACTGGCCCTTCTGACCGGACAGGCACAGGCCACCGAACTGACTGCGATGAGCGACGAGGACCGCGCCGCCTTCCGCAACGAGGTTCGGGAGTATCTGATGGAGAACCCGGAAGTGATCCTGGAGGCGGTCAACGCGCTGGAGCAACGTCAGGCCCAGGCCGCGGCCCAGGCCGATGTGGATATGGTCCAGGCCAATCACGACGCGATCTTCAACGATGGCTATTCCTGGGTTGGAGGTAACCCCGAAGGCGATATCACCCTGGTCGAATTCATGGATTATCGCTGCGGTTATTGCCGCAAGGCGGTGCCCGAGGTTGCCGAGCTGCTGCGCAAGGACGGCAATATCCGCCTGATCGTCAAGGAATTTCCGATCCTAGGCGAGGCCTCGGTCGCCTCGTCGCGCTTTGCCATCGCCACCCGCATCGTCGCCGGCCCCGACGCCTATGCCCAGGTGCATGACGCGCTGATGGAGATGCAGGGCGATACCACCAATGTGGTCCTGTCGCGCCTAGCCGAGGGGCTGGGGCTGGATGCCGATGCCATCCTGGCCGAGATGAACAGCGATCAAGTCAACGAGGAGCTGCGCCGCAATCACGCGCTGGCGCAGAAGCTGAAGATCTCGGGCACGCCGACCTTCGTGCTGCAAGACGAGATGCTGCGTGGCTATCTGCCGGCAGCGCAGATGGCCCGCATCGTCGCCGAGAAGCGCAAGGACGGCTGAGGCGCAGCCCCGGCCGCGCGGGGGGCTGTCTGCCCCCCGGACCGGGCCTTACAGCCCGGCCTCCCCCCAAGGATATTTGAGGCCAGAAAAAGACTGGACGCCACGAACGGGCGGAGCCCCGGGAGGCGTGCAACGAAATCCCGCAAGCGGTTCAGTGGCGAATAGACTGACTTCGGCGCCGACCGGATGGCGCCCGCCCTCCCTTCACTGAAAGCCGCCCGCCCCGACGAACCGGAACGGGCGGCGCAATCTGTCCGGTCACGCGGGCGCGATCGGGATCAGGCTCAGTTCAGGGCCTTGTCGGTGATGACATGGGTCCAGGCGCCTTCGGGCTCCTTGGTGATGACCGGATCGGAGCCGCCCGACAGCAACGTTTTCACCGTACGTTCGTAATCCGCCGGGTCGAGCGTGCCGTTGGAATCTGCGGTCAGCTTGGCGACCTCGCGCATCATGCGCTTCTGATGCTTTTCGGTCTGGGCGCCGGAGGCATCGTTGTCGAGCACGATCTCGGCCGCCTCGTCAGGGTTTTCCTCGGCGTATTTCCAGCCCTTCATCGAGGCGCGCACGAAGCGGACCATCTTGTCCTCGAAGGCCGGATCGGAGAGCTTTTCCTCCATCACGTAAAGACCGTCCTCCAGTGTGGCGACGCCCTGATCCTCGTATTTGAAGGTAATCAGCTCCTCAGGCGTGACGCCGGCGTCGATGACCTGCCAATATTCGTTATAGGTCATGGTCGAGATGCAATCGGCCTGGCGCTGCAGCAGCGGATCGACGTTGAAGCCCTGCTTCAGCACCTCGACGCTGTCGGGGCCCTTGCCGTCGGTCTTGATACCCAGATGCGCCATCCAGCTGAGGAACGGGTATTCATTGCCATAGAACCAGACGCCCAGGGTGCGATTGACCAGATCCATCGGTTTTTCGATGCCGGCATCCTTCCAGCAGGTCAGCATCATGCCGGAATGCTTGTAGGGCTGGGCGATATTGACCAGCGGCAGCCCCTTTTCCCGTGCCGCCAGCGCCGAGGGCATCCAATCGATCATCACATCGGCACCGCCGCCGGCGATCACCTGGGTCGGTGCGATATCGGGGCCGCCCGGCAGGATGGTGACATCCAGATCCTCGTCGGAATAAAAGCCCTTGTCCTTGGCCACGTAATAGCCGGCGAACTGCGCCTGGGTGACCCATTTCAGCTGCAGCTTGACCGCATCGGCCGCCAGCGCCGCGCTGGTGCTGAGCGCGAAGGCGGCGATCGCCCCACCAATCAGTTTTTTCATCTGTCTTACCACTCCTTGTTGGGTATCTTCTTGGTTATTTCATAAGCCCCGCTGACCGGGGTCTTGTATCACTTGTCTGTTTCAGCCCCGCTGCGACGGGTGCCAGAAGGTCACCGCCCGCTCCATCGCTGCCAGAATGCCGTAGAAGGCGGTCCCAGCCAGGGCGGCCACCACGATTTCGGCCCAGACCATATCCAGCGCCAGTTGCCCCACGCTGGTCGAGATGCGGAACCCCATCCCCATGGTGGGCGAGCCGAAGAACTCGGCCACGATGGCGCCGATCAGGGCCAGCGTCGAGGAAATCTTGAGCCCGTTGAAGATGAAAGGCATCGCCGCCGGCAACCGCAGCTTGAAAAAGCTCTGCCAATATCCGGCGGCATAGGTGCGCATCAGATCGCGCTGCATGGCGCTGGTCTGGGCCAACCCCGCGACGGTATTCACCAGCATCGGGAAGAACACCGAGACCACGACCACCGCCGCCTTGGACTGCCAGTCGAAGCCGAACCACATCACCAGGATCGGCGCGGTGCCGATGATCGGCAGCGCCGCGACCAGATTGCCCACCGGCAACAGCCCGCGGCGCAGGAAATCGCTGCGGTCGACCAACACCGCCACCAGCAGCGCCGCGCCGCAGCCGATCACATAGCCCGACAGCGCCCCCTTGAGGATGGTCTGGCGGAAATCGACCCAGAGCACCGGCAGGCTGGTGACGAAGCGTGTCACGATCAGCGAAGGCGCCGGCAGGATCACCATCGGCACGTTCAACCCACGCACCAGCAATTCCCAGACCAGCAGCACGGTGATGCCGAAGATCACCGGTACCGCCAGCCTGACCGCCCGGGTCCGGGCCATAGGCCCCTCGGCCAGCCGCACGTTCACCCACCAACCGAAAGCCCAGAGGATCAGGGCCAGGATCACCTCGATCATCGCGGCGCCCTCCCCTGCAGCATCTCGGCAAAGACCGTCAAATTCTCATCCGCCATCATGCCATCCCCATCCGCTTCAGCGTGATCCGCTGGATCACCCCGAGGAGTCCGACCAGCACCGAGGCCAGGATCGCCGCGGCAAACAGCGCCGACCAGATCTGGATGGTCTGACCATAATAGCTGCCCGCCAGCAGCCGCGCGCCCAGCCCCGCGACCGCACCGGTCGGCAGCTCGGCCACGATGGCCCCGACCAGGGAGGAGGCGATACCGATCTTCAAAGAGGCGAAAAGATAGGGCATCGACGAGGGAAGCCGCAGCTTCCAGAACCCCTGCGCCGGGCTGGCGTTATAGGTCTTCAACAGATCGATCTGCATCGCGTCGGGGCTTCTGAGCCCCTTCACCATACCGACGACGACCGGAAAGAAGCTGAGATAGGCCGAGATGATCGCCTTCGGCAGGATCCCCTGCACCCCGATGGAATACAGCACCACGATGATCATCGGTGCGAGCGCGATGATCGGGATGGTCTGGCTGACGATGGCCCAGGGCATCACCGACATGTCCATCACCCGGCTGTGCACGATGCCCACTGCCAGCAGGATGCCAAGACCGGTGCCGATGGCAAAGCCCATCAGCGTTGCGCTCAAGGTCACCCAGGCGTGAAAGACCAGGCTGCGTTTCGAGGTGATCTTCTTCATCACCGTGGTCTGCCACAGCTCCACCGCCACCTGATGCGGTGCCGGCAGACGCGGACGCTCCTGCGCCCAGGTGGCGGAAATGGCAAAGCTGTTCTTCGCCACCAGTCCGAAGGCGCCCCTGTCGCGGCGGGCGACGGCGCCTTCGGGCACCACCTGCGCCCCGGCGCGCTCAAGATCGGTCAGCACCCCTTTGATATTCATCGGCACGCAGGCGGCGTACCAGATCGCCACGATGGCGGCGAGCACGGTCAGGACGGCCAGGACAGATTTCATGCCCACCCCTCCCCGATCTTCGGCAGATCACTCGTCATAGGAATGCCCCGCCCTCAGCCCCTCGCGCACGCGGTGGGCGATCTCGATGAACTCAGGCGTATCGCGGATCTCAAGCGGCCTCTCCTTCGGCAGCGGGCTTTCGATCACATCGGTGATCCGCCCCGGCCGCGGGCTCATCACCACGATCTTGGTCGACAGATAAACCGCCTCCGGGATCGAATGGGTGACAAATCCGATGGTCTTCTCGGTTCGCGCCCAGAGCTGCAGAAGCTGTTCGTTCAAGTGATCGCGCACGATCTCGTCAAGCGCGCCGAAGGGTTCGTCCATCAGCAGGATATCGGCATCAAAGGCCAGCGCCCGCGCGATACTGGCCCGCTGTTGCATACCGCCCGACAATTGCCAGGGATATTTTCCACCGAACCCTTCCAGATCGACAAGCTTCAGCACCGCCTCGACACGCGCATCCTGATCGGCCCTGGAATAGCCCATGATCTCCAACGGCAACTTGATATTCTTGGCAATCGTCCGCCATGGATAAAGCCCGGCAGCCTGGAACACATAGCCGTATGCCCGGTTCTTGCGCGCCTCCTCCGGCGTCATGCCATTGACGGTGATGCTGCCGCCAGTCGGCTGTTCCAGCGCCGCCATCACCCGCAGAAAGGTGGTCTTGCCACAACCCGAGGGGCCGATGAAACTGACGAAATCGCCCTTTTCGATCTGCAAGTTCACATCTTTCAGCGCGTGCACCGGCCCATCGCTGGTCTGAAATGTCAGTTCAAGACCCGAGGCCTCGATCACGGTTGTTGTCATGCCACTCCCCTCGGCGGGCGATCTTGTTCTTGATTATTATCTGGTCGGTTGTCCTGAACCGCGGCCCCGTCCCCGAGGCAAACGGCCCTTTCGTCAACATAGGCCCGACCTGCCTCTGTCGCCAAGAACGACGAGACAGCGAAACCGCCGCGCCCGGCAACAGACCGACCGCCCGATGATGCAACAGCATGACCGGGCGGTATCGGCTCACACCCCGGTCGCCGGAATACCGGCACGCACAACGGGCCGCGGCGCGGTCAGCTCCTTCCACTTGCTCAGCGCGGTGTTCACCGTCGCGTTCGGATCGCGCGCGACGAATTCGCCATGGCCTTCCTTGGCCTTCAGCTCGCCATTCTCCACCGCCACGTAGCCGCGGCTCAGCACGAAACGCGGCAGAGCACTGACCTCGATTCCCTCGAAGACGTTATAGTCGATCGAAGAGGCCTGCGCCTCTGCCGTGATGGTCTTGCCCATCGACGGATCCATCACCACGATATCGGCATCCGCCCCCACCAGGATCGCCCCCTTCTGCGGATAGCAGTTCAGGATTTTCGCGATATTGGTCGAGGTGACGGCGACGAATTCGTTCATGGTGATCCGCCCCGTCTCGACCCCGTAGGTCCACAGAACCGGCATCCGGTCCTCCAGCCCGCCGGTGCCATTCGGGATCTTCGAGAAATCGCCGACGCCATAGCGTTTCTGCTCGGTGGTGAAGGCGCAGTGATCGGTCGCCACGCAGGAGAGCGTGCCGGAGGCAAGCCCGGCCCACAGGCTGTCCTGATGCTTCTTGTTGCGGAAGGGCGGCGACATCACCCGGCGGGCGGCATGATCCCAATCCTCATTGAAGTATTCGCTCTCATCCAGCACCAAATGCTGGATCAGGGGCTCCCCCCAGACCCGCTTGCCGGCCAGCTTGGCGCGCCGGATCGCCTCGTGGCTCTCCTCGCAGGAAGTATGCACCACATAAAGCGGCGCGCCCGCCATATCGGCGATCATGATGGCACGATTGGTGGCTTCGCCCTCCACCTGCGGCGGGCGGGAATAGGCATGGCCCTCCGGCCCGGTATTGCCCTCGGCCAGCAACTTGGCGGTCATCTCCGCCACCAGATCGCCGTTCTCGGCATGCACCAGAGGCGTCGCGCCCAGCTCGGCACAGCGCTTGAAACTGGCGAACATCTCGTCGTCGTTCACCATCAGGCTGCCCTTGTAGGCCATGAAATGCTTGAAGGTGTTGATGCCCTTCTCTTCAGTGATGATCTTCATCTCGTTGAAGACCTGCTCACCCCACCAGGTGATCGCCATGTGGAAGGAATAATCGCAGCAGGCGCGGGCTGATTTGTTGTCCCATTTCTTCACCGCGTCCAGCAGGCTCTCGCCCGGATCGGGCAGCGCGAAATCGACCACCATGGTGGTGCCGCCCGCCAGCGCCGCACGCGTCCCGGCATAGAAATCATCCGACGAATGCGTTCCCATGAAGGGCATTTCCAGATGGGTATGCGGGTCGATCCCGCCCGGCATCACATAACAACCTGCCGCATCCAGGATCTCGTCGCCACTCAGATCGGGACCGATCTCGACGATCTTGCCATCCTCGATCTTCACATCCGCCTTATAGGTAAGATCCGCGGTCACCACCGTGCCGCCCTTGATCACTTTGCTCATCTTCAGAACTCCCATGTTGTTTCTGACAGGCCAGTCACCGCTCCTGACGTCATGACCGCCGCCGGGCGTTCAACCGCGCCCTTCTTTTTCTGGCTTCAAATATCCCGGGGGTCTGGGGGCAGCGCCCCCAGCGCCCTCAGTCTCCGGGCCTCACTCGACGATCTCAGCCGTCTCCAGCACCGCATGCAGCAGAACATCGGTGCCCGCCGCCGCCCAGTCCTTGGAGATCTCTTCGGCCTCGTTATGCGACAATCCGTCAACGCAGGGACACATGATCATCGTGGTGGGCGCCATCTTGGCGGCCCAGCAGGCATCGTGACCGGCGCCCGAGATGATATCCATGTGGCTATAGCCCAGACGCTCGGCGGCGTTGCGCACATTGCTCACCAGCTCCGGCGTGAAGGTGACAGGATCGAAGTGACCGACCGCCTCGACCGAACAGCCGACGCCCAGGGCTTCGCAGATCTTGGCCGCTTCCGCCTCGATCTTGGCGCGCATGGCGTCCAGCTTGGTCTGATCGGGGGTGCGGATGTCGACGGTAAAAACCACCTTGCCCGGCAGCACGTTGCGCGAATTGGGGGTGAAGGTCACCTGCCCCACACCGCCCACGGCGTTCGGCTGGTTCTCCATCGCCACCGCCTGTACCATCTCGAAGATACGGCTCATGGCAAGGCCCGCATTCACCCGCATCGGCATCGGGGTCGATCCGGTATGCGCCGCGGTGCCGGTCAGGGTGAATTCCAGCCACCACAGACCCTGGCAATGGGTGACGACACCGATGTCCTTGCCCTCGGCCTCGAGGATCGGGCCCTGCTCGATGTGCAGCTCGTAATAGGCGTGCATCTTGCGGGCGCCGACCTCTTCCTCGCCCTGCCAGCCGATCCGCTTCAGCTCCTCACCATAGGTCTTGCCCTCGAGATCGGCGCGACCATAGGCATAATCCAGCGAATGCATGCCGGCGAAGACGCCCGAGGCCAGCATCGCCGGGGCAAAGCGCGCGCCCTCTTCATTGGCCCAGTTGGTGACGACGATCGGGTGTTTGGTCTTCAGCCCCAGATCGTTCATCGTACGCACCGCCTCCAGCGCGCCGAGCACGCCCAGGACGCCATCGTATTTGCCGCCCGTCGGCTGGGTATCGAGGTGGCTGCCCATATAGACCGGCAGCGCATCGGGATCCTCTCCGGGGCGCGTCATGAACATGGTGCCCATTTTATCGACACCCATGGCCATTCCCGCGTCTTCGCACCATTTCTGGAACAGCGCGCGACCCTCGGCATCTTCATCGGTCAGGGTCTGGCGATTGTTGCCACCGGCAACACCGGGGCCGATCTTGGCCATCTCCATAAGGCTGTCCCACAGCCGGTCACTGTTGATTTTGAGATTTTCTGCCGGAGCGGACATGGCTGAAACTGGCTCCCCGTCTATTATGTGTCCTGGTTCTTTGATTTGACCAAACGGTCAAACCGAGGCTAACACGGGTTGCGAACCAGTCAAGAAATTGCCGTAATCCGGTAAAGAAATCGCCGACGCCGCAAAGTGGCGCGACAAGAAAACAGGCACAGACGGACAGAACGGAGATGGCAGCGCCAATGCCCAAGGACAAAGCCCCCACACGCATTCAGCGCAAGAACCGTCTGACCATTCTGGAGGCAGCGCTCGATGTGTTTTCCTCCCAGGGATTTCGCGGCGCGACCGTCGACCAGATCGCCGCGGTCGCGGGGCTGAGCAAACCGAACCTGCTGTATTATTTCCCCTCGAAAGAGGCGATGTATGATGCGGTTCTGTCGCAGCTTCTCTACACCTGGCTCGACCCGCTGCGCACGCTGACCCCGGAGGGCGATCCGCTGGAGGAAATTCTCTCCTACGTGCGTCTCAAGCTGGAGATGAGCCGGAATTATCCGCGCGAAAGCCGGCTCTTCGCCAATGAGATCGTCCAAGGCGCCCCCCGCATCCACCAGGTGCTCGCGACCGACCTGAAACAACTGGTCGACGAGAAAGCCGCAGTGATCCAGGGCTGGATCGACGCCGGGCGACTGGCGCCGGTTCACCCCTATCATCTGATCTTCTCGATCTGGTCGCTGACGCAGCATTACGCCGATTTCGACGTGCAGGTGCGGGCGGTCCTGGGCCAGGAGGATCCGTTCGCAGCGGCGCCGGATTTCGTCGAAACGCTCTATCGCCGCCTGCTCAGCCCCGCCGGCGCCTGACCTGCGCCCCTCTCAGGGCTCTTCCTCAGACACCCGAGGCGGCCGTTCTGTCGCCGCCGCCACCGCCGCCGTGGCCGCTGCGGCCGCCTCATGCGCCGGCCCGGTGCCCTCTTCGGCCAGGCGATCCTCCTCGGCGGCGATGATTTCTTCCGCCTCCTCCGGGCTGGCGGCCAGAACATGGGTCTCGGGCGTGGCCATGCGCCCCTGCGGTACGGTGACAAAGGCCGCTTTCTCGGCCTCATGCACCGGCGCGCGCATTGACATCCGTATTGCACCGAACAGGATGATCAGCACATGCGCCACCGCCGATGTGACGAACAGCCCGGTCTGACCGAACGCCGCCATGCTGTAGCCCGCCGCCATCGGCCCGGCGATCGAGCCCAGCCCGAAGACCATCAGAAGCCCACCGCTGACCTGGATCGCGCTGCCCTCTGCGGCATGGTCGTTGGCATGGGCGATGATGATCGGATACATCGCATAGATCGCCGCCCCGAACACCGAGGCCATGACAAGGTTTTCCAGCCGCCCATCGGGCCGCAGGAAGATAAACGCCAGATCTGCCACCAGCGCCAACACCGCCACCAGCACCAAAACCAGCCGCCGGTCCATCCGGTCCGAAACCAGGCCGATCGGCACCTGACTGAGCGCGCCGGCCAGGACCGGCAGGCTGGCGAACAGCGCCACCGCGGTCAGATGCAGCCCCACCTCATTGGCATAGACTGCCGAAAGCGTACCGAAAGCGCCGTTGGAAATGCCGATGCAGAAGACCGCGAACACCGCCACCGGCGAATTGCGCCAAAGCGCACGCAGATCCAAGCTGACCCGCGCCAGAGGCCGCGGACTGGCCGAGGAGGAAATCGCCGTCGGCACCAGCGCCAGGCAATAGAAGATCGCCGGCAACACGAAAAATACGATCCCAGTGGTGTCCCCCAGCGTCAGCACTAGTTGCCCGGCGGTCGAGGCAGCGAGGTTGACCATGGTGTAGATCCCGAAGATGCGCCCGCGTGATTGCGGCTCGGCGCGCTCTCCCAGCCAGCTTTCGACGATCATGGCGGCCCCGGCGAAACAAAAGCCTGAAAGCGCGCGCAACGGCACCCAGGCCCAGGGAGTCAGAATCAGAAGCGACAGCAGAACCGCGATCGCCGCGAAGGCCGCCATCACGCTGAACGATCGGATATGCCCGACCCGTGCCACCAGCCGCGCCATGAACACGCAGCCCAGCACATAGCCCACTGCCCAGCCCGAGCCCAAAAGCCCCAGAGAGGCGGCGCTGAATCCTTCGAAAGTGCCCCGCATCGGCAGAATCAGCACATTCATCCCGCCGGCGAACAGCAGCAGCGCGGAACCGAGCAACAGGGCGGAAATCGGAAGAATCTGTCGAACCATCAGCCCGTTACCAGTAAATTTCGTGCAGCCTGCCTATCTCCGGTCGCAGTTTCAAGGCCAGAGCTGCCATGATGGTGCCGGATTGGCGACGGCGCGCATATCTGCCCTCCGCCCGACGACTGCAAGGGGGTATATGTCGGGGGCGGCAAGACATCGACGCAGCCGCGGGAAGCGGATGCAAAAAGGGCGCGCGAACCGTCCGTCCACGCGCCCTGCCCCGCAAAGGGGTTTCAGTCCTATTCCGCCGCGACGGCGGCAGGGTTGTTCGGATGCGTGGTCCAGTTGGCATATTCCGCCGGCACCACCTTGCCGGTGCGCGGATCGACAGCGCCGGGCGCCATCTGCTCCATGCTGATGCAATTCTCGATCGGGCAGACATCGACGCAGAGGTTGCAGGCGACGCATTCGGCATCATTGACCTCGAACACCCGACCTTCCTTCATCCAGATCGCCTGGTGGCTGGTATCCTCGCAGGCGGCATAGCAACGGCCGCATTTGATGCAGGCGTCCTGGTCGATCTTGGCCTTGGCGATGTAGTTCAGGTTCAAATGCTGCCAGTCGGTGACATTGGGCACCGCCTGACCGATGAAATCGGCGGTCGAGCTATAGCCCTTTTCATCCATCCACTGGCTGAGGCCCGAGATCATCTCCTGCACCACCTTGAAGCCATAAGTCATGGCAGCGGTGCAGACCTGCACATTGCCGGCCCCCATCACCATGAACTCGGCGGCATCGCGCCAAGTCGTCACGCCGCCGATGGCGCTGATCGGCTTGCCATGGGTCTGCGGATCGCGGGCGATCTCGGCCACCATGTTCAGCGCGATGGGCTTCACTGCGGGGCCGCAATAGCCGCCGTGGGTGCCCTTGCCGTCGATGGTGGGCTGCGGTGCCATCAGGTCCAGATCGACCGAGGTGATCGAGTTGATGGTATTGATCAACGATACCGCATCGGCATTGCCGGCGAAGGCCGCCCGCGCCGGGTTGCGGATGTCGGTGATGTTCGGCGTCAGCTTCACGATCACCGGCTTGGAGTAGTATTTCTTGCACCACTCGGTCACCATCTGGATATATTCCGGCACCTGCCCCACGGCCGAGCCCATGCCGCGTTCGGCCATGCCGTGCGGGCAGCCGAAGTTCAGCTCGATCCCGTCAGCACCGGTTTCCTCGACCAGCGGCAGGATCGCCTTCCAGCTCTCCTCGTCGCAGGGCACCATAATCGAGACGATCAGCGCCCGGTCGGGATAGTCCTTCTTGACCCGGGTGATCTCCTCCAGATTGGTCTGCAGCGGCCGGTCGGTGATCAGTTCGATGTTGTTCAGACCCAGCAGGCGACGGTCGGCGCCATAGATCGCGCCATAGCGCGGCCCGTTGACGTTCACCACCGGCGGCCCCTCCGAGCCCAGCGTCTTCCACACCACACCACCCCATCCGGCCTCATAGGCGCGGCGGACGTTGTATTCCTTGTCGGTAGGCGGCGCCGAAGCCAGCCAGAACGGGTTCGGGCTGGTAATACCCAGAAATTCAGTCGTCAAATCAGCCATCTAAGCGGCCTCCCTATCGTGTCCCAGGTTGTCTTTGACTATTTTTGCCCGATGCGCGAAGACCTGGCTCCGCGTCAGGTGCAGACCGGAACGGCCCGCCTTTTCAATCAGATCACACAGTTTCGCGCGGTCAGCCTCCAGCCCGGACAGGGCTTCGGCCAGCGCCGCCACATCACTGCGGTCGACCAGAATTCCAGCGCCCTGTTCAGAAACAAGACGCCCGGCATAAGTGTCCCGGAACCCGATCAGCGGCGTCGCCGCAAACAGCGCCTCGATCAGGTTGCGGGGCGATTCATCCGTCATGTGACAGAAGAGCAGCAGATGCGCCCGCCGCAGGATGCCGAGCACCTTTTGGCGATCCGACACAAAACCATGGAAGCGGATCCGATCCGCGATCCCTCGCTGATCGGCCAGATCGCGCATTTCCTCCAGCAACGGGCCATCACCGGCCCATTCCGCCACGAAATCCACCCCGGTCTTGGCCAGCCGCGCCAG
Source organism: Pseudodonghicola xiamenensis DSM 18339 (assembly GCF_000429365.1). Classification (GTDB taxonomy): domain Bacteria; phylum Pseudomonadota; class Alphaproteobacteria; order Rhodobacterales; family Rhodobacteraceae; genus Pseudodonghicola; species Pseudodonghicola xiamenensis. The sequence goes on along the minus strand of NZ_AUBS01000001.1, from coordinate 240,564 downwards.
GGCCTCGACCCAGAGCAGCCCGCCCTTCATCCGGTCCGCCCGACCGACATAGGCGATCCGCAACACATCCGTTTCGGCGCTTCCAAGCTTTTCCGCCAGCTCCGCCTCCGGGATATGATCCGAGGCTTCCAGATGGATATCCTCGACAATCTGCGCATTTCGGGTCCAGTCTACGAAGCTGTCATAGACGGTTTGCCCGTGCAGCAGCGCCAGATCGGCCCGGCCCAGCAACTCCAGCTCGGTCCTGGCGGTGATCGCCGATTTGATCCGCGCTTTCAGCCGCCCCTTCAGGCTGCCATCATGCGAGGCCGCGAAGACCTGGGATTCCACCCGGTCGAACCAAATACCGTGCGGCAACCCGTTGTCGCTGGCCAATCGCGCGCCGACAACGCCCCAGTCGCCAACCCACCCACCGATGGCGAACAGCCGGTAATCGGCACGGCACAGCGCATCGAGCATGATCTGACGCACCTCGGCCCGCGTCTTCAGGAACACCGGCAGGTGATACCCGTCCGGCAACTCGATCAACTCGAACTCGGGCAGAACGATCCCCTCAGCCTCCGCATCGACCCAGCCCTTCGGAGGCAAGCCGGCCTTGCAGATCGAACAGGCGATCACCCTGTCGAAATGCTGATGCCACGCCTTCAGGCCACTGGCGGTCTGCGCCTCGATGAACAAACGGCCGTTGTGACGGTAAAACACTGCTCCCAGCGTGAGGAAAAGAGTCTCCAAAATGCTGCCTCCTGGCTCGAGGATGGGTGGGCGAACCAACGCCCGCCCCCGATCCTAGCACGATGTCAGCTCTTCATGGATATTCATCGCCGCATCCCGCCCCTCGGCAACCGCGGTCACGGTCAGATCCTCGCCGCCGCTGGCGCAGTCGCCGCCGGCCCAGATGCCCGCGACGCTGGTCCGCCCCTGCGCGTCCACCGCAATCTTTCCGCCTGCGATCTCCAGCCCCTCCGGCGCGCCAAGAAGGGTCTGGCCAATCGCCTTGAACACCTGATCGGCGTGCAACGGCAGAGTTTCGCCGGTGCCCGAGACACACCCGTCGACCACATCGGTATATTCCAGCATCACGCCTTCGACCTCGGCCTCACCGATCAGCGCCCGGGGCATGACGTTGAACATCAGCCTGACCCCTTTCGAGGCCGCCAGGTCCTGCTCATAGCGGCTGGCCGGCATTGCCTCGCGGTCGCGACGATAGGCGATGGTAACCGTTTCGGCGCCCAGCAGCTTGGCCTGAACGGCAGCATCCACCGCCGTCATACCACCACCGATGACAACCACGTTGCGCCCTACCGCGATGGCAGACCGATCCCCCGCCTGGCGCAGATCGGCGATGAATTCCACCGCGTCCCGCACCCCTTCCATGTCTTCGCCCGCCAGACACAGGGCATTCACCCCGGCCAGACCGATGCCGAGGAAGACGGCATCGTAATCGGCCTTGAGCGCATCGAGCGTCAGCCCCGCCCCCAGCGCCTTGCCGGTCTCGACGGTGATCCCGCCGATCTTCAACAGCCACTCCACCTCCTGCGCGGCAAAATCATCGGTGCTCTTGTAGGCGGCGATACCGTATTCGTTCAGCCCGCCCGCCTTAGGCTTGGCATCGAACAGGGTGACGTCATGGCCCAGCATGGCCAGGCGATGCGCACAGGCCAGCCCCGCGGGCCCCGCCCCCACCACCGCCACGGTCTTGCCGGTGGCGTCGGCGCGGGTGAAGGGATGCACGCCCGAGGCCATAAGCCGGTCGGTTGCATAACGTTGCAGCCGGCCGATCTCGACCGGGCTGCCCTCCGCCGTCTCGCGCACACAGGCCTCTTCGCACAGCGTCTCGGTCGGGCAGACCCGAGCACACATGCCGCCCAGTATGTTCTGGGCCAGGATCGTGCGCGCCGCGGCCTCGGGGTGGCCGGTCTGGATCTCCCGGATGAACATCGGGATGTCGATGCTCGTGGGACACGCTGTCATGCAGGGCGCGTCATAGCAAAAATAGCAGCGGTCCGCCGCGACCGCCGCCTCATGCGGGGCCAGCGGGGCATGCAGATCGGTGAAGTTGGTGGCAATCTCTTCGGGCGGCAAGCGATGCGCCGCAACCCCGGATGCCTGATGGCCGTTCGCCATTGGGTGTCTCCCTGTTCTGATCTTTGTTTTGATCTTTTGGGTCAGACTGCCACAGCCACATTTTTTATCAATTGGTAAAATTTAGCTCGACACAAGAAAATGCACCGTCCCGGCAGACATGCCGCGAAAACGGGCAGCCGCCGACAACGCCTGTCCCGGTCCAGGGGCCGCGTGAAAGCTCTGACAGGACATCAGCCGATCCGTTTGCCGAAAGCCGGCGCGACCGGTGATCCGGTCACCGAACAGGACCGGCACCACGAAGCCACCGACAAAGCGACAAGGACATTCCCCACCTGGGCCACATCATCCCGGATGATGGAATTCGGGCTGACGTTGCTGTCGTGATGGCGAACATGGCCCCATCCCCGCAAGCCCGATCTCGGAAACAATGCAATTGCGGTCTTTTGAGCGCAGGCCACCCCCCCTATACTGACCGCAAAGACAGGTGCCATGAAAATACCGGAGCGGCAGGAAAATTATGGCGAAAGAACCAGTGTCGAGCCAAAGCTTCAATATTCTGATCATCGGCCAATCTGGCCGGCTACAATACGAGGCACTGCTTTTCGCCGCCTCGCTGCGCGCGATGAGCCCGGGTTTTCCCGGTCGGCTGATCGTCGCCGTGCCACAACCCGGACCGCTATGGTCGGGCGACCCGACAATCCGCAACGCCGAGGTGCTCTCCGCGCTGGGGGAACTCGGGGCCGAGGTGCTGCCCTTCGACAGCCGTCATTTTGGCGAAAGCTACCCTCAGGGCAACAAGATCGAAGCACTCGCACTCCTGCCCGAAGGAGAGCCTTTCGTCTTTTTCGACAGTGATACGCTGATCACCGGCGATCTGATGCGCGTGCCCTTCGACTTCTCCTATCCCGGCGCCTCGCTCAGGCGCGAAGGAACCTGGCCAGAACCGACGCTATACGGCCCGGGCTTCGGCGCGATCTGGAAATCCCTCTATGACCGTTTCGGGCTGGATTTCGACAGCAGCCTCGACCTGAGCCAACCGGACGAATATTGGCAACGCTATCTTTATTTCAACGCTGGCTGGTTCTTCTATCGCTGCCCGAAGCTCTTCGGCGACCGGTTCACCGATTATACGCTGTCGATCCGCGACAACCCGCCGCGCGAACTGGTGGGCCAGAGCCTCGATCCCTGGCTCGACCAGGTGGCGCTGCCCTTGGTGATCCATTCCTTCGGCGGGGGGCGCGATGCGCTGCCCGAAGGGCTTTTGGATGGTGAGGTGAGCTGCCATTATCGCATGTTCCCGCTGCTTTATGCGCGCGAAAGCGACCGGGTGATCGAGGTGCTCGACCAGGTGACAGCCCCCAACAGGATCAAGAAGGTGCTCAAGCAATATGAGCCGATCAAACGGCTGATCTATCAGGGGCGAGGTCAGAAGGTCCGTGCGCTGTTCGAGCAGGACAACCTGCCCCGCAAGGAACAGGCGATCCGCAACAGGATCAAGGCAAACGGCTTCTGGATGCGCTAACCACCAGAAGCCGCCCGCCCGTCACAAGACCCTGAGCCGGGGCCGTCGCCACCGCGACGCCGGGGCAACCATCAGATCATGCAACGCCCAGACCAGCGCATCCACACGATCGGGAGATCCCGGCCCGTCGTATCCGCGCTGGGTCATCCGGCACATCTGCTCCTCCAGTGCCACCAGCCCGCGCAGATGCATCACCCGCCCCTGTTCGTAGAGCGCCGCCACCGGCTCTGCCCGCGCCACCTTGCCCCGGCTCGCTCGCACCGCACGAAACGGCACCAGCGGGTCGACCTGGCGCAGCACTTCCTCGACCAGTTGGCCGCCCTGATTGACCTCGGCCACCAGCCGTTCGGCGCCGAACTCCTCCATCGCGCGGATGGCGGCCCGCGCCCAATCCGCCGGACCGACGCCGCGCACCGTCCGATCCGCCAGCACATAGGCGCGCCAGTCCTGCGGCGGCCCCTGCAATTGCGCACCGACCACCACGATACCACAGGCGTCCGCCGCGGCCCCACCCGTCACTGCCGGATCCAGCGCCACCACCACCCGATCCAGCGCCGGCACCTTGTCGACCCGCGCGCCCTCGAGCATGCCTGAGGTCCAAAGTGCGCCTTCCGCATCCTCCAGCAGCACCCCGTCCAGCTCCTGCCGCCCCAGCCGCGTGCCGGCATAGCGCGCCCGCACCTCGGCCAGGAACGAGGCTGCCAGATTGGCCCGGTTCGCCTCGGTCGGGGCCTGGGTCACCACGGTCGAGGACGCGGCGAGCAGCGATTTCAGCGCCGTGACGTTCCTCGGTGTGGTGGTGACGCAGACGCGCGGATCGTCCCCCAGCCGCAGCGCGAATTGCAGCATGTCCCAAGGCTCCTCCGCCTTCGGCCACTTCGCCAGTTCGTCAGCCCAGGCGGCATCGAATTGCGGACCGCGCAGCCCGTCGGGGTCCTGCGCCGAAAACGCCTGCGCCTCGGCACCGTTGGGCCAGATCAGCCGCCGTTCCGACGCCTTCCAGACCGGCCGCCGATCCGACGGCGAACAGGCCAGAATGCCGCTGTCGCCCTTGATCATCACGTCGCGCACCTGATCATAGGTCTCGCCCAAGAGCGCCAGCCTCCGGCACCGCCCCTTGTCCAGCGGCCGCGCGCCCTCGACCTGCGCGCGCACCCATTCGGCACCGGCCCGGGTCTTTCCGGCCCCGCGCCCGCCCATGATCACCCAGGCGCGCCAGTCCCCCCCGGGCGGGAGCTGATGCGGCAAGGCCCAGAACTCGAACAAAAAAGGGAGGGCACAAAGCCCTCCCTCACCGATTTCCTCCAGGAACTGCTCACGGATCGCAGCAGGCGCGGAGGCGAGCCAGACGGCACCCGATCTCAAGTCTGGCGGCATCGAGGTCGAGCGCATATCCGCCCTGAGCGATACCGGTTTGGCGTTGTTGCTGTTCGACAAAACATTCCTCCACTTTCTGACAGGACCGGATCAGGCGCCCCGCCTGTTCCAATTCGCGCGTGCGTGCGGCGACATCTGTGTGCTCCCCGGCCTCGATATTCGCCTTCAGGCCTTCCGCCACCTGCCGCAGCTCTTGCACCGATTGTTCGAGCGAGCGCAGCAGATCAGCAGTCTTCGAAACCCGCTCCTCCGGGGTAATCAGGATCATCTGTGTCCATTGACCTCATGCCTGCGTGATCTCCGCACGAGAGAACGAAAAAACGGCCGGCGGGAACCCCCGCGGCCGATGTCCAATTCCTCTAGCATGACACAACCTATAGGAGAAACCGCACGCAAAGTCAAGCCGGAACGAAATGAGGACCGGCGGCTAACCGCACGGTCCTCTTAACAATTTCCTGATTGGAACCCAATCGGAGCTGCAGGATCAGTCGTTCTGTTTCGCCCGTTCAGCCTCGATCTGGCGCCATTTGGCGACATTCCGATTGTGCTCGGCCAAGGTCGAGGAAAACAGATGGCCACCGGTCCCGTCGGCCACGAAGAACACATAGTCGGTCTGATCCGGGTTCACCGCCGCCTCCAGGCTGGCCAGCCCGGGATTGGCGATAGGCGTCGGGGGCAGGCCTTCGATCACGTATGTATTCCAAGGCGTTACACGACGAAGTTCGCTCTGCCGCAAACCGCGCCCCAAAACCCCTTCGCCCTTGGTAATCCCATAGATCACCGTCGGATCGGTCTGCAACCGCATGCCCGATTTCAACCGGTTGACGAAAACGCTGGCGACCGCGCCGCGCTCATCGGGGATACCGGTCTCCTTCTCGATGATCGAGGCCAGCACCAGCATCTGTTCCGGCGTGTCGAAGGGCAGCCCTTCCTGACGTTTGGCCCAGGCCTCGTCGATCCGCTGTTGCTGCAGCGCCTGCATCTGGCCCAGCAGCGCCTCGCGCTCGGTGCCGCGGGTGATCTCATAGCTGTGCGGTGCCAGCATGCCCTCAGCAGGCACATCGGTCACCGCCCCGCTCAGGATGTCGATCGCCTTCAGCGCCTCGACCACCTGCCAGTTGGTCACCCCTTCGGCCACCGCGATACGGAAGGCGGTATCGGGCGCCGCAGCCTTCTGCGAAAAGATTTCCGGCACCTCGGCGCTGCCCAGATCGAACTTCGCCAGTTCCACCTCGGCCATGGTCTCGGGGTCCAACTCGCGCAATTCGGCGCGGCTGCGCGTCACCCCGATGCGATAAACCACCTCGGCGCCGCAGGTGCTGGCCCCGCCCCGGGTGACCGCGTCGACGATCTCCTCCATCGAGGCATGCGCCGGCACCAGGAAGTTGCCCGCCTTCAACTGGCTGCTCTTCTCGGTATATTGCGCGCCCAGCCGGAAGATCGTGCCGCTGCTGATGGTGCCCTGCTCCTCCAGCTCCTGACTGATCCGCCCCATGGTCGCGCCCCCCGGGACCCGCACGCAAACCGCGTGATCCTGCGGCCCCTGGGCAACATATTCCCTCTGCCCCCAGAGGATCAGCCCCCCCAGAAGGAACAGCGCGACGGCCAGAACCGTCAACATATTAGAAGCCAGGCTGCGCCACATGTCAGTCGATCTTTCCGAACAGCACACTCGCGTTGGTGCCGCCGAACCCGAAGCTGTTCGACAGCGCGATATTGATCTCGCGTTCACGCTTCTGGTTCGGCGCCAGATCGACCGGCGTATCCACCGCCGGATTGTCCAGGTTGATGGTCGGCGGCGCCACCTGATCGCGGATCGCCAGGATCGAGAAGATCGCCTCGATCGCACCCGCAGCCCCCAGAAGATGCCCGGTCATCGACTTGGTCGACGACATGGTGACCTTGGCGGCCGCATTGCCCAGCAGCCGCTCGACCGCGCCCAGCTCGATGGTATCGGCCATGGTCGAGGTGCCATGCGCATTGATGTAATCGACATCGCCCGGCTCCAGCCCGGCGTGCTTCAGCGCCGCCCGCATCGACCGTTCGGCGCCATCGCCATCCTCCGCCGGAGCAGTAATGTGATAGGCGTCGCCCGACAGCCCATAGCCCAGCACCTCGGCATAGATCTTGGCGCCACGGGCCTTGGCATGTTCATATTCTTCAAGCACCACGATACCGGCGCCCTCGCCCATCACAAAGCCATCGCGATCGGCGTCATAGGGGCGGCTGGCCGCCTGCGGGTTGTCGCCGTACTTTGTCGACAGCGCCTTGCAGGCGTTGAACCCGGCAATCCCGATCTCGCTGATCGCGGCCTCGGCGCCGCCGGCGATCATCACGTCGGCGTCGCCGTATTTGATCAGACGGGTGGCGTCGCCGATGGCATGCGCCCCGGTCGAACAGGCAGTCACCACCGCGTGGTTCGGCCCCTTGAAGCCGAAACGGATACTGACCTGCCCGGAAATCAAGTTGATCAGCGCGCCTGGAATAAAGAAGGGCGACACCCGGCGGGGGCCGCGTTCCTTGATCAGCACCGCGGTTTCCGCGATCGAATTCAACCCGCCGATCCCCGACCCGATCATCACACCGGTGCGCTCGCGGCTTTCCTCATCTTCCGGCATCCAGCCGGCATCGCGCACCGCCATATCGGCCGCTGCGACACCATAAAGGATGAAGTCATCCACCTTGCGCCGTTCCTTCGGCAACATCCAGTCGTCGGCATTGAAGGTGCCGTCCGTTCCATCGCCCAGCGGAACCTCGCAGGCATAGGTGGTGCTCACGCCGCTCGCCTTCGCATCGAACCGCGTGATCGGACCCGCGCCGGATTGTCCTGCCAGCAGCCGGGTCCAGGTTTCCTCGACCCCGCAGGCCAGCGGAGTCACCAATCCCAGCCCGGTTACAACGACTCTGCGCATCTACAGCCCTCTTGCCTCAATTCGTTTGAGAACCGCTCTTACCCCGCCCTCGCCCCCGGGGGCAAGAGAAACGGCATAATCGCCCAATCCCCTATCGTCACCCGCCGATCACCCCCGGGACCTAGGTCAGAAGCTGCGCCGCCGTGCGGGCGCCTTCGCCGTCGCGATCGCGCGCGGCCGTGAACTCCAGCATCTCAAAGGAAACGATCTGCCCCCGCGCCGCCACCGCCCGGATCAACCCCAGCCCCTGGCCATAGCTCAAGCCGCCAGCCATCGGTGCGATCACCACCGCCATGATCAAGGGATCAAGTGCATCGCAATCAAGGCAGATCGCCCCCCCCGCGCGCCCTTGGGGATCAAATCGACCACCGCCTGCGGATCGCCGAACTGATGCGCCGCGATCAGATGCCCCCAGTCGCGCCCCCTGCAGTTCCCCCTCGACCGACTCGCGCCAGTCGACAGGGGCGTCGATCTGCACAATGGTCAAAGGCTCGCCCCCCATCGCCAAGCTCCTCGATCAGCGGGACTGTCAGGGAATCATCACCGCCCAGCAGCACCAGCTCTGCCCCGGCGGCGAGAATCTGCCGCGTCACCACGGCAATGGCAGCCCGGTTGCCCGCACTACCCGTCGGGATCGACCGCCAGTTCGCCAGCGTCGACCACCCGCACCCCTTCGGGCAGGACCGGCCCCAGAAGATCAAAGCTCACCTTGCCCGGATCGCCGGAATAGGCTGCAGCCCCGGCCCGGATCGTCGCGGCTCCACCAGCACAACAAGCACCAATCGAGGGGGGAAGGCGTGGCACAATCGGCTCCCAAGATCACGATATCGGCCTCCAGTGCCTCGAGTTCCGCCGCCGGCCCCCACGGAGACCACGAAACCTCGCCGCGCCGAACATATCCCCCAGCTGCGCCATCACCTCTTATCCTTTCCTGCCGCAACGCCGAAAAGATGCCCGCAGGGAACGCCGGACAAGAGCCCACTGCCAGGAAAAGCAATGATCAAACAGGAAAAAGGCGCCTCCCCCTATGGGAAAGCGCCTTTCGAATTCCAGTGATCCGAGGTCAGATCAGGAGGCTTCGGTGATGAATTTCACCGCGTCGCCGAAGGTCTGGATGGTTTCGGCCGCATCGTCCGGGATTTCAATGCCGAACTCTTCTTCGAAGGCCATCACCAGCTCAACGGTGTCAAGGCTGTCAGCGCCCAGATCGTCGATGAACGACGCGTTCTCGGTCACTTTGTCCTCTTCAACACCCAGATGCTCAACAACGATCTTCTTCACGCGATCTGCGACGTCGCTCATGTCTCTTCCTCATTCCATCGGGGCTTTGCGCCCCAGTTTCGCCCTTACCCGGTCGGGATGGCTGTCGATATATGCCCGGTCGGGCGGCTCGATCCCGGTGGGCCGGGATATGGACGGACGGTCGCCCGCGACACGGGAACCGCCCCAAATATTCGCCGCCTATAGCACAGTCCGGCGCAGAGGCAAACGCTTTCGCTTCCCCGCCGCACCGTCCCTTAAAGCATGGCCATTCCGCCGTTCACATGCAAGGTCGCACCGGTGACATAGCCCGCTTCTGGGCTGGCAAGGTACAGAACCGCCGCCGCGATTTCCTCGGGTTGGCCCATCCGGCCGGCGGGAATCTGCGCGTCGATCTTGGCTTTCTGATCGTCAGTCAGCTTGTCGGTCATCGGAGTAGCGATGAAGCCCGGCGCCACCGCATTGACGGTGATTCCCCGGCTGGCGACCTCATAGGCCAACGATTTCGACATGCCGATCAGCCCCGCCTTGGCGGCTGCATAATTGGCCTGCCCCGGATTGCCGGTGGCCCCGACGATCGAGGAGATATTCACGATCCGCCCCCAACGCGCCTTCATCATGCCGCGCATCACGCCCTTGCTCAGCTTCATCGCCGCGGTCAGGTTGACGTCCAGCACCGATTGCCATTCGTCATCGGACATCCGCATGAACAGATTGTCACGGGTGATCCCGGCGTTGTTGACCAGGATGTCGACGCTGCCCATCGCCTCGGCGGCGCGCTTCGGCAGCGCCTCGACCTCGGCTGCATCGCTCAGGTTACAAGGCAGCACAAAGGTACGTTCGCCCAGTTCGGCGGCCAGTTCCTGCAACGGCGCCTCGCGCGTGCCGGACAGCGCCACGGTAGCGCCCGCGCCATGCAGCGCCTTGGCAATCGCCCCGCCGATACCGCCCGAAGCGCCCGTAATCAGCGCCGTTTTCCCCATCAAATCGAACATCTCATCTCTCCCAGCCGCCCCCGGCGGCGCAAAAGTTTTCAAAAACTTTTGCCAAGATTTTTTGAAAAATCTCGGCGCTTAACCGCGAATGGTCAGCCCAGGCTCTCCACCACGGCCTTCACATCCTCCGGCGTGCCCACTGCCTTGCAGGCGATCTCCCGGTCGATCTTGCGGATCATGCCGGACAATGCCTTGCCGGCACCGATTTCCCAGGCCTCGGTCACCCCTTGGGCAGCCATGTACTGCACGCTCTCACGCCAGCGGACCGAGCCGGTCACCTGCTCGACCAGCAGCGCCCGGATCAGATCGGGATCACTCACCGCCTCGGCGCGCACATTGGCGATCAGCGGCACCGCCGGCGCAGCGATCTCGACCCCGGCCAACGCCTCGGCCATCACATCCGCGGCAGGCTGCATCAGGGCGCAATGGAACGGGGCGCTCACCGGCAGCATGATCGCCCGTTTGGCGCCCTTCTCCTTGGCGATAACCGCAGCACGTTCCACCGCCGCCTTGGCACCCGACACCACGACCTGCGTCGGATCATTGTCGTTCGCCGCCTGGCAAACCTCGCCCTGGGCAGCCTCTTCGGCCACGGCGCGCACCGCCTCCAGATCGAGCCCCAGGATCGCCGCCATCGCCCCCTCGCCGACTGGCACCGCGCTTTGCATCGCCTGACCACGGGTGCGCAGCAGCCGGGCCGTATCCGCGACCGAAATCGCCCCGGCAGCGGCCAATGCCGAATATTCGCCCAAGGAATGCCCCGCCACAAAGGCCGCTAACGCGATCGTGATCCCCTCGGCCTCGAGCGCGCGCATCGCCGCCAGCGAAGTCGCCATCAGAGCCGGCTGGGCATTCTGGGTCAGGGTCAGGGTTTCGATATCACCCTCCCAGATCAGGCTGCTCAGGCTTTCGCCCAGGGCCTCATCCACCTCATCAAACACGGCCTTGGCAGCCGGATAGGCCGCAGCCAGCGCCTGCCCCATGCCGATGGTCTGCGCCCCCTGCCCGGGGAAAACGAATGCACGGTTCATGCCGATCCTCCTGATTAATTCGCATTCGAAATAGACTGCGCGCCAGCTCTGTGCAATGGCGCGCCCCGATTGTGCTAACCGGGGCATTGCCCGAATCCCTTAAGCCCATACTACCTTGCAACAAATTGCTAGGAGAGCATTCATGACCCTCGCCAATACCCCACGCAGTTACGGTGGCGTGACCAAAACCTTTCACTGGCTCACTGCCCTGCTGATCCTGAGCGTCCTACCACTCGGCTGGTTCGCCTCGGAACTGTCCGAACAAATCCGCGATCCGGCCTATACCGCCACCGATGCCGACGTTGCCCGCGCGGCGCTGGTGTTTTCGCTGCACAAGACCATCGGCGTCTCCATCTTCTTCGTGGCGCTGCTCCGCATTCTCTGGGCGCTGACCCAGAAAAAACCAGGCCTGCTGAACGCCGAGAACCGGCTCGAGGCGACGGCGGCCGAAATCGCCCATTGGCTGCTCTATGGCTCGTTGGTGCTGGTGCCTCTGACCGGCTGGATCGACCACGCCGCCCACAGCGGCTTTGCTCCGATCCTCTGGCCCTTCGGCCAGTCGCTACCCTTCGTCCCCAAGAGCGATGCAGTCTCCTATGTTGCCGGAGGGCTGCATGTCATCCTCATGTGGGTGCTGGTCGGCTCATTGGCCGCCCATATCGGCGGTGCCCTGAAACACTTCGTCATCGACCGCGACTTCACCCTGCAACGGATGCTGCCCGGTTGTGGTGAAGGCCCGCAGCCGCCCGCGAGCCACCACGGGTTGCTGCCCGCCGTTCTGGCCCTCGCCATCTGGATCTTCGCCCTCGGCAGTGGTGCGGCCACCGGCATGCTGACCCCGCCCGAGGGCACGCCGCAAGCCACCAAACTGGCCGAAGTCGCCTCCGATTGGCAGGTCGAAAACGGCACGCTCGCCATCACCGTCCAGCAGATGGGCAAGCCGATCGAGGGCAGCTTCGCTGACTGGACCGCGGCGATCACCTTCGACGATCCCGCCGCCCCTGGCCCTGCCGGCACGGTCGACGTACAGATCGCCATCGGCTCGCTCACCCTCGGCTCGGTGACCTCGCAGGCCATGGGCACCGATTTCTTCGACGCCGAGAAGTTTCCGACTGCGGCCTTCTCCGGCAAGATCGAGAAAACTGCCGACGGCTATATCGCCACCGGACCGCTCAGCCTCAAAGGTGCCACCGTCGACATCAGCCTCCCCTTTAGCCTGACGCTCGACGGCGACAGCGCGACGATGAAGGGCTCGACCACGCTGGACCGCATGGCCTTCGGCATCGGCTCCAACATGGCCAACGAAAGTTCGCTGGGCTTCAACGTAAAAGTCGATGTCGACCTGACCGCCACGCGCGACCACTGATCCCCCTGAGGCCGTCGCAAACCTATGCGGCGGCCTCAGCACCAGGACATGCCCCCATGAACGGGCATCCCCGGAGAGGCGGCCCCTCGCTCCACAACGAAGGCGGGCATGGCCCGTCTTGTTTTGAACGACCTCAGGAGCGGGATAAACCACCCCCACCAAGCCACCAAACCAGGCGGCATGGCCCGCAAGGCCTCAATGGCATTTTCCAAGAGTTGAGAACCGGCGTCCCCTGGCGCGACCGGCCTGCGCACGACGCCCCCCACAATCGCCCCTTGGATCAAGGCCGATGTCCCGGTGCAGATCTTTGCTCCCTCGCGGAAAACCCCGGACAACCTGCAGATCGCCGATAACCCGATCATCCGCGCCCATCAGCATGATGGTCATGGGCGCAAAGCAGAGAAAGATCCCGCCATCCCTCGGCTTGCGGGCGCCTCCCCCCGAATAATCTGCCGCGAGGCGCGTTCTCTCGGCGGACTGGGCGCCAGGATCAACACGATGATCGATCAGTGGCCTGCCTGCGGCGATCACGCGGTCGCCAGGCCAGACCTCCGACAAGGCTGCCCTCGGCGCTCTCCTCACCGCCCACCCCGCGCCCGACGGGGCGGTGGCCGACCGTGATCACGATGCGCGCGCCATCCCTGAGCTCTTAGCAGCTCATGGCATGCCCCGACACAGCCGGGCCGCAAAGGGGAACGCATGGTTGACGCGGCGCCCTATCGCGCGCGTCTTCAAAACGTTCAAACATCTTCGCAAGATCGCAACGCAATACGGCAAACTGCGCGCAATTGCGTGGCCGCCCTCCTCCTCGCATCCTCCCGTCTCGGGACGTGGATTGATGTCTCCGCAGCCCAGGGCCCGGCGGCGGGCAACTCCCCCTCGCCAGCACCCCCCAAATCAACGCGCCCGCCTTCGACCTGGATACAAATATCCCGGGGGAAACGGCCAGAGGCCGTTGGGGGCAGCGCCCCCTCTGCGCCGCGACAAACATCGCCATCGCCCGGACAGTCTCCCCATCCCAGCCCCGAAACAGAAACCGCCGGCCCCAAGGGGACCGGCGGTCTGTCGCTTCCGAAGGTCGTTCCGAAACGGATCAGGTCAGATCAGTCTTCTGCCTTCATCGCTTCGATCGAGATGTTCACTTCCACCTCGTCGCTCACATAGGGCGCGAACATGCCCAGGTTATAATCGCTGCGGATCAGCGTGGTGGTGGCGGTGAACCCGGCCCAGGGCTTGTTCGCCATCGGATGTTCGCCGGCCTGGGTCAGCACCGCGTCCAGAACCACCGATTTGGTAACGCCGTTCAGGGTCAGATCGCCGGTGATCAGCGCTTCTTTCTCGCCGGTCACCTCGATGCCGGTGGACTTGAAGGTAACGGTCTTGTCCTCGCTGGCACCGAAGAAGTCCGCCGACATGAAATGTTCATAGCGCGGTTCCCAGCCGGTGATCATCGAGCTGACCGGCATCGACACTTCGACGCTCGAGTTGGCGGGCTCGTCCTGATCGAACATGATGGTGCCCTCGAAGCCCGAGAACATGCCGTAGCCGGTCGAAAAGCCAAGGTGGTTGTAATGGAACACGATCTGGCTGTGGCTCGAATCAAGCACATATTTCTCAGGGGCCGCGAAGGCGGCGGTGGCAGCAAGGGTCGCGAAGGCGGCGGCCAGAAGGGGGGTTTTCATCTTCAGCATCTCCATTGGATGTGCGATTTCACATGGCCCCCAACATGACGTCCCCACGCGTCAAGGCAAGGTCACAAAATCCAACAGGATCTGTGATTTGGCGAACAATCGCCGAAATGTCAGTTGCAAATATTCACAAGTCTCGAAAGTTGCGCGCGCAATGCCGCACGCTGGCCAACATCCCTAAGCCCCACTCTCAGCAGCAGCCGCCCGTCCATATCGTAAAGCGCAACACTACGACGATCGAAGCGCACCCGCCCCAGGCTTTCATAGCTGCGCCGCGACACCGTCATCGGCCGCCCCCCGGCGCCCGGCGCCAGCACCCGAACCTCGCGACGGACCGGATCGAACCAGACGGTCGGACGCGGCACCGCGTCATAGATCATCATCACCGTCAGTCCCGACAGCAGGAAGAACAACGACACCCCCAGCTTCATAATCACGAGATCGGCCTCGGTCTGGCTTCCCGGCAGGAACCACATCGCCGCAGCGGTCACCACCATGAGGCTGCCAAGACCGCGAAACAGCGCCGCCGCCAGCACAGGCCAGGGCCAGAAGGCGACAGCAAGCGCCCGACTCCGGACCACCGGAGACATCGGCCAGCGTCCTGCAATTCGGCTATTCGGCATGATCCGCCCCTCTCCGGTCCTTCCGCCCGCGATGACGGACGATCTCGCAGCACTTGCGCCACATCCACCAGTCTGCTCTGAAAAAGGGCATTAATGCGGCCTCCCCCGGGCATTCGCCGGGCAAGCCGCCACCGGGCCCAGGTCCGCCCGAAACCGTTTCAGCGCGGCGCTTCATCACCCGCGCCGAACAGTTCAGACCATCCGGCCCCTGGGGGTTGCCCCGCCCCGGAAAACCTGTATACGGGGCCATCCTTTCGCATCATTCGATAACCGCGCAGTCTCTCGTGGCGGGGCCGCGGAAGGATCGGGCCCCACCTATGAAATGCGCCTTGACAGAAACAGGAGTCTACATGCCCCTCTACGAGCATGTCATGATCGCGCGTCAGGATCTTTCCAACGCGCAGGCTGAAGGCCTCATCGAACATTTCGGCGCCATTCTGGCTGATAACGGCGGCAAGATCGTCGACAGCGAGTACTGGGGCGTCAAGACGATGGCCTACAAGATCAACAAGAACCGCAAGGGCCACTATTCCTTCCTGAAAAGCGATGCGCCCGCCGCCGCAGTTCAGGAGATGGAGCGCCTGATGCGTCTGCATGACGACGTGATGCGCGTCCTGACCATCAAGGTCGACGCCCACGAAGAAGGCCCCTCGATCCAGATGCAAAAGCGTGACGAGCGGGACAACCGCCGCGAACGCCGCTGATCAACGCTTGAAGAAAGGACGCTAAGACATGGCTGCAAAACCGTTTTTCCGCCGCCGCAAGGTCTGCCCCTTCTCGGGCGACAATGCACCCAAGATCGACTATAAAGACACCAAGCTGCTGCAGCGCTACATCAGCGAACGCGGCAAGATCGTGCCGTCGCGTATCACCGCCGTTTCGGCCAAGAAGCAGCGTGAACTGGCCCGCGCTATCAAGCGCGCCCGCTTCCTCGCCCTGCTGCCCTACGCCGTGAAGTAAGGAGATAGGCAGATGCAAGTTATCCTTCTGGAACGTGTGGCCAAACTGGGTCAGATGGGCGATGTGGTCGACGTCAAGTCCGGCTACGCCCGCAACTATCTGCTGCCGCAGAAAAAGGCCCTGACCGCATCGGAAGCCAATATCGCGGCTTTCGAAGTGCAAAAGGCCCAGCTCGAGGCACGCAACCTCGAGACCAAGAAAGAAGCCGAGGCTCTGGCCGAAAAGCTGGACGGTCAGCAATTCGTGGTGATTCGCTCCGCCTCCGATGGCGGCAACCTCTACGGTTCGGTCACCCCGCGCGACGCCGCTGAGGTCGCCACCGAAGCCGGTTTCACCATCGACCGCAAGCAAGTCGTCATCCCGACCCCGATCAAGGAACTGGGTCTGCATGCCGTGCATGTGACCCTGCACCCCGAAGTCGACGTCGTGATCACCGTCAACGTCGCCCGCTCGCCCGAAGAGGCCGAGCTGCAAGCGTCGGGCAAGTCGATCCAGGAACTGGCGGCCGAAGAAGAGGCGCAAGCCGAGTTCGAGATCTCGGAACTGTTCGACGATATCGGCGGCGCAGCCTCGGACGACGACGAAGCCCCCGCTCCGGCGGCGGAAGACAGCGCGTCCTGATCCGCTCCGGATCACAGGAACACCAAGGCCACGCGATCGCTCGCGTGGCCTTTTTCGTGGCCGGTTCTGGCACCGGTCACCGCACCGCGGGCATCTCATCAGGCAATCCGCCGCCCACGATACCGGCCAGATAGCGGCGCACCTTCTTGTGAACGCGGCTTTCCGCTATAATCGCGGGACGCTCATCACTCCGGATGGTCTCATGCCACACAGTCCCAGCCGCCGCCGTGCTCTTCTACTGCTTGCCTCGCCGCTTCTGGCCGCCGCCTGCGGTCCGCGCCTGCACCGCTCCAGCCGCAACGACCCCGCCGACCCGCCGCTCTATCCGAACGAAACACCCGAGCTGCGCCGGCTGATCAACAAATGGGCCGATCATTACGATGTTCCCCGCCCTCTGGTTCAGCGCGTCGTCATTCGCGAAAGCACCCACCGCCCTGAGGCGCGCAACGGTCCCTATTACGGGCTGATGCAAATCCATCCCCGGACCGCGCGCGGCATGGGCTTTCGCGGTCGCGACAGGCAGCTTCTCGATGCCGATACCAACCTGAAATATGCCGTCAAATACCTGCGCGGCGCCTGGCTGGTGTCCGACGGCAGCTATGACAGGGCCGTCAGCTGGTATGCCCGCGGCTATTATTACGAGGCCAAGCGACGCGGACTGCTGCAGGAAACCGGGCTGATCTGACGCCGCCCCCCTTCCCTGTCGTCATGCGACAGCCCCAGAACACGAGAAAGAGAACAACTCTAAGGCGATTTCAATTGTTTTAACGCTTGCCTTGCGGCAAGATAATGCGCGTCTTGCCGGCTCCTACCGGCTGAAGACGTGGGGGAAAATGTTATTTAGTGCTGCTGATCGCGCCCATGCCAATCGCAAACTGCAGGTGATAAGTATGAACAAGATTGATGTTCTCGTCGGACAGCGCATTCGCGCCCGTCGCTATGCTCTCGGCATCAGCCAGACAGAGCTGGGCGACGCCATCGGGGTAAAATTCCAGCAAATTCAGAAATATGAAACCGGCGCCAACCGGGTCAGCGCCTCCCGGCTCTGGGCGGTGGCTGAAAAGCTCGGTGTTGACGTGCTTTATTTCTTCGAAGGCATTCGCCCCGCCGAAGACGGCAGCATCGACACCGACGATGCCGTCGATCACCTGGAGTTTCTGTCCGACCACGACGCCATCCTGATGATGGAATTGTTCAGAAAATTGCCCGGGCCGCAACGAAATGCTGTTCTGAGCTTCATGCAGTCACTTGTTGTTAACCCAAAGCAGAAGAATATGGGGCTGGCCAGCTAAGCCCTCCCCCATCCGGGGCACGGGGGCCCGGAACAAGGAGTCATCGAATTGGATCTGATCGATCTGAGCGCCGTTCCCGAGGCGGAGGATAATTTCACCGCCTTCCTGGACGAGCTCTGCGACAAGCTGGAATTCGATTACGCCTCTTACGCCACGACCCATCCCATTACCGGCGATGTGCAGGGCTATGCCAATTACCCCGAGCAGTGGAAATTCCACTATATGAAACAGGGGATGCACCGCTTCGACCCAACCATCTATCAAAGCGTGCGCAGCATCGCCCCCGTGGACTGGAGCCGCTTTGCCGATGATGAGAAGTTTCGCGCCGTCTTTTATGATGCCCGCGACTTCGGCATCACCAATCGCGGCCTGACCGTCCCGGTACGCGGCCCCTATGGCGAATGCGGGCTGCTCAGCGTTACCCGCGATTGCTCAGAAACCGATTGGAAAAAGCTCAAGCGCGAGGTCATCGGTGAACTGCAGTTCGCGGCCGTTCACATGCACGACAATGTCATGCGCTCGGGCGTACTGCATTCGGCGCTGCGTCGCCCCACCCTCTCCAGCCGCGAGCTGCAGATCCTGCAGTGGACCGCTGCGGGCAAAAGCCAGCAGGACATCGGAGATATCCTGTCGATCTCTCACCGCACCGTTGAAGTGCACCTGCGATCGGGTCGAGAAAAGCTTAGCGCGCTGACCACTGCGCAGGCTGTCGGTCGTGCAATCGGCCTCGGACTGATCTATCCCGCATAAGCTGCGCGGAAACCCGCCGTCCGACCGACATCCCCAACACCTTCTTGTAAAATATGGATTTTTCCGCGTCTAGGCTGAAGCCGGGCCTCCCATCGCCATGCCTCCCCCAACCACGTAACGGCGTTTACGGGAATCCCCTAATGGAGAAATCGTCCAATATAGCTAACGATCCGTAAACACACGACTATGCGGTAGGGGAAAACCATGATTATCGTGATCGACGGCTTAAACAAACATAAGTTCCCGGACATCCTGGACGAGATGTATCGCCTAAGGGCACGGGTTTTTGAGGGACGCCTTGGGTGGGACGTTCATGTGACCGACGGCAAGGAGATCGACGAATTCGACGCGCTCGATCCCGCGCATGTGGTCTGTCTGGACGAGGATGGCGATGTCGTGGGATGCATGCGCCTTCTTCAAACCACCGGGCCACACATGCTGGCCGATGTGTTTTATCAACTTCTCGATGGCGAGCCGCCGCTGCGCAGCTCCCGGATCTGGGAAGCCACCCGGTTCTGTGTCGATACCAAGAAACTGACCGGCACGAAGAAGCGCAACTCGATCTCCTATGTCACCAGCGAGGTCATGGTTGGTGCCTTCGAATACGCGCGCGAGGCTGGTGTATTGGATGCGGTGGCGGTGATCGACCCGGTGATGAACCGGGTGATGAAACGTTCGCGCAATGCCCCATACGATTATTTGGGCACGCCGAAGCCGATGGGCGTGGTGACCGCCATGGCAGCGCTGATGGATTGTTCCGACGAGCGGATCGACGGCATCCGCGAATTCGCCGGCATCGATCACGACGTCTTCCTGACAGACGATCAGGCCCGCGCCCTGTTCGACAAGACGCACAAGCCGGCGCCGATCGACAGCACCGGAGACGACAGCCTCGGCGCGCTGCAACAATACTGCTATGAACAGGTGACCCAGGCGGACAGCCCGGAAGAAATGAACGCCGCGCTCGCCCTGGCCGAGACCCTGTCACGGAACATGGGCATCCCGCCCTCGGAAAAACTCAAGCAACTGAGCCAGGCAAGGGCCGAACGCCGCCAGGAAAGCTCGATCGCGGCACCGACTGACTGAGCCCCAGCCGACAGCTCCCCAGCGAACGGCACCTGCGATCTTCATCTGGAAAAGGGCCAGCTCTTCGGGGCGGCCCTTTTTCGTGGCGCCACGCCTCTCCTCCCGGTGGACGGTACGAAAAAGGCCGCCCCACTGGGGCGGCCCGACAGGACGGTACCCGATCCTAAATGATCAGTCGTCGCTTTCCAGCGCTTCGACGGCCTTCTCCAGATCGTCCTTGCTGACTTCCTTGTCGTCAACCTTCGCCAGCTCGCAGACATAGTCGATGACTTTGTCTTCGAAGATCGGCGCGCGCAGTTGCTGCTGCATCTGGGCGTTCTGTTGCACGAATTCAAAGAACTGACGTTCCTGACCCGGGTATTGGCGAGCCTGGTTCATGATCGCCTGCGTCATCTCGGCGTCGGTCACCTGCACTTCGGCTTTCTGGCCCAGCTCGGCCAGCAGCAGGCCCAGACGCACGCGGCGTTCGGCCAACTTCTTGTGCTCGTCAGTCGTCTCGATCGAGCCGTGATCATGGCCGTGATCGTCCGGGTGCTCTTCATGATAGAGCTGATGGGCGATCTGGCCGGCTTCCGCCTCGACCAGGCTCGGCGGCAGCTCAAAGCTGACCAGCGCGTCCAGCTTGTCCAGCAGATCACGCTTCAGAACGGCACGGGCGGCGCCGGCATATTCAGCTTCCAGGCGTTCGCGAATCTGACCTTTCAGCCCATCGAGATCTTCGGCCCCGAATTTCTTCGCCAGCTCATCGTCCAGCTCGGCCGCCGCCGGCGCCTTCACCTCTTTGATGGTGCAGGTGAACACGGCTTCCTTACCGGCCAGATGTTCGGCTTGATATTCTTCGGGGAAGGTGACGGTAACGTCTTTTTCCTCGCCGGCCTTCACACCCACGAGCTGCTCTTCGAAGCCGGGAATGAATTGGCCCGAGCCCAGGACCAGCGGGTAATCTTCGGCGGAACCGCCCTCGAATGCCTCGCCGTCGACCTTGCCGACGAAATCGAAGACGACCTGATCGCCATCCTCGGCGGCGGCGCCTTCATCACGGGCTTTGTAATCCTTGGCGGCATCGGCCAGATTGGACAGGGCCTCGTCCACCGATGCGTCATCGGCTTTGACGACCAGGCGCTCCAGGCTGATCGAAGCCAGATCGACCTCGGGGATTTCCGGCAGCTTTTCATAGGACATCTCGACGTGAACGTCGTCGCCCTCTTTCCAGTCCTCGTTGGTCATCTTGACCTCGGGCTGGACCGCGGGGCGGTCGCCGCTGTCTTCAAAGTGCTGGTTCATCGCACCGTCGATGGTTTCCTGCATGGCTTCGCCCAGAAGACGCTGGCCGAACTGCTTTTTCAGCAGCGCCATCGGAACCTTGCCTTTACGGAAGCCCTTCATCTCGATTTCCGGCTGGGCCTCGAGCAGCTTCTCGTTCACTTTCTCGTCCAGCTCCTGCGCCGTGACCATCAGCGTGTAGGCGCGCTTGAGCCCTTCGTTCAGCGTTTCGGTGACCTGCATCCTATTCCCCATAGAGTCGAAAGCGCGCGAAACCCGCGCGCACAGCAAATTTGTCGCCTTCTATGTGCCCCTGCCCCGCTGTGCAAGGCCCATTGCGGCTTTGGCGCTGAAAACCCGGGGGCGATGGCACAAACAAAACGGCCCGCCGCATGTCGCGGCGGGCCGAAAAAAGACCTTCAGGTCAGATTGCCGGATCAGAATTTCCAGCGAGCGCCGACCAGAACCAGGTTGGCGTCGTTATAGGACGTGCCGCTGTTGTCCGAAAAGCTGTAGTCACGATAGCTGGCATAGGCCTCGACGTTATAGTTGTCGAACTTCTGCACCACACCGACGCCCCAGGATTCGGATTCCGACCCGCTGGAGATCAGATCGTCGCCGCTGTAATAATCCACCGCCATCGAGGTGGTCCCGACCGAGAAGAACCGGGCTTCATAGCCGAGCTTGGCATAGTAATAGTTGCCGGTGGTGTCGCGGTCGCCATAGGTCACGGTGCCGTTCAGGCCCGATGCGTGCTTGACCGAAACCGATGCGACGGTATCGCGGATGTCGTCTGCGCTGTCACGGTCGGTCCAAGCGACGGCCAGCGAGCTTGCCAGTTCGTAGTCGCCGAACTTGTTGTTGTAGCGCACGGCGATGTCGTAATAGTCGTCATCGACGTTGGACTTCAGGATTTCGGTACCATAGGCCGCCGACAGGACGAAGCCGTTCAGCGACGGGGTGTCATACCGGATACGACCTTTGCGGCCACCGTCGAAGTTGGCGAAAGCGTCTTCCAGCTTGATGCCCGACAGCGCACCGCCGCTGGTGGTCAGCTGATAGGCGCCGGCGGCGTCGATCAGCGATTGGCTCACGACCAGAGTGGTGCCCGACAGGTCGCTACCAGCAGCGCCATCGCTGGCCATGCTACCTTGACCGGCCGACACTTTACCGAAGTCGCCGGCCAAGCTGAAATCAACATGCCGCAGCCGGGTGCGATCCCATTTCATGTCCTTCGGCTCGGTGGTCTGGTTGACCGCGGCCGAGGATTTGAGACCCAGAGCGGTTTCAAAGTGGAACTGGAACTTATAAGCGCCGAAGGGCTGGCGCACGTAGAAACCCACGCGGCTGTTCGAGTTGGTGTTGTCCGCCAGGTCGTTGTAGCTGTTCACACCGTCATCGAACGACATCCAGGTCGGGTCGAACTGACCGTAGAAGGTGAAAGTGCCGCCGGAAGCGTTCTCGTAGGTCGGGCCTGCCAGGGCCGGGCCAGCCAAACCAGCGGCCAGCGCCACGGCCGACAGGCCAGCGCGGAAATAATCGCTCATCAGTGTATCTCCTGAGTTGTGTTCCAGCGTGAGTCGCGAACGACTCGCGCTTGCGGGACAACTGAACAGATACGTTCAGTTTAGCAACAGGTCTGGCAGCAAAAAAATGGCGAGAGATGCATGAATCAAACAGCTTTCACCCTCATGCCCGTCACAGATGATCACAACGAAAAACGGACACAGATGCGCGAAGAGAACCGCGCTATACCTTGATATATATAGATTTTCAAATCTCAAAAATCAGCTATGCGCGAAACTCCGCCAGCGGCGTCCGCAACCGTTCACAAACTTTTGTTCACCACGAGATCCTCGGATGCGGGACCGCAACGTCACGCCCGAGCGCAGCGAACATCTTGATGTCTGCGGTCACTGACATCAGGTCCGCCCGCGGCCGATGACGCGACAGCTTGCCGGAGCGACCAGGCCCCGCCTTCATCCCTTCAAGGGGAAATTCAGACGCGACGCATCACGATACATCATATAATATGGTGTCCTGTCACGCCCCATGCCGGCTCAGCCCGAAGGCTCGTCTGTGGCAAGCTCGGGCAGGCTGTCGATCATCCGCAGGAAATTTCCCAGCGTCGGCGTCATATCATCGCGCCGCCAGACGATGCCCGTCTCCAACTGCGGGGCCTCGGCGGCCAGCGGCAGATACCGCACGCCGGAGCGCGCCAGGTGCCTGAGCGACGCGGGCACCAGCGCGATCCCCATGCCGGCGGACACCAGGCTGATGATGGTCTGCATCTGAATGGCATTCTGCACCACATGGGCAGAGCCGCCACAGGCAGCATAATAGCCCGTCACCAGATCGTAGAACGAGGGCGCCGCACGCCGGGGAAAGACGATCAGCGATGAGGAAATCACCGCCTCCGCCGGCAACCGCCCCGACACCGTCCGCAGCCGCCCGCTTTCGATCCAGCTTTCCGGGACTGCAGCGATCAGCGGTTCGGACACCAGCCGACGATAGGCAAAGCCTTCCGGCAACACCGCCTCCCCCTGTGGAATGATGATCCCGACCTGCCCGTGCCCTTCGCTCAGCGCCGTGACCTGCCGATCGCTGGTGGCCTCGGTCAGGGCGATTTCCACCTCAGGGTAAAGCGCCCGGAACCGCGCCACCAGCAGCGGCAGGATGCTGTAGTCCGCCGTGCTGACGAAAGACAGCTCCAAACGCCCCGCCCGCCCCAGCCGGATCCGATCTGCCGTCTCGGCCAGAGCCTCTACCCCATCCAGCGCCTGTTGCACATGTGGCAGCCAGTCCGCCCCGAAAGGTGTCAGCGCCACACTGCGGCGGGTCCGTTCGAACAACGGCGCCCCCAGCTCCCGCTCAAGCGCCTGGATCGACTGGCTCAAAGGCGGCTGCGTTATCCCCAGCCGCGCCGCCGCCCGGCCAAAATGCAGGGTCTCGGCCACGGCAACAAAATGCCTGAGCTGGCGCACATCCATGTCACTTATATCCCAACCGACCCAATTCGCGCACAATAATATATTTCACTCGCAGAAGCGAGGCGTATAGGGTGCGCCGACTCATTCAAAAGGGAGGGTTCGATGCCCAGATATCGTTCGAGAACCAGTACCCACGGCCGCAACATGGCGGGCGCCCGGGGTCTGTGGCGCGCCACCGGCATGAAGGACGGCGATTTCGGCAAGCCGATCATCGCCATCGTCAACAGCTTCACCCAATTCGTGCCCGGCCACGTCCATCTGAAGGATCTGGGCCAGCTCGTCGCGCGCGAGGTCGAAAAGGCCGGCGGCGTGGCCAAGGAATTCAACACCATCGCGGTCGATGACGGCATCGCCATGGGCCATGATGGCATGCTCTATTCACTGCCTTCGCGCGAGATCATCGCCGACAGCGTTGAATATATGGTCAACGCCCATTGCGCCGATGCGATGGTCTGCATCTCCAACTGCGACAAGATCACCCCCGGCATGCTGATGGCCGCGATGCGGCTGAACATCCCCGTCGTCTTCGTCTCGGGCGGACCGATGGAGGCCGGCAAGGTCGTCTGGGAGGGCAAGGAAACTGCGCTCGACCTGGTCGATGCCATGGTCGCCGCTGCCGACGACAGCTATTCCGACGAACAGGTCGCCGCGATCGAACAGGCCGCCTGCCCCACCTGCGGGTCGTGCTCGGGCATGTTCACCGCCAACTCGATGAACTGCCTGACCGAGGCGCTGGGTCTGTCGCTGCCGGGCAACGGCTCGACGCTCGCCACCCATGCCGACCGCGAAAAGCTGTTTGTCGAGGCCGGCCACCTGATCGTCGATCTGGCGCGGCGCTATTACGAACAGGACGACGCCAGCGTTCTGCCGCGCAACATCGCCACGGTGCCCGCCTTCAAGAACGCCATGTCGCTCGATATCGCCATGGGCGGGTCGACCAATACCGTGCTGCACCTGCTGGCCGCCGCGAATGAGGGCGAGGTCGATTTCGACATGTCCGATATCGACGCGCTCAGCCGTCAGGTTCCGGTGCTGTGCAAGGTGGCGCCTGCCAAGAACGACGTCCATATGGAAGACGTGCACCGCGCCGGCGGCATCATGTCGATCCTGGGCCAGCTTGACCACGCCGGGCTGTTGGATACCACCGTCAATTCGGTCCATGCCGAAAGCTTGGCCCATGCTCTGGATCGCTGGGACATCACCCGCACCAACTCGGACAGCGTGCATGAATTCTTCCGCGCCGCCCCCGGCGGAGTGCGGACCGAAGTCGCCTTTTCGCAATCGCGCCGGTTCGACACGCTCGATCTCGACCGCGAAAACGGCGTGATCCGCGATGCTGACCATGCCTTTTCCAAGGATGGCGGTCTGGCCGTGCTCTATGGCAATATCGCCGAGGATGGCTGCATCGTGAAAACCGCCGGTGTGGATGACTCGATCCTCACCTTCTCGGGACCTGCGCGCATCTTCGAAAGCCAGGATTCGGCGGTGAACGGCATCCTGACCGGCAAGATCAACCCGGGCGACGTGGTGCTGATCCGCTATGAAGGTCCGCGTGGCGGCCCCGGCATGCAGGAAATGCTCTATCCCACCTCCTACCTCAAGTCGAAGGGTCTGGGCAAAAGCTGTGCGCTGGTCACCGACGGGCGGTTCTCCGGCGGCTCATCGGGCCTGTCGATCGGCCACGTCTCGCCCGAGGCGGCCGAGGGCGGTGCCATCGGTCTGGTCGAGGAAGGCGATATCATCGAGATCGACATCCCCAACCGCAAGATCCATCTGGCCGTCGACGATGCGGTGCTGGCCGAGCGCCGCGCCAAGCGCGAGGAAAAGGGCTGGCAGCCCGACGAGCAGCGCAAGCGCAAGGTGTCGAGCGCGCTGCAGGCCTATGCGGCGCTGACCACCTCGGCCGCCCGCGGCGCGGTCCGCGACGTACGCCAGATCCAGGGCAAGAAATAAGGTGATGCGCCGGAGGCTCAGGCCTCCGGCGTCTTTCCCGTCGGGGGTTCTTCTTCTGTCCCCTAGTCAGGCCTTCAGCATCACGCTTTCACCCTCGGGCTATCATCGCCGCGCCCCGCCGGTCGCTTGACCGCCTGCACCACCAATCCCCAAATCGGCGCACCGCGATCTTGCCGCAGCACCCGGCGCTCCATCCGCACCTCGAACCCGGCGTAATCAAGGAGCGCCACCAGCGGCCCGGCAGCATGGGCGTACCGCCGGCTGTCCCGCAACACATAGGCGCCCAGCCCCTCATGTGCCTCGACGGTGAAGGCGAACCGCCCCCCCGGACGCAGCGCCTGCGCCACCCAGCCGACAATCCGCTCCAACGCACCGAGATAGGCGAAGACATCCGCCGCGGTGATCAGATCCCACCGCTCTTCTTCCGGGGCCAGTTCGCTCAGATCCCGTTTGTCCAGCCGGTCATAGAGCCCTTTCGTCTCCGCCTCCCGCAGCATCTCGGCCGAAATATCCCAGCCTTCCAGCCAATCGGCGCCGGCGCGCAGCTCCCGCCCCATCAGCCCGGTACCACAGCCCAGATCCAGCACCCGGCCAAAGGGGGCCACCAGCCCTGCCGCCAGCAACTGCGGCGCGCGATAGCCCAGCTTGTCGACCAGCGCACCGTCGAAGTCTGCGGCGTATTGGTCGAACAGCGTCTCGACAAAGGCCGAGGGCATGGTATCGGCCAGCGACCGATTGCGCAGCAGATCAAGCTGCAGGCTGGCCCCCAGCCGGTCGTCAGGGTCAGCCGCAAGCGCCTGTTCGAACGCATGGGCCGCCCCCGCCAGGTCGGCCTCGGCGCGGATTTCTCCCAGCCGGAACCAGCCGGCGGCCCAGCCCGGCACCAGTTCCAGGGCCTGCGCATATAGATCACAAGCGGCGACCGGATCCTCAGGCAGCAAGGCCTCGGCATAATCGGCGCGACGGTCGGCGATCAAATCGCCGGAAGACATCGAAACAGGGATCATCGAAGTCACGAAACAACACGGGACCCAACGCCCGCCACCGCCCCTTACGCGCACCGCATTCCCGGTCAAGAGTTCTGTTGCCCCCGATCCGGCGGCTCTTTGCGCATTGTCCCGTTCCCCGGGATTATCCATGCAATTCCGCGCATTGCACCGCTCGACACCACCGCAGCTTTCCACGATAGTCGGCCAGCCGGCCGAGCCGGTCGCCAGCCGTCAATCCGGCTGCGGGGACGCGAAGAACGCGAATCGGATTTCGCAAGGGGAGAGCAGATGACCGCGACACCATCCATCTACGACCAGAATCTCGACGCCTGTGCGGCGAATTACGAACGGCTCACGCCGCTGAGCTTTATCGAACGGACGGCAGCGGTCTATCCCGACCGTCTGGCGGTGGTGCACGGGCCGGTACGCCGGACCTGGGCCGAAACCTATGCCCGAACCCGGGCGCTCGGCAGTGCGCTGATGCATCGCGGCATCGGCAAGAACGACACCGTCGCGGTGATCGCCGCCAATATCCCCGAGATGTTCGAAGCCCATTTCGGCGTCCCCATGGCCGGTGCGGTGCTGAACGCGATCAACACCCGGCTCGATGCCGAGGCAATCGCCTTCATCCTCGATCATGGCGAAGCCAAGGTCGTGCTGGTCGATGCCGAATTCGCCGATGTGGTCGCCGCCGCGCTAGAGCTGTCCGAAGGCCCTGAGCGGCTGGTCGTCGATATCGAGGATCCCACCTTTGACGGCGGTCGCCGCATTGGTGCCCTGACCTATGAGGCGTTGCTGGCCGAGGGCGACCGTGATTTCCAGTGGACGCCGCCCACCGATGAATGGGACGCGATCTCGCTCAACTACACGTCGGGAACCACCGGCAATCCAAAGGGTGTTGTCTATCACCATCGCGGCGCCCATCTGAACGCGCTGGCGCAGCTGCAGTCCTGGCATATGCCGCTGCATTCGGTCTATCTCTGGACGCTGCCGATGTTCCATTGCAACGGCTGGTGCTATCCTTGGGCGATTGCCGCCAATGCCGGCACTGCCGTCTGCCTGCGCCATGTCCGCGCCGAGCCGATCTTCGAGTTGATCGCCGCTGAAACCGTGACCCATTTCTGCGGCGCCCCCATCATCCTGAACATGCTGGTGCAAAACGCCAGCCTCAAGGCCTTCGACCATCCGGTGCAGGTAATGACCGCCGGCGCCTCGCCGCCCGCTGCGGTGATCGAAGCGATGGAGGCGATGGCGATCGAGGTCACCCATGTCTACGGGCTGACCGAAGTCTATGGCCCCGCCGTGGTCTGCGCCTGGAAATCGGAATGGGACAGCCTGCCTGCCGATCAACGCGCCCGGCTGAAGGCGCGTCAGGGGGTGAAGAACGGCGCGCTTTCCGAACTGATGGTGGCCGATCCCGAAACGCTGGAGCCAGTACCCTCGGACGGCCAGACCATCGGAGAGATCTTCATGCGCGGCAACAACGTGATGCGCGGGTATCTGAAGAACCCGACCGCCACCGCCGAAGCCTTCCGCGGCGGCTGGTTCGCCTCGGGCGATCTGGGGGTCATGCATCCCGACGGCTATGTCGAACTGAAGGACCGGCTGAAAGACATCATCATCTCGGGCGGTGAGAACATCTCCTCGGTCGAAGTGGAGGATGTGCTTTACCGCCACCCGGCGGTGCTCGAGGCCGCCGTGGTTGCCCGCCCCGACGAGAAATGGGGCGAAACGCCCTGCGCCTTCGTCACCCTGAAACCGGGCCAGCAGGCTGACGCGGCGACGATCATCGCCTTCTGCCGCGAACACATGGCCCACTTCAAGGCGCCGAAAACAATCGTCTTCGGCGAATTGCCCAAGACCTCGACCGGCAAGATCCAGAAATTCGTCCTGCGCGACCGGGCGAAAGAGCTGATGGCCTGATCGGCATCCCGCCGCCCCCTCGGGCGGTGGGGCTTTCGCTCACCCCCAGGGACCGCGCGAAGATTTGTCCGAACCGCCTGCCCCCCAAGGCGCAGTGCTGCTGCGCGGCGCCGAGCGCGGTGCGGATTGGCCTGCGGCCGCGGCCATCTTTCGCAGGGCGGCGATGCGGTTGGCGGTCGCCGGGTGGGTGGCAAAGAGGTTGTCCGCCCCTGCCCCATGCAGCGGATTGATGATGAACATATGCGCGGTGGCCGGATTGCGCTCGGCCGCCATGTTGTCGATCCGGGCCGCGCCGGCCTCGATCCGCTCCAGCGCCGAGGCGAGCCACAGCGGGTTGCCGCAGATCTGCGCCCCCGCCCGGTCGGCGGCATATTCACGCGTCCGGCTGATTGCCATCTGCACCAGAGCCGCAGCCAGCGGCGCCAGGATCATCATCGCCAGCGTACCGACAATGCCCATGCGTTCGCGCGACCCGCCGAAGAACAGCGCGAAGTTCGCTAGCATCGAAATCGCCCCGGCGAAGGTCGCGGTCACCGTCATGATCGCGGTGTCATGGTTGCGGATGTGCGCCAGCTCGTGGGCGATCACGCCGGCCAACTCCTCGCGCGACAGGCTCTGCATCAAGCCGGTCGTCACCGCGACGGCGGCATTCTGCGGGTTGCGTCCGGTGGCGAAGGCGTTGGGCTGCGACTGTTCGATGATATAGACGGCCGGCATCGGAATGCCGGCGTTGCGCGCCAGCCCCGCGACCAGTTGCGCCAGCCCGCTGCGATCGGCCGAACCGACC
Organism: Pseudodonghicola xiamenensis DSM 18339; assembly: GCF_000429365.1. Lineage (GTDB taxonomy): Bacteria > Pseudomonadota > Alphaproteobacteria > Rhodobacterales > Rhodobacteraceae > Pseudodonghicola > Pseudodonghicola xiamenensis. Next base: position 211,091 of record NZ_AUBS01000001.1, on the reverse strand, counting down.
AGCCGCGCGTTATACATCCGCAGCACCATCCGGTCGGAGTTCCACCAGGTGAAAACGTTCATCCCGCCGGCGAAGATCAGCGCGATCAGCATCCCGCCCGAGCCGCCAAGCAGATAGCCCAGCCCCATGAACAGCGCCGTCATCGCGGCCATCAGAAGTGCGGTCTTGAAATACCCCATCGGTCCTTGTCCTTCAGCCCTCCCCCCGTGGGAGGGGCGATCCCGGTCTGGATATAGGCATGGATCGCGCCCATGCAATCGCCGCAGTGCGGCAGATCACAGATGACGCTGCATCGCCGCGACCACCTGATCGACCGGCTGGCCACCGTCGACTGTCAGCCAGTCCATCGGCCCTGGATCGCGGGCAAGCTGGGCCTCGAGCACCTGCACCGTGGCATCCGAAACACCGCCCCGGCGGGCCGCTACGCGCTGCCGCAGAACCTCGGGCGCAACGTCAAGCCAGAGGCCGGTAAAGGGTACCTCCGCCTCTGCCGCCGCCAGGGCGATGGCGGCGCGCCGATCGGCCCGGTCGAAGACCGCATCGGCCAGCACCGGACAACCGCCTTGCAGCAAGCCCCCGGCCCGTGCCGCCATGCTGCCATAGACCTGATCCGAAACTTCCGCGCGATAAGCCTCGTCCGGCAGCCGGGTCTCCGGCGAGACGCCGAACAACGCCTTCCTCGCCCGATCGCTTTCGATTAGCCGTGCGCCGGGTGCCGGTCCGATCAAGGGCGCCAGTGCCTCGGCCACTGTCGACTTGCCGCTACCGCTGAGCCCGCCGATCGCCACCAGCCGCGCCGGCTGCGGCGCCAGCATTTCCATCGCCAGATCGTAATACTCCCGCGCGGTGGTGCGCGCCGCCTCTGCCTGATCCGCTGCCCCCGTCTCAGCCTGGGTGGCGATCACATGGGCCCGCACCGCCGCCCGCAACGCCATGAAGAAGGGCAACAGCGCAAAGCCCGCCTCGTCGCCACTGCGGTCGAGATAGAGGTTCACCAGAAAGTTGGCGAACCCCCTCAACCCCCGATGCCAAAGGTCCATCGCAACGAAGGCAAGATCATAGAGTACATCTGTCGTCGCCAGTTGATCGTTGAAGTCGATGCAATCGAACAGCCGCGGCTGCCCCTGCCAGAGGCAGATGTTGCGCAGATGCAGATCCCCATGACAGCGCCGGATCCGCCCCGCCTTGGCCCGCGCGTCCAGCAAATCGGCATGGGTGGCAAGCCGCTGCCGAAAGGCATCATCAAGCGCCGCCACCGCCGCCGCCGAAAACACCGCGCTTTCGCCGAACCCCGCCCGGTTGATGTCAAGCACCCCGGCGATATTGGCAGCCCCGCCCTGTCCCTGGACGATCTCGGCCCGGGCATGGGCGGCGGCGATCTCGGACGACAGGGCGCGGATCGTGCCGGCATCCAGTTCGCCCCGCTGTGCCATCCGGTCGAACAGCCTGTCCTGATCAAAGCGCATCATCTCGACCACCGCGTCAATCAGCTCTCCCGTGCCATCGAAGGCCAGGCCGTCGGGCCCCCGGGTGATCCGCCGCACGCCCAGATACAGCTCAGGCGCGGCGGGCCGGTTCAACGCGACCTCCTTCTCGCAAGCGGCGAGCCGGATCGCGGGGGTGGAGAAATCAGCATAGGGCAGATGCACCGCACGCTTGAGCTTGAAGGCACGCTCGCCCACCAGGAAGATGACCGAGATATGGGTTTGCACCACCTCGACCGGGCCCGGTGCGCCATGGCTGGCCGGATCGCTCAGAAACCCGATCACACCGCTTTGATCTTCTGTCTGCATCGCTTTCTGCGCTCCGCCCTGCCGTTTGGTGCTGTCAGTATCCCTTCTATCCGTATCAGGCGGACGACATCTTGACGACGATCAACCCCGAAACAACAAAGCCCCCGGCCAGAGCCGGAGGCTTTCATCTGTCCGACCCTGGCCTGATATCAGCCGCGGGCGGTCGCCATCAGCTGGGTCGCGGATTTGCGCAACAGAGCCTGATCCGACCCGCAAACGAAAAGCGTGATCCCCTTCGCGTGCCACGCCGGGATCTGGGCCGCATCGCCCACGAACAAACCGATGGCAACGCCAGCCTTCTTGCCCGCCGCGATGATCCTTTCGATCGCCTGGTCCAATTCAGCCGAGGGAAAGCCCACCCCCATGGATTGCGACAGATCCGCCGGCCCGATGAACATCAGGTCGATGTCCGCAATCGCCGCGATATCGTCGAGATGATCAAGTGCGCTTTCATCCTCGATCTGCACCATGACGACGCTGCCGGCATCGCAATGATCGCGATAGGCCGGAATGCTCATCCCGCCGTAATTCCCGGCGCGCGGCGATGGCGACAGCCCGCGTTTGCCGCGCGAAAAGCGTACCGCATCACAGACTTGCTCTGCTCCGGCGCGGTCAAGCACATGCGGCACCATCACCCCGGCCAGCCCCAGATCCAGCAATGGCGCGATCCAGTCGGTCTGCGCGCCCCAGCGCCGCGACAGCAACGGCAGGCCGACCGACCGCCCCGCCATTGCCATCATGTCCATCTGGCTCAGTTCGATCGGAGCATGCTCCTGGTCGATCACTGCGAAATCCAGCCCGACATGTCCCAGGATTTCAACCATATGCGGCACCGGCGTCTTGATGAAACTGCCGATCAGCAACTCTCCGGCGCGAATACGCGATCTTAGATCCCCGGTCATTTCACCTCTCCCTCACATCTGTCTGTTCTGCACTGCGAAACCGCCAGCGCCCCCCCCCTGAACCGTGGGGGATGCCATGCGGCTCATCGGCGCCGCTCACTCATCAAGCCCGAGAACGGCTGCGGAATTGGTCGCCACCATGTCGTGGATCTGCGCATCGGAATACCCGAGCGACAGACAGGTCGCGACCCCGCGCCGGAACCCTTCCAGCGGCGACAGCGTGCCCACCTGCCCCAGATCGGAACACAGGATGGTGCGCTCTGCGCCGACGAGGTCGATAAAGACCTGCAGCTCCTCGTTGCTGCGGGTGCGGAATTTCGACCCTTCCAGGAAGAAGGCCAGAGAATGTTCCACATAGGCGCCCAGATCGGCGAGTTCCTTGGTATCCTCGAGCGAGGCGCCGACGATATCCTCGGGATGGGTGAAGATCAGCCGCTCGATGCCGCGCTTGCGCGCCTCGGCAAAGACGATCTTGGTTTCCGAGACATGGATATGGCCGCTGGCCAGCGCCATCCCGGTCGCGGCGACCACATCCAGAAGATCCAGCACTTCCGGACGCAGCTTGCCGTCTTCGAACAGCGGCACCGCCGTCGCCGGACGGATTTTCTGCGTCGAGGCCGGATGCGACCAGCCCGAGCTTTTTTCCCATTCGAGGTGATTCTCGGCGGCGAGCGTCGGCAGCCAGACGATTTTCCCCTCCATCGCCGCGGTATGTTCGACCGCATAGGGGTTGATGCCGCCAACCACGTTGTTCAGCACGATCCCCGAGAACACTTGAGTGGTCAGCTCAGGGTGGTGATCCCGGATCATCCGGGCGCAGATCACGCCGGAATAATCGTGATCCTTGGTGACGACGGCGGCAAAGCCCGCGTCGGAATACACTTTGGCAAGATCGAGATGATCGATCGCGCGCGGCGCGATCGATGGCCCGCTGTGAACATGCGGATCGACACTTCCCTTCAGAATCTCGCTGATCCGCGCTGCTTCCTCGCGCTCGATCGTTTCAATGGATGTCATCTCTTACCTCCCGAGGGTCCCGACTTTCCGTCCTGTCGTCACGTTAAGCGAACCAATGTTCTGTCAGACGAAACATCTATTAGCTATTTTCCCGGCGTCGCGATGTCAAGCCGCACAGGATCAGCCCCAAACCCGCGATGGGCGGGGGAAACACGGATGCCGCTTCCCGGCACCCCGATGGGGTACAGGAGCGAACCTGTTGCGGGTCCGGCCAGGAATTTTGAAATGATCCCGTTGCTCTCGCCAAAGCGGGGCAGACCTATGAGGGCATGACCATCAGAACGCTGGCGTGCCACCGCCCCGGCTGCTGCGACCAGGCACGCGCCCAGCCCGGCGCCTCAGGCGGAATACCCCAATTCGCTGGAAATCCGTGCGGCAGCCTCGCGCACGGCCTCGATCTGCTCGGCCTGCGGCGGGGTTTCGATGTATTGCGTCAGGCTGACGATGGCGACGGTGGCAACCGGCTCACCATCCGCGTTGAGGATCGGACAGGCCAGCGCATTCAGCCCCAGCATCGTCTCGTTCGGGGCTGTCGCCCAGCCGCATTCCGCAACCTGGGCGATATGCGACATCAGGGCCGCCCGGTCGGTGATGGTGAATGCCGTCTCCGCCGCGATCGTTTCGGGAATCAGTTCCTGCCGCCGAGCCTCGGGCATCGAGGCCAGCGCCACCTTTCCCTGCGCCGAATTGCCGAACTTCAGCAATGATCCCGGCCGGACGCCCACCTCGATCGGCATCTTTCCCGGCAGCGTGTTGAGAATGCGAATCCCGTTTGCCTCGACCTGGCCCAGGCTCACCGCCTGGCCGGTGCGATCGCGCAGCGCCCGCATATGCCGCTGGGCGACAGATGTCAGATCCGCCGATCCAGAGGCAGCCCGCCCCAATGCGATCAACCTGGCGCCGATCCGATAGCGTTCAGTCAACTCCGACTGAGAGATATATCCCAGCGACACCAGCGTACGCAGATGCCGGTGGATGCGGCTTTTGGTGGTGTCGAGCGCCGAGGCCAGCGCGGTGACCCCCATATCGCCATTGGCATTGGCCAATGTCTCAAGAACCTGAAGGGCAAGCACGACACTTTGGATGGTGTCGGACTTCTCCGCGCTTTCGGCTGTCATGATCCCTGATCCCCTTGAAGTTTCACCGTCGGGCAAAGGTGTGCGACGCAAAGTGAACACGCAATGCTTGACAGCACGATAATTACGCAAATATGTTCCGATGAAAAGAACGATGTATCGCTTAGCAGAACATTAATGCGGTTACGGAAGGAGGAGACCTTGACCGACGCGAATTTCAGCATCCGGCAGCGTTCGGCCCATGCGCACCTCGCCCGGCGACTGCAGACCATGACGCCCGTGAGAAAAGGACGCTAATCCATGTACGACAAATCCGATCCCCGCGCCTCTCTGTCCTCGGCCAGGACGGGCAGCATGCTGTCGCAGACCGGCCTGGTGACCGAACCGCAGGAGGCGCGGTTTTACGAAACCGCCCCGCAGATCGACGACGACGCCGGCCAAAGCTGGTTGCACCGCGGGCAAAATTTCCTGGTTGCCTATACCAAGACCGTCCCCGGCGCGATCTTTTCCCGTCAAGGCCAGATCGACGAATATTGCGTTCTGCTGCCCAAGTCCGGCGCCGAGATCACCTGGAACGGCGAAACCGTCGCGGTTCCCGGCTTTTCGATCGCCTTCGTGCCGCCCGGCGACAGCACGGTCAGCCTGCCCCAGAGCGGGGAGTTGATCCGGCTGTTCTCGACACAGAACTCCGATCTGGCCGAAGCCTGCGGCAATGCCCGCGGCTATGATCAGCCGCGCGATCACATTCCGCCGTTCCAACCCTGGCCGGAACCGAAAGACGGCTGGAAAGTCCGCTCTTATTCGCTCGACGTGCCGCCGGAAGAGGGGCGGTTCGGCCGTATTTACCGCTGCACCACGCTGATGGTGAATGTTCTCGATCCCTTCGACGGCCCGCGCGATCCGTCGAAGATGTCGCCCCACCACCATGACGATTTCGAACAGGGTTCACTGGCGCTGACGGGGGAGTTCACCCATTATCTACGCTGGCCCTGGACCAGCGACATGGCCGACTGGCACGACGATCAGGCGCTTGCGATGGGGGCGCCCTCGCTTCTGGTGATCCCGCCCCCGGTCATCCACACCACCCGCGCCAGCGGCGCCGGCAGCAATCTGCTTGTCGACATCTTCAGCCCCCCGCGAGAGGATTTCTCGAACAAGCCGGGTTGGGTGCTGAACGCTGAAGACTATCCGATGCCGCAATAACCAGGGCCGGACAGCAGGAGGATGGCACGCCTGACCGGCGTGCCCACACAGCAAGACCGCGCATCAAGATCTCTGCGCATCAAGACCCTGGCCCGACACAGCGGCCTGGCCGCATTCAGGCCCGGCCCCCTTGGCCGGAAGTGACTTTTAGGGAGGAGAAACCCGATGATTACCAGAAGAACCCTGTTGCAGACCGGCGTCGCCATGGGCGCCGTGCTGGCGGCCCCTCATGTCGCCCGCGCCGCCGGCAAGATGATGCGCATCGCCCATGGTGCGAACGAGGTGCATCCCGGCCATATGCTGGCGACCAGCTTCGCCGAGGCGCTGGAAGAGCTGATGCCCGGCGCATTCAAGGTCAGCATTTTCCCGAACCGGCAATTGGGCGGTGACAAGCAACTGCTTGAGGGCACCGTGGCCGGCACGATGGACGTCACTGCCGTCTCTGGCGTGCTGATTCCGCTGGTGACCGGCCGCCCCGGCATGAACGCCTGGCAAATGCCCTTCCTGATACGCGACTACGATCATTTCGGAGACCTCGCTCTCAGTGATGTCGGGCAGAAGATCCTCGACGATCTGCGACCTGCGGGCCTGATCGGCCTGGCCACCGCCGATACCGGACAACGGAACTTCCTGTCGGTGAAGAAAGATGTTCTGACACTGGACGACTTCGCCGGCCTGAAAACCCGCATCGTACCGGTTCCGCTGCACAAGGAGATCTGGGAAACCGTCGGCTGCTCGCCCGTCGGGCTACCCTATGGCGAGGTCTACGGCGCGCTGGAAACCGGCGTGATCGACGCGGTGGAGATCAATGTCTCCTCGATGCTGGGTGAAAACCTGTGGGAGGTCGGCAAGCATTTCACCCTGACCGGGCATTATCCCTGGCATATGGTGACGCTGATGTCCCAGCGCTATTGGGACGGGCTCAACGACGAGGAAAAGGCCGCCGTCACCGAAGCCGGCCGGCGATCCGTCACCAAGACGCTGGCTTACGCCAAGACCCAGGACCTGGAAGGCCGCGAAGTGCTGAAATCCCGGGGCGTCGATGTCGTCGGGCTGAACGATCTCGAACAGATGCGCCAGCGGGTCGCCGGGTTGACCTCGGAATGGGCGGCGAAGGATCCGCTCATTGCCGAACTGATCGCCTCCGCCAATCAGTCCAGCTAGGCCCGGATCGCCCGCGGGACCACCCCGGCCCCGCGGGTTTCTCTGCAGAGGAAAGCAGCCCCTTGCAACATTCTGACACAACGCTTGCCCGCGTAGTCGGCGCCTATGTGCATGTCATCCGCTTTCTCGCGGGTCTCTGCATGGCACTGATCGTCGGCATCATGATCGCCCAGGTCTTCGCCCGATATGTCATCGGTGACAGCCTGATCTGGGCCGAGGAACTGTGCCGCTATCTGTTAGTCTGGCAGACCTTCCTCGTGCTCGGCCTGGCCTATTCGCGCGGTGAATTCGTCGCGCTCGACTTCCTGCCCGCCGCCCTGCCCCCGCGCGGCCGGTGGCTGCTGCGCGCGGTCATGGCCGTGCCCATCCTCGGCTTTCTCGGCCTGATGGCCTGGCACGGTTATGATTTCGCGTCCCGCTTCGGCAATCAGACCATCCCGGCACTCGACTTCATCTGGACCGCCCTGCGGGGTGAAGAGCTCGGCCTGTCGATCCGCTACGTCTATATCTCGGTCACCGTGGGCCTGTCGCTGATGGCCCTGCATGTGATCGCCGATCTGATCGCGACATTCCGGCCGCAATTTCTGGACAACACCGCGGACTATGCCGCCACGACCGCCAAGGCAGACACATAATGGGTAGCTTCTTTCTTATCTTCGCAGGACTTCTGGTTTCCGGCATTCCCATCGCACTGGCCCTCGGTATCGGCGGGACCGCCTATCTCTATCTGTCCGGCAACGGGATGATGGCGCTGATGCTGCCCCAGCGGATGATGGCCGGGATCGACCAATTCGTCCTGCTCACCATCCCGCTGTTCCTGCTGGCTGGCGCCTTGATGAACGTCGGCGGGGTCACGGAACGGATCGTCGCCTTCGCCCGCGCCATGGTCGGGCACCGCCGGGGCGGCATGTCCTCGGTGTCGATCCTGTCCTCGGGCTTCTTCGCCGGCATCTCGGGCAGCGCCACCGCCGAGGCCTCGGCGCTCGGCACCATCCTCATCCCCACGATGTCGCGGCAGGGCATGCCCCCCGCCTATGCGGCCGCGCTGATCGCCGTCAGCTCGGTCATGGGGCCGATCATCCCGCCCTCGATCACCATGATCATCTACGGCGTGCTTTCCGGCGCCTCGATCGGCCAGCTTTTCCTGGCCGGCGTCGTGCCGGGGATCGGCATCGCCGCCGGCCTTTTGACCTATGCAAGCTGGCGCGCCCGGCGCGACGGCTTTCCGGTCACCGAACGGATCAACGGGCGCGCGCGCCTCGCCGCCACCAAGCGGACGCTGCCCGCGCTGATCCTGCCCCTGATCATCCTGATCGGGATCAAGGCTGGCATCTTCACCCCAACCGAAGCTGCCGCCGTCGCCGTCGGCTATGCGCTGCTGATCGGCTTCATCTATCGCGATCTCACCGTCAAGCGCGTGTGGGAGGCCCTGGTCGCCACCTCTCTGGTCTCGGCATCGATCCTGTTCATCACCTCGATGGCAAGTATCGTCTCCTTCGTCTTCACGCTGGAACAGGTGCCAACGCTGATCGCCCAGGCAATGATGTCACTGACCGAAAACCCCTGGATCATCCTGCTGTTGCTGAACATCTTCCTGCTGATCCTGGGGATGTTCCTCGAACCGATCTCGATCCTGATCCTGACCATGCCGATCCTGCTGCAGTTCCAGGCGATGATCGGCATGGATCCGGTGCAGTTCGGCACCATGGTCGTGCTGAACGTGGTGGTCGGGATGGCAACCCCACCTGTCGGGATATTGCTGTTCATCGCCGCCGCGATTTCCGGAGAACCGGTAACCCGGGTGATCCGCGAGGCGCTGCCGCTGATCGGGATCTGCCTGGCAATCCTGGCGCTGATCGCGCTGATCCCGCCGCTGACGCTGTTCATCCCCCGCTCCCTGTTCTGAAGGACGTTCCAATGTCTGATCCCCGCAACGTCCTGATCGTGGTCGCCCACCCCGATCCAGGCTCTTTCAATCACGCCCTGGCCGACGGTGCCGCCGAGGCGCTGCGGGCGGCGGGACACCGGGTCACCGTCTCGGATCTCGCCGCCGAGAGGTTCCGGGCCGATATCGGGCCGCATGACGTGACCGAAAGGGCCGATCCGGATCGCTTTCACGTGCAGGCCGAACAGGCCCATGCCGCGCGCCATCACCGCTATGCCCCCGATATCGCGCGTGAACAGGCCCGCGTGGCCGAGGCCGACAACCTGATCCTGCAATTCCCGATCTGGTGGGGCGGCCCGCCGGCGCTTCTGAAAGGCTGGATCGACCGCGTCCTGAGCTATGGTTTCGCCTATGTCGACGGTCGCCGCTTCGACACCGGCCTGTTCAAGGGCCGGCGCGCGCTGATCAGCGTGACAACCGGCGGCACCCCCGAACGGTTTTCCGACAACGGGGTCTATGGCCCGATTGAACCGTTGCTGATGCCCACGCGCAAGCTGGCGCTGGAATACATGGGCTATGAAGTGGCCGATCTCTGTGTCGCCTATGGCGTCCCCAGAACCACCGCCGAAACCCGACAGGCCAGCATTGATGCACTGGCCCAGGCAGCGCTGGACATGGCCGCCCGCCCGGTGACCCGGACCGAGGCCTGGCGCACCGCGCTGGACGAAGTGCCCGAAGGCGCCTGGCGCCGCAAGGGCTGACCAGCCATCGGCAAGTGCGGTTCAGGGCCGGAACGGCGGCACAAAGGCCCCCTCCCACAGGGACAACAGCCGATCCCGGCGATGCCGATCCATCGCCACCAGCAAGGAGGGCGACAGCGCAATCGCACGCCGCGCGCTGAGCGGCAGCCCGGTCTCAGCCGGGTCCATATGCGCCACCAGACCGATCTTTGTGAGGATCTTCCGCGCCTCCGGCGACAACAGGAAGTCCAGCAGCCGGGCCGCGGCCTCCTTCTGGCGGGCCTGACGCGGAATCATATAGGCCCGCGACAGGACAAGCGTGTAATCCTCGGGCATGACCACCCCCACCTCCGGGGAACGGCGCTCGGTCACATAGGATCCCAACACGTTGTAGGCGATCAGGAATTTCCCCTCGGCCACATCCCGAATGATCTCGGACGAACAGCAGGTGGCAACGGCTTCGGTCCGCGCGAATCCTTCGAGCAGCGCGCCGAAGCTGGTCGCTTCGAGACTGTCGCTATGGGCGAAAAGATAGCCCAACCCGGACTCGGCAAGATCATAGGTGGCGATCCGGCCGCGCAACAGATCAGGCTGCGTCCGCATCATGTCGAGCAGGGCAAACCGGCTGCGAGGCACATCCTGCCCGCGGATCGCCCCTGTGTTGTAGATGATCACCGCCGGTTCTTCCGTGATCCCCCACAATTCGTCCCGCCAGCGCCGTGCCTCGGGCAGAGCCGCCGTATTCGCCGACACATAGGGCGAGCCGCAGGCGGCATTCACCAGCCAGACCATATGTTGAACCGCCGAGGACAGGACCGCATCGGCAGGATCGCCCCCACCCTCCCCCTCGCAGGCGGCCCGGCTGTTGTCGAACAGCGCGTTCGACGCCCATTGTTCATAATGGACCGCCAGATCCGGATTCCGTTCGACAAACCGCTCCAGCACAGGCCGGATGATCGTCATGTCGGTGGTCGAACGGAAGATCAGGGGCGTCCCCCCCTCGCCGAAGACGGCACCGCGTTCGGGGCCAGCCGCCTCCACCACCGTCGGGGCGGTCAGGATGGCCAACAGCGACAGCGCCGCCAACAGCAGGTCCGCCAGCCCCCGTCTTGCCGCATGCCTCATTCCACCGTCTCCTTCACATCTGCCGACGGCAGGATCAACGAGACCTGAAACCCCAGCTCCCCGGTCTGCATCCCGATCCGCCCGTCAAAGGCGGCGGCCACCGCCTTGACGATCGACAGGCCCAGGCCGACGTTGTTTTCCCCCGAAGCCGGGCTGCGTTCGAACCTGCGGCCCAACCGCTCGGCGATGGCCGGATCGGGCCCGTGCCCGGCATCGCGCACCCACAAGATGGCCTCGGCGCCGCATTGCTCCACCCCGAGGGTGACCGGGCCGATACCGTGCTTGAGCGCATTGACCAGCAGGTTCTGCGCCGCCTCGCCCACGGAAAACGCATCGGCCCATACCATCACCGGGGTCTCGCCGATCACCAGCCGCAATTCGACCTCGGGCGCCAGAACCTCGTGATCCCGCCGTTCGACGATATCAAGCGCGATCTCACGCAGATCAAGCAGCGCCCGCGGGGCGCTGTCGGCGCGGTGCATCACCAGCGCATGGGACAATAGCTGATCCAGCAGGGTGCTGAGCGACCGGGTCCGCGCCAGCAGCCGCGCAAGGACCCGATTGCGGCTTTCCGGCTCTGGCTCCTCAAGCGCCGCCTCGGCCTGGATGCGGATCGCGGCGACCGGCGTGCGCAGCTGATGCGCGCTGTCCGAAATCAGCGTCCGCATCGCCCTGACCTGACGGTCGAGCCGCCCCATGAAACGGTTCATCGACTCGATCATCACCTGCAGCTCCGATGGCAGGCTTTCAGCCGGCATCGGGGTTAGATCATAGGGATCGCGATGGGACAAATCCGCCGAAAGCGCCTTCAGCGGACGAAGCGCCGACCGGATGACGACCCAGGCCAGAAGCATCAGCGCCAGCCCCGCCGCCGCCATCGGCCACAGCGCATCCAGCACCAGCCCCAGCGCCATCCCACGCCGTGCCCGCAAGGTCTGTCCCACGATCACCACGATCTCACCCGAGAAGTCGCGTTCGGCAAAGCGCCGGACAAGCTGCACGAAACGCGCCCGCTCCCCCTGCAGCGGCGCGTCGAAATACTCTGCCGCCGCCCCGCTCCGCGGACGCGGGGCCACCACAGCCGCCAGATCCAGCCCGGTAACGAGACCGCCGCTCGGGCCATGCACCGCGTAGTAGACACGATCCTCAGGCGCCTGGGCAAGAAGCTTGAAGGCGGACACCGGCAGATCGACGACGGGGCGCCCGTCCTGGATTCGGGTCGATTCGGCAATATCGCTCGCCGCGCCCAGAAGAATGCGATCATAGGCCTGCCGTGCCGCCTGGCGCCCGTTCAACCAGGCCGAGCCCGAAACCAGAAGCCCGCCGGTCAGCAGAAGCAGTAGCACCGCCCCCAACACCCTCGCGGCAAGACCGCGTGGCAGGTGAAATTCAACCATCGGCGCCAATCCGGTAGCCGACACCGCGCTGGGTGGCGATGGACACGCCACTGCCGGCCAGCTTCTTGCGCAATCGCCCGATATAGAGCTCGATCGCGTTCACTCCGACATCGGCGTCCTCGAAGCCGTAAAGGGAATCATACAGCCGCGTCTTGGTCAGATATTTGCCCTGATGGCGCAACAATATGTCCAGAAGCGCCGCCTCGCGCCGGGTCAATTCCAACCGGCGCCCATCCAGCAGGGCACTCCGGTCCGCCGGGAAATAGCTCAGCCCACCAAGATGGATCTGTTCCTGCTTGCTGCCGGCCTCGCGCCGCACCAGCGCCCTCAGCCGGGCCTCCAGCTCGCGCTGATCGAAGGGCTTGCCAAGATAGTCGTCGGCCCCCTGATCCAATGCGACGATCCGATCGTCGACCGAGATCAGCGCTGTGAGCATCAAGACAGGGGTCCGATCCCCTTCCGCCCGAAGATCGCGCAACAGGCTCAGGCCCGAACCATCCGGCAGGTTGATATCGAGAATGATCGCATCATATCGCTGCACCGCACGGAAATCACAGGCCGTCTCGACCCCGGTCGCCAGATCGCAGACAAAACCGGACCGGGCCAGGCGCGCGATCACCGCCTCGGCCAGATCGACGGCATCCTCGACCATCAGCACCCGCATCCATCCCGCCTCTTCTCTGATCCCATCCGTTCCGACTGCCATCCTGACAGGTTCGTGACAGCAACTTTCGGTACTCCCCTTGTACCCCGCGACAGGAGGGCTGCAAAGCCGCTGCCGCGACAGGGATCAGATCGGGCCACCGCACGGAGGCGGAACGTGCCCGGCAAGAGGAGGACACAAATGAAAAAGACTCTGACACGCAGCCTTTTGGCGGCTGCTTTCGTGACGGCTTCGGCCTTTGCCGCGACGGCGCAGGAAACCCCGGAATGCATTGCCCCGGCCAACCCCGGCGGCGGCTGGGACTTCACCTGCCGCCAGATCGGCAAGATACTTCAGGACGAGGGCCTGATCGACAAGACCATGCAGGTCGTCAACCGCGCCGGCGGCGGCGGCGGTGTGGCCTTTGCCGAAGTGGTGAACAAGCGCGGCCATGACGACAACCTGATCGTCGCGGCCTCCTCCGCCACCGCCACGCGGCTGGCCCAGGGCGCCTATCCGGGCAACACCACCGACCAGGTACGCTGGTTGGCCGCCATCGGCGCTGATTACGGGGTTATCGCCGTGGCCGCCGACAGCAAGATCGAAACCCTGCCGCAACTGCTCGATAAGCTCAAGGCGGATCCGGGCTCGGTCGCGATCGCCGGCGGTTCGGCAGTGGGCGGCTGGGATCACCTCAAGGTGCTGATCGCGGCCAATGCCTATGGGATCGAAGATGTCCGCAAGGTCAAATACATCGCCTTCGACGGCGGCGGCGAGGCAGTGACCCAGCTTCTGGCCGGGTCGGTCCAGGCCTTCACCGGCGATATCTCCGAGGCCAAGGGCTTCGTCGATTCCGGCGATATCCGGGTCCTCGCCGTATTGTCGCCCGAGCGTCTGGACGGGGCCTTCGCCGATTTTCCCACCGCCCGCGAACAGGGCGTGGACGCGATCGGCGCCAACTGGCGCGGCTTCTACGCCCCCGGCGGCATGTCGGACGCGGCCTATGACGCCTGGGTCGAAAAACTTTCGACGCTTTACGCATCGGACGAATGGAAACAAGTGATGGAGGCCAACGGTCTGGCGCCGCTCGACCTTCAGGGCGCGGCCTTCCAGCAATTCGTAACCGACAGCGTAGCGCAGATTCAGTCGATCTCGCGCGACATCGGCATCATCAAGTAAGGCCTGTCCCAACCGAGACAGCCCCAAAGCGCCGCACCCGGTTGCGGCGCTTCTTTTCCACATACCGAAATGGAGTCCGCCATGAGCGACCGCATCTTCGGGATCTTCGGCATTCTTCTCGCGGTCGGCTTCGCGATCGCGGCCCTGTCCATCGAGGAGAGCTTTCTTTCCGATGCCGTCGGCCCCAAGGCCTTTCCCCTGATCATCGCCGCCATCCTCGGCCTGTCGAGCGCCCTGATCGCCCTGCGTCCTGACCCCGAGCCGCGCTGGCCCTCGCTGCTGCGTCTGGCCGAGATATCGGCCGCCGTGGTGGTGATGATCCTCTATGCCCAATTGCTGCCAGTGGTGGGCTTCATCGTCGCCACCGCCTGCGCCGCCACCTATCTGACCTGGCGCCTGGGCAGTTCGCTCCCCGGGGCGGTGATCACCGGCATCAGCACATCGATCGGCATCTATGTCGTTTTCCACCTGGTCCTGGGCCTGTCGCTGGCCCGCGGCCCGCTGGGCTTCTGAGGAGGACGGAATGGACACTTTGGCACATCTCGCCGACGGTTTCGCCGTCGCGCTGACCTGGCAGAACATGCTGCTGGCACTACTGGGCTGCTTTCTCGGCACCATCATGGGGGCGCTGCCCGGGCTTGGCCCGTCAAATGGCGTCGCCATCCTGATCCCGCTCGCCTTCACCCTCGGGCTCGGCGCCACGCCCTCGCTGATCCTGCTGACCTCGGTCTATTACGGCGCCATGTACGGCGGGCGGATTTCCTCGATCCTGCTGGGCATTCCCGGCGACGAACCGGCGATGATGACCGTTCTCGACGGTCAGCCCATGGCACGCAAGGGCATGGCCGGTGAAGCGCTGTCGCTATCGGGCATCGCCTCCTTCGTCGGTGCATTCCTGGCCACCTGGGGGCTCATCCTGCTGGCGCCGCAGCTGGTCAAGATAGCGCTGCTGTTCGGCCCGGCCGAATATTTCGCCCTCTTCGCGCTCGCCTTCATGACGCTGGGCGGCGTTTCCTCGACCAACCAGGCGAAATCCGCCTTCGCCGCTGCATTGGGCCTGGGACTGGCGATGATCGGGGTCGACACCCAGACCGGCGTGCCGCGCTTCACCTTCGGAGAGGTGCACCTGTACGACGGGCTGGATTTCCTCGTCGCCATCGTCGGTCTGTTCGCCCTGTCCGAGGTATTCATCTTCCTCGAAGAGCGCCATGGGCAATCGGATGCCGAGGGCCGCAGCGTCCGGATCGGCCGGCTCACCCCGCCCTGGCAGATGATCAAGAGCTGCACGCCCACCATGCTGCGCACCTCGGTTCTTGGCTTCATCGCAGGGGTTCTGCCGGGTGCCGGTGCCTCGCTGGGCAGCTTCATCTCCTATTCGGTGGAAAAGCGGCTGGTTGACAAGGACAACAGCTTCGGCACGGGCGATCCGCGCGGCGTTGCCGCACCGGAAGCCGGCAACAATGCCGCCGCCGGCGGTGCGCTGGTACCGATGCTGGCACTGGGCGTGCCCGGGTCGGGCACCACGGCGGTGCTGCTGGCAGTGCTGCTGTCGCTGAACATCACCCCCGGTCCGTTGCTGTTCACCCAGAATCCCGATGTGGTCTGGGGGCTGATCGCGGCGCTGTTCATCGCCAATATCATGCTGCTTGCGATGAATATCCCGATGGTCGGGCTGTTCACCCGGCTGCTGCTGATCCCGCCACGCATCCTGATGCCCATCGTGGCGATGGTCAGCTTCGTCGGAATCTACGGTATTTCGGGTTCCTCCTTCGACCTGCTGGTGATGATCGGCTTCGGCGTGCTGGGCTGGTTGCTGCGCAAGCTCGACGTGCCACTGGTGCCGGTCATCCTGGGCACGCTGCTGGGCAACGCGATGGAAAACAACCTGCGTCGCGCCATCACCATCGACAATGGCAACTGGTGGACGCTGATCGACAGCCCGCTCGCCATGGCGCTCTGGGTGATCGCCATCGCTGGCTTTGTCCTGCCGATCCTAGTCGGGCGCAAGGTCAAGGCCTCGATGCACGAGCGGGGCGACGAAGAAGGCGCGATCAGCGACTGATCCGCGCCCGTAGCTGATACGCCGCCGGCCGGACGTTGACGTTGCGGCCGGCGGCTTTTTCGTGCGACAGCCCCTGTCATGCGCGATTTGCGCGCCTGCGGGCGCCTTTCCTCCGATGTCACGCAAAGATCCCGCCCCTGCCGCCTCAGTTTGCGCATTCCACGCATCGGACTTGGGATATTCAGGCCCAAACCGGCAGGAGAGACCCCGATGAGTGACAAGATCCATGTTTATCAGTCCATTGCCCGCGCCCTGTGCGACCATGGCACCGGGACGATGTTCGGGCTGATGGGCGACGCCAATCTCTTCCTGGTCGATCACTTCGTGCGCGACTGCGGCGGACGGTTCGTCCCCGTCGCCCATGAGGGCAGTTCGGTCCTGATGGCGCTGGCCTATGCCCATGTGTCGGGTCAGGTCGGGGTGGCGACGGTCACCCACGGACCGGCCCTGACCAACTGCATGACCGCACTGACCGAAGGCGCCCGCGGCCATATCCCCATGGTGCTGCTGGCCGGCGACACCCCGGTCATCAATCCCCGCCACCTGCAGGGCATCGACCAGCGCGAGCTGGTCAAGGCCACCGGTGCCGGCTTCGAACAGCTGCGGGCGCCGGAAACCGCCGGCCGCGATGTCGCCCGCGCCTTTTACCGCGCCCGGGTCGAACGGCGCCCGGTGGTGCTGAATATGCCTGCCGATTTCATGTGGACCGAGATCACGCACGACTGCCGCGTGCTGGATGTCTTCACCACCCCAGGCGGCGTGGCCGAGGGCGACACGCTGGACGAAGCCATCGGCATGATCGCCTCGGCCCGGCGCCCGCTGATCCTGGCCGGCGCTGGCGCCACCGGGGCGCGAGACAAGCTGATCCGTCTGGCCGACCGGCTCGAAGCGCCTCTGGCCACCACGCTGAAGGCCAAGGGGCTGTTCAGCGGGCATCCCTACAACATGGACATCTTCGGCACCCTGTCGACCCCGGCCGCCTATGATCTGATCGCAAAGGCCGATTGCATCGTCTGCTTCGGCACCGGTCTGCATGATTTCACCACCGACCGCGGCAAGCTGATGCGGGACAAGCGGATCGTACAGGTGGATATCGAACCCACCGCCATCGGCGGCGGCACCCATCCCGATGCCGCGCTTCTGGCCGATGCCGGGCTCACCGCCGAAACCATCGTCTATTGGCTCGACGAAGCGGAGATCGCGCCGAGCGGCTTCACCCGAGAGCTCGATACCGAAACCCTGAGGGCCCATCCGACCCCGCCGATGCGCACCAACGAAGGCTATATCGGCTATGTCCCAACGCTGGAGCGGCTGGAACAGGCGCTGCCGAAGGATCGCATCCTGGTCACCGACGGCGGCCGCTTTATGACCGAGGTCTGGTGCCGGATCTCCGCCCCCGACCCGCAAAGCTTCGTGGTCACGGCGAATTTCGGCTCGATCGGGCTCGGCCTGCAAGAAGCGATCGGCGCCGGCCTTGCCGCGCCGGACCGGCCGGTCGTGCTGTTCACCGGGGATGGCGGTTTCATGATGGGCGGGCTGAACGAGTTCAACACGGCTGTCAGGCTCGGGCTCGATCTGATCGTCATCGTCGCCAACGACTCCGCCTATGGGGCCGAGCATATCCAGTTCCTTGACCGGCAGATGGACCCGGGACTGACCCAATTCGACTGGCCCTCCTTCGCCGAGGTCGCCACCTCGCTGGGCGGGCTTGGGATCGAGGTGCGCTCTCCCGGCGATCTCGATGCAGCGCTTGCCGCGATCGCAGCACGTGACCGTCCGGTGCTGGTCGATCTGCGGCTCGATCCAAACGATGTCCCGCGCATGCGCATCTGAGCCGCCGGGCCGCCGCAGCCCTCAAACCCCGAGCAGCCGGGCCCCCGCGATGCGCCCGGCAACGCCGCAAGCCGCAATGCCAAGCCCGTACCACAACAGGAAAAACGCTGCGCTGTCCTCATCGCAGTGCAGCGCGTAGATGGCGGCGCCGGCGGCCCCCGCGAACAGCCCAGCCACCATGCCGGTCCGCGCCGGCTGCGGTTCGACCCGATGGCGCAGTCCCCAAAACAGAGGCACCGCCATCGGCAGCGCCAGTACCGGGATCGACAGCAGGCACTGCCAGGCGCTCTGCCCCATGATATCGCCGCCCCGCAGCACGGCGATCCCCCAGGCCAGGGCCACCGCGCCAGCGATCCCCGCGAAAAGGCCAAGCATCGGCTTTCTCCCCGGCGCGCCTTGGCGCAACAGCAGCGCGGCCAGAAGCAGCAGCACGACCGGCAGGCCCTGTTTGGTCAACACCGGCAGGTTCTGCACCGCCTGTCCCCAATCGGGCCGGACACCCCAGAACAGCGCCATCAGGATCACCGACACCACCGCCCCCGGCAACAGCCGCCAGACCAGCCGCGGGCGTTTTGGGGCGGTATCATCCGCCGCCAAGGCGGCGATCAGCTCGTCGGTTTCCATTCCTCTTCCTTTCTCGCCGCCTCGGCCAGGCGCCGCAGCGCCCGATGCAGGGCCACCCGTAGGGCGCCCGGGCTCAGATCGAAGCTGCGCGACAGGCTGTCCGCATCCACCCCCTGCACCGCGTGCTGGCGCACCAACGCCGCATCACGATCCGACAGCCGCGCCAGCGCCTGTTCAAGATGCAGCCCCGCCAGCGGATCGACCTCGGGCGCCCCCAGATCGGCGTAATCCTCGATCGGGTCATGCCGGGCGCGCGGGGTCGCACGCAGCATGTCGATCGCCTTGTGGCGTATGATCACCCGGACCCAGGGCAACAAGGGGCGCGCCAGATCCCAGCTGCCGCGCTTGAGATGGATCGACAACAGGGCCTCCTGGACCACATCCTCGACCAGATGCGTCAGATGCGCCGGCAGATCGCGATGCGCCATTGCCCGCATTCTGGGAACCAACAGCGCAAGGCAGCGGGCATAGGCTCTGCGATCCCCCGCAAGCCCCTGCCGCATCAACACTTCGATCTCGGCATCTTTCGCTGTCATACCCCAGTATACGCGAAGTCCGGCCGCCGCGTTACAGCCCACCGGAAATATTTCGGTCTTTCACAGACGCGCGAGCCGCGTAACAAATCCGCTCCGGCGCCCGAATACCCCGATGCAGACAGCGAAGTCTGCACCTCAAAACGGAGTATCCAGACATGAGCATCCAAACCAAACACCTCGCGCTTGCCGGTGCCCTCGCGGCGGGACTGGCCCAGATGACCCTGCCCGCCCATGCCGCTGGCCAGGAGAAATGCTTTGGCGTCGCGATGGCGGGGCAGAACGGCTGTGCAGCGGGTCCGGGCACCACCTGCGCCGGCACCTCGAAACTGGATTACCAGGGCAACGCCTGGCTGCTGGTGCCCGAAGGCACCTGCACCACGATGGAGCTGCCGGCGATGGCCGACGGCACCCCGCGCATGGGCTCGCTGACGGCGCTCGACCGCGATTTGCCCGAAGGCTGAGCCCCGGGGGGCGCGGCGGCACCCCAGCCGTCGCGCCACCGTCCAGAAAGGAGGACAACATGCACGCCACCTGCCTGCCCGCTACCGCCGGTATCGGCTTCAAGCCGCAGCATTTCGACGACCTGCGCCAACCGGGCGCGGTGACATGGCTGGAAGTCCACGCCGAAAACTACATGTTCGACGGCGGTCCCCGCCGCGCCATGCTGGCCGATCTGTCCGACCGCTTTCCGATCTCGGCGCATGGGGTCGGCCTGTCCATCGGCGGCGATGGGCCGCTGGATCGGACCCACCTCGGACGGTTGCGCGCGCTCATGGACTGGCTCGCACCAGCGCAGTTCTCAGAACACCTCGCCTGGTCGTCGCACGGCGGCGCCTATTTCAACGATCTCCTGCCGCTGCCCTATACGGCCGCGACACTCGACACCGTCTGCGCCCATGTGGACGAGGTGCAGCAGGTTCTGGGGCGGCAGATGCTGCTGGAAAACCCCTCCAGCTATCTGGCCTTCGCCGAAAGCACCATGACCGAGACCGATTTCCTGGCGCAGGTTCAGCGCCGCACCGGCTGCGGGTTGCTTCTCGACATCAACAACGTGTTCATTTCCGCGATCAACCTCGGTCTGTCAGCCGAGGCCTATCTTGATGCCTATCCGCTGGATCATGTCGGCGAAATCCATCTTGCCGGACATGAAGAACAGGCCCCCCCCGACACCGACGCCGACGCCGACGCCGACGCCGACGCCGACGCCGAGCCGCTGCTGATCGACAGCCATGGCAAGCCCGTCGCCGATCCGGTCTGGACGCTCTTTGCCCGCACCCTCGCCCGGATCGGCCCCTGCCCGACACTGATCGAACGGGACAACGACGTGCCCGATTTCGCGACCCTCGAGGCCGAGGCCGCCCATGCCGATGCGCTGCTGCGCGCAAGGCGGGCGGCATGAGCCGTCAGGCGGCATTCAGCCGGGCGCTGCTGGCACCAAAGGTCCCGGTTCCCGATGGCATCCGGGCACCGCGAGCACCGTCGGCAGAGGCGCGTTTCGGCATCTATCGCAATTCCGTCACCGTTTCGCTGATCGACGCGCTGCGGCAGGCGTTTCCGGTGATCGAAACCCTGGTGGGCGCGCGGTTCTTCGCCGCGATGGCGCGGGAGTTCCTGCGCGCGCATCCGCCCAAAAGCCCGGTCCTGGCCTACTATGGCGCGGACTTCCCCGACTGGCTGCGCAGCTTTCCCCCGGTGGCAGCCCTGCTCTATCTGCCCGAGGTGGCGATGCTGGAACAGGCGCTGCGGTTCTCCTGTCACGCCGCCGATGCGGCACCTCTGGCAGGCGGCGATCTGGCGCGGCTCTCCCCCGACCGGCTCGCCCGTCTCCGCCCGCGACCGCATCCCTCGGCCCGGGTGATCGTGACCCGCCACCCCGCGCTGTCGATCTGGGCCCGAAACAGCGACCTGCCCGCCCTGGCCCAGGCCCCTGCGGGCGAGGTTCTGATCTGCCGCCCGGCGATGGAAGTCTGCGCCCAGCCCGCCCCGCGCGGCACCGATGCCACCCTGAAGGCCCTTGCCCGAGGCGAACCCCTGGCCCATGCTCTGCCGACCCAGGCCGATCATGCAGCGATCTTTGCCTGCCTGTTCTCCGCCGGCGCGCTGATCGCCCCCGAAGGAGACCACCCATGACCGACAGTCGCCTGTCCCGCCCCATGCCCCGGCATCTGCTCGATCGGCTGATCCGCCTCGAGACGCCACCCCCGGGGCGTGCGCCCGCGCTGATCGGCCTGTCCGGCCGGCTGGTGTTCTCCTCGCTCCTGCTGGGATATTTCTGGGCCTCGGCCCGAACCAAGATCGACATGGGAGGGCTGTCGCTGAACGCCTATGCCCAGATCTTTCCACGCCAATTCGAACAGGCCGGCTATGACGTCTCGGCGCTGGGGCCCGTCGCCCATCTGATCGTCGCCGCCGGCACCCTGGCCGAGTTCATGCTGCCGCTTTTCATCCTGCTCGGTCTCTTCACCCGGCTGTCGTCGATTGGCATGATCGGCTTTGTCGTGGTGATGACGCTTACCGACATCTATGGCCATGGCATCGGCCCCGAGACATTGGGCGCGCTCTTCGACCGTCACCCGGACGGGGTGGTCTTCGACCAACGGCTGGTCTGGGTCTGGCTGCTGGCCGTGCTGGTGACGACCGGCGGCGGATATGCCTCGCTCGACCGCATTTTGGCCCGTGTCCGGCGCCGTGCCGGGGGCCTGTCCGGGCACTGATGCACGCCTGGCGCCGCACCGGGCGCGCAATCGTCTCAGCGAAGTGGAAACCGCTCTTGCACCCTTCGCCGCGAATGGGTAATCAGTGCGCCACGGGTGATTAGCTCAGTTGGTAGAGCGCTTCGTTTACACCGAAGATGTCGGGAGTTCGAGTCTCTCATCACCCACCACTCCCTCCCGGTTTCGGGCCTCACGCCCGCCTCTCCGGACCACCCGGGTTTCCTCTTTCTATAATTTTCCAGAACATCTGCCGATCCCGGCCGATTTGCCATTGCGTTGTCCGCCACCGCAAGGGAAGCTGACCGGGGCCGTTGGGGAACCGGGGGAAGACCGATGCGCAACCGCGAGGCAGGGCGCTACGACGCCGTGGTTCTGACATCCGCGGCGCTGCCCTGGATGACCGGCCCCTCCTTCATTTCGCTCTGGCATGCCTGCGGACTGGCTGCGCTCGGGTATCGGGTCGCTTATCTTCTGCCCTGGCTCGATGCCGCATCACAGAACCGCTTGTGGGGCGAACGGCGGTTTGCCGATTTCGGCGAACAGGTGGATTGGTTGCGGGCCGAGGCGGCCGCGCTCGGCTGTCCCGAGCTGCCCGAATGCAGACCCTATCGCAGCACCTATGCCGCCCGGCTGAAGTCCATCGTGCCAATGGAGGATGTGTTTGGCGCAGCCCCCCCCGCACAAAGCCTGATCGCGAGCGAACCCGAACATCTGTGCTGGTATCCGTTCACCCGACGGCGCGGGCATATCCGGGCGGATCGCACCCTGGGCCTGTCGATGACCGATTACGAGACCTATATCCGCTCCTCCGACCTGCCCATCCCCGGGCGCGTCGCGCAACTGGTGTCCTTTCTGCACGGGCGCGCCGTGCGGCTGCGGATCGACCTGCCGCTCAGCCTGTCGCCGGCGCTGACGCTGCCCGGCCTGACCATGCCGGTCGAGCGGATCACCGGGGTGTCGCGCGGCTATGCCCATGTGCCGCCAGTCGGGCCCGAAACCGATGCGGTCTATTTCCTGGGCGCCTTCCTGTGGGAAAAGGGGCTTGAGGATCTGGCCCGGATCGCCAGACGCGCGGCGCTGCCGATGGATGTCATCGGCGCGGGCCGGGATGAGGCCGCCTTTCGCGACCTTCTGCGCCGCGAGCCCGCACCACTGACTCTCAAGGGACCAAACCGCCGGTTCTGGGAAGACATCGGCGGCTATCGCGTCATGCTGAACCCCTCGAAAAGCGAGGTTCTGTGCACGGCCACGGCGGATGCACTGGTGGCCGGGCGCCATGTGGTGCTGCCGGAATGTCCCGGCAACCTGCCGTTCCACGCCTATCCCAACGCCCATTTCTACGATGATCTGGATGGTGCGGTCGCGGCCTTGCGGCACGCGGTGGCGCAGGTTCCCGAACCGCCGGAGGCAGCGCGGCGTGATTTCGACTGGATGCAGGCCTGCCGCAGGCTGGCCCAGCTCTGCGGATTGACAGATGCACCTGCGCCCCGGGCCGAGCCGGCCATCGCCTAACCTCGGGGCACACAGAGATAGACCGGCTCGGGGCAGAGCCCGATCCGCGCCGGCAGCCTGGCCACGATATCGCCATCGGCCTGCACCGGATCACCGGCCGGGCCTTCGATCATCACCCCCTCGGTCTCGAACTGCTGCACCAGCTTGAGCCGATGCACCAACCCCAGCGGGATCGCCACGAAACGGGCGAAAACCGATATCGGCCGGCCAGTGGGAAACAGGGTGATATGAAAACGCGGCATGGCGATATCGCCGCCCGGCGCCAGCACGAAACGCCCACCATAGCGTTTCCCGCGGCTGATCACCACCGTGGCGGCACGATGATCCTCCCCGCCATCGGCAGTCAGGCAGATATCATCGCAGGGCCAGCGTCTGAGCGTTCGGGTCACCTCGATCAGATAGGCCGCCTTGCCAAACCGTCTCTTGATGCCGCGCCTAAGGTCCGAGACCACCTGCGCGTCCAGCCCGACGCCCGCCATCATCATGAAGCGATGCCCGTTCACCACCCCCGGACGCACCGGCAGGATCGCGCCCTGCATCAGGCAGCGCGCGATCCGCCCCGGATCGGTGCCGATGCCGATTTCATGCGCCAGGACATTCGCGGTGCCCAACGGCAAGATCCCCAATGGTGGCGTTGTGGGCCCGATGCCCTGCAGCGCGTCGTTCACCGTGCCGTCACCGCCGGCCACCACCAGCACATCGGCCATGTCACGGGTCGTCTGGCGGGCGAATGAGGCCGCATCCCCCGCCCTGGCGGTTGTCACGATCTCATACTCGTGCCCGGCGGCGCGCAGTTCGGCCAGAACCGCGTTGAACCGGACCGCGCGTTTCATCGCCGCACGGGGGTTGTGAATGATGCGAAAGCGCAGCACCCGCTCCGAGCCGGGCCCGCCGATACCGCCTTCGAGCCCCCCGCCGAGACCGCTCATCAATCCGGCCTCATCTCGGGCACGGAGGCGAATGGCCCCGCCCCGGCGGCAACCGGTTCGCGCGCAGCGGCAATCCTGTCCAGAATGCTCACCACATCGCTGTTCGACGTATTGGCCAGCCCTGGTGGTCGCGCGCCCTTTGCCGCCGACAAAGCGGCCCGATACATCGCCCGGAACTCCTCCAGCGACCGGAACGCCTGCCCCCGCTCCTGCGCAAGAACATGACGCAGAACCGCCTTCTCCTGTGGCAGGGCGAGGCTTCGGTCCAGCAGTACCGGCACCCCCAGCGCCAGAGCCTCGCTGACGCTGCCGGGGCCGGGCTTGCCGATGAACAGATCGCTCACCGAAAGATAATCGGGGACCCGTTCGGTGAACCCGACCACATGCGCCGGATAAGGCAGTTCCATCGCCCCGATCCGCGCCGCGATCGCCTGGTTGCGACCACAGAGGAACACCACCTGGGCCTGGTGCGGCACACGTGCCATTTCGCTTGCCAGATCGACCATCCGATCACTGCCCTGAGCGCCGTAAAGCACGCTCACCACCGGGCGCGCCGGATCGAGCCCCAGCGTTTCATGCGCAGCGGGCCGACGCGCCGCCGCGGCGAATTCGGGCCGAACCAGCAGCCCGCCCATGGTATGAACCCGCGGCGCCAGCCGGCGTTGCCGGCGGGCGCTGGCCGCCGCCTCCTCGGTGCCGCAGATGGCGTGATAATCGCTGCGGTTGGGGAACCAGACGCCCCGGGCCAGCTCTGCCCAATCGGTGATCAGCACCGCGCCCTGCGGTAACCGGCCCCGCCGACGCGTGGCGCGATAGCGGGCCAGCGCATCCAGCAGCACCCGATTGCTCAGCGGCATTACCGACAGCGCGATATCGGGTTCTATCCGTTCGAAGTGATGCGCCAGGATGCGGGTCGCCGGCGCTTCGAAGAGCGTGTAGTTCAGCTTCAGCCCGGCGTAGAACAGCCAGCAGGCCAACCCGCTGCGGCCATGCCTCAGGATCACCTCGTTATAGACATCCTCGCCGCTGCGTCGGCCAAGGCGGGCGAAGATATCCAGATGCGGGATCAGAGCCTTGTAGGGGTTGATCAGGCTGACCCGATAGCGACCGGTCGCTTCGAGACAGGCCTTCAGCGCATGCGCGCTGGCCCGGTGGCCGCCGCCGGCATCGGTATAGATCACGGCGACATGCAACGTCATGGTCACAGGCCTTCGGTCGTGGGCTGCCTGAAGGTCGTGGGCACAAGATGCGCCCGCGTCGCGGGAAGACGGTTGTTCAGCCCCTTGGTCATCAGCAGATGATAAAGCCGGTTGTCGCCCCAACTGAAAGACGAACTCGCCACTTCGAGATAGAGCCGGAAGCTGCGGACGAAGGTATCGTCGTACATCTCGGTGATCCGGTCGATATTGTCGTCGAAATTCTTCAGCCAGTATTCCACCGTGGGCGGATAATGCATCCGCAGGTTCTCCAGATCGACCATGTCCAGACCGTTGTCGGCCATCGCCTTGACCATCGTCGTCAGCGGCGAGGCCTGGGTGCCGGGGAAAATATATTTGTCGATCCAGGGGTCGATCGGGCGCTCCATGTCGTTGCCGATGGTGTGCACCAGCGCCAGCCCCTGGGGTTTCAACAACTTGGCGATCCTCTCGAACACTGGCGGGATCTGGGCGTTGCCCATGTGCTCCATCATCCCGATCGAAGCCACCTTATCGTAAAGCCCATCCGCCTCGCGGGCATCTTGCAGGCGGATCTCGATCTTGTCCGACAGGCCGCGTTCGACGATCTTCTTCATCGCGTATTCGCGCTGTTCGGCGGAAATGGTGAACCCCACGCCGCTCACCCCGTGGTTTTCGGCGGCATGCATCAGGAACCCGCCCCAACCGCAGCCCAGATCGGCGATATGATCGCCCGGCTTCAGGCAGAGCTTCTGGCAGACCAGCTCCAGCTTGTTCCACTGGGCCTGATCCAGACTTTCCTCGGGCGAGTTGAAATAGGCGCAGGTATAGATCATCCCCTGGCCCAGCAGCAGCTCGTAGAAATCGTTGCCGATGTCATAGCTGAACGAGATATTCTCGCGCGATCTGGCAATGGTATTGCGGGCCTTGAGAAAGTGATAGGCCAGCTTCAGCCGCAGCATCAGCGACATCGGGCGTTCGGCAAAGTCGATCTTGAAGCCGAGATAGAACAGTTTCTTGATATCGCCCTCAACCTCGATATCTCCGGCCATGTAGCTTTCGCCAAAGCCCATGAAGGCGTCAGAGACCACCCGCGACAGCGCCGCTGGCGTCTTGAAGATCAGGACGAATTCGGGCTCCTCCCCGATCTTGAAACCGGTTCCGTCCCAGTATCGGACTTCGAACCGGGCCTCGGGTTCGGCGGCGGTCATGGCCTCGGCGAGTTCGTGAATAACGTTTTTCATGGACTAATCTGCCTTGTGGCTCTGGTTTGCGGCAAGGGGGCTCAGCGAACGGATTTCGGGCCGCGGATCGCGGTCCTCAGCGAAATGATGCTGTTGCGATAATCGGGAGAGCTGCGCTTGAGCTCTTCATGCAGCGCCGGCAGGTTGTGATAGGGCACCCCGGGATACATGTGATGAGCGGTGTGAAAGCGGAACCCCACCGGCTGGATCAGCAAGGCAAGCGGCGATTCAATGGTGAAGCTGTCCGCCATCTGATCATGCGGACCAGAACTTTGGGCCAGCCGTTCCAATTCATGTTCCAGCGGGATGCGCGCGGTGATCAACGCCCAGCCGGCCACCAGAACGGCATAGTAGAAGGGCAGCGCCCCGGGCAAGAGCAGCACGAAGGCGGCGAACAGCACAAGCGTCACCTGGGCGTGCCGCCTGACCTCGGCCTGTTGCGCGGCATCGAGTTCCGAACTGAGCGAGAAGCCCAGCTTTTCCGTCGACCAGCGATCCAGCGCGCGTTCGAGGCGAAAGGCCCCCAGCGCCCCGGTGACAGTCATCAGCAGATTGGTGAAAGGCACCACGAAGGGAATGACCAGCAGCACCATGATCATGGCAAAGCGGTTGCCGCGCACCAGCGGATATTGCGGATCGTCGTGAGTGCCGAAGACCCCGAGCCGATGGTGTGCCAGATGCGGCAGCCCGAACCGCAGCGGCGGAACCATCACGATCAGTGCAACGGTCCAGGTATAAAGCGCCCGGAACCCGCGCAGGCTGGCGGTCTTGCCGTGATGAACCACCTCGTGACAGAACAGCCCAGCGCGGTGCAGGCAAAGCACCGCCAGCGCCCAGGGCAGGATGATCATGGGCCAGCTTGTCTCGATCCCCCAGACAAAGGCGGCGGCAAAGCCGAAAAGATAGATCAGGAAATCACGGTAATACCGGGATGGTCGTGGAATGAAGAAGGTACGATCAATCATTTAAACCCATCGCTTTCCGGGGGCGTGTCCGGGCATCTGCACATGCGCCGCCCGCGCCCCGCGTTATGAGGTGACTTCGAGCTGGATTATATCAATCCCGTATTGAAGGCGGCGACGCCCATCACATAATGGACAAGTGTAACACCTGCGACATTCTGATGGCGCATGTAAATCAGGCCGAAAACGCAGCCGGTGGCGATCGTCATGACAACGGCGGCGATACCGAAATGCAGGTGGAACATCCCGAACAGCGTCGAGGCCAGCAGCACCGACCACAGGCCATTGGCATCCCCCAGAAACCGCTGGAAGGACGATTGCAGGAAGCCACGCGCGATAATCTCCTGCAGCGCACTGTGCAGAAAATAGCTCAGCGTCCCGAGCAGATCGAAGGGCAGCGCCCGGCCCGGCAACATATCGAAATATCTCAGCCCCGCCGCGATCATCCATGTCAGCGCATAGAGCGCGCCCGAAATCACTGCCCCTTCGCTCAGAGAGCGTTTCAGCCCTTTTGTGGTCAGCCCCAGCGACTGGATCGAAATTCCCATGTGCCGGATCACCAGAAAGCTCGGCACCAGAAGGATGGCCAGATACTGCCAGGCAAAGATCTGCGTGTAGATGTCGACATCCACCTCCTTGCGCGCAAGCGCGTTGTTCACCAGCGTGCCGATGGACATCATGGTCAGAGAATAGATGAAGAAACGGCCGAATTGCTCCTGTTCGCTCTTCAGTGCCAGTTCGCGTTCCAGCGCCTCGACATGTTCTTGCGTGGTGGTGCGCATGCGCCGGGTGACGAAGGTCGCCAGCGCGCCCTTGAGCTCCTGGAACTTGACCTCTCCCTCGGGTTGGGCGCGCAGGGCCTCCGGAGCGATCTCCAACAGCAGACCTGCGGTTTCGGCCCGAACCGAGGCCGCGCGCGGTTCTCCGTCCAGCAGAGCCATTTCGCCGAAGGGCTGGCCCGGGCCGATCTCGGCGACACGCATCTCCCCTTCGCCGTTCGGGGTGCTCCGGTAGATGCCGAAAGTGCCCTCGCGGATCAGATAGAGCGTGTTGCTCGTCTCTCCCTCGGTGATCAGGGTCTGGCCCGGCGCCACTGTCAGTTCGTGCGATACCGCGCCAACGGCGTCGATCAGCTTTTCGGGCATGAAGGAGGTCAGGTTCGGGACGATCTCTTTCAGATCCGCCCGGCTGAGTGGCGACATGTCGATCATTTGCCCGGCCCCCCACGTGTCTGCCGGAACCCCCGACCGCCCAGATAGAGCAAGATCACAGTCGGCATCAGCAGCACATGATAGCTGCCATAGAGGCCAAGCCCCCAGAAGCCACCGCTTTGCGCCGGGATCATCCCCGACACGCCCAGGGTCAGCACGATGCCCAGGATCATCGGCCCCGTCCCCCTGTTGCCCCTGAGATTGAGAACGCTCAGGACAAGCAGCAACAGCAAACCTGCGGAATAATAGAGGATGACGGACAGGAAATCATCCGACGTCAGGATCATCGAGACAGGATAGAGCGCAGCGCCCACCGCCAGCACCATCCCCCCCAGGCGCCAGGCCCCGGACAGATACTGCATGGCCGAGGTCACGATCATTCCCAAGCTGCCCGCGACGATGACAAGCCGCGTGGCCACCACCATGTCGCGATGTCCCGGATGGCCGATTGCCTCGAAAAAACCGTGGTCTATCGTCCCCAGCAACGAGGCCAGCCCGATCAAGGCCAGGGTCATCCCCCACAACCAGGCCGGGGACAGCAGCTGCCCTCCGGCCCGCAGGCTCAGCCCGGCAAGAAAGAACAGCTCACAGGCGAGGATCGCATCCGTCAAGGCCGAAAGGGCAAGTTCGTCAAGCATCGCGGTCCCCTGCTGGCCGCCCGACACCCCGGCGCGGCATCCTGTTGTCCTTGCTGGCGCTCCGCCTGCGGTAACGGCCACGCACCGGATCACGGTTCATCATCATCGTCATGCCCTCAGGTTCGATTTAATACGAGACAAATGTTCACTCCAAGACATTCCCGCCGCCGGGGTTACCTGCGCGCCACATAGGGTCTCAGTCCCCCGGCCCGTCGCCGGATCAGCGACTTGAGCGCCCGTTCTGCAGGCATCTCGTAAAACCAATAGAGAAGAACCGAGGCGATGGCGGTGATCGTCAACGAAACCGGAAAGAACACGGCATCTCCCGGCATGGCCGGTCGCAGGAACAGGTTCATCAGATGCAGCATCGGCTGATGGATCAGGTAGAACGCGAAAGAGGCATTGCCCAGCAGCACCATCAGCGGGCTGGAATAGAAGCTCCGCCAGCCAGAGCGATCCGCCAGATGCACATAGAAGAACAGCGAGACCACCGGTAGGTAATAGAGCGAATAGCGAAACGGAGCTGCAACCTCCGGGGCGCCCCACATCGCCCCCAAAAGCAGAAGATAAGACAGCGGGATCAGCCACGTCGGCAGATGCGGCCCCTGCGCCCAGAGATCATGCAGCAGCATGCCGACCATGAACTCCAGGATCCGGAACCCCGGAAAGACATAGAACAGCCAATGGGAAAACGGGTATTTCCCGGCGATCTGCGTTTCGCCCACAAAGGTCTGAACCAGCAGCGCCGCCATCACGACCACCCCGCCCAGCGCGGCCGTCAGCTTCACCAGCCGCCCCGGTGCCAGCGTCACGAGAAAGAAGAAGCAGACATAGAAGAACATCTCGTCCGACAGCGACCAGGACGGCGCGTTCAGCGAGAAATAGTAATCCGACACCGGCACCCAGCTTTGCAGAAAGCTCAGGTTCAGCAGCGTTTTCAGGATGCCGAACTGTTCCGAATAGATCGCCTCGTTCTGCACGATGGCGAAATAGACGAAGGGCAGCCCGGTCAGGAAGTGAAGCGGTGTCAGCCGCGCTACCCTGAGCAGACAGTAGGACAGCAGGGAAATCTGCCCGGCGCGAATGCAGTGGCTGTAGGAATGCGTCAGCACGAAGCCCGACAGGATGAAGAAGAAGGACACCCCGACATAGCCCTGAGCGGCGACGGCCCGCAGCGCCTCGGGGCTGGTGTCCCAGCGAAAGTGCACTCCGAACACCAGAAGCGCCGCGAAAAACCGCAGGCCGGTCAGATGTTCCAGCCGGCCGCTGGATCCCACGCCATCGGTCATGATCCCTGTCCCCCCTTCATGCGATAGTCCTCCCCACCTCGCGCGGCATCGGCTCAAAGCTCCTCTTGCTGCCGGACCCAGGCCCATGTGTCCTCGATCCCCTGGCTCAGGGGGATCTGCGGCTGCCAGCCGAAACTCTCCGCGGCGCGGCGCACGTCCAGCACCACACGCGGCACGTCAAAGCTGCGCCCGGGGCGGAAGACCGGCGCAGTCTCGCGGCCGACGATCCTGCCGATGAGCTCGACGATCCGGGCGATTGACGTGCCCTCGCCGCTGCCGGCGTTGAACACGCCTGTCCGTGTCGACAGCACCGCGCGCGCGCAGAGCTCGGCCAGATCGGTCACATGAAGAAAGTCACGCACCACGCTGCCATCGCCCCAGACCTCGATCGGTTCATCGTGCAGATGACGCCTCAGATAGGTGCCGATCACCCCCTGCACGCCGCTGCGTCCCTGGCGCGGCCCATAGGGGTTCGAGGCGCGCAACGCCACATAGTCCAGCCCGTGCAACTGCTGCTCCATGTAGAGGTATTTCTCGACCGCCAGCTTGACGATCCCGTAAGAGCTGATCGGGTTGAGCGGATGGTCCTCGGGGATCGGATCGCGCTCAGGCACACCATAGACGGTGCCGCCGGAGGACAAGAAGATCAGCCGCCGCGTCCCCCGCTGCCGCATCGCCTCGATCAGGCGCACGGTCGGGATCAGGTTCTCCGCGATATCCAGCCCCGGATCCTGGTTCGAGGTCGCAGGCACGGTGGTGCTGGCCAGATGCACCACCGTGCCGACATCGGCCAGCGCCCCGGGCGGAAGCGGTGCCCGGGTCAGATCGTGCAGCAGATATTCCACCCCCGGCAGCTGCGGGCGAAACCGCTCCGGGCTGCGGTCCAGCACCCGCAGCGACAGACCCCGCGCGCAAAGCGCATCGACGATATGGGAGCCGATGAACCCGCATCCTCCGATCACGAGAATTTTCAAACCGCTCCTCCTCGAACGAAATGCTGCGGTGCCGCCAGCGCAGCGACATCCGGAGGTGACATTCGCATTACAGTCAACGTAATCCGTTCAGACCGCCCGTCGTCAACACGTTCCTCCCCGGATCGCCCGCCCATGATCCGGCCCATGGAACCAGCCGCTCCGGCCCGGCCCACGCACCTGCCGTTCATGCCG
Organism: Pseudodonghicola xiamenensis DSM 18339; assembly: GCF_000429365.1. Lineage (GTDB taxonomy): Bacteria > Pseudomonadota > Alphaproteobacteria > Rhodobacterales > Rhodobacteraceae > Pseudodonghicola > Pseudodonghicola xiamenensis. The sequence continues at coordinate 179,072 of NZ_AUBS01000001.1, read as the reverse complement.
ACCCCGCGGCGCGGCGATGACGCCGACCGATCCGGTGCACCGCCAGACGGATCAGGGCAAAGCCCGACTGGAACACCAGGCCGAAGGCGAAAACCCCGATCGCGAAGACGATCAGCTTGTCACCGAGCTGCGGCCAGCGGTCAGCCTCGCGCAGGACCACGGCGACGCCCTCGCTCACACCGATGGCAGCGCCAGTGCTCGATGACATCACCAGTACGAAAAAGGCCCGCACGATATTGGGCAGGAACAGCAGCGCCCCCTCGACAGAGCCGCGCCGGAAACTGGAGAGCGCCTCTCCCCCGTTGTCGGCCCCATAGGCCGCCGCATAGGGCACCAGCGACAGCGCAACGATCATCGGCCCCGAGGGGGCGAGGTCGATCCCCGCCAGGCTGAGATCGTGGGGAATGACGTTCAGAAGATAGAACATGACAACAAAGGTCGGCGCCGCCCGCATGACCCCGAGAACCGGAGCGATGATGCGGCGCCAGCCCCGCCCACCGGCCAGCCCCACAGCCAACGGCAGGCCCAGCGCCAACCCCATGACAAGCGCCAGACCGGCGATCCGGAAATTGACCACCATCGCGGCGGCCAGATCGCCCGGATAGCCCGAGCGCAGCAGATCAAGAAGCGTGCTCATCCCGCCAGGCTCCTTCTTTCGACATAGGCCCGGGCGCGATTGCAGCCCCAGACCACCAGCGTCACCACCCCGATGTAGAAGACCAGCACGATCGCATAGGTATCGCCGCGCCCGGCCGAAAAGGACATGATATCGGTCAACGCCGCCAAAAGCTCGGGCGCGCCGGTGAAGCTGGCCACCGGGGTGCCCTTGGCAGCATTCACCAGAAACGACAGGATCTGCGTCAGTGAACGGATCAGCGCCGCCCCGAACAGCGGCAGGGTCAGCTTGCGGCCAAGCCCCTGTTCGCGCCGCAGGCTTTCCGCCGCCTCACCGATGGCCTGCCCGGCGTTGGCGCCATTCATCAGCCCCAGCGCGACAATCGCCGCGCCCAGCGCCACCGCGGCGGAATAGGTGAACAGCACATGCGCGACCGCGGTCACCACCACCAGGGTCAGCAGGACCGGAGAGGATTGCAGCGCCACCACCACCAGCCAGGACAGCAGACGGGTTGCCCGGAACGGCAGCGCCGACACGATGCCCACCAGCAGCGCGAAGGCCAGCGTGGCGGCCAAGGCTCCCAAGACCAGGATCATCGAATTGACGATCCCGGCAACGAACAGATCCCAGGCCGGCTGGGTCAGCAGCATCGGCAGCGCCGGCGACAGGCCCAGGTGGCGCTCAGACCAGGCCAGCCCCCGTTCGACCTGGGAGGCGAAAGCGGTCGGCGGCGGCACCGTGTTCAACGCCGGGATCAGGCAGTCTGTCGGTGTCCGGGCACAGGCGGGACTGCGCCAGAGCTGTTCCTGATCCTCCAGGAACGTCGTGAAGATGCCGGTCTTGCGGGCGATAGACAGAAACGTCCCATCCCGGTGCATGCTCTGGCTGACCAGTTCCAGCGCTCGGGCAAGCTCTGCGCTGCCAGCAGCGGCGACAGCCATCCCCCAGGGAACCGGATCGAACCCGAACTTGCGTTCGAACCCCGGCTGCAGCGCGCCGTCGGACCCGAGGTAGGACGCGAAGAAACTGTCGTCATGGGCCGCGAAGCGACAAGTGCCGTCGCGCAGCGCCTCGGGCAACCGGCTGGCGCCGTCGAACAGCATCACCCGCACGTCGCGCGACACGATATGCGCATTGGCGTAATTCCCGATGGTGGTGCAGACCGTCCGACCGCGCAAATCCCCCCACCCGCGCAGCGGCACCTCCCTGGGTCCGACGATGATCGTCTCCGACCGGTAATAATGCGGCCGGATGAACCGCGCCTGGGTATCGCGCCGGGTATTATGCCCCATCGTCGCGATGACCACATCGGCGCCGCCTTCGGCGAGAGTGGAAATACGTGTGGCCGGACGCACCGGCACCCATTCAGGCACCACCCCCAGCCGATCCGCAAGCGCGCGGGCCACGTCGATATCATAGCCCGAGCGCCGACCGCCCTGTTCCGTAGCGAAGAGCGGGTAGGTGTCGCGCACCCCGACCCTCAGCCGCCCCGAACACAGCACCCCCACCAGCCTGTCGGCCGCCGGATCCGCGCAGGCGGCGGGAAGCCGCGCCCGGACATCGCCCAGCAGACGGTCGAGCGCCACGTCGGCAGGCCCCGCAGCGGGCTCTGCCCCTTCTGGCGCCGCCCCTGCTGGCACCGTCGTCAGAGCCAGCAGAGCGACAAGCACCGCAGCAACAGGCCGAAGAAACAGACGGCCGATCAAATGCCCCGCTCCCGCCCGCCCGGCGCCTGGATCAACAGCACGACGAGCTCGGCGAAGACATGCCCGCCAAACCTGTGAATGGTCCGCCCGGCCTCGCGGTCCAGTACCGCCGGGGTCATCCAGGCCAGTTTTTCCGGCGCCAGCGGGATCATCACGGTATCGACAATCTCGGGCACCAGCCCCTGAGCGGCGGCAAGCCTTCGGGTCTCCTCCAAACCGGTAAAGGCATTATGAGCGACAATCGCACAGCCGCCTGCCGCCAGGTGCTGTCCGAGCCCCGCCACCATCGGCCCCAGCAGCCGGCGCCCGTCGTCTCCGCCATCGCTCCAGCTCGGCAGCCGCCCATCGACCGAGGCGGCCCGCATCGGGAATTGCGGCAGGTTCGCCAACACCAGATCGAAGCGACGCCCCGCCACGGGGCCGTAAAGATGACCGACCGCAGTTTCCACCGCGACCCCTTTGCCAAAGGCCGACAGCAGGCGTTGCGTCTCGTCGATGGCAGCGGCTTCGACATCGACGCCAAAGACGCTCTGGGCGCCACGCTCCGCCGCCGCCTCCAGCAGCACCCCGCTACCGCAACCGATGTCCAGCACCCGGGCACCGCGCAGCCGGTCGCCCTGCAACAAGAGCTGATGCAGAACGGCCGAGGTATGAATGCTTGGCCGGAAAGCGGCCACAGCGGCGGTTCGGTCAATATTCGTCATCGGCAATCTCCGTGATGTTTGCCCCGTCGGTCTGCCTGTCCGTTTGCCCATGCCCGGCCAGCAGACGCGCGATCTGTACCCGCGCCACCGGGTCCTCGGGCCGGAGTGCCAATACCTCGCGATAGCGGGCGAGCGCGGCGTCACGGTCTCCGGCGGTCAGCGCATCGAAGGCCCGGCGCGTCACCCGCGCCAACTCGATATCCTCGGCCCCAGGCGCCAGTTCGGGTTCGGCGCCGCAGACCCCAAGCAATTCATAGACCGTGGTCAGCGCGCGCCGCCCCTTCAGCGACACCTCGTCAACGGGTCGGACGCACAGGCGATCCCCTGCCTCGCGGAAAGTGTCCTGACTGATGCAGATCAGAGTGCCGTAATCCTTGTTCAGGGTTTCCAGCCTAGCGGCGATATTCACCCCGTCGCCCAACACCGTATAGCTCATCCGTTCGCGCGACCCGACATTGCCGACCAGCACCGCATCGGAATGAATACCGACCCGCAGCCGCATCTGCGGCGCATCGGCATCGCGCCAACTTTGGTTGAGCTGGTCCAGAACCCGCTGCACCCTGAGCGCCGCCACGCAGGCGTGCCAGGCGTGATCCTCAAGCGGCGCCGGCGCGCCCCAAAAGGCCATCACCCCGTCGCCGACGAATTTGTCGATCGTTCCCTGCTCCTGATGCACGCATTTTGACACCAGTTCGAGCATGGTGGAAATCCGGTCCAGCAACTCGCGCGAAGCCATCCGTTCGGCCAAGGTCGAGAACCCCTCCATATCCGAGAAGAAGATGGTCAGGAACTTGCTCTGCCCGCCGATCTCGAGCCGCTGATCCGATGTCAGCAACTGGCGGACCAGGCCGACCGGCACGAAACGGGCGAAGGCCTGCACCGCGATGTCCAGCGTCTCGATCGCATGCGACAGCGCCGCGATCTCGCGGATTGGAGAGCGGACCACCGGCAGATCGTCCGCCGGCTGCAGTGACCGGATCCGCTCGACCTTGGCGGCCAGCCCCCGCAGAGGCGAGGCGACGCGGCTGGCGATCAGGTAGATGACCAGAAGCTGCACCGCCACCGCACACAGCCCGAAGACGACCATCTGCCGGTTGTGCCGGCTGAGCGCGGCCGTGAAATCCGACAGCGGCGTCACCACCAGCAACCGCCAGGGCTTGCCGAAGGCCTCGCCGAAATCCGACAGGCCAACGATATAATCCTCACCGGCCTGCGCAAACGGATAGACCGTCTCGGCCCCCCCCAGCGGCCGGCTGGCATAAGCCATGGCGACCAGCCGATTGCCCACATCCGCCACATGGCGCAGATGCACCGCCTGGTTCGAGCTGCCATAGATCGCCGCCCCGTCCGAGGCCGCCAAGACATTGCCGCTTTCGTCCAGCAGATAGCTCACGCTGCCGGGGCTGAGCGGATGATCGGCCAGGTAATCCGAAAACCGGTCCAGCGTCACATCGACCGCGACCACCCCGTCAGGCGCCGCCTCGGGGCCGAAGGGCGCAGCGACCGAAAAGCCGACAAGGCCCAGCGCCCAGAACAGTTCGGGATCGGTCATCATCGTCCTCCCCGCCGCAACGGCCTCGCGATACCAGGCGCGGTTGCGGGGATCATACTGGCTCGGCTCTGCCACCTCCCCCAGCACGGTCTGAGCCTTGTCGAGGAAGATATAGCGATCGCGCAACGGCCCATCCGCCCCGGGGTCGAGCAGCCGATAGGCATATTCCGTCCCCGGAGGCGGAACCGCCCCGAGGATCGGCTGCGACGGATCGCCGATGCGCCGCGCCTGCCGAAACGAACCATCGCTGAGCCCGACATAGACATTGAGAACCGTTCGGCTGTGCTGCAGCACCCGGAACAGATATCCAAGCGCACGATCCTCGGCGAAAAACCCCGGCTCCTGGCGCCCCAGTTCGGCCGCCACCGCGATCTGCCCAGTCAATATGTCGAATTCGCTGACGATATCCTCGACCGTTGCCCGGCGAAACCGCTCGACCAGGGCGGTGGCGTGATCCCGGACAACCCGGTCGGTCGAGCGATAGTTGATCTCGATGATAGCGAGCAGAACCGGAACCGTCAGCGCCATGACGATCAAGAGAACCGCCGGTTTCAGCGGAAAGGAGAAACCGCTGCGCCGCTGAACCGGGTCTAGCCGGTCGGCGGTCTTGCGGAGGGTCAAGTCGTCGTCGGAGGTCTGGCCTGTCATTTTCCGCTTTCGTCCTTGGACCAGCAAACAAGAGGCTCCGCCTGTGTCCGCCCCGTCCCGGTGGTCTTTCGCGACGGTCCTCGCCGGCACCGCCATGCCCCAATTTCACGATTGCACGGGGGCGTTGAACGCCTCCCCCCCGGGGACCGAGCCCGGCGACCATCCAGAGGATCATGCCACGATCGGAATGGAATAGGCCCGGTTTTCTGAAACCACGCCGTCCTTCTGACGACCGTCACCGCTGCCAGCTCAAGAATATCGCTCTGCTCCCTCCCGTCATCGCACCCGGTGTCCCGGATATCTTCCACTGTCCTGGATAGCTTACCGATAAAGAAAATTTCTTAACAAATGCAGACCGCCTCCCGGAAACCTCCGATCCGCGCCAGGAAGGCCTGTGAGGAGATGGGCAAAAGAGGGGGAGTGCCCCACAGACCAGGGATCGAGCGGCCTTCCCGCAATGCTCTCGAAGCAGCGCTCACATCGAAGGCACCGCCCGGCGAACGCCTGGTCGGTCTACTTGCCGCCGCCGCCCTCGCGATCATTCATGAAATATCCTCATGTCTCCATTCAGCTCTGGCCGCCTAATCATGAGCCTCCGCGGCAGGCATATGACCTGATGAAAACCGCTGCCCCGTCAGGAGACCGCAAAATGACCGACCGGACCACTTCGCAAACCGACTTCACCCCGGACACCGCCGACCGCCGCACCCTGCTGAAGATGGCGAGCGCCGCTGCCGCCTTGGGAGCCGCGACAGGCGCCGGAGTTCCGAGCCCGGCGCGGGCCGCCGACGGCTGGGACAAGACCTTTGCCAAGAGCGATGCCGTTGAACACACGAAGGTCACCTTCACCAACCGCTATGGCGTCCCCCTTGTCGGCGACCTCTACCTGCCGGTCGCGCGCGGGCAGCAGCCGCTGCCCGCCCTTGCGGTGGCCGGCCCGTTCGGCGCCGTCAAGGAACAATCCGCCGGTCTCTATGCCCAGACCATGGCCGAGCGCGGCTTTGCCACCCTGGCCTTCGATCCGTCCTATGTCGGTGAAAGTGGTGGCGAGGTGCGCGATGTCGCCTCCCCCGATATCAACACCGAGGACTTCATGGCCGCGGTCGATTATCTCGGTCTGCACCCGGCTGTCGACCGCGAGCGGATCGGGCTGATCGGCATCTGCGGCTTCGGCGGCATGGCGCTGAACGCCGTCGCGGCGGACAAGCGCGTCAAGGCGGTCGCCACCGCCAGCATGTACGATATGTCCCGCGTGATGGCGAAAGGATATTACGACAGCATGACCGCCGAGCAGCGCACCGCCGCGCTGGAGCAGATGAGCCGCCAACGCTGGACCGACGCGCAGACCGGCAGGCCGGCTCTGGCCGGGGGGCTGCCGGACAGCCTGGACGGGATCGAGGATCCTGTGATCCGGATGTACTACGGCTATTACAAGACCGAACGGGGCTATCACGAACGCTCGGTGAACTCGAACGCCGGCTGGACGGTGACCAATCCCCTGTCGTTCATGAATATGCCGCTGCTGAGCTATGTCGCGGAAATCGCCCCTCGGCCCATGCTGCTGATCGCCGGCTCCGAGGCGCATTCTCTCTATTTCAGCGAAGATGCCTATTCCGCTGCGGCAGAGCCGAAACAGCTGATGATCATCGAAGGAGCCGATCACGTCGATCTTTATGATCAGGTCGACATCATCCCCTTCGACACGCTTCAGGCCTTCTTCGACGATCACCTGGCATAACCATCGGGGGCGCCTGCCGGCACGGCGGTGGGCGTCCCGCGTTGCGAGGCCGGCACGACCTCGACCGAATAAGCTGCCCCCCGGGTTTATCGACGCCTCAGCCGAGAGCGAGGGGGGCTTTTCATCGCCGGCAGAGTTTGCTACCGGCCCGAGACCCCGCCGCCGGCGACCAAGCCCCCTCTGCGCCGAGCCGGAGACGCCATGTCCTGCGGGAGGGAAAGGACGGGGTCGTGCCGGCTTTCCTTTTGCGCGCCGCTCGGCTAAGCCCCGCAGCAACCCAGCCGCCTCTAAGGAGTCTTGCGATGATCCCCTCCTCCTACCCCTCTTCCGAAGAAATGGCCCGCCTGACCGCCCGGATGCTTCTGGAAATCGGCGCGGTGCATCTGAACGCGGCCGAGCCGTTCACCCTGGCCTCCGGCCTGCCGTCGCCGACCTATATCGACTGCCGCAAGCTGATCTCCTTCCCGCGCATCCGCGCGACGCTGATGGATTTCCTGACCGTCACGATCATGCGCGAGGCCGGCTTCGAGGCCTTCGACAATATCGCCGGCGGCGAAACGGCGGGCATCCCCTTTGCCGCACTGGTGGCCGAGCGGATGGCGCTGCCGATGACCTATGTGCGCAAGAAGCCCAAGGGCTATGGCCGCAACGCCCGCATCGAGGGCGCGATGACCGAAGGGCAGCGGGTTCTGCTGGTCGAGGATCTGACCACCGACGGCGGGTCCAAGCTCAGTTTCGTGGATGCGATCCGCGACACCGGCGCCACCTGTGGCCACACCGCAGTGATCTTCTATTACGGCATCTTCCCGGAAACCGAAAAGACCCTGGGCGATCACGGCGTCAAACTGCATTACCTCTGCACCTGGTGGGATGTGCTGGCCGAGGCCAAGGCCTCCGGCGCCTTCGATCAGGCCACCATCGAGGGGGTCGAGGCTTTCCTCAACGACCCGCGCGGCTGGCAAGAAGCGCATAAGGCGTGATCCCGCAGCGCCCTGGGGATAACCCGGGGTGCGTTTTGTGGAAAACTCCGGCGGGGAATCATTTTCCCGCCGTCTCATCTCACCACATTTTGCGGACACCTCCGGGTATGCTACCATAACCGGAGGAATTGCCTGCCCTTCCTGAGTCCCGCTCGGGAATACTCACAGGCAGTCCACAGGCTTACCCCCGGGGATTTCCACATAGGGGTTTATGGCGGAAACGGTTACAAAGACCGAACCCCAGACCACCCCCCGGACCACGGGGGTGCAGAGGCGCAAGAGACAGGCAAACGGGACAGAAATGAACGAGATCACAAGCCTCACGCCGGCCACGCCCGAGACCGAGCAACCGGACACCATGCCTCATTCGATCGAGGCGGAGCAGCAGCTTCTTGGCGCGATCCTCACCAACAACGACGTCTACGACCGTATCGCCGCGATTATCGGGCCGCAGCATTTCTATGATCCGGTCCACGCCCGCATCTTCGAAATCGCCGCCGCCCGCATCGCCAAGAACGCGCTGGCCTCACCGGTGACGCTGAAGGCGTTTCTGGAACAGGACGAAGGGCTGAAGGAACTTGGTGGGCCGGCCTATCTGGCGCGTCTGGCGGGGGCGGCGATCTCTTCCTTCGCGGTGCGCGACTATGCCCAGATGATCTATGATCTGGCCATCCGCCGCGAGCTGATCGCGCTGGGGCAGGAGATTTCCAGCAAGGCCGGCAAGGTCGATGTCTCCTCCGAACCCAAGGAGCAGATCGTCGAGGCGGAACAGCGGCTTTACAAGCTGGGCGAACAGGGCCAGTCGGAAAGCGGGTTCCAATCCTTCCTGCGCGCGGTCACCGATGCGGTCAACGTTGCCAACGCCGCCTATCAGCGCGGCGGTGGCATGGCGGGGATTTCCACCGGCTTGGTCGATCTCGACAAGAAGCTCGGCGGTCTGCACCCCTCTGACCTTCTGATCCTCGCCGGACGTCCGTCGATGGGGAAAACCTCGCTCGCCACAAACATCGCCTTCAACGTCGCCAAGGCCTATCGGCGCGGGGTCAAGCACGACGGCACCGAGGGTGCGGTCGATGGCGGTGTCGTGGGCTTCTTCAGCCTTGAAATGAGCGCCGAACAGCTTGCCGGTCGGATCCTCGCCGAAGCGGCAGAGATCTCGAGCCACAAGATCCGTCAGGGCGACATGACCGAAGGCGAATTCCGCCAGTTCGTCGAGGCGGCGAAGACGCTGGAATCCTGCCCGCTCTTCATCGACGACACCCCTGCCCTGCCGATCTCCCAGCTTGCTGCCCGGGCACGACGGCTGAAACGAACCCATGGGCTCGACCTGCTGATCATCGACTACTTGCAGCTCTGCCGCGGCACCGCCGATAACCGGGTGAACGAAATCGCCGAAATCTCGATGGGGATGAAGGCCATCGCCAAGGAATTGAACATCCCGGTCATCGCCCTGTCGCAGCTGTCGCGTCAGGTGGAAAGCCGCGACGACAAGCGACCGCAGCTGTCCGACCTTCGGGAATCGGGCTCGATCGAACAGGACGCCGACTGCGTGCTCTTCGTCTATCGTGGTGAATACTACAAGGAACGCGAAAAGCCCGATGAGGCCGATCTGACTGCAATGGAAAAATGGATGACCGACATGGAGCGGCTGCATGGCAAGGCCGAGGTCATCATCGGCAAGCAGCGCCACGGCCCCATCGGTACGGTGGAACTGTCCTTCGAGGCGCAATTCACCCGTTTCGGCAACCTAGTCAAACCCTGGCAACAACAGGATTCGGGCCCCGAGTTCTGAGCCGCGCCCACCGTGGCGGGGTGGTCAGAAGCGACCCCGCCAACACTGATCTGATCGCAATCCGGACAGTATGGCGCCCCGATCCTCCCGGCTTTCCGCCCATGCTGACGCAGCCAACGTTTTCCGCTTGACCCTAGCGCCCCCAGTGGCATGAACAGCACATGAGTACCGGACATCTTACCATTGATCTGAGCGCCATCGCCGACAACTGGCGCGCGCTGGACGCAAAAACGAATGTGGAAACCGCCGCCGTGGTCAAGGCCAACGGCTACGGTATGGGGGCGGGCCGCGTCGCGCGCACCCTCGCCGACGCCGGCGCCCGGCGTTTCTTCGTTGCCGTCGCCGAGGAAGGCGCCGCAGTGCGCGAGGCCGTGGGCCCCGGGCCGATGATCGCGGTATTGTCCGGCCATATGGACGGCGACACCGATCTGATCCGCGACAACTCTCTGACACCGATGCTGAATTCGGTCGATCAGGTGCTGCGCCATGTGGAATCGCTGCCGCGCCAATCCTTCGGCATTCAGCTCGATACCGGGATGAACCGGCTGGGATTGGAACCCGAAGAATGGGCCGCCCTGCGCGATGTGGCGCTGAAACAGAAACCGGCACTGCTGATGTCGCATCTGGCCTGCGCCGACGAGCCGGATCATTTCATGAACCAGCGCCAGCTGACGGCTTTCCGCGAGATGACCGATGGCCTGGATGTACCCCGGTCGCTGGCGGCGACTGGCGGGCTGCTCTTGGGGGCGGACTACCACTTCGACGTGACTCGCCCCGGCATCGGCCTTTACGGCGGCCGCCCCTATGAAGATGCCAAGACGGTGGTGCGGCTGGATCTGCCGGTAGCGCAGATCCGTGATGTCGCCCCGGGCGAATCCGTCGGCTATGGCAATACCTGGACCGCTCAACGCCCGTCGCGCATTGCGACGCTCGCCGCCGGCTATGCCGATGGTCTGTTCCGCGCGCTGTCGCCGGGGATCAAGCTGTTCGACGGGGCCGATGCCTATCCGATCGCCGGGCGCATCTCGATGGATTTGATCACCGTCGACATCACCGAGATGGATCCTGATCGCAAACCCGAGATCATGACCCTGATGAACAACCTGCAGGGCGTTGATGCGCTGGCCGATGTCGCCGGCACCATCGGCTATGAGCTGCTGACGCAGCTGAGCCAACGGTACAAGCGCAGCTATATCGGATGACGATCCTGCTGACCCCCGTTGCCCGGCTTGGCCGGGCGGTGCTGGCGGCCATGGGCTCCGTCGGGCGGGTGGCGTTGTTCTTCTTCTCAGCGCTCGGCCATATCTTCAGGCCGCCCTATTACCCGCGGGAACTGTTGCTGGCGATGCTCAACATCGGCTGGCTGTCACTGCCGGTGGTGGGGCTGACGGCAATGTTCACCGGCGGCGCGCTGGCCCTTCAGATTTATTCCGGCGGCGCCCGCTTCAACGCTGAATCCGTGGTGCCGCAGATCGTCGCCATCGGCATGGTCCGCGAATTGGGCCCGGTCATGGCTGGCCTGATGATCGCGGCCCGCGTTACCTCTTCGATCGCGGCGGAAATCGCCACGATGAAGGTGACCGAACAGATCGACGCGCTGGTCACCCTGTCGACCAACCCGATGAAATATCTGACCGTGCCGCGCCTGCTGGCCGGGCTGATCACCGTCCCGCTGCTGGTCGGTGTCGGCGATGTCATCGGCATCGCCGGTGGCTATTTCGTGGCGACCGAGAACCTCGGGTTCAATGCCGCCGCCTATCTGAAGAACACCATGGATTTCCTCGAGTCGCTTGATGTGATCTCCTCTCTGGTCAAGGGTTGTGTCTTCGGCGGCATCGCCACCCTGATGGGCTGCTATTACGGCATGCACTCGGGTCGTGGCGCCCAGGGCGTCGGCCAGGCCACCAAAAGCAGCGTCGAGGCCGCAGCGGTGCTGATCCTTGCCGCCAACTTCCTGATCACGGGGGCGTTTTTCTCGGTATGATCCGGCTTGAGAATGTTCATAAGAGCTTCGGCAACAACCATGTGCTGCGCGGGCTGACGCTGGAGGTGCCCAAGGGCACGTCGATGGTGATCATCGGCGGCTCGGGCACCGGCAAATCGGTGGCGCTGAAATGCGTGCTGGGGCTGGTGACGCCGGATTCAGGGCAGATTCTGGTTGACGGCAAGGATGCCACCAAGGGCGACCGCGATGCCTTTCTGGCCCGTTTCGGCATGCTGTTCCAAGGCGGCGCCCTGTTCGATTCGATGAGTGTCTGGCAGAATGTCGCCTTCCGCCTGCTGCGCGGATCGCTCAAACGGCCGGCGGCTGAGGCCCGCGAGATCGCCATCGAGAAACTGCGCCGTGTCGGGCTGAAGCCCGAGGTGGCCGATCTCTTCCCCGCCGAGCTGTCGGGCGGCATGCAGAAACGCGTGGGCCTGGCCCGCGCCATCGCGGCCGAACCCGAAATCATCTTCTTCGACGAGCCCACCACCGGGCTCGACCCGATCATGTCGGGCGTGATCAACGAGCTGATCCGCGAGATCGTGGTCGAGATGGGCGCGACCGCCATGACCATCACCCACGACATGACCAGCGTCCGCGCCATCGCCGACAATGTGGCGATGCTGCATGACGGGGTGATCAAATGGACCGGCCCGGTGGCCGAGATGGACCATTCCGGCGATCCCTATCTGGACCAGTTCATCCATGGCCGCGCCGAGGGGCCGATCGAGGCGGTTCGCTGATCCCAAGGCCAAGAAAATTCGAATTTTCTTGGCAATTTTCTTCGAAGAAAATTGCCTGCTGTCCCGGGATCGATCGAATGACAAACGCGATTGGAATCGGATAGGCCAAACCCATGATCCTGCGCCTCGCCAACCTCGCCCTGCTGATCCTCTACCCCGTCGCCTGGTTCGCGCCGCTGATGCGGGCGGGACTGTTGCCGATCTTCGGTCTGTCGGAAATCTCGGTGATGACCGGGCTGCAATCGCTCTGGCGCACCGATGTCGTGCTGGCGCTGATCGTCACGGTTTTCGCCGTCTTCGCCCCCTATCTCAAGACCATCGGCCTGGCCCTGGTGCAATGGCACCTGCTCGATCGCTGCGCCCTGCCGGTGCTGCATGTCATGGGCAAGCTGGCGATGGCCGATATCTTCCTGATCGCGCTCTACATCACCCTGGCCAAGGGGATTTCCTATGTGCGGATCGAGGTGGCCTGGGGGCTCTATCTCTTCACCTTCTGCATCCTCGCCTCGCTGGTGCTCAGCCTGCTGACCGAACGGCGCCTCAAAAGGCTTGAGCCCGCCCCCGGCCTCGGGCAGGACTGATCCCATGGCCAAACCGAATACCTTTGTCTGTTCCTCCTGCGGCGCCAGCTTCTCGAAATGGTCGGGACGCTGCGAAGCCTGCGGCGAATGGAACACCATATCCGAGGAAACCCCGCTGTCGGCAGGGCCAAGCAGCAAATCGCTCGGCGCCAAGCGTGGCCGTCCGGTCACGCTCACCGATCTCTCCACCCAGGAGACGCCACCGCCGCGCGCCACCTCCGGGCTGGACGAGCTCGACCGTGTGCTTGGTGGCGGGCTCGTGGCGGGCTCGGCCATTCTGGTGGGCGGCGATCCGGGCATCGGCAAATCCACCCTGCTGCTGCAGGCCGCTGCCGCCTTCGCCCGCAAGGGGCTGAAGACCGTCTATGTCTCGGGCGAGGAAGCCACCGCCCAGGTCCGCCTGCGCGCCCAGCGGCTGGGGCTGGCCGAAGCGCCAGTACGGCTGGCGGCAGAGACCAACCTGCGCAACATCCTGACCACGCTGGAAGCGGAAAAGCCGCAACTGGTCATCATCGATTCGATCCAGACCATGTGGGCCGACAATGTCGACAGCGCCCCGGGCAGCGTCACCCAGGTCCGCGCCACCGCGCATGAGCTGACCACCTTCGCCAAACGTCATAACGTTTCCGTGATCATGGTCGGCCATGTCACCAAGGAAGGCCAGATCGCCGGCCCCCGGGTTGTCGAACATATGGTCGATACCGTCCTCTATTTCGAGGGCGAGCGCGGCCACCAGTTCCGCATCCTGCGCGCGGTAAAGAACCGCTTCGGCCCCGCCGACGAAATCGGTGTCTTCGAGATGACCGGCTCGGGCCTGGCCGAGGTGCTGAACCCCTCTGCCCTGTTCCTGTCCGAACGCGGCCAGCCCGCGGCGGGATCGGTTGTCTTCGCCGGGATCGAGGGCACCCGCCCGGTGCTGGTCGAACTTCAGGCGCTGGTTGCCCCCTCGCCCCATTCGCAGCCGCGCCGCGCCGTGGTCGGCTGGGACGGCGCCCGGCTGTCGATGATCCTCGCCGTGCTCGAGGCCCGCTGCGGCATCCCCTTCGCCGGGCTCGATGTCTATCTCAATGTGGCGGGCGGGCTGAAGATCAGCGAGCCGGCAGCCGATCTGGCTGTCGCCGCAGCACTCCTGAGCGCGCGTGAGGATGCGGCGCTTCCACCCGAGACGGTGGTTTTCGGCGAAATCAGCCTCTCCGGAGCGCTGCGACCGGCCTCTCAGACCGAAAACAGGTTGAAAGAGGCCCGAAAACTTGGTTTCACCGCAGCAATCGCTCCGGCCGGCGGCAAAATCGGATCGGGCGGCGGGCTCGCGTTGACGCGCCCCGCCGATCTGACGGAATTTGTCGGCGAAATCTTCGGAGCCGGATAGCGGACAGTTAGTTTCAGGCGAGGGATATGGAAGGTTTCACCATCATCGACGGGGTCGTGGCCCTGATCATCGTGGTCTCGGCGCTGCTAGCCTATTCACGGGGCATCGTGCGCGAGGCCATGGCCATTGCCGGCTGGGTCATCGCCGCGATCCTGGCCTTCATTTTCGCACCGCAGATGGAGCCCTTGGTCAAGGAAATCCCTTGGCTGGGCGAGAAGATCGCCACCAGTTGCGAATTGTCCATCATCGCTGCTTTCGCCGCTGTTTTCGCGCTGGCGCTCATCGTGGTGTCCTTCTTCACGCCGCTGTTCTCCACCCTGGTTCAGCGGTCCGCCCTGGGCGGTATCGACCAGGGGCTAGGGTTCCTGTTCGGTGTTGCGCGCGGGATCGTGCTCGTCGCCATTGCCTTCTTTGTCTACGATTCGGTGATGACCGGAACGCACCTGTCCTATGTGGACGAAAGCCGCTCGGTGCAGGTGTTCTCGCATCTGACCGCGCAGATCGAAAACCGTGATCCGCAACAGGCTCTTGGCTGGATCATCAATCGCTATGAAGGCCTGGTCGGGAGCTGCGGCGCAGCGGAATAACCGGCGCCGAACATCCCGCAACCGTGTTTCAACAGCCGGTGTGGCATCAGCCATGCCGGCTGTTCCTTTTGGTCCCCCCATTGCTCGCGCCTCAGGTTCCATTGGTCCGAAGCCCGGGACCGGGCCGCCGCATTATTGCCATATTCTCGCCATCCAAAGACCAGGCAATAGGGTCTACTACACTTATTGAAGAATTTCTTTTTCACCCAGTACCCGATGAGTTGTGCCATGTTTCCCAGTTCGGTGCTCGACCCGTCTTCCCCCCGCCGCGCGGTTTCTCCCCTGACACCGACGCAACGCCCGGCCCGCGCCTTCGAACGGACCTTCGCCCCCGGCACGCTGCTGGAAACCGACAACGGCTGGCACACAGTCGAAAACCTGCAACCGGGGGATCGCGTGCGTACCCTGCGCGGGATGATTGCCCTGAGCCAGGTCCGCCGCCAGCCCCCCGACCGCAGCCAGTTGCACTGGCACGTCCCCGCCGGCAGCCTGGGCAATTGTTCCGACATGCGACTGAACGCCGGCCAGCGCGTCGCGATCCTGAATCCGCTGTGCAAACATCTGTTCGGCGACTCGCTGGTACTGCTGCCGGTTCCTACCGTGACTGGCTGTTTCGGTGTCCGGACCACCGCGGGCTTCACCCTGCGCTGCGGCATCGCCATCGCTTTTCACGAGGAAGAGGTGGTTTTTGCCCATACCGGCAGCCTGCTGCACGTGCCCGGGCCCCAGGGGGCTGGACGTCACCGACATTTGAGCTATCGTGAAAGCCGAATCTTACTGGCCCATTTGCTGCAAAAACTCAGCGGCGCACCGCTATTTTCCGCCGCAATGTGTCGTTAGAGCCCCTGACCGGCCGCGAATTCGGCGAATTCTGCCCTTTCCGCGCGCATGACAGCACAGTCCTTAGGCTGTAGATGCACAGGAATTCCGTGATCCTTTCGTGACACTCGGCCATCATGGCATTATGTGAGGTCTATTCCAAGCCAACGGATTCGGAGCTAATCGCCGTGCCGATGCCGCATATGCCCCCTGCGCACCCCTTTGACGATGACAAGCTGCGCGAGGAGTGCGGCATATTTGGCGTTCTGGGGGTCCAGGACGCCGCCAACTTCGTCGCCCTGGGCCTGCATGCCCTGCAACACCGCGGCCAGGAGGCCGGCGGGATCGTCTCGCATGACTCCGAACAGGGTTTCAATTCCGCACGCCGCTTCGGTTATGTCCGTGACAACTTCACGTCGACCGACATCATGCAGACCCTGCCGGGGCCGCTTGCCATCGGTCATGTCCGCTATTCCACCGCCGGATCGAAAACCGCCGCGATTCGCGATGTGCAGCCCTTCTTCGGGGAATTCTCGATGGGCGGCGCGGCGATTGCCCACAACGGCAACATCACCAATGCCAACGCCCTGCGCCGCGAGCTGATCGAGCGCGGCTCGATCTTTCAGTCGTCGTCCGACAGCGAATGCATCATCCACCTGATGGCGCGATCGCTGCAACGCGACATCCCTGCCCGTATGGAAGACGCCCTGCGCCGGGTCGAAGGTGCCTTTTCCGTCGTCGCCATGACCCGCACCAAGCTGATCGGCGTGCGCGACGCGCTCGGCGTGCGCCCGCTGGTGCTGGGCCGCATCGGTGACGGCTGGGTGCTCAGCTCGGAAACCTGTGCGCTCGACATCATCGGCGCCGAATTCGTGCGCGAGATCGAGCCGGGTGAAATGGTCGTCATCTCGCAGGAAACCGGCGTCGAAAGCCGCCGTCCCTTCCGCCAGCGGAAATCCCGCTTCTGCATCTTCGAGCAAGTCTATTTCTCCCGCCCCGATTCCATCCTCGGCGGTCGCTCAGTCTATGAAACCCGGCGTCAGATCGGCGTCGAACTGGCCCGCGAAGCCCCGGTCGAGGCCGATCTGGTCTGCCCGGTGCCCGACAGCGGCACACCGGCGGCAATCGGCTTCGCCCATGAAAGCGGTATCCCATACGGCATGGGGATCATCCGCAACCAATACATGGGCCGGACCTTCATCGAACCCACCGAACAGATCCGCAACATGGGCGTGCGGCTGAAACTGAACGTCAACCGGGCGCTGATCCGCGGCAAGCGGGTGATCCTGGTCGATGACTCGGTGGTGCGCGGCACCACCTCGCGCAAGATCAAGGAAATGATCCTGGACGCCGGCGCCGCCGAGGTGCACTTCCGCATCGCCTCACCGCCCACCGCCTGGCCCTGCTTCTATGGCGTCGACACCCCGCAACGCGAAAAGCTGCTCGCCGCCAATATGTCGGAAGAGGAAATGCGCGAATTTCTCGGCGTAGACAGCCTGAAATTCATCTCGCTCGACGGGCTCTATCGCGCCGCCGGCGAGGCTCAGGGCCGCGACAACGCCTGCCCGCAGTTCTGCGACGCCTGCTTCTCGGGCGAATATCCGGTGGAACCCGCGGATATGATCGAAAAGGGCTTCAAGCTGAAAACCGCCGCCGAATAGGCCCACTGGCAGGCTTTGGCCGATACCGCCGGCGGCGCCGGTTTTCCCCGACAGGAAAACCACGTAAGGCAGTCGCCGGCCCGGGCCCGTTCCGGGACCGGATCACATAGCCAGCCAGAGGCGCCCCCCCGGGCGCCCGGAAAGACCAGATGACCGACATGAGCAGAGCACCGGGCGATACCCCGGCGAAAGTGGCCCAACTCGCCACCACCCCGCAGGCGTTGAACGAACGCGACCTCTCCCTGATCGGGCTGACCGGCGGAAGCGCCGGGTTTCGCGCCCTTCTCCGCCTGCCCGGCGGCCGGATCAAATCGGTGGAGCCCGGCAGCCGCCTGAGCCAGGGCCAGGTGGTGGCGATCGACAGCGACGGGCTGATCCTGCAACGCAACGGCAAGACCCGGCGGATCGGCTTTCCCGGCGGCTGACCGGCTTCGACCTGGTCAAAATATCCTCGCCGAAGGCCACGGCCGCAGGGCGTGCCGGAATTTGCAAGAATTCCGGATCGGAAAACCTTTGTTTTGCGGTTTCGCGCGCCCACTTGACGGACTCGCCGAAAAGCCTCAGACCCTTGGGCATGACACAGATTGCCCTGATCACCGGCGCCTCGCGCGGCCTTGGCGCCGCTCTGGCCGAAGTCCTTTGCGATACCCATCATATCGTCGCGGTGGCACGCACCACCGGCGCGCTTGAGGATCTCGACGACCGGATCACCGCCAAGGGCGGCAGCGCCACGCTGGCCCCGATGGACATCGCGGTGCCCGAAGCGATGGCGACGCTCTGCCGTGGCATCCACGACCGTTGGGGCAAGGCCGATATATGGCTGCACACCGCGGTCCATGCCGCACCGCTGAGCCCGGCGCAATTCATCGACGCCAAGGACTGGGACAAATCTGTGGCGGTCAATGCCAACGCCACCGCGCTGCTGATCACCTATGTGGCACCGCTTCTGGGCGATCAGGGACAGGCAGTGTTCTTCGACGATCCCCGCGCCGGACAGAAATTCTTCGGCGCCTATGGCGCCACCAAGGCGGCGCAGATCGCGCTGGCGCGCAGTTGGGCGGCGGAAACCCCGCGAACCGGCCCGCAGGTACGCATCCTCGAACCCCGGCCGATGGCCACCGCCCTGCGCGGCCGTTTCTTCCCGGGCGAGGATCGCGATGCACTGATCCACCCGCGGGAAGAGGCCGCCCGGCTGCTGGCGCAGCTCTGAAAGAGCCAGGGCCCAGCCCCTTGCCTGCGTGCATTCCCGGCGCCCCCACTGCCGGGTGGGCCGCAATTTCCCCGCTTCCGGCTCGGCTTGCTTGCCCCGGCCCGCCCCCGAGGCTATCAAGGCGCAAACAGGGCGGGACTTATGCGCATACTTCTGACCAATGACGACGGCATCAACGCGCCGGGGCTGGAGATTCTCGAAGCGATCGCCGAACAGATCGCCGGTCCCAAGGGGGAGGTCTGGGTGGTCGCCCCCGCCTTCGAGCAATCCGGCGTCGGCCATTCGATCAGCTACACCCGCCCGATGATGATCGCCAAACTGGGCCATCGTCGCTATGCCGCCGAAGGCAGTCCGGCGGATTGCGTGATGGCCGGCCTGCATGACGTGCTCAAGGATCAGGCGCCCGATCTGGTCCTCTCCGGCGTCAACCGCGGCAACAACTCCGCCGAAAACGCGCTTTATTCCGGCACCCTTGGCGGCGCGATGGAGGCGGCGCTCCAGGGCATCCCGGCAATGGCGCTGTCGCAGTATTTCGGCCCCGCCAACCTGGGGATCGAGAACCCGTTCGAAGCCGCCGCCCATCACGGTGCCACGGTCATCCGCAAGATCCTCGACACCGGGATCGACGATGGTGAAGATTACCGGCTGTTCTATAACATCAACTTCCCTCCGGTTCCTGCGGCGGACGTCAAGGGCACCCGTGCCACCCTGCAGGGATTTCGCCGCAACACGCGATTTTCGGTTGAACCGCACAGCTCGCCCTCGGGGCGGCGGTTTCTCTGGATCAAGGGTGGCAACCAGCACGAACCCACCCTGCCCGGCAGCGATGCGGCGGCCAATCTCGACGGCTATATCTCGGTCACGCCGATGCGGGCGGACCTGACCGCGCATGACCGGCTCGAGGCGCTGAAGGCGATCGAATGACCCTCCCCACGCCCGAGACCAAGATGCAATTCCTTTTCGCGCTGCGGTCCAAGGGCGTCACCGACCGTCGGGTGCTGAACGCGATGGAGGAAATCGACCGCGGCCTGTTCGTGCGCGGCATCTTCGCAGAACGCGCCTATGAGGACATGCCGCTGCCGATTGCCTGTGGCCAGACCATCAGCCAGCCCTCGGTGGTGGGGATCATGACCCAGGCGCTGCAGGTGTCTCCCCGCGACAAGGTTCTCGAGGTCGGCACCGGATCGGGCTATCAGGCGGCGATTCTCAGCAAGTTGGCGCGCCGCGTCTATACCGTCGATCGCCACCCCCGCTTGGTACGCGAGGCGCGCAGCGTCTTCGAAGCCCTGTCACTGAGCAATATCACCGCCATCACCGCCGACGGGTCGCATGGGGTGCCCGAACAGGCCCCCTTCGATCGCATCCTGGTAACCGCCGCCGCCGAGGACCCGCCCGGGCCGCTCTTGGCGCAACTGAGAATTGGCGGTATCATGGTGGTACCGGTCGGCCAGTCCGACACCGTGCAGACCCTGATCCGGGTCCGGCGCGACGAAGACGGGTTCGACTACAACGAAATCCGGCCGGTGCGTTTCGTGCCCCTGCTCGAAGGACTGGGGCAGGACGTGTGACTGGTCGCGCGACAGCACGGCTCTTATCAGGTAAACCGCAAAGCCCCGGACAACAGGGGACATGCATTGAGGACTGCGAGATGTCATTTCCCGTCGATCTGCCTGCTGGCGTAATTCCATCGCGCCGCCTGCTGCTGGCTGCAGCCGGGCTGGCGCTGCTGGCCGGCTGCTCCGAACCGCTCGATTTCGACCTGCGCGGCAATCTGGGCGGTTTCAGCACCGCCGAGGCCGCCCGCAGCGTCGGCACCGCCAACCGCCCGCAACCCGATACGCGCGGCATCATCTCTTATCCCAGCTATCAGGTGGCGGTTTCCCGCCGGGGCGACACCGTGGCATCGGTTGCTCAGCGTATCGGCCTGCCGGCTGACGAACTGGCCCGGTTCAACGGGGTGACGCCGAGCGATACGCTGCGCCCGGGCGAGGTTCTGGCCCTGCCCCGCCGCGTCTCTGAGCCCGCCGCCGGCAGCCCCGGTTCGATCGACATCGCCACGCTTGCCGGCAACGCCATCGACGCCTCGCCCGTGACCCCGCCAAAGCAGGTGGAAACCACCAGCTTGAGCCCCGCCTCCGGTGGTAGCAGTGCCAACACCAGCACTGCCGCGCCTGCCAGCACCAAGGCGCCGCAGCAGCGGGTCGAGCCGATCCGCCACAAGGTTGCCCGCGGCGAAACCGCCTATACGATCTCACGGCTCTATCAGGTGCCGGTGAAGGCCTTGGGCGAATGGAACGGGCTCGGATCGGATTTCGCCATTCGCGAAGGCCAATATCTGCTGATCCCGGTCAAGAACCAACCGGCGCCGAAGCGCAACCTGCCGGCCATCGACGACACGCCGCCGGGCGTCGGCTCCCCGACCCCGCCACCGCCCAGCTCGGTTGAACCCCTGCCGGACGAGAAAATCTCGGCCAAGGCGCCGGAACCGCCCAAGGTCTCGGTAGGCAAGCCCAGCAAGCCCAGCTCGGCTGCGATGGGCATGCCTGTCAGCGGCGGCAAGATCATCCGTGCCTATTCCAAGGGCAAGAACGACGGGATCGACATTTCCGGCACTGCCGGCAGCCCGGTAATGGCAGCCGAAGGCGGCACCGTGGCGGCAATCACCCAGGATGCCGATCAGGTGCCGATCATCGTGCTGCGCCACGATGCCAACCTGCTCACCGTCTATGCCAATGTCGGCGCCATCACCGTCAACAAGGGCGATCAGGTCAAACGCGGCCAGAAACTGGCCGAACTGCGCCCCGGCGCCGAAGCCTATCTGCATTTCGAAGTCCGCGATGGCTTTGAGAGCGTCGATCCCACACCCTATCTGAAATAACCCTTACGGAAACGCCAAGGGCCGGAAAACGAGATGTTTTCCGGCCCTTCTTTTGTGCCTTCGCGAATGTTTCCGGCGGCGCGACACCTGCGGTGACCGCAGCGTCAGCGCCTATCGATCACAACCGCACGCCCTGCCGCCCGGCGAGATCGGTAAAGAACTGCCAGGCCACCCGCCCCGAACGCGCGCCCCGCGTCGCCTGCCATTCGATTGCCTCGGCCCGCAGCACCTCGGGGTCGACCGTCACGCCGTAATGGGCACAATAACGGTCGATCATCGCCAGGTATTCGTCCTGGGAACAGGGGTGGAACCCCAGCCAAAGCCCGAAGCGGTCCGAAAGCGAGACCTTTTCCTCCACCGCCTCAGACGGGTTGATGGCGCTGGAGCGTTCGTTCTCGATCATGTCGCGGGGCATGAGGTGGCGCCGGTTCGAGGTGGCATAGAGCACCACATTCTCCGGTCGTCCCTCGATGCCGCCGTCCAATACGGCCTTGAGGCTCTTGTAATGCTGGTCGTCATGGCTGAACGACAGATCGTCACAAAAGAGGATGAACCTCTGCGGCGCGCCGCGCAGATGCATCAGCAACCGCCCGACGCTGGGCAGATCCTCACGTTGCAGCTCCACCAGCTTGAGTTCGGGATAATCGGTGGCCACCTCGGCATGGATCGCCTTGACCAGGCTGGATTTCCCCATCCCGCGCGAGCCCCAGAGCAGCGCGTTATTGGCACTGAAACCCTGGGCGAAGCGGCGGGTATTGTCCAAAAGCGTATCGCGGGACCGGTCGATCCCCACCAGCAGATTCATCTGCACCCGGTTGATCCGCGCCACCGGTTCCAGCCGGTCGGGCTCCACATGCCAGACGAAACCTCCCGCGCTGGTGAAATCCGGCGCCGGCATCGGCGCCGGCGCCATCCGTTCCAACGCCTCGGCAACGCGGGTGAGCGTGGTCTGATCCATCTCGGTCATGATCTGTCCTCCAATCCGTCCGCATGGTTCAAACCACGAAGCCCCGTCAGCGACAAGGGGAACAGAAAGACAAAGGGCGCGCGGTTTCCCGGCGCGCCCTTCGCACGAGGTATTTCGGATCAGCCTCAGGTGTCGTCGAACTCGGAGGCGAGGTCTTCGTCGGCCTCTTCCTCGTCGTCGAAATAACCTTCTTCACGCAGCCGTTCGTCACGTTTCCTCTCGACCCGGCGCACCAGGAAGATCGAAATCTCGTAAAGCCCGTAAACCACCGTGAAGAGAATGATCTGCGTCACCACATCCGGCGGCGTCACGATGGCGGCCAGTATCAGGATTGCCACCACGGCATATTTACGCACCCCGGCCAAGCCGGCGGCGCTGACCAGCCCCGCCTTGCCCATCAGCGTCAGCAGAACAGGTAGCTGGAAGCACAGCCCAAAGGCCACGATGAACTTGATTGTCAGGTTCAGATATTCCTGCGCCGAGCCCTGGAACACCACGCTGAGCGGCGCCGCGCCGTCGTTCACCGCTGCACCATCGGAGCCAAACTGCTGGAAGCCCAGGAAGAAATCATAGGCCAGCGGCGTCACCACATAAAAGGCAAAGGACGCCCCCAGAAGGAACATGAAGGGCGAGGCGACCAGGAAGGGCAGAAAGGCGCCTTTCTCGGAATTATACAGCCCCGGCGCCACGAAGCGCCACATCTGATAGGCGATATAGGGAAACGACAGGATCAGCCCCCCCAGCAGCGACACCTTGATCGCCACGAAGAAACCCTCCTGCGGGCTGATGAAGATCAGGTCACAGTCCTGCCCCCGGTCCGCCAGCACCTGGCACAGCGGGTTGGTGAGAAAGTTGAAGATCGGCGTGGCCACCGTGAAACAGATGATCATCCCGACCAGGAAAGCCACCACGGAATGAATCAGCCGCGTACGCAGCTCTGCCAGATGCTCGATCAGCGGGGCGGAGCTGTCGTCGATCTCGTCAGTGTCGGTCTTGCTCATGTCTTGCTCTCAGGCTCCTCTGACGCGGTGGCAGCCGCGCTTGCCTGCAACAGCTCGGCCTCGGCCTCTTCGGCCTTCTTCAGCGCCTCTTCGGCCTCACGCGCCTTGCGCTCTGCCGCAGCGCGGGCGGTGGCGGCCTGGATGCGCTTGGCATCCTCGGCGCGCTCTGCGGCCAGCTTGCCGGTCTCGCTCTCGGGATCGAACCTGTCCTTGCCCAGCCCATCGGTCAGGCCCCGGGCCGCATCCTTGACCCCATCCATCGCCGATCCCAGCGGGTTCGTCGCGGTCTTGAAGGTCTTGGCAACATCACGCACGCCGCTCTCATCCGCGGCCTCGTTCATGGCGCGACTGAATTCGCGCGCCATGCCGCGCGCCTTCCCGACGAAACGGCCGACGTTGCGAAACAGCACCGGCAGATCCTTCGGCCCCACCACGATCAGCGCCACCACGCCGACCACCAGCAATTCGGACCAGCCCATGTCGAACATGGGAGGTTACGCCTTGTCTTTGTCGGCTTCGGTCTCGGGCGTCACATCCTTGGCCGCCTCGGCCGCATCCTCTTCCAGTTCCTTGGTGCCGTCGGTCACACCCTTCTTGAAGGCGGTGATGCCCTTGCCCACTTCGCCCATCAGCGAACTGATCTTGCCGCGCCCGAACAGGACCAGCACCACGACGGCGATCAGCAGAAGGCCCGGAAGGCCGATATTGTTCAACATGTCTATCTCCTTTCAGTCAGATCGACGGCCCCGCCGCCACACTGTTTCCACTCCTTCATATCCGGCCCCACCCGGGGGCGGAAAGAACAGCCCGTGGCACCAGCCCCGCCATGGCGGTGAAAAATGCGCCCTCGTCGGGGGAGCGAAACACTCCTGACATTCTGATGTCAGTTTCATCTTGCCAAACGCCCCTCAGGCAAACTCAGAAAGACGGCCCGCATGCCCAGATCGCTGAACTCAAGGCCTTCCCCCTCGCCCCGGCGTCACCAGCGACACCATCAGGCGCCCCAGCCAGGCCGCTGAGACCGTCCTGCGCACCGCACCGGATTTCCACGCGTACCAGCTCGCTCAGCCATGGCGACCGCCCAGGCGCCAGCGCAGCAGTGCCCGCGGCCAGATTTCACCCCGGCGCCGATCGCCTCCTTCCCGCCCGGCAGCCAGGGCCCGCGTCCTGAACCGATGGAATGGGCCATGTCCGCTTGACGCCAGGGCCGCCATTGCGCCAAGGGTGATCCATGCGCCGTACCGACCGCCTGTTCGACATCATCCAGATCCTGCGCGACGGCAAGCTGCACCGCGCCCAGGACCTTGCTGACCGACTCGGGGTCTCGGTCCGCACCATCTATCGCGACATGGACACGCTGATCGCCTCCGGCGTGCCGGTGCAGGGTGAACGCGGCGCGGGCTATACGGCAGTGGAGGCAATCACCCTGCCGCCCCTGACCCTGACCCCGGCGGAACTCGAGGCGCTGAACCTCGGCATGGCGATCGTGGCCGAGGCCGCCGATCCGGACCTGAAAACCGCGGCGCTGTCACTGGCCGACAAGATCGACGCCGTTCTGCCGACCCAGACCCTGGCCGAGGCCGAGGCCTGGAAAGTCGCGGTCTCCCCCTTTGCCGATGCCGCACGCGGCTTTTCCCACATGCCGGCACTGCGCAACGCCATCAAGGGACGGCAAAAGCTGCGCCTGACCTATCGTCGTATCGACGGCACCCTGAGCGATCGCACCATCCGGCCGTTGCACATGGAATACTGGGGCCGGGTCTGGACGCTCACCGCCTGGTGCGAGCTGCGCGACGATTTCCGCATCTTCCGCGTCGACCTGATCGAAGAGGTCACGCCTCTGCCCGAACTCTTCGTCGACGAACCCGGCAAGACCTATGCCGACTACACCGCCCGGATACACTGAACCTGGCTCTTTTTCTGGCTTAAAATATCCCCGCCGGAGGCAAGCCGCGCCAGCGGCTTTTCATGACAGCGACGCGGGCCCAGACTTTTGTCGAGAAAGGACCGAGGGGGACCGGGGGAAAGGCCTGCCGTTGTTGGAGAGGCTCGCCCCCGGGGTCACGCCCGTTCGGCGCTGAGTGAGACGGATCAGGAAACTCTCCGAGGGAGAGTTTCCCCGCCAAACGGTCCATTGGACCGTTTTCCGGGCGCGCCACGCCCCGGGGCTACGCCCGTTCGGCGCTGAAAACGGTCCATTGGACCGTTTTCCGGGCGCGCCTCACCCCAACTCGAAGGTAGTGACGCCGTAAACCTGTGTCAGATCGACCTTGGGCGCCGGCCCGCGGTACATCCGTGCGGTTTCGAAAACCGGGCGCAGACCCAGTTGGCGGGCCATCAGCACCGCCTCGACATTGGGTTCAGGCACATCCAGGAACACCTCCTCCCCCTCAGGCAGCCCCGCGATCAGATCGCCCAGAACCGCCCGGGCCGCACGCAGGTCTCGCGCCACCAGGGGCCCGATCTTATACCCGTCGCGACAGGCCCGCACAGTGCCGAAGCCCACCAGCGTCTCGCCATCCCAGGCGGCGACAGAGCGATGCCCGGGCGCCGCCAACCAGCCTTCCCAGAAGCCGCTGCGCCGGGCCGGGAACACGCGTGCATCCATCCGTTCAAGCGCCTCGAACGGCGCGCTCACCGGGCGCAGTTTGACCCCCTCGGTGGGCGCCACCGTCCCGGCGCGGCCGCCAAAGCGGATATTGCGATAGGCCAGTTCGAACCCGGCACGCTGATAATTTCCCTGCTGCGCCACCACGCCATCAAGCCCGATGACCCGGTCACCCGCATGCTCCAGCGCCGCCTGCCAGAGCCTGAGCCCATGGCCCATACCGCGCCACTCCGGGTGCACCATATAGAACCCCAGAAAGGCGAAATCCGGATTATAGTTGACCACTGCGATCGAAGCGATCATCTCGCCCGCCCTTCGCCCGGCGATAAAGCCTTCGGGATCGACCAGCGAGAAACAGGCCATGTCGCTCCCCCCCGGGTTCCACCCCTCAGCCGCCGCCCAATCGGCGACACGCATGCGCTCCGTCTCGGTCATCGTGCCGATGTGATCCATGCCTCGCTCCTCCTGATCCACAGGTCATCTGACAACCAGAGTAGCGCCACGCAGAGAGAATCGTAGCAGAAAATTCGCCGCAGGTCGGATCGGGGGGCAGTTGGCAGGACGGTTCAGGCCGGGAAGACGAAACAGCGATCGCGCCGCACCGTCAGCCACATCGCCCGACCGGGCTGTGGCAGAAACACGTTCGGCACCGTGGCCTTGAGAATACCGCCGTCGTAATCCATGCGGAATTCGACCAGGCTTTCATGGCCCAGGAACCTTGCCCGTTCCACCACGGCGCGGGCGGCCACCCCTTCCGCCGGCGTCGGCAGCGGGCCATGGCCGTTGCGGTCGAAATCAATGCGGACATGTTGCGGCCGAAAGACGATATCCACATCGGTACCATCCGGAAAGCCAGGCGCCAGGAACTGACCGAAGGGAGTATCGGCAAGTGCCCCATTCACTTGTGCTTTCAAGACATTGATATCGCTGAAGAAGGCCACCGCCGCGCGATCAACGGGCCGGGTATAGACGTTATAGGGCGCGCCCTGCTGCACGATCCGCCCGGAGCGCATCAGCGCGATCTCGTCGGCCATGCGCATGGCCTCCTCGGGTTCATGCGTGACCAGCAGAACCGCGGTATCCTCTTCCTTCAACAGCGCCAGCGTCTCGTCGCGGATACCGTCGCGCAGCCGGTTATCGAGGCCGGAGAAGGGTTCATCCATCAGCATGATCTTGGGCCGCGGCGCCAAGGCGCGCGCCAGCGCCACCCGCTGCTGTTCACCGCCCGAAAGCTGGTGCGGATAATCGTCGATATGGTTGATCAGATGCACCCGGGTCAGTAATTCCTCGACCCGCGCGCGTTTCTCGGCCTTGCTGCCCCCGTGCAGGCCGAAAGCCACATTGTCGGCGACGCTCAGATGCGGGAACAGGGCGAAATCCTGGAACATCAGCCCGATTTCTCGCCGCTCCGGCGGCACCCGGAAGACGGTGTCGCAAACCAGCTTGCCATCGACCCAGATTTCACCGGTGTCCTGCATCTCCACCCCGGCGATCATCCTCAGCGTGGTGGACTTGCCACAACCCGAAGGGCCGAGCAGGCAGGTCACCTGCCCCGCGCGGATCTGCAAGGAAACGTCATCAACCACCCTGCGCCCGTCGAAATGACGCACCAGGTTCTTGATCTCAAGCCGTGGGGTGGTGGTCTCTGCGCTCACTCTCGGGCCTCGTTCCCAAACCCGAGGGAAACTGTCGGGTGGTCAGCAGATAGCAACCCTCGCCTTCGGGGACAAGCCGTCAGCAACAGGTGCCCCGCAAGGGAGCAGCGGCGCCCTCTCCCGCAGAGACATGGCGCTCGGGACCGCATCGTATTTCATCGTATTTCATCCTCCCCCCCGAGGCGAACGGGCCGGGGCTGGCGGGTAGCGCGCCCCGGCCCCGACATCACATGGTCAGATTGATCGCGCCACCGTCCAGCAGCACGTTCTGCCCGACGATGAAACCCGCATGCTGCGAGCAGAGGAAGGCGCAGGCGGCCCCGAATTCCTGCCGCGTGCCATAACGGCCCACCGGGATCGCCGAACACCGCTGCGCGCGGGCTTCCTCGATGGTGATCCCCTGCTGCTTGGCCGCGGCGGTATCGAGCGACTCCGCTCGGTCTGTGGCATGCAGCCCCGGCAGCAGGTTGTTGATCGTCACCCCCTTGGAAGCCACCTGACGCGAGGTGCCGGCGACATAGCCGGTCAACCCGGTGCGGGCCGCATTCGACAGCCCCAGCACAGGGATCGGCGCACGCACTGCCTGGCTGGTGATATTCACCACCCGGCCCCAGCCGCGCTCCATCATGCCCGGCACCAGCCCCTTGATGAAGGCGATCGGCGTCAGCATGTTGGAATCCAGCGCCTTGATGAAATCCTCTCGCTCCCAATCGGTCCACATGCCCGGGGGCGGGCCACCAGCGTTGTTGACCAGGATATCGGCCCCCTCGGCCGCTTTCAGCACCATCGCCTGGCCGTCCGGCGTGGTCACATCGCAGGCCACCGTCACCACTTTGACCCCATAGGCATCGCGGATCGCCTGGGCGCTGGCCTCAAGCGCCTCGGCGCCGCGGGCGTTCATCACCAGATCGACACCCTCGGCCGCCAGCGCCTCGGCACAGCCAAGGCCCAGCCCCTTGCTGCTGGCGCAGACCAATGCGCGTTTACCTGAAATTCCCAAGTCCATTTTCGTTCTCCCTTCCCGGCCGTCCGGCGGCCCCAATCGGAGCGGATACTAGCCCGCCCGCGCCTCGATGCCAGCCTTTCACCCGCGATTTGACCCGGATTAGCCACAATCTGATGCTACGGCTTGATTTCCACCCCCCGGCCACCTCTGTTCTGCCAGCCCTGAGAGAGTTTTCCGCCCGTGACCGCCATCGACAGCCCGACCCAAGCCATCGCCGTCTTTCCGGCCCAGACCTTCCGCGTCGTGCAGGGCGCCAATCTGGGCGATCCGCTGTCCGACATGGAAGAGATGATGCTTGATGATATCTATCAGCTCAGCCCCGGGGCCAGCCGCAAGCGGCTGGTGATCGCGCCGCGCGACGACGGCACATTCCGCATCGCCGAAGGCGCTGAAGCCGGCCAGCCCGGCGCAATGCTGCATCTAGACAGCGCGCTGCAGTTCATGACCCCTGACGGCCGGATGATCGAGGCCCTCGGCCTGGTGGAAACCGATGCAGAGGAAATGATCGCCGCCGTCTACCTGCTGCCGCTGGGGCCGATGACCGTCGAGATCGACTATACGCTGGTCGGCATGAACCGGGCCGCCGCCGCGGTAAAATTCGCCCAGGTCGCCAGCGTGTCCTTCACCCGCGGCACCCGGATCACCCTGGCCTCGGGCGCGCAGGTCAGAATCGAGGATCTGAAGGTCGGTGACCGGGTACTGACACGCGATCACGGCGGCCAGCAAGTTCGTTGGATCGGGCAAAGCACCCTGCGGGCCACCGGCTCCTTCGCCCCCATCGTCATCCGGGCCGGCACGCTCAACAACACCGGCGATCTGGTGGTCAGCCCCGACCACCGCCTGTTCGTCTATCAACGCAGCGATGCGCTTGGCACCGGCCGGCCGGATCTGCTGATCAAGGCTCGACATCTGGTGAACGGCACCACCATCTATGTCCAGGACGGCGGATTCGTCGATTATTTCCAGCTTCTCTTCGATCATCACGAGATCATCTATGCCGAGGGCATCGCCGCCGAAAGCCTGCTGGTCGATCCCCGCACCCGCGCCGCCCTGCCGCCCGACCTGCTGGCGCGCATCGACCCCCACCTTTCCGATCATGCCCGCAGCGAAGCACAGGGGCTCGACGTGCAGAAATCACTGCTCGACCGTCCCGATGTCATCGACCTGCTACGCCGCGCCTCGACACAATAGGCAACGCTGATTTTCTTGCCTCCACCCCGAAGCACGCCTATACGCGCGACCATGTTGGACACCGCCTCGAACCGCCCCGCCCTGCCGCCGGAAATCGCCCGGCGCCGCACCTTTGCGATCATCTCACACCCGGACGCGGGCAAGACCACGCTGACGGAGAAATTCCTCCTGTACGGGGGCGCCATCCAGATGGCCGGACAGGTGCGCGCCAAGGGCGAGGCGCGGCGCACCCGGTCGGACTTCATGCAGATGGAAAAGGATCGGGGCATCTCGGTCTCGGCCTCGGCGATGTCCTTCGACTATGGCAAGTTCCGGTTCAACCTGGTCGACACTCCCGGCCACTCGGATTTTTCCGAAGACACTTATCGCACGCTGACGGCGGTGGATGCGGCAGTGATGGTGATCGACGGCGCCAAGGGGGTGGAAAGCCAGACCCAAAAGCTGTTCGAGGTCTGCCGGTTGCGCGACCTGCCGATCCTGACCTTCTGCAACAAGATGGACCGTGAAAGCCGCGACACCTTCGAGATCATCGACGAGATTCAGGAGATGCTGGCGATCGACGTGACGCCTGCCTCCTGGCCGATCGGTCAGGGTCGCGATTTCGTCGGCTGCTATGACATCCTGCGCGACCGGCTCGAGCTGATGGACCGGGCCGACCGCAACAAGGTGGCGGAATCGATCAAGATCGAGGGGCTGGATGATCCGAAGCTGGCCGAACATGTGCCCGCCCATCTGCTCGACCAGTTGATGGAAGAGCTGGAGATGGCGCGCGAGCTGCTGCCCAAGCTCGACCCGCAGGCCGTGCTCGAAGGCCATATGACACCGATCTGGTTCGGCTCTGCCATCAACTCCTTCGGGGTGAAGGAACTGATGGAAGGCATCGGCGCCTATGGCCCCGAACCGCAGCCGCAAAGCGCTGAGCCGAGACAGATTTTCCCCGACGAAACAAAGGTTTCCGGCTTTGTCTTCAAGGTTCAGGCGAACATGGACCCGAAACACCGCGACCGGGTGGCCTTCGTGCGCTTGGCCTCGGGACACTTCAAGCGCGGCATGAAGCTGCTGCATGTGCGGTCGAAGAAACCGATGGCGGTGTCGAACCCGGTGCTGTTCCTCGCCTCTGACCGCGAGCTGGCGGAAGAGGCCTGGGCCGGCGATATCATCGGCATCCCGAACCATGGCCAGCTTCGTATCGGCGACACGCTGACCGAAGGCGAGGCGATCCGGGTCACCGGCATCCCCTCCTTCGCGCCGGAGCTGCTGCAAACGGTGCGCGCGGGCGACCCCATGAAGGCCAAGCACCTCGAAAAGGCGCTGATGCAATTCGCCGAGGAAGGCGCCGCCAAGGTGTTCAAACCCTCGATCGGCTCGGGCTTCATCGTCGGCGTCGTCGGCGCCCTGCAGTTCGAGGTGCTGGCAAGCCGGATCGAGATGGAATACGGCCTGCCGGTGCGGTTCGAACCCAGTCAGTTCACCTCGGCCCGCTGGGTCAGCGGCCCCAAGCTGGCGGTCGATAAATTCGTCAACGCCAACAAGCAGCATATCGCCCATGATCACGACGGCGATATCGTCTATCTGACCCGGTTGCAGTGGGATATCGACCGGATCGAGCGCGATTATCCCGATCTCACGCTCAGCGCGACCAAGGAAATGATGGTGTGATCGCTGAATGACGGAACCGGCGCCATCCAATATCCACCTGCCGGTTCCGCCCGATCTGGTCGAACGTGACCCCACCCGGCTGCGCTGGGGCACGGTATCGACCATCAAGGCGCCGCTTGGCGCCATTGCCCGCTTCGCGGCCTATCACCTCGATCTTGGGGCGTCGCTGATCGACATTTTCCTCGATCAGCCCGATCCCCAGGTGGCGGAATTCTTCGCCCCCTTTCCGATGGTGCGGATCACCCAATGTGATGCTGCCTATTGGCGTAAGAAGCCCGAACGCGCCCAGCGATCGCATCAGCTTCGTCAGGCGTTCAACGCTTCGCGCGCCTATCGCCGCAGTGAAATGCACTGGCTGGCTCATATCGACGTCGATGAATTCCTGCTGTCGCCCCGCCCGCTGGCGCAGCTTCTGGCCGAGGCGGACCCTGAGGCGGCCTATCTCCGCATCCGCCCGGCCGAGTTGCTGGCGCAAGACGATCCCTGGCGCGGTCCGTCGCACTTCAAGCTGACCCGCCGCGAACGCGGCCTGACCAAGCGCGAGCTGGCCGATATCTATCCCGACTTCGGCGCCTATGTACCCGAGGGATTCCTGGGCTATACCGGCGGTAAGAACATCGCCCGCACGGGGTTGCCGCAGATCCGGCTGGGCATCCATGGGGTGATCCACCAGGGCCTGCCGATTTCCAATTATTCCCGCCTGACCGATGTTCATGTGGGCCATGCCCATGCCCCCGACTGGGCCCATTTCGAACGCCATCTAAAGTTTCGGATGAGCAAGGGATCGTATCGCGAAAAGATAAAAGATCGCATGCGGTTACGCGACGTTCTCGACGTAATCATCGACGCCGAGGGGAACGCAGGCCTGCGCCGTTTCTACGATCAGATCAACCTTGCCACCCCGCGTCTGCTGGATCGCCTGACCGCCCATGACATGCTGCTGACAGCGCCGCTTGACCTTGATGACAAGGTCGCGCGATGGTTCGGCGATCTGCCGCGGGAGCATTCTGACAGATGACAAGCTGGGGCATCGTCTCGACCATCAAGGCACCAAGGGACGAGGTTCTGGCCTTTGCCGCCTATCATCTCGAGCTGGGCGCGCAGCGGCTCTACATCCATCTCGACGCGCCCGATCCGGATACCTTCGACACCCTGAAGGCCCATCCGAAAATCCGCGTCTTCTCCTGTGACGATGCCTATTGGCGCAGGCAGGGGGTCCGGCGTCCGGCCAAGCATCAGGCGCGCCAGACCTTCAACGCCACCCGCATCCACCGCCGCAAGGCCGAGGTCGACTGGCTGATCCATATGGATGTCGACGAATTCCTCTGGCCCGATCGCCCCGTCGATCAGCGGCTGGCACAGCTGCCGGCCACGACGCTCTGTGCCCGGGTGAGGCCCGTCGAAGTGCTGGCAGGCGGCGACGGCACCAGTTTCAAGGGCTTCATCCCCGCCGGCCCAGCCCGCGACGCGACGGTCGCCCGGCTGTATCCCCGGTTCGGCACCTTCGTGAAGGGCGGATTTCTCAGCCATCTGGCCGGCAAGCTCTTCGTGCGCACCGGGCTGTCCGATCTGACCGTGAAAATCCACAATGTCTTTCTCGGCGAGCAGATGAATCCAGCCGAGACAGAGCTGCAGGGGCTGCTGCTATGCCATTGCCACGCCAAGAGCTGGGAGGACTGGCTGGCAGCCTTTCACTACCGGCTGGAGCATGGCTCCTATCGGGCGGAACTGGCGCCGGCCCGCCCCCGCGACAAGGGCGGGCTGACCCTGCATGAGGTTCTGAGCACCATCCGCGACAACGAGGGCGACGCCGGCCTGCGCGCGTTCTATGACGAGCTTTGCGCCGACACCCCCCGCCTGCGCACCGCGCTGGAGGCCGAGGGGCTACTGCACCGCTGCGATCTCGGGCTGGCGGCAAAAGTGGAAAAACAGTTCTGACCTGCCCGTGGCGTCGTTCCCACCGTGACTATTTCGCGGCAGAAATTTCATATATTCGCAACTGTGTTTGACCCCGGCCCACGATTTTGCTATGCGGCGGCACGGGCCTTCTGCGCCAGACGCGCGAGCCATCCGGGCTCGGCCCCTGATCAGATGCGCGGGCCAAGTCGATGTCCGCGAAACGCGGTATCATATGACGAAATTCACAGACCTGAATCTAAACCCCAAAGTTCTCAAAGCCATCGAAGAGGCCGGGTATGAAAGCCCGACTCCGATCCAGGCGGGGGCGATCCCCCCGGCCCTGCAGGGACGTGACGTGCTGGGCATCGCCCAGACCGGCACCGGCAAGACGGCAAGCTTCACGCTGCCGATGATCACCCTGCTGGCCCGTGGCCGCGCCCGGGCGCGGATGCCGCGTTCCCTGGTGCTCTGCCCCACGCGCGAGCTGGCCGCCCAGGTGGCGGAAAACTTCGATATCTACACCAAGCACCTGAAGTTGACCAAAGCGCTGCTGATCGGCGGCGTCAGCTTCAAGGAGCAAGATGCGCTGATCGATAAGGGTGTCGACGTGCTGATCGCCACCCCGGGCCGGCTGCTGGACCATTTCGAACGCGGCAAGCTGTTGCTGACCGGCGTGCAGATCATGGTGGTGGACGAGGCCGACCGGATGCTCGACATGGGGTTCATCCCCGATATCGAACGCATCTTCTCGCTCACTCCCTTTACCCGGCAGACCCTGTTCTTCTCGGCCACCATGGCGCCCGAGATCGAACGGGTTACCAACACCTTCCTGTCGAACCCGGAGCGGATCGAGATCGCCCGTCAGGCGACCGCCTCGGAAACCATCGAACAGAGCGTGGTGACCTTCAAGGCCAGCCGCCGCGATCGCGAAGGCAGCGAAAAACGCCGGCTGCTGCGGGCGTTGATCGACGCCGAAGGCGACAAGCTGACCAATGCGATCGTCTTCTGCAACCGCAAGATGGACGTCGATGTCGTCGCCAAATCGCTGAAGAAATACGGCTATGACGCGGCCCCGATCCACGGCGATCTGGACCAGAGCCAGCGCACCAAGACCCTGGATGGCTTCCGCGAGGGGTCACTGCGGCTTCTGGTCGCCTCGGATGTGGCCGCGCGCGGGCTCGATGTGCCCAGCGTCAGCCATGTGTTCAACTTCGACGTGCCCAGCCATGCCGAAGATTACGTGCACCGGATCGGACGGACCGGACGCGCCGGGCGTGAGGGCAAGGCCATCACCCTGTGCTCGGCCCGCGATGACAAGCTGCTCGACGCGGTCGAACGGCTGCTGCAAAAGCCGATTCCGCGTCAGGAAAGCCCGCTGAGCTTCAAGAGCGCCGAAGTGAGCGAAGAGCCCGAGAAGAAGAGCGAGGAGCGCAGTAGCGCTTCTAAATCCAGCTCTTCCCGATCGAGTTCCTCGTCGCGGTCTTCGTCGTCCAAGGCCGCCGCGCCCAAGGCCGCCTCTGCCGCGTCGTCTTCGTCCCCCTCTTCTTCCTCGAAATCCTCGCCATCGCGGTCCTCTTCGTCGAAGTCCGGATCGTCGCGCAGCGGCAGCAGCCGCGACAGCAAGGTTGTCGGGATGGGCGATCACATGCCCAGCTTCATCGCGCTGAGCTTCGAGGAACGCCGCACCGCCTGAGCCTGGCGACATCTCCAAACAAGAACGCCCCGGACGTCTGTCCGGGGCGTTCTTGTTTCCAGTCTCGGCGGTACCGGTGTCAGCCCAGCCGGCTGATCACCACCGTGACCTCGGGCTTCTTGCCGATCTCGTTCTGCGCGCTTTGCCGCGCGACCCGGCGCAGGCCTTCTTCCAGCTTGTCGTCATCGGTCAGCGTGGCACGTTTGGCCCGGCCCAGGAACTGGCCCAGGTCCTCCTCGAGGATATCGCACAGCGCCGCATTGCTGCTGCCCAGCTCTGCCAGCCCCTTCATGTCGACCCAGGCGCCGTCGATCGGATCATCGTCTTCATCCAGGATCACCGACACCACCAGATGGCCGTTCAGAGCCATGCGGACCCGGTCGCGCACCACCCCGTCGAGCGCGCCGATCTTCACGCTGCCATCCAGATAGGTCCGCCCGGTATCAACATGTCCCGCCACCTCGGGTCGGTCGCCCGACAGATCCAGCATCATGCCGTTCACCGCGATCACCGAAGCGATGCCGCGGGCCTCGGCCAGCCGCGCATGTTCGCGCAGATGCCGGTGTTCGCCGTGCATCGGGATCAGCATCTTTGGCTTCATGATCTCATGCATCCGCTGCAGATCGGGCCGGTTGGCATGACCGGACACGTGATAGAGCCCGCCACGATCGTCGACCACATCCACGCCCTTTTCGCTGAGCTGGTTCATGATCCGGATCACGCCGCGCTCGTTGCCCGGGATGGTCTTGGAGGAAAACAGGAAGGTATCGCCTTCCTTCAGCTCCAGTCCGCGATATTTGCCTCGCGCAAGCTGGGCGCTGGCGGCGCGGCGCTCACCCTGGCTGCCGGTCACCAGCAGCATCAGATTTTCACGCGGAATATCCTGCGCCTCTTCCGGGCTGACGACGGTGGGAAAGCTTCTCAGTACCCCGGTCTCGATCGCCGCCTCGACCATGCGACGCATCGCCCGGCCCAGCAACACGATGGAGCGCCCGGCGCGATGGGCCGCTTCGGCCAATGTCTTCAGCCGAGCCACGTTCGACGCGAAGGTCGTAGCGACCACCATGCCGCGCGCTTCGAGCACCAGCTCTTCCAGCGGGGTGCCAAGATCGGATTCCGACCGCCCCGGATTGGGAGAGAACACGTTGGTGGAATCGCAGACCAGCGCCTGAAGACCCGGCTTGGCCACTTCGGCCCAGAGGTCGGGATCGAAGGCCTCCCCCACCACTGGGGCGGGGTCGAGCTTGAAGTCGCCGGTATGGACGACACGTCCTGCCGGGCTGTCAATCACCAGACCGGCGCTTTCCGGGATCGAATGCGAAATCGGCAGGAAGCCCACGGTAAAGGGCCCCGCCTTGATCACCTCGGGCCAGGCCGATGCGGTGGTGATGGCGTCTTCGGGCAAGCCGTATTCATCCATCTTGCCCCGCGCCAGATTGGCGGTGAAGGCGCGCGCATAGACAGGCGCCCCAAGATCGCGCCACAGATGGGCGATGGCACCGATGTGATCCTCATGGGCGTGGGTGATGAAGATCGCGTCGAGCCTGTCCGTCCGCTCCTTCAGCCAGGCGATATCGGGCATGATCAGATCGACACCCGGGGTGCCGTCCATATCCGGAAAGGCGACGCCCAGGTCGACAAGGATCAGTCGTTCTTTCCCGGGCTCGCCATATCCGTAGACATAGGCGTTCATGCCGATTTCGCCTGCGCCGCCCAGCGGCAAATAGATCAGTCTCTTGCTGCTCATAACACTCCGTTTTCTTTGTTGTAGCGATGAATCACGGTCAGCCCGTGCATCGTGAGATCGTCCTCGAACCGATCGAACAAATCCTCGCCCTGCTGAAACAGGGGGGCCAGTCCACCGGTGGAAATTACTTTCATCGGGCGCCCGTATTCGGCCTTGATCCGCTGGATGATCCCGGTGATCAGGCCGATATAACCCCAGAAGACGCCGGATTGAATACATTCAACCGTATTTGTTCCGATCACCTTGTCGGGTTGGCTGATATCCACATGCGGCAGTGCCGCCGCGCCCGAATGCAGCGCCTCGAGGCTGAGGTTCACGCCCGGCGCGATCACCCCCCCGACATAGGCCCCGTCCGAGGCGACTACGTCGAAATTTGTGGCGGTGCCGAAATCCACCACCACCACATCGCCGCCATGGCGGTCAAAGGCCCCCACGGCATTGGCCAGACGGTCAGGCCCAGGCCTGGTACCCTGATCGACGCGCGGCTCCTGCGGCAGCAGGCACTCCGGCTTGCCCACCACCAGCGGCCGGCACCCGAAGAAGCGTTCGGAAAAGATACGCAGATTGAACACTACCCGCGGCACCGTCGAGGCGATCACCACATCGGTAACGTCCGGATCGACCCCATAGTGGGTGAGCAGCGTCGAAAACCAGGTGAAATAGGCATCCGCCGTGCGCGCATGATGCGTCGAGGTGCGGAAGGTACAAAGAAATTTCTCACCGTCCCAGACCGAAAAGACGGTGTTGGTATTGCCACAGTCGATGGCCAGAAGCATGGGCCATTCCCCTCCCCCAGGTGTCAGAAATAGACATCCGCCGCCGGGATGCGCACACGGCCCCCGTCGGTGGACAGAACCAGTTGCCCGTCGGCATCAACGGTCTCGAAGATTCCGGCGGTCTCGGATGTATTGGTGCGCGCGATCACCGGCTCTCCCAGCCGGGCAGCACGGGCCAGCCAGGCCTCGCGGATCGGCGCGAAACCGAAGTTCATGAATTGCCGCTCATAGCGGTCATAGGCCACTGCGAGTTCAGTGAGAAACTCCTCAGGCGTGACCAAGACCCCCAGCTCCGACGCCAGAGAGACCGGCCGCACCGCCCCGGGTTCGACAGCATCTGCCCCCGGCGCATCGGCAAGGTTGACGCCGATACCGACGGCCAGATGCATGGTGCCCGCCCCCTGGCTGAGGCTTTCCAACAGGATACCCGCCAGCTTGCCACCGTTCAGCAGCACGTCATTGGGCCATTTCAGCGCGAAACATTCGGCCCGTCCGGTCACCGCGACACAGGCGTCGAACAGGGCCAGGGCCGCGACGAAGCTGCGCAGGGCGATCTGCGGCACCGCGCCTTCAGGGCGATAGATCAACGTGGAATAGAGATTGCCCATCGGGCTGGTCCAGGCCCGGCCACGGCGGCCGCGAGCGGATGTCTGGACCCGGGCCATGAGCCAGACCGGACCGGTCAGCGTGGGCGCGATACGCGCCGCCTCGCTCAGGGTGCTGTCGACCTCCTCCAGGATGCGGCGTTCATAGGCTTCGGGCCAAACTGCCATGCGCGCGTCCTCCGGACCAGATGTCAGCAGGACCGGCAAGGACAAAAGCTCCCGCCGGTCCGGAACCTTACTGTTGCAGCAGCGTCTGGGCCGCGGCAGCCGCCGCGCCCTCGACCCCGAACATGTTGATGATGCCCACCACCATGATCGCCGCCGAGGCGGTCAGCGCCAGCCACAGCATCGGCGAGGAATGGGCGTCCATCTCTTCGCCGTCCTTGCCGAAGTACATGAAGTACACGATGCGCAGATAGTAGAAGGCCGCGATCACCGAGGCGATCACACCGGCGATTGCCAGCCAGACCAGCCCGCCCTCATAAGCGGCGCGCAGAACGTAGAACTTCCCGAAGAAGCCCAGCATCGGCGGCACACCGGCCATCGAGAACATCAGCACCAGCATCGCCAGCGCCTTGCCCGGCTCGCGCTTGGCATACATGTTCAGCGCCGAGATATCGGTCACCGGCTTGCCGTCCTTCTCCATCATCAGGATGAAGGCGAAGGTGCCGATGTTCATGGTGACGTAGATCGCCATGTAGATCAGCATCGACTGCACACCGAAAACCGTGCCCGAGGCCAGACCCATCAGCGCAAAACCCATGTGAGTGATCGACGAATAGGCCATCAGGCGTTTGATATCGCTCTGACCGATCGCGGCGACAGAACCCAGGAACATCGACAGCAGCGACAGCAGCGCGATCACCTGGCTCCAGTCCGAAATCGCCTGACCGAAGGCTTCGAACAACAGGCGGGTCATCATCGCCATGGCGGCCATCTTCGGCGCGGTGGCGAAGAAGGCGGTCACCGGGGTCGGCGAACCTTCATAGACGTCGGGCGTCCACATGTGGAACGGCACTGCCGAGACCTTGAAGGCCAGACCGGCGATCAGGAACACTAGGCCAAAGAGCAGACCCAGCGCCATATTGCCATGCTGAACCGCCTGAACGATACCGCTGAACTCGGT
Source organism: Pseudodonghicola xiamenensis DSM 18339 (assembly GCF_000429365.1). Taxonomy (GTDB): domain Bacteria; phylum Pseudomonadota; class Alphaproteobacteria; order Rhodobacterales; family Rhodobacteraceae; genus Pseudodonghicola; species Pseudodonghicola xiamenensis. The sequence goes on along the minus strand of NZ_AUBS01000001.1, from coordinate 139,571 downwards.
GGTGCCGGTGAAGCCATAGACCAGCGAGGCACCATAGAGCAGCAGCCCCGAGCTGAGCGCGCCGAGAACGAAGTACTTCAGGCCGGCCTCGGTCGACTTGACGCTGTCACGCCGCATGGCGGCAACAACGTAGAGCGACAGAGACATCAGTTCGAGCCCCATATAGAGCGCCATCAGATCGCCGGCGGAGACCATGACCAGCATGCCCACCACGGCCAGCGACACCAGCACCGGGAATTCGAACTTCAGAAACCCGCGACGCGACATGTAGTCCTGGCTCATCACCAGCACGCCGGCGGCGGAGAACAGGATCACCACCTTGGCGAAGCGGGAGAAGCCGTCGTCGATGAACATGCCACCGAAGGCGGTGGTACCGCCACCCGGCGCCGTCGCGATCCAAATCCCCAGAAGTACCATCAGAACCCCGGTGGTCCACACCAGCGTCGGGCCGAGGCGGTCCTTGCCGGTGTAGACTGCGGCGACAAGCGCCAGCAGGGCGTAAGCGGCCAGAATGATTTCCGGCAGGATTACGGTTAGATCGGCCTGAATCATCTGTCCGGTTCCTTAGTTCGAAGCGGTCTGTGTCGCGGCCTCGGCCGCGGCCACCGCCGTGTCAAAATGTTGGACCAGCGCGGTGGTCGAGGGGCTGATGATGTCGGTGACAACCGACGGGTAGAAGCCCAGCAGAAGGGTCATCGCCACCAGCGGGGCAAAGATCCACTTTTCGCGCGCGTCCATGTCCTTGATGGTCTTCAGGCTTTCCTTGATCAGATCGCCGAAGACGACCCGACGGTACAACCACAGCCCGTAGGCAGCCGACCAGATCACGCCGGTCGCGGCCACGGCCGTCACCCAGGTGTTGACCTGGAAAGTCCCGATCAGGGTCAGGAATTCGCCGATGAACCCCGAGGTGCCCGGCAGACCGATGTTACCCATGGTGAAGAACATGAAGACCAGGGCGTAGGCCGGCATCCGGTTCACCAGACCGCCATAGGCGGCGATGTCACGGGTGTGCATCCGGTCGTAGATCACGCCAACGCAGAGGAACAGCGCCGCGGAGATGAAGCCGTGGCTGAGCATCTGGAAGATGGCCCCGTCGACACCCTGCTGGTTGGCTGCGAACAGCCCCATGGTGACAAAGCCCATATGCGCGACCGACGAATAGGCGATCAGCTTCTTCATGTCTTCCTGCACCAGCGCCACGAAGGAGGTGTAGACGATCGCGATCGCCGACATCCACATCACGAAGGTCGCCATCACTTCCGATCCCACAGGGAACATCGGCAGCGAGAAACGCAGGAAACCGTAGCCGCCCATCTTCAGCATGATCGCCGCCAGCAGCACCGAGGCCGCGGTGGGCGCCTGCACGTGAGCGTCGGGCAGCCAGGTGTGCACCGGCCACATCGGCATCTTCACCGCGAAGGAGGCGAAGAAGGCGAGGAACAGGATGGTCTGCATCCCGCCCATGACATGCATCCCCAGCAGCGTGAAGCCTGTCGAGGAGAATTCATGCGTCAACAGAACCTCGATGTCGGTGGTGCCGGCATCTGCATACATCGCCACCATCGCCACCAGCATCAGCACCGAGCCGAGGAAGGTGTAGAGGAAGAACTTGAACGACGCATAGATGCGGTTGGGTCCACCCCAGATGCCGATGATCAGGAACATCGGGATCAGGCCGCCTTCGAAGAAGAGATAGAAGAGCACCAGATCGAGCGCCATGAACACGCCCAGCATCAGCGTCTCCAGCAGCAGGAAGGCGATCATGTATTCCTTCACCCGGTCGGTCACGTTCCAACTCGCCAGAATGGTGAGCGGCATGATGAAGGTGGTCAGCAGCACGAACAGGATACTGATCCCGTCCACGCCCATCTTGTACTTCATACCCATCAGCCACTTGCCCTCTTCCACGAACTGGAAGCCGGTGTTTGAGGGATCGAATTCGGTATAAAGCGCGATGGAGATCAGGAAAGTGACCGTGGTGGCGAAAAGCGCCACCCATTTGGCGTTGCGCTGCGCCGCGGCATCGTCACCGCGCAGGAACACCGCCAGGATCAGCGCCGCCAGAGCCGGCACGAAGGTGATAATGGAAAGGAGGTTGTCCATTAGTGTGCTCCTCCGCCGATCGTCATCCAGGTGACCAGGGCAGCCATGCCAAGCACCATCCAGAAGACATAGGTGAAGATGTAGCCCGACTGCGCCCGGCCCGCGAGCCGCGTGAAGAACGGAATGATGCCCAGGGCAACCCCGTTCAGGAAGCCGTCGATGATGTTGCCATCACCGCGCTTCCACAGCAGCCGACCCAGAGCCAACGCGGGCTTCACCAATACGGCGTCATAGATTTCGTCGAAGTACCATTTGTTCAGCAAGAACAGGTAGAGCGGGCGCTGGCTTTCAGCCAGCTTCTTGGGCAGCGACGGGCTGACCAGATAGAACCAGATCGCAACCAGCAGACCCGAGAGCATCGCGATGAACGGCGATACTTTGACCCAGGCCGGTGCGGTATGGGCGATATCCAGCACGTGGTTGTCCGGGCTGATGTACAGCGCGCCCTGCCCCGGTTCACCGGCGAAGGTGACATGATGGGTCCCCGCCTCGGCGGCAGGCGCCTCGGTCGTGGTCTCACCATGCGTAGCAGTGGCGGTTTCACCGTGCGCGGCAGCAGCCGTTTCCTCATGGGCGCCGGCGGTCTCGCCATGGGCCGAAGCCTCGGCCACCGGAATGCCGTAGAACTTGCCTACCTCATCGGCGTGGCCGAAGAAGTTGCCGTACCACAGCATCCCCGCGAAGATCGCGCCCAGGCTGAGTACACCCAGCGGCACCAGCATGACCGTCGGGCTCTCATGCGCATGATCATGCGCATGTTTGTCGCCGCGCGGCGCGCCGAAGAAGGTCAGGAAGATCAGACGCCAGGAATAGAAGGCGGTGAAGGCTGCCGCGATGACCAGCATCCAGAAGCCGAAGCTCGATCCACCGGCCCAGGCGCTTTCGATGATCGCATCCTTCGACAGGAAGCCGGCAAAGCCGATTTCCGTCATCGGAATACCCACCCCGGTAATCGCCAGGGTCCCCAGGATCATGGTCCAGAAGGTGAAGGGGATCTTCTTACGCAGACCGCCATAGTTCCGCATGTCCTGTTCGTGATGCATCGCGTGGATGACCGAACCGGCGCAGAGGAACAGCAGCGCCTTGAAGAAGGCGTGGGTCAGCAGGTGGAACATCGCCGCCGAATAGACGCCGACACCGGCCGCCACGAACATATAGCCAAGCTGGGACATCGTCGAATAGGCGATGACGCGTTTGATATCGGTCTGAACCAGCCCGATGGTCGCCGCGACGAAGGCGGTCAGCGCCCCCAGGACGGTGATGAAGGCCGTCGCATGCGGAGCGAATTCCATCACCGGCGACATCCGGCAGACCAGGAAGACCCCCGCGGTCACCATGGTCGCAGCGTGGATCAGCGCCGACACCGGGGTCGGGCCTTCCATCGCGTCCGGCAGCCAGGTGTGCAGGAAAAGCTGTGCCGATTTCCCCATCGCGCCGATGAACAGCAGGATGGCGATCACCTCGGTGGCGGTCCATTCACCCCACAGGAAATTCAGCTTGGTTTGCGCCAGTTCCGGCGTCGCGACGAAGACGTCGCCAAAGGCGATGCTGTCGGTCAGGAAGAACAGCGCGAACATTGCCAGCGAGAAGCCGAAGTCGCCAACCCGGTTGACCACGAAGGCCTTCATCGCGGCAGCGCCGGCCGAAGGCTTGCGGTAGTAGAAGCCGATCAGCAGGTAAGATGCCAGACCAACGCCTTCCCAGCCGAAGAACATCTGCACCAGGTTGTCCGAGGTCACCAGCATCAGCATGGCGAAGGTAAACAGCGACAGATAGGCGAAGAAACGCGGTTTATAGCTTTCGCCATCCTTGAACGCCGGATCATGCGCCATGTAGCCGAAGCTGTAGAGGTGCACGAAAGCCGACACGCTGGTCACCACGATCAGCATGATCGCGGTCAGACGGTCCAGCCGGATCGACCAGGAGGTCGAAAGCGAACCGCTTTCGATATAGCGGAAGATTTCGACGGTATGGGTAACGCCATCGAAATTGATAAAGACGATCCAGCTGAGGATGCAGGAGAGAAACAGCAGGCCGGTGGTCAACCACTGGGCCGCCGTCTCGCCGATGATCTTCCAGCCAAAACCGGCCAGGATCGCCCCGACCAGCGGGGCGAAGAGGATGATGGTTTCCATTGGTCTCTTACCCCTTCATCACGTTGACGTCTTCGACCGCGATGGAGCCGCGCAGACGGAAGAAACAGACAAGGATCGCAAGCCCGATGGCCGCCTCGGCCGCGGCAACCGTCAGGACGAACAGGGTGAAGACCTGCCCGACCATGTCGCCGAGGAAAGAGGAGAAGGCCACGAAGTTGATGTTCACCGAAAGCAGGATCAATTCGATGCTCATCAGCAGGATGATCACGTTCTTACGGTTCAGAAACAGCCCGAAGATCCCGATGACGAACAGCGTGGCTGCCACGGTTAGGTAATGCTCAAGTCCGATCATATCGTCCCTCTGGGCCTGGCCCATTCGTTCTTTGTCGCGTTGTCCCGGTCTCCCGGAACTGCCGGGCAAACTGCCCGGCGATAAGTTTTGTCAGCGCAGCGCGGCGCGTCTCAATCTCCACCAGCGGACGAGCATCCAGCTCACCGCGGCTTTCACCCCCCAGAGCAGAGCGACCCCGAAAATCCCGATCTTGCTAACCAGAAGATGGGCGAGGCCGATCCAGTCCATGTGTCAGAGCCCCTGCCCCGGTTTGACATCCCGCAGCTCCATCGCCTTGGCCGGATCGCGGTAGATCTGAGCCAGCACATTCTGCCGCTTGATGTCCTTGCGGTGCCGGATCGTCAGCACGATCGCCCCGATCATCGCCACCAGCAGGATCAGGCCGGCCAGTTGGAACAGGAGGAAATATTTGTCGTAGAGCAGTTCCGAGATCGCCACGGTGTTATGCACATTCTCGGGCATCGGAGCCGCCAGCAATTCACGGGACACATCGTTGGCCTGCCAGGCCCCGAAGGCCAGGAAGAACTGCATCAGGATGATCACCCCGATCAGCAACGCCAGCGGCATGTATTTCGCCATCTCGGCCTTCAGCGCGGCGAAATCGACGTCCAGCATCATCACCACGAAGAGGAACAGAACCGCCACCGCCCCGACATAGACGATCACCAGAAGCATGGCGACGAATTCAGCGCCGAGCAGAATGAACAGCCCCGCCGAGGAGAGGAAGGCCAAGATCAGCCACAGCACCGAGTGGACCGGCTGACGGCTGATCACCGTGAACAGCCCGCCCGCCAAGGCGCAGATCGCAAACAGGTAAAAGGCAAACACGCTCATGCTTCGTCATCCTCGTTGTCTCCGCCCATCGCCTCGCGCGCCAGATCAAGCGCCCGGGTCATGGCGGGAATGCCGGCGAAGACCGACATATGGCCGATCGTTTCCACGATCTCCTGTTTCTTCGCGCCCGCCTCGACGGCGTGGCGCACGGTCTGGCGCACGGCGGTATCGGCCTGCGCCCCTTGCATCGTCAGCCCGGCCAGCGTCAAAAGCAGCCGGGTTTTAGCGTCGAGACCGCCCTTGTTGACCGCATTGCCGAACATGAATTCCATCACATCCTTGGGCATGGTCGGCCACAGAGCCTCGAACCCCTTCGGGTTGAAGCTTTCAAGCGCCGGATTGAATGCCTGCGCCATCTCCTGCGCCTGCTTCATCATGACCTCGAATGGATTCTTCGGCGTCTCGGTCATCGGTAGGGCGCGTCCAGTTCCAGGTTATGGGCGATCTCGGCTTCCCAACGGGCACCGTTATCGAGCAGTTTCTGCTTGTCGTAGAACAGCTCTTCCCGGGTCTCGGTTGCGAATTCGAAATTCGGCCCTTCGACGATCGCATCCACCGGGCAGGCTTCCTGACAGAAGCCGCAATAGATGCATTTCGTCATGTCGATATCGTAACGCGTGGTGCGGCGGCTGCCATCCTCGCGCGGTTCCGCGTCGATGGTGATCGCCTGCGCCGGGCAGATCGCCTCGCACAGTTTGCAGGCGATGCAGCGCTCTTCCCCGTTGGGATAGCGGCGCAGCGCGTGCTCACCACGGAACCGGGGGCTGAGCGGCCCCTTCTCATGCGGATAGTTCACCGTCGCCTTGGGGGCGAAGAAATACTTAAGGCCCAGCTTCATGCCGGTGAAGAAATCGGCGAGCAGGAAGTATTTCGCGGCGCGGGTATAGTCGATCTGCGTCATTTTGCTGGGCACTCCACTTGTGCGGGGCTTGTCTTTTGAAGGAGGGCTGCGGTCATTCTCAGCTCCCCCAGCGCGCGAAGGCGCCCCAGAACCACTCGAAGCGTGCGGCGAAGGCGACGAAAACCACCCAGACCAGCGACATCGGCAGGAAGATCTTCCAGCCCAGGCGCATCAGTTGGTCATAGCGATAGCGCGGTGTGATCGCCTTCACCATCGCGAAGAGGAAGAAGACGAACAGCATCTTGCCGACCATCCACAGGACGCCGTCGGGCAGGCCCGGGATCGGCGACAGCCAGCCGCCGAAGAACAGCAGCGAGGTCAGCGCGCACATCAGAACCACCGCCGTCAGTTCCCCGATCATGAAGAGCAGGAAGGGCGTGGAGCTGTATTCAACCTGATAGCCCGCCACCAGTTCCGATTCCGCCTCAGGCAGGTCGAACGGCGGACGGTTGGTTTCGGCCAGAGCCGAGATGAAGAACAGGAAGACCATCGGGAATTGCGGCAGCCAGTACCAGCTGAACAACCCATAGTCGCCATCCTGCGCCCGGACGATATCCGTCAGGTTCATCGACCCGGTCGAAATGATCACCCCGATGATGATGAGCCCGATCGACACTTCGTAAGAGATCATCTGCGCGGCAGAGCGGAGCGAGCCCAGGAAGGGATATTTCGAGTTCGACGCCCAACCGCCCATGATCACGCCGTAAACCTCGAGCGAGGAGACCGCGAGAACATAGAGAATGGCGACATTGATGTTCGACACCACCCAGCCATCGTTAAACGGAACCACCGCCCAAGCGATCAGCGACATCACCAGGGTGATCATCGGTGCCAGGAGGAAGACCGCCCGATCGGCCCCGGCCGGGAAGATCACTTCCTTGACCATATATTTCAGGAAGTCGGCAAAACTCTGGAGCAGCCCAAAGACGCCCACGACGTTCGGCCCCCGGCGCATCTGCACCGCAGCCCAGACCTTGCGGTCGGCATACATCAGGAAGGCAAGCGCCACCAGCAGCGGCACCACCAGAAGCAGCACCTTCCCGATCAAGAACAGGGCAATGCCCAGATAGGTGTTGGAAAAGAAGTCAGCCATAGGTCCTCACACCGTCGGTATTCCGTTCTCCGCGCAATGCGCAACTACGACCTCGGCGTCTAGCTTGCGCAGCCCACGGGGCAGCGATGGCGAAATGGTGTAAACAGCATCTGCACGCCACACGCCACCCTCTTCATAAACATTTGTGCGCAGATGCCGCGCAAAGCCGTATCCGCGGATCAACGCATATTGCGCCGCCGCACATTCGACATAGGCATCCACATCGGCCTGATTACGCGCGCCGGTCATCGACACGTCGAATTGCACCAGATCCCCATCCAGCAGGCTGGTCTCCACACCCCGGTAGTCGGGGGCGAAGGACATCGCCTGATCGCCAGAGACCTGCGCACCGCAGGCCGCCAGCAACAGGGGGGATATGAGTGCCGCGCGCGCCATCATTCCGCCGCCATTTTCCCCGCTTTGCGCGCCGCCGCATTGGCGCTGAGCTCGGCCATCAGGGTCGAGGCACGGGCGATCGGGTTGGTCAGGTAGAAATCCTTGACCGCCGGGAAGAACTTGCCAGGCTTGAGTTCCTTGGTCTCAAGCGGCTGCCACTCATTCACGGGAACCTCGTTGATCCGGGCCAGGAGCGGCACCTCGGCAACCATCGCCTGACGCAGCTGCGCCAGCGAATCGTAATGCAGCGGCGTTCCCATCTCACCCGACAGGGCACGCAGGATGGCCCAGTTCTCTTTCGCCTCACCCGGGGCAAACCCGGCGCGCAGCGCCAGCTGCGGGCGGCCCTCGGTATTGACGAACAGCCCGGCTTCCTCGGTATAGGCGGCGCCCGGCAAGATGACGTCGGCGCGATGCGCCCCGCGATCGCCGTGGCTGCCTTGATAGATCACGAAGGGACCGGCCGCGATTTCGACCTCATCGGCACCGAGGTTATAGACGACATCGGCCCCCTCGAGCGCCTTGGTCATCCCGCCTTCGGTCACCGCGCCCAGATCCAGCGCCGCAACCCGCGACGCGGCGGTGTGCAGAACCAGCATCTTGCCGCCCAGCTTTTCGGTCAGCGCCATCGCCTGCCCCAGAACCGCAATGCCGTCGCCTTCGGTCAGGGCGCCCTGCCCCACGATGACCAGCGCGCCTTCCGTCGGCTGCGCTTCGGCGACCAACTTGTTCAGCGGCCCGCGCCCCGGCCCGACCCATTCGTAGTCATAGGTCAGATCCATGTCCTTGGGCCCGATCACATGGACAGTCGTGCCCTTGGTCCAGACCTTGCGGATCCGCGCGTTCAGCACCGGAGACTCATCACGCGGATTGGAGCCGATCAGGTAGATGTCCTTGGCAGTCTCGATATCCTCAATCGAGGCGGTGCCGACATAGGCCGACCGGTTGCCCGCCGGCAGCACGGCGCCATCGGTACGGGATTCGACCTTGCCGCCCAGACCGGACACAAGCTGTTTCAGGGCAAAGATCGCCTCGGCCGGGGCCAGATCGCCGACCAGAGCGGCGACCTTGCCCCCCTTCATCGCCGCTGCGGCCTTGCCAAGCGCCTCGCCCCAGGTGGCCGGACGCAGCTTGCCGTTCTCACGGATATAGGGCTTGTCCAGACGTTGCCGACGCAGGCCGTCCCAGACAAAGCGGGTCTTGTCGGAAATCCATTCCTCGTTCACGCCGTCATGGTTGCGCGGCATGATCCGCATCACTTCGCGGCCCTTGGTATCAACCCGGATGTTCGATCCAAGCGCGTCCATCACGTCGATGGTCTCGGTCTTGGTCAGCTCCCAGGGACGGGCGGTGAAGGCATAGGGTTTCGAGGTCAGCGCACCGACCGGGCACAGGTCGATGATATTGCCCTGCAGGTTCGAATCCAGCGTATGACCGAGGTACGAGGTGATCTCGGCGTCCTCACCGCGACCGGTTTGGCCCATCTGGGTGATCCCGGCCACCTCGGAGGTGAAGCGCACGCAGCGGGTGCACGAGATGCAGCGGGTCATATGGGTGTCGACCAGCGGCCCGAGATCAAGATCGTCATTGGCGCGCTTGGCTTCGCGATAGCGCGAGAAATCGACGCCATAGGCCATTGCCTGATCCTGCAGGTCGCATTCGCCACCCTGGTCGCAGATCGGGCAATCCAGCGGGTGGTTGATCAGGAGGAACTCCATCACCCCCTCGCGGGCCTTCTTCACCATCGGCGAATTGGTCTTGACCACCGGCGGTTGGCCTTCCGGCCCCGGGCGCAGGTCGCGGACCTGCATCGCGCAAGAGGCCGCCGGCTTCGGCGGGCCACCCACGACTTCGACCAGGCACATGCGGCAGTTGCCGGCGATCGACAAACGCTCATGATAGCAGAAACGCGGAATTTCGATGCCGGCGACCTCGCAGGCCTGGATCAGGGTCATCGCCCCATCCACTTCGATCTCGTTTCCGTCGATAATGACTTTGCGGAGGTCAGACATGGTCTATTTCGCCCTCAGTAGCGCGCCGATTGCGCTGTTGTTCTTGATTTCCAACCGGCCCAGCCGGCAAAGATCGCCCGGTTTGTCATAGTCCAGCCCGAAGCCAGCCATATACGTGCGGCCCCGCGCGATCATCCGGGCCTTTTCTTCGCGGGAATCGAGCAACGCCCGGATCTCCGCATCGGAGTACCCAAGCTTGTTGGCCCGCGCGCGGAGACGACTGATTTCGCTGATCCCGCGCAACAGCCGCCCCTGGATATCGTCACACTTGCGACGGATTTCATTGGCGACCACCACGGTGAAGATGCCATCCGAAATCTCGGGAACATCGCGCAATGGCGTCTTGGCCGCAGCCGGCACACCGACGACGCTCACCGCCAGAGCCAGACACGACAACAGCCTGGGCAAAATGCCCCGCTGGCCGCGCACGCCTGACAGGCCGTGATATGCCGATAGCGCCATCATGGTTTTTGACACACTCCATTCAGGATCAGAGTGTCGCGATCGAACACCAGTTTGGCCGCCTCGGCCTTGGGCCCGTTGCTCCAGACGATCTGCGACGAGCCATAGTTCTCGATGCAATAGCGGGTGCCGGCATAGGCCCCGGCCTGCCGCGCCGCGTCAAGCGAGCGTTGGGCGTCCTTCACCTCGACACGGAAATCCGCCACCGTCACCCGGCGGTCGACCGCCTTGGCCTTGGTGCGGAAATAAATCCCGTCGAAGGCAACGCGCTTTTCCTTCGCGGTGCAGGCGGACACCGCCAACACGCCGAGAAGGCCCAGCAGGACAAGCCCCGGATATGAGGTAAGCCGCCGCATCCCGATCACTCGGCCGCCATGGCGCCCATGCGCCCGGTTTTCTTGGCCTTGATGCGATCTTCGATCTCTTCCCGGAAGTGGCGCACCAACCCCTGGATCGGCCAGGCAGCCGCATCGCCAAGGGCGCAGATGGTATGGCCTTCGACCTGCTTGGTCACCGACAGCAGCATGTCGATTTCTTCGACCTCGGCGTCGCCGGTCACCAGGCGGTCCATCACCCGGCTCATCCAGCCGGTGCCTTCGCGGCAGGGTGTGCACTGGCCGCAGCTTTCGTGCTTGAAGAATTTCGCCAGGCGCCACACCGCCTTCACCACATCGACCGAGTTGTCCATGACGATCATGCAGCCGGTGCCGAACGAGGATTTGTTCTCGCGCATCCAGTCGAAATCGAAAATCGCATCTTCAAGCGCTTCCTTCGGCAGCACCGGGCAAGACGCCCCGCCGGGAATGATCGCTTTCAGATTGTCCCAGCCGCCGCGAATACCGCCGCCGTGATGCTCGATGATCTCGCGCACCGACATCGACATCGATTCCTCGAAGACGCAAGGCGTGTTCACATGGCCGGTCAACGCCATCAGTTTGGTGCCGTGGTTGTTCGGTCGCCCGAAGGAGGAGAACCACTCAGGCCCACGCCGGATGATGGTCGGGGTCACGGCGATGGATTCGACGTTGTTCACCGTGGTCGGGCAACCATAGAGACCGGCGCCCGCGGGGAACGGCGGTTTCATCCGCGGCATGCCCTTCTTGCCTTCGAGGCTTTCGATCAGCGCGGTTTCCTCACCGCAGATATAGGCCCCTGCCCCGTGGTGCAGATAGATGTCGAAATCATAGCCCGACTTGCAGGCGTTCTTGCCGATCAGCCCGGCGTCATAGGCCTCGTCGATCGCCGCCTGTAGCGCCTCGCGTTCGCGGATGTATTCACCACGGATATAGATATAGGCGGCAACAGCATTCATCGCGAAACCGGCGATCAGCGCGCCTTCGACCAGCGTATGCGGGTCATGGCGCATGATCTCGCGGTCCTTGCAGGTCGCGGGTTCGGATTCGTCGGCGTTGATCACCAGATAGGCCGGGCGACCGTCGCTTTCCTTCGGCATGAAGGACCATTTCAGGCCAGTCGGGAAGCCCGCGCCGCCGCGGCCACGCAGCCCCGAATCCTTGACCTGCTGGATGATCCAGTCCCGGCCGTTGGCGAGGATCTTGGCGGTGCCGTCCCAATGGCCGCGGGCCATCGCGCCTTTCAGCGAACGGTGATGCATACCGTAGAGGTTGGTAAAGATCCGGTCCTGGTCCTTGAGCATGCGTGCTACCCTTGGCTGTCCTGGCGCATCCGCCAGAGTTGATAGATGTTGACGAACGCCCAGACGAAGGCGGCAAGAGATGCGAAGTAAATCAGCATCTCATGCCGGATCGTGAGGCCGAGCCCCTGGCAAATCCAGGGCGCCAGCAGCGCAGCCAGAGCGGCACCGGCAATCACCAGCCCCGTCGTCCGGCCCTTGCGAGCCATCGCCCTGTCGCGCTCGTCGCTCATCATTTTCCCATTTGGCTGTCCCCCGCCCCGAGGGGCGGGACACGGTCAGTCGTAAATCTTGTCGTCCTTGGCGCGCTTGGAGAATTCGGTCTCCTCGCCAGCCGCCAGCTTCTTGGCCTGCTCGATCCAGCCGTCGCGTTCGACCCGGCCCTTGAAGGCCAGCCGGGTATCGACCCAGGCGATTTCAGCCTCGGTCCAGGCGGCGATCTGATCGTAGTGATAGATACCCAGATCGTTCAGCGTGCCTTCGAGCTTCGGCCCCACCCCTTTCAGGAGCTTGAGGTCATCTGCCCCGCCTTCGCGTGCCGCGGCAAGAAGCGCCGGCTCTTTCTCGGCGATTTCGGCGACCTGAGCGGCGCCTTCGGCCTTGCCCTGCCAGGGGGCACGCAGCGGCACTTCGGTGCCGTCGATCCGCTTGATGCCATCGCCGATCTCGACGGCGCGGGCGACGCTGGCGTTGTACTGGGTGCGGCCGCTTTCGAATTCGGTCAGCGCCACCAACCCGGACTTGGGCTCAGCCGCATAGCGGCCGTTCTGCGGACCCGGCACCGGCACCTGGCCTGCGGCGAGTTCATCGAGGATCTCGGCAAACCGTTCGGCGGTCAGGTCTTCGTAGTAATCCTTGCCGATCTGCGCCATCGGCGCGTTCGAACAGGCGCCCAGGCATTCGACTTCTTCCCAGGAGAACTTGCCATCGGCCGAAAGCATGTGCGGCTTCGGCGCGATCTTCTCCTTGCAGATCTCCATCAGGTTCTCGGCGCCGCAGATCATGCAGGTGGTGGTGCCGCAGACCTGGATATGCGCAACCGAGCCGACCGGCTCGAGCTGGAACATGAAGTAGAAGGTCGCCACTTCGAGCGCCCGGATATACGCCATGCCGAGCATGTCGGCGACATATTCAATTGCCGGACGGGTCAGCCAGCCCTCTTGTTCCTGGGCACGCCACAGCAGCGGAATGACCGCACTGGCCTGGCGGCCTTCGGGGTATTTGGTGATCTGCGCCTCGGCCCAGGCCTTGTTGGCCGGGGTGAATTCGAAGCTCTCGGGCTGTTCATGATGCAAGCGGCGGAGCATTAGGCTGTCCCCTTGTGCGGGCCACACCGGAGGAAGCCGCCGGCGGGAATAGTTTTACGAAGACGAAGCAGAGCGGTGACGCAGGTCATCAGCGGTCCACCTCGCCGAACACGATATCGAGCGTACCGATGATGGCGGCGATATCGGCAAGTTGGTGGCCCTTGGCGATATGGTCGATCGCCTGCAGGTGCAGGAAGCCCGGTGCGCGCAGCTTGGCCCGATAGGGTTTGTTGGTGCCATCCGCCACCAGATAGACCCCGAATTCGCCCTTCGGTGCCTCGACCGCAGCGTAGACTTCGCCCGCCGGCACATGGAACCCTTCGGTATAGAGCTTGAAGTGGTGGATCAGGCTTTCCATCGAGGTCTTCATGTCGCCGCGTTTCGGCGGGGTCAGCTTGCCGCGCGCCAGCACGTCGCCCTGATTCTCGGGCATCCGCAGCTTTTCGATGGCCTGCCGCATGATGTAGGTCGACTGCCGCATCTCCTCCATCCGGACCAGATAGCGATCATAGCAATCGCCGTTCTTGCCGACAGGGATCTGGAAGTCGAATTCGTCATAGCATTCATAGGGTTGCGAACGCCGCAAGTCCCAAGCGAAGCCGGACCCGCGCACCATCACGCCGGAGAAGCCCCAATTCTGGATATCCTCTTCGGTCACCACGCCGATATCGACGTTGCGCTGCTTGAAGATACGGTTTTCGGTCAACAGCCCGTCAAGATCGTCGAGGAAGGGCAGGAAGTTGTCGCACCAGCCTTCCATGTCGTCCAACAGACCGGCAGGCAAATCCTGGTGCACCCCGCCAGGGCGGAAATACGCGGCGTGGAACCGCGCGCCGCAGGCCCGCTCATAGAAATCGAGCAGCAATTCGCGATGGTGGAAGCCCCAGACCGGCGGCGTCAAGGCACCGACGTCCATCGCCTGCGTGGTGACGTTCAGCAGGTGGTTCAGGATCCGGCCGATTTCGGAATAGAGCACCCGGATCAGCGATGCACGACGCGGCACTTCCACGCCGGTCAGCTTCTCGATCGCCAGACACCAGGCATGTTCCTGGTTCATCGGCGCCACATAGTCCAGCCGGTCGAAATAGGGCAGGTTCTGCAGATAGGTGCGGCTTTCCATCAGCTTTTCGGTGCCGCGGTGCAGCAGGCCGATATGCGGGTCGCAGCGCTCGACGATCTCGCCGTCAAGCTCCAGCACCAGACGCAGCACACCGTGCGCTGCCGGGTGCTGGGGCCCAAAGTTGATGTTGAAGTTCCGGATCTTCTGTTCGCCGCTCAGCGCGTCGGTGCTGCCGTCGTCAAATTTGGAGCCGTCCATCACTTCGCCCCCTCTTTCTCGTCGCCGGGGAGGATGTATTCGGCGCCTTCCCACGGGCTCATGAAGTCAAACTGGCGATATTCGGCCACCAGGCTCACCGGTTCATAGACCACGCGCTTCTCGACTTCGTCATAGCGGACTTCGGTGTAACCCGTGGTCGGGAAGTCCTTGCGCAGCGGATGGCCGCGGAAGCCATAGTCAGTGAGCAGCCTGCGCAGGTCGGGGTGTCCGGAGAACAGGATCCCGTACATGTCGAAGGTCTCGCGCTCGAACCAGTTGGCCGAGGGATGCACCGAAATGATCGAGGGCACGATGTCGTCCTCCCGGATCGACACCCGCAGGCGGATCCGCTGATTCTGATACATCGACAGCAGGTGATAAACCACGTCGAACCGCTTCGGCCGCTCGGGATAGTCGACACCGGCGATATCCACCAGAGACGAGAACTTGCAGGTCGGGTCGTTTTTCAGGAACTCGACAAAGGCGACGATATTGGACGGGGCCACATCGACGTTCAACTCGTCATAAGTGACATCCCACCCCAGGACGCAGTCGGGGCGCTTGGCCTCGATATGCGCGCCGAGTTCTTTGAGTGCTTGGCTCATCATGCTCTCTCCAAATTCTGGCGCGCCTCAGCGCACAAGTGTCCCGGTGCGGCGAATCTTGCGCTGCATCTGCATCAGCCCATAAAGCAACGCCTCGGCCGTCGGCGGGCAGCCGGGGACATAGACATCGACAGGGACGATGCGGTCACAACCGCGCACCACCGAGTAGGAATAGTGATAATAGCCGCCGCCGTTGGCGCAGGAGCCCATCGAGATCACATAACGCGGCTCCGGCATCTGGTCATAGACCTTGCGCAGCGCCGGGGCCATCTTGTTGGTCAGCGTGCCGGCGACGATCATGCAGTCGGACTGACGCGGGGAGGCGCGCGGCGCGATACCGAAGCGTTCGGCATCATAGCGCGGCATCGAGGTATGCATCATCTCGACCGCGCAGCAGGCCAAGCCGAAGGTCATCCAGTGCAGCGATCCGGTGCGCGCCCAATTGATGATATCCTCGGTCGAGGTGAGCAGGAAACCTTTATCCTGCAGCTCCGCGTTCAACGCCTGAGTCGCGACTTCCTTGTCAGCGCCGGCGGTGTTCATCCCGGTCATCACTCCCATTCCAGCGCTCCCTTTTTCCATTCATAGGCAAAGCCCGCAGTCAGAACGCCCAGGAACACCATCATCCCCCAGAACGCCACATCGCTGAGCCCGCTGAAACCGACGGCCCAGGGAAACAGCATGGCGATTTCCAGATCGAAGATGATGAACAGGATCGACACCAGATAGAAGCGCACATCGAACTTCATCCGGGCGTCATCGAAGGCGTTAAATCCGCATTCGTAGGCGCTGACCTTTTCAGGATCGGGATTGCGCACAGCGAGGACGACAGCGGAGAGCATAAGGACCAGTCCAAGCCCCACTGCAACCGCCAGAAACACCAGAATCGGGAGGTATTCCCGCAACAACTCTTCCACGAGTGGCTCCTTTCCTGCGCGCGTTCAGGCAGCGCGCCGTCAATTGGCATGTTGACCTGCCGCTTCTCTACTCTCGCCGATCCGGAGCGTCAACCAAGCGGGCAGCTTTCGCGACCGTTCAAAATACCGCACCGACAAAACAGCTTTTACCGCAAAACCCACAGGAAATGCACCCTCCCCGCGCGTTCATGCCGCAATGCGGCAACGCACGCAGCTGAAGCACAATGCGCCACCGCCCTGCCCCATTGCCCTAAAAGGTATCATTTCCGTCAAATAGACCAAAGGTGAGTCCTTTCCGCCTCCCTCCCTTGCCCCCAGCGCCGGCCTTACACTTCAGCCCCCCTGCCCGGCGATCTCACCCAGCCAGTCCAGGAACAGCCCGACGGCACGGCGTGCCTGGGCCCGCGGCATCACCGCAGCGCGAAACCCGTCGGCAACCGCCACGAATCCCAACGGCGCGACCAACCGCCCCGCGGCGAGGTCCTCATCGACCAGACGTCGTTCGGCAAGTGCGATGCCCAACCCCGCCACTGCGGCCCCGAGCGCCAGGAAATGATGTGCATGAATTTCTTCTCGTTCAGAGCTGAGAGCGTGCCCGCTGAGCTGCATCCACTCTTCCCAGCTTTGCAGTGCATTGGGCTGGGTCAGCCGCACCGGCGCCCGCCAAACACCGCCCTGTCGGAGCAGGGGATAGTCCGGCGCGCAGACGACACCATATTGCGCCAGCCCCAACGGTCGCTGATCGACCTCCCGCATGGCACCACGCAGCCGGTCATAGCTGATCAGCAAATCGAAATCGCTGTCCTGCGGCGTCTGCGGCCCGGACATCCGCAGGCGCAGTTCGATCTCGGGATGACGGGCATAGAAATCGGGCAATCGCGGTATCAGCCAGCGGCTGGCCAGGGTCGCGCTGACCCTGAGATCGACATAGCGCGCGTCCTGCTCCGCCCGCAGCGTTTCGGCCAGCGCCGACAGATCGTCCAGCATCGGGGTCACCGTGCGCCGCAATCGCTCCCCCCGCGGGGTCAGCCTCAGCCCGTTACCCGATTTCTCGAACAGCGCCCCACCCAGGTCATCCGACAAGTGGTGAATCTGCTTGCTGACCGCCCCATGGGTGCGCCCCAGTTCCGCCGCCGCCGCCGTGACAGACCCCAGCCGGGCGGTCGCCTCGAAGGCCGGCAAGGCCGATAGCGGGGGCAGACGGCGCATCTTTGTTCCATTTCCTCACATAGCCTGGAAAACTTCTCAATTTTTACAGGCCATGACAAGCGATAAGCTGACGGCATGAGGAACAAAGGAGATGCAAAGATGGCCACCGTGGTTTTCCTTCCCCCGCAGGATCGGGCCGCCAGCCGCCGCCCAGGCGCTGCGGCTGAGCTCCTGCACGGCCTGAAACTCTGGCGTCACCGGTGGGCATTGCGCCGCATGTTGCGCGACGACTTGCTACCGCAGCCCGACAGCGTCCTGCAAGACGCCGGTTGGCGCCGCGCCGCCGCCTTGGTGGAGGCGGCCAAACCGTTCTGGCGCGGTTGATCTAGCCGTCCGCGATCCAGCCCGGCTTGCGCTTGGCAAAGAAGGCACCAATGCCCTCCTTTGCCTCCTCGCCCTCCCAGCACGCGACCAGGGCATGAATGGTATGGTCGATCACCTCGGCGTCGATCCGGGGCCCGAGCGTGCGGGTCAGCCGCTTGGCCGCCGCCACCGCACCCGGCGCGCAGGAAAGATAGGGGAGAACCTCGGCCTCGGCCGCCGCCATCAGATCGGCGGCCGGAACGGCGCGGGCCAGCAGCCCCAGCTCAACCGCCTCGGCGGCGTCGAACAACCGGGCAGACATGAACACCCGCCGCGCCCGCGCCTCCCCCATCCGGGCGATGACATAAGGGCCGATGGTGGCCGGGATCAGCCCCAGCCGGGTCTCGGTCAGACCCATCTTCAGATGATCCGCCCCCAGCGTCACGTCGCAGACCGAGGCAAGCCCGACGCCGCCACCGAAGGCATTTCCCTGTAGCGCGCCGATCAACGGTTTCGGCAGCGTGTTGAGCGCCTGCAAGGCCAGCGCCAGCTTGCGCGCCTCGATAAACCGCGTCTCGGGGTCGGCGACCATCTGGTCCTGCATCCAGCCCAGATCGCCGCCGGCGCAGAACGACTTGCCGGCCCCGGTCAGGATCACCGCCCGCACCGCCGGATCGGCGCCCAACTGCTCCGCCGCCCGGGTCAGCTCGGCGATCATCACCGCCGACATCGCATTATGCTTCTCCGCCCGGTTCAGCATCAGCGTCGCGACGCCCCGGTCGTCACACGCGATCGTGATGGTCTCGAACATATTTTAGGCCCCCTCTCCCACGCGCATCGCCTGCGCCAGTGCCACCGCCCGCTCAATCACCGCCAGATCGAGCCCGGTCTCATATCCTTTCCCTGCCAGATGCGCCGCCACCCGCTCAGTCGCCACATTGCCCTCGGCGCCCGGCGCATAGGGACAGCCGCCCAAGCCCCCGACAGCGGCGTCGAAAACCCTGAGCCCCAGCTCCAGCGAGGCGTCGATATTGACCAGTGCCCGCCCGGCGGTGTCATGATAATGCCCGGCCAGCTGCGCGGCCGGCACCTCCTCCAGCACCGCCTTCAGCATCGCCGTGATGCTCTCCGGCGTCGCCTGGCCGATGGTATCGCCCAAGGAGATCTCGTAGCATCCCATGGAAAACAGCCGCGCCGCCACTTCGGCCACCTTCTGGTGCGGCGTCGGCCCGTCATAGGGGCAATCGGTCACGCAAGAGATATAGCCACGCACCGGCAGGCCGATCTCAGCCGCCGCCGCCAGGATCGGCTCGAACCGGGCGATACTCTCCTCGATGGTGGCATTGATATTGGCCTTGGAGAAGCCTTCGGAAGCAGAGGCAAAGATCGCCACCTCATCGGCCTTTGCCGCCACCGCATCCTGAAACCCGCGCAGGTTCGGCGTCAGCGCGGCATAGCGCACGCCCGGGGCGCGGTGAATGCCGGCTAGAACCTCGGCGCTGCCGGCCATCTGCGGCACCCATTTCGGGCTGACGAAACTGGCGCATTCGATGCGGCGAAAGCCCGCGCCGCTCAGGCAATCGACCAGCGCCACCTTCTCCGCCACCGGGATCGGGCGCTTTTCGTTCTGCAGCCCGTCGCGCGGCCCTACTTCGAAGATCTCGACATGTTCAGCCATGCGATATGCCTTCCTTCACATCATCAAGCCCCGCGGTGCGATCGTCGCGCATCCGCGCCTCACGCCAATGCAGCGTCGGGCCCCGTGCCCCTCGACGCGTTTCAGCCATGCCCCTCATGCCCCTCATGCCTCGTCCTCCTCCAGCCGGACCAGTGCCGCGCCGGCCTCGACCTGATCGCCGGCGGCAGCCAACACCTCGGCCACCACGCCATCGCGGGCCGCGACCAAAGTATGTTCCATTTTCATCGCCTCGAGAATCGCCAGCCGCTGGCCTTCCGCCACCGCCTCGCCAGTGGAGACGAAAACCGCCTTCACCAATCCCGGCATCGGCGCCTCGATCAGATTGCCGCCACCGGCATCGGCCCCGGCACGATCCAACGGGTCGATCAGATCGAAGACCGGCGCCACGCCGGAAAACAGCGTGATCCGCGCCCCTGCCCGCGCCATCGGCACCGCCTTCACGCCCTCGAAGCGCCAACCTGAAGCCTCACAGTCTGCCCCAATCTCCGCGCCATCGATCTCGATCACCGCCCCCTCTGGCCCGCGCGCCCGGATCACCGCCGTGATCTCCTCGCCCTCATGCGCCAGGGTCACGCTGCGCGCCAGCGGAGCCCAAAGGGTGAAGCCCGACAGCGCGCCCGGCTGCAGCAGCCCAGCGGCGGCCAGCGCGGCCTGCGCCACAATCCGCGGCGCCGGCACCACCCCCGCAACCAATTGATCCAGATCGCGTTCGATCAGCCCGGTATCGACGTCGCCCGCGGCAAAGCCCTGGTGCCGGGTCAGCGCGGCGAGAAAGGCCAGGTTGGTCACCGATCCTGCCACCTCCGACTGTTCCAGCGCCCGGGTCATCCGCGCCAGCGCGATCTCCCGCGTCGGACCATGGGTGATCACCTTGGCGATCATCGGATCATAGAACGGGCTGATGGTATCGCCCGCGCGCACACCGCTGTCGATCCGGGCACCATCCGGGAAAATCAGATGGCTGAGCGTCCCGGTCGCCGGCAGGAACCCCTTCGGCACGTCCTCGGCATAAAGCCGCGCCTCGAAGGCATGGCCCTTCAGCGGGATTTCATCTTGCGTCATCGGCAGCGGTTCGCCTGCGGCAACACGCAGTTGCCATTCGACCAGGTCAATGCCGGTCACCGCCTCTGTCACGGGATGTTCCACCTGCAGCCGCGTGTTCATTTCCATGAACCAGAACCGATCGGCCCGCAGCCCGTCAGAGGCGTCGACGATGAATTCGATTGTACCGGCCCCCTTGTAACCGATGGCCCTGGCCGCCCGCACCGCCGCCTCGCCCATCGCCGCGCGCATCTCCTCGGTCATGCCAGGCGCCGGAGCCTCCTCGATCACCTTCTGGTGGCGGCGCTGCAGCGAACAGTCGCGTTCATAAAGATGAACAGCCTCCCCCCCATCGCCAAAGATCTGCACTTCTATATGACGCGGCTTTTCGACGTATTTCTCGATCAGCACCGCATCGTTGCCGAAGGCAGTGCGTGCCTCGCCCCGGGCCGCATCGAGCGCGGCGGCGAACTCCTGCGGCGCCACCACCTTGCGCATGCCCTTGCCGCCACCACCGGCGACCGCCTTGATCAGCACCGGATAACCGATCGCCTCGGCCGCACCGGCCAGATGTTCCGGATCCTGATTGTCGCCGTGATAACCGGGCACAACCGGCACGCCGGCCGCCTCCATCAGCTTCTTCGCGGCATCCTTCAACCCCATGGCGCGGATCGCGCTGGCCGAAGGGCCGATGAAGGTCAGCCCCGCCGCCTCCACCGCCTCGACGAAATCGGGGTTCTCGGAGAGAAAGCCATATCCCGGGTGGATCGCCTGCGCGCCCGCCTCCAGCGCCACCTCGATCAACCTCTCGCCCTTGAGATAGCTTTCCGCCGGTTGCGGCGGGCCGATCAAAACGGCCTCGTCCGCCAGGGCCACGTGTTTGGCCCGCGCGTCGGCCTCGGAATAGACCGCGACGGTGGCCACGCCCAGGCTGCGGGCGGTCTCGATAATGCGGCAGGCAATCTCGCCACGGTTGGCGATCAGGATCTTGTCAAACATCTGTCTCTCCTTTGATCCACCGGGGCGGGGGCTCTGCCCCCGCTCCTTCGGAGCTCCCCCGGGATATTTCCGCCAGATCGAAGGGGCTTCGACCTGGTCCAAATATCCCCGCCGGAGGCATGAAATTTCATTACATCCGGAACAGGCCGAAGCGCGTGGCCTCTATCGGGGCGCAGAGGCTGGCGGAAAGTGACAACGCCAGCACCTCGCGCGTCTTGCGGGGATCGACGATGCCGTCGTCCCAGAGCCGCGCGGAAGCATAGAGCGGGTGGCTCTGACGTTCGAACATCTCGAGCGTGGGGCGCTTGAACTCGGCCTCCTCCTCGGCCGACCAGCTGCCGCCCTTGCGTTCGATACCGTCGCGGCGGACGGTGGCCAGGACGCCCGCCGCCTGTTCGCCGCCCATCACCGAGATGCGGCTGTTGGGCCAGGTCCAGAGGAAGCGGGGCGAATAGGCGCGGCCGGCCATGCCATAGTTGCCGGCGCCGAAGGAGCCGCCGACCAGCATGGTGATCTTCGGCACATTGGTGGTGGCCACCGCCGTCACCATCTTGGCGCCATGCCGCGCGATGCCCTCGTTTTCATATTTGCGGCCGACCATGAAGCCGGTGATGTTCTGCAGGAAGACCAGCGGGATATTGCGCTGCGAGCAGAGCTCGACGAAATGCGCGGTCTTCTGCGCCGCCTCGGAGAACAGCACGCCGTTGTTGGCGACGATCCCCACCGGGCAGCCCATCACATGGGCAAAGCCAGTGACGATGGTCTCGCCGAAGCGCGGTTTGAATTCGTCGAAGCGGGAACCGTCGACGGTGCGCGCGATCACCTCGCGGATATCATAGGGGGTGCGCAGATCGGCCGGCACGGCGCCGAGGATCTCCTCCGGGTCGTAGGCGGGGTCTTCCGGGCTTTGCCATTGCACCGTCTGCGGCTTGGCGCGGTTCAGATGGCGGACGGCACGGCGGGCCAGCGCCAGAGCGTGGGCGTCATCCTCGGCCAGGTAATCGGCGACGCCGGAAAGCCGCGTGTGCACATCGCCGCCGCCGAGGTCCTCGGCGGACACCACTTCGCCCGTCGCGGCCTTTACCAGCGGCGGGCCGGCAAGGAAGATGGTGCCCTGATCGCGCACGATGATGGTGACATCCGACATCGCCGGGACATAGGCGCCACCGGCGGTGCAGGAGCCCATCACCACGGCGATCTGCGGGATGCCGCGAGCGGACATATTGGCCTGATTATAGAAGATGCGCCCGAAATGGTCACGATCCGGGAACACCTCGTCCTGTTGCGGCAGATTGGCGCCGCCAGAATCCACCAGATAAATGCAGGGAAGTGCGCAATCCGCGGCGATCTCCTGCGCGCGCAGGTGTTTCTTGACGGTCATCGGATAATAGGTGCCGCCCTTCACGGTGGCGTCGTTGCAGACCACCATGACCTCCTGGCCCTCGACCCGACCGATACCGGCGATGACACCAGCGGCGGGGGCGACATTGTCATACATGTCATGTGCGGCGGTGGCACCGATTTCCAGAAAGGGAGAGCCGGGATCGAGCAGGTTGGCCACCCGTTCACGCGGCAGCATCTTGCCGCGCGACACATGACGGGCGCGGGCGGCCTCACCGCCGCCCCCGGCAGCCGTCTCGGCCGCAGCCCGCACGGTGGCGAGCGCTTCGAGATGGGCCGCGCGGTTGGCATGGAACGCTTCGGAGGATGGCAGGATACGGGATGCAAGTTTCATCTCAGGGCCTCTTCTGCCGCAGGCTGCGGCGGTTTCGCTCGGGGATGGCGTTTTTGACATGGCTGCCATGCAAAATGCTCAGATCATCGTGCGAGCTGTCTAAAAATAAGGGAATTCCTGGAATTTCCCGAGGAAAATTGCCCAAGGTTTCGGGCGCATCTTGATCCAGATCAGCGTTTGCATCCCGAAGCCGGGGCAAAAACCCGCCATCAAGAGATGAAAGGACACGCAAATGAAACGCCAAACCGCAGCATTGGTTGCCACCACTGCGCTTGCCGCCGTTCTGGCCGGTCCCCTGGCTGCCCAATCCCAGGGCGACTGGACCCTTGGTGTCGGGCTCGGCTGGGTGAACCCCAAATCGAATAACGGCACCTTGGCGGGGGCCAAGGCCGAGGTTGGCGACAACATTCGACCGACCTTCACCGCGGAATATTTCTTCCGCGACAACTGGGGGATCGAGATCCTGGCCGCGACCCCGTTCGAGCACAATGTCTTCCTTGGCGGAAGCTATGCCGCGAAGGTGAAACAACTGCCCCCGACGGTGAGCGTGAACTATCACATCCCGACGCAAACCGCCTTCAAGCCCTTCGTCGGCCTCGGCCTGAACTACACCACCTTCTTCGACGAAAGCATGGCTGGCGGCGGGAAGCTGTCGCTGGATGACTCCTGGGGTGTCGCGGTGCATGCCGGCGTCGATTATCAGATCACCGACAGGGGCGCGATGCGCTTCGATCTGCGCTGGATCGACATCAACACGGACGCGTCGCTGAACGGCGTCAACATCGGCTCGGCGGATATCAACCCGCTGGTTGTCGGCGTGTCCTACGTGCATCGCTTCTGATCCTCCCAACATGGCGGCGCGGGCCCCCGCCCGCACCGCTTTGCTGATCGGCCCGCGCGCTCCCCTCGGTCGCGCGGGCCGTTTGCGTTCTGGGCCGTCTCCTCTCAGCCCATCGACGCCATGAGCTCGCGCCCGATCAGCATCCGGCGGATTTCACTGGTTCCGGCCCCGATCTCCATCAGCTTGGCATCGCGGAAGATGCGGCTGACGGCGGCGTCGGACAAGAACCCTGCCCCGCCCATCGCCTGCACCGCCTGATGCGCCTGAACCATCGCCTGTTCGCTGGCGTAGAGACAGCAGGCCGCCGCGTCCTGGCGGGTGACGGTCCCCTTGTCGCAGGCCTTGGCGACCTCGTAGACATAGGCCCGGGCCGAGTTCATCGCGGTATACATGTCGGCGATCTTGCCCTGCATCAGCTGGAAGTTCCCGATCGGCTGGCCGAATTGCTTGCGCTCGGCCAGATAGGGCATGATCTCGTCCAGACAGGCGGCCATGATGCCCAGGCCGATGCCGGCCAGCACCACCCGTTCGTAATCGAGCCCCGACATCAGCACGCGCACGCCTTTGCCCTCTTCGCCCAGCACGTTTTCAAAGGGCACCTCGACATCGTCGAAAATCAATTCCGCCGTATTCGATCCGCGCATCCCCAGCTTGTCGAAATGCGGGCTGGTCGAAAACCCTTTCATCGTCTTCTCGACGATGAAGGCGGTGATGCCTTTCGAGCCGCCCTCGGGATCGGTCTTGGCATAGACCACCAGCGTATCGGCATCCGGGCCGTTGGTGATCCAATATTTATTGCCGTTCAGAACATAATAGCCATTCCGCTTTTCGGCACGCAGCTTCATCGACACGACGTCAGAGCCGGCCGAAGGTTCGCTCATCGCCAAAGCGCCCACATGATCGCCTGAAATGAGCCCGGGCAGATATTTGCGCTTTTGCTCCTCGCTGGCGTTCAGCTTGATCTGATTGACGCAGAGGTTCGAATGCGCACCATAGGAGAGCGATACGCTGGCGCTGGCGCGGGCAACCTCTTCCACCGCGACGGTATGGGCCAGATAGCTGAGACCGGTGCCGCCATATTCCTCCGGCACGGTGATCCCCAGAAGGCCCATATCCCCCATCTCGCGCCACAGTGCGGCGGGAAACTCGTTGCTGCGGTCGATCTCGGCCGCCATCGGCTTGACCCGCTCCTGCGCCCAGCGATGCACGCTTTCGCGCAGCGCGTTCACGTCCTCTCCCAGATCGAATGTCATCGTTGCGTTGAACATGGCCCCTCCCCGGCGCGTTTATTGAACACACGTTCATTTAATAAGCGCAGCAAATGAGTCGCGTCAACCCGCTTGCAGCGAAGGTCGCGCAAGACCTGCGACCGCCACGCCATCAGCGCCCGACACAAGCCGTCCAACCAAGGCCGGGCACGGCGCCCAATCTTGAGTGAAGTTCATATTTTTCAGAATGTTACCGCAGAAATGGAAAGTATCAGATCAGCGCTAAACCGCAGTTCTCCGAAAACGCTCCGGCGGTCCTCGACCGCCGGAGACGGATCATGCCTCTGCGGCGCTCGGGTGCAGGATCACGTAAAATCTCGCCTCGGTGCCATGGCCCTCGGTGCTGTCGATCTCGATCGCGCCGCCATGTTCCTCGATGATGGCGCGGGAAATCGACAGACCCAGACCGGCCCCTTCCGATGGCCGCCGATCCGGGAAATCCGCCTGGGTGAACGGATCGAACAGTGTCGAGAGCGCCCGCTCGGGAATGCCGACCCCCTGATCCCGTACCGAAATCCCGACACGCGTGCCGTCGCGCTCGACCAGGATGTCGACCTCGCCGCCTTCGCGCGAGAATTTCACCGCATTGGACAGCAGATTGGCCATCACCTTGCGCAGCCGGTCTTCGTCCCCCTTGACCCAGATCGGCGCCTCGATCCCCGACCCGCGCACGGAAACCGACTTTTCAGGCTTGTAGCTTGCGATATCCCGGATCGACTTCTGGATCAGCGCCGACAGGTCCAGCTTTTGCAGCCGGGACACCATCCGCCCGGAGGCGATCCGCTCCATGTCCAGCAGGTCCTCGATCAGGTTTTCCAGCCGCGTGGTGTTCTTCAACCCCATCGCCGCCAGTTGGCCGGCGCGCTCGGGCGTGGCGTTGCACAGGCCGGACCGGATCAGCTCGAACGCCCCCTTGATGGTGGTCAGCGGCGTGCGCAATTCGTGGCTGACATTGGCGACGAACTGCTGCTTGGCAATCTCGGCCTGCTTGCGCTGACTGATATTGCGGATATGCGCCAGAAAATGCGGTTCCTCCCTGTCAGGCGCGATCATCTGAATGGTCACCTCGGCCGGGTTGGTCCGCCCGTCGGGGCGCTGCTGGCTCGCCTCGAAGGACACCCACTTGCGCCGCCCCTCGATCAGCGGCGCCAATCGTCCCGAGATATTTTCCTCAGGCAGATCCTGCAGCAGTGCGGGCAATGTCAGCCCCATCATCGTCTGCCCCAGCGCCCGCAGCCGGATCCGCGCCCCACGGTTCGCGTAAAACACGTCGAGCGTCCCGGGCCAGAAGAGATAGATCTCGTCCTTGATCAGATCGAAGGACAGCCGCTGCTGTCGCGCCCCTTCGATCATCTTGGTTTCGGTGATATCGGTTCCGATCGACAAGTATTTCTCGGGCTTTCTATCCGCCCCCAGATAGGGAACGATGGTGACCCGCATCCAGAACGCTTCGCCAGTCTTGCGATAGTTCTTGAACTCACCCTGCCAGCTTTGACCGCTCGTGATCGTCTGCCACATCTCGCGGAAAAAACCCGGGCTGTGATATTCCGACTTGAGGAGCCCATATGGGCTTCCGATCAATTCCTCCAGGCAATAGCCTGTCAGTTCGACGAATTTCCGATTGGCGTAGATCATGCGCCCATTGGCATCAGCCACGCTGATGACTGCATGCTCTCCCAGCGCCTCGACGAAAAAGCCCTCCCCCCGGCCAGAACCGGCCTGCCCCCGTCCAGGGAATAGACTGGTAAGGTCCGGCTGGGCCGCACTCGCGTTCATACGCATGCCCCTGTTATTGTCCTCGCATTATTTAATGCATGGCCTGCTCGTGCCACTTACATAACATACGCGATGCCCCCCCGCAAAAATCAACCTAAAATTGCACCAAACCATCATATGGTGAAATTTCGCCACACAACCACGCAAAAAATCGTTGTTCAGCCGATATTTCCAGCATTTCGGACGATTTAAGACACAGCAGATAAAGGCGATATCCCAGCACAACCGGGTCGCACTTCACAGGCCTCAGACGGCAATCGCCGCCTGTTGCCACACCGCACCGACCTCGGCCCGGATGATCCGGGCAATCAGCGCGCAATCCTCAAGGCTAAAGGTCAGCGGCACCCGCATGTCGACGATTCCCGCCAGCACCCGGTCGCTTTGCGGCATCGGCTCCGACGGCGCATAGCGCCAACTGTCATAGCGTGAGGTGAACCCATGCGGCTCCGCCGCGCCGAACCATTTCAGTTCCACCCCCCGGGCGGCACAGCGTTTCAGCACCTCGCCGATCTTCTCCGCCGGCCAGTCCAGCAGCAGGACCTGGATCGAGGACCCGACATAGACCTCCTGTTCCGGGCGTTCGATCACCGTCAGGCCGGGGGTGCCGCGCAGCCCCGCCTCGATCACCCGATACCGTTCGTTCCAGCGCGCGACCTGCTGATCCAGAATGCGCAACTGCGGCCGCAGGATCGCCGCACGCAGGTTATCCATGCGGCCAGAGATATTCGGCGTCTCGTATTTGATCCGTTCGAAGACCTCTGCCCCCGGCGCCGCCAGATGGCGTTCGAACAGCATGTAAGACCCCGACAGCATCACCGCCCGCGCCGCGATCTCTTCGTCATCGGTGATCAGCAATCCGCCTTCGCCGGAGTTCACATGTTTGTAGGTCTGACAGGAATAGCACCCCACCGCCCCGACCCGGCCGGACGGCACCCCGTTCCACGAGGCCCCCATGGTATGGGCACAATCCTCGATCACCGTCACGCCGGCGGCGTCGCACATCGCCATCAGCCGGTCCATATCGCACAGATGGCCACGCATATGGCTCAGCATCAGCACCTTCGCCTGATCCAGCTTGGTTTCCAGATCATCAAGGTCGATCACCAGTTGTTCGGTCACCCCGACATAGACCGGCACCGCCCCGACCGAAGCGATGGAGCCTGGCACCGGCGCCAGCGTGAAGGCGTTGGTCAGCACCCTATCGCCCGGCTTGACCCCTACTGCGCGCAAGGCGGTGGCCAGTGCATAACCACCCGAGGCCACCGCCAGACAGTATTTCGCCCCCATCTGGGCGGCGAACTCCTGTTCCAGAAGCGCGGCCTCGCCCAGCTCTCCGGGGGCGGTGTTGTAACGGTGCAGGCGGCCATGGCGCAGAACGGAAAGCGCGGCCTCGATCGCCTCTTCGGGGATCGGTTCCTGCTGGGTGAAATTGCCGGTGAATGTCTCTGTCATGAAGTGTTTGTGAAACTCGCGCGCTGGGCGGTCAAGAGCGCGCAGAGGAGATTTCATCAAGCTGACATAATCCGCCGCAACCGATTGCTGCAGATCGCGTCACCGCAAAGCATGAAAGCAAATCGTCACACCGCCCGAGCCCCAGCCCGTGGCAGACGCCAACGATCAGCCGCCCGCCGCGCCGATCAGCCGGGCCACCAGCCCCGGCAGGTCCTCATACCGCTCAAGCAGCGCCTCGGGCGCCAGCGCCGCCATGTCGTCACCTGCCGGCCCGAAGGTCACCAAGACCGAGGGCACGCCAGCGGCGCGGGCGGTGTTGCGATCGGTATCGGAATCTCCCACCAGCAGGGTCCGGGCCGGATCACCGCCGGCACGACGCGCGGCTTCGCGCAACGGTTCCGGATCGGGCTTGCGCACCGCAAGCGTATCCGCCCCGACGAGAGAGGCGAAATCGTCCCGCACCCCAAGGCTTTGCAGCAATCTCTCGGCCAGCGCCTCAGGCTTATTGGTGCAGATGCCGACACCATACCCCGCCTGTTTCAGCGCCCCCACCGCCGCCATCGCGCCGGGATAAAGCACCGTGTGCCGGTCGATCTGGCCGGCATAGGCCTCAAGCAGCACAGGATAGAACCGCTCCACCACCTCGGCGTCATAGCGTCCTGTGCGCTCCAGCCCTACCGTCAGCATGCGCTTGCCGCCCCGCAGGGCCGTCCCCTGATCGCGGGAGGGGTCCAGCACATCGCCCAGCCCCAACTGCCGGAAACAGGCATTCGCCGCCTCGATCAGATCGCCCGAGGTATCGGCCAGAGTTCCGTCCAGATCGAAGATCACCGTACGCATGTCCTGCCCCCTTTCGGCATGTTTCCGCCCGCCCGTATTGCAGCCCGCAACCTTGTTTGATCGCGCCAAAGCTTGCGCCTCTGCCTCCAGCCGATAAAACGGGCCAAGCCAAAACACAAAGAGAAAACGTAATGAGCATTGCCCTCGTCATCCTGGCCGCAGGCAAAGGCACCAGGATGAACTCAGACCTGCCCAAGGTGTTGCACCCGATCGGCCAGGCGCCGATGCTGGCCCACGCGATGCAAAGCGGCGCCGCGCTGGAGCCCGCCCGCACCGTTATCGTCGCCGGCCATGGTGCCGATGCGGTCGCCCGCGCGGTCGCCGGGATCGACGAGGACGCCCAGGTGGTTATCCAGCAAGAGCAGCTCGGCACCGCCCATGCGGTCGATCAAGCCCGCGCCGCGCTGGCAGGCTTCGAGGGCGATGTCGTCGTCCTTTATGGCGACACCCCCTTCGTCAGCCCGGAAACGCTGGAACGGATGATCGCTGCGCGCAAGGCGAACGATCTGGTCATCCTCGGCTTTCAGGCTGCTGATCCGGCCCGCTATGGCCGGCTGGTCATGGCTGGCGACCGACTGGAACGGATTGTCGAATACAAGGACGCCACTGATGAAGAGCGCGCGATAAGCTTTTGTAACAGCGGACTTTTGGCCTGCGACGCCACAACGCTTTTCAGTCTGATCGCGACGGTGGGAAATGACAATGCCGCCGGCGAATATTACCTGACCGATGTGGTTGAACTGGCCGCCGCCCGCGGTCTTGCAGTAACCGCGGTGGCCTGCGACGAAAGCGAAACCCTCGGCGTCAACTCCCGCGCCGATCTGGCCGCCGCCGAGGCCGTGTTCCAGGCCCGCGCCCGGGCAGAGCTGCTCGACATCGGGGTGACGCTGACCGCGCCCGAGACGGTGTTCCTCGCCTTCGACACGGTGATCGGCCGCGACACGGTGATCGAACCGAATGTGGTCTTCGGCCCGAATGTCACGGTGGAGAGCGAAGCGACGATCCGCGCCTTCTCGCATCTCGAGGGCTGTCACGTCAGCCGCGGCGCCATCGTCGGCCCCTATGCCCGACTGCGTCCCGGCGCCGAACTGGGCGAAGACAGCCATGTCGGCAATTTCGTCGAGATCAAGAACGCCTATATCGGCGAAGGCGCCAAGGCCAACCACCTGACCTATATCGGCGACGCCAGCGTCGGCGCCGGCACCAATATCGGCGCCGGCACCATCACCTGCAACTACGACGGGGTGATGAAGCATCATACCGAGATCGGGCGGAATGCCTTCATCGGGTCGAACACCATGCTGGTTGCCCCTGTCACCATCGGCGACGGCGCCCTGACGGCGAGCGGTTCGGTGATCACCCGCGATGTTGAGCCCGATGCGCTGGCTCTGGCGCGTGCCGCCCAGGTCAACAAACCGGGGCGCGCGCGGAAATTGTTCGAAATGTTAAAGGCTCGCAAAGCGAAACGCGATCAGGAGGCCGGATAATGTGCGGAATTGTCGGGGTTCTCGGCCAGCATGAGGCCGCGCCCACCCTTGTCGAAGCGTTGAAGCGGCTGGAATATCGCGGCTATGACAGCGCCGGAATTGCCACCATCAACAATGGGCTGCTGGACCGCCGCCGCGCAGTGGGCAAGCTGGTCAACCTCTCTGACCTTTTGGTGCACCAACCGCTGGCCGGCAAGGCCGGCATCGGCCACACCCGTTGGGCCACCCATGGCGCCCCCACCGTCGCCAATGCCCACCCCCACCGCGCCGGAGCCGTCGCGGTGGTGCATAACGGCATCATCGAGAATTACCGTGAACTCCGCGCCGAGCTGGCGCAGAGCGGCGTCAACTTTCAGACCGATACCGATACCGAAACCGTGGCGCTGCTGACCGAACGCAACATGAAGGCCGGTCAGGCCCCGGTCGAGGCCGCCTTCGCTGCCATCGACCAGCTCAAGGGCGCTTTCGCTCTGGCTTTCCTGTTCGAGGGCGAAGACGATCTGATCATCGCCGCCCGCAAGGGATCGCCCTTGGCCATCGGCCATGGCGAGGGTGAGATGTTCGTCGGCTCCGACGCCATCGCACTGGCACCGCTGACCAACCGGATCACCTATCTGGAAGAGGGCGACCGCGCCGTGGTCACCCGCGCTGGCGTGCAGATCTTCGATGAAACCGGCGCACCGGTCGACCGCGCAATGAAGACCATCCAGATTGACGCCGCCCGCGTCGACAAGGGCGGGTACAAGCACTTCATGGCCAAGGAGATCGCCGAACAGCCCGCCGTGGTCGGCGAGGCGATCCGCCATTATCTGCCCGCCGGCGACGACAGCGTCCGCCTGCCGGGCGAAGGGCTGGATTTCACCAAGGTGGACCGGCTGACAATGGTCGCCTGCGGCACCGCCTATTACGCCTGTCTCACTGCGAAATACTGGTTCGAACAGCTTGCCCGCATCCCGGTCGAGGTCGATGTCGCCAGCGAATTCCGCTATCGCGAACCGCCGATCCCCCCCCGCACTGCCGCGCTTTTCGTCAGCCAGTCGGGCGAAACCGCGGATACGCTGGCCGCCCTGCGCTATTGTCAGGGCAAGGCGGATCACATCCTGTCGGTGGTCAACGTCCCCGAAAGCTCGATCGCGCGGGAAAGCGATCTGGCGCTGCCGATCCACGCGGGCGTCGAGATCGGCGTCGCCTCGACCAAGGCCTTCACCTGCCAGTTGACCGTGCTGCTGATCCTGGCGCTGAAGGCCGCCGCCGACCGCGGCGCGCTAAGCCCCGAGGCACTGGCCGATCAGATCGCCACCCTGCGCGGCCTGCCGCAGTTGATGAATATCGCGCTCGATGGGGCAGAGCCGGTGCATCGCGCGGCCCTGCAATTGGCCGAGGCGCGTGACGTCCTGTTCCTGGGCCGCGGACTGATGTACCCTCTGGCACTTGAGGGCGCATTGAAGCTAAAGGAAATCAGCTACATACATGCCGAAGCTTATGCATCTGGAGAACTCAAGCACGGCCCGATCGCGCTGATCGACCCGACCATGCCGGTGGTGGTGATGGCCCCCCGGGACGGATTGTTCGACAAGACGGTGTCGAACATGCAGGAGGTGCTGGCGCGCAAGGGCAAGGTCATGCTGATCTCGGACGAGGACGGCATCGACGAGGCAAAGGATGGTGTCTGGTCGGCGATCCGCATGCCCAAGGTCGCGCCGCTTCTGGCACCGATCCTCTATGCGCTGCCCGCCCAGCTTCTGGCCTATCACACCGCCGTGGCCAAGGGCACCGACGTGGACCAGCCGCGCAATCTGGCGAAATCGGTCACCGTCGAATAAACCGAAAGCACCGGCAGAGCCGTCCCCGTCCGTCCCGCCCAAAGCTGGCGGGCGGCTCTGCCATAGCGGGGCAAAGGCCCTCATGAAAGGACAGTGGATGCTTGCCCCTTATCTCGATCTGATCGAAGCGCGGGGAGACGCGCAGAAGGCGGCAGAAATGGCCGCCTATCACAAGGTGGCGCGCCGTTATCTCGGCGTTTCCAATCCGGTTCTGATGGAGCTGGCGCAGGACTGGCGGCAGGATCTGGACATCGCCGGACGCGTCGCGCTTGCCGATGCCCTATGGCAAACCGATATCCACGAGGCCCGTATTCTGGCGGCCAAGCTGCTGACCCAGGCCCGTATCCGGCCCGACGATGCGGTCTGGAACCTGATCTGTTGCTGGCTGCCCGATTTCGACGCCTGGGCCATCGCCGACGCGGTGGCCATCGCCGCGCAGAAACGGTTGGTCGCTGATCCAACCCGGCTGGATACGGTCGAGGCCTGGACCCGGTCCGATCACATGTGGACCCGGCGGGCCGCGCTGGTCTCAACCCTGCCCTGGGCCAAGCAGAACCACCCCAAGCCTGAGGAACTGGCCGCCCGCGATCGCATTCTCGGCTGGGCGGCGGGCTATGTCGATGATCGCGACTGGTTCATCCAGAAGGCCATCGCCTGGTGGCTGCGGGATCTCAGCAAGCACGATCCCGACCGCACCCGCGGCTTTCTGGCCAACCACGGCGACCGCATGAAGGCCTTCGCCCGGAAAGAGGCCGGAAAATACCTGCCCGACACGGATCAGTCGCCGGCGTAGACCTCGACCTCGATCAGATCGGTCAGGGGCGCCCCGAGCGCCCGGAACCCGTCCAGCGACAGTCGGCTGCCCGCCGTCACCTCTCCCGAGGCGGGCAACAGCGCGACCGCAATCCAGCGGCCGGAACTGGGCCAGACCACCCGGCCCTTGCCAGCGGTCTTGACCAGCGGAGTTTCCAGCCAGAGCCCGGCCTTGCCCGGATCGCCAAGACTGGCCACCGTGGCCCCCAGCCGGCCATTGGCCGCCTGCGGCACGGCGGCAACCGGCGGTGTCTCGGGCAGCTCTGTCACCAATGGCGCAGCGGTTTGCGCCGCCTCGGCCGCACGGGCCCGCGCCGCGGTGGTGCCCCGGCCATCGACCATGCCGCCGATATCATCCAGCAGCGTGAAATCGGTCAACCCGGAATTCACCCGGTCCTTCAGGCCACCAACCTGCGTGCAGCCCGTCACCAGGGCGATAGAAAGGATCAACGCATATCTCATGGCCGCGACCATAGCCGCCGCCCTCGACCCCTGCCAGACGGAATCCGCCCACCTTATCCCTTGCCGCCCCCCCTGCCGCGCTTTACCTATGCCTCTATGAGCGCCCCGCTGATCGACCCCTTTCTCCGCGCAATCACCTACCTGCGCGTCTCCGTCACCGACCGGTGCGATTTCCGCTGTGTTTACTGCATGTCGGAGAACATGACCTTTCTGCCGAAGAAAGAGCTTCTGACGCTGGAAGAGCTCGACCGCATGTGCACCACCTTCGTTCACATGGGGGTCGAAAAGCTGCGCATCACCGGCGGCGAACCGCTGGTGCGCCGTGATATCATGACCTTTTTCCGCGCCATGACCCGGCATCTGGACTCTGGGGCACTGAAGGAACTGACGCTCACCACCAATGGCTCCCAGCTCGAACGCTTCGCCGGGGATCTGTACGATGCCGGAGTGCGGCGGGTGAATATCTCGCTCGACACGCTGGATCAGGACAAATTCGCCACCATCACCCGCTGGGGCCGCCTGGCCCAGGTCTTGCGCGGGGTCGATGCAGCGCAGCGGGCGGGCCTGCGCGTCAAGATCAACGCGGTGGCGCTGAAAGGCGTGAACGAGGATGAGTTGCCGCGCCTCACCGAATGGTGCGCCGACCGCGACATGGATCTGACCTGGATTGAAGTCATGCCGATGGGCGATATCGGCAACGAAAGCCGGCTCGATCAATACTGGTCGCTGAAGGATGTCCGCGCGCGCTATGCCGACCACTACACCGTCACCGATCTGGCCGAACGCACCGGTGGGCCGGCGCGTTATGTCCGGCTGGAGGAGACCGGACAGAAGATCGGTTTCATCACCCCGCTCAGTCATAATTTCTGCGAAAGCTGCAACCGGGTGCGGCTGACCTGCACCGGAGAGCTTTACATGTGCCTCGGGCAGGAGGACATGGCCGATCTGCGCCCGGCCCTGCGCAATCATCCGGACACCGAAGAACCGCTGCAGCAGGCAATCCGTGCGGCCATCGCCCATAAACCCAAGGGACATGATTTCGACTATTCCCGCCAGCGGCCAGACGGGCAGATGACCCGCCACATGAGCCATACGGGCGGCTGATGGCAGGGCCTCCGGCGCTCTATCGCCTTTACCGGCTGTTGACCCCTGTGCTGCTGCCGCTCGCTTGGCGGTCTGTCTCGCGCCGGCTGGCCGATCACGGGGTTGATCCTGCGCGCGCGCGCGAACGGCTGGGCCACGCCAGCCAGCCCCGCGCCACCGGCCGGCTGGTCTGGTTCCATGCCGCCAGCGTCGGCGAAAGCCTGTCTGTCCTGCGACTGATCGAGGTAATGGGCGAAAGCCTGCCGGATACCGAATTCCTGATCACCTCGGGCACCGCCACCTCGGCCGAGCTGGTGGCGAAACGCATGCCGCCCCGCGCCCGGCACCAGTTCGCCCCGCTCGATGCGCCGGGACCGGTGCGGCGGTTCCTCGATCACTGGCAGCCGGCGGCGGCGCTTTTCGTCGAAAGCGAACTCTGGCCGCTGATGATCGTCGAAACCTCCGACCAAGGTGCACCGCTGGCCCTGGTCAACGCGCGATTGTCGGCGAAATCGGTCGACGGCTGGCGTAAATGGCCGCGCACCTCGCGCTTCATTCTCAACCGCTTCACACTGCTTCTGGCGCAGAACCGGCAAACCGCCGACGACCTGATCGCGCTCGGGGCCCCGGCCGACCGGGTGGCACTGTCAGTCAACCTCAAGGCCACCACGACACCGCCGCCGGTCGATCCCGCGCTGCTGGCCCAGATGCGCAGGGCCATCGCCGGCCGTCCCATATGGCTCGCCTCCTCCACTCATCCGGGCGAGGAAGAGATCGTGCTCGCCGCCTATCGGCAGTTGCTGGCCGATCACCCCGACCTGCTGTTGATCCTCGCCCCCCGCCACCCCGAACGCGGGGCCGAGGTCGCAGAGCTGATCTCCAGGGCCGGCCTGCAAACCGCCCGGCGCGGTACCGCAGAGGCGCTGACCCCCGACACCCAGGTCTATCTCGCCGATACGCTGGGCGAGACCGGCACATGGTACAGCCTGGCCCCCTTCGCCTTTCTCGGCGCCACCCTGGCCGACAAGGGCGGCCACAACCCGATCGAGCCGGCGCAATTCGGCGTGCCGCTGATCGTCGGCCCCTCACGCGACAACAACCGCGCTGCATTCGAGGCGCTCGCCCTCACCGGCGGTCTGGCCGAAGTATCGGATGCCTCCACCCTCGCCGCCGCCGTGGCGCGCTGGCTCGACGATCCGGCAGCGCTGGACCGGGCCCAGGATGGTGCCCGGCGGCTGGTGCAGGATCAGGACAGCGCCCTGCAGGAGATCGCGCAGCGGCTTTGCACCGCGCTGCATCTAGAGGCAGGCGATGCCTGAGCTCTTCGTCACCA
The DNA here is from genome assembly GCF_000429365.1 of Pseudodonghicola xiamenensis DSM 18339. Taxonomy (GTDB): domain Bacteria; phylum Pseudomonadota; class Alphaproteobacteria; order Rhodobacterales; family Rhodobacteraceae; genus Pseudodonghicola; species Pseudodonghicola xiamenensis. The sequence goes on along the minus strand of NZ_AUBS01000001.1, from coordinate 103,354 downwards.
ATTTCAACCGCAATTTCACCGGCGTGTCCTCGACCGCCTCCAATGTGATCCGCCAACAGGTCAAGACCCACGATCTGGCGCTGGTGGGCCACCCCCTGCCCGGCTGCCCCGATCCGATCGCGCTTGCCCAAGCACGGACGCTGTCGCGTCAGCCGCCGAAAGACCGCCCCTTCGCAATCTGGCACGTGCGCCGCAATACCGAGATGCGCGCCGCGATCTGGGCCCGCGACGTGCTGCGCCTGCCGATCCGCATTGTCTTCACCTCGGCCGCCCAACGGCGGCATTCGGCGCTGCCGCGCTGGCTGATCTCGCGCATGGATGCGGTGATCGCCACCACCGAGGTGGCGGCAAGCTTCGTCCCCCATGTCCGCGCCGTGGTGCCGCATGGCGTGGATACCGAGCTTTTCAGCCCCGCCCACAACCGCGCCGCCGCCTGGAGCGCCCTGGGATATGGCGGCGAACTCGGCATTGCCACCATCGGCCGTATCCGCCCCGAAAAGGGCACCGATCTCTTCGTCGAGGCGATGCTACGGCTGCTGCCCGACCTGCCTGGCGCCACCGCGCTGGTGCTGGGTCGCGCCGCGCGCGAACATCAGGGCTTCCTGCAAGGTCTGAAGGACCAGATCGCCGCCGCCGGCCTCTCCGACCGCATCCTCTTTCCCGGCGAGATCCCGGCAGCGGACCTGCCCATGCTGATCCGCGCGCTGTCCTTGGTAATGCAGATGCCGCGCTATGAGGGCTACGGCATGGCGCCGCTCGAGGGCATGGCCAGCGGCGTGCCCTTCGTCGCCTCGGACGCCGGCTATTACCGCGCCTTCTCGGCGCAGGGCCGCAGCGGGATCGTGGTGCCGCTCGAGGCGGCGCCCGAGGCCGCCGAGGCCGCCCGCACCCTGCTTAGCGATCCGGCGCGCCAGGCCGCCATGGCCGAGGCCGCGCGCGAACTGGCAGAGCTCAGCTTCAGCGCCCGCGCCGAAGCTGAGGGGATCGAGACGGTCTATCAAGGGCTCTGGGCGCAACCTTAACCACAGCTCCGGCCTGCCCTCTTCTTCTCGTCCTCAAATACGGCGGGGGAGGTGCGGCAGCGCCGCACCGGGGGCAGAGCCCCCTCCCTCCGGCTGTTCCCGCGCCGCTCAGGCGGCAGGCATGCGCTGTTCGACGATCTCGGCCCACCAGGAGCAACCGGCGGGAATGGCCTCGTCGTTGAAGTTGTACTCCGGATGATGGACCATGGCCCCCGGGCCATTGCCGACCAGGATATAGGCGCCGGGGCGCTCTTCCAGCATGAAGGCGAAATCCTCGCCGCCCATGACCATCGGCACCTCCTCGCACTGGCCGGAGACCTTGCGCGCGACCTCGGCGGCGAAGTCGGTTTGCGCCTCGGAATTGACCATCACCGGATAGCCCGGATGATATTGCACATTGACCGTGCCACCGAAGGTAGCCGCGACCCCGGCACAGATCGCCTTGATCCGCTCTTCGGCCAGGACGCGAATATCCTTGCTCATGGTCCGCACGGTGCCCTTCAAGTGCACTTTCTGCGGGATCACGTTGAACGCCTTGGACGAGGTCTCGAAGGAGGTGACCGACACCACCACCTGTTCGATCGGATCGGCGTTGCGGCTGGCGATGGTCTGCAAGGCCATGACCGCCTGCGCCGCCATCACGGTGGTGTCGACGGTCTCATGCGGCTTGGCGGCATGGCCACCCCTGCCCTCGAAATAGATGTCGAACTGATCGGTGGCGGCGAAAAAGGCGCCGGAACGGATCGCGAACTGCCCGGTAGGAATCCCGGGCCAGTTGTGCATTCCATAGACTTCCTGGATGCCCCAGCGCTCCATCAGCCCGTCGTCGCACATTTCCTTGCCACCGGCGCCCCCCTCTTCGGCGGGCTGGAAGATCACCACCACGGTGCCGTCGAAATTGCGGGTCTCGGCCAGATATTTGGCCGCCCCCAGCAGCATCGCGGTATGGCCGTCGTGGCCACAGGCGTGCATCGCCCCGGGCGTCTTCGAGGCATAGGGCAGCCCGGTCGCCTCGAGAATCGGCAGCGCGTCCATATCCGCGCGCAGCCCGATCACCTTGCCCGACCCGGTGGCCTTGCCCCTGATCACGCCGACAACGCCGGTGCGTCCGATGCCGGTGACCACCTCATCGCAGCCGAAATCCTTCAGCTTGCCGGCCACCACACCCGAGGTCCGCTCGGTCTCGTAGAGGATTTCCGGATGTTCGTGCAGATCGCGCCGCCAGGCGGTGATCTCGTCCTGAAGTTCGGCGAAACGGTTCTTGACCGGCATTGTGCTACTCCTTGTCGCGCTCTTTATCTTATCGCTGATGTCTTATCATTGATCGGTCGGCGATGGGGCTGATTGTTCCCCTGCGCCGCTCAGCCCGCGGGCATCCGCCGTTCGACCAACTCGACAAACCAGCTACAGCCCACCGGCAGGATATCGTCGTTGAAGTCATACCCCGGGTGATGCAGGTCAGGACCCGCCCCGTTGCCCAGGTTGATCATCGCGCCCGGACGTTCCTCCAGCATGAAGGAGAAATCCTCCCCTGCCATGCCCAGTGCCACCAGCCCGCAATCCCCGGTCACCACCCGCGCCGCCTCGGCGGCAAAGCCGGTCTGCGCCTCGGCGTTCACCGTGACCGGCACGCCACGCTCATAGATCACCTCGGCACTGCCGCCGAAACTGGCGGCGATCCCCTCGACGATCTGGTTCAGCCGGCATTCGATCTGGCTCCGCAGCTCGGCATCATGGGTGCGCACGGTGCCACGCAGCTCTGCCCGGCCCGGGATCACGTTATAGGCGGTCGATCCGGTCACTGCCGAGGTCACCGACAGCACCCCCTGCTGCACCGGATCGGCATTGCGCGCGATCACCGACTGCAAGGCCAGGATCACATGTGCCATCATCAGCGTGGGATCCACGGTTACATGCGGATCGGCGGCATGGCCGCCCTGCCCCTGCAGCTGGATCGTGAAAGTGTCGACCGACGCCAGAAGCGGCCCCGGACGGATCGCCATCGCTCCCGCCGGCAGCCCCGGCAGATTGTGGATGGCATAGACCTCCTGAATGCCCCAGCGGTCCATCATCCCGTCGCGGCACATGGCCAGCCCGCCCTTGCCGCCCTCTTCCGCCGGCTGGAAGATCAGCACCACGGTGCCATCGAAATTGCGCGTCTCGGCCAGGTATTTCGCGGCGCCCAGCAGCATGGCGGTGTGGCCGTCATGACCGCAGGCATGCATCTTGCCCGGCACCTTCGAGGCATAGGGCAGCCCGGTCGCCTCGAAGATCGGCAGCGCGTCCATATCGGCGCGCAGCCCGATCACCCGGCCCGAGCCGGTGGCCTTGCCCCTGATCACACCGACCACCCCGCTCTTGCCGATGCCGGTGACAACCTCGTCACAGCCCACCTCAGTCAGCTTTTCGACAACCAGCGCCGAAGTGCGGGGCGTGTCGTACAACAGTTCCGGGTGCTGGTGGATATCCCGCCGCCAGGCGGCGATCTCATCGTGAAGCTCGGCGATACGGTTCTTGATCGGCATGACGTCAGTGTTGTTGCATTCGGTGTCGTTGCAGTGGGCGCGTGATCAGGCCGCCGGCATCCGGCGCTCGACCAGTTCGGCGAACCAGCTGCACCCCACCGGGATCACCGCATCGTTGAAATCATATTTCGCATGGTGCAGCCCCGGGCTGTCGCCGATGCCCAGGAAGACATAGGCGCCCGGACGTTCCTCCAGCATGAAGGAGAAATCTTCCCCGGCCATGATCGGCGGCGTGTCGCGGTCAACCTCGGGCGTCACCATCTCCGCCACCTCGGCAGCGATCTCGACGCTGTCGGCGTCGTTCACGGTGACCGGGTAATCGCGCAGATAGTCGATCTCGGCCACACAGCCATAGGCTTCGGCCGTGGAGGCCGCGAGCCTGGTCAGACGCTCCTGTGCCAGATCGCGCACCTCGTTCGACAGCGCCCGCACCGTGCCGCGCAGCAACACCGTCTGCGGGATGACGTTGAACGCCTCGGTATCCGAGCGCAGTGTGCAGACCGAGACCACGACGTGATCCAGCGGATTGACGTTGCGCGAGGCAATGGATTGCAGCGCCACCACCACCTGGGCTGCGGCAAGATTGGTGTCGATCGCCTGATGCGGCGCCGCGGCATGGCCACCGCGTCCGGTCAGGGTGATCTCGAACTGGTCGGTCGAGGCCATCAGGGCGCCGGGCCGCATGGCAAAGGCGCCCTCGGGCAGGCCGGGCATGTTGTGCAGCCCATAGACCTCCTGAATGCCCCAACGATCCATCAGCCCGTCGCGGCACATGGCGCGACCGCCACCGCCGTTCTCCTCGGCCGGCTGGAAGATCAGCACCACGGTGCCGTCGAAATTGCGCGTCTCGGCCAGGTATTTGGCAGCACCCAGCAAAATCGCGGTATGGCCGTCATGCCCGCAGGCATGCATCTTTCCCGGCGTCTTCGAGGCATAATCCTTGCCAGTCGCCTCTAGGATCGGCAACGCGTCCATATCGGCGCGCAGCCCGATCACCCGGCCCGAGGCATTGGATTTGCCCTCGATCCGCGCCACCACCCCGGATTGACCGACGCCGGTGGTGATATCGGTGATGCCGAAATCGCGCAGCCGGTCGACCACGAAGGCGGCAGTGTTCTGGCAGTCGAATTCCAGCTCGGGGTTCTCGTGCAGATGGCGGCGCCAGCCGGTGATTTCTGTGTGCATCTCTGCCAGCCGGTTCTTGATCGGCATCTCAGACCTCCTGCAGACGGGTGACGAGGCGGTCCATGAAGGCGGTGCCGGCCTCGAATTGGGCGATAGTGATGAATTCGTCGGGCTGATGCGCCTGGGCGATATCGCCCGGTCCGCAGACCGCCGCCGAATAGCCGGCGAACTGGAAATGCCCGGCCTCGGTGCCATAGCTGACCACATGGGTGGCATTGTCACCGGTGACCTGGCGGATGAACTCTTCGGCCTCGCCTTCGGTTTCGGGCCGCAGCCCGGGAACCGAGAATCGTTCGGTCACCTCGATCCGGGTCTCCGGCACCACCGCCTTCATCCCCGCCTCGACCTCGGCCACCTTGGCCATCAGGCGAAGATGCCAGTCATCCAGCGTTTCATCGGGCACGGCACGAACGCCGAAGTCGAACCGGCAATGTTTGGCAGTGATATTGGCCGCCGTGCCGCCTTCGATCAGCCCGGTGTGCAGCGTGGTCCAGGGCGGGGTGAACATCGCCGCGATCGGCGTCGGGGTCTTGACCCTCTGCTCGGCGTTGACCTCGTTTTCCCAGGCGATGATCCTGGCCGCCTCCATGATCGCATTCACGCCGGTATTCAGGATCGAACTGTGAACCTCATGCCCCCAGACGTCGATCCAATAGCCGTTGCCCGATTTGTGACCGGTCACCGCCTTCATCATCGACGGCTCACCGATGATGGCGGCCGAGCCCTTGGGCAGCACCTTCTGCATCGCCTCGATCATCGGCGGCGCCCCGGTGCAGCCGATCTCCTCGTCATAGCTCAGCGCGATCTGCAGCGGACGGTTTACGCCGCGCGCCTGTGCCTCGACCAGCGCCCAGATCGCCAGGGCATCGAAGCCCTTCATATCGGCGGCGCCGCGGCCATAGAGCTTGCCGTCACGTTCGGTCAGAACGAAGGGATCATCGGTCCAGGGCTGGCCGTCGACAGGGACCACGTCGGTATGGCCAGAGAGCACCACGGCGCCCTCCTCCCAAGGACCGACATGGGCGAAAAGCGCGGCCTTTTCGCCATCTTCGTTATAGTGGCGGTGGGCAGTGATGTCGTGGCTGGCCAGATATTCCTCGACCCAGTCGATCAGAGGAAGGTTGCTGTCGCGGCTGACGGTGGGAAAACTCACCAATTGGGTGAGGATCTGGCGCGGGGTCAATCGGGTCGGCATCGGGGATCCGTTCGGTAGGGGAAATCCCGGGCCAGGGAGAGGCGCGATCGCGCCCCGGCCTCCGGCCCGGATCGCATGGTTCAATAGCCGCTGTCGGTGACCAGCACCAGATGACCCGGCGCAACCTCGTTATAAACCGAGGGTTCGGGCCGATAGTCCGGTGAATGAATAGGCGACGGGATCGGTTTGAAATTCAGATCCTTCTCAGCCTTGCGGCGATGCGGGTCGGCGATCGGCACCGCCTTCATCAGCGCCTGGGTATAGGGGTGCTGCGGATTTTCGAAGACCGCAGCGCGCGGCCCCATCTCGACGATCCGGCCCAGATACATCACCCCGACATGGTGGCTGACCCGTTCGACCACCGCCATGTCGTGACTGATGAAGAGATAGGACAGCCCCAGTTCCGCCTGCAGCTCCATCATCAAGTTCAGCACCTGCGCCTGCACCGAGACATCGAGCGCCGAGACCGCCTCGTCCGACACGATCAGCTTGGGATTGAGCGCCAATGCACGCGCGATGGCGATCCGCTGGCGTTGTCCGCCCGACATCTCGTGCGGGAAGCGGCGCATGAAACTGCGCGGCAATTGCACCCGGTCGAACAGCGAGGCGACGCGATCCTGAATCTCCGACCCTGAGGCAATGCCATAGTTGCGCATCGGTTCGGCCACCTGATCCATCAGCTGCATCTGCGGATTGAGCGAGGCGAAGGGATCCTGGAAGATCATCTGCATGTCGAGCCGCGCCTTGCGCAGGTCACGGTCGTTCAAGGACATGATGTCCTTGCGATCAAGCTCGATCTCGCCCGAGAGCGGTTCGACCAGCCGCAACACAGACCTGCCACAGCTCGACTTACCGCAACCTGATTCACCCACCAGGCTGAGCGTCTGCCCCTTGTTGAGCGTGAAGGAGACATCTTCCACCGCATGGACATTGGCGACGGTGCGACGGAAGAACCCGCCCTTGACCGCAAAGCGCGTGGTCAGCCCTTTAACCCGCAGCAACACCTCATCGGTGCCAGGGATCGGTTCGATCTTCTGATTCTCGACGCCCATCAGCTTCATCGGCTCGGGCGCGGCTTTTCCGCGCATCTCGCCCAGCTTCGGCACCGCGGCCAGAAGCGCCTTGGTATAGTCGTGCTGCGGGCTTTCGAAGATCTGCTCGACCGGACCTTCTTCGACCTTGTTGCCGCGGAACATGACGACGACCCGGTCTGCCATCTGTGCCACCACCGCCATGTCGTGGGTGATGAACATCACTGCCGTCCCGGTCTCGCGCTTGAGCCGGTCCATCAGGGCCAGGATTTCGGCCTGGATGGTCACATCCAGCGCCGTCGTCGGTTCATCGGCGATCAGCAAACGCGGTTCGCAGGCCATCGCCATGGCGATGACCACCCGCTGGCGCATGCCGCCCGACAGTTCGTGCGGATATTGATCCATCCGCCGTTCCGGCTCCGGGATCCGCACCTCTCTCAGAATCTCCACCGCCCGGTCGCGGGCCTCGGCCTTGGTCATGCCTTTGTGCACCCGCAGCCCTTCGGTCAGCTGCCGGCCCACGGTGAACACCGGGTTCAGCGCCGTCATCGGCTCCTGAAAGATCATGCCGATCTCATTGCCGCGAATATGGCGCATCAAGTCCTGATCGGCCCGGGCGAGATCGGTCGCCCCCCCATCACGGCGATCAAAAATTAGGCGCCCGGCAGCAATCTCTCCGCCGCCGAATTCCACCAGCCGCATCAGCGACAGGGACGAGACAGATTTGCCCGACCCCGATTCACCGACAATGCAGACGGTTTCGCCGGGATTGACGGAGAACGATACATCCTCAACCCCGACAACGGGGCCATCCTTGGTTTCGAATTCGACGCGAAGCCCTTCGATCCGGGCAATCGGGTTGTCCAGCACGACAACTCCCCTCTTTATCTTTATTGATCGACGCTAAGGCGCTGGAGCCGCCGGTGTCAAACCCCGGAACAGAATTTCGTCGCCGCAAGGCTTGCTTTTTTCTCAAACTTTGTTTCGATGGTCAGGTATTCGTCACGGCGGGTTTTCTCCGGCACGATCCGAACTGGATGTTTGCCTTGAGTCCCAATTACTTGTTTGACGTGACGGAACCAAAAGCACCCGCTTTTATCAGCGGCCCAAGTGACACATCAAGGTGTCCAGCATGGAGTGTAGAATGAAGATCAAATCCCTATTGCTCGGGGCTATTGCCTCGACCGCCCTGGCGCCCGCCGCCATGGCAGAACGAGGCAGCGACGGCACCGTCAATATCATTTACTGGCAGGCGCCGTCGATCATGACGCCCTATCTGTCTGGCGGCACCAAGGATATCGAAGCCTCTTCTCTGGTGCTCGAACCGCTGGGCCGCTACGATCCGGACGGCAATCTCGTCCCCTTTCTGGCGGAAGAAATCCCAACAGTCGAAAACGGTGGCGTCAGCGCCGATCTGACCTCGATCACCTGGAAACTGAAACCTGGCCTGAAATGGTCTGACGGCAGCCCCGTCACCTCGGCCGACCCGGTCTTCACCGCCGAATACTGCATGCATCCCGAAGGCGGCTGCGCGCAGTTGTCGAAATACGACGGCGTCAAATCGGTTGAGGCGCTGGACGATCTGACCGTGAAGGTCACCTTCGAACGTCCGATGCCGAACCCCTATGGCCCCTTCATGGGCGCCCAGTCGCCGATCCTGCAAAAGGCCCAGTTCCAGAACTGCCTGGGCGCCAAGGCCCCCGAATGCACCGAGGCCAACTTTGCCCCGATCGGCACCGGTCCCTTCGTGGTGGATGAATTCCGTCCCAATGACGTGATCACCCTGTCGGCCAACCCCAACTATCGCGATCCGGCCAAGCCTGCCTTTGCCAAGGTGAATTTCAAGGGCGGCGGTGATGCCACCGCAGCCGGTCGCGCGGTGCTGGAAACCGGCGAATACGATTATGCCTGGAACCTGCAGCTGGCACCCGAGGTGATCGCGCAGATGGCTGCGGCCGGCAAGGGCGTCCCGGTTTCGGCCTTTGGCACGCTGGTCGAACGCATCGAGATGAACCTGACCGATCCGTCGTCCTCGTTGCCCGATGACATTCGCGCCACCCGCGAGGCACCGCACCCGATCCTGAGCGATCTGCGCGTGCGCAAGGCGCTGTCGATGGCGATCGACCGCAATCTTCTGACCGAGATCGGCTATGGTCAGGCCGGACGGGCCACCTGCAACCTGGTGCCGGCTCCGGCGCGCTATGCCTCGCCGAACACCGACTGTCTGACCCAGGACATCGAAGGCGCCAAGGCGCTGCTGGAAGAGGCCGGCTGGAAAGTGGGCGCCGGCGGCGTGCGCGAAAAGGACGGCATGAAGCTGAAGCTGCTGTATCAGACCTCGACCAACGCCGTGCGCCAGGACTTCCAGGCGCTGATCAAGCAATGGTGGAGCGAAATCGGTGTCGAGACCGAGCTGCGTAACATCTCCGGATCGGTCTTCTTCGGTGGGGACCCGGGCTCGCCTGATACCTTCCAGAAATTCTATGCCGACGTCGAGATGTACGCCAACAACTTCGACGGCACCGACCCGCAGGCCTATCTGTCGATGTATCGCTGCGGCAACGAACCGAAACCCTCCAGCCAATGGCAGGGCGAAAACATCAACCGCTTTTGCGATCCGGAATACGACAAGCTCTTGGACGAGCTGGCCCGCACCGGGGAGCTGGAAAAGCGCGGTGAAATCGCCATCCGCCTGAACGAAATGCTGACCAAGGACAGCTATACCATCGTTCCGCTGGTCGACCGGGGCCGTGTGTCGGCGCATTCCAACACCCTGGGTGGGGTCAAGTTGAATACTTGGGACTCCGAACTCTGGAATGCAGCCGACTGGTATCGCATCAAGTGATACGGTCAACGACAGCCCTGGCCTTGCCGGGGCTGTTCTCTCTTGCAGGGCTGCCCCCTCTCAGGGGGCGGCTTGGATTTAGGGTGTAATATCCATGCTCACCTTCACCGTCCGGCGCCTGGTTCTTGCCGTGCCGACACTCTTGTTTATCAGCCTGGTGCTGTTCCTTTTGCTGGAATTCGCTCCGGGTGATCCGATGGCCCAGGTCCCCCTCACCGTGCCGCCGGAAGTCAAAGAAAAAATGCGCGAGGCACTGGGGCTTGGCCAACCGGCACATATCCGGTTCTGGAAATGGCTGGTCCAGTTCTTCTGGATCGAACCCCAGGTGCTGGTCGATCATATCTTCGGGACCAGCTTTTCGGCCGGCGATCTGCGGGTGATCTCCTGGCAGACCCGCAGCCCGGTGATGGATATCGTGATCCAGCGCATTCCCCAGACCCTTTGGGTGGTCGGCACCGCCTATGTCGTCGGCGTGCTGATCGCGCTGCCGATCGGGATCTATTCCGCCTATCGGCAATATTCCTGGTTCGACCAGACCGGCACATTCGTGTCGATGATCGGCTTTTCGGTGCCGCCTTTCTTCTCGGGCGTGCTGGTGATCGTCGTCTTCTCGGTCAATCTGGGTTGGTTCCCCTCGATCTATGACACCACCCACAAGGTCGTCGACTGGGACAGCTTCATGATCCAGCTCAGGCAGATGATCATGCCGGTGATGGTGCTCGCATTGCAGATCACCGCCCAGATCAGCCGCTTCATGCGCGCCTCGATGCTGGACAATCTCAATCAGGATTACGTCCGCACCGCCCGCGCCAAGGGCCTTGGCGAAAGGGCGGTGGTGCTGGTTCACGTCCTGCGCAATTCGATGATCCCGGTGGTCACCGTCATCGCGCTGGGGGTGCCGTCGATCTTCGGCGGTGCGATCATCACCGAACAGGTGTTCAAGGTGAATGGCATCGGCCAGTTGCTGATCGGCGCCATCCAGGCCAACGACCTGCCGATGGTACAGACGCTGACCTTCATCTTCGCGGTGCTTATCGTGCTGTTCAACCTGATCGCAGACGTGCTCTATGGCCTGCTTGACCCGAGGATCCGTTATGACTGACAAAGACCGCCTGGTTCCCGACGAGGGGCTCGCTCCGGCCTCGACCGCGGTGCCGGCTGCCGGTACCTTGGAAGAGTTCACCAAACCGCCGCAAAGCCAGTGGCGCGAGGTCTGGCATCAGTTCAAGAGCCACAAGGGCGCGCTTTATGGCGGGCTGCTGTTCCTGGTGATCATCCTCTGGGTCTATCTGGGGCCGCTGCTGTGGGATCTCGACCCCACCAAGATCGACATCCGCGCTCGCAACCAGGGCCCAAGCCTGGCACATCCCTTCGGCACCGACCAGCTTGGCCGCGATACGTTTTCGCGGATGATGGCGGGCGGCAAGACCTCGGTCTCGGTCGGCATCACCGCGATGCTGCTGGCACTGGGGCTGGGATCGCTGGTAGGCGTGCTGGCGGGCTTTTTCAAACGGCTCGACGGGCTGTTGATGCGGCTGACCGATCTGTTCCTGGCGCTGCCTCTGTTGCCGCTGCTGCTGGTGATGATGCTGCTGTTCCGCGATCCGCTGAACGCCGCATTCGGGCCCGAGCAGGGCATCTTCATCCTGATCGTCGTCTCGATCGGGGTGACCAGTTGGATGCCCACCGCACGGATCGTGCGGGGCGACGTGCTGGCGATCAAGGAGCGCGAGTTCGTGCTGGCCGCCCGGTCGATCGGCACCACCAACACCAAGATGATCCTGCGCCACATCCTGCCCAACGTGCTGTCGCCGATCATGGTCTCGGCCACGCTGGGGATCGCCACCGCGATCATCACCGAAAGCTCGCTCAGCTTTCTGGGCCTCGGCTTCCCGCCGGATTTCCCCACCTGGGGCCGTTTGCTGTTCGATGCCACCGACTATCTGCAGCAATACCCCGAGCGGGTGTTCTGGCCGGGTCTGGCGATCTCGCTCACCGTGCTCAGCGTCAACTACCTGGGCGATGGTCTGCGCGATGCGCTCGATCCGCGCATTCGCGGCCGCTGATCCATCCCGATGCAGAAAGACAGACCGCCGCCGCCGCCCCAAGGGGCGGCGGTTTTCGTTTGCCCTGCCCCGATACCCTAGTGACCGGCGCCGCCCTCGAGCCGCCGCCGCACCCGCCGCACCCCGGCCCAGACCGCCCCGACAACCGGCAGCACCAGCGCCGCCGTCAGCCCCCCCTTGCTGAGACCGCTTACTGCCGCCACCGGGTAGAGCAGATAGGAGGCCAGCGAGACCGCGTAATAGCTGATCGCCACCACAGACAGCCCCTCGACCGTATGCTGGAGACGCAGCGACTGGTCAGAGCGCCGGTCCATACTGGCCAGAAGTGCCTGGTTCTGCGCGCTGCGCTCCACATCCACCCGGGTTCGCAACAGTTCGCCCGCCCGCATGGCGCGATCCGCCAGGGCCTGCAGCCGCCGCTCGGAGGATTTCACCGTCCGCATCGCGGGTTCATAGCGGCGCTGCATGAAATCCACAAAACTCTGCCGCCCCTGAAACCGCGCCTCGCGCAGGGATGCAATGCGCTGGGTCACGATCGCCTCATAGGCACCGGTGGCCCCGAAACGAAAAGCGCTGCGCGCCGCCAATGTCTCCAGCTCGGTCGAGATCGACAACAATCCGGTCAGGGTCCGCTCTGCAGGGCTGGCGCTCACCGTCATGTCCGTCATCAGGTCAAGTAACCGCGCGTCGAGCCCGTCGATCTGCGGTGCCAATTCCCTGGCGCGGGAGAATCCCAGCATCGACATCGCCTTGTAGGTCTCGATCTCGCACAGCCGCTGCACCACCCGCCCGACCCGGCGCGGGCCGGTCCCCGCGTTCACGAAAAGGGCAAAGCGCATGATGCCGGCGGGGTCGATACGGAAATCGCCGGCGGCAACGGCGGCATCGTCCAGCACACGGCCCACCGCAGTACTTTCGGCAACGAACCAGTCTGCGAGCGCCGCATTGATCCCAGCATCATCGGGCCGCTCGCAGACCCGGATACTGACGGCAGTGATCCGCTGCCCCGGCGCGTGATCCAGCCAGTCCTGTGGAAAGACCGCGAAATCCGCCGGATCGAAGGGGCGTTCACCGGTCCCCTCGCAAATCGCGGTATAGGTGACGAATTCGGTATGCTGCTCCCATTTCAGCATATGCCGCCCGATCTGTCCCGAATAGTGCGTGGCCCCGGGCTGCGGACGCGGCGCGCCGTGCCGGTCCAGCAATTCGGCCAGATGGGCCAGATCGGCACCGCGATCACGGCTGACCGCCTGATCGGGCTGCTTGATCGCCAGATAGACAATCGTCGCCGGCGGACAAACAACCGGAAACGGACGTGCGTGCAGCTCGTTCGCAAGAGCATAGCGCAGCGGATGATCTTCAAAGGGCGGCATGGCAGGGACTCCATCAGAGAAGCCCCGTTATACGCCTGCCGCCCAAATTTCAAAACTCTTTTTATATTTCAAATAGTTACCGGAATACCACCGTATACATCCAGTCAGGCGGCCCGGTCGAAAACCTCGATCGCCGCGTTCAGACCGTTGATCGCTGCCGGCATCCCGCCATAGATCGCCATCTGCCAGATCACTTCGAGCACCTCGCGTTCATTGGCGCCGGCGGCCAGCGCGTGTTCGATATTCACTTTCAGTTGCGGTCCGGTTTGCCCACCCATCGCGGTCAGTGCCGCCACGGTGCAAAGCTGGCGAGTGCGCAAATCAAGCCCCTCGCGCGCGTATTGCCGGCCATAGGCCCATTCGACCAGGGTTTCGGCCATGTCGGGGATGGTCGCGTCATAGCGGCTGGCCAGGGCGGCCTCGAGCCCCGGGTTCATCTCGGCCAGCAGGTCGCGGCCCTTTTGCAATGCGTCAGACATTCGTCGTCTCCTTCTGTGTCTCGTCTTCCAGCGCGCGGTAATGGGCGACCTTGCGGTCCATCAACGCGAGCGTCTCTTCCAGCTCCGCCAGGCGGCGGGCGATCTCGGTGCGATGCGTCTCGAGCATGGCGCGGCGTTCTGCATAGGTGGCCGGCCCCTCGGCCCGCAGCCGGGCATAGCGGATACGATCGGCCTGTTTCATGCCGGTGGCGTTGAGCTGATCGAGAAAGCGGATCCACCCCAGCACCGCCTCGGGGTAATCGCGCCGACCGGCATCATCGCGCGGCGGCGGCTCGATCAGCCCAATCTTTTCATAGAACCGCAGCGTGTCGATGCTGAGACCCGAGCGTTTCGACAGTTCGGAAATCTTCATCACGTGCCCCTTTCTGTCTGAGTCGTTCCAAGCTTACGGGCTGGAGTGCACTCCAGCTCAAGCCGTTTTTGCGATGTCAGAAAAAAATCCCCCCGGTCGGAAGCAGCGCAGAGCAAGGCCCCCGCAGGCCGAGACATGAGAGGCTGGCCGACGCGGCCTTACGTCCGGGCATGGGGCCGAAAAAGGGGGAGAAAGGTGAGGAAAGAAAAGCGCCTTCCCTCCCTCAGGGCTGCGCACAAGCTCGCGCGGTCAAGGGGAGGACCCAATCGGCCCGCCAGAGACGACGGCGGCGCCCCCGCCGCGAATGCTTTCCGCGGAGATGACACAGGCCCGGTCTTGCGACCGGGCCTGTACCCAAGGCGGCGATAGCCGGGGACCAGACCAAGGCAAGTTCTGCCTCGCCATGGTCTGCCGTTCCTGCTGGGCGCGCTGGAAAAGCACGCCCGGCAAGGCAGCTGATCGCTTAGTCGATCAGCGGGATCAGCTTGTCGACGCTGTCCTTGGCGTCGCCGTAGAGCATCCGCGTGTTCTCCTTGTAGAACAGCGGGTTTTCGATTCCCGAATAGCCAGTGCCCTGACCACGCTTCGACACGAAGACCTGTTTCGCCTTCCAGACCTCGAGCACCGGCATGCCGGCGATCGGGCTATTAGGATCTTCCTGCGCGGCTGGGTTCACGATGTCGTTCGAGCCGATCACGATGACCACATCCGTATCCGGAAAGTCGTCGTTGATCTCGTCCATCTCCATCACGATGTCATAGGGCACCCGCGCCTCGGCCAGAAGCACGTTCATGTGCCCGGGCAGACGACCCGCCACCGGGTGGATCGCAAAGCGCACGTTCTTGCCCAACCCGCGCAACTTGCGGGTCAGGTCGGAAACAGCGTTCTGCGCCTGCGCCACCGCCATGCCATAGCCCGGCACGATGATCACGCTGTCGGCTTCGCTCAACGCGGCCGCCACGCCTTCGGCGTCGATCGCAACCTGCTCGCCCTCGACCTCCATCGCCGGGCCGGTGGTGCCACCGAAGCCGCCGAGGATGACGCTGACGAAGGAGCGGTTCATCGCCTTGCACATGATGTAGCTCAGGATCGCGCCCGAGGAACCGACCAGCGCGCCGACCACGATCAGCAGATCGTTGCCCAGCGAAAAGCCGATCGCCGCCGCGGCCCAGCCCGAATAGCTGTTCAGCATCGACACCACCACCGGCATGTCGGCGCCGCCGATGCCCATGATCAGGTGATAGCCGATGAAGAAGGCCAGCAGCGTCATCACGATCAGGGTCCAGCCGCCGGCACCGTTCATGTACATGATCAGCAGGATGACCGAGAGGATGGCCGACGCCGCGTTCAGCATGTGACCGCCAGGAAGCTTGGTCGCCTTCGAGGTCACCTTGCCCGCCAGCTTGCCAAAGGCGATGACCGAGCCGGTGAAGGTCACCGCGCCGATGAACACGCCCAGGAACAACTCGACCTTGAGGATGCTAAGCTCGACCGGGCTCTTATGCGCGACGAGTGCCGCGAAACCGGTCAGCGCCTCGCGCGCCTCGGGGGTCATGGTGGCGATCCGTGCGGCCTCGATATGGGCGTTGAAGCCGACGAAGACCGCCGCCAGACCGACCAGGGAGTGCATGGCAGCCACAAGCTGCGGCATTTCCGTCATCTGCACCCGCTTGGCGACGAAATAGCCGATGATCCCGCCGCCCGCGATCAGGATCAACGACAGCAGCCACAGGCCGGAGCCCGGCCCGATCAGCGTGGCGAAAACCGCCAGCGCCATGCCCGATATGCCGTACCAGACGGCACGCTTGGCGCTTTCCTGCCCCGACAGCCCCCCAAGCGAGAGGATGAACAGGACGGCTGCGACCACATAGGCCGCCGTGGTGAATCCGAAGTCCATTGTCTCCACCTCCCTTTACGATTTCTGGAACATGGCGAGCATGCGCCGCGTCACGAGGAAGCCACCGAAGATGTTGATCCCGGCCATGAAGACCGACAGGGCGGCAAGGACGATCACCAGCCAGGAGCCCGAGCCGATCTGCATCAGCGCCCCCAGAATGATGATCGAGGAGATGGCGTTGGTCACGGCCATCAGCGGCGTATGCAGCGAATGGCTGACATTCCAGATCACCTGGAAGCCGATAAAGACCGACAGCACGAAGACGATGAAATGCTGCATGAAGCTGGCCGGGGCGATCAGACCCACGCCCAGCAGCAACACCGCACCAACCACCAGCAGGGTCACCTGCGTCTTGGTCTGCGCCTTGAAGGCCGCGGCCTCCTGCGCCTTGATCTCTTCCGGCGTCAGTTCCTTGGGCTTTTCCTGCTTCTGTGCCGCGATCGCCTGCACTTTCGGCGGCGGCGGCGGGAAGGTGATCTCGCCCTCATGGGTGACGGTGGCGCCACGGATCACGTCGTCTTCCATGTTGTGCACGATCTGACCGTCCTTCTCGGGGGTCAGGTCTGTCATCATGTGACGGATGTTGGTGGCATAGAGCGTCGAAGCCTGGGTCGCCATCCGGCTGGGGAAGTCGGTATAGCCGATGATGGTGACGCCGTTGTCGGTGACGATCTTCTCGTCCTTGACCGTCAGCTTGCAGTTGCCACCCTTCTCGGCCGCCAGATCGACAATCACCGAGCCCGGTTTCATGGCCTGCACCATGTCCTCGGTCCACAGTTCCGGCGCCTCGCGGTTGGGGATCAGCGCGGTGGTGATGACGATATCGACCTCAGGCGCCAGCTCGCGGAATTTCTTGAGCTGGGCGGCATGGAATTCGGGGCTGGAGACCGAGGCATAACCACCGGTGGCGGCACCGTCCTGCTGCTTTTCCTCGAAGTCGAGATAGACGAATTCGGCGCCCATCGATTCGACCTGCTCGGCCACTTCGGGGCGCACGTCGAAGGCATAGGTCACAGCCCCCAGAGAGGTCGAGGTGCCGATGGCGGCCAGACCGGCGACGCCCGCCCCCACAACCAGAACCTTCGCCGGCGGCACCTTGCCCGCGGCGGTGATCTGACCGGTGAAGAAGCGACCGAAGTTGTTGCCGGCCTCGATCACCGCGCGATAGCCGGCGATATTGGCCATCGAGCTCAGCGCGTCCATCTTCTGCGCGCGGGAAATCCGCGGCACCATCTCCATCGCGATGACCGAGGCGCCCTTGGCTTTCGCCAGTTCCAGCCCCTCGGCGTTGCCGCCCGGATTGAAGAAGGAAATCAGCGTCTTGTCGCCGCTCAACCGCTTCAGCTCGGTCTCGGACGGTTGCCGCACCTTGGCGATGATATCCGCCTCTTTCCACAGCGCCGCCGCGGTTTTGACGATCTCGACCCCGGCCGCTTCATAGGCCGCGTCCGAAAACCCCGCAGCCGCGCCGGCCCCGGTTTCGATGGCGCAGTCATACCCCAGCTTCTGCAATTGCAAAGCCGAGTCAGGCGTCATCGCGACCCGCGCCTCGCCCTCGTAGATTTCCTTCGGTGTCCCTATTTTCACCTATTCAGTCCCCCTCTACCGCCCTCCTCGGGGCGCGACTTGAGTATTGATTGCAAATTCGTCACCTATCCTGCGCAAGAAAATTTCGCAAGCGCAGCATAAGATCGTCCAATCATTTGGTACATATGAGCTACACCCATCTGCGTACCTTCTGTTCGTATCGCGCGAACTCCGCCCGATATTTGCGCCGCATACGGTTCTCTTCCGGAATGACAAAACGCCGCTCCAGCACCCAGGTCAGGATCGGGATCAGCGGCAGCGCCAGAACCGCGTCGAACCGCAGGACCAGCCCGGCCAGCAGCAACACGTCGCCCAGATAGATCGGGTTGCGGCTGCGGCTGTAGATGCTCGATTGCACCAACCTGTCAGGGGTCCGATGCGGCAGGACCGTGGTACGCTGACGGCGCAGCTCATGCACGGCAAGCAGCATCAGCAACAGACCGGCCCCGACCAGAAGCCCGCCGAGAAGCTGAGCCCAAGTCCCGCCGAAGCCCAGACCCAGGCTCAGGAACCGGCCCTGCGCCCAGGCCAGAACGGCGCAGGCCAACAGCCAAACCGGCGGCACATCGAGCCACCGCATCATTGATCCCCCAAGATTTTTTCAAAAATCTTGACAAATTTCTTCGAAGAAATTTGCACGCTCGCCTCTCGTCGCCAACACGTTCCTCACCATCATAGCCGCTTTCCATGACGGTCAAAACCGCTTACGGCAAAATGCAGCATCGTCTGACGAAGTGACGGTACGACGCTTCTTGCGCCACACCCTCCAGTGACTAGTCTGCCCCCGCTCAAGGGAGGATTTCAGATGACACTGACAGGAAAACACGCGCTCGTCACCGGTGGCGGCACCGGGATCGGCCTGGCGATCGCCCAGGCGCTGGCGGCTCAGGGGGCTCAGGTCACCATCACCGGACGCCGGCAAGAGGTGCTGGACCAGGTTGCCGGCGCCAATATGACCGGCATGGCAATGGACGTGCGCTCGGAAGACGAGGTCGTCGCCACCATCGCCGCCGCCGTCGAGGCCCGCGGCCCGATCCAGATCTGCGTCGCCAATGCCGGCATCGCCGAGGGCCGCGCACTGCACAAGACCTCGCTCGAGATGTGGCGCAACATCATGGCCACCAACCTCGACGGCGCCTTCCTGACCATCCGGGAAAGCCTGCGCGGCATGGTGCAGACCGATTGGGGCCGGGTCATCACCGTGGCCTCGATCGCCGGGCTGCACGGGCTGAAGGGCGCCGCCGGCTATTCGGCCTCGAAACACGGGCTGATCGGGCTGACCCGGTCGCTGTCCGAGGATTATCTCGGCACCGGTTTCACCTTCAACGCGATCTGCCCGGGCTATGTCGACACCCCGATCGTCACCCGCAATACCGAGACCATCGCCCAGCGCACCGGGTTGAGCGCCGACAAGGCGCGCGACATGATGGTGAACGAGAACCGCCACCGCCGCCTGATCGAACCGGAAGAGGTTGCCGCCGCCGCCCTGTGGCTGGTCGGCCCCGGCTCGCAAAGCATCAACGGCCAGTGCATCGAAATCGCCGGCGGCCAGATCTGAGCCCCGCAGGCGCCGCGCGCTCGGCGTGGCGTCTGCCCGGCCCTGATCGACGCTGCAAACTGATCGACACGCGGCTGATGGCCGGGGGAACCCGGTCCCGTCCTCCTGATCCCTTCCGCGCTGAGCTCAGCCTTGCCGCGAGAACCACCGGCGCAGCGGTCAGGCCGCTCCCCAGCCCGCGCGCACCATGAGGCATAGACCCCCGTCAGCAGCACCTCCCCGCCTTGACCAGATCGCCAACGCCCGCGACCGGGCACGCCGCCGACCATGGCCGCCCTTGGCAACGCGATACTCAGTCTGACCGGCCCTCGACCGCGCCGGCGGCCGCTGCCGCCGAATTTCGATCTGATGATCTAGCCAGGCCAGCCCTTGAGCAGCGCCGCCAAGCCCGCCCAGTCGGTATATTCGCGGTCCTGCCCCCGTGCCACCCGCTGCCCCTTGTGCCAGGCGATCCAACGCATCGCCAAGCGGCGCAGAGGACCATAGGCACTGAACCGAAAGGCACCGGCGATATGTTCCACCCGGTCGGGCCGCCAGCCGGCTGCGGAGGTGAACCTGTCAGCGATCCGATCCAGCTCCGCACGTTCTGCCGGATCGCTGCCGGCGGCGGCAAGCGAGACGACAAGAAGCAATGTCGGCATCCGGTTCAGCGTACCGGCGTGCTCGGCGCAGAAATCGGACAATTCGGGTTGCAACCGGCCCAGATGCACCGATCCCGCCAGGATCGCCGCATCGAAAGCCGCCAGCGCGATCTCAGCCGCATCCCCGACCGGCAACATTTCAACGCTTCGTCCCTGGGCGATCAACTGTTCGGCTGCGAAACGGCAAATCTTGCGCGTCTGGCCGTCGGTGCTGGCATAGGAGATCAGGATACGCCGGGGCGCAGCCTGCCCGGTCTCGCTCAGGCGCTGCACTTCAGCGGCTGAACCTGCTTCGCCGCGGCCCAATCATGCACCGCCTGACCGAAGGCCGTGAACAGCGGGCGCGAGACCGGATCGTTCGACGCGTCCCATTCGGGGTGCCATTGCACGGCCATGGTAAAGCCCTTGGCATCGCGGACCCGGATCGCCTCGGGGGTGCCATCGGGGGCCCAGCCCTCGACCACGATCCGCTCGCCCGCGCGCTTCACCCCCTGACCGTGCAGGGTGTTGGTCATCACCTCAGTGGCCCCGAGCAACCGATGAAAGGCCCCCCCCTCGACAAAGCGCACCCGGTGACGCAGGGCGAATTTCTCTTCTATGGTGCCATCCGGAGGCATCCGGTGGTTCATCCGCCCCGGTAGATCGCGGATTTCGGGATACAGCGAGCCGCCCATGGCGACGTTGACCTCTTGAAAGCCACGACAGATGCCCAGGAACGGCTGGCCACGCTCGACACAGGCACGCACCAGCGGCAGGGTGACCGCATCGCGCGCCCGGTCGAAATCACCATGCGCCGGGGTCTCCTCCTCGCCATATTCGGCGGGGTGCACATTGGGGCGCCCGCCAGTCAGCAGGAAGCCGTCGCACAGCTCGAGCAGTTCCTCGACCGGGGAAAACCGGGGATCGGCGGCGATCAGCATTGCAGCGCAATCGGCAACCCCGGACACCGCCTCGAAATTCATCGTCCCGCCAGCATGTGCGGGATAGCTGTCATTGAGCAGGAAAGAATTGCTGATGATGCCGACAACAGGGCGCGCCATAGGGAAATATCTCCAATGTCTCCATTGCTAGATATAAAGTGAGGCGTAACGCCGCAACAGTCCGCCCCTGCGCCACGGCGCAACCGGTTGTGCCCATCCGCACAAGAAACGGGCAAATCCCAGCCTGCACCGCCCCACCGGTCGCTTAATCCTCGCCCAGCAGACCGGCGGCAGCGACTCCGATCAGACCGATGCTGGCATCATTGTCCGAGGTCTCGCCACTCACCCCGACGGCGCCGACAACCTGGCCATCGGTGTCACGCACCAGAATCCCGCCCGGCACCGGCACCAGCTTGCCGCCATAGGCCCCGTTCAGCGCCAACATGAAATAGGGCTGCGCCTCGGCCCTGGCCATCTGCTTGCGTCCCCCCATGCCCATCATCACCGCACCGTGAGCCTTGCCCTGGGCGACAGCGAACCGTCCCGGAGGCGCACCATCCTCGCGCTCGAAGGCGATTACATGACCGCCGGCATCCAACACCACCACCGACAATGGCCGCATCTCCTGCGCCCGCGCCGCCGCAAGGGCCGCGGCGATGATCACCCGCGCCTGATCGAGGCTGATATTCATTCCATTTCTCCCGAAAGCTGCAACCACCCTTTGGTCGCACAGATCCCATCCGGGAGAAAGGCGAAGCGCACGCCCCCAAACCAAGGTGGACCGCCGGTGGCCCGGCCACCGACTCACGCAAACGTGTTCATCCCGGCCTGTCGCAAGACCCTCCTGCGACCTTGAGAAACCCCACGCACATCTTGCCGATCCCGCGCTGCGGCACCGTCGATGCCCCGAAACAGAGGCAATTCAGTTGACTTGCAACCCACTATCAAAAAACAGTTTTTTCACAAAAATCGCCAGAAAATTGACAAACAACGTTTCAATACAGAAATAGATTTACAAATAAACCCTTTTATTACCGAAGCTTATTTCAATATTTTCAATACCCGGTATTATGAGGCGAGGAGAGACGATATTCGACGCCTCGCAGCTCACTCTGCGATAGAGTTCGAATTGAAGACAGTCAGAGGGAGGAGCCTGACATGAATAGTCCTGCGCACCCGGAGATCCGGGTTTTTCCGCCTGCATCCGATACCGTTGCCCGTGCCCATGTGGATGCCGCGAAATATCAGGAAATGTATGCCGCTTCGGTCAATGATCCCGAAGCCTTCTGGGGCGAACAGGGCAAGCGGCTCGATTGGATCAAGCCCTACAGCCAGGTCAAGAACACCAGTTTCGAACTTGGCAATGTGCATATCGAATGGTTCGGCGACGGCACCCTGAACGTGTCTGCCAACTGCCTGGACCGTCACCTGGCAACCCGCGCCGATCAGACGGCGATTATCTTCGAGCCCGACAATCCCGACGAGCCGGCCGAATACATCACCTATGCCCAGCTGCACCGCCGGGTGTGCCGGATGGCCAACATCCTTGAGACCTTGGGCGTGCGCAAGGGCGACCGGGTGGTGATCTATCTGCCGATGATCCCCGAGGCCGCCTATGCCATGCTGGCCTGCGCCCGGATCGGGGCGATCCATTCCATCGTCTTCGCCGGCTTTTCGCCCGATGCGCTAGCCGCACGCATCAACGGCTGCGATGCCAAGCTGGTGATCACCGCCGACCACGCCCCGCGCGGCGGCCGCAAGACGCCGCTGAAATCGAACGCCGATGCAGCGTTGCTGCATTGCAAGGACACGGTGAAATGCCTTGTGGTCAAGCGTACCGGCGACCAGACCACCTGGATCGCCGACCGCGATTTCGACTATAACGAGATGGTGCTGGAGGCCAACGACTACTCCCGCCCGGTCGAGGTGAACGCCGAAGATCCGCTGTTCATCCTCTATACCTCCGGCTCCACCGGACAGCCGAAGGGGGTCGTGCATACCTCGGGCGGCTATCTGCTCTATGCCGCGATGACCCATGAGATCACCTTCGATTATCACGAGGGAGATGTTTACTGGTGCACCGCAGACGTGGGGTGGGTCACCGGCCACAGCTATATCGTCTATGGCCCCTTGGCCAATGGCGCCACCACGCTGATGTTCGAAGGCGTGCCGACCTACCCGGATGCCTCGCGCTTCTGGCAGGTCTGCGAGAAGCACAAGGTCACCCAATTCTATACCGCCCCCACCGCGATCCGCGCGCTGATGGGCCAGGGCGACGAATTCGTCAGCAAATGCGATCTCTCCAGCCTGCGGCTGCTGGGCTCGGTCGGCGAGCCGATCAACCCCGAGGCCTGGACCTGGTATCACGAGGTGGTCGGCAAGGGAAAATGTCCGATCGTCGACACCTGGTGGCAGACCGAAACCGGCGGCCATCTGCTGACCCCCCTGCCCGGCGCCCATGCACTGAAGCCCGGGGCGGCGATGAAACCCTTCTTCGGCGTGCAGCCGGTGGTTCTGGACCCGCAGTCGGGCGAGGAAATCCCTGAATCTCCCACCGAGGGCGTTCTGTGTCTACGCGACAGCTGGCCGGGCCAGATGCGCACCGTCTGGGGCGATCACGAGCGGTTCGAAAAGACCTATTTCGCCGATTACAAGGGCTATTACTTCTCGGGCGACGGCTGCCGCCGCGACGAGGATGGCGATTACTGGATCACCGGCCGGGTCGATGACGTGATCAACGTCTCGGGCCATCGGATGGGCACCGCCGAGGTCGAAAGCGCGCTGGTGGCCCATGTCGCCGTGGCCGAGGCGGCCGTGGTCGGTTACCCGCATGAGATCAAGGGTCAGGGCATCTACTGTTATGTCACCCTGATGCATGAACAGGAGCCGTCGGACGAGCTGAAGAAGGAGCTGCGCAACTGGGTCCGCACCGAGATTGGCCCGATCGCCAGCCCCGACGTGATCCAATGGGCACCGGGCCTGCCGAAGACCCGCTCGGGCAAGATCATGCGCCGCATCCTGCGCAAGATCGCCGAAAACGATTTCGGCTCACTCGGCGACACCTCCACCTTGGCCGATCCGTCCGTTGTCGACGATCTGATCGCCAATCGTGCGAACACGTGAGGACGGCATGATGGATGGGACCACTCAAGTGACCACCGCCCCCGCCGTTCTGATCCTGCTCGGCCCTCCGGGCGCCGGCAAGGGCACCCAGGCGCGCATGCTGGAAGAAAACTTCGGCCTGGTGCAGCTGTCGACCGGCGATCTTCTGCGCGCCGCTGTCGCCGCCGGCACCGAGGCTGGCAAGGCGGCCAAGGCAGTGATGGAGGCAGGCCAACTGGTCAGTGACGAGATCGTCATCGCCATCCTGCGCGACCGCATTGCCGAGCCCGACTGCGCCCGTGGCGTGATCCTCGACGGGTTCCCGCGCACCACCGTGCAGGCCGAAGCGCTGGACGATCTGCTGGCCGAGAGCGACCAGAAGATCAACGCCGCCATCAGCCTCGAAGTCGATGACGGCGCCATGGTCGAACGGATTTCGGGCCGCTACACCTGCGGCAGCTGCGGCGAAGGCTATCACGACAGCTTCAAACAGCCCGCGGTCGCGGGCACCTGCGACAAATGCGGCGGCACCGAAATGAAACGCCGCGCCGACGACAAGGCCGAAACCGTCGCCAGCCGGCTCGAGGCCTATCATGCCCAGACCGCGCCGCTGATCGCCTATTACGGCGACAAGGGCGTGCTGCAAGCGATCGACGCCATGGGGCAGATCGACACCATTGCCGGGGAAATGGCGCGCATCGTCAGCGCCGCCATCGCCTGAGACATCGCAAGACCGGGGCCCTGATCGCGGGGCCCCGCACCGCAAGACCCTAAGACCCGAACATCGAGATTTTCCAGCGGACCGCCCTGGCGGACCGGGGGAGGTATGCCTGCCGGCAGGACCGGCGGCACATAAGGAGCGGGCGCCCGACCCTCCCGTCCGACGACAGGGGCCGGCACCCAGGAGGAAGCAAGGAGGAACCGCGATGGCGGATAAAACACAAGGCTCGGCCCAAGGTCCGGGGGCCGGCAAGGCCTATTGGCAGGTCAACCTGCGCATCATTCTGATCAGCCTGGTAATCTGGGCGCTTTGTTCGTTCGGTTTCGGCATCCTGCTGCGCCCGATGCTGTCGGGGATCGCCGTGGGCGGCACCGATCTGGGCTTCTGGTTCGCACAACAGGGGTCGATCCTGGTCTTCCTGGCGCTGATCTTCTTCTACGCCTGGCGGATGAACGCTCTCGACCGTGAATACGGCGTGGACGAGGAGTGAGCGCCATGGATCAGTTTACCATCAACCTGCTTTTCGTTGGCGCCTCCTTCGCGCTTTATATCGGTATCGCGATCTGGGCCCGAGCCGGCTCCACATCGGAATTCTATGCCGCTGGCCGGGGGGTTCACCCGGTGATGAACGGCATGGCCACGGCGGCGGATTGGATGTCCGCGGCCTCCTTCATCTCGATGGCCGGGCTGCTGGCCTTCGGCGGCTATGACACCTCGGCCTATCTGATGGGCTGGACCGGCGGTTACGTGCTGCTGGCGCTGTTGCTGGCGCCCTATCTGCGCAAGTTCGGCAAGTTCACCGTGTCCGAGTTCATCGGCGACCGCTTCTATTCCAAGACCGCGCGTCTGGTCGCGGTGATCTGCCTGATCATCGCCTCGGTAACTTACGTGATCGGCCAGATGACCGGCGTCGGCGTCGCCTTCGGCCGTTTTCTCGAAGTGTCGAACACCACCGGCCTGCTGATCGGTGCCGTGGTCGTCTTTGCCTATGCCGTCTTCGGCGGCATGAAGGGGGTGACCTATACCCAGGTGGCGCAATATGTCGTGCTGATCTTCGCCTATACCATCCCGGCGATCTTCATCTCGCTGCAGCTCACCGGCAACCCGGTGCCGGCACTGGGCCTGTTCGGCGATCATGCCGCCAGCGGCGAGCCGCTTCTGGCCAAGCTCGACCAGATCGTGCACGATCTGGGCTTTGCCGAATACACCATCCAGCAGGGCAACACGCTGAACATGCTGTTGTTCACCCTGTCGCTGATGATCGGCACCGCCGGTCTACCGCATGTCATCATGCGCTTCTTCACCGTGCCCCGCGTCGCCGATGCGCGCTGGTCGGCGGGCTGGGCGCTAGTCTTCATCGCGCTGCTCTATCTGACCGCCCCGGCGGTAGGTGCCATGGCGCGGCTGAACATCACCGATATGATGTGGCCCAATGGCACCGATGGGGATGCGGTCTCGGTCGAAGAGATCGAAACCGATCCGAAATACGCCTGGATGGAGACCTGGCGGAAGACCAACATGCTCGGCTGGGAAGACAAGAACGGCGACGGGCTGATCCAGTATTACAATGACGCCAGCCCCGAGATGCAGGCCAGGGCGGAAGCCGCCGGCTGGAAGGGCAACGAGCTGACCAAGTTCAACCGCGACATCCTGGTTCTGGCCAACCCCGAAATCGCCAACCTGCCCAGCTGGGTGATCGGCCTGGTGGCCGCCGGCGGCCTTGCCGCCGCTCTCTCCACCGCTGCGGGCCTGCTGCTGGCGATCTCCTCGGCCGTGAGCCACGATCTGATGAAGGGCCAGTTCACCCCCAACATCAGCGAAAAGGGCGAACTTCTGTCAGCCCGGATCGCCATGGCCGTGGCCATCGTCGTGGCCACCTGGCTGGGTCTGAACCCGCCGGGCTTCGCCGCCCAGACCGTGGCGCTGGCCTTTGGTCTGGCCGCCGCCTCGATCTTCCCGGCGCTGATGATGGGCATCTTCTCGACCCGCATCAACAATGTCGGCGCGGTCGCAGGGATGGTCACCGGCCTGGTGGTGACGCTGGTCTATATCTTCCTGCACAAGGGCTGGTTCTTCGTACCGGGTACCAACAGCTTCACCGATGCCGACCCGCTGCTGGGGCCGATCAAATCGACCTCCTTCGGGGCGGTGGGTGCGCTGATCAACTTCGTGGTCGCCTATGCGGTCTCCGGCATGACCAAGGAGACCCCGCAGGAGATCAAGGATCTGGTCGAAAGCGTGCGCATCCCGCGCGGTGCCGGCGCGGCACAGGATCACTGATCCCTCGGCGTCCCGGGTCCCCCCGGGGCGCGACGCCGGCGCGGCGGCCTTCTCCCTTCCGCAACGTCGGCCTCCTCTGCGCCACGTCCCGAGTTTCGCCGGGGCGTGGCTGGAGTTTACAGCCCAGATCAGACGTCCCAGCAATTTCTTCTCTTGCGGCGGACGTGGCGACTACAGTTGACTTCAAGCGCTCAGGATCGCCGGCCCCGAGGGGAACGCATCGCCTCTGCCCCTGGGCGGGAGGGTCAGGAGCGATCAGCGGCTGACCCGCCGGAAACGTGAATTTCCAGACACTGCATTCAAGCGACGATTGCCCATGCCCCTCTCCCAGACCGACCTGATCCGCTTCCTCACCTCGGTGCACCCCTATGACACATTCGAGGGCGACCGGCTGACCAGCCTCGCACCGAAGTTCCGGCTGATCGAGCTCGCTGCAGGCGATCCGGTCTATACCATCGGCGACCGGTTGGAGGGGCTCTATCTTCTGCATCACGGCGAAGTCGAGGTGCGCGACGACAACGCCATCCCCCTGTCGCTGCTGGGGCCGCGCAATTCCTTCGGCGAGCGCGGGCTGATCCGCGACGGGCTCGCCGCCACCTCGGCCCATGCCACCGCGCCGACGCTCTTGCTGCTGCTGCCGCGGGCAGAGTTCGACAGGCTGATGCAGGCCGAGCCGCGCTTTGCCCGGTTCTTCGACCGTCGCCGCCCCGCCACCCGCGCGGGGACCGATCTATCCTCGGCCCGGATCGACAGTTTCATGGCCCCCTCCCCCCGCACCTGCCGGCCCGATGACAGTGCGGCCGAGGCGGCCCGCCGGATGGGCGAGGCGCATATCTCCTGCCTCTGCGTCACAGACGAGACCGGCCGGCTGACCGGCATCCTCACCCTGCGCGATCTGGCCCGTCTGTTGGCCGAAGGGCGTGCGCCTACCACGCCGGTGGCCGAGATCATGACCACAGATCCCCAGAGCCTGCCGCCCACCGCCATCGGCGCCGATGTGCTGCATCTGATGATGGAGCATCGCATCGGCCATGTGCCGGTGATCGAGGCGGGCCAACTGTTGGGCATCGTCACCCAGACCGACCTGACCCGCGTGCAGGCGCTGAGTTCGAGCGAACTGGTTGCCACCCTCGCACGGGCCACGAGCGGAGAAGAGATGGCCCGCACCACCGCGCGCATTCCGCGTCTTCTGGTGCAACTGATCGCCGGCGGCACCCGGCACGAGGTCACCACCCGGCTGATCACCGATCTGGCCGATACCGCCACCCGCCGGCTGCTGGCGCTGGCCGAGGCGAAGTTCGGCCCGCCACCGGTGCCCTATCTCTGGCTCGCCTGCGGCAGCCAGGGCCGGCAAGAGCAGACCGGGGTCAGCGATCAGGACAATTGCCTGATCCTGAGCGACGATGTGACCGAGACGCAGAGGACCGGCTATTTCGCCGATCTGGCGCGATACGTCAGCGACGGGCTCGATGCCTGCGGATATTTCTATTGCCCCGGCGACATGATGGCGACCAACCCGCGCTGGCGTCAGCCGCTGAGCGTCTGGCGGCAGTATTTCGCGGGCTGGATCGCCCGGCCCGACCCCGAGGCGCAGATGCTGGCCTCGGTCATGTTCGACCTGCGCCCGATCGGTGGCGACCCTGCGCTGTTCGACGGGCTGCAGGCGGAAACGCTCAGAGCGGCTTCGGGGAATTCGATCTTCGTCGCCCATATGATCGCCAATTCCCTGAAACACACGCCGCCGCTCGGGCTGCTCAGAGGATTGGCGACCATCCGCTCGGGTGAACATCGCAACACGATCGACATGAAACACGCCGGGGTGGTGCCTGTCGTCGATCTGGGCCGGATTTACGCGCTGCAGGGACAGCTCCCCCCGGTCGGCACCCGGGCGCGGTTGGAAGCGGCGACAGCGGCAGGCCTGCTGAGCGGATCGGGCGGTCGCGATCTTCTGGACGCCTATGACCTGATCGCCGAAACCCGGCTGGCGCATCAGGCGGCGCAGGTCCGCGCCGGCGGGCGGCCGGACAATTACCTCTCTCCCGCCGATCTGTCGGATTTCGAACGCAGCCACCTGCGCGACGCCTTCGTGGTGGTGAAGACGCTGCAATCGGCATTGGGTCAGGGCAAGGGCATGCTGGGCTGAAGAACGCCAGGGCTGGACGGCCAGCCCCTCGGGCGGGAATATCGGACAAAGACGACGCCGCAGACGCGGCGACGATGGCAAACGAAGGAAAGACCATATGGTACTGGAACTGATCGCGGTGATCGTGGCGGGGATCGCCACCGGCGGCGTCATGCTGTTGATCCGTCGGCTGAGCCGTGGCCGGCTGCCCGGCTGGCTGGTGCCGGCGGCGGCGGGGATCGCGATGATCACGGTCACCCTGAGCAGCGAATACAGCTGGTACGGACGCAGCGTCGCCGCCCTGCCCGAGGGGGTCGAGGTGATCGAACAGGTGCGCCAGCGCCAGGGCTGGCGGCCCTGGACCTATCTGGTACCGATCACCGAACGATTCATCGCGCTGGACCGGGGCAGCCTGCGGCAGAACCCGGCGCGGCCCGGGCTCTATCTGGCCGATCTCTATCTGTTTGCCCGCTGGTCGGCGCCGAAATGGGTCACCGTCGCGGTCGACTGTCCCGGCGAACGGCAGGCGCTTCTGGGGGTGGAGGCGGATTTCACCTCCGATGGCGAGATCTCCGGCGCCGACTGGCAGGTGACCGGGATGGACGACCCGCTGATGACGGCGCTCTGTACCGGAGGCAGCTGATGCGGTTGCGGCTGCGGATCTTTCTGTTCTTCTGCCTGCTCGCGCTCGGGGGCAGCGCGGCGATCGGGCTCGGCCTCTGGGCCGGCTACGCCCGTGCGGGCGTGGGCCAGGCTGTCGACAGCTTCGTGATTGCCGGGCTGATCGCGGTTCTGGGGCTCTGCGCGCTGACGGTGGGTATCTGGCTGCTGTTCGACGAAAATGTCGCCCGGCCGATCGAACGGCTGGCGGCCCAGCTGCGCGGTCGCGCCCATGCCGGGGTGGAGGCCGATCTCGATCTGCATGGGGTGCGCTATCTGGGCGATCTGGGACCGGCAGCGGCGGCAATGGCGGGGCAGCTCTCGGCCAGCACGCTGGCGACCGCCGGCGCGGTCGCGGCAGAGACCGCCCGGCTCGAGGCCGAGAAGGCAAGGCTCGCCTCACTGCTGACCGAGGTGCCGATCGCCACGGTTCTGCTGAACCCGGGCCATCAGATCGTGCTTTATGACGGACAAGCCGCCGGGATGCTGGCCCAGGTGGCGCATCCCCGGCTCAACGCCTCATTGTTCGATTATCTGGACCGGGGCGCGATCGAGACCGCCTATACGCGGTTGGCGAAGACCGGCCAGGAGGTGACGCTGGTTGCCCCCTGCACCCATGGCGAACTGAGCTTTCGCTGCCGAATGAAACCGCTGGGCGACGCGCCGGGCTATCTGCTGATCCTTGACGACAGTACCGCAGAGATCGCCCCCGAGGCCCCCCGCCCGCTGGTCTATGATTTCGCCCTGCTGGATCAGCCCCACGATCTGGCGCTGGAGGCGCGGCGGCTGGAGGATCTGGCCTATGTCGTCTTCGATACCGAAACCACCGGGCTTCTGCCCCATAAGGACGAGATCGTGCAACTGGGCGCGGTCAGGGTGCTGCGCGGCCGCATCCTTCCGGGCGAAGAGATCGACCAATTGGTCGATCCGGGGCGGCGCATCCCGCCGGCCTCGACCCGGGTGCACGGGATCACCGATGCCATGGTGGCCGGCGCGCCGGGGATCGACAGCGTCGCGGCCAGTTTCAACCGCTTTGCCAACGGCGCGGTGATCGTGGCCCATAACGCCCCCTTCGACATGGCCTTTCTGCGCCGGCAGGCCAAGCACAGCGGGCTGGTCTGGGATCATCCGATCCTCGACACCGTGCTGTTGTCAGCGGTGCTGTTCGGGACAACGGAAAGCCACACGCTGGATGCGATCTGCACCCGCCTCGGCATCGCCATCCCCAAGGACCGACGCCACACCGCGCTGGGAGACGCCCGCGCCACGGCAGAGGTTCTGTGCCGCATGCTGCCGATGCTGAAGGCGCAAGGGCTTGAGACGCTGGGTGCCCTGCTGGAGGAAACCCGCCGCCATGGCCGGCTGCTGGAAGATCTGAACTGAGGGGCGGCAGATTGCCCCTTCCCCGAACACCCAACCCTGCTAAAGTGGCAGTGTGGCGCTCCCCCTCCAATTCACCGCCCTGGGCGCCGGGCAGTGTGGCAACCAATCTCATTGGGGGGATTATCCATGGCTATCATTTCTTTCAACGCCTTGCCGGCTGAGTTCGACGAGCTGACGCGGAATTTGGGCAACATCCTCAAGATCGACGGGCCGCTGTCCGGTGACGACGGTACGATCCTGGCCCAATCGACCCGTCAATACAGCACGGCATTGTCGGAAGACGGGATTCAGTGGACACATATCGACCTTCTGCTTGAGGGCAGTTTCACCTATGGCGTGCTGGGAACCGTGGCCGGCACGGTAACGAGCATAACGCTGACCATAGAGGGCGCCCCTTTCGCCACCATCACCGAGGTGGATGGCGACGCCAGCATCATCTGGGCCGAGATGATGGGAGGCCGCGCGCCCTTGCTCACCATGCTGGGGGGCGATGACGATATCACCGGTACCAAATTCAAGGACACCCTGCACGGCTTTGCCGGGGATGACGTGATCCGCGGGCGGGCCGGGCTCGATACCATCTATGGCGACGCCGGAGACGACTGGCTCTATGGCGGGGCAAAGCAGGACTACATCAAGGGCGGGGTCGGCCAGGATCACATCTTCGGGGAAACCGGCAACGATTATCTCTATGGCGGCGGCGGGAACGATGTCCTGCGCGGCGGGGACGGGCATGACTACGTCGGCGGCGGGACAGGTGCCGACAGGCTGTTTGGCGGCATCGGGCGCGATTCGGTCTCGGGCGGCGACGGCCGCGACCGGCTGGACGGCGGTATGGGTCAGGATCGTCTCCATGGCGGCGCCGGCAAGGATATCCTGATCGGCGGCAGTGGAAATGACTATCTCGATTCAGGTGACGGCGACGACACCATGACGGGCGGCGCCGGCGAGGATCGGTTCATTTTCAGCACTTTCGGCGATGACAATGCCAGCGGTGCCGATGTGATCACCGATTTCGAAGTGGGCGACACGATCTATCTGGGGCGGATCGGCGGTCTCGATGCGGTCGAGGTAACGCAGACAGGCGACGATGTTGTCATCACGCTCAGCGATGCGGCGGTGACCAATTCGATCACCCTGCTTAATGCGCTGGAAGCCGAAGTTTCCGCCGCCCTCACAACCGCATATGTCTATTAAGCCTGCCTGACAGCATCCACGACCGCCTCCGACACAGTTTCAGACCTGCCCCGACGCGATCAATTTCTGTGCCACCTCGCGGAAGGCGGCGGCCTGGGCGCTGTCGGGCTGCGCGGCGGTGATCGGGGTGCCACCGTCGGCTGCCAGGCGGATATCCAGATGCAGCGGAATTTCCGCCAGCAGCGCCACGCCCAGCTTCTCGGCCTCGGCCTGAACGCCGCCGTGGCCGAAGATATGCTCCTCATGCCCGCAATTCGAACAGATATGAGTCGACATGTTTTCAATCATGCCGAGGATCGGGGTCTTGAGCTGGCGGAACATGTCGATGCCCTTGCGCGCATCCAGCAGCGCCACGTCCTGCGGCGTGCTGACGATGATGGCACCATCGACCACGAACTTCTGGCCCAGCGTCAGCTGCACATCGCCGGTGCCCGGCGGCAGGTCGATCAGCAGCACGTCAAGTTCGCCCCATTCGACCTGCATCATCAACTGTTGCAGCGCGCCCATCAGCATCGGGCCACGCCAGACCACCGCCTGTGTCTCGTCCTTCAGCATAAGGCCGATCGACATCATGGTGACGCCATGGGCCTGCAGCGGGATGATGGTCTTGCCGTCAGGGCTGCCCGGCCGCTTGTTCACCCCCATCATGCGCGGCTGGGAGGGGCCATAGATATCGGCATCCAGCAGCCCGACGCGCTTTCCTTCGGCGGCAAGCGCCACGGCGAGGTTGGCAGCCACGGTCGATTTGCCGACGCCGCCCTTGCCCGAGGCGATGGCGATGACATGCTTGACCCCCGGCACCCGCTGCGGACCGGCGGGCTTGGGTTTCGCCGCCGGTTTCAGATCCGGCGGTGCCTTGTCGGAATGGGCAGTCAGCATGACCGAGGTCTTTTCCACCCCCGGCAGGCGGCGCAGCCGCTCCTCGGCCAGGGCGCGGACGGTTTCCATCCGCTCGGCCAGCTTCGGGTCGATCTCCATCACGAAACGGACCTCCCCCGCCTCGACAGTCAGGGCGCGCACGACACCGGCGCTGACGATATCCTGGCCGCTGACGGGATCGGTGATCTGCTTCAGCTCTTCCAATACGGCTTCGCGGGTGGTCATCGGCAGGTGCCCCTCTTCTGGCTCGATCTCTGGCTATCGCGCCCTTTCTGCCCCAGAGGAACAGCCGCCGCCAGCCCTGCGGCCCCGGCAAAAGCGCAAAGCTCACTTGCAGATATGTCTTTCGTCGCGAAAGACCAGCCGGTTATTCGGCGGCTTCCGGTGCCTCGGCTGCCGCCTCGGCCTCAAGCGCGGCGGCACGTTTTTCAACCTCGATCACGATGTGGTCGATCATCTGGTCATTCGACATCTTGTGACTGGCCTTGCCAGCCAGATAGACCATGCCGGAGCCCGCCCCGCCGCCGGTAAAACCCACGTCGGTCATCAGCGCCTCACCCGGGCCATTGACCACGCAGCCGATGATCGACAGCGACATCGGCGTCTTGATGTGCTCCAGCCGTTTTTCCAGGATTTCCACCGTTTTGATCACATCGAACCCCTGCCGCGCGCAGGACGGGCAAGAGATGATATTGACGCCGCGATGGCGCAGCCCCAGCGATTTCAGAATCTCATAGCCGACCTTGACCTCTTCCACCGGATCGGCGGACAGGCTGACGCGGATGGTGTCGCCAATCCCCATCCACAGCAGGTTGCCCAGGCCGATGGCGGATTTGATCGTGCCCGACATCAGCCCGCCGGCCTCGGTGATGCCCAGGTGGATCGGCGCATCGGTCACCTCGGCGATGCCCTGATAGGCGGCGGCGGCCAGGAACACGTCCGAGGCCTTCACGCTGATCTTGAACTCGTGGAAATCATTGTCCTCGAGAATGCGGATATGCTCCAGCCCGGATTCCACCATCGCCTCGGGACAGGGTTCACCGTATTTCTCAAGCAGATGCTTTTCCAGCGACCCGGCATTGACGCCGATCCGCATCGAACAGCCGTGATCGCGGGCCGCCTTGATCACCTCGCGCACCCGCTCGGGACTGCCGATATTGCCCGGGTTGATCCGCAGGCAGGCAGCGCCGGCCTCGGCCGCCTCGATACCGCGACGATAGTGGAAATGGATATCGGCGACGATCGGCACCGGGCTTTCGGCCACGATCTCCTTCAGCGCCTTGGCAGAAGCCTCGTCCGGCACCGAAACCCGAACGATATCGGCGCCGGCCTCTGCCGCCGCCTGGACCTGCGCCACAGTGGCAAAAACATCCGTGGTCAGCGTATTGGTCATGGTCTGCACCGAGATCGGCGCATCGCCCCCCACGGGGACATTACCCACCATGATCTGACGAGATTTGCGGCGATAGATGTTGCGCCAAGGGCGCACCTGGTTCAGCGACATGACGGCGGTCCGTTTGCTGGTGTCCGTTGCCCGCTAAATAGGCCGGTCGCGTCCTATCCGCAATGGCACTCTGGCAATCAGCCCCTGTGGGGATTGGTCACCCCCCTTCCCCGGCACCAGCCCCGGCCCGGGGCAAAGGCCTACTGCCCCTCGGTCTGGGTGGTCTGCGCCTCTGCGACCATGCGGGCCAGATCGCGATCCTGTTGCAGATCCGCGACCTGATAACGCTGAGTAACGGCATCGATCGACAGCGGCAGTTTCGACGTTACCACCCCGCGTTCCCCCACCGGACCGTAGTGCTTGCCGTTGACCGCGAAATAGATCGCCCCGGATTCGCCGGCCCGCAGCGTCGGCGGTTCCTCGGTGGCGGGGATCTGATAGGTCTGGCCGCTTTCCATGATGCCTTCGAAGATCACCGATCCGTCGGCGGCACGCACCCGGACCCAAGACGGACGGACCGCCACCATGGCCAGATGAGGCGCGGCCTGTTCGACCACCTGCGGCACGCTCTCTTCCGGTCGGACCGGTTCGGCCGATGCAATCTGGACCTGCGGCAGCTCAGGCGCAGCCAGCGTTCCGACGCTACGCGGATCGAGGGTGGAAATCGGTGCGTCGCGGGCCATCAGAACCGGCACATCCAGCGCCTGCGGCCGATAAAGACGATCAAGCGCCTCGGCGCTCGGCGCGTCGTTTTCATCCCCCGCCGCACGCGATGCGACAGCGCCTTTCAGCGGATCGAGATCGGACAGCACCATAGGCACCTGTTCGACCGGCGCCACCTGCACCTGCTGGACTTCCTTCAGCACGGTCCAGCCGCCATAGCCAATGCCGGCGATCAGGGCGAGGAGCACAAGCGAAGAGCCCACCGCACGCGGTTCGATCTGGCTGAAAAAACCTTCGCGCTCGGGAATGAAGGGCGTATTCGGGGCGGTGAATGGGTCGCGTTCCCCCCCTTGGGAAAGCTTCTTTTCTACCACCCGCCCAGGCCTGACCCCAGAGGCTTGCGACGACATGCCATGCGCCACGGTAAAACCGCTTTCCCGGCAAAAGGCCGCGAAAGCGATATCGGGATCCATGTTCAGATATCGGGCATAGGAGCGCACATAGCCGGCAATGAAACCGGGCGTATCGAAAGCGGAAGGGTCGGTATTCTCGATCGCTGCGATGTAATTGGCCTTGATGCGCAACTCTCGCTGCACATCAAGCAGGGACTTCCCCATGGTTGCGCGTTCTCCGCGCATCATGTCGCCGAGACGGACCTCGAAATCGTCGAAACCTTTCAGTTCGACAGCCTTGTCTTCTTCAGATTTGCGCTGAAGCTTGCGCCCGATCATCCCTGCCGCCCCGTGCCGCCTGCCGCGAAATTCCAAGTCACACAGTGGAATCGCCTGCCAGATTCGCCTGTGCTTGTTGTTGAGACAAAACTACCACACCGCAAGAAGATTTGCACAAAAGAGTGAGGTCACCCGGCCAGTTCGGCACGATTCAGCGCACAGTGGGACCAAAGCTCGTCCATTGCCTGAACCAGTTGGTTCATTTCATCGGATCCATGCACCGGCGACGGCGTGAACCGAAGCCGTTCGGTCCCGCGCGGGACGGTGGGGAAATTGATCGGCTGCACGTAAATCCCATACCGCTCGAGCAGCATATCGCTCAGCATCTTGGTGTGGACAGGATCCCCCACCACCACCGGTACGATATGGCTGCCGTGGTCGATGATCGGCAGGCCCAGCCCCTTCAGCCGCAGCTTGAGGACCTTGGCTTGTTCCTGATGCTTGTCGCGCAGCGCCTGATCGGTCTTCAGATGCCGGATCGACGCCGCCGCCCCGGCCGCCACCGCCGGCGGGATCGAGGTGGTGAAGATGAAGCCCGGCGCATAAGAGCGGATCGCGTCGCACATCTTGTCCGAGGCCGCGATATAACCGCCGAAAACACCAAATGCCTTGCCCAGCGTCCCGTTGATGATGTCAATCCGATGCGCCAGCCCGTCACGTTCGGACACGCCGCCGCCATGCGGACCATACATGCCGACCGCATGAACCTCGTCGAGATAGGTCAACGCGTTGAATTCGTCGGCCAGATCACAGATCTCCCTGATCGGCCCGAAATCGCCATCCATGGAATAGACCGATTCAAAGGCGATCAGCTTCGGCGCCTTCGGATCGTCGGCCTGCAGCAGTGCGCGCAGGTGATCCAGATCGTTGTGGCGGAAGATCCGCTTCGCACCGCCGTTGCGCTTGATCCCCTCGATCATCGAGGCATGGTTCAGCTCGTCCGAGTAGATGATCAGCCCCGGAAAAAGCTTCGGCAAGGTCGAAAGCGTCGCGTCATTGGCGATATAGGCGGAAGAGAAGACCAGCGCCCCTTCCTTGCCATGCAGATCGGCAAGTTCGGCCTCCAGCCGCTTGTGGTAAACGGTTGTGCCGGAAATGTTGCGTGTCCCGCCAGACCCCGCGCCGGTGGCGTCGATCGCTTCGTGCATCGCGGCCAGAACGACAGGATGCTGGCCCATGCCCAGATAATCGTTGCCGCACCAGACGGTGATCTGCTGTTCGCTGCCATCGGGCTTGCGCCAAGTCGCATGCGGGAACTGACCCTGCTTGCGTTCGATATCAATGAAAGTCCGATAACGGCCCTCTTGATGCAGACGGTCGATCGCGAAATCCAGTTGTGCGTTATAGTCCACGCGTCTTCCTCTTCGCTTTGACATTCCGGCGCGCCGGGTCAATGGCCCAGTTTCGGCCTTGGCCTCCAGCGCCCCCTCCTCTCCGAATGGAGCAGTTATAGGGGGCAGCCTGCCACTTTTACAGGCTATAATGTGCCGCTACGTCCTTTCCTTGACCTGTGTCAAGACACGAGACCGGGAGCGCAGACTGCCAGAGGCCCGAGGGCTTGCATGTCGCGCTGCCTCCATCGGGGCAAAGGCTCCGAAGGCACGCCGTAAAATCCCCGGTGGCGCTGGACACCCCGGAGTGCGGTGCTAGTGTCCCGCCATCAAAACTACTTCCAGGAGTGTTCTCATGTCCCTCGATGCCGTGCTCGCGCGAATCGATGCCGATCTGCCCAAGGCCACCGACCGGTTGATGGAGTTTCTGCGGATCCCCTCGATTTCGACCGATCCGGCCTATAAGGCCGACTGCGACACCGCCGCCGACTGGCTGGTCGCCGATCTGAAATCCCTGGGCATCGAGGCCGAGAAACGCCCCACCCCCGGCCACCCGATGGTGGTGGGCCATGTCGGCGAAGCCGCCGAAGGCGTGCCGCATCTGCTGTTCTACGGCCATTATGACGTGCAGCCAGTCGATCCGCTGACCCTGTGGAAAACCCCGCCGTTCGAACCGCAGATCGAAGACACGCCGAACGGCCCGGTAATCCGCGGCCGTGGTTCCTCGGACGACAAGGGGCAATTGATGACCTTTGTCGAGGCCTGCCGCGCCTGGAAAGAAATCCACGGTAGCCTGCCCTGCCGCATCACCTTCTTCTTCGAGGGCGAAGAAGAGTCCGGCTCGCCGTCGCTGATCCCCTTCATGCAGGAGAACGCAGCGGAACTGAAAGCCGACCTGGCGTTGATCTGCGACACCTCGATGGTGTCGCGCGGCGTGCCGTCGATCGCCTCGCAACTGCGCGGCATGCTGAAGGATGAATTCACCATCACCGGCCCGCGCATTGACCTGCATTCAGGCCATTACGGCGGCCCGGCACTGAACCCCCTGCGCGAACTCTCCCGCCTCGTGACGTCCTTCTATGATGAAGAGACCGGGCGCGTCGCGGTGGAAGGCTTCTATGAGGGCGTCCATGAGGTGCCGGAAGACCAACTGCGCCAATGGAAGACCTGCGGCTTCGATGAAGAGGAATACCTCAGTTCGGTCGGCTTCACCGAACCCCATGGCGAAAAGGCCTATTCGACGCTGGAACAGCAATGGGCCCGCCCGACGCTGGAGATCAACGGGCTCTGGGGCGGCTACAACGGTGCCGGCTCCAAGACGGTGATCCCGTCCGAGGCGCATTGCAAGATCACCTGCCGTCTGGTCGGCGATATGGATCCGGATGCGCTGCGGCTGAAAATCCGCAAGCATGTGGAAGACCGGCTGTCGACCGACGCCAAGGTCACCTGGGACAATGACTTGGAAGGCTCCCGCGCGCCGGTGATGGACATCACCCGGCCGGAGTTCGAAGCGGCACGCGGAGCGCTGTCGGACGAATGGGAGCGCGAGGCGGTCTTTACTGGCATGGGCGGCTCGATCCCGATCGCCGGCTTCTTCAAGAAGATCCTCGATCTCGATTCGATGCTGATCGGCTTCGCCAATGACGACGACGCCATCCACAGCCCGAACGAGAAATACGATGTGAAAAGCTTCCACAAGGGCATCCGCTCCTGGGCACGGGTGCTGGCAGCGCTGACCAAGGCAGCCTGAGGCGGTCGCATCGCGAAAACAGCAACGGCGCGTCCCCCGAGGGCGCGCCGTTTGTCTCTTCTCCTGCCGCTCACCCTTCGGCGGCAGCGGGCGAGACCGCGCGATAATACTCCCGCGCATGTCGCGACAGGCCGATCGCCAGGCCGGCACTGGCAGTGATTGCCAGCATCTCGCCGCCATCCTCGACCACCCCAGCCAATTCGCTGAACCCCGCCGGCAGCACCGCATGCAGCATGTCCACCACCACGGCGCAGATCACCAGCAGTACGAAGCACATGAAGAAGGGCAGCAGCACCCCCAGATCGCCGGGGCGACGCCCAAACCAGGCCCAGAGGAAGACCGCCCCGACACAGAGCCCGGCGATAACCCAGGCCAGCAGTTCGCCATATTCCTGCGGGCCGAGCCCATGCGACACCGGGATATGCAGCGCCGCGCCGATCTTTCCCCCGGCCCGTTCGTGATACTGTGAGGAATCATCGAACCAAATGAAGCTGTAGAGTACGACCAGAAACATCAGCGCCCGGGATCGGATCTCGAAAAAGCTCAAGAGCATCAGCACCGCGACCAGAAATGACAGCCCGTGATTGAAGTTCTCGGCAAAGACGTCATCGAGCCCGAGGTCGAAATTATGCCGTATGACATGCGCCAGGGCGTATTCGCCATCCCAGATGCCGGCGATCACGTAAAGCACGATCATCACCATGGTCGCGGCCAGCAGTGTCAGAAACATGCGGACGACGACGGCATCGTGAAGAATCAGCCCCATGAGGGTGAAGACTTCTCGCTTTCCCCGCGCAACGAGGGATGGCTGAGTCACTATTTCGGCTCCTTCCAGCTTCTTCGGCTCCTTCCAGCTTCTGGCAATCCGGCCTCTGCAGTCACGCCGGACGGACAGTCGCCCAAGGCTCTCGATTGCTGCAGAGCTTACAAGAACGGCCACCCGGAGGGCGTTACAGCCTCGAACGCAGCGCCATCGCAAGCAACGGGGAGCCAAGGTTCCCAAAGGTCAGTCAAATGTCGTAAATCTGTCAAGATTGGATCAAGGGGGGCAGGCAATCCCGCCGACACCTGTGGTCCGAAAGCTCCCAATAGGTACCGATCTGGGATTATTGCTGCCGATTTGGAAATCGGCGTCTCAGAGACGTTTGGGAAAGAAATGAAAGTGGCGCGGTTGACGGGGCTCGAACCCGCGACCCCCGGCGTGACAGGCCGGTACTCTAACCAACTGAGCTACAACCGCGCATCAACTTTCATTTGGTCCGATGACCCCCGGACCGGGGTTTGGGCAGCGATGGCGCGGTTGACGGGGCTCGAACCCGCGACCCCCGGCGTGACAGGCCGGTACTCTAACCAACTGAGCTACAACCGCTCGCTGCCGTCCGGGTCGCCCCGGAACGTTGCGCTGTATTATGGTGCTCCCCCTGCCCCGTCAAGCGGCCTTTCCACATTTTCGCAGATTTTTCTGCGGCCTGGATCCGCCCCCCGGAAAAGGCCGGAAAATCCTCCTGTCCGCCGCGGCGGAGAGACCGGCACAGCGCGCGTCATGCAGGCCCGCCCGGCATGCCTGGCCGCCACCGCACCGCCATGCAGCCATCTTTTTCCGAATGCCCAGGTCGACGGCGGCTTGCCCATCGTGCCGAAGGCACCGCCTGCGGGACATCACGATCAGTTTTTCGCAAATGGCAAAAGGCCCTGCACGACATCTCCCAATGCAACGATCTTACCTTGGCCGGCCACTTGCCCCCCCCCGTCAGGGAACGGGGCGGCTTGACAATCGGGGCCTGCTTGCCTCAGGTGGCGCTGCTGGTTCCTGTCCATGACAGGCCAAGAGGGAATGCGATAGGTCCACCGCCCGTAAGGGTCAGGGCCAAAGCGCAGCCGCCCCCGCGACCGTGACCGGAGAGGTCGCCCGACCACTGGCCGACAGGCTGGGAAGGTGGGCAGACCACCGGGGCCGAAAGGCTCCGACATCCGCAAGCCGGGAGACCTGCCAGCAGATGTTGATGCAACGGGCGAACGGGGTGTTTCGCGACCGGCTTTGGGCTGTCCCATTGGCGGATACCCGTGCTGGCCTCTTCTCTCCCCTCGCCCTCTGACAGGAGGGGATCATGGCCGGGGTCACGATCACAGTCTGCACCACCTGCCGGCGCGGCCAACCCGCCGAGGCAGAGGCACCGCGTCCGGGCACACGGATGCTGTCGGCTCTCGAAGTCGCCGATCTGCCCGAGGGCGTGACGCTGCGCCCGGTGGAATGCCTTTCGGCCTGTTCACGCGGCTGCACGCTGGCGCTGAGCGGCGGGCCCGATCGCTGGACTTATATCTATGGCGATCTCGATCCCGACATCCATCTGCCCGAAATCCTCGACGGCATCGCCGCCTATGCCGCGACCGCGGATGGCATCGTGCCCTGGCGCGACCGTCCGGTGATTTTTCGCAAACAATCCATCGCCCGCCTACCGCCGCAGGAGTAACCGCGCATGTCCGATCTGACCAAAACCCCCGTCACCGTCATCACCGGTTTCCTCGGCGCCGGGAAAACCACGTTGATCCGTCACCTGATGGCCAACCCGCAGGGCAAGCGCCTGGCCGTGCTGGTCAACGAATTCGGCACCGCCGGCGTCGATGGCGACATCCTGAAATCCTGCGCCGATGACAATTGCCCGGCCGAGAATATCGTCGAACTTGCCAACGGCTGCATCTGCTGCACCGTCGCCGACGATTTCATCCCGACGATCGAGGCGCTGATGGCGCTGCCCGAACGTCCCGATCACATCCTGATCGAAACCTCCGGTCTCGCCCTGCCGAAACCGCTGCTGAAGGCCTTCGACTGGCCGGCGATCCGGTCGCGCATCACCGTGGACGGGGTGATCGCGCTCGCCGATGCCGAAGCGGTGGCCGCCGGTCGCTTCGCCCCCGATGTCGACGCGGTCGAGGCGCAGCGCGCCGCCGACGACAGCCTGGACCACGAAACCCCGCTGTCCGAGGTCTTCGAGGATCAGATCGCCTGCGCCGATATCGTGCTCCTCTCCAAGGCCGATCTGGCGGGAGAGGCAGGCCTTGCCGCCGCCCTTGCGGTGATCGAGGCCGAGGCGCCCCGCAAGCTGCCGGTGCTGCCGATGACCGAAGGGGTGATCGACCCACGCGTGGTGCTGGGGCTGGAAGCGGCGGCCGAGGACGACCTCGACGCGCGGCCCTCGCATCACGACGGCGCCGACGATCACGAACACGACGATTTCGACAGTATCGTCGTCGATCTGGGCGAGATCGCCGATACCGCCGCGCTGGAGGCAGCGATCCTCAGGCTCGCCCGCGATCAGCATGTGCTGCGGGTGAAGGGCTATGTCGCCGTGGCCGGCAAGCCGATGCGGCTGCTGGTTCAGGCGGTGGGGGAACGTCTGCGCACCCAATACGACCGCCCCTGGGGGGACGCGCCGCGCCGGTCGCATCTGGTGGTGATCGCGGAACATCACGACATCGACGAACCGGCGATCCGCGCCATCCTGGGGGCCTGAGGCAGGATGAGCGGACGCCGACTATTTCCACCGAACACCGCAGGATCGCTCCCGACGCCGAGGGGGGGCGCAATCGCGCCCGCACTGGGGGGCGGGGTCGGGCGCGATCCGGATCGCAAGCGATCCGGTGTTCTATGCATGACTGCAGGCGGAGCCCACTGATGCACGTCGTCTTCCGCGAAAGTCACGGGTTGGAGGACACCGACACCCCGCAGGATCTGGGCCAGAGCCCGGCCGATCTGGTGGTGCTGTCGTTTTCCGACAGCGATCTCGGCGCTTTCGCGGCGGGCTGGAAACGCGCGGCAGGCGGCCTGCCCTCGCTGCGGCTGGCCAATCTGGCAGCGCTGCGTCATCCGCTGTCGGTCGATACCTATGCCGAGCAGACACTGCACGGCGCCAAGGGCGTGCTGGTGCGGCTGATCGGCGGGGAAAGCTATTGGACCTATGGGCTGGCAGTGCTGCAGGACATGGCACGCCATCAGGGCACCGCGCTGGCGATCCTCGCCGCCGATGGCCGCCCCGATCCGCGCCTTGACGCGCTCTCCACCCTGCCCACCAGCACCTTGCGCCGCTTGCAGATGCTCTGCGACGCCGGTGGCGCGGTGGCGGCCCAGGCGGCATTGGCGCAGCTTGCCCTTTCTGCTGGTCTCTACGCCGGCCCCGTCGCCGGCGCCAAGACGGTGTCCGAAGCGGGCTTCTATCGCCCCGGCCTTGGCGTGGTCGCAGCGCCCGAGCCGGACGAGCGGCCGCTTGCCCTTGTCACCTTCTATCGCTCCTACCTCACCTCCGCCGATACCGATCCGATCGACGCGCTGATCGCGGCGCTCGAGGCGCGCGGGTTCACCGCCATCGGCGCCTTCGCTCCCAGTTTGAAGGAGCCCGGCGCCGCCACCTGGCTGCGCACCGAGATCACCCGCCTCAAACCCGCCGCTATCGTCAACGCCACCGCCTTTTCCGCCAAGGGCGGCGATGGAGCACCCTCGCCGCTCGACGCCGGCGCCTGCCCGGTGTTCCAGGTCGCCCTTTCCACCGCCGAGCGCCGCCAATGGGCCGAGGCCGACCGTGGCCTGTCCCCCGCCGATCTGGCGATGCATGTGGTCCTGCCAGAGGTTGACGGGCGCATCTTCGCCGGGGTGATCAGCTTCAAATCCGCGGGCGCCCGCGATCCCGATCTGCAATTCGCCCGGCTGACCCATCGACCCGACCCCGAACGCATTGCCGCCGTGGCCGACCGTGTGGCGGGCTGGCACCGGCTGGCAACGCGGCAGCCCGCCGACAAGCGGCTGGCGCTGGTGCTGTCGACCTATCCGGGCAAGGCGCATCAACTGGCCCATGCAGTGGGGCTGGACGCCCTGGCCTCGTGCAACGCGATCCTCTCCGAGCTGCGGGAGACCAGTCACGCCACCGCGCACCTGCCCGACCTCGGGCAAAGCCTGATGACCGAAACGCTGAGCTGGCCTGTCGCCGACTACCGCACGGCGCTTTCCGCCCTACCGCAGGCGCTGCAAGACGATCTGACCGCCGCCTGGGGCGCGGCAGAGGATGACCTGGGCGTGCGTGACGGCGCCTTCCATTTCGCCGCGATCCGGAGCGGCAATTCGCTGATCGCGCTGCAACCGGAACGGGGCACGGTTCAGGCCCGCGCCGAGGAGTATCACGACCTGTCGCGCACTCCGCGCCACTCTTACGTCGCCTTCTATCTCTGGCT
The DNA here is from genome assembly GCF_000429365.1 of Pseudodonghicola xiamenensis DSM 18339. Lineage (GTDB taxonomy): Bacteria > Pseudomonadota > Alphaproteobacteria > Rhodobacterales > Rhodobacteraceae > Pseudodonghicola > Pseudodonghicola xiamenensis. The sequence goes on along the minus strand of NZ_AUBS01000001.1, from coordinate 59,174 downwards.
CAGCGCGCAGACTGATGCGCTGATCCATATCGGCGCCCATGGCACGCTGGAATGGCTGCCGGGCAAATCCGTCGCCCTGTCGCCCGCCTGCTGGCCCGAGGCGCTGATCGGCGATCTGCCAGTGATCTATCCCTTCATCGTCAATGATCCCGGCGAGGCGGCGCAGGCCAAGCGCCGCATCGGCGCGGTGACGCTCGGCCATCTGCCGCCGCCCCTTGCGCAGACCCAATTGCCCGAGGGGCTGGGGCGGCTGGAGCATCTGCTGGACGAATATTCCACCGCCGACGGGCTGGACCCGGGCCGCCGCGACCGGCTGATCGCCGATATCCGGGCCGAGGCGCGGGGAACCGGGGTAGAGGACGATCTGGGGCTTGGTCCCGATACCTCTGCCGCCGAGGCGATCACCCGCATCGACCGGTTCGTCTGCGACATCAAGGAAAGCCAGTTCGGCGAGGGACTGCATGTCTTCGGCAGCGGCGATTGCGGCGCCGAGGAACGCGCCGGGTTGCTGGCGGCGCTGGCGGGCCGTTTCGTGGCGCCAGGTCCCTCCGGCTCCCCCTTCCGGGGGCGGTCGGATGTGCTGCCCACCGGACGGAACCTCTTCACCACCGACCCGCGCGCGGTGCCGTCGCGCGCCGCCCATGCGCAGGGGGTCAAGTTGGCCGAGGAACTGCTGCGCCGCCACCTGCAGGATCATGGCGACTGGCCGCGCGGGCTGATGATCGACCTATGGGGCTCGGCCAGCATGCGCACCGCAGGCGAGGAATTCGCCATGGCGCTGCACTTGGCGGGGCTGGCGCCGACGTGGGACGAGGGTTCCGAACGCGTCAGCGGCTTCGAGATCATCCCGCTGACCCTGCTGAACCGGCCCCGGATCGACGTCACCTTGCGGGTCTCCGGCCTGTTCCGCGATGTCTTTCCGGGGCTGGCGCAGATGTTCGAGGCCGGGGCCGAGGCGCTGGCCGCGCGAGAGGAGACGGCGGAGGACAACCCCTATCTCACCCGCACCCCGCGCGTCTTCGGGCCCCGGCCCGGCGCCTACGGGCTGAACATGGGCGCAGCGCTGGAGGATTATGGCGACGAGGGACGCGCCCTGGCGGCAGAGGCCTGGATCAACTCCTCTTCTCACAGCATTGACGTAAAAGGGGAAATCAACCCGAACCGCCCCGCGCTGGAAGCCCGGGTGCGGCAGGCCGATGCCTTCGTCCATCTGCAGGATCTGACAGAGACCGATCTGCTGATGGCCGCCGATTACGCCGCGCATGAGGCTGGGTTCGCCGCTGCCGCCGCGCATCTTGGCGCGAAAACCCCGGCGCTCTATCACCTCGACGCGACCCGCCCCGAGGCGCCGCGCGCCCGTGCCTTGGGCGAGGAAATCGCCCGCGTCACCCGGGCGCGCGCCGCCAACCCCGACTGGGCCAACGGCATGATGCGCCACGGGTTTCGCGGCGCGGCGGAGATTGCGGCGACGCTCGATCATCTGGCCGCCTTCGCGCATCTGGCGGGGGTGGTTCCCGCGCATCTGTTCGATCTCTATTTCGACGCCACCCTGGGGCGCGCCGATCTGGTCGACTTCATGGCGCGCGAGAACCCGCAGGCACTGCAAGCGCTGCGCAACCGCTTTCGCGCGTTGCAGGCGGCGGGCCTCTGGATCACCCGGCGCAACTCCATCGCTGCGGCGCTGGAGGGGGCGGCATGAGCGATCCGGTCATTCAGGGCTGGTGCCCCGGCGCGCTGCGCCCGATGGCCTCGGGCGATGGGCTGGTGGTGCGCATTCGCGCACCCCTTGGCCGGCTCACCCCGGAACAAGCGCGCGGTCTGGCCTATCTGGCGGACCGATATGGCAATGGGCTGATCGACCTGTCTGCCCGCGCCAACCTGCAATTGCGCGGCATCACCCCAGCCAGCCACACCGCGCTGATCGACGGGCTGCGCACGCTGGGTCTGGTCGATGGCAGCATCGCGGTCGAGACCCGGCGCAACATCCTGCTGACGCCGTTCTGGAGGTCGGGCGATGCCAGCCACCGCATCGCCCGCACACTGACCGATGCGGTGATGAGGGATGACGCACCCGATCTGCCCGGCAAGTTCGGCTTTGCCATCGATTGTGGCCCCGCGCCGGTCCTGGCCGACACCCCCGCCGATATCCGGCTGGAACGTGGCGCCAATGGCGGGCTGATCTGCCGCGCCGACGGCGAGACGCATGGCGCGCGGGTGACCATCGCCACCGCTGCCAGCACCGCGCTGAGCCTTGCACGCTGGTTCCTCGACAGCGGTGGCGCGCCAGAGGGGCGCGGACGCATGGCGCGGCATCTCGGCCGCGGCGCCGTGCCGCCCGGCCGCTTTGGCCAGGCCGCCATGGCCCAAGCCGCGCCTGCCCCCGGCCCGGGTCCCTGCCCCGGCGGTGTACTGGTGGCACTGGAGTTCGGCCAGATGCGGTCTGAAACGCTCACCCACCTCGCCGATCTCGGGCCACTGCGGCTCTCCCCCTGGCGCATGCTGCTGATCGAAGGGGCCGGGACAGCTCCGGCGCTGCCCGGGTTGATCACCGATCCCGAAGACCCGCGCCTGCGAATCTCCGCCTGCACCGGCGCGCCCGGTTGTCCGCAGGCGCTCGCCGCCACCCGGACACTCGCCCGCGTGCTGGCACCGTATCTGACGGCGGCCCAGAGCCTCCATATCTCCGGCTGCGCCAAGGGCTGCGCCCACCCGGGCCCGGCACCGCTAACGCTGGTCGCCACCGGCCCGGATCGCTTCGATCTGATCCGCCAGGGCCGCGCCAGCGATCCACCCAACCGCCGCGATCTCAGCCCCGAAACGCTGATATCCCATCCCGAACCTTTGACCGACGAAGGCCCCTGAATGCCCCATGCTTACGAAACCGATGGCGCCGCGATCTATGCCGAAAGCTTCGCCACCATCCGCGCCGAGGCCGATCTCGCCCGCTTCACCCCCGAGGAGGAGCCCGTCGTCGTCCGCATGATCCATGCCGCCGGTCTGGTTGGGCTGGAGCGCGACGTCGAATTCTCTGCCGGCATGGCCGAGGCCGCGCGCGCCGCGCTTCAGGCCGGGGCGCCGATCCTCTGCGATGCGCGCATGGTCTCCGAAGGCATCACCCGCCCGCGCCTGCCTGCCGACAATGCGGTGATCTGCACCCTGCACGACCCGAAGGTGCCGGAGATGGCCAAGGCGATGGGCAACACCCGCTCCGCCGCCGCACTTGAGCTGTGGCGGCCGCATCTGGCCGGCGCCGTGGTGGCGATCGGCAATGCGCCGACCGCGCTCTTTCACCTCTTGAACATGCTGGAGGATCCCGCCTGCCCGCGTCCCGCCGCGATCATCGGCTGCCCGGTGGGCTTCGTCGGTGCCGCCGAATCCAAGGCGGCGCTGATGGCCGATCTGCCCGCCCCCGCCCTGATCGTGCGCGGACGGCTCGGCGGATCGGCCATCACCGTCGCCGCCGTCAACGCGCTTGCCAGCCGAAAGGAATGACGATGGGCCGTGTGATCTGCGTGGGCCTCGGCCCCGGCGACCCCGATCTGATGAGCCTGCGCGCCTATCGGCTGATCTCCTCCGCCCGGCAGGTGGCGTTTTTCCGCAAGGCCGGCCGTGCCGGTCAGGCGCGCCAGATCGTCGAGGGGATGCTGTGCGACGACGTCCATGAACTGGCGATGGAATATCCCGTCACCACCGAAATCCCGGTGAGCGATCCGGAGTACAACCGCCTGCTCGCCGCCTTCTACGACGATTGGGCGGCACGGCTGGCCGATCTGGCGCAGGCCGAGGACGTGGTGGTGCTGTGCGAGGGCGATCCGTTCTTCTACGGCTCCTTCATGCATCTGCAGTCCCGCCTTGAGGGGCGGGCCGAGGTCGAGATCGTGCCGGGCATCACCGGCATGTCGGGCTGCTGGACCGCCTCGGGCCAGCCGATCACCTGGGGCGACGATGTGCTGACGGTGCTGGCGGCCACCCTGCCCGAGGACGATCTGACCCGCCGCGCCGCCGATACCGACGCGCTGGTGGTGATGAAGATCGGCCGAAACCTGCCGAAACTGCGCCGCGCGCTCAAGCGTGCCGGGCGGCTGTCTGACGCCTGGCTGGTCGAACGCGGCACCATGCCCGGGCAATCGGTGCGCCGGCTGGAAGAGGTCGAGGGGCCGGTGCCCTATTTCTCGATCGCCCTGGTGCACGGCCAGGGGCGGCGGCCATGAGCGGCTGGATCGCGGTTGCGGGTCTGGGCCCCGGCGATGACGCGCTGGTGACGCCCGAGGTTCAGGCGAGCCTGGATCAGGCCACCGATGTGATCGGCTATATTCCTTATGTCGCCCGTGTCACGCCGCGCGATGGGCTCACCCTCCATCCCTCCGACAACCGGGTGGAACTGGACCGCGCCACCCATGCGTTGCGGCTGGCGGCCGAAGGGCGGCGGGTGGTCGTCGTCTCCTCTGGCGACCCCGGGGTCTTCGCCATGGCCTCCGCCCTCTTCGAGGCGCTGGAGGCCGGGCCCCGGGATTGGCTGACGCTCGATATCCGCATCCTGCCCGGGATCACCGCCATGCTCGCCGCCGCCGCCCGGCTGGGGGCGCCGCTGGGGCATGATTTCTGCGCCATCAATCTTTCCGACAACCTCAAGCCCTGGGCGCTGATCGAACAACGGCTGCGGCTGGCGGCGCAGGCGGGCTTTGCCATGGGGTTCTATAACCCGCGCTCGACATCCCGGCCCCACCAGTTCGCCCGCGCGCTGGAGATCCTGCGCGAGGAATGCGGCGGCGACCGGCTGATCAGCTTTGCCCGCGACGTGACCAAACCCGGCGAGGTGCTGAGAACGGTGACGCTGGCCGAGGCGACGGCAGAGATGGCCGACATGCGAACCATGGTGATCCTCGGCAATGCCGACACCCGCCGCGTCGGTCGCTTCGTCTATACCCCGAGGCGCGCGGAATGAGACAGCCAGTCCATCACCTCGGCCACTGTCGCGAAGACCTGCCGCGCCGGCACCTCGGGCCGGTCGATCAGGATCACCCGCAGCCCCAGCGCCCGCGCGGCGTCGAGCTTGGCCCGCGCCCCTGTCCCGCCCGCGTTCTTGGCGACGATCCGGTCGATCGCATGCTGGCGCAACAGCGCCAGATCGCCGTCGAGGGTGAAGGGGCCGCGCGCAATCTCCACCGCCGTATCGGGCAAGGGCAGCGGTGCTTCGGGCGGATCGACCAGCCGCAACAGGTAGTGGTGCTGCGGCTTGACCGCGAAGGCGTCGAGCGTCTGCTTACCGATGGCGAGGAAGACCCTGGCCGGCGCCTCCGGCAGGGCGGCGACGGCTGCGGGGATGTCGGGAACATGACACCAGTCGTCCCCCGGCCTGGCCTGCCAGGGCGTGCGTTCCAGCGCGCAGAGCGGGATATTCGCCGCATCGCAGGCCTCTGCCGCGTTGCGGCTCATCCCGGCGGCGAAGGGATGGGTGGCATCCACCACATGGGTGATCCCCTCCTCCCGCAGGAAACTCTCCAACCCCGCCACCCCGCCGAAGCCGCCCACCCGGGTCGGCAACGGCTGTTCCACCGGCTGCGCCGTGCGCCCGGCATAGGAAAAGATCGCCTCCACCCCGGCCTCGGCCAATGCGCGGGCAAGCTGGCTGGCCTCGGTCGTGCCGCCGAGAAGAAGGATGCGTGTCATGTCTGAGCCCTGGGTCAGTATCATCGGTCTCGGCGAAGATGGACTGAGCGGGCTTACGACCGCAAGCGGCGAAGCGCTGGCGGCGGCAGAGGTGATCTTCGGCGGCCCCCGGCATCTGGCGCTGGTCGGTGCGGGGGATCGTGGTCGGGACTGGCCGGTGCCCTTCTCGGTCGCGCCGGTGCTGGCGCTGCGGGGCCAGCGGGTGGCGGTGCTGGCCTCGGGCGATCCCTTCTGGCATGGCGCCGGCGGCAGTCTGGCGGCGCATCTTGCACCGGATGAATGGCGCGCCTTTCCGGCGCCTTCCACCTTTTCGCTCGCCGCCGCGCGACTTGGCTGGCGGCTGGAGGAGGTGCTGTGCCTCGGCCTGCATGCCGGCCCCTTCACGCGGTTGCGCCCCGGGCTGGCGCCGGGGATGCGGGCGATCTGCCTGCTGCGCGATGGATCGGCCCCGGCGGAACTGGCCTGCTGGCTGGAGACGCAAGACTTCGGCGCCTCGGACCTGTGGGTGATGGAGGCCTTGGGCGGCCCGCGCGAACGGATCCGTCACGCCCGCGCCGACGCCTTCGATCTGACCGATATCGCCACCCCCGTCGCCATGGCCATCCAGGCCGCCGGCGGCCCCGGCCTGCCGCGCGCCAGCGGCTTGGCGGACGACCGTTTTGCCCATGACGGGCAGATCACCAAGCGACCGGTGCGGGCGCTGACGCTATCGGCGCTGGCGCCGCGTCCGGGGGAACTGCTCTGGGACATCGGCGGCGGCTCCGGCTCGATCTCGGTTGAATGGGCTCTGGCGGCACCGGGCGCACGGGCGATCGCCATCGAGCCGCGCGCCGACCGCGCCGCCACCATTCGCGCCAATGCCGAAAGCTTCGGCCTGTCGCACCGGATCGAGGTGATCGAGGGCGCGGCCCCCGAGGCGCTCGCCGCCCTGCCCGCCCCCGACTGCGTCTTTGTCGGCGGCGGTGGATCGCAAGCGCTGCTCGAGCCCCTGTGGACGACACTCCGCCCCGGCACCCGGCTGGTTGCCAATGCGGTGACGCTGGAGACCGAGGCGCTGTTGACCCAGTGGCACGGGCAACAAGGCGGCAGCCTGATCCGGGTGGAGCTGTCAGAGGCCGCGCCGCTGGGCCGGATGCGCGGCTGGACCCGCGCCCGCCCGGTCACCCAATGGAGCGTCATCCGATGAGGGTCGCCGGGATCGGCTTTCGCGCCGGCGCCCCCGTCGCCGCCCTGCGTGCCGCGCTCGATCTTGCCGGCGGCGATGCCCAGGCGCTCGCCACGCTCGACCGCAAGGCCGATGCGTCACAGCTCCGCGTGCTGGCGGCCGAGCGTGGCCTGCCGGTGCTGCCGGTGACAGAGGCAGCGCTTGGATCGCAGATCACCCTTACCCAATCCCCCAACCAGATCACGCGTTTCGGCACCGGATCGCTGGCCGAGGCTGCGGCGCTGGCCGCCGCTGGCCCCGGCGCCCGGCTCATCGCGCCGCGCGTGATTTCCCCCTGCGGCATGGCCACCGCCGCAATCGCAGAAGGACCAAAGACATGACCGTTCATTTCATCGGCGCCGGCCCCGGCGCGCCCGACCTGATCACGCTCCGCGGCCGCGACCTGATCGCCGCCTGCCCCGTCTGCCTCTATGCCGGATCGCTGGTGCCAGAGGCGCTGTTGCAACATTGCCCCGAAGGCGCCCGCATCGTGAACACCGCCCCGCTGTCGCTGGACGAGATCATGGCAGAGATCGCCGCCGCCGATGCCGCAGGCCAGGACGTGGCGCGGCTGCATTCGGGCGATCTGTCGGTCTGGTCGGCGATGGGCGAACAGCTGCGCCGCCTGCGCGCCATGGGCATCCCCTATGACGTCACCCCGGGCGTGCCCGCCTTCGCCGCCGCCGCCGCCACCCTGGGGGCGGAGCTGACCCTGCCGGGCGTGGCGCAATCGCTGGTGCTGACCCGGACATCGGGCCGCGCCTCGGCCATGCCGGAGCGCGAGACGCTGGTGAATTTCGCAGCCACCGGCGCGACGCTGGCCATTCACCTCTCTGTCCATGTGCTGGAGCGGGTGGTGGCGGAATTGACGCCGCATTACGGCCCCGACTGCCCGGCGGCGGTGGTCTGGCGGGCGAGCTGGCCGGATCAGCGGGTGGTCAAGGCGACGCTTTCCACGCTGGAGGCCGCGACGGAAGGCGAACGCGGGCGCACCGCGCTGATCCTGGTGGGCCCGGCGCTCGGGGCCGAGGAGTTCGGGGAAAGCCGGCTTTATGCCGGCGATTACGACCGACGGTTCCGCCCGGTCGGCGCCGCCCCCCGCTTCCCGGAGGGCACGGAATGACGCGAAGATCTGCGCCCCTCCCCCCGGGACTGATGATCTCCGCCCCGGCCTCGGGCACAGGCAAGACCACGCTGATGCTGGGGCTGTTGCGCGCGCTCAGCCAGCAGGGGCGCGTCGTGCAGCCGTTCAAGAGCGGGCCGGATTACATCGACCCCGGGTTTCACCGTGCCGCCTGTGGCCGGGCGTCCTTCAACCTCGACAGTTGGGCGATGACGCCGGGGATGATGGCCGGGCTGGTGGCGCGCGCCGCCGGCGCCGATCTGATCCTGGCCGAAGGCTCCATGGGCCTGTTCGATGGCGTCGCCCGCCCCGGCGAGGCCGGCAACGGCGCCAGCGCCGATATCGCCGCCACGATGGGCTGGCCGGTGGTGCTGGTGATCGACGTCTCGGGCCAGGCGCAATCGGCGGCGGCGACCGCCCTGGGCTTCGCCCGCCTCCGCCCGGATGTGACACTGGCGGGCGTGGTGCTGAACCGGGTGGCGAGCCCCCGGCACGAGGCGCTGGTGCGGGTCGGGATGGCGGCCGCGGGCCTTCCCGTTCTGGGCGCGCTGCCGCGTCAGGCGGCGGTCGAGGTGCCAGAGCGGCATCTGGGTCTGGTCCAGGCGGAGGAACACGGCGAGATCGACGATCTGCTGGACCGCGCTGCCCGCGCCATCACGGACCATGTCGACCTGCCGCGGCTGCTGGCCGCTGCCCATGGCACCACCACCACCGGTGCCGCCAGCGCCTCGCCAATGCCCCCCGCGCAGCGGATCGCCCTGGCCCGCGATGCGGCCTTTTCCTTCGTCTACCCGCATCTACTGGAAAGCTGGCGCGAGGCCGGGGCAGAGATACTGCCATTCTCGCCGCTGGCCGATCAGGCGCCCGATACCTCTGCCGATCTCTGCTGGCTGCCGGGCGGATACCCTGAGCTTTACGCGGGCCAGCTTGCCGCGGCGGAGCGGTTCCGCACCGGTCTACGCGCCTTTGGCCAGACCCGGCCGGTGCATGGCGAATGCGGTGGCTATATGGCGATGGGCGCGGCGCTGATCGACAAGGACGGGGCGCGCCACCAGATGGCCGGGCTCCTTGGCCTTGTCACCTCCTATGAAAAGCGGCGGATGCATCTGGGCTATCGCCTGGCGGAGCTTGCCGCCCCGCTGCCGGGCCACGGCGCGGGCGCCCGCCTGCGCGGGCACGAGTTCCACTATTCCACCATCCTCGATCAGCCCGATGCGCCGCTGGCCCGCGTCACCGACGCCAATGGCGCCGAGGTGGCGGAAACCGGATCGCGCCGGGGCCTGGCCACCGGCACCTTCTTTCACCTGATCGCGGAGGCCACGGCATGAGCGGTTTCGTCAGCTTCGTCTCCTCCGGCCCCGGCGATCCGGAGCTTCTGACCCTGAAGGCGGTCGATCGGCTCAGACGCGCCGATGCGGTTCTCTATGATGATCTCTCCGCCGGGCCGATCCTGGAACACGCGCGCGCTGGCGCCGATCTGGTCGGCGTCGGCAAGCGCGCCGGTCGCCCGTCGCCCCGGCAGGATCACGTCAGCCGCCTGCTGGTCGATTACGCCCGCACCGGCGCCCGGGTGGTGCGGCTGAAATCCGGCGATGCCGGTATCTTCGGCCGGCTGGAGGAAGAGCTGACCGCGCTGCGTGCCGCCGGCATCGACCATGAGGTGATCCCGGGCGTGACCGCCGCCTCGGCCGCCGCCGCCGCCGCTGGCATCCCGCTGACCCGGCGCCAGACCGCGCGGCGGCTGCAATTCGTCACCGGCCATGACGTCACCGGCGCCCTGCCCGAAGGGCTGAACATGGCGGCGCTGGCCGATCCCGGTGCGATCACCGCGCTTTACATGGGCCGGCGCACCTTCGCGGGCCTTGCAGAGCGGCTGATCGCGGTCGGCCTGCCGGCAGATACACCGGCGCTGCTGGCCGAAGGCGTCTCGACCCCTGCCGAACGGCTCAGCCGCCACAGCCTCGCCGGGCTGGCGGCGGACCAAAGCGCCCCGGGCGATGCCCCCGCCCTCATTCTCTTCGGTCCATTGGCAGAGGAGGATTGACAGCTCAACAACAGTTCTGAAGCCTGAAACAGGACGGTGTCGCGCGCGCGTCACAGCCCGCCCGATGAAAAGGGAACACGGTATGGGGCCCCCGAAGGCTCCCGATCCGCGACTGCCCCCGCAACTGTAAAGCGGCGAGCCTGCCCGGAACACGCCACTGGCCCCAAGGGGCCGGGAAGGCCCGGAGCCGCGCCACGACCCGCAAGTCAGGAGACCTGCCGTCCCGCGACGCCCAAGTGGCGATCTCACAGACCGGCCCCCAGCCGGCCTTCCCTCAGAAATCCCGTCGGGTGAGACGGGTAAGGAGACAAACGACATGCATATCGAACCCGGGCTCGTTGCCGGAGCCAAGATTTTCCTCAGCTATGCCACCGCCGCCGGTGCGGCCACCTATACCGCCAAGACCGCGATCGACAGTCTGCGCGAAAGCGGCGCGGCCTCGCTGGCGCTGCGCAGCGTGGCGACCACGGCACTGGTCTTCACCTTCTTCGAAATCCTGCCGCATTACCCCGTCGGCGTGTCCGAGGTGCATTTCATCCTCGGCTCGACCCTGTTCCTGATCTTCGGGGCGGCGCCCGCGGCCCTGGGTCTGGCGCTGGGTCTCTTGATCCAGGGCGTGTTCTTCGCCCCCTTCGACCTTCCGCAATACGGCATGAACATGACCACGCTGCTGGTGCCGCTTTTCGCGGTGCAGGCGCTGGCGCATAAGATCATCGCGCCCCATACCCCCTATGTCGATCTGAAATACCGTCAGGCGCTGGCGCTCTCGACCGCCTATCAGGGCGGCGTGGTGGCCTGGGTCGCCTTCTGGGCCTTCTACGGCCAGGGATTCGGAGCCGCGAATATCGCCTCTATCGCCACTTTCGGCGGCGCCTATATGCTGGTCATCCTGGTCGAGCCGCTGGCCGATCTGGCAGTACTGGCCGCAGCCAAGGCTCTGCACGGGCTGCGCGGCAGCCCGATGGTGACGCCGCGCCTTTACGACGCGCGCTGATCGCCCCTCCCTCCTTCCGCGCGGCCCCGATACCGGGGTCGCGCCCCTTTCCGAGAGCGTCCATGATCGAGCTTTTCCTGATCGGTATCGGTACCGGCAACCCCAAGCACCTGACCCGGGAGGCCACCGAGGCGATACGGGCCACCGACCTGATCCTGATCCCGCGCAAGGGCCCGGGCAAGGACGATCTGGCCGGGCTGCGCCGCCGCATCTGTCAGGAGGTGATCACCGGTGACACCCCGCAGTTGCGCGAGTTCGACCTACCGAAACGCGATACCGCCAATCCCGATTACCGCGCCGGTGTCGACGACTGGCATGATGCCATCGCCCGCGTCTGGGCGGCCGAGATCCGCGCAGGCCTGCCTCGGGGCGCCGGCAAGGTGGGGTTTCTGGTCTGGGGCGATCCCTCGCTTTATGACAGCACGCTTCGGATCGCCGAGCGGGTGACGGCAGCGCTTCCCCTCGCCCTTCAGGTCATCCCCGGCATCACCTCGATCCAGGCGCTGACCGCAGGTCACGCGATCCCGCTGAACCGGATCGGCGCGCCTGTCACCATCACCACCGGGCGACGGCTGCGCGATCACGGCTGGCCCGAGGGGGCCGAGACCGTCGTGGTCATGCTGGACGCGGGCTGCGCCTTTGACGTGTTGGAGCCCGAGGGGATCGAGATCTGGTGGTCGGCCTATGCCGGCATGGCCGAGGAGCTCCGCCTGTCCGGCCCCTTGGCGGAAATCGCACCACGGATCGCCGCAACCCGCGCCCGCGCCCGCGCCGATCACGGCTGGATCATGGATATCTATCTGATGCGGCGGCGGGCCCCGGCTTGAGGCCGCGGTCCCGCGTGCTTGGCGGTCAATCCTCCCGATGCGCCGCCAGGATCTGTTCGAATCGCGCCCGGGCGCGCTTGGGTAGATCGGCGGGAAGATCGCTGGACAGGCCACCGGGCGCGCCCTCGCCCACCTCGATCCACATCACCATGCCCATGGCGAAATGCGGTGAGCATTTGATGCCATAGCGCCCGGGCTCGGTCAGGGTAACGGTGAAATCCTGATTGATCTTGCTTTTGAACGGGCTGGCGCCCGCGGGGATCATGCCGTCGATGGTGGCGGCGTTGTGACTGGATTGTTCGGGAATGAACCGCACGCTGTCACCGGGAGCCACCCGCAGAAAGTCGGGCTCATAGATCATGGCGCCGTGGTCGTTACGGTTGAACATCCGCACCTCATGGATTTCGGCCAGCGCGGGACTGCCCGCCAACAGGGCAAGGCAAAGGGCAAAGGGCTTCATCAAGCTCCCTCCTCTAGACAATGATAACGAAAGATAGTGGTCTGATCGACCGGGTCGCACAGCGGCGTGGCGCCGACCCGGAAGATCGCAGCCAGACGCTCCGGCGTCAGCACTTCGACAGGCCTGCCGCAAGCAACCATCCGGCCCTCCTGCATCACCCCCAGCCGGTCGCAGCCCATCGCCTGGTTGAGATCGTGCAGCGCCAGCACCACGGTGACCGGCAGCCGGCTGACCAGACGCAACAGCGAAAGCTGGTGATGGATATCCAGATGATTGGTCGGTTCGTCCAGGATCAGAACCCGGGGGCGCTGCGCCAGTGCCCGGGCGATCTGCACCCGCTGACGTTCGCCGCCGGAAAGCGTCGCCCAGCGTCGTGACGCCAAGCCGGCCATGCCCACCGCCTGCAGCGCCTCGTCGACGATCATGCCATCGCTGGGTGAAAACGGTGCCAACGCCGACAGCCAGGGGGTGCGTCCCAGCTCGACCACATCGCGCACGCTCAGCGCCTCGGAGGTGTCGGCGATCTGCTCGACAAAAGCGATCCGCTGCGCCACCTCGCGGCGGGACAGACGTGACAGCGGGCGGCCGCCCAGATGCACCGTGCCCCGGGTGCGGGGGATCAACCCCGCCATCATCCGCAGCAGGGTCGATTTCCCCGACCCGTTCGGCCCGACCAGGCCGAAGGTCTCTCCCGGTTCGATGGTGAGCGAGACGTCTTCGACGATGGGCGCGCCCGCGCTCCAGCCCAGCCCCCGTGCCGCAAGCCTCATAGCCGCCTCCTGTTGCGCAGAAGGATCAGGGCAAACCCCGGCGCCCCGACCAGGGCGGTGACAACGCCGATCGGCACCACCTGCCCCGGAATCAGCAGGCGTGACACGATATCGGCCCCGATCAGAAAGACGGCGCCGGCCAGGGCTGCCGCCGGCACCAGCCGGGCGTGACGCGGCCCGACCACCATGCGCATCGCATGGGGGATCACCAGCCCGACAAAGCCGATCGACCCAACCAGGCTGACCATGGTGGCGGTCATCAGGGTGGTGACCCCGATCAGCACCGCCTGCACCCGCCGCACCGGCACGCCAAGCGCTGCGGCGGAACCGGCACCGAAGGAAAAGGCATCCATCGCCCGGGCGAACCAGAGGCAGATCACGAAGCCCAGAACCGCCGTCGGCGCGGCCAGCGACACATCCGGCCAGCGCACCCCGGAGAGGTTGCCAAGCAGCCAGAACATGATGCCGCGCGCCTGTTCGGCATTGGCGGATTTGGCGATGAAGAAAGAGGTCAGCGCATTGAACAATTGCGACCCCGCGATCCCGGCCAGCACCAGTTGCGCCGATCCGCCACCCGCCGCCCGCGCCAGCAGCGCCACCAGAACGAAGGCCAGCGTGGCGCCGGAAAACGCCCCCGCCGATAGCCCCAGCGCGCCGCCGCCCAGACCCAGGATGGTGACCGCCACGGCCCCCGCCCCGGCCCCGGCCGAAACGCCCAGCAGATAGGGGTCGGCCAACGCGTTGCGCACCAGGGCCTGCAGCACCACCCCCGACAGCGCCAGCCCGGCGCCGCAGCCCGCCGCCACCAGGCTGCGTGGCAGCCGATAGCTCCAGACGATACCCGCGTCGATCGGATCGACCGCATGGCCCGCGTCCCAAAGGACGTTGGCGAAGACCGCCGCCACCGTCGATAACGGCAGCGGCGTCTCGCCGATCACGACGCCGGCGAAGATCGCCAGCATCAGCATCACGGCCCCCGCCCCGCCCCAGAAGATCACGGAGCGGGCCAAGGGACGCGCTGAAGCGCCGGGTGTCGAGACGACGAGGCTCACTGACCGCTCAGCCCCGGCAGCGCCGCAGCCAGCGCCTCAAGCGCCGAGATATTGCGGATCGACGGATCCATCGCATGGGCGTCAAGGATGACGATCCGGTCGTGCTTCACCGCCTCCATCTGGCTGGTAACCGGATCGCTGCGCAGGAAGGCCAGCTTCTTTTCGACATCGTCGGCCTCGAACCGGCGGCGATCCATCCGCGCCACCACGATCACCGAAGGATTGGCCCGGGCGATGGTCTCCCAGCTGACGGTCGGCCATTCCTCGTTGCTTTCGACCACGTTGCGCAGACCCAGCGCCTTCATCATATAGGCCGGCGCGCCGCCCTGGCCGGCGACATAGGGGTCGATATCCATCTCGGCGGAGGAGAACCAGAACACTGCCGAGGTATCCTTGAGCCCGAGCCCCCGCGCCTTGGCGATTGCCGCCGCCTCACGTCCACGCAGATCGGCCACGACCTCCTCGCCCCGCTCACCCACATCGAAGATCTGCGCCAGTTCGACGATCCCCAGATAAAGGCTCTCCATCGAATAGAGCTGGGTCCGGGTGCCGTCGGAGCCTGAGGTATTGTCCTTGCCGATGCAATCGGCGGGCAGGATATAGGTGGGAATGCCCAGATCGGCGAATTGGTCGCGGGTGGCGACGATGCCCTGCGGGCCGACGTGCCATTCATATTGCACCGCCACCAGACCCGGCCGCTTGGCCACGACACTCTCAAAGCTGGGGTCGTTGTCGGCCAGACGCTCCACCGCTTCGTTCACCGTCTCGAATTCCGGCAGCACCTTGGTGAACCAGACCGAGGTGCCCTTGACGCGATCGCCCAGGTCCAGCGCATAGAGGATCTCGGTCGCGGCCTGGCCGACGGTAACCGCACTGTCCGGTGCGTGATCAAAGTTCAACTCCACGCCGCAGTTTTCCAACTGCAACGGATAGGTCGTGCCGGCCCCCGCCGGCAGAGCGACAGACAGCGCCGCGATGGCCACTGCGATCAGGGATTTGGGATACATCTATGGTCTCCGGTTGATGAAGCGACCAGAGACAGGACGGAAAGGCCGATCCACCGGCTGAACCACACCCGGGCCGAGACGGCGGGCGCATTTGGTCTGGCAAGGGCCGGTGCCAGGAGACACCGCAGGACAAAGCTCATTCGACACCTCCCCGGACACCCCGCCCGGGCCGCGTTACAGACAGTGTCGGCAGGTCTCCTGACTGGCGGGTCTGTGCAGGCAGCGGCCTTCCCATGGCACAGGGCCACAGTGGCGTATTCGCAGCCTGCTCACCGCCTACAGTTGCGGGGGCAGTTCCGGTTCACCGCTGCGCAAGAAACAACAGCGGTGGCGGATTCCCTTTTGATTCCATTCGGAAACCGACACTGACGTTCTAGGCAACCGCCCCGGCGGTGACAACAGCTTTGCCAACCGCGCGCGACCGCAAGGCCGCCTCCCCGGTGGCCTGAGGAGACCGTTTCGGGTACGGCACCCGCCCGGGCGCCGGACAGGGACGCGTCACGCCAGCCCGACAATCCGTGTAACAATGGCATCGTGATCCGACAGCGGCCGCCCGTCCGGGTCCGGTGACGGACGAATCTCGGTCTCGCTCAGCCGCAACCCGCGCGCCAGGAACCAGTCGAGCTTCATGGCACGCTCGGGCCAGCGGGTGATCAGGCTGGGCCGCGTGGTGGGCTGATCCTCTGCCCCGCCATGCACGGTGAAACCGGCGGCACGCGCCAGGTCGAACAGCCCCTCGGCCCGCCAATCGCCTTCGTTGTGGTTGCCGGTATTCAGATCGCCTCCGATCAGCACCGGCAGGCCGGGAAATTCCGCGTCGATCGCAGCGATCAGCCCGGCGACCTGCCGTTCGCGATGCTCCGGCCCGCAGGCGCTTTCCAGGTGGGTGGAGATGGCCAGAAACGGGCCGGCCTCGGTTTCGACCGTGGCACCGACGGCGATCCTCTCACCCAGACGCGGCTGTTCGGCATCCGAAAACCACTGCCGCTCTCCCCACAGACGCAGGGCGAAGGGGGCGCCGAGCGTAGTCTTCGCCATCAGCCCGTTGCCGTGATAGCCCAGCGCATTGCGATCGTCGTCGCAGAACTGCAGTTCGATGGGGGAGCCGAGGCCAAGTTCCAGAAACTCGACCGCATAGGCATAGGACATGCCGAGGCCCACCGCCATGTCGCGGGTGGTGTTGCGCTGCTTGCTCCGCGCCATGCCGTTGTCCATCTCGGAGACCAGAATGACGTCGCAGTCGCGCATCTTCGCCGCCGCCGCCTCTGGAAAGAGACAGCGTTCAAGGTTCCAGGCCCCGACCGTGACCGGCAGGGGCAAGGGCGCCGAGCCGCCAGTCCCGCCGATCTCGATCAGGTTCATGCCGGGAACCCGCGCCATATGGGCATCATGCACCCCGATCTGACGCGGGAGGTCACGGATCGCCAGATCATCGGCGCCCGGCACCGGCAGCGCCGGGGTGGTGTCGCGGATCATCGGGCGAATTCCCCCACCCGGCTGCGCACGTCGATCCGCTGACCGGTCGCCGCGTCGAACAAATGCAGACGGGCTGGATCGGCGGCGATATGGATCAGATCGCCCGGCGCTTCCGCCCCCTGATCGACGACGGCAAGCGATTGGTCGCCAACCATGCCGTGAACCACCCGGTGGGCGCCGAGCTCCTCGATATATTCGACCCGCATCGGCACGCCGCCACGGGCGACCAGACGCAAATCCTCGGCCCTAAGCCCCAACGTCACCGGCCCTGCCTTGTGATCGACCTCGGCCAACACATGACCCTCCAGCATCAGCCGGCCACCTTCGACAGTGGCGTCCAGCAGGCTCATCGCCGGAGAGCCGATGAAGGCCGCCACGAAGGTCGAGGCCGGCTTGCGATAGACTTCGAGCGGCGCGCCGATCTGTTCGACCCGACCGCCGTTCAGCACCACCAGCCGATCAGCCAGCGTCATCGCCTCGAGCTGGTCGTGGGTCACGTAGAGCGAGGTGGTGCCCAGACGTTGTTGCAGCTTGCGGATCTCCATCCGCATCGACACCCGCAGCTTGGCGTCGAGGTTGGACAGCGGTTCGTCGAACAGGAAGGCCGCCGGCTGGCGCACGATGGCGCGCCCCATGGCGACCCGCTGCCGCTGCCCGCCCGAAAGCGCCCGCGGCTTGCGGTCGAGGTATTGGCCCAGCTCCAGCATCCGCGCCGCCTCGGCCACGCGGGTCTCGATCTCGGCCTTGGGGGTGCGACGGTTCTTCAGCCCGTATGCCATGTTGTCGCGCACCGTCATATGCGGATAGAGCGCATAGTTCTGGAACACCATGGCGATATCGCGTTCCGCCGGGTCGAGCTGGTTGACCAGCCGCGAGCCGATGTGGATTTCGCCATCGGTCACCGTCTCAAGCCCCGCGACCATGCGCAGAAGCGTGGACTTGCCGCAGCCCGACGGCCCCACCAGCACGATGAATTCGCCGTCGGAGATCTGGATATCGACGCCCGACACCGCCTTGACGCCGCCCGAATAGGTCTTGCCGACCGCGTTGAGAGTAAGCTCTGCCATGTCACTTGTCGCTTTCTGTCAGGCCCTTGATGAACATGCGCTGGAAGATCACCACCACGGCGACGGGCGGGACCATGGCCAGCACCGCAAGGGCGAAGGCTTCGTTATAATCGGGGATCTGGCTGCCGACCCAAACCTGCAGGATCGACTTGATGCCACGCATGAGGGTGTAGAAACTCTCGTCCGTGGTCATCAGCAGCGGCCAGAGATACTGGTTCCAGCCGTAGATGAACATGATGATGAAGATCGCAGCCATCATCGTCTTCGACAGCGGCACCAGCACGTCGATGAAGAATTTCCAAGGCCCTGCCCCGTCGATACGGGCGGCCTCGAGCAATTCGTCCGGCACCGATTTGAAGAACTGGCGGAAGAAGAACGTGCCGGTGGCCGAGGCCAACAGCGGCACGATCAGCCCGGTATAGCTGTTCAGCAGGTGCAACTGGCTCATCACCTGATAGGAGGGCATGATGCGCACCTCCAACGGCAACAGGAGCGTGGCGAAGATCATCCAGAACAGCACCGTTGCGAAACGGAACCGGAAATAGACCAGCGCATAGGCCGCCATCATCGACAGCACGATCTTGCCGATCGCAAAGCCGAAGCCCATGATCAGCGAGTTTTTCAGCATCAACAGACCGGTGACATCGCCGGTGAAACCGCCGCGATGAGTCAGCACCTTTTCATAGGTGGCATAGCCGTTCGATCCGGGCGTGATGAACAACCCGTTGGAATGGATATCGACCGCGGTGTGGGTCGAGGACATCAGCGCCATCAGCACCGGCACACACAGAAACAGCGTGCCGAGGATCAGGATCAGATGGTCGAAGGGTTTGATCTTTTGCATGGCCTCACCCGTAATGCACGCGGCGTTCGAGAAAGCGGAACTGCAGCACCGTCAGCGCCGCCACCACCACCATAAGGATCACCGATTGCGCCGACGACCCGCCGATGTCGTTGCCTTTGAAGCCGTCCAGATAGACCTTGTAGACCAGCGTCATCGGGTTGTTGGCGGGCTTGTCCTTCACGATCACGTCGATGATCGGGAAGGTGTCGAACATCGTATAGGTGATGTTGATGATCAGCAGGAAGAAAGCCGTCGGCGCCAGCAGCGGCAGGGTCACATCCTTGAACCGCCGCCAACCGGAGCGCGCGTCGATCAGCGCTGCCTCGCGGACCGAGACAGGGACCGATTGCAGCCCGGAGAGAAAGAAGATGAAGTTATAGGGGATCTGCTTCCAGACCGAGATGGTGATCAGCGCGATGGTGGTATCCCAGTAATCCACCCCCACCCGCAACTCGTGTCCAAAGAAGGCGAAGAGCCGGGTGAAGGGACCCATGTGCATGTCGAAGAACATCATGCCGATCAGCCCCGCCACCGGCGGCGCGATCGCATAGACCGAGATCAGCAGCGTCTTGTAGCTCTCCGCCCCGCGGATCACCTTGTCGGCCTTGACCGCCAGCAAGAGCCCGATGCCCAGCGCCAGCGCCGTCACCACCACGCAGAAGAAGGCGGTGAACCAGGCGGTCGAGAGGTATTCCTTGCTGCCGAGCGCGTCGGCGTAATTCTCCATCCCCACGAAGGTGGAGCCGAAGCCGAAGGGGTCCTCGATATAGAAGGACGAGGTCACCGCCTGCGCCGAGGGCCAGTAGAAGAAGATTACCACCACGGCGAGTTGCGGCAGCACGAACAGCCAGGGCGTGAGGCCATGGCCGAACTGTACGCGCTTGACCGGGTTGGCGGTTTCGCCGGACCACCAGTCACGCAGACGGTGGAGGAACGAGGGGGCGGTTGGTCCCTGGGCGCTGAGGGGGGTGTCGGTCACCGGTTGTCTCCTGTCCGGAGGGGGAGCGAGCCGCAGACGCGGCCCGCAAATTGCGAAAGGGTTCCGGGCAAAAACCCGAAACCCCGTGAATGCCGTCTGCCTGAGGCTCAGCCTGCGGTCTTGGCGAAACGCGCCAACAGGGCGTTGCCTTCGCTCTCGATGGTGTCAAAGGCGTCCTTGACCGAGACTTCGCCCGAAAAGATGCGGTTGAACTCGCGTTCCATGACCGAACGGATCTGCGGATAGAAACCCATCCGATAGCCCTTGGTCCATTCGCCGCCCGGCAGCATGAGCTGCTGGATACCGACCTCGGCGACCGGTTTCTCGTCATAATAGCCCTGCGACTTGGCCAGTTCGTAAGCGGCCTCTGTCACCGGCACGTAACCGGTGTTCTCATGCCAGTAGACCTGGGTTTCCGGCGCGGTCAGGAAGGTGAAGAACTTGGCGGTACAGTCGTTTTCCGCCTTGGGCTTGCCAGCCATCGCGAAAAGCGCGGCGCCGCCGATGAAGCTCTGGGTGCCAGCGCCTTCGATCGAGCCCCAATAGGGCATGAAGACCGCACCGAAGGGGAACTTAGCCGATTTCTGCAAACCGCCGAAGGACCCCGAGGAGCCGATCCACATCGCCGCCTTGCCTTCTTCGAAGGGCTTCAGGTTGTCGGCCCAGCCGGCACCGTAAAACCCGTAAAGGCCCTGATCCGCCCATTCCTTGAGCTTTTCGAACATCATCACCTGATTGGCGTCGTTGGCGACCAGTTCAGTGCCCTTGATGCCATCATAGCCGTTGTTGTTGGTGGCGAATTGCTGGTTGTTGCGGGACTTGAAGTTCTCGACCATCATCCAGGTCAACTGCGAGGCGGTCATCGGCAGATAGCCGGCCTCTTTCAGCTTGGGCGCGATCTTTTCGAAATCTTCCCAGGTCTTCGGCGGCTCGACCCCGGCCTTCTCGAAGGCTTCGGTGTTCAGATACATGATCGGCGCCGAAGAGTTGAACGGCATGCCGATGAACTTGCCGTCGCTGTCGGCATAGAAGTTACGCACGCCGGCGATGAAATCTTCGCGGTTGAACTTTTCGCCCGCGCCCTTGATCAGATCCTCGGCCGGGATGGTCGCACCCTTGGCGGCGATGATGGTGGCCGCACCGGCATCGAAGACCTGCAGGATGTTCGGCTGTTCGCCCGAGCGGAAGGCGGCGATGCCCGACGACAGAGCTTCCTCATAGGTGCCCTTCGAGATCGGGGTCAGCTTGCACTGATCCTGCGATGCGTTGAACTTCTGCGAGATCTCGTTGATGACCTCACCGTTACGTCCACCCATACCGTGCCACCAGGTGATATCGGTGGCCGCGAAAGCGGTAGAGGCGGTCAGTGCAAGCGCGATGGCTGCTGTCGCGGTCTTGAACATGTCCCTAATCCTTTCAGGAGTTCGTGTCGGCGCGACGGCTACGTGTCAGAAGCAACAGTTTCGTATCAGTGAGATGACCATTTAATGACGTCCAATGCCCCGCGTCGGTCGACACGGCTCTCCGAACGCAAAGCGCCCGAAGGATCACTCCTCCGGGCGCGAAACATCGGGTGTTTGTCCGACTGGTGGTCAGGATCGGGTCCGGCCGTCAGCCGACGACACGATAGCCCCTGCCACGCATGCAGTTCTTGATGATGGCTTCCTTGTTCTGCTGCTGCTGCAGCGCGCCTGCGGCAACCCCGGCCGCGGCACCGACGAGGGTCGCATCCCGAACGTTGGTGCCCTTGTTGTTGAGCACCGCCGTGGTGCCGCCGGCGATTACGGCACCGGTCGCGGCAGTGGCCGCCGTATTGTTCGAGAAGGTGCCTTGCTGCGACGCGAGGGCCTGGCAATATGCGAGATCGTTGGAATAATTCGGCCCCACGGAACCGTCGATGACCGGCGTATAATTCGCTCCGGAATTCTCGCACGCTGGCAGCATGCAAAGAAGAGGGATGACAGCGAGAGCTTTGATTCTGAGCATACTTGACCCTTTCGGAAATTGAATTCGTTCTCGTGCAGGGCGCTTTGACCACACCCCGCGGCAATCATACTGCAAAAGCACTTCTCCACAAAGGCGTTCACACTGCAAGCCCCTGTGCAATCCCCGATGAAATCCCTAGTGCAATCCGCATCACCAGCCCGGACGGCGCGGGCGCGCGGATGCCACCCTGCGGGCCCGACGGTCTAATTGGCCTCGCCGCGCAACGTGGACAGGAAATCCTGGATCGGCGCCCGCAAGGGTTCGTTGCGGCGATGAAAGGCGATGATCTTGATTTCGGCGATATCGACGATCGGCCGGGCCACCAGCCCCTGCATGGCATAATCGCGCACCGTCAGCGAATCGACGATCCCCACCCCGCCACAGGCCCGCACCATGTCGCAGACATTGGCGCAGAAGGGCACCGTGCAGACCGGATCATAAACCAGCCCCTGCGCCACGAAGGCAGCACGGATGGTTGCCCCCATCGGGGACCAGTCGGCGTTATAGCAGACCAGCGGATGTTCGGCGATGGCGGCGCAGAACAGCCTCTCCTGCCGCGCCAGCGGATGCGCCTCGCGCATGATCGCCACCAGATTGCTGCGCCCGACGGTATAGGCCTGAAACTCTGCCTTTGGGGGCAACGCCATCTGGATGCCGATATCGGCATCGCCACGTCGCAGGTCGTCCTCCGGCGAATGCACCCTGAGGTTCAGCCGTTTCTTCCAGTTCTGGAACCCGGCACGGATCAGCACCGGGCCCAGAAACCCCTCGACCAGCGCCGGCGTAGCCGAGACCGACACCGGGCGCGACGCCAGGTTGCGCAGTTCGGGCAGCTTGGCACGGATATCGGCATGAGCGCTGAAGATCGGCGCCGCCATGGCAAAGATCTCATTGGCCTCGCGCGTCGGCTCCAACCGGTTGCCGGTGCGGTGGAACAGCGACAACCCCAGCCGGCTTTCCAGCCGCTTGAGCTGGGCAGAGACACCGGGCTGGGAAATCCCCAGCAACCGGGCGGTTTCAGTTGTCGTCCCCACCCGCATCAGGGTTCCGAACAGCTCCATCTCGCGCAGATTCATTATCAGCCCATTAGTAATAACACGTCTATTTATTATTATACGAATGATATGAGGCTGTCTAACCTGGAGGACGCATTCCGCTGAAGACCGCGGCCCCACAGGTGAGGACAACCAAAACAATGATACCGAAACTCAAGTTCCGCTCTCTGCTTCTGGCGACAGCCGTGGCCGTCTCCAGCCTGGCCGCCCCGGCAAGCTGGGCCGAAACCCTTCGCGTCGCCATGGGCTACGATCCGGTCAGCCTCGACCCGATCGCCACCAGCGACAACGGCTCCATCTGGACCCAGCTCCTGATCTACGACACGCTGATCCGGCCCGACAAATCCGGCACCGGGCTGGAGCCCGGTCTAGCGGAAAGCTGGACCGTTTCCGACGATGGGCTGACCCTGACCTTCAAGCTGCGCGACGCCAAATTCTCGGACGGCAGCCCGGTCACCGCCGAGGACGTGCAATATTCGATCGAGCGCGCCGGCTCCAAGGCCTCGGGCTGGGGCCGCTTCTTCAACCCGATCACCGGTTTCGAGATCGTCAACGACCGTGAGATCGTGATGACGCTGGACAAGCCCTTCACCCCGGCCTTCAACAACCTCGCGCTCTTCGCCGCAGCGATCCTGCCGAAGAAACTTCTGGAAGAAAAAGGCGATGCCTTCTTCGACGCGCCCGTCGGCTCCGGCCCCTTCGTGCTCAAGGACTGGACCCGCGGCGCCAGCATCACGCTCGACAAGAACCCCTATTACTGGCAGGCCGGCAAGCCGGCGGTGGACGAAGCCGTGCTCAGCGTGGTGACCGAACCCTCGGCCCGGGCGATCAAGCTCGAGGCCGGTGAGGTCGATGTCGCGCTCGATCCGCCGCTGAACCAGCTCGACACTCTGGCGAAGGAAGCCGGCATCACCACCGGCGAGGTGATCCCCTATCGCGCCGATTTCGTGCTGATGAACACCACGCGGGCCCCCTTCGGCGATCTGCGGGTGCGCCAGGCGCTGAACTATGCGGTCGACAAGGAGGCACTGGTCAAGGGCGTGCTCTATGGGCGCGGCAAGCCGGCGGCCTCGGCCATGCCGGTGATGAAATACGCCGATCCCGGCCTCGCGCCCTATCCCTATGATCCGGCCAAGGCCAAGGCGCTGCTGGCCGAGGCAGGCTATCCCGACGGGTTCGAGGCCGAGCTGGCGGTCGATTCCGGCAAGGCCACCAGCCGCAACGCCGCCATCGCGCTGCAGGCGATGCTGCAGCAGGTCGGCGTTAAGCTGAAGGTGCAGATGCTGGAAAGCGGCACCCAGTGGCAGACCACCAAGGCCGGCAATTACGACATGGCGGTTTCCTACACCACCTCGGACACCATCGACCCCGATCAGATCATCGGCTTTGTCGCAGTGAACCCCGAGCGCGCAAATGCCTATCACACCCAGTGGAAGGACGAGCGGCTGAACGAACTTTACGCCGACGAGCGCAAGACGGTGAACGGGCCGGAGCGCGAGGCGATGTTCAAGGAGATGGTGCAGCGCCTGCATGACGGCGCCCCCTTCGTCTTCCTGTTCCACCCGGCGACCGCCTGGGCGCAGCGGGATTACGTCAAGGGGTTCGAGGTTCTGCCGACTTCGAACTTCCGTCTCGAAGACGTGACCCTCGACAAGTAACCGATCCGAACCCGCCCGGGCCGACCGGCCCGGGCGGGTTCCCCAGAAAGGCCCCGAACCACTGATGATACAGGTCATTTTCAAACGTCTGCTGATGCTGGTGCCGGTGCTGATCGGCATCACGCTGATCGGCTTCCTGCTGTTGCAGGTGATGCCTGGCGATGCCGCCGAGCGCGCCATGGGCACCCGGGCCAGCGCCGAGGAGCTGGCCGAGATGCGCCGGCTCTGGGGCCTCGACCTGCCGGTCTGGCAGCAATACCTCCTTTTCCTGCGCGATTGCCTGACCGGTAGCTTCGGCGTGTCGATCTTCCACAAGAAAGAGGTGATCACGCTGGTGGCCGAACGGCTGCCCTTCACCCTGGGGATCGTCGCGCTTTCGACCCTGATCGCCCTGGTGATCGCCCTGCCCTTCGCCAGCCTCGCGGCGCTGAGGCGGGGCCGCCCCGCCGATCACGCCATCCGCCAGATCTTCGTGGCGCTGATCGCGGTGCCGCCCTTCTGGCTCAGCTATGTGCTGATCCTCTGGCTGTCGCTGCGGCTGGGCTGGTTTCCGACCGGCGGCGTCGGCGAGGGGCTGGCCGAGAACCTCTATCGGCTGTTTCTGCCCTCGCTGGTAGTCGGGCTGTCGACCGCCGCGCTGATCCAGCAGACGCTGCGCGCCGCGCTGATCGACACGATGAAGGCCGATTACGTCGATACCGCCCGTGCCAAGGGCCTGCGCCGGCACGAGATTTTCCTGCGCCATGTGATGCCCAACAGCCTGATCTCGACCATCTCGATCATCGGCGTGCGGGTGAGCTGGATCATCGGCGGCACCGTCGTGGTCGAAAAGATCTTCTCGGTTCCCGGGCTCGGCAGCCTGCTGATCGACGCCATCGTGTCGCGCGACCTGCCGGTGATCCGCGGACTTACGGTCTTCTTCGCCATCATGGTGGTGATCGTGAACCTGATCACCGACATCCTCTATGCGCTGGCCGACCCGCGCGTGCGGCTGGAGTGACCCCATGCAAGTTCTGAAAGATCTGCTGCGCAGCCCGGCCGGCGCGCTCGCCCTGCTGATGCTGCTTGCCACCCTGCTGGCAACCCTGTTGACCCCGCTGCTGTCACCCTATGACCCCTTCGCGCTGGACTTCGGCAATGCCCTGCAGCCGCCCTCGGCCGCGCATTGGTTCGGCACCGACAATTTCGGCCGCGACATCTTCACCCGGGTGATGGCCGGCGCCGTCTATGACCTGCGGCTGGCGCTGATCTGCGTCTTCGGGCCGATGGCCTTCGGGGTGCTGATCGGGCTGGTCTCGGGCTTTTTCGGCGGCCGCGTCGATGCGGCGCTGATGCGGCTGACCGATATCGTCTGGGCCTTTCCCTTCTATGTGCTGGTGCTGGCCATCGTCGGCGTCCTGGGCCCGAGCGAGGCCAATCTCTATATCGCCTTCTTCCTGGTCAACTGGATCGGCTATGCCCGCATCGTGCGCGGCGAGACGCTGCTGATCGGCCGGCTCGAATTCATCGAGGCGACCCGGGTGCTGCGCTTCGGCAAACCCCGCATCATGCTGCGCCACATCCTGCCCAATGCGGTCACCCCCGCGCTGGTCTATTCGATGTCCGACGTGGTGCTGACGGTGCAGGCGGTGGCGGCGCTGTCCTTCTTCGGGCTGGGGGTACAACCGCCGGCGCCGGAATGGGGTCTCCTGATCGTCGAGAGCATCGACTACATGCGCGAGGCCCCCTGGATGACGTTGTTTCCCGGCCTCGCCATCGTCTGGATCGGCATCGCCTTCTCGCTTTTGGGCGAAGGCCTATCGGTCGCGCTGAAACCGAAGGGATAAGCCATGAGCATTCTGAGCATTCGCAATCTGCAGACCGAATTCCGCGGTCCCGCCGGCATCGCCCGGGCGGTCGACGGGGTCAGCTTCGATGTGAACCCGGGCGAAATCTTCGGCATCGTCGGCGAATCCGGCTGCGGCAAATCGGCGACCTGCCGGTCGATCCTGCGGCTGTTCGCCGGGGCCACCGCCCGCATCGTTGGCGGCGAGGTCATCCTCGAGGGCACCGGCGATCTGGCGCAAATGCGCGAGAGCGATCTGGCCCGGGTGCGCGGCCGCGAGGTGGCCTTTATCTTCCAGGATCCGCTGACCGCGCTGAACCCGACCATGCGGATCGGCAAGCAGGTGGCCGAGGTGATCCGCCGGCACCGCAAGGTCAGCCGCACTGAGGCGCGCGAGGCCGCGCTGCAATTGCTGCGCGATGTCCATATCACCTCGCCCGAGCGGCGGCTCGACGCCTTCCCGCATGAACTGTCGGGCGGGCTGCGGCAGCGGGTGGTGATCGCCATGGCGCTGGCGCTGCAACCCCGGCTGATCATCGCCGACGAACCCACCACCGCGCTCGACGTCACGGTGCAAGACCAGATCCTGCGCCTGCTGAAGGAACGGCGTGACGGCACCGGCACCTCGATCATTTTCATCACCCATGATCTGGGTGTGGTGTCACAGATCTGCGACCGTATGGCGGTGATGTATGCCGGCCGCGTGGTCGAGACCGGATCGGTGCGCCAGGTGCTCGATCACCCTTCACATCCCTATACGCGGGCGCTGCTTGACGCGCTGCCGGGGCAGGTGTCGCGCGATCGCGATCTGACCCCGATCGAGGGCAGCCCGCCCAGCCTGATCACACCGCCCTCCGGCTGCCGCTTCGCCCCCCGCTGCCGCGTCGCGCGGCCGTGCTGTGCCCAGGGCGCCGCCCCCGTGCTGAAGCCCCGCTCCGGGGTCTCGGCAGACCACCTTGACGCCTGCATCCTGACGGAGGTGCCCGATGCCATTGCTTGAATTCCAGGGCGTCGCCCGCCGCTTTACGATGAAACGCGGGCTGATCGACACTTTGGCCCGCCGCCCGGCGCCCCAGCTGCAGGCAGTGCGCGGTGTGGATCTGACGCTCTCCCGGGGGGAGGTGCTGGGCATCGTCGGCGAATCCGGCTGCGGCAAGAGCACGCTGGCGCGGATCGGCATCGGCTTGCAGCCCAGCAACGAGGGCCGCGTGCTATTCGACGGCGCGCCTTTGCAGGGCCCCGATCCCAAGGGCCGGCTGCAGATGGTGTTTCAGGATCCCTATTCCTCGCTCGACCCGCGGATGACGCTCGGCGCCCAGTTGGAGGAGGTGGTGGCGCATTACCACCCGCAGCTCTCGCGCGCCGAACGCCGCGCCGAGGTCGCCCGCGCGCTGGACGAGGTCGGCCTGCCACAGGAGACGGCGGCGAAATATCCAAACGCGCTGTCCGGCGGGCAGCGTCAGCGCGTGTCGATTGCCCGCGCGCTGTGCCCGCGCCCGGAGATCCTGGTGGCCGATGAACCGGTCTCGGCGCTCGACGCCTCGGTGCAGGCGCAGATCATCAACCTGTTGCGCAGGCTCAACCGCGACAAGGGGCTGACCATCCTCTTCATCTCGCATGACATGAACGTGGTCCGCTATCTCTGCAACCGGGTGGCGGTGATGTATCTGGGCGAGATCGTCGAGCTGCAACCGAGCGAGGAACTCTTCGCCACGCCGCTGCATCCCTATACCCGGGCGCTGATCTCGGCGGTGCCCGACGTGCGCCACGCCCGCGAAACCTCGGCACCGATCCGGGGAGAGATCCCCGATCCCTTCGAGGTCCGAGCGGGCTGCCGCTTCGCCCCGCGCTGCCCGCAGGCCCTGCCCGCCTGCGATCTGCCGCAGGCCCTGCGCCCCGCTGGCCCTGTGGCTCAGGTGCGCTGCCATCTGGCCGCGCCCGCACCGCAGTCACACTAACCCGCATCAGCGAAAGTAATTCTATGTTCTTCACCACAGATCCCGACTGGACCCGCCGCTGCGACGCGGCCGCCGAGGAGATCCTCAGCCGCTTCGCCCCCCAGGGGCTGACCGAGGACCGCTTCGGTCTGGTGGCGCTGCGCGACACCGGGGACACGCCCGTCGGCTATGCCCGCAACGGCGATTGGCATTGCTATCCCTGCAGCGTGGTCAAGGTGTTCCACCTGGTCCATGTGCTGAACGCGCTGGAGGCGGGCCGAGTCGCGCCGCATCACGATCTCGACCGTGCGATGCACGACATGATCGCCTGGTCGTCGAACACCGCGACCAATTACATCATTGATCTGGTGACCGGCACCACTGGCGACACCCGGCTTGAGCCCGAGGACTTCGCGCTCTGGCGCGAGCGGCGCGAGGGGCTGAACCGTTTCTTCGCCGCACTGGGCTGGCCGGAATGGCAGGGCTGCAACATCACCCAGAAGCTGATGGACGACACCCGCTATGGCCGAGAGGCGCAATATGCCGGCGCCGACAGCAGCTATCTCAACGTGCTGACCCCGCTGACGGCCGCCCGGATGTTCCATGAACTCTTCGCCGGCGACCTGCCGCTGGGCGCCGAAGCCCGCGCCCGGGCGCAGGAGATCCTGCTGCGCGATCGACAGAGCGACAAGGCCAGGCAGCCACATTTCCAGGTCAGCGACTATCTGGGTGGCGGCGTGCCGGAGGCTGCAACGATCTGGAGCAAGGCCGGGCGCAATTCCTGGACCGGCGACGCCCGCGCCTCCTATTACAAGCACGACCTGATCCGCATCGCCTTGCCCGGAGAGGCCCCGGTGATCCTGTCGCTGATGACCCAGGGCAAGGGTATCTGCGAGGATCACCCGGAAATCTTCCCCGAAATGGCCCGCATCCTTTGCGGCCATCTCATCGGGACACGCGCGGTCAGTCACTGCGAATAGTGCGCCCGGATCACGGGCGTTTTGTCTGTCCGGTACACCGACCTGCGGCCACCGCAAGGGCCACAGGCGGGACCGCCACGCCCTGGGCCCATGCTGGCTACTCCCAAGGTCGACGCATCCGTTCGCACGGGTTAGCTAAGGAGCCACGACGACACGCACCGGATCTCCCTGACATGCGATCACACTTCTCCCCCTTTCAAAGCGCGACGGTTCCGTCCCTTGGCGCTGACGCTCGCCGCACTGGCCGCGCCTTGCGACGCAGGAGGTGGCCCCCGCGTCGCAAGGCGCGATGTCCGAAGCCGCCTGGAATTGGCACGCCGGCGATATCATCTTCCGCTCGGGGCTCGATCCATTCGATGATCGGATCGCCGCCGCCACCGGGGCACGCTTCGGATCGGCAGCCATCCTGCGCGCCAGCAGCGGCGGGCCCCGTGTGGTTTATGTCGATCCATCCGACGGAGTGATCGAAGCGGCGCTCGACAAATTCGTCTCGGGGTTGGGCGCTCAAGACTATGTCGTCTATCGGCTCGCCCACGCCGCAGACTGGGGACAGGCCGACAGCCCGCTTTCCTACAATGCGCTTCTGGTCGCCTATGGGCACCCCGCCGACCCGTTCAGGCTCCCGGGTGGCACCGAATATTACAGCGCCGAACTGGTCTTTCTCGCCGCGCTCGGAGCCGGTGCGACATTGGGCAAGCCGACCCGGCTGGCCGCGCTCGCTGCAGATGCCCCTGCGCTGAAAGCGGTCTTTCTGGACCACTGGCAGGACCATCCCTATTGCCGCTATATCGTGACGCGGGACGAATGCTGGACCATCATCGACGATATCGCGATCCTGACCACCGCCTCGATCATGGCAGCGCCCGAGCTTCGGCGCGTCTATCCATGAGCACCTGTTCCCCGCCGCCCCTGAGGCAATGGTGGCGACCAGACCATGGCGTGGCACCAACCGGGTCGCCAGGGCAAAACCATTTGTGATACCGAATAAGTCATACCTTCGACTTCAGGGACTCAAAAGCAATGGCAAGCTTTGACATCGACGCTCTGCGCGCCATCGTGGTCGCAACCGATCTGGGCAGTTTTGCCCGTGCCGCAATTCAGCTCGGCCGGTCGCAATCCGCCGTCAGCATGCAGCTGAAAAAGCTGGAACATCAGGCCGGCACGCCGCTGTTCACCCGTCAGGGCCGCGGGCTGGTCCCGACCGAGGCAGGTGAATCCTTCATCGGCTATGCCCGGCGGATCATCGCCCTGAACGACGAGGCCGCCCTGTCTGTCGGTGCTGCGGCGATTACCGCTTCGGTACGCCTTGGCCTGCCCCAGGACTTTTTCGATGACGTGATGCCGGCCACGCTGACCTCCTTCGAACGGATCCGCCAAACTGTGCATGTCGATGTGTGCGCCGGCGAGAACCACGGCATCGCAGAAGAGGTCCGGGCCGGACGTCTGGATGCCGCCATCGCCTTTTTTCGCCCCGGCAGCCCGGCCGAGGGCGAAGCCCTGTGCGAACTGCCGATGCGCTGGCTTGCGACCAGACACCTCGAACACACCCCGCCGCGCGATCTGGTGCCGCTGGTGCTGTTCAACCACCCCTGCCTGTTCCGCCAGGCGACGCTCGGCGCATTGGACAACAGCCAGACCCGCTGGCGCGCAGCGCTGACCACCCCGAGCCTGCCCGCCGTCTGGGCGGCAGTCCGCAGCGGCCTGGGGATCGCGGTGCGCACCGGATACGGCCTGCCGGAGGATATCACCTGTGTCGGAAAACAGCTCGGCCTGCCGGACCTGCCTGACATCGAACTGCGCCTGCTGCGCGCGCCCGGCCTCTCTCCCCTTGCCGAAGAGCTGGCCGAAGTCCTGCGACAGGAAACCCTGACCAGGTTGGCCGCGACCCCAGAGGCCCGCATCATCGCAGCCATGCGTTGAGCCTGTCGCCCAGGCTGCCATTCCGCGAGCTGCGAAAGCGTTTTCCCGCCCCAGCCGGGGCCAGAGGCCGCAATGCAGCCCCCCAGCGCCCTCTCCTCTCCGACCGCTCGACTGCCGCGACCATCGCCGTTGTGATCCGCGGCGATCTGGTGCTTCTGGTGTGACGCACCAATCTCCCCAGCGCCGGCGGCGACACATTTGAAGCCCCCCGATCGGGCTGGACAAACCTGGCGACAACGATCGCGCCCTCATCTTCTTCCCCGCGGCACACGGGATTGGCGCTTGCGCCGGCTCTGCCATGCGCTCTATCTGGACGAAATAGCCCTGCGCGCACTTGCAGGCATCGCCGTGCCCGATCCGCAGACCAAGACCGGCGCAGGGACGGCCACCCGGTCGCGCGCTGAAGCAAAGGACTGGACGCCCCCGCATGACCCGCCCCCCATTCGTCATTTCGATCCAGAGCCAGGTGGTTTTCGGCCACGTTGGCAATTCCGCCGCGCTGTTCCCGATGCAGGCGACCGGGCTTGAGGTCGCAGCGATCCCGACGGTGGTGTTTTCGAACACCCCCGATTACCCCACCCTGCGCGGCCGCGCCCTGCCGCCGGAGTTCTTTTCCGATCTGCTGCAAGGCGCCCGCGAACGCGGCCTGCCAGAGCGGGCGAATTTCATCCTGACAGGGTATATCGGCTCGCTCGACGTGGCGGAAATGGTGGCCGATTTCGTGGCCGAGGCGAAAGCTGCCAACCCGAAGCTCACCTATCTCTGCGATCCGGTGATGGGCGACGCCGGGCCTGGCCTTTACGTGCCCGAAGCCATTGCCGACGTAATGCGCGACCGGCTGCTGCCGATGGCCGATCTCGCCACGCCGAACCCGTTCGAACTGACCTGGCTGACCGGACGCGATATCAGATCTCTCGACGACATCAGGACGGCGAAAGAACTGTTGCACATCGCCCCCGCGTCCCGGCTGATCGCCACCGGCTGCGCGCTGGAGGATACCGCCCCCGGATATATCGAAAGCGTCGTTCTCGGCCCCGAAGGGGTCAGCCGGCATCCAACCGTGCATCTGCCCGTCGCCCTCTCAGGAACCGGGGATCTCTTTGCCGGGCTGATCCTGGCCGGTCTGGGGCGCGGGCTGAGCCTGCCGCGCGCGGTCGAAACCGCCCAGGACCTCACCTCCCGCGCGCTGAGCCATGCCCAGGAGCTCGGGGCCGGTGAAGTGGTGCTGAGCGATCCCGAATTCCGCCGCGCGCTACTGAACCTCGG
The DNA here is from genome assembly GCF_000429365.1 of Pseudodonghicola xiamenensis DSM 18339. GTDB lineage: Bacteria > Pseudomonadota > Alphaproteobacteria > Rhodobacterales > Rhodobacteraceae > Pseudodonghicola > Pseudodonghicola xiamenensis. The sequence continues at coordinate 27,030 of NZ_AUBS01000001.1, read as the reverse complement.
CGCCGCGTAGAGGGCCCGCCCTTGCCGTCTGCGCGGCCCCCTGGCGTTGCGTTCACGGGCCGCCACAGCAGGCACGAGGGAAACGCGCCTACAGAGGCGGCGCTTCGCCGGGTCGAAACGCCACCTTTGTCGTCAGCCCCGCGCCGGGCCGCCGGTTTCTCCGATGTCCCAGAACAGCCCTGCCATGCAACCGAGCGCGTCGCGGCAGATCGGCTTGAGCACATGTTCATTCGGCGCGTGCTGGGAACAGGCGCGATAGGAATGCGGCACCCAGACCGTCGGCAGGCCGAGGATATCGGTAAAGCAATCGTTCGGCAGCGACCCGGCCAGGTTCGGCAGCACATGCGGCGGCTTGCCGGCGCTCTGCTCCAACGACGTCCGCACGAAGGCGGCCCAGGGGTGATCCGGGTCGAGCCGCGTCGCCGGGAAGGAGCCACGTTCGTGCGGCACGATCTGCACCTGACCGAAACCATGAGCATCGAGGTGGCGGCGCAGCGCCGGCACGATCTGATCGGGATCGGTGCCCACCACAAAGCGGAGCTGGCAGGTGGCCTTGGCATAGGATGAAATCGCGTTCACCGGCGCCTCGGGCACACCGCTTTTCATCGCCAGCACGGCGAAGCTGTTCCAGCCGAAAACGCGTTCCGCCGGGCTCAGGCTTTCCTCTCCCCAATCCGCGTCGATGCTGGGGCCCTCGTCCATCTTCAGCGGCAGATCGCTGAGGGCCGCGCGGATCTTCGGCGTCAGGCTGTCGGGGCGCCATTCCGGCACTTTGATCTGGCCGCGCGCGTCGGTGATCACCGACAGCGCCTGCGCCAGGATCATCGCCGGATCGGCCAGAAGCCCGCCCCAGTTGCCCGAGTGATGCGCGCCTTGCCGCAGATCGACCACCAGATCGAAGGTGGAGCCACCGCGGGCGCCCATGAACATCGTCGGCGTATCGGGCTGCAACCGCGGCCCGTCCGAGGCGATCAGCACATCGGCCGCAAGCCGCGGCTTCTGCTCGGCGAAGAATTCGCGCAGGCCGGGAGAGCCGGTCTCCTCCCCCGTCTCGATCACGATGCGGGTGTTGAATCCCAGCTTGCCGCGCACTTCGAGCACCGCATCGAGGGCGGCGATATTGATCAGATGCTGGCCCTTGTTGTCAGCAGTCCCCCGGCCATAGAGCCGGTCTCCCTCCTCCACCAGGGTGAAGGGGCCAAGCCCCTCGCGCCACATGCCTTCCTGGGCGCGGATCACATCGCCATGGCCATAGATCAGCACTGTGGGCAGATCGTCGCCCTCGTGCCGCTCGGCGATCAGGAAAGGGCCGGCGCCTTCGACCGGATTGTCGAACGTCTCGCAATCAAAGCCCATCGCGGTCAGGCGCGGTTTCATCGCCGCCTCGAGATAGCGGCCCAGCTCGGGCGCGGCCTCGGGGTTCTGGCTTTCGGTCGGATAGGCCACCAATTCTGCCAGTTCGGTCTGGAACCGGCCTTCGTCGAAATAGGCGTGAATGGTGCCGATCGCGTCGTCGCGGGTCATTGGGCCATCTCCTCCTCGGTAATCGCATCGCCCCAGGGCGACATGATTTCAGTACAGCCGGAGTTCAGACCGCCGCGCCGCATCACCCCCGCCGGGCAAGCGAAGGCATAGGGGAAAACTGTGCGCTTGGTGGTCTGCACCTCGTTCTCCTCGGCCAGCCGGGCGAGGATGTCCGCCGAAAGCGTCTCATCCGCCACCAGCGTCTCACCGCCCGAAACGTCGATCCGCGGGCTGTGGAAGGCCTGACCGACGTCCATGCCGTAATCGGTGACGAACCCGGCCAATTGCGCCACCGCCGAGACGATCTTGCGCCCGCCGCTGGCACCGAAGGCGAAGCGGGTCTCACCAGTCTCGCCCAGCACCGGGCAGACGTTCATCAGACAGGCCTTGTCTGGGCCCAGCGAATTGGGTTTGCCCTGCTCCGGGTCGAACCACATGATACCGTTGTTCAAGAGCAGCCCGGTCGAGGGCGAGACCACCCGGCTGCCGAAGATCGACAGCAGCGTCTGGGTCATCGCCACCATGTTGCCGTCCTTGTCGACCACCGAGAAATGGGTGGTGCACCCCGGTGCGCTTGTGCTTTCGCCAGTGTCCCCCATGCCGGAGAGCCGGCTGGCATAGGCCGATTTCAGACCGCGCGCCCAGGCGGCATAGGCCTCGCCATCCGGGGTGGCACTGCCCGACAGCGGCGTCTCTGCCGCCAGGCTCAGCGCATGTTTCAATGTCGGACCGGCGGTCAGCCCGGGCACCGCGTGGATCATCGCATCGCGATAGGCAAAGCTCAGCGCTGGGTGGAAGGTCGCGCCATAGGCCCGCAGATCGTCATGGCTGAGACTGCCGCCCTTGTCCTGCACGTCCTTGGCCAGCGCCGCGCCCAGATCACCGTCATAGAGCGCGCGGGCACCACCACGGGCGATCTCTTCCAGCGTCGCGGCCATCTTCGACTGGTCGATCCGCTTTTCCGCCAGCGCGGTCCAGGCGCCGATGCTGGGCCATTGGCCGTCTTCCAGGAACATCGCCGCCGCGTCCGGGTCCTTGGCCAGTTCCCGCGTGGTCGAGGCAATGATCAGCGCCGCGTACCAATCGACCAGCATGCCTTCCTTGGCGTGCGCGATGGCCGGGGCCAGCAGATCGGCCCAGGGCATCTTGCCCCAGCGGGCATGCGCCTGGCCCAGCCCGTCAACCACACCCGGCACCGCCACGGCGCTGGCGCCCTGAACGTTGCGGTTGTCGACCACCTCCTCCCAGGGGAAGAGATCCCCGGCCTTGCCCTTGCCCGACAGCGGATAATCCGAGACCTTGAGCCCCTTGGGCGAGCGCATGCCATAGTTCAGCGCGATTGCCTCACCCTTGTCCGCACGCCACAGCATCATCGCGCCACCGCCGGCCGGGCCGCTCATCCAGGGTTCGAGAACCCCCAGCACGAAGGAGGCGGCCACTGCCGCATCGACCGCATCTCCCCCTTCGGCAAGCACGGCCGCGCCGGCCTGCGCCGCGAGGCTGTGCTGGGACGCCACCACGCCCCCCTTGGTTTCAATCACCGTCTTGGCAACGGTCTGGGTACGCGAGAGCGAGGATTTCATCAGATCAGGCCTGTTCGAACATTTCGGTTTCACGGTCGTAAAGATGGCATTCCACAAAGCCGCCATCCTGCGGCACCGGGCGCGGCGCCCTGGTCTTGCACAGTTCCGTCGCCAGCGGACAGCGCGGATGGAAGGCGCAGCCCGAGGGCGGGTTGATCGGGTTGGGATAGGCCATGCCCAGTTGGGTATCCGGCACGCCCAGCCCCGGTTCCGGGGTCAGCACCGATTTCAGCAGTGCGCGGCTGTAGGGATGGCGCGGATTGTCGAAGAGATCGCCGGTTTCGGCCTCTTCCACGATCCGGCCCAGATACATCACCGCCACCCGGGTGGCGAGATGTTCGACCACGGCGAGGTTGTGCGAGATGAACAGATAGGTCAGCCCGAATTCGCGCCGCAGCTCGCCCAGCAGATTGAGGATCTGCGACTGCACCGACACGTCGAGCGCCGAGGTCGGCTCGTCACAGATGACGATCTCGGGCTTCATGATCAGCGCCCGGGCGATGGCGACGCGCTGCCGCTGACCGCCCGACATCTGGCTGGGATAGGTGTTCATCACCCGCGACGGCAGACCGACCACATCGAGGATCTCCCGCACGGCCTGCTTCTGGCTGGCGGCGTCCCCGATGCCATGCACCCGCAACGGCAGAGAGATGATATCGGCAATGCTCTTGCGCGGATTGAGCGAGGAATAGGGATCCTGAAAGATCGGCTGGATGCGGCGGGCCAGCTTGAGGCGGTCCTGCGCCCCCAAGGCCTCACCATCGACCAGCACCTCGCCCGAGGTCGGCGCCTCGAGCCCCAGCAGGATCTTGGCGAGCGTCGACTTGCCACAGCCGGATTCCCCCACCAGCCCAAGCACCTCGCTGCGACCAAGGCTCAGGCTCACGTCCTTGACTGCGGTCAGGGGCTTCGGGCGCCCCATAAGCCCCTGTTTCACGCTATAGGTCTTGACGACGTTGCGCAGTTCCAGAACCGGAGCGGTCATGCCTGCACCTCTTGTTTTTCTTGGGAAAGCCCGCCGTCGTCCAGCACGCAGCGGAAGGCCTGCGGACCCCGCAGGTGGCGCGGGATATCGCCCCGGCAAGCCTCGGTCGCAAAGGTGCAGCGGGTGCGGAAGACACAGCCCGATACCCGCCCCACCAACGACGGCACGATGCCCGGGATGGTGCCCAGCTCACTGCCGCGTTTGGTCTTGCCCGGCAGCGGGATGCAGCGCAGCAGCCCGCGGGTATAGGGGTGCATCGGCGCCTCGAAGATCTCTTTCGCTGGGCCGGTCTCGACCAGCTCGCCGGCATACATCACCGCGACCTTGTCCGCGACCCGGGCGACCACGCCCAGATCGTGGGTGATCAGGATCATCGCCATGCCCATCTCGCGCACCAGATCGACCAGCAGCCGCAGGATCTGCGCCTGGATCGTCACGTCGAGCGCGGTGGTGGGTTCATCGGCGATGATCAGCTCGGGCCCGCACATCAGCGCCATGGCGATCATCACCCGTTGCCGCAACCCGCCAGAAAGCTGGTGCGGATATTGCCCGAGCCGGCTTTCGGCGGCGGTGATGCCGACCTTTTCCAGCAGCTCGACCGCCCGTGCCCGCGCCTCAGCGCGCGGCACATCGCGGTGCAACAGCATCGCCTCCATCAACTGATCGCCGATGGTATAGGCCGGGTTGAGCGAGGTCATCGGTTCCTGGAAGATCATCGACATGCGCGCGCCGCGCAGGCTGCGCATGGTCTTCTTCGACGCGCTCAGCAGCGCGGTGCCGTCGAAGTCCATCTGCGTTGCCCTGGGCTTGATCCGCTTGCCCAGAAGCCCCATCAGCGCCAGCGAGGTCAGCGATTTGCCCGACCCGCTTTCACCGACGATGCACAGCACCTCGCCCCGGTCTAGCTCGAAGTCGATGCCGCGCACCGCATGCAGCGTGCCGCCACCGACGGGAATGTCGATCACCAGATCGCGAACTGTCAAAAGCCTGTCTGCCATCGGATCAGCTCCTGTTCTCGGGGGCGGCCACGTCGCGCAGCCCGTCGCCCATCAGGTTGATGCCCAGAACCAGCACGAACAGCACCGTGCCGGGGATCATCACCAGCCAGGGCTCGAACAGCATCATGTTCTTGCCCTCGGAGACCATCAGCCCCCAGCTTGGCGTCGGCGGTTGCACACCAAGGCCCAGAAAGCTCAGCGCCGCTTCCAGGAGGATCGCATGAGCCATCTCCAGCGTGACCACGACGATCAGGTTGTTGACGATGTTCGGCAGGATCTCGGCCAGCAGGATCCGCGGGGTCGAGGCACCGATGGACTTGGCGGCAGCGACATATTCGCGTTCGCGCACCTGTCGGGTCGAGGCGCGCAGCACCACCGCGAAACGGTCCCACAGAAGCAGCCCCAGGACCGATACCATCACGGTCAGTGATCCGCCGAGGATGGCAACCACGGCCAGCGCAACCAGCACCACCGGCATCGCCAGACGAACGTTGATCAGAAAGGTCACCACTGCGTCGACCTTGCCACCGAAGTAGCCGGCACAAATCCCCATCACCGAGCCGATCAGCCCGGAGATCACCGCGGCGACCAGGCCGATCATCAGCGACACACGGGCACCATAGATCAGGCGGGACAGGTAATCGCGGCCCAGGTGATCGGTGCCCAGCGGATGCTCCCAGGTGCCGCCCAGGAAGACCGGCGGCTTCATCCGGGCCATCAGGCTTTGGGCATAGGGATCATGCGGCGCCAGCAGCGGCGCGAAGATCGCCACAAGAACCAGCAGCGCCACCACGGTGCCACCGATCAGAAGTCCCTGGTGCCCGAAGATACGCCGGCGCAAAAGCTGCCCGGGCGTCGGCCCGACGATTTCGGCCAGAAGCGGATCAGTCATAGCGTCACTCATCTCAGCTGCTCCTCATCCGCGGGTCGAGCCAGGCATTCAGCACGTCGGCCAGGAAGGTGAAGACGATGTAGAACATCGCGAAGATCAGGATCAGCGCCTGCACCGTCGGCAGATCGTTGCGCCCGATGCTCTCCCAGGCGAGATAGCCCGCGCCATGCAGCGCAAAGATCGATTCAACCACGATCGAGCCCCCCAGCATGAAACCCATCTGAACGGCGGCCAGGCTGACCACCGGAATGATGGCGTTGCGCAGCGCGTGCTTGAACATCACCCGCATTTCCGGCGCGCCCTTGGCCCGCGCGGTGCGGATGTAATCGGAGGACAGAACCTCAAGCATACCGGCCCGGGTCAGACGCATGATGGCAGGCATCGCGTAATAGCCCAGCACGATGGTCGGCATGATGAAGTGCCGCCAGGTCGCGGTGCCCGAAGGCGGCAACCAGCCCAGTTTGATCGAAAAGACCACCACCAGGATCAGCCCGAACCAGAAGCTCGGCAGCGCCTGCCCCGCGACAGACAGGAACAACGCGATCCGGTCGATCAGCGAATTGGGCCGGATCGCGGCGGCGACACCCAGCGGCACGGCGGTCAGCAGCGCGAAGGCGATGCCGCAAACCCCCAGCGTCATGGTGATCGACAGCCGGTCAAAGATCAGCCCGGCGACCGGCAGCTTGAAATAATAGCTCTCGCCGAAATCGCCGCGCAGCGCCGAGAACAGCCAGTCGCCATATTGCACCATCATCGGCCGGTCGAACCCGTAGAGATGGCGCAGGGCTTCGATATCCTCGCCGCTGGCGGTTTCGCCGGCCAGCGCCGCGGCGGGGTCCCCCGCCAGGAACAGCAGCGAAAAGCTGATGAACGACACGGTGAAGGCAACCAGAATGGCCAGCCCCAGCCGTTTCAGAATGAATTGGAACACGTTCGGATGACCCTTAGATAACCTGTGGCAGCGCGCCCTGGGTGGGCACGGCCATGGGAGACCTCCGGCGCGCAAGCGGGCGCCGGAGGGTATTTCAGTGGCGGATTACTTCCACGACATGGTGGTAAAGCGCAGCACCTCGTCCGGCGTCGGGGTGTAATCGACATCCGTCTTGAACACATAGTTGGTGTTATAGCTGAACAGCGGCACCCAATAGGCCTGATCGGTGATCCGCTGCAGCGCCTTGGTGTAATATTCGATCCGCGTGGCCGGATCGGTCGAGGTATCGGCGGTTGCGAGATCCGCAGCCACCCCTTCATCGCGCGCGTCGTCCAGGCTGCCCAGCTTGAAGAACTGGCTGACCATGGCCGAGGCGTCGTTGATCGAATAGCTGCCCCAGGTCGAGAAGTTGAACGGAACCTCGCCCTTCATGTTCAGCTCGCGAATGGCGGAATACTGCATGTACTTGAGGTTCACCTTGATCCCGACCTCACCCAGGAAGCTGATCACTGCCTCGGCATAATCGCGGTTGCGATAGGCATAGAGATCGGTTTCGAACCCGTCGGGATAGCCAGCCTCGGCCAGCAGCGCCTTGGCCTTTTCAGGGTTGTAGTCATAGACGGTGACATCCTGCACACAGCCGAACTGGCTAGGGAAACAGGGGGTATTCACCAGAATCGACTTGCCCTTCAGCAGGTTGTCGACGATGGCCTGACGGTCGATCGCATAGTTGACCGCCTTGCGCACCCGCACATCGGTGAAGGGGTTCGGATCCATCGAGGACCGACCGGCAGCATCCATCGAGATATAGCCGACCCGCATGGTCGATTCATTGGCGACGGTGAACTGGCCCATCTGCTCAAGCTTCTGCGCCTGGTCGGCGGGCACCTGCCAGATCAGATCGAGCGAGCCCGAGAACAGTTCGGCGATCTGGGTATTCACATCCGGAATGGTGCGGATATCGACCTTTTCGATACTCGGCTGCCCCTTGGGGCTATCGTGGTAATTCTCGTTCTTCTCCAGCACGAAATGCTGGCCCGGAACGACCTCGACCGCCTTGTAGGGACCGGTCCCCACCGGCTTCAGCCCCATGCCCGAGGGGCCGACTTCGGCATAATATTCGTTGGGATAGATCGACACCGGCCCCGAGAGGAATTCGATCGCGGCGGGGAATTTCTCTTTCAGATAGATGCGCACGGTATAGTCGTCGATCTTCTCGGCCGACTTCATCCAGTTCACGTTGCGCTGGGTCTTCACGCCATTGCTCTCGTCGGCGACGAAGTTGACGGTATAGACCACATCGTCGGCATTGAACGGCTCACCATTATGGAAGGTGATGCCCTGGCGCAGCTTGAACTCCAGCGTGGTGTCATCCACCCAGGTCCAGGATTCGGCCAGGTTGCCCTTGTATTCGTTGGTGATCGGATCGCGATAGATCAGACCGTCCCAGATCGCGCGCTGCATGACCACGCCTTCGCGCGACGAGTTGAAGTAGCTGTCGACGTTCTCCAGCTCTTTGGTGAAACCGGCATAAAGCGTACCGCTGGCCTTGTCGGCCATGGCCTCGCCGGCAGCCACCGAAAGCGCCAGCGCCGCGATGGTCATCTTCAAAGAAACAGAATGCGTCATGATTCCCCCTGACAGTCTGAGCGCCCAATCCAGTTGGCAGTTGCAGGCGCGCCATAATTGTTATTATACTATGATACGTTCGATCACGATATGATCCATTAAAGGAGTCCTTCGACCATGCGTCAAGAGGTAACGTCAGACGCTTCGGACAGAAGGCGACAAACCTAATGGCTGCCCAAGACGAGCCCAAATCCGAAAAGCAGAACACGCTCTATGTCGGCGCCCTGGCCAAGGGGTTGCGCCTGCTGCGTGCTTTCGACGAATCTCACACCCAGCTTTCGCTGTCCGAACTGGCGGCGCGCACCGGGCTCGACAAGAGCGCCACGCAGCGCTTCGCCAATACGCTGCACCTTGAAGGCATGCTGGAAAAAGACCCGCGCACCCGCCGCTACAGCCCATCGCACGCCTGGTTGCAACTGGCCTATGCCTATTGCTGGTCGGATACGCTGGTGGCCCGCGCGATGCCGCGACTGATCGAATTGTCGCAACATATCGGCGAGACGGTGAATCTGGCCGAGCTGTCGAACGATCACATCATTTATGTCAGCCGCCTGCCCTGCAAACGCACCCAATTCGCGGCCAGCATCGCCGGACGCCGCCTGCCGGCGCTGTCGACTTCGGCCGGACGGGTCATGCTGTCGACCTTCTCCCGGGAAGAACGCGAGACGGCGCTGCGGACCTGGCCCCTGCACCCCTATACATCACGCACCACTCTGGACCGTGATCGGATCGCCGAGATGGTCACCCAGGCGGTAGACCTGGGTTATGTCATCTCGCATCACGAGATGATCCTGAACGAAACCACCATCGCGGCCCCGGTCCGCATCCCGGGTCAGCAGGCCTTTGCCGCGGTGCAATGTTCGGTCTCGTCCTATAGCTGGCCCGAGGATCGGATCCGCGCGGAGATCCTGCCCTACCTGCAAGACGCCGCAAACAGCATATCCCCGGCGCCAGACAGCCAGGACGCCCGCACATAAGGCCCCCCCCCCTTCCGTGTCGACCATCGCCACCGGACAGAGGGGCATTGCCTGTTTCAGGACGCCAGAGACGCCGGCGCCGCGCGCAGCAACGACAGGCAGTCCTGGATCGCGACCGCGCCGAAAGCCGTATTCCCATGCGTTTGATCGTCCACGCCGTTGCTCAGCATGCCCACCTGGTACTCAGGCTTCAACCCTCCATCGGCCGCAGGCAGACAGCCCCATTCGACCGTTGAATAGGTTATCGCTCCGAACTCCCTGGCAACGCTGAACACGCGATCCTCAAAAAAGCTCCACATCTCGCGGGACGATCCCTTTGCGACGGGAGGGAAGACCAGACAGAATTTCGGGACCCTTTTGCAGACCCATTCCGCGATCTTCAACATATCCCCCATACGCTCGAATATGATCTTTTCCACCGCAGAGCGCGATATAAACAGCTCCCCTGCAGACGGGTCGAAAGAATAACCGCGCAACTGTTCCACCGTCGTGAACGGCCGGCAACCGAGATTCGAAATCACCGGAACGTCAATATCCCCCAAGCTCGCCGCCCCGACCTTGGAGAGAGAGGCGTAAAACCTTTTCTCGCATTCTGCCACGCTTGGCTTTCGCGACCATCCGGGGATCGGATGGAACTGAACTCCTTTCGTGACATGGAACCTAAGACCGTTCCGGTTCATCATATTTCCGGGCATGATCGGAGTTCCCACGACATCGAGGCCGATCTGATCCGCGCCCTTTTTCAGCGCAGCCATGTGGGAATCTCCCAAGAGAAAGGCATCAATTGGCATTCCAGGCCTCCATCACGGCTTCTTCACAGACCAGATCGTCTCCGACGGTCTCGACCTTTTTCGGCGCGCCCTTGCGGATCGGATCGACAGGTGTCTCCTGCTGCATTCCGACACCGGCAAAGAAATGGCTCATGACGTGCTCAACTCCCTTTGGGGTCACCGTTCTCAGATTTGGGTCGAAGAACATGGCGCGATAGGGCGCGCCCGAAATCACCTCATACGAGGGGAAATAATCGGTATCCTCCCGCATGGACGACAAGGCTCCCGCCACCGCCCTGAGCACCGATTTCGAATAGGTGGTCGAAACCAGGACGTGATCGCCCGAGGCCGTCGCCGTCAGCGGAACAGGAGAAACCGTCAGCAGGAATTTCACATTCGGATTGACCTCCTTGATGGCCTCGAAGGCCTGCTGCATGGCCTGCAGCGTCTCATCGTAGGAGAAGTTCCGAAAGGCGTGCAGATCCGCGTCGAACTGGCCCGCGATGGTGCCGGGACAGACCGGATAGACGGTGCCATCCGTCGTGTTGATCCATCCCTCGGTCAAGCCGAGGGTGAAGACAAAGAGGTCCATCTCGATCAGCGCGGCCCTTATGCAGGCCAGCGTGGTCTCCCGCGCCAGCAACACCTCTTCGGCACAGGCATATCCTCCGGGTTCGATCGCCGGGCGATAGGGGTCGAAAAAGCGACCATCGGTCTCCATCACCTCGGAAGATGGCGCCTCGAGCCCCAAGGCCCAGAACACCCATTGCCTCAGCAACGCGGGCGTATAGATGTTTCCCGTCCGAAAGGAAAACACCTCGTAATTATAGGATTTTCTGACCTTCTTGCTCATGCAGACCGGCGCCGGTTCACTGTCGAGCCAAGTGTAGCCCCGACCCTGCATTGCAGCGCTGATATGCTGCGCAAAACAGCTTCCTGCCGTGGCGACTCTGGTATCCGAGGTTATTTGGAACTTTGGCGTCCAAAGCCCCTTCATTTCAAAAGGATGAACATTTGCAACGCCGGTGCGCCAGAATGCTTTCGAAGGCAGGTCTTGATAGGGGTTGGCCATATCGTCTCGCTAAAAATAAACATCTGTGCATCTTCATTTCAGGCATCTTGCATTTTTAACGATACCTTTGCAGCCTCCCGCAAGAGCATCTCAAAAATTCAACAAACCCACATATGACAATATGCAAAACATTCAGAGTCACACGAAAATAGGATCAAACATCTAAGTTACACAACCCAAGAGAGTATTTTTCGTCTATAAAATATGCATCCGTCGTCCGTGCCCCCGCGGAACATGGAATAACAAGACACATTCAGCGCTTTCCTTATGCTTTGAATTTCAGGCACATAACGGCCTGCAAGAAAGAATGGCGCCAATGCCAGAGTTTTGCCAAAATGGCACTCCGAAGGCCAAAACATGGGCAGGACAGCCCGCAGGCGGGCGGGTTCCCACGGTCCGGAGGATCAAACTCCGACGACTGCGAGACAGGCGCATTCCACGCCCCGGGAAAAGAGATCGACCGTCCCTGCCGCGCGACAGGGACGGACGGCTATGCCCCAGTGCCCTGCGAGGACAGTTTCATCAGCGCCATACCGACGATGATCAGCCCCGCCGCCGCGATGCGCAATGGATTGACCGCCTCGCCATGCAGGACAATCCCGGCGACAAAGGCACCTACCGCCCCGATCCCGACCCAGATCATGTAAGAGGTGCCCAGGGGCAGGCTGCGCATGGCCACGGACAGCAACCCGAAAGAGGCCAGCATGGCGACCACAGTCACCACGCTCGGCCAAAACAGGGTGAACCCGTTCGAGGATTTCATCGCGCTTGCCCAGACGATTTCGAGAAGCCCCGCGATGCCCAGAAGAATCCACGCCATACCCTATGCGTCCGCGAAGATGCCCGGCGAGGTCGGCGCACCATCGTCGAACTGAGACAGATACTCCACGATCATCTTCTGGTTCACCGCAAAGCCCTTGTAATCCGCCAGCGCCGGGTCGATGTCACGCAGCACGCGGTGCAACCTGCGGCCCCATTTCGGCTGGCTGACCAGATCTTCGAGATTGGCAAGATAGCAGCGGATCGGAAAGGCCAGCGCATTCGACCGCGGCAGGCGGAAGAACGTCTGAAGCTCGACCCGCAGGAATTGCTTCTGCCCGACATTCTCCGGCGTCACGGTCCGCTTTTCCGGCCCCCATTTGTGGTAGTTCTCCGGAGAGGTGTCGAGCCGCGGGTTCACCGTCATGGTCCAGTTCAATCGGCGATAATGCTGCCCCTGCCCCACCGCCAGAAGGAATTTCAGCGCCTTGTCGAAGACGCCCATCTTGCGGGCCTTAGGCACCGGCGCGTGCCATTCGAAGAAATTCATGCCGACATCGAAATCCAGCGACCAGTCGGCCTGCGAGGTGATCATGCCCGCGTCCATCCAGAGGTTATTGTCGCGCTCGTGCAGCAGGGCAAAATCGCCCTGGGTCTGGCGGGTAATATATTCCATCGGGCCACAAGGCAGTGTGGCCGGATCAAGGAAGGTGAATTTCTTCTCGATCCCCAGAGGCCTGTTGATCCAGTGCCAATCATTGCCATCTCGGTGGAGCGTGAACAGCTCGGGATAATCCCGCGCCTTCGACACCATGATGAGCTCAAGCAAATCCCAGCCCGCAAGCTCCATATGCGGCAGCGACTGACAGCGCAGCGGGTCTTCGGCCAGCGTGATCTCGCGGTCCGCCATCTCGGAAACGTAATGCTCGTCCACGTCGAACGTCTTCTCGAACGGCGTCCCCTTCGGCCCACCCGGGTGCTGCTCGATATTGACCGAGTACATGTAACTGTCCTGATCGAACGGGAACGGGAAACGCCGGATCGCCTCCGGGGAATTGTGATAGGTGTAATCGCCCCGGAAGGTTTCGTCATTGAAGTGCATGGTCATGGGACAATCTCCTCACAGGTCCAGTTCAAGCCGCGCACCCTTGAAACGCGACATGCAGGGCATGATGTCTTGTTGCGCGGCGCGCTCGTCGTCCGACAGCCAGTGATCATTGTGCAGGATGCGGCCGTCGCAGGCGGTCACCTTGGTGTGGCAGCGCCCGCAGGCGCCGCCACGGCAGGAATACTCAACCTCCACCCTGGCGGCTTCCAGAGCCTCCAGAAGGCTCTGATCCGCCTTCACATGAATGCTCTGGCCGGTCGAGGCGATGACCACATCGAAAGGCTCCCCCGGCGGCGGCGCGGTGAAGGCCTCGGAATGGACCGAGGCTTTCGGCCAACCCAGACGCGCCGCCTGATCTGCCACCGCCGCGATCAGCCCACCGGGACCGCAGGTGTAGACATGCGTGCCCAAGGGCTGCCCGTCGAGCACCGCGCCCAAATCCATGCGCGATCCCTCTTCCGAGATATGCACATGGACATGCGCCGCCTGCGGAAGCAGTTTCAAGCCCGCCGCCTCATCACGCGACCGGGCGGCGTAATGCAGTTCGTAGGGCCTCTGCTCCATGTCGAGTTGCTTGAGTTGCGAAAGAAAAGGGGTGATGCCGATACCGCCGCCGATCAGCACATGTTTCCTCGCCCGCAGGTCGAGTTGAAACAGGTTCGAAGGGACGGAAACCGTAATCTCATCCCCTTCCGCAACCTTCGTGTGCATATAGAGCGAGCCCCCTCGCCCCTTGTCTTCGCGGCGCACGGCGATCTCGTAGCCACCGCCATCGTAGGGATCGGAGATCAGCGAATAGGAATTGCGCCGGATGATCTCCCCCGCCTCGGTGCGTTCCGACATCTCTACCGTAAGATGCGCACCTCCGGAGAACACCGGCAGCGCCATGCCGGCCGGGTCCTCGAAACGGAACCGTTTGACGAGCGGAGAAAGCTGTTCGATCTCAGTAACCTTCAGAGCAAGTTTCATGCGCGGATCTCCACGGCCTCGGGCACGACACCCGGCGTTTCCGCATCGACGCAAACGCCCTGAAACACGCCCAGACGGCGCGAGAAATGATCCCGCACGAACAGCGTCAGCCCGCAATGGGAACAGACGAAGGGATCGGTGGTCACCTCCTCGGTGATGCCCTTGCAATGCACGCATTGCATCCGGCGCGCGATGGACCCGCGATGCTCTGCCTGGATCTCATCAAGCGGCAATCCGACGGCGAAGGCCAGCGCAGAGACATGGCCGATCAGCCCTTCGGAGCCCGCCAGATAAAGCTGCGTCCCCATGCGCGCCTCGGCCAGAAGTTTGGTCACCAATGGCGTGGCGGCATCGAAATCCGGGGCTGCGTGCACGGCAACGGGTGCCAGCCCCTTGAGCTGTCCGGCCACGCCGGCGGATTTCGCAACGAGCACGACATGGGCATGCTTCATGACAGAGGCATCCGTGGCGGCAAGATCGACCAGTGCGCCCGCACCGGCCTCATCGGCGACCATGATCGCCGGAGCGGCGCCTTGCGAGATCAGCCCCGCATAGGTTGGCCGGCTGTCGATGGAGGGGGAAAATTCAGTATTGGGCATTCGATTACGCAGATCCTGTTGGGCTCAGGAGGCGGGACCGGAGCGGCCCCCGCCTCACAAGTCTGGGGATGGGATGGCCTTTGCGGCTCTTACCCCTTGGCGGTGCGGCGCTTCTTGTCGACGTCGTAGAAGGGCATCGGATGGGCAACGGCCTTGATCTCGCCATCCGGGTTCTTGACGGTCAGCTCGGCGCCCTCCACGGCGCAGTCGACCGGCATGCGGGCGATACCGACGTTATGCTCGTTGAGGACCGAGTACATGCCGATGGTCACGACACCCACCTCCTTGCCATCCTTGAGCAAGGGCGCCCCTTCGGCGGCCGGGGTGGTACCTTCGAGTTTCACCCCGTAAATCTTGAAGCGTTCCTTACCCTTCAGCCGGTAATGTTCCTCGGCGCCGCGGAAACCGGTCTTGCCCGGCGACACCGTGAATTCGAGCCCCAACTCCCACAGCGTGTCACCATGGGCCTCTCCCTCGAAGGGGTACATCTCCGAGTTGTCATAGGGGAAGAACAGCAGGTAGCTCTCGGCGCGCAGCCAGTCGAGCGTGGTAAAGCGGGTCGGGATGATGCCCATCTCGGCGCCCTCGGCGACGATGGTGTCCCAGATTTCGACCGCATCCTGACGGCGGCAGAAAATCTCGTAACCCCGTTCTCCGGTATAGCCCGTGCGGGAAATCATCACCGGCTTGCCGAAAAGCGTGGTCTGGATATGGCTGAAATAAACCACGTCGCGGATGCCGGGCACGTGCTTTTCCAGATAGTCGACCGCCAGCGGCCCCTGCAGGGAAATATCGTGCAGATCGTCATCGAACATCATCACGACGTTGCGGCCAGCCGCATACTTGGAAAGCTGTTCATGCCCCGCGCCAGAGCCATGCACCACCATGAAGCTGTGCGGCCCCATGCGGTAGATCACGCAGTCGTCGACGAATTTCCCCGCGTCGTTCAGCATGGTGGCATAGGTGGAACGGCCGGGCTTCAGCTTTTCGATATTGCGCGTGGTGGCCTTGTCGATCACGTATTGCGCATGCGGGCCGGAGATATGGACTTTCTTCAGCCCCGAGACATCCATCACGCCCGCCTTGGTGCGGATCGCCAGATATTCCTCCGTCTGATCCTTGTCATAGCTCCAGGCGGTGCCCATGCCGCTCCAGTCCTCCAGGCCGGATCCCAGGGCGCGGTGCCGGTCCGCCAGTGCGGAGAATCTCCATGATGCGATCATATCTTTGGTCCTTCAGGTGGTATTTCACAGTCTCGGTGTTACGACCCGGCGGCAGTAGCGCCGCCGGGTCTTGGGGAAAGCGCGTCAGGTCTTTTCCGTGGCCTTGTAGGCATGTTCCTCGTGACGCCAGCCGAACACGATCGCGACCACGACCAAGGCGAGGCAGACGAACAGCCAGAGACCTTCGACCGAGCCATAGCCCGCGTAGACCGCGCCGGTGATGCCGTTCCAGGTGGTTGCTTCGAAAGGTGCTTCCATCTTGATAGTCCTCCTTGTTTAGGGATCACTCAGCCGGGCTGACCGAGGGGTGAAGCGCTTCGGGATAGGCCTCGGCGGGCACTTTGACCGCATCGAGACCAAGGATTTCCGCCTCTTTCGGAACACGGAGCTGGCCCGTGATCTTGAGGATGAGGGAAATCCCGTAGCCGGGGACAAACCCCAAAAGGCCCATGACCACGGCCCCGACAAGCTGACCGGTAAAGGAGGTCTCGATGACATCCTCACCGAACAGCGCCGGATAGCCCTGGGCGGCGATGCCGACCGAGATCAGCCCCCACAGGCCCAGGAACCCGTGCACCGCGAAGGCGCCGACCGCATCGTCGATGCCACGGCGTTCGATGAAGGAGGCCACAAAGGGCATGGCGCAGGCCCCGATAAAGCCGATCACGAAGGCCATCGGCGGATACCACAGGTCGAGCCCGGCCGCGCAGGAGATGATCCCGCCCAGAGCGCCGGACATCATCCAGAACGGATCCCGGGTGACCATCCAGGCCCCGATGATGCCGCCGGCAAAGCCCATCAGCGTGTTGAAGGTCATGCCCGACAGGGTCATCGGTGTGCCGTAGATCGTCGCCTCGATGTCGTTCCCCCAGGACCAGGCCTCACCCGGAACGATGACGCAGCCCATGAGAAAACCCCAGAAACCGGCGATGATCAGCATCAGGCCGATCAGCGTCATCGGCATGGAGTGACCCGGGATGTGGTTGGCAGACCCGTCGGCGTTGAACTTGCCGATCCGCGGCCCGAGGTTGATCAGAACCCCGAGCGAGAAGAACCCGGCGATCATATGCACGACACCGGCGGCCCCGAAGTCATGATAGCCGAACTTGGTCACCAGCCAGCCATCCGCATGCCAGCCCCAGGCGGCGGCCAGGATCCAGACGAATGCGCCCAGCACGATGGCCAGGACGACAAAGCCCGTCAGCTTGATGCGTTCGATCACGCCGCCTGAAAGGATCGAGGCAGTGGTGGCCGCGAACAGCACGAAGGCCCCCCAGAACACACCAGAGGCGCGATCGTCGAGGTTCGGCCCCATGAACTGGCTCCACGGCAGGGCGACTTCGTTGGCATAGGCCAGACCCGAGGTGCCCATCGGCCCCTCGGACAGCGAGAGCCCCGTCGGGAAGGCCCAGTAAATCCACCAACCGACGAAATAGAAGAACGGCACGATCATCGCGAAGGCGAGGATGTTCTTGATGCCCGAGGCCAGCGCGTTCTTCGACCGCGACGCCCCCATTTCATAAGCGAGGAACCCGGCATGGATCAGCACCATGATCGGGATCGTCAGATAATAGAAAGTCTCGGCAAAGGTGCCGTTGGTGGCTGCATGGTTTCCCTGTAGCTCCGCGACCGCGGCAGCCAAGGACGCAAGATCCTGTTCCAAGTCGTTCTCCCTGTCTTGTTGAACTTGATTGGAATGCAAAGCCAGATTTGGTTTGGACCAATTATTTTAACTGGCTCACTCAGTAGGATCATGAAAGCGGGAACACTCACCACCGGTCAAAGTTTTTTCCTGTGAGGAATTTATTTTCACCAAAGACACGCTGTTTTTTAGGTCAAACGCCCATATATCCACTGCCGGATGGTCAATTTCTGGGCGCGAGATGAACCTTTTCCCGGTGCAGATGTTTGCTCTGAACCAGAAACGAACCGGTGCCTCGCCTACGGGACACCAGCGTCATGCCGGAAAATGAGGGAGATTCGCCTTATTTCCGTGACCAAACAGTCAAAAAAACCGATGAGGTCCCGCGAAAAATTGGTTGGGCCAATCTATGGCGTCACTCTTCCTGAAGCAGCAGCCGCTGATCCTCGATCAGAGCCAGTTTCATGAATTCGCTGGCCTCTTCGATGTCGCGCGCGGCAATGGCATTGAACAGGCCGTTATAGCCGTGCTGATATATCGCGATCCGCGCCGGCGTCAGGTGGCGCCGGTACATGGCGGCGCGGAACGATTGCCGCCGCGCATCAAGCACCAGATTGTAACATGCGACCAGAAGCGGGTTGCCGGTGCCCTCGGCGATCAGCCGGTGGAACTCCTCCTCCAGCCGGACGAAGGCTGTCGGGTCGACATGGATCGTCTCCATCTTCGACAACACCACGGACAGCGCCTCGATCTGTTTCGGCGACATGTTGATGACGGCAAGCCGAACCATTTCCGGTTCGAGAATGCCCCGCATCACCTGCAACTGCAAAGGCCCCGTTTCGGCGGCCACCGGAGACAGCGCCTCCCCCTGCCCGTCCGGATCATAGGTCACGAAGGAGCCGGAGCCGGCCCGCCGCCGGATCAGGCCGCGGGTCTCCAGATGGTCCAGCGCCTCGCGTACCGTGTTGCGGGCGACGCCCAGATCCTGTGCCAGTTGCCGTTCGGACGGCAGGCGTTCCTCGGTGGCATATTCCTGCGTCACGATCCGCGTGCTGAGCGTCTCGATCACATATTTCACGGTCGCCCCCGGAAGCGGGGCATTGTCAGGGGGCGGGGCGAAACTGGGCAACGGGGCGATCCTTTGAACTTTCCCGCTATTAGACCAATTTCACCCAACTGGTCCAGCGGCCGAAGCCCGAGCAAAACAAAGAGGCGCGAAAGCTCCGCGCCTCTTGAAAAACTGTCTGTAGGTGATGCCTGGGGCTGTGCGCCCCCGCGCCTTAGCCCATGCGTTCGCTGGAATAGGAACCGGGAGAAGCAGGGAAGACCACCGTCTTGTTATCGTTCAGAAACACCCGGTGGTTGGCATGGGCGTGGATCGCCCGGGCCAGCACCTGGCTTTCCACATCGCGGCCCAGCGAAACGAAATCATCGGCGCTTTGCGCATGGGTGATCCGCACCACGTCCTGTTCGATGATCGGTCCTTCATCGAGATCGGCGGTGACGTAATGCGAGGTCGCGCCGATCAGCTTCACGCCACGGGCATAAGCCTGCTTGTAAGGGTTGGCGCCCTTGAAGGATGGCAGGAAGGAATGGTGTATGTTGATGATCCGGCCAGACATCTTCTGGCACATCTCGTCCGACAGGATCTGCATGTAGCGCGCCAGCACGACCAGTTCGGCCCCGGCATCCTCGACCACCCTCATGATCGCGGCTTCGGCCTCAGGTTTGTTCTCCTTGGTCACCCGGATGCAGTGGAAGGGAATATCGTTATTCACCACAACCTTTTGATAATCCATGTGGTTCGAGATCACCGCCACGATCTCGACCGGCAGCGCCCCGATGCGGACCCGATAGAGCAGATCGTTCAGACAATGCCCGAAACGGGACACCATGATGACCACCTTCATCTTCCGGCTTTCATCGTGGAAGGCGAAGGTCATGCCGAAGTCCTTCGCGATCGCCGCGAATTCCGCCTCGAGCGTGGCCAGATCGGCCCCGTCCTGCGCCTCAAAGCTCACCCGCATGAAGAACCGACCGGTGTCCATATCATCATATTGCGAGCTGTCGGTGATATTGCAGCCGTGCTCGGCAAGGAAGGTGGCGATGGCGGCAACGATCCCGCGCGTTGTGGCGCAGGTCACGGTGAGGCAGTATTTCGTCATCTTTGTCTCCAGATGAAAGGCGCTCCCCTGATGCGCGCCCTCGATGTTGGTGTGTTTTATTGTTTTTGTCGTTGATTATGCGGTGAGCCCTTCGGGCTCAGGCAGGCCATTGGCCCGGCAGGCGGCGGTCACCGTATTGGCAAGCAGGCAGGCAATGGTCATCGGCCCGACACCGCCCGGCACCGGAGTAATGGCTCCGGCGACCTCCGAGGCGGTGGCGAATTCGACATCCCCGACCAGCCGGGTCTTGCCCGCGCCCTTGTCGGGGGCCGCCACCCGGTTGATGCCCACGTCGATCACCGTTGCGCCTGGCTTCACCCAGCTCCCCTTGATCATTTCGGGGCGGCCAACGGCCGCGACCAGGATATCGGCGCGGCGGCAGACCTCTTCGATGTCCTTGGTGCGCGAATGCGCTATGGTCACCGTGCAACTGTCGCGCAGCAGCAATTGTGCCATCGGCTTGCCGACGATATTCGACCGGCCGACCACCACCGCGTTCAACCCCGACAGGCTGCCAAGCTGGTCGCGCAGCATCATCAGACACCCCAGCGGCGTGCAGGGCACCATGCTTTTCTGCCCGGTGCCCAGCAGACCCACGTTCGAGATATGGAACCCGTCGACATCCTTGGCCGGGTCGATCGCATTGATCACCAGATCGCTGTCGAGATGGTCCGGCAGCGGCAATTGCACCAGAATGCCATGCACCGCCGGATCGGTGTTCAACCGCTCGATCAGCGCCAGAAGCTCAGCCTCCGAAGTATCAGCCGGCAGCTTGTGCTCATAGGAGTTCATGCCGACCTCGACGGTCTGCTTGCCCTTGTTGCGGACATAGACCTGGCTGGCAGGGTCCTCCCCCACCAGCACAACGGCCAGGCCGGGGATGATCCCCTGCGTCTCTTTCAGATGCGCCACATGAGTGGCCACTTTGGCGCGGACGGTGGCGGCAAAAGCCTTCCCGTCGATAATCCGTGCAGTCATTCTCTCAGCTCTCCCGTCTTCAGGCCTCAAGCCGGCGGGCGGCCACGGCCAAGGCGTGCCACAGCGATCCCGCCAATGTGCGCATTCCGATCACCGCCAGCCGGTCATCGGCCCGACGGATCAGGAAGACCGTCATATGTTCAAGCCCGGTGCGCGTGGCCCGCCCCACCCCCAGGGCCTTCGGGTCGATATTCACCAGCTTGTGCATCAGCGCCTCGATCGGCGCCGCGCCGGCAGAGGACTGGATTTCAAACGCCGCGAAACCGTCGGTCTGTTCGGTGACCGTGGCCTCGGGCACCTCGGCCTTCAGCCGCGCGGCGAAATCGCTGTCGCCCTGCCCCTCCGCCTCGATCATCCATTGGTCCCGTCCGGTCCAGAAGGCGCCATAACCTCCGGTAGAGACCGTCTGCGACACATCCGGCAGCACCAGGCCGAAGGGCGCCGGCGCCAGCTGCCCCTGACGCAGGGACAGCGAGGCAAGGGCGAGCCCCGCGTTCTCGGTGATGCTCAGCGCGCCGAATACCTCGGACCGCGGAACCGTACCGCCCAAAGCGGTTACAGGGGTGAGATCAGTCACGCAAACGTCCTCCTTCGGGATCGACGAAATGGGGAGAGACCACTTCGACCTTCATTTCTTGACCTTCGAGCGGGTTGGCCGCCACCAGCACCTCGCCCATCCGCGCATCGCCTGCCTCGAGGAAACCGAGGGCGATATAGCTTTGCAGATGCGGCGAATAACACGACGACGTCACCCAACCCTGATCCGTCTCCATGGTCTGCGCCGCGCCCGCGGTGAAAAGATGCGACCCTGCCATGATCTGGGTCCCGGCATCGAGCGGCTTCAGCCCCACCAGACGGCGACGATCGGCAGCCAGCCCCTCGCGCCGCGACATCACCGCGCCGATGCTGTCCTTCTTGGGCGAGACCATCCGGCCCAGCCCCAGCATCTGCGCCGTGGTCTGACCGTTGAGCTCGGAGCCGGCGGCATGGCCCTTTTCGATCCGCAACACGCCAAGCGCCTCAGTGCCG
The DNA here is from genome assembly GCF_000429365.1 of Pseudodonghicola xiamenensis DSM 18339. Classification (GTDB taxonomy): domain Bacteria; phylum Pseudomonadota; class Alphaproteobacteria; order Rhodobacterales; family Rhodobacteraceae; genus Pseudodonghicola; species Pseudodonghicola xiamenensis. Next base: position 5,197 of record NZ_AUBS01000001.1, on the reverse strand, counting down.
TAGGGCGTCACTCCCAGATCGGCCCCCTTCTGCATCAGCCGTTCGATCAGTGCCTGTCCGTAGCGGGCCGGCACGGCGATCTCATAGGCCAGTTCCCCCGAGAAGGAGATCCGGAACAGTCGCGCCCGCAGCCCCTGACAGATGGTCAGTTCAGCACAGGCCATGAAGGGAAAGGCCTCGTTCGACAGGTCGAAATCGTCGACAACCCGGCTCAGAAGCTCCCGCGCGTTGGGCCCGGCCACAGCGATCTGGGCCCAGGCGTCGGTGGTCGAGATCAGTTGCACATCAAGCTCGGGCCAGACGCATTGATGGAAAAACTCCATCTGGCGATAGACCAGCCCGGCATTCGCGGTCGTGGTGGTGACCACATAGTGATCCTGGGCCATGCGCGCGCAAGTGCCATCGTCATAGGCGTGCCCATCTTCGCGCAGCATGAGCCCATAGCGCACCATGCCGACCTTCAGCGTCCCCATCATGTTGGCGTAGAGCCGGTTGAGGAATTCGCCCGCGTCCCTGCCCTGCACATCGACCTTGCCCAGCGTGGTCACATCGCACAGCCCGACACCGGAGCGCACCGCCAGAACCTCACGATCGACCGTCTGGCGCCAATGGGTCTCCCCCGCCTGCGGGAAATACTGCGCCCGCATCCATTGGCCCACCTCGACGAATTCGGCGCCCTGCGCCTCGGCCCAATGGTGGGTCGGGGTCAGCCGGCGCGGCCGGAACGTCGTGCCGGTATCGCCGCCACCCAGCACCGACAGCGACACGCCGGTATAGGGCGGGCGGAAGATCGTGGTGCCGGTCTCGGGGATCGACTTGCCGGTCAGTTCGGCCATCACCGCCAGCGCAGAGATGTTCGAGGTCTTGCCCTGATCAGTCGCCATGCCCAGCGTGGTCCAGCGCTTCAGATGCTCGACCGGTCGCATGTTCTCCTTATGCGCCAGCGCGATATCCTTGACGGTGACGTCGTTCTGGAAATCGACCCAGGCGCGTTTCTTGCCGGGCACGTGCCAGAAGGCAACCTGCTCTGCCGCAGCATTCGCAGCCTTCGGCAAGGCAATTCCCGCCGCCACGATACCGATCCCGGCCAGCGCGGTGATCGCCGCGTTCATGCCATCGGCCAGCGCCTCTTCGGTGCCGCCTTTCCCCACGGCCGCCCCCGCCGGGATCAGGCCTTTCGGCCCGTCCGCTCCGGGCACGAAGGACAACAGATCCGCGTTCCACACCGGGCGCCCGCGGTGGTGCGAGGCCAGATGCACATTCGGATTCCAGCCCCCAGCGACGCCAAGCGCCCCGACCGGGTGCCACTCGGACCGCCCATTGCGGGTGATCTCGATCGCATTCAGGCCCAGACGCCCCTTCGTCCCGGTCACGGTCGCGCCGGCGAAGACTTCGTAATCGCCGAAGCGCGGCGCGGTCTGGCGCACGTCGATCACGCCCAGCACCTTCGCACCTTTCGCGATCAGGTCCATCGCCGTGCGGTGACCATCGTCGCCATTGGTGAAGATCGCGATCGCATCGGCCTCGCGTTTAACCGGGCTCACCGCCCAGCGGTTGGCATAGGCACGCATGGCGCCGGCCAGCATCACACCAGGGCGGTCATTATCGGCGAAGGGAATATGCCGTTCGGTCGCGCCGGCGGCCAGAACCGCCCGTTTCGCGGTGATCCGCCAGAGCGTCTGGCGCACCTTGTCGCCCGGCGTAGGCAGGTGATCGGCCACCCGTTCCACCGCGCCATAGATGCCGTGATCGTAAACACCGAACACCGTGGTCCGGGTCATGATCCGTACATTCGGCAGGCTGTCCAACTCGGCCCGGACGGTCGCGATCCAGACGCTGGCCTCGGTTTCGTCCAGCAGGTCACTCTCGGCCAGAAGCCGCCCGCCAAGGGCGAAATCCTCGTCAGCCAGGATCACCTCGGCGCCCGCGCGCCCGGCGGTCAAAGCCGCGGCAAGCCCCGCAGCCCCGCCCCCCACGACCAGAAGATCGCAATGCAGGAAGCCTTTGTCGTAAGCATCCGGGTCGGGTAGCATCGACAGGCTGCCCAGCCCCGCCGCCTTGCGGATCGCCGGTTCATAAAGCTTTTCCCAGAAGGCCTTGGGCCACATGAAGGTCTTGTAATAAAAACCCGCGGCAAAGAACGGCGACAGCAGATCATTCACCGCCAGAAAATCGCGATCAAGCGGCCCGATGTGGTTTTGCGACCGCGCCGCAAGCCCATCGAACAACTCGGCCACCGTGGCCCGCGTGTTCGGCTCCTGACGTGCACCGCTGCGCAGTTCGACCAGGGCGTTGGGCTCTTCCGAGCCGGCCGCCACCACCCCGCGCGGACGGTGATACTTGAAGCTGCGACCCATGAGCTGCACGCCATTGGCAAGCAGCGCCGAGGCCAGCGTATCGCCCTGAAAGCCTGTGTAGGCCTTGCCGTCGAAAGTGAAATTCAACGGCAGGCTGCGGTCGATCAGACCACCTGCGAGACGGGTCATTGCGCGGCTCCCAGTTTCAGGTTCGAGGCCAGTTCCGCCCCGAGAATTTCATGCGTGGTGGTATCGCGGGTAACGACCAGCCAGGACCGATCACCCTGTTCGTGGAACCACAGCTCTCGGTGCACACCCGCCGGATTGTCGCGCAGGAAGACATAATCGCAGAATGCGGCCTCGGCGCCATCGGCCGCCGGATCAGGACGCTGCATCAACGCGGCATCGCCCAGATAGGTGAACTCCTGACTGTCGCGCAGGCCAAGAAGGGGATGAGGGATCAGCATGGTTTCACCTCAGTGCAGGTTGGGTTGGGCGCCAACGCCCTTTTCGTCGATGACATAACCGCGCTCGAAGCGGTCAAAACGGAAGGCGGTCGCCACCTCGTGCGGGTGATCGGTGGCAAGCAGATGGGCAAAGCAATATCCGGCCGCCGGCGTTGCCTTGAAGCCGCCGTAGTTCCAAGCGCCGTTGAAATAGAGCCCCTCGATCCCGGTCTTGTCGATGATCGGAGAGCCGTCCATGGACATGTCCACCAGACCGCCCCAGCCACGCAGCAGCCGCGCCCGGCCGATCATCGGCATCAAGGCCATGCCCCCCTCGACCACATCCTCGACCACCGGCAGGTTGCCGCGCTGCGCATAGGAGTTATAGCCGTCAATATCGCCGCCGAAGACCAGCCCGCCCTTGTCGGACTGGCTGACATAGAAATGCCCCGCCCCGAAGGTGATCACCCCCGGGATGGTCGGCTTCAGCCCCTCGGACACGAAGGCCTGCAACACATGGCTTTCGATCGGCAGCCGCATCCCGGCCTTGGCCATGACCCGCCCCGAGGAACCGGCGACCGAGACACCGACCTTTTTCGCCCCGATGAACCCGCGCGAGGTCTCGACCCCGAGAACCTTGCCATTCTCGATCCGGAAACCGGTGACCTCGCAATTCTGGATGATGTCGACGCCGCGCGCGTCGGCGCCACGGGCATAGCCCCAGACCACGCCATCATGACGCGCGGTGCCGGCCCGCGGCTGCATCAGCCCGCCCTTGATCGGAAAGCGCGCGTTGTCGAAATTCAGGAACGGCAGCATCTGCTTGACTTCGTCGCGCGACAGCAGCCGCGCCCCCGCCCCGGAAATCATCATCGCATTGCCGCGCCGGCGATAGGCATCGCGCTGGCCGTCAGTATGGATCAGGTTGATGATCCCGCGCTGGCTGACCATCGAGTTGAAATTGGTTTCCTGCTCCAGGTTCTCCCAAAGCTTCATCGACAGCTCATAGAACGGCTGGTTGCCCGGCAGCAGATAGTTGGAGCGGATGATCGTCGTGTTCCGTCCCGCATTGCCCGAGCCGATCCAGCCCTTTTCCACCACCGCGACCTTCAGCTCTCCGAAGGTCTTCGCCAGATAGAACGCCGTCGCCAGCCCATGCCCGCCACCGCCCACGATGACGATGTCATATTCGGCCTTCGGCGCCGGATTGCGCCACAGAGGCGCCCAGCCCTTGTGCCCAGTCAGGGCCTCTTTCACGACTTTGAACCCAGAGAATTTCATGCAGTACACTCCTTCGTGCCCCTGCCCTTCTAACACTGAACGCTCTCTTGCTCCTCCACAATCAAGTCATATATTTTCGAAAACGAGACACCATTTTCAATTTTCCAACGGATCGGCCAAATGAAGAGAATCGCCTTCCTTCTGCTTGATGGATTCGCCCTTCTGTCGACCGCCTCGGCGCTCGAACCCCTGCGCGCGGCGAATCTGTTTTCCCCGACGCAGCGCTATGACGTGACGCTGCTTTCCAACTCCGGAACACAGGCGAAATCCTCGGTCGGGGGCCGCTTCGACACCCGCCCGTTTCATGAGATTTTCCCGCGGTTCGACCTGATTTTCGTGGTGGCGGGCGGCGATCCCGCACAGATCGACGACCCCGCCCTCTTTGCCTGGCTGCAACAGGCCGATCGCAGTGGCGTGGCGCTTGGCGGCATCTCCGGCGGGGCGGTGATCCTGGCCAAGGCGGGGCTGCTGGAAAACCGGCGTTTCACCGTTCACTGGCATCATTACGGTGATTTCGAAACCCTGCCCGGCGACTGGCTGCTCGAACGGCGGTTGTTCGTGATCGACCGCGACCGCTATACCTGCGCCGGGGGCTCTGCGCCGCTCGACATGATGCATGCAATCATCGCCCGCGATCACGGCACCGGCTTCGCCCAGAGGATTTCGGACTGGTTCATCCAGACCGAGGTGCGCGGCGCCGACGCGCCGCAACGCAGTTCGCTCACCGGGCGCTATGGCGTGCTGGCCGCCCCGGTCGAAGCCGCGCTGGAATTGATGCAAAGCCATATCGCCGACCCGCTGGGGCAGGATCAGCTCGCCGCGCTCTCCGGCCTCTCGACGCGACAGCTTCAGCGTCAGTTCCGCGCCGCCACCGGACGATCCGTGATGGAAGAATATCGCCGTATCCGTCTGGAAACCGGGAAAAATCTGATTTCCTCGACGCGTATCCCCCTGGCCGAAATTGCGCAGATGACCGGATTTTCCTCGCAGGCGCATTTCTCCGACGCCTTCCGCAAGCTCTTCGGCACGGCCCCCTCGGTCCTGCGAAAACCCGAAGGCCCGGCATAAGCCGGGCCTTGCGTAGCACCGCCAGGGATCAGCGGTAGGCGTTTTGGGTGTTGTGGGTCATATATCGAGTGTGTTGTCCTTTTCCCATTTAGAGAAGTGGGAGAC